>JADJDV010000006.1 GCA_016702555.1 Burkholderiales bacterium
GCGCGGGCTTTGCCTACCATGGTCGCGTCAAGGCCCTGGCCGACGCCGCCCGTGAGGCCGGCCTGCAGTTCTGATCGGTAGGACAAATACATGGCAAAGTTTCACGCTAGAACGCAAGGCGACGGTCCCGAGGACGGCCTGCGCGAGAAGATGATCGCGGTCAACCGCGTGACCAAGGTGGTCAAGGGCGGCCGTATCCTCGGCTTCGCCGCGCTCACCGTGGTCGGCGACGGCGATGGCCGCGTCGGTATGGGCAAGGGCAAGTCCAAGGAAGTGCCCGCCGCCGTGCAGAAGGCGATGGAGGAAGCCCGTCGCAACATGCTCAAGGTGTCCCTGAAGGATGGCACCATTCACCACGACGTGACCGGCCACCATGGCGCCGCCAAGGTGATGATGGCGCCGGCGCCGCGCGGTACCGGCATCATCGCCGGTGGTCCGATGCGCGCGGTGTTCGAGGTGCTTGGCATCACCGACATCGTGGCCAAGAGCCACGGCACGTCGAATCCCTACAACATGGTGCGCGCCACGCTCGACGCCTTGCGCAACAGCACCACGGCGGCCGAAGTGGCGGCCAAGCGCGGCAAGTCGGTCGAAGACATCTTCACCGCCTGATACCCGGAGTCCAGACATGGCAACTGAGCAGAAAACCGTCAAGGTCCAGCTGGTTCGCAGCACCATCGGCTGCAAGCAGTCGCACCGCGACACCGTGCGCGGCCTCGGCCTGCGCAAGCTGAACAGCGTGCGCGAACTGCAGGACACGCCTGCGGTGCGCGGCATGATCAACAAGGTCGACTACCTGGTCAAGATCGTCTGAGGAATCGAGTCATGCAACTCAACAGCATCAAGCCGGCCGAGGGCGCCAAGCGCGCGCGGCGCCGCGTCGGTCGCGGTATCGGCTCCGGCTTCGGCAAGACCGCCGGCCGTGGCCACAAGGGCCAGAAGTCGCGCGCCGGTGGCTATCACAAGGTGGGTTTCGAGGGCGGCCAGATGCCGCTGCAGCGTCGCCTGCCCAAGCGCGGCTTCAAGTCGGCCTCGCTCAAGTTCAATGCCGAGATCACGCTGGCCGACCTGGAGCGCCTGGGCGCGGCCGAGGTCGACATGCTGGCACTGAAGCAGGCCGGTCTGGTGCGCGAGCTGGCCAAGGTGGTCAAGGTCATCAAGACGGGCGAGCTGACCAAGGCGGTCAAGCTGACCGGCATCGGCGCGACCGCGGGTGCCAAGGCCGCCATCGAGGCGGCCGGCGGTTCGCTGGCCTGATCGGTGCTGCACGCACATTGTCCTGAGGTAGTTCGGTAGTGGCCACCAGCACCACGCAAATCGCGAAGACCGGCAAGTACGGCGACCTGCGTCGCCGTCTGGTGTTCCTGCTGCTCGCGCTGGTTGTGTTCCGCGTCGGCGCGCACATTCCGGTGCCGGGCATCAACCCGGATCAGTTGCGCCAGCTGTTCGAAGGCCAGCAGGGCGGCATCCTGAACCTGTTCAACATGTTCTCGGGTGGCGCGCTGTCGCGCTTCACGGTGTTCGCGCTGGGCATCATGCCGTACATCTCGGCGTCGATCATCATGCAGCTGATGGTCTACGTGGTGCCCACGCTGGAGTCCTTGAAGAAGGAAGGCCAGGCCGGGCAGCGCAAGATCACGCAGTACACGCGCTACGGCACCCTGGGTCTGTGCCTGTTCCAGTCGTTTGGCATCGCCGTGGCGCTGGAGGCCTCGCAAGGCCTGGTGATCAACCCGGGCTGGGGTTTCCGTATGACGGCGGTGATCAGCCTGACCACCGGCAGCATGTTCCTGATGTGGCTGGGCGAGCAGATCACCGAGCGCGGCCTGGGCAACGGCATCTCGCTGTTGATCTTCGCTGGCATCGCCTCGGGTCTACCGAGCGCCGTGGGTGGCCTGCTGGAGCTGGTGCGCACCGGTGCCATGAGCATCGTCGTCGCGCTGTTCATCGTGGTGCTGGTGTGCCTGGTGACCTATTTCGTGGTGTTCGTCGAAAGCGGCCAGCGCAAGATTCTGGTCAACTACGCGCGGCGCCAGGTGGGCAACAAGGTGTATGGGGGCCAGTCCTCGCACCTGCCGCTGAAATTGAACATGGCCGGCGTGATCCCGCCCATCTTTGCCTCGTCGATCATCCTGTTGCCGGCCACGGCGGTGGGCTGGTTCAGCACCGGCGATTCGATGCGCTGGCTCAAGGACCTGGCGGCGACGCTGTCGCCGGGGCAGCCGATCTATGTCATGCTGTACGCGGCCGCGATCATCTTCTTCTGCTTTTTCTATACCGGGCTGGTGTTCAACAGCCGCGAGACGGCGGACAACCTGAAGAAAAGCGGCGCCTTCATTCCGGGCATTCGTCCGGGCGACCAGACGGCGCGCTACATCGACAAGATCTTGCTGCGCCTGACGCTGATCGGTGCGATCTACATCACGGCGGTGTGTCTGCTGCCCGAGTTCCTGATCCTGCGCTACAACGTACCCTTCTATTTCGGCGGCACTTCGCTGCTGATCCTGGTGGTGGTCACGATGGACTTCATGTCCCAGGTGCAGAACTACATGATGAGCCAGCAGTACGAGTCGCTCTTGAAGAAAGCCAATTTCAAGACGACCCTCTGAAGTCGGCTCATCATGTCCAAGGACGATGTGATTCAGATGCAGGGCGAGGTTCTGGAGAACCTGCCCAACGCCACGTTCCGGGTCAAGCTGGAAAACGGGCACGTGGTCTTAGGCCACATCTCCGGCAAGATGCGCATGCACTACATCCGCATTCTGCCGGGCGACAAGGTCACGGTGGAGATGACGCCGTACGACCTGTCGAGGGCACGCATTGTGTTCCGCGCCAAGTGAGGCAAGCCTCGCAGGCGCGGACGTAACGAGAGAGTTTTAGGAGAGTGAGATGAGAGTTTCAGCTTCGGTCAAGAAGATCTGCCGCAACTGCAAGATCATCCGCCGCAAGGGTGTGGTGCGCGTGATCTGCACCGACCCGCGCCACAAGCAGCGTCAGGGCTGATGGGCGCGCGCCCGCTAGACAGTTCAAGAGGATAGAACCATGGCACGTATTGCTGGTATCAACATTCCGCCGCACAAGCACGCCGAAATCGGCCTGACGGCGATCTATGGCATTGGCCGTTCGCGCGCGCGCAAGATCTGCGAGGTGTGCGGCATCCCGTACACGAAGAAGATCAAGGATCTGACCGACGCCGACCAGGAAAAGATCCGCGACGCCATCGGCACGCTGATCATCGAGGGCGACCTGCGCCGCGAGACCACGATGAACATCAAGCGCCTGATGGACATCGGCTGCTACCGGGGCTTCCGCCACCGTCGCGGCTTGCCGATGCGCGGCCAGCGCACCCGCACCAACGCGCGCACCCGCAAAGGCCCGCGTCGGGCCGCACAAGCGCTGAAGAAATAATCAAGGAACGCTAAGACATGGCCAAAGCACCCGCCAGCAACGCCGCCCAGCGCGTGCGCAAGAAAGTCCGCAAGAACATCTCGGACGGCATCGCGCACGTGCACGCGTCGTTCAACAACACCATCATCACCATCACCGACCGTCAGGGCAACGCGCTGTCCTGGGCCTCGTCGGGCGGCCAGGGCTTCAAGGGCTCGCGCAAGTCGACCCCGTTCGCGGCCCAGGTGGCCTCGGAATCGGCCGGCCGTGCGGCGATGGAGCAGGGCATCAAGAACGTCGACGTCGAGATCAAGGGCCCCGGCCCCGGCCGCGAGTCCTCGGTGCGCGCGCTGGCGGCGCTGGGCATCCGCATCACCTCGATTTCCGACGTGACGCCGGTGCCGCACAACGGCTGCCGTCCGCAGAAGCGCCGCAGGATTTGACGGCGGATTCAACACGGCGCAGCTGCGCGCGCCGTGAACTTCTGCTTTTTTTTAAGCCCACCGCCGTCATCGCACGCGATAGACGGCTCCCCCGGCAAGCGGCCGGGGCAGACCAACCCAAGGAAAGATAAGTGGCACGCTATCTCGGCCCCAAGGCCAAACTCTCCCGCCGTGAAGGCACCGACCTGTTCCTGAAGAGCGCGCGCCGCTCCATCAGCGACAAAGCCAAGTTCGACACCAAGCCCGGCCAGCATGGCCGCACCTCGGGCCAGCGCACCTCCGACTACGGCCTGCAGCTGCGCGAGAAGCAGAAGGTCAAGCGCATGTACGGCGTGCTGGAAAAGCAGTTCCGCCGCTACTTTGCCGAAGCCGAGCGCCGCCGTGGCAACACCGGCGCCAACCTGCTGTTCCTGCTCGAGTCGCGCCTGGACAACGTGGTTTACCGCATGGGCTTCGGCTCCACCCGCGCCGAGGCGCGTCAGCTGGTGTCGCACAAGAGCGTCACCGTCAATGGTGCGCAGGTCAACATCCCCTCGTACCTGGTCAAGACCGGCGACGTGGTGGCCGTGCGCGAGAAGTCGAAGAAGCAGACGCGCGTGCTGGAAGCCCTGCAACTGGCGGGCCAGGTGGGCTTTCCGGCCTGGGTCGAGGTCAATGCCGACAAGGCCGAGGGCACCTTCAAGAAGGTGCCGGACCGCGACGAATTCGGCGCCGACATCAACGAATCCCTGATTGTCGAACTGTATTCGCGCTGATTCTTGATCTTCAGCGCGCCCATTCATCCGACCCGCCGCCTCGGCGGGTTTGGCGCTTCACCAGCCTTACCGGTGTAACGAGCCGGGGGTATTGAGAGGAAGTCTAGGAAAAATGCAAACTCAACTGCTGAAACCCAAAGCGATCAAGGTCGAGCCGCTCGCCGACAACAAGGCCGAGGTCACACTCGAGCCGTTCGAGCGCGGCTACGGCCATACCCTGGGCAACGCGCTGCGGCGCGTGCTGCTGTCCTCGATGATCGGCTACGCGCCCACCGAGGTGACGATCGCCGGCGTGCTGCACGAATACTCGTCCATCGACGGCGTGCAGGAAGACGTGGTCAACATCCTGCTCAACCTGAAGGGCGTGGTGTTCAAGCTGCACAACCGCGACGAAGTCACGCTGAGCCTGCGCAAGGACGGCGAGGGCGTGGTGACCGCGGCCGACATCCAGACCCCGCACGACGTCGAGGTGATCAACCCCGAGCACGTCATTGCCAACCTGTCGCAGGGCGGCAAGCTGGACATGCAGATCAAGGTCGAGAAGGGCCGAGGCTACGTGCCCGGCACGCTGCGCCGCTACGCCGACGAGCCGACCAAGTCGATCGGCCGCATCGTGCTGGACGCCTCCTTCTCGCCCATCAAGCGCGTCAGCTACGCGGTCGAGAACGCCCGGGTCGAGCAGCGCACCGACCTCGACAAGCTGGTGATGGAGATCGAGACCAACGGCACCATCACCGCCGAAGACGCGGTGCGCGCCTCGGCCAAGATCCTGGTTGAGCAGCTGGCGGTGTTCGCGCAGCTGGAAGGCAGCGAACTGGCCGCCTTCAGCGAACCGGCGCAGCGCGGCGGCGTCGCCAGCTTCGACCCGATTCTGTTGCGTCCGGTCGACGAGCTGGAGCTCACCGTGCGCTCGGCCAACTGCCTGAAGGCCGAGAACATCTACTACATCGGTGACCTGATCCAGCGCACCGAGAACGAGCTGCTGAAGACGCCCAACCTGGGCCGCAAGTCGCTCAACGAAATCAAGGAAGTGCTGGCCTCGCGTGGCCTGACCCTGGGCATGAGGCTGGAGAACTGGCCGCCTTCGGGTTTGGACAAGCGCTGACCTTCGGCGCGTCATTGAGAGTGGCCGCGCCAGGCGAAAGCCTGGGCGGCAAGTGCAAGGGCCGTACCTGATCCGGCGGTCCTGTTAATAAGGAAACCTGAAAGGAAAAGCACCATGCGTCACGGCAACGGCCTTCGCAAACTCAACCGCACCAGCGCGCACCGTCTGGCGATGCTGCGCAACATGATGAACTCGCTGATCGAGCACGAGGCCATCAAGACCACCGTCCCCAAGGCCAAGGAACTGCGCCGCGTGGTCGAGCCCATGATCACCCTGGCCAAGCAGGACAGCGTGGCGAATCGCCGTCTGGCCTTCGCCCGCCTGCGCTCCGATGACAGCGTGAAAAAATTGTTCACCGAGCTGGGTCCGCGCTACAACGCCCGCCCGGGCGGCTACACGCGCATCCTGAAGATGGGTTTCCGCGTCGGCGACAACGCGCCCATGGCCTTCGTCGAGCTGGTCGATCGCCCGGAAGCGGACGGCGAGCAGGCGGGTGAATAATCGGTTATAATTTCAAGCTTACCGCGCGATGGAGCAGTCTGGTAGCTCGTTGGGCTCATAACCCAAAGGTCGGAGGTTCAAATCCTCCTCGCGCAACCATCTAATAAAGCCAGGTAGTCTCACTACCTCTCAAAACCCGGATGCTGCCTAGCATCGCGGGTTTTTTGTTGTCTATGGTCGTCCCGGTTGGTAGCATGGCACACCAACTTTTTGCTGGTACTTCTGTTGGTAGCGCAGCAGCACCAGCAAGCTCGATACCAACAGGTGAGTCCTAGGTGTTGTTTCCCAATAGGTTGTTCACCCGAGGTGAAGCAAGATGGAGGTTCTCAAGCCAAACCATCAACACTTCAGCACTCCCCGGATGAACACCCATAAGAATGCCTCATTGACGCCCAAAGGGCGAGCCCATTTGATCAAGGAGATCGCCCGCGTGGGTTTGATGCCGGCAGCCGAGGCGGCCGGTATCAGCGTACGCACGGCGCGCAAATGGCAGCGCCGCCATGCCAGCGAAGGCGCCATCGGCCTGCTCGATAGAAGCTCGCGCCCAGCAAATAGTCCCCGACGCAGCGACGCCCACAAGATGGAACGCGCCATCGCTCTGCGTCGCACCCAGCGGCTGACCTATGCCCAGATCGCCGAGCGCGCGGGGCTGTCCATCAGCTCTGTGGCCCGTGCCTGCCAGGCCGCTGGCGTGGCCCGCCTGCCGCCGTTGCAGGAAACTGCTCCCGTTCGGCGCTATGAGCGCAAGGCAGCCGGTGAACTGCTGCACCTGGATACCAAGAAGCTGGCGCGCTTCGAGCAGCCCGGACACCGCGTGACGGGCGACCGTACCCGCTACACGCCCAGGGCCGGCTGGCAGGCGCTGCATGTGGCCATTGATGATCATTCGCGCGTGGGCTTCAGCCTGATGCTGCCCGATGAGACAGCCAAGAGCGCCTGTGCGCATCTGCTGGCAGCGCTGCGTTTCCAGGTCTTCGAGACAGAGATTCTCGGCTGGGAGCGCAACGGCTTCTGGCTGCTGCTCAAGCGCCTGGAGAAGGACAGGTTCATCTGGCCCTCGGCCGACGCAGTTTCTACACTGACGGCCGAACAGTTGCACTGGCTGCTCGAAGGCATCGACATCGCCGTGGTGCAACGCCACGCCCATGCGAGCACAAGGGCGTGGTTAAAAGAGCGCTTACTCTTGAACGCCATGGAAGCCGATTGCACAGCCTCGGCGCTCATGGGGCTGGTGACGAACTGATCGATCAGCCAGCGGGGATGGTCGGCAACTGCGCCGACGGCTTCTTCTGGCTTGGCATACATGCTCCTGTGGGTCATGGTATGCCTCGCACACAAAATTAATGACAGGCGCCAAAGACCCGGTTCATCCGCTCCAGTACGGACGTCGCCTCGGCCACCATCTGACGCACAACATCCCTTGCGCTCGGGATGTCATTCAAAAGGCCAATGCATTGCCCCGTCGAAAGCACGCCGCGATCTTGACGACCAGCAAGAATCGTCTCCAGATAGTGAGCGTCCAGTCAATCCATCTTGACGCGTACCCACTGCCGTGATCGTCACGCCGAGGTTTTGGCTCCCACGTCGGCGATGCACTCTGCGAGGTTGAGCGCAGCCATCAGCAGGTACTTCTCGGGGTCCGTTCGTGCACGCAGCAGGTCGTGCTTGCCGAGGTATCCATAGACGAATGCCAGCAAGTAGCGCTCGGGATGCTCGTCGCAGAACTGCTGAACCATCTGTTTGGCCAGATCGCCCGGCAACCCCTCGTTGAAGCGCGCCCGAGCCGTCAGCCGCTGCATGCATCTGTCCTGCACATCCTCCGAGACGATCGGCCACACATGGCCGCTGCGCTTCATCGCCTGGAACGTCACCAGCAGGATGTGCAGCGGCACCTCCAGTTCTTCGAGGTCAACCCCCATGCGCGGCAGCACCAGGATCGAGGCCAGCAGATTGGGCCGCTGCGCGGCGATCTCGTCGGCCAGGCGTACCTTTTGAGCGTGATCCATGCCATTGATGTCGATGGCCGCCTGCACCATCACCGCCTGCGTGATCACGCCCATCGTCAGCCTGGCCGCCAGCGATGCGGCAGCAACTCTTCAAGTCGATGATTCGGGTGCGCGTGGATGCGCGCGAGCACGTCACGCAGGTAGGCCCAGGATCCAGGCCATTGAGCTTGGCCGACTGCACCAGACTCATCACCACCGCCCGCGCTGCCCGGCCAACTCGCTGCCCACGAACAGCCAGTTCTTGGCGCCGAGCTTCCACGGCTTGATCTGCCGCTCGATCAGGTTGTTGTCGATGGCGACTGCGCCGTCATCCAGGTGCAGCGTCAGCGCCTTCCACGCGTTGACGCTGTAGTCAATCGCCTCGGCGATCTTGCTGCCATCCAGCACCTGCGCGCGCTGCAGCTTGAGGCCAGACCTCGAATTCGTCCCACAGCGGCCGGCTCAGTTGCTGCCGGGCCTGCTTGCGGACGCCTTCCTCCATGCCGGCGAAGGCCGCCTCAGCCTGGTAGAGCCGCGCCCAGCGCTGCAGCGCCTCGGCGGCCACGCCACTGGCCCTGCTGCCCCCGCGGCTGAGCTCCTCGAAGCGCCTTCTGGCATGCGCGGCGCACGCCGCCGACCTGCGCTGCGGGTAGAGCCTGGCATCCAGCACAGCGTTGTAGCCGGCGTACTGGTCGGTGATCAAGGTGCCATTCCAGGCCGGCTCGGGGTATGGCGGCCCCTTGCCGCCAAGGAAGGCGACCGGGTACTGCGATCCCCGACCCGGGCAGAACTCGTAGACCACGCCAGGATGCGGATCGTGGTGGCTGCGCGCCCAGGCCCAGATGTAGGCCTTCTTGGTCTTGCCCGAGCCGGGCTCCAGTAGCGGCACCGGTGTCTCATCGGCGTGCAGCACGCGGCAGCCCAGGATGAAACGCCGTTGCGCCTCGTACAGCGGCTGCAGGGCGGCGCCGCCAGCGCCAGCCCAGGTAGCCAATGTGGAGCGCGGCGTATGCGCGCCCGAGCGGGCATTGATGGGCTCTTGCCGGTAGTACGGCAGGTGGTCCACGAAGCGGCTGATCAGCGTATGCGCCACCAGTCCGCTGGCGGGGATGCCGCCAGCGACCACATCCGGCTCGGCCGGCTCCTGGCGGATTTGCTGGCAGCAGCAGCACGCCCATTTGCCGTAGATGTGGCGGTGCACGAAGAACCTGGCCGGGATGATGTCCAGCCGCTCGCTGACGTCCTCACCGATGCGCTGCATGGGCCGGCCGCACTCTGGGCTTGGGCAGGTGGTGTCCGCAGGTTCGTGGCGATGCTCCACGCGCTCCAGGTGCTCCGGAAGTGCCTGGCGGCGTGGACGACGTGGTGGTGCCTTCGGGACTTTGGGCGCCTGGGGAAGGTCGCGTTGCAACGCAGCCAGTTGCGCCTGCAGGCTGGCCTCGTCTTCTGCCAGCGCCTCCTGGAACAGGGCGCGCTGCTGGGCCGTCATGGCTTCGGTCCTGGCGCCGAACTTCCAGCGCTTCAGGCGCGCGAGTTCGAAGTTGACCTTCTCCAGCTTGGCGCGCGCCCAGGCGATCTCACGCGCCTGGGCCTGCACCTGCTGCTGCAGCCGCGTGATCAAGGCGGCCGCCTGCGCTGGCAGGTGCACCATGTCGATGCAGTCCGTTGCGGTGTCGCCGAGCATGCCCGGCATGCTGCACGAGTCAGGGGGTGCTGTGCATCGGCAGATACGATGTCAACGCGCTGGCCACGGCGGCCCATGCCCGCTTTAGCAGCGGCTGATGACGCTGAGTTCGCCCAGGCGCTGCCAGGGTAGGCCCAGCGCCAGAGCGCCGAACTGCTGGGCCGTGAGTTGCAGCGCTGGCATCGCGGAGCCAACTGAATCGCGCTCGATCCAGACGAAGCGCCCGGCGTGCAAGCGGCGCGTGGCGCACCACACGCCGAAGCCGTCGTGCACCAGCAGCTTAATGCGCGTGGCCCGCGCGTTGGCAAAGAGATAGCCGTGGTGGGCTTGCGCCTGGCCGATGGTGTTGATGACGACATTGAGTAGGCGGTCGGCACCGGCGCGCATGTCTTGCGGCTGGGTGCACAGCCATAGAGTGTCGATGCGGATCACCAGAGTAGTCCTCAGACGACAGCCATCGTGCCGGCCAGCGCGCGCAGCAGGGCCGCGTACTGCGGCGCCGCACTTGCTGCGCACTGCAACTTCAGCCGCAATCCGCCGCGTTCGAGTTCGATGCGGATGTCGGGCGGCGATGGCGGAAGGTTGGCGAGGCGGTGTTCGGACTTGGTCAACTCGACCGGTACGAACTGCAGGGGCGCCACGCGCTGCGTAGGCGCTGGCACCTCTGCAGCCATGCGCTTGAGGTTCTGTCCGGCCAGCCATTTGCGCACGACGTTGGGGTTCAGGCCGTGGCCAGTGGCCACGGCAGCTACCGAGGCATCAGGCTGCCGGCACTCATCAAGGACTTGCGCCTTGAACTCGGAGGTGTGAACGCGGCGTTTGGAGCGATTGGGATTCATGGGTGTCCACCAAAATTAGGTGGACACCATCCTCAGGAGCTCAACAACGCGGCGCAAGATGGGACGGCTGGACGCTCACTCCAGATATGCCTCGCCGCCGATGATGTGCTTCAACTGCTCAAAGGTCGCTCCATCGCGTTCCAGCGCGATCACCGCTTCGGCTTGCGTTGTCCGCAAAACGCGTCGGGACTTGCGAAGCGATCGCTCGATCATGATGGTGTCGTGCTCCGTAGCTTGCTGGAGGCATTCCTTCATGATCGGATGAAGAGCGGACTCACGGGTCAGCACGAATCGCGTGCCAAGCTGCACACCTTCGGCTCCCCAAGCGAGCGCAGCTATCATGCTGCGTCCGTCGCTGATGCCACCCGCGGCTATCACTGGGATGGATAGCTCAACCGAAGCTTTCCGAACCAGCACCGACAACGCCACGTCGTCCATCCCCGGGTGTCCGCCAGCTTCAAATCCGACCACAACCACTGCATCGGCGCCCAGATCCTGTGCCTTGTGGGCAAATCGGACCGCTGGAACCACATGGACCCACTTCATGCCGAAGCGTTTAATGCGATCGACGAACGATTCCGGGTTGTGGCCTGATGTGAAGATGATGCCTACACCAAGGTCGCAGATGCAATCGAGAAAATCACTCATCGTGCGTCGCGTACCAATGGAAATGTTGACGCCAACCGGTTTGTCAGTGAGCGTGCGCGCATGCAAGATTTCGGCCTCGAGTTCAGCGCAGGTATCGAAGCACCCTGCCGTGATAAGGCCAAGACCGCCCGCATCGGATACTGCTGCCGCGAGATCCGCGCGACCCAAGCCCTGCAGCCCACCCTGAATGATGGGGTAACGAACGCCGAGCAGTTCGGTCATACGGGTTTTCATGCGACTCCCTCATACTGAAGCAACAGTCGTCTGCATCAGCGGGGCCAGCCACTCGCGTGAGCTGGCTCGCCATGCAATCAATCTTTCTGACGATCTCCCCGCCGCTCGCGCCGAGAAACATCAGGCGTCGACGCTGTCCCGATCACCGAGTTCTCTGAGCAGGCGGCGCAGTGCACGATCAATTAATTCAAGTTCCCGGCCCACCAGGTCATCACGCTTGGGATAGCCGATCGATGCGACCTGGAACTGACAGGCACGCAGGCGCTCAAGCAGAGCCACGGTGTCAATCTCATTTGCAGTCTCTAGAGTTGCTGCAGGCGCTGATCTTTCCATCTTTTTCCTTGTATGAGAACCGTTCGATCTCGCCATTCCGGGCTTCTCGAATTTCCATGGCGACTCCGGTACGGTCTTTGATCTGCGCCTTTAGCTCGTCCAGAACCTGAGCGCGATGCGTCGCATCAGCAGTCACGCCTGCCTTGAATTCAATCATGACCCGCGCAACTTCACGGCCGTTGTCGGCTACGCCCAGACGACCGTTGTATTCATCGACCTCCGGGTGCGCCAAGACGATCGCGTCGACGGCTTCTGGCCAAAGATTCATGCCACGGATTTTCAGCATCGAATCGTAACGAGAGACCGTGCCCGCCTCGATGCCATCGAAGGGGCGGCCACATTGGCACTGGCGATGTGACTTGAACACCACCTTGTCTCCTGTCCGGAAGCGCAAGATCGGCATTGCCTCGCGGCCGAAAGAAGTCAAGATGACTTCGCCTTCCTCATCCTCGCGCGCTGGCTCACCAGTCTCGGGATTCAATACCTCGGCCCATACCTTGTGCTCCGGGAAATGCATCATGCCGCGTTGGCCGTCCGCGAGATAGGTGCCGTGCTCACAAGTGCTTGCAATGCCTCCACCCGACTGCGTGGAGGCGTAGGAGTCGATTAGTTTCGCTCCCCAAAAATCTTCCATCTCTTGCGCCCACGGCACATCAAAGCCAAAGCTGCCGAGCTTGATGGCCTTCAAATCCGGAAAATTCCGTCTCGGATCGATTCCTATTTCTCGACAGATCGTCGTCAACCGCCTTAGGTACACCGGTCCAGTGGAGAAAAAATGCGGCGGAAACCGCTGCATCATCGCCAGGCGTGCTTCGCCGTCCATATGGCCCACAGCGAAGGTGCGCAAGCCGTAATGGTGGAAACCAGCGAGCAAGGTCACAGGTCCCGCCGTGACGCCGACAGGAACCATGTGGTACGCCGTATCGCCAGGCACTACGCCCGACCAGTGCAGACAAGAAGCCCAACTGGTGAGCGACTCCGTGACGTCTGCGGCGGTAAAGGCGTGAACTTCCTGTCCTTTCCCTGAGGTTCCGCTGGTCAAGAAGCAGTACTCGATCAATTCTTGTGGAACTGCGATCGCGGAGCCTATCGGCGGATGCTCGCGCTGATCCGTGAGGACGTCCTGCTTGCTTACCGTCGGAACACGGCGGCGGAAATCCTCGGGAGATTGAATATCGTCGGGCGTGACACCCGCAGCTTGCAGACGTCGTCGATAGAAAGGACTGGTTGCGTACGTGCGTTGCAAGGTGGCACGCACGCGCCGCCAGCGCAAGGCGTCCAGCTCTGCGCGTGACATCTGTTCCACGACGGGATTAAAGAGTCTTCGCTTCACGATTTTGGGTTCCTCGTAATCGTTAACCTTGGAGGTGCATGCGTTATGTTCGCTTGAACCACTGCCCAAGAGAAGACAACCGCCGGGCTTGCCGGCTCACCATCGGTGATCAGCCAGAAGGCATCTGATAACGCGCCAACTCTTGCTTGGCGATGGCGTTGCGATGGACTTCATCAGGACCGTCTGCGAAGCGCAGCGTCCGCGTGCTCGCGTATGCGTAGGCAAGTCCAAAGTCATCGCACAGGGAGGCGGCGCCAAACAGTTGCATGACCCAGTCAATCACTTGCAGCGCCATCGCTGGTGCAGCCACCTTGATCATGGCGATTTCCTGCTTCGCAGCCTTGTTGCCAGCATGGTCCATTTTCCAGGCCGCGTGCATCACGAGCAATCGGGCCTGATCAATCAGGATCCGTGATTGAGCGATTCGCTCGCGCGTCACTCCCTGGTCAGCCAGCTTGCGTCCAAAGGCCGTGCGCTCGAGCGAGCGCCGGCACATCATCTCAAGCGCCCGTTCAGCCCGGCCGATCGTCCGCATGCAGTGATGAATGCGGCCAGGGCCCAGACGGCCCTGTGCGATCTCAAAACCTCTGCCTTCTCCAAGCAATATGTTCGAAGCAGGAACCCGCACATTGTCGAATTCGATCTCGCCATGTCCCTCCGGCGCGTTGTCAAAGCCGAAGACAGGCAGGTGTCGCAACACCTTGACCCCCGGCGTATCAAGCGGCACGAGGATCATCGATTGCTGCTTATGGCGATCGGGGTGCTCTGGAGCGGTCTTGCCCATGAAGATCAGGACCTTGCATCGCGGATCATTGGCGCCAGAAGTCCACCATTTGCGTCCATTGATCACGTAGTCATCACCGTCGCGTTGGATACGCGCTGCAATGTTGGTTGCGTCCGATGAGGCCACTGCGGGCTCGGTCATCGCAAATCCCGAACGGATTTCGCCTGCGAGAAGGGGCTTCAACCATTGATCCTGTTGTTCACTCGTCGCATAACGCACTAGGGTTTCCATGTTTCCGGTATCCGGCGCAGAGCAGTTGAAAGGCTCCGAGCCGATCGGCGAGCGCCCCATGATCTCTGCCAACGGCGCATACTCGACGTTGCTGAGACCCGCGCCCAGTTCGGACTCTGGCAGGAACAGATTCCACAAGCCAGACGTCTTAGCTTTGCTCTTGAGGTCTTCCATGGTCTGTGACACTTGGAAAGCGTCGCCTGCGGCTCGAAAGGCGTCGATCTCTTGTGCATGACGCGCTTCCGCGGGATAGACGTACTCCTGCATGAATGCACTCACGCGGCATCGAAGGTCTTGTACTTTGGGAGAAAACGAGAAGTCCATGGAAGCTCCTGGAGGAACGAAAAGTCAAATCGCGTGGATCAACGGATGCTGGCTTGGGATTGCGCCAGGGCCCATGCTTGCTCTGCGAGTGGCCTGGCGCGTCGCCCAGTCTCCGCCGCATGCACGCTGGATGCATTGCCTTGCAACGCGCGCGCGGCCACGCCCTGCAAGATGCCGACTAAGCGAAACATGTTGAACACCAGGTAGTAGGTCCAAGCTGACGCATCCGGAAGAGGTCGGCCAACGCGGTCGAAGTACTTTTGGACGTATGAAGCTTCGTTGGGGATGCCAAGACCGGCAAGATCGA
Source organism: Burkholderiales bacterium (assembly GCA_016702555.1). Lineage (GTDB taxonomy): Bacteria > Pseudomonadota > Gammaproteobacteria > Burkholderiales > Burkholderiaceae_C > Ottowia. Next base: position 14,894 of record JADJDV010000006.1, read on the forward strand.
CGCCCGCCAGGCCGCGCGAGCCTCGTGGCGAAAGTCTCCAGTTCATGCAGTGATAGGCGAAATCAGCGATCGGATCCCCAAGCGTGGACAACTCCCAATCAAGCACGGCCAGTATTTGCGGTTCAGTGGGATGAAATATGACGTTATCTATCCGGTAGTCTCCATGGATGATGCGATGTGCGCCTTCTGCAGGAAGATGCTGGGGCAGCCAGTCAATCAAGCGCTCCATCGCGTCAATTCTCTCGGTCTCTGAGGCACGGTATTGACGCGTCCAACGGGCAATCTGGCGTTCGATGTACGCACTTGGCTTGCCGTAACCACCCAGGTCGAGTGATGCAGGATCGATCCGATGCAATGCGGCGATCACCCGGTTCATTTCATCAAACAGCGCCGCTCGCTCGGCGGGTTCGCACTCCGGCAAGTGCGGATCCCAATAGATTCGGCCATCGACATAATCCATCACATAGAAGTTCGAGCCGATGACCGACGGGTCTTCACATAGCGCGTGCGCGCGCGCTACGGGAACGTCTGTGTCTGCGAGCGCCCGTATGACCCGATACTCACGCTCGACTGCGTGCGCCGACGAAAGCAGTGCACCCGGCGGTTTGCGGCGGAGTACCCAACGCTTGTTATCGGACTGAAGCAGAAACGTGGGGTTGGATTGCCCACCCTTGAACCGCTCCACACGAAGCGGTCCGCGGAAGCCGATCAGGTACTCATGCAACCAGGATTCCAACCGTGCGACGTCGAACATCTCCTGCGCTACTACCTCGCAGGTGCCGGAAAACGCCTTTTGCGCGGCACTCATGACGCCGACACTCCGCCATCGATCGGTAGGACCTGTCCCGTGATATGGCGTGACGCTTCACTCGCAAGGAAGACGACGGCACCTTTCAAATCCGAGTCGCCGCCCAAACGTCCCAGCGGGGTGCGGGCAATGACTTGCTTACCAATCGATCCCAACAATCCAGCCGACATCCTCGACGGGAAAAATCCGGGACAAATGACATTAACGTTGATGCCGAAGCGTCCCCACTCACATGCAAGCGTACGGGTAAAGTTGATCAGCGCGGCCTTAGAGGTGTTGTAGGCGATGGTGTGAACGCCCTGCGCGGTACCCCGCAGTCCTGCAGCAGATGCCAGATTGATGATTTTGCCGACCTGGCGTGGAATCATGCAGCGCCGCCCCACCTCGCGCGAGAGAAAGAAGGGCGCATCCACATTAAGACGCATGACCTTGTACCAGGCTTCGTCAGGATAGGCTTCTGCTGGCGCCGACCAGGTGGCGCCGGCATTGTTGACGAGAATGTCGATGGTCCCAAAGCGTTCGAGCACCGCATCGACCAACTGGGGCGCCGTATTAGGCGAGTCTTGCAGATCGCAAGGGAAGCTGGCTGCGTCGATGCCGGCCGCCTGCAGTGCTGCCTGTGCGTCGGTAAGCTCTGCTGGTTTGCGCGCAGCGATCGCGACGCGGCCTCCCATTTCGCCAAGCGCGTAGGCCATCTGCAAACCAAGGCCGCGCGAACCGCCTGTGACCAAGGCGACGCGGCCGGAGAGGTCGAACATTTGCCGAACATTCATGCCGGTCAGACCTTTTCCAGAATCGTCGCTGCGGCAACGGCTTCCTCGCCTCCGTAGCTTCCGCCGCCGTTGCCTGCGACTGCAATGCGAGCGCCTTCGACTTGCCTAGATCCAGCCTCGCCGCGCAGTTGAGTAACCAATTCATGAATCTGAATAGCACCCGTTGCAGCGACTGGGTGGCCTTTGGCGAGGAGACCTCCAGAAGGATTGACTGGCACTCGTCCACCGAGCTTCGATTCCCCACGCTCAGTCATCGCACCACCTTCGCCAATTTCACAAAACCCTAGGGCTTCAACATATTTGATCTCACCGAACGCAGTCGCATCGTGAACTTCTGCCAGCGATACATCTTTCGGGTCGATGCCAGCCAGTTCGTACGCCTTGACAGCGGCCAAGCGGGGAACTTTCTTTTCAGCCTCGTCTGGGGAGTGAACCACGCCAGACGCCAGCGTGGTCGCCAACACACGCACCGCCCGCTTGCGCTCAAAGCGATCGAGCGCCGCTTTGGAGCACAAGACAATCGCGGCGGCGCCGTCGCTGATGGGCGCACACATTGCGCGTGTGAGCGGCCATGAGACGATGCGGTCGGCCAACACCTCTTCTATCGTCCGTGGCGTGCGGTAATGAGATAGCGGGTTCATGGAGGCGTGCCAGTGATTTTTTGCTGCAACAGCCGCCAATTGGCGTTGTGTAAGCCCGTACTTGAGCATGTGGTAGCGGGCACCGGCTGCGTATGCGTCCATGAAGATGCTGCGCTCACCGCCGGCCGCCAAGGCCTCGGGTGGTACTGGCAGCTCAGACGCCAGTGCGATGCTTTGTTTGAGATGCTCCTCGCCAAGGTCGAGATCCATCGAACCTTTGAAAGCCTGGAACATGAGATCTCGCTTGTCTGGGTAGTTCATCTTCTCGGTGCCGACGACGAGCGCGACATCACCCATACCGGCGCGCAGATACGCAACCGCCTGGTTCAATCCAGTCGTTGAACTCGCACAGGCGTTATCCGTGTTGATGATGGGCAGGCCTTCGAAGCCATACGCACGCAATGCGCACTGGCCGCGAATGCCGTGTTGACCCTCCATCAGACCCTGTCGGGTATTGGAGAACCAGGCGACATCGATGCCTTCTTTGTCGCACCCTGAGTCTGCGAGGGCCGCGTCAATCGCAATCTTTGATAGTTGCTTGACCGACAAGTCAAGGTGGCGCCCCAATGGCGTCATGCCGACGCCGACGATGTATACAGGATCCATGATGTGTTCGCTCACTGTCCAACTGAAGCTGTAACCCGGCCTTAAGGTCGGAAGATCTGCTCTCAGAGCAGTCGTCCAAAGGTAGCGGGAGATGCCGCACAGTCATAGACAGGCAGCGCAAGCAGGCGATAACCGCCGGTTAGCGCGAAAGGTCCTGGTCTGCCAACGCTGATTACGCCTGTCGCCGCACGTGGATCGCAGCCTCTTGACGGCAATAGTCGGCAAGCTGGTTGGCGAAGGCGCTCCGCGGAAAGTCGATGCGATGTACGAGTGCTACTAGCACTTCCCGTAAAGGTGGGCCTTCGTAGACGATACTCGTACCGGCCGTGTTGGTGTCATCCAGTTTCGCCTCAAGCGAAAGCCCTAAGAGATCGGTGTTCACAATCAGATGCCAGTACAAGAACGACGAGTCGCATTCAATAGGCCGATCGAACGACGGCAACTCCAGATTACTCGACAGGCGACCAACCATCCCGTCGAGCACGCCGCCGCGGCGAGGCGTGATCCATTGACAGGCTGACAGCTCCTCTAAGCTTTTTGCTTGGGCAGATGGGTGATTGGTGCGGCCCACGACGACGACCCTGGTACGAAATAACGGCCGAACGCGCAGATCGGTCAGTAGGTCGCGATCAACTACCGGAATAATGGCGAAGTCGACAATGCCTTGACGCACATCGGCAATCATGTTGGCCTGCACACCTCCGAAGATCTGGATTCGTACGCTGGCCTCTTCACAATGAAGAGTTGCGACTGCGCGGGAGATAAATTCGAGGGGAATCGACATCGAAACACCAAGGGACACCGCACGCACAGCGCCCCCCCGCAGTAGTTCAAGATCCTCCGCCGTACGCCGGATCTCCGACTCGATGACGCGCGCGCGCTCGACCAAGCGCTGGCCAGCACTGGTGAGCGTCACACCGTACTTGCTCCGAACCAGTAGTGACAGTGCTGTCTGCTCTTCCAGTTGACGCAAGCTCTTCGTGAGCGAGGGCTGAGTTAAACCTAGCTTACGAGCAGCCGCACGCAAGCTGCCTGTTTCGACGACAGCAAGCAGGTCACGCAGGTGATGTAAACGGATCGCGGACCAAGGATCGACGTTGTTCATGCGGGGTTTCAGTGCTTCCGCCAGCACCATAGCGCAATTCGTGAGAGGAAAGAAGGGGAGTCGACGTACTACCTCACCTTGGAGTTCCCCCTGTTTGACGGACTGCATTACCGACGGTGATCATCCGCGTGGCTCAGTTGTCTTTCAGGTCAGTGCAAGCGGAGGAACAATGGCGCTGAACTGAAAAGCGAGGTGACGACATGAGAATCCTGTATCGCGTGTGGACCATGACAATAGCCCTTGGTGTCGTAGGCGTGGCTGCGGCTCAGGACTGGCCCACTCGGCCTATCCAGGTCATCGTGCCGTTTCCCCCGGGGTCTGTCGACACTAAGGCTCGCATCGTGACCGAGCGGCTTGCCAAGGTGCTTGGGCAGCCACTGGTCATGCAGAACAAGCCGGGCGCCGGCATGCGCATTGGTACGGAGCAGATGTTGCGTTCCGCGCCAGATGGTCACACGATTGCCGTGGCCGTTCAGGCCAGTACCTGGATCACGCCATTACTCGATGCCAGGACCACTTATACCGCTGCCGATATGACGATGCTTGGGGTGGCCTACGACTCACCGATGGTGCTCGTTGCTGGACCTAAGTCAGGATTGCATTCGGTGAAAGACCTTCTGAATTCGGCCCGCAAGGAGCCTGGCAAGCTGAACTATGCAGCCCCGACGGGGGGCTCGATCTTTCGCATCACCTTCGAAATGCTGAAGACTCTGACAGGTATCGACGTGACGTTCGTGCCGTATCGTGGATTGGCTCTTGCATTGCAGGATGTGATGAGCGGTCAGGCTGAAGTGGGATTTGCGGATGGAGGATCTTTGTCCTTGATGCGTTCAGGACTCCTGCGGCCCTTAGCCGTAACCTCTCCGAAGCGTTGGTCTGAGCTTCCTGATGTGCCTACGCTTCGCGAAGCTGGCGTTGCATTGGACATGCAGCCGTGGGTTGGGTTTGCGGCCCCCAAGGGGCTTTCTCCTGCTATTCAGAAACGATTCAACGATGCTCTTGCGGAAGTGCTGCAAGCGCCTGATGTGCGTGCGGATTTGGCCCATGGTGGAGGTGCGTCCGTCGTAGCCGACACCAGTCCGTCAGCCATGCGCCAACGGATTGACCGCGATATTGCTGAGTTTCGGAAAAACGTCAAACCTGGGGCGATCACTTTTGAATAGCACACCGCCGCTGCCCCTGGTGTGACGACCGATTGCTTTGTGGGACCTGATTCATCGCTGGAAAACTGATCAGCGCCTGCACCGTATTTGTTACCTGTGAGGAAGCCATGGAATTCGAAACGCTGATTTATGAGAAGTCTGACGACGGATATGTTGTGCTTACGCTAAACCGGCCTGAGCGTCTCAACGCCTTCAGCCGGAAGCTCAACGAGGAAATGGGTCTGGCGATACATCAGATCCTCAAAGACGATGAGGTCAAGTGCTTCATCATTACCGGATCGCCCAGACCCGACGGGCGTCCCTGCTTCAGCGCGGGGGGCGACCTGAAGGACGACACCCAGGGCGTGCCTCGCTGGGACTATCCCGATCATGTGGGTCCCTTGCAGTTGGTAGAAGACAAAATGTTCAGAGCGAACACGCCGGCCGGAAGGCTTTGGTTCAAACGTCCTCGCCTTATCGCGCCGAAGTACACGAATCTTTTGTGGTCGCCCAAGATTGCCATTGCCGCGGTCGATGGTGTGGCTACAGCAGGAGGCTTGGAGCTTGCTCTGGCGTGCGACATCATTCTCGCGTCAGAGACCGCCCAGTTCACCGATTCTCACGTGAAAAACTTGAAGATCGCCATCGGCAAGGGTTCTGTCACGACAGGTCTTGCGCGTCGAGTTGGCTATAACAAGGCGCTTGAGCTATGCCTGCTCGGTGAGTTCATCGACGGCAAGGAGGCGCACCGCATTGGGTTGGCCAACCGCGTCACGGCTCCCGATAAGCTCTTGGAAGAGGCCCGTGCGATGGCCAAGAAGATTGCGGGCATGCGCCAGGAAGCCGTGCAGGTTACCAAACTCGCTTGCCGAACCGCCGAAGACAGTGATCTGAACGACTCGTGGGCCGCCGCGGACGAGCTGCTTGAGTGGATGAAGGACGATCCAAGCTATCAGGGCTTGCAATCGGTGACTTCGGAATGGGCTGACCGCAAGCGCTGACTGAATCGCACATCGGATCACGCGTTCTGCCGCCACAAACGAACCTGTTTGCGGCGGCCTTTCTGTGTGTGGCAGAGGCCGGATCAATGTGTGCTGCTGTGCGTCGCGATGACGGGTGCTCAACATCCCTTCTTAAGACCGGTGCATAACGGGTAGCACTACGCCAGCAGGGCGAACCGGCAGTGGCTCCAAGAGCGTGGCATCGGCGATCTGATCCAGCACAAGGGCAGCGCGGGCAAGCCCGTACACCCGCTGCGCAAGGCCTTCAACACCAAGATCGGGAGCATCTGCTTCAATGTCGAGCAGGCCTTCGGGACGATGAAGCGCAGATTCCACTTGGCCCGGGCCAGGTACTCCGGCACCGCCAAGGTGCAGGCGCAGATGTGCTGGGCGGCGCTGGGGATGAATTTGCTGAAGGCCCATCGCAAGCTGAAGGCAATGGAGCTTGCAGGAGCAGGTGCGCCCTGAACGGGGCAAACGGGGCTGCGAATGCGGCTTTGAAACAAAAGACCGGGCCAGCCGGCACCGAAAACGCTGCTCAGATTCAGCGACCATGACCTCACGCGCTCTCATTGGCGGGTTATGCAACGGTCTTTTGCCGCGCACGGTGTCAAGGCTGGCCCGCGGCGGCACGGCGCAGGATGAACTCGCTTTCGGGCCGCGGCGCCTGACCCGGCTGCGCCAGCGGCTGCCAAGTGCCGCGGATCTCGGCGCCGCAGGCGCTGGGCACCAGCCTGCCACTCCAAAACGCGTGCAGGGTCTTGCCGTCACGCGATTCGTCCAGGTTGAATTCGCCGTCCTCGACGTCGCCGGAGGCGATGGAGCGCTGCCCGCCGTAGCGGATTTCGCCGCGCAGGCTGGCGCTGTACTCGGGGTGCTGGCGCAGCGTCAGCTGGCCGCGTTGGCCGGCCTGTGGCAGTTCGAACTCCCAGCTGCCGTACAGCTGCGCGGTGTGCAGTCGGGTGACGTCGGGGCATTCGATGGAAAGCGGCGGCGCTGTTGCGTCAGCACGGCGATCCGGGGGCGCGCTGGCGCAGGCCGCGAGGGCGGCGAGCGCGCTGGCGCCCAGGGCAAGGCGGGTGGTCTGGAACATGCTCATCCTGGGGTGTGTGGTGCGGTGTCGGCGGCCTGGGCGGCGGCGCGGCGGGCGAACTCGGCGCGCAGCGCCTTCAATTTTTCGCGCGGGTCCTCGCGCACCGTGGCCTGATCGAGCGCCATCTCGGCGATGAAACGGCTCGGCTGGGCGGCCACGATCTCGCGGCCGCGCTTGCGCCGGCGCGTCCAGCTCACCGCCAGACTCGTCCGCGCGCGCGTGATGCCGACGTACATCAGGCGGCGCTCCTCCTCGATGCGTGCGGCGCGCTGGGCGCTGCCCGCTTCCTCGTCGGGGCGAAAGGGCAGCAGGCCCTCGACCACGCCGGCCAGGATCACGTGCGGCCATTCCAGGCCCTTGGCGGCGTGCAGGGTGGACAGGGTGACGACGTCGGGGTCCTGCTCGCGCTCGTTCAGCGTCGAGATCAGCGAGATGGTTTGCGCCACCTCCAGCAGGCTCTTGCGCTGCTGCGACACGGTGACGCCGGCCGCGTCGTCGATCTGGCCGCCGCAGCGCCCGGCCATCCAGTCGCAGAACTCCAGCACATTGTGCCAGCGCGCGGCGGCCTGGGGTTCGGTGTCGCTGCTGTCGTACAAGTGCTTCTCGTAGCCGATGGCCTTCAGCCAATCCGACAGGAAGGCGCGCGCCGCTTCGTGGCCCAGGGTGTGCCCGGCGCGGTAGCGCAGCTCGTTCAACTCGCGCCCGAACTCCTTCAGGCTGCCGATGGCGCGCGTCGGCAGCGCGGCACTCAAGCTGTGCGAGAACAGCGCACCGAACAGCGACAGCCGTGCCTTGCCGGCGAATTCGCTCAAAGCGCCCAGCGTCTGGTGGCCGATGCCGCGCTTCGGAATGGTGACGGCGCGCAGAAAGGCCGGGTCGTCCTCCTCGTTGATCCACAGGCGCAGCCAGGCGCACAAGTCCTTGATCTCGGCGCGGTCGAAAAAACTGGTGCCGCCCGACACCTTGTAGGGGATCTGCGCGCGCCGCAGCGCCTGCTCGAACACCCTGGCCTGGTGGTTGGCGCGGTACAGGATGGCGACATCGCGCCAGGCCTTGTGCGGTGAGGTCTGGCGCAGGGATTGAATGCGCGCGACGGCGCGATCGGCCTCGTGCGCCTCGTGGTCGCACTCGAGCACGCGCACCGGCTCACCCTCGCCCAGCTCGGAGAATAGGCGCTTGGGAAACAGCTTGGGGTTGGGTCCGATCACGTTGTTGGCCGCGCGCAGAATGGCCGCCGTCGACCGGTAGTTCTGCTCCAGCTTGACGACCTTGAGACGCGGAAAGTCCTGCGGCAACCGTTTCAGGTTGTCCAGTGTGGCGCCGCGCCAGCCGTAGATGCTCTGGTCGTCGTCGCCGACGGCGGTGAAGTGGCCGGCCGGGCCGACCAGCAGCTTCAGCAGCTCGTACTGCGTGGCGTTGGTGTCCTGGTATTCGTCGACCAGCACGTGGGCCAGGCGCGCCTGCCACTTCTGCGCCACCGGCTCATGGTGGCGCAGCAGACGCAGGGGCAGGCCGATCAGGTCGTCGAAGTCCACGCTCTGGTAAGCCGCCAGGCGCTCCTGGTAGCGCGCCATCAGCTGCGCCGCCTGGCGCTCGCCTTCGCTGCCGGCCTGTGCTTGCGCGGTGGTGGCGTCCAGCCCGGCGTTCTTCCAGCGGCTGATGGTCCACTGCCACTGGCGCGCGGTGGCCAGGTCGGTGGTGGCGCCGCAGTCCTTGATCAGGCCGAGGACATCATCGCTGTCGAGGATGCTGAACTGGGGTTTCAGGCCCAGCGCCGCGCCGTCCTCGCGCAGCAGGCGCACGCCGAGCGCGTGGAAGGTGCAGATCAGCACCTCGCCAGCGGCCTTGCCGGCCAGCTCGCGCGCTCGCTCGCGCATCTCGGCGGCGGCCTTGTTGGTGAAGGTGATGGCCGCGATGCGTCGCCCGGCTCGACGCCGGCCTGCAGCAGCCGGGCGATCTTGTGCGTGATGACCCGCGTCTTGCCCGATCCGGCGCCGGCCAGCACCAGGCACGGGCCGCGCAGATGCTGCACGGCGTCCTGCTGGGCGAGGTTGAGGCGGGGTGGTGAGGAAGCGGTGGCAGACAAGGCGCGCATCTTAGCCGCCGTGCGCTGTGGGGCGAGCGTGGCATGATGCGCCACCTCGCCGTCCCGCCCTTTCGCCGCCCGCTTGCCGTGAGCGACATTCTGGCCGTCACTTTCCCGTTTTTCGCCCTCGTGCTGTGCGGCTACGTGGCGGCGCGTTCGCGCCTGCTGCCGCTGGACGCGGTGCCGGGGCTGAACATGTTCGTGCTGTACTTCGCGCTGCCGTGCATGCTGTACCGCTTTGGCAGCACGACGCCGCTGATGCAGCTGTTCAGCCCGGTGGTGGCGCTGCTGTGGCTGGGCTGCGCCGGCCTGATCGTGGCGCTGACGGCCGGCCGCGCGCGGCGGCTCGGCGCGGCCTGGCCGGACGCGGCGATGGGGGCGCTGGTGGCGACCTTTCCCAACTCGGGCTTCATGGGCGTGCCGCTGATCCTGGCGCTGCTGGGCGAGGGCGCGGTGGGGCCGGTGATGGCGACGCTGCTGATCGACCTGGTGCTGACCACCTCGCTGTGCATCGGCCTGTCGCAATGGGGCGCGGCGGACGAGCATGGCGCCGCGCGCGCGGCGGGCCGCGCGCTTCAGGGCATGTTGCGCAATCCGATGCCCTGGTCGATCCTGCTGGGTGCGCTGGCCGGCGCGCTGCAATTCGAGTTGTGGAGCCCGCTCGGCAAGACAGTGCAACTGCTGGCCGATGCCGCCTCGCCGGTGGCGCTGTTCACCATCGGCGCGGTGCTGGCGCGCTCGCAATACCAGGTGCGCGCGCTGGGCGAGCGGGCCGCGCCGGTGCGCGACGTCGGCACGATCGCGCTGACCAAGCTGCTGCTGCACCCGGCGCTGGTGTGGGGGCTGGGCGCGCTGGCGGTGCGGGCCGGCTGGCTGCCCGCGGCCATGCTGGGGCCGCTGGTGCTGACGGCCGCGCTGCCGGCGGCCAGCAACGTCTCGCTGCTGGCCGAGCGCTTTGGCGCCGACAACGGGCGCGTGGCGCGCGTCATCCTGTGGTCGACGGCGCTGGCCTTCTTCAGCTTTTCGGCGGTGGTGGCGCTGCTCGCCTGAGCTGCGCTCGCTTATTGACTTGCTGGCCTTATTGGCGCGGCGCCGGCAGCGTCATCGGCTGGTGGCTTTGCATCATCTTGTCCAGCTCGGTCTGGGGCATGGTGGTCACGGTTTCCTTGACCAGGCCACCGCCGATCACGCTGCCCGACACCTGGCCTTCGCCACGCACGCGCGCCTCGCAGTCGGCTTTGTACATGGCCGGCAGGCTGGCACAGCGCTGCAAGGCGTTGGTGCTGGCCTGATCGGGGCTGACGCTGCTGAGCTGGGCGCCGCGCGCGTTGCGCGCTTCCATGCGCGCGGCGCTGGGGTCGAGGTTGGTCTGGGCCGGCGTCATCTGCGCCAGCGCGGGCAGGGCCACGGCACCGGACAGGGCCAGCAGGGTGAGCAGTCGTTTCATGTCGGTTTCCTTTCTTGCGGCGCGGCGGCCGATGGGCTCGCGTGCGCCTGATGAGGGATGGGAGCCGCCGATCGGCGCCCGGTCGCGGTCATGGTCCGCGTCGGGCAGCGGCGGCGGGCACGTGGCTCACTGTAGCGTCGGCCGCGCACGCCGGCCTGTCGGACAAGGCCGCAAGCGCGCGGCGTCCGGCGCTCACACCGCCAGCGGGTCGACGTCGATCGCCCAGCGCAGCAGGCCGCGGTGCGCGGGGTCGGCGCGCAAGCGGTGCAGCAGCGGCTGGCAGGCCGCCAGCACGCGCTGCAAGGCGCCGCGCGAGGGGCTTTCCAGCAGCATCTGCGCGCGCTCGACGCCCGCCACGCGCTGCACCGCCAGTGGCACCGGCGGGTACCAGCGCACCTGGGCCAGCGCCGGCGCCAGTGCCGGATCGCGCGCGAAGGCGTCCTGCGCCGCCCGCGCCAGCGCGCTCAGGAAGTCCTGCGCCAGTTGCTGGCTGCGCCCCTCGGCGCGCAGCAGCGCCAGATGGCTGTAGGGCGGCAGCCCGGCTTGGGCGCGCTCGGCCAGCTGCTGCGCGGCGAAGCCGGGGTAGTCGTGGGCTTTCAGCGCGACGTACAGCGGGTGCTGCGGGTGCTGGGTCTGCACCCACATCTCGCTGTCGCCGCCGCTGGTGGCGTCGCGGCCGGCGCGGCCGGCGGCCTGCATCAGCAGCGCGAACAGCCGTTCGGCGGCGCGGAAGTCGCTGGAGAACAGCGCGGCGTCGGGCTGGATCGCCGCCACCAGCGTGACGCGGCGGAAGTCGTGCCCCTTGGCGATCATTTGCGTGCCGACCAGCACGTCGACCGCGCCGGCGTGCACCTGGGCCAGGCTGGCTTCGAGCTGGCCCTTGCCACGCGTGGCGTCGGCGTCGATACGGGCGATGCGCACCGGCGCGCCGTCCGGTCGCAGCACGCCGGCCAGCAGCTCGGCCAGGCGTTCTTCCAGCTGCTCGGTGCCGCGCCCAATGGTGCCGATGTCGAGGTTGCCGCAGTCGGGGCAGGCGCGCGGCACGCGCTGCGCGAAGCCGCAGTGGTGGCAGCGCAGCGTGCGGTCGATCTTGTGGAACACGCGGTAGGCGCTGCAATGCGGGCACTCACTTTTCCAGCCGCAGGCGGCGCAGTGCAGCACCGGCGCCCAGCCGCGCCGGTTGAGCAGCAGCAGCGCCTGCTCGCCGCGCGCCACGCGCGCTTCAATGGCCGCCAGCAGCGGCGGCGCGATCAGCGTGCCGCGCGGCTGGCGCGTCATGTCCACGCGCCGCACCCGCGGCAGGCCGGCCAGCGCCTCGGCGCCGGTGGCGACGCCGATGCGCCGCGGCATCGCCAGCCGCAGGTAGCGGCCGGGGCCGCCTTCTTGCGTCGGCGTGCTGGCGTGCCAGCTTTCCAGCGCCGGCGTGGCCGAGCCCAGGATGACCTTGGCGCCCAGCAGCTTGCCGCGGTACACGCCCAAGTCACGCGCCGAATAGCGCGCACCCTCCTGCTGCTTGTAGCTGGGGTCGTGCTCCTCGTCGACCACGATCAGCGCCAGCCGCGGCAGCGAGGCCAGCACCGCCACCCGGGTGCCGAGCACGATGCGCGCGCGGCCGCTGTGGGCGGCCAGCCAGGCCGCCAGCCGCTGCGCCGGCGTCAGGCCGCTGTGCAGCGACACGCAGGCGGCGGCGCCGAAGCGCGCGGCAAAGCGCGCCTCCAGCTGCGGCGTCAGGTTGATCTCGGGCACCAGCACCAGCGCCTGCGCCTCTGGCGTGCGCGCCAGCAGGCGCTGCACCGCCTGCATGTAGACCTCGGTCTTGCCGCTGCCGGTGGCGCCGAACAGCAGGAAGGGGCCAGGCTCAGTCTCGATGCGCGCCAGCGCCTCGGCCTGGCCGGCCGACAGCGCGGCGTGCCCGGGCGCCACCGTTGGCGCCGTGCCTTCGGGCGGCTGCCGCTTCAGGCGCCGCGCCAGTTGCGCGCCGTCCAGGGTGCGCAGCTGCGGCGGCAGCGCCGCCAGCGCGACCTCGCCCAGCGCGCGCTGGTAGTAGCGGGCGGTGAAGGCGATCAGCTCAAGCCAGTCGCCGGACAGCGGCGCCAAGCCGTCGAAACTGCCGGCCACGGCGCGCACTTGCGGCGCCAGCGCGGCGTCGGGCGGCGTGGCGGCGCCCCAGACCACGCCCAGCAGTTCGCGCGCACCCAGCGGCACGCGCACGATGCTGCCGGCGGGCAGCGGCGCCTCGCTGCGGTAGGTCAGCGGCTCCGCCAGGCCGCTGTGGGCCGGGGTTGGCACGGCAATCGACAACCAGTGGCTCATGGCCGCCGCGATCCGGTTTGACGCGCTGAGTTCACTTGTACTTTCGGCCTTAAGTCGTTGATTTGATGGTGAAACGGCGACGGTACCCAGATTCTGTGGATAACTTTGTTGAAAAACCTGGGTGGGTACCCCGGAAGCCTTGAAAATCAAGGCTTCCGTTGCGGTGCCCGCCAAACGCGCAGGATTTAATGTATATATGAATCAATGACTTGCGCGCGCTCTACGTTTTGTAGCACCGAACAGATGACGCGCCGCGCCCGAATCGACACGGATCAAGTTTTGTGCATAAGTCAAGCCTCGCGCGCCACATTTTGGGACTTTTTGCCAAGCCTATGGCTTGACTTCCCAGGTGCTTGAGCGTAGGCGTCGTCCTACTTCCGACGCGGCCTGGGCTCGCGCGGCCGAGGCCGCGATCCATGGCGCGTTCGGTGGCGCGCTCAGCGGCGCATCTGGGCCGAATGGCGATGCACCTCGTCAACCAGGTGCTCGACGTGCTCCGGCGGCGTGAACTGGCTGATGCCATGGCCTAAATTGAAGATGTGCGTGACGCCGGGCCGGGCCGCGTCGATGTGCGGGGTGCCGAAGCTGTCGAGCACCGCGCGCGCCTGGGCGCGCACCGCCTCGGGCGGGGCGAACAGCACGTTCGGGTCGATGTTGCCTTGCAGCGCCGTGGGCCGCACCGCCTGGCCGTCGGTGGCGGGGTGTGCCAGCGCATCGGCCAGCACGGCGCGCGCGCGGCCCAGGTGGGTGGTCCAGTCCAGGCCGAGCACATCGCATGCCAGCGGCATCATCTCGGGCAGCCACTGCCCGCCGCCCTTGGTGAAGACGACGCGTGGCACCACCGCGCCGTCGGTGCCGTGGCGCTTGAGCTGCGTCAGCACGCGCGCCGTATAGGCCAGGCTGAACTCCTGGAAGGCGCCGTCGGCCAGCACGCCGCCCCAGCTGTCGAACACCATCACCGCCTGCGCGCCGGCGTCGATCTGCGCGTTCAGGTACTGCGCCACGGCGTCGGCGTTGATCGCCAGCACGCGGTGCATCAGATCCGGGCGCGCGTACATCAGCGTCTTGACGTGGCGGTAGTCCTGAGAGCCGCCGCCCTCGACCATGTAACAGGCCAGCGTCCAGGGGCTGCCGGAAAAGCCGATCAGCGGCACGCGGCCGTTCAGCGCGCGGCGGATGCTGGTGACGGCGTCGAACACGTAGCGCAGCTTGTCCATGTCGGGCACGGCCAGTTCGGCCACAGCCGCTTCATCGCGCACCACTTTCTCGAACTTCGGCCCCTCGCCCTGCTGGAACGACAGGCCCAGGCCCATTGCGTCCGGCACCGTCAGGATGTCGGAAAACAGGATGGAGGCGTCGAGCGGGTAGCGCGCCAGGGGCTGCAGCGTGACCTCGGTGGCGTAGTCGACGTTGGTCGCCAGGCCCATGAAACTGCCGGCCTTGGCGCGCGTGGCGCAGTACTCGGGCAGGTAGCGGCCGGCCTGGCGCATCAGCCAGATCGGCGTGTGTTCGGTGGCCTGGCCCAGGCAGGCGCGCAGGAAGGTGGTGTTGAGCAGGGGAGCGAAACTCATGCCCCGATTGTCTCAGTCTCGGGGCGCCGTTTTTTCCGAATCGGATCGGGTGCTTCAGTCGCCTTCGGCGGTGGTCAGTTCGCGCCCCAGTTCGGCGCGCAACTCGCGCAGCACCGGACCCAGCAGGCCGGCGGCGCCGCGCGCCAGTTGCGGCGCCGACTCGGCCAGCTGGCGGTCCAGGTGGCGGCCGAGTTGATCGAACTCGGCCGGATCGACAGCCCGCCCCTGCGCGGCGGCCTCGGCGGTGCGCTCGAAGCCGGCGATCAGGGCATCGACATCGAGGCGCGCCAGCATACCGGTGACCAGGCGCTCCAGCGCGCCCCCTGCCAGCACGCGGTCGAGCGCGTGGTCGGCCTGGGCCTGGGCCGGCAGCGCGGGCACGAAGCTCAGGGCACAGGCGGTCAGCAGGAAAGCGGTCAGGCGGTGCATGGTGTTTTTTGCTCGGGTCGATCGTTTCTCAACGCGCCGGCCCGCCGACTGGCCGACAGCCGGTATTCCGTCATTGCGTGCGCGGGCATCCCACGGACGATGGATGGCGGCGTGCGCGCCCGCCGCTATTCTGGAATCCAGCGTGCGACGACCGTCCGCGCTGATCCGTTCATCCGCCATTTCTCGATCATCCTGCTGGCCCGCCCAGCGCCTGACCTGAAAGGAGCCCCCATGCTCAGGAAACTACTGGCCGCACTGGCCCTGTCCCATGCCGCGCTGTCGTTCGCTGCGGTCGACGCCAACACCGCCAGCGCCGCCGATCTGACCACCATCAAGGGCGTCGGCCCGAGCATGTCGTCGCAAATCGTCGAAGAGCGCAAGAAGGGCGCGTTCAAGAACTGGGACGACTTCATCGCCCGCGTCAAGGGCGTGGGCGAGAAGAACGCCGCCAAGTTCTCGAGCGAGGGGCTGACCGTCAACGGTGCTGCCCTGGGTGCCGCCGCGCCGGCCAAGCCAGCCGCCAAGCCGGCGGCCAAGACCGCGACCAAGCCATAGCAGCAGCAGATCCCGCGCCATCGGACAGCACGCTAAAGCGTGCTGTTCTTTTTTTGGCTCGATGAAGATCGGTCAGCGCACCGGCGCGTCGGTACCGAAGACCCGGTCCAGCACCGCCTGATGCGGATAGGCGGCGCCTGGGTCGAGCTTGCGCCGACGCGCGGGCGAGCAGGGCAGGCGGCCGCGATCCAGGTCGGAATGCCGCTGGACGGCCGCGCGCGTGACGGCCGGATGGCGCCGCGCGATGTCCTGCAGCAGGGCCACCAGCACATCGATCTGCGCTGGTGCGAATGCGTCGCGCCCGTCGCCGTCGTTGATCAGCTCGATGGCGATGGAGCGGTGGCTGTGCGTCAGCACATGGTGTGCCACCTGCGATTCCGGCACGCTGGCGCGCGTGGCGACCTCATGCCGTGGCGCGCGCCAGCGCTTGGTCGATGTCCCACAGGATGTCGTCGATGTCCTCGATGCCGACCGACAGCCGGATCATGTCGGCGCTGACGCCCGCCTGCTGCAGCTCCTCGTCGTTCAGCTGACGGTGCGTGGTCGAGGCCGGGTGGATCACCAGCGTCTTGGCGTCGCCAATGTTGGCCAGGTGGCTGAGGAATTCGCAGGCGTCGATGAAGCGCTCGCCGGCCGCGGCGCCGCCCTGAATGCCGAAGGTGAGGATGCCCGAGGCGCCGGGTTGGCCGTCCACTTCGCGGAACTGCCGGCGCGCGAGCTCGTGATGCGGCGAGTCGGGCAGGCCAGGGTAATTGACCCAGCGCACGCGTGGGTGCTCTTGCAGAAATTCGGCCACCCGGCGCGCGTTGCGGCAGTGCTCGCGCATGCGGAGGTGCAGGGTTTCGGCGCCTTGCAGCAGCAGCCAGGCCGACAGCGGCGACAGCACGGCGCCGAAGCTGCGGTTGACCTCCATGCGCGCCTTCATGGTGTAGCCGAAGTCGCCGAAGGTCTCGTAGAACTTGACGCCGTGGTAGGCGCGGCTGGGCTCGATCATCTCGGGGAATTTGCCGTTGTCCCAGGGGAAGCGGCCGCTTTCGACGATGACGCCGCCCATGGTGGTGCCGTGGCCGCCGATGTACTTGGTGGCGCTGTGCACCACGATGTCGGCGCCGAGCTCGCAGGGGTTGCACAGATAGGGGCTGGCGACGGTGTTGTCGATCAGCAGCGGCACGCCGTGCGCGTGCGCCACTTCGGCTATTCGCAAGATGTCGAGCACGTTGACCAGCGGGTTGCCGATGGTCTCGCCGAACACGGCGCGGGTGTGGGGCCGCATGGCGGCGGCGAAGTTGTCTGGTCGAGACGGATCGACGAAGGTCGTCTCGATGCCCAGCCGCGCAAAACCCACACCGAGCTGGCCCACCGTGCCGCCGTACAGCGTGCTGGCAGCGACGATGTGGTCGCCGGCCTTCAGGATGGCCAGCAGCGCCGTCATCTGCGCCGCCATGCCGCTGGCGCAGGCAAGCGCCGCGCGGCCATTTTCCAGCGCCGCCATGCGCTCCTCGAACACCGCGACCGTGGGGTTGCCGATGCGGCTGTAGACGTTGCCGAAGGTCTGCAGGTTGAACAGGCTGGATGCGTGCTCGGCGCTGTCGAAGACGAAGCTGGTGCTCTGGTGGATCGGCGTGGCGCGCGCGCCGGTCACCGGATCGGGCACGGCGGCGGCGTGCACGGCGCGGGTGGCAAAGCCAAAGGCGCGGTCGGCGCCGCCGGTGGAAGTCTCGTTGTGATCGGTCATGTGACTCGCAACCCCTGCTAGGAAAGTGTGGTCCGGTGGCCGCGGAGCAGGCCAAGCCAGCGAACGCCATGCCCGGACCTGCGCCGGGCATTGGCGTTGTCCCCCCTCGCGCAGCAGAGGGGGGAAGGCGCGCAGCGACTCAGGGGGGTGTTCACATCTAATACGGCAGCACCTGCGGCCGCTTCGCCGAGATCACGCGCGTATTCACGCCGGCCCAGCCCAGGCCGCCAAACAGGCGCGCGTGCTCGATCTTCACGCAGCGGTTCTGGACGACGAGCAGGCCGGCGTGCTCGGCGCGGCGCGCGGCGTCCTCGTTGACCACGCCGAGCTGCAGCCACAGGCAGGTCGCACCGATGGCGATGGCGTCCTCGGCCAGCGGCGGGATGTCCTCGCGCTTGCGAAAGCAGTCCACCATGTCGATGCGCCCGCCCTCGGCGCGGATCGCGGCGTCGGCCTCGCGCACGCTG
Organism: Burkholderiales bacterium; assembly: GCA_016702555.1. Classification (GTDB taxonomy): domain Bacteria; phylum Pseudomonadota; class Gammaproteobacteria; order Burkholderiales; family Burkholderiaceae_C; genus Ottowia. The sequence continues at coordinate 32,666 of JADJDV010000006.1, forward strand.
GCGAAGGCGCGTTCGCCCAGAATGCTGCCGCCTTGCGTGGCCACCAGCGGGTTGACGGGCACGATGCGGTAGCCGTGCGCCTGCATGTACTTGGCGGCGAAGAAGCTGGGCCGGTGCCACTGCGGCGACAGGCCGACCACGGCCAGCGTGCGGCACTGGTTCAGCACGCGGCGCAGGGTGGAAATGGTGTCGGGCGTGCGGCTCATGCGCGCAGTGTACGGAACTTGCCGGCATCGATCTGTCATCGTCTGCGGCGAGAATCCGGGCATGGACAAGCATTACCTCACCCCGTTGTTCGAGCCGCAGTCGATCGTGCTGTTCACCGGCCCGCAAGGCGCGCCCGAGCAGCAGACGCCGCAGGCGCGCGCGCTGCTGGCGCACATGGCGGCGCAGCCCTTCAAGGGGCAGGTGACACCGCTGGACATCCACACCACCGGCACCCTGGCCGACCTGGCGCAGGCGCGCGCCGATCTGGCCATCATTGCCCTGCCCGAGGACGAGATCCTGCCCGCGCTGGAGTTGGCCGGGCGCATCAAGGTGAAGGCGGCGGTGGTGCTGTCGGCCGGCATTGGCGCCGCCAGGGCGAAGGAGCTGCAGCGGGTGGCGCAGCGCCACGGCGTCTGGCTGCTGGGGCCCAACAGCCAGGGTTTCCAGCGGCCGATGCTGCAGCTCAACGCCAGCTCGGCCGGCGAACTGGCGGCGGCCGGCCAGCTGGCCCTGGTGTCGCAATCGGGCGCCTTGACGGCCTCGATCCTGGACTGGGCGCGGCAGAACCGGGTCGGTTTTTCCACCGTGGTGGCGCCGGGCGCGCACACCCAGGTGGGGCTGGCCGAGGTGCTCGACTACCTGGCGGGCGATCGCCACACGCAGGGCATCGTGGTCTACATGGAGGGGATCTCGAACGCGCGCCGCTTCACCAGCGCGCTGCGCGCGGCCGCCAACAGCAAGCCGGTGGTGGTGCTGAAGGCCGGCCGCCGCGAGGACGGCAACGTGGCGGCGCAGACGCATTCGGGCGCCATCGTCGGCAGCGACGAGGTGTTCGACGCCGTGCTGCGCCGCGCCGGCGCGGTGCGCGTGCGCTCCTTCGTCGAGCTGTTCTCGGCCGCCAAGTGCCTGGCCTCGCGCTACCGCCCGGTGGGCAAGCGGCTGGGCATCATCACCAACGGCGGTGGCCCCGGCGTGCTGGCGGCCGATTACGTGAACGAGCTGGGCCTGCAACTGGGTGTGCTGTCGCCCGACAGCGCGCGCGCGCTGGCCCCGTTGCTGGCGCCGGCGGCCTCGCTGGCCGAGCTGATCGACCTGACCGAGTTCGCCACCGCCGAGCACTACGCCGCCGCGCTGGACGCCGCCGCCAAGGACCGCGCGCTGGATGGCGTGCTGGCCATCTACTCGCCCAAGTTCGACGGCGATCCCGAAGGCGTGGCGCAGGCGCTGGTGCGGATCCGGCCCAACATGGCCAAGCCGCTGGTGGCCTGCTGGATGGGCGACTCGTCGGTGCTGTCGGCGCGCCATGCGCTCGCCGAGGCGCAGATCCCGAGCTTCCGCACACCCGAGGCGGCGGTGGGCGCCTTCGGCAACATCGCCAGCTTCTACCAGAACCAGCAGCTGCTGCAGCAGACGCCGCCGCCGCTGTCCAATCTGGCCGCGCCCGACGTCGAGGGCGCGCGCCTGCTGATCGAGAGCGTGCTGACCGAGCGCCGCAAGGTGCTGACCGAGATGGAATCCAAGGCGCTGCTGTCGGCCTTCCACATCCCGGTCACGCAGACGCTGCTGGCGCGCAACAGCAACGAGGCCATGATGATCGCCAGCCAGATCGGCTATCCGGTGGCGCTGAAGATCGACTCGCCCGACATCAGCCACAAGAGCGACGTCGGCGGCGTGGCGCTGAACGTGATGAACGCCACGGCGGTGCGCGACATCTGGCAGGACATGATGGCCGCGGTGCGCGAGAAGCAGCCCGAGGCGCGCATCAATGGCGTCACGGTGCAGGCCATGGCGCGCAAGCAGCGCGGGCGCGAGCTGTACATCGGTGTGGTCACCGACGACCCGTTCGGCCCGGTGATCGCCTTCGGCGCCGGCGGCACCATGATCGAGCTGATCCACGACCACGCCATGGAACTGCCGCCGTTGAACCAGTTTCTGGCGCGCCGGCTGATCGAGCGCTCGCGCGTGCACGAAACCCTGGGCGACTGGCGCGGCGCGCCCGCCGTCGACATGGCGGCGCTGGAGCAGGTGCTGCTGCGCGTGTCCGAGATGGTGTGCCAACTGCCGCAGCTGCGCGAGATGGACATCAACCCCATCATCGTCGACGAGCGGGGCGCCATCGCGGTCGATGCGCGCATCGTCATCGGGCCGGCGGCGCAGACCTCGCCCGGGCGCGCCGGCAAGTACGGCCACCTGTCGATCCTGCCGTACCCGGCGCGCTACGAGCAGCTGTGGCCGCTGCGCGGCGGCGGCGAGTATGTGGTGCGCCCGATCCACCCCGACGACGCCCACATGCTGCAGGACATGATGAAGCGCCTGTCACCTGAGAGCCGCTATTTCCGCTTCGTCTCCAACATGGCCGAGCTGCCGGCGAGCATGCTGGCGCGCTTCACGCTGATCGATTACGACCGCGAGATGGCGCTGTGCGCGGTGGTCGAGACCGATCAGGTCGGCGACGGCGGCGACAAGCGCAAGGCGCAGAAGATCATCGGCGTTTCGCGCTACATCACCAACCCGGACCAGAACAGCTGCGAGTTCTCGCTGGTGATTGACGACGCCTACGCAGGCCAGGGCCTGGGCACGCGCATGATGCTCAGCATCATGGACGTGGCGCGCGAGAAGGGCCTGCAGGAGATCATCGGCCTGGTGCTGACGCAGAACAACGGCATGCTGAAGCTGATGCGCAGCCTGGGCTTCGAGGTCAAGTCCTATCCGGAGGATCCGGACTTCCGCCTGGTCACGCACCCGCTTTGAGGCGGCGCGGCGCCCGCCGCGATGACCGCACCGCGGCCAGGGGATAGCTCGCGGCGGCGCCGAAACAGGAATAGGATGGCTGTCACGTGGCGTGCGCCGGCGCGTCGGCTTGGCCGGCCTGTCGTGGCGCACCACGATGGCGCGGCGACGGCGACCCGGCCGCGTGCAGGAGGAGACGATGGTTCAACAAGAAGCTGTCTGGCTCATCTCGCTGCTGCTGATGAGCCTGATCCTGCTGGTGTTCATCTTCGTCTATGCGCGCTCGCAGCCGCGCCAGGAGGACTACACACCGCTCAAGGACCGCGCCTACAGCCTGCGCACCAAGTTCTTCTGGTTCCTGGTGGTCACGCTGATCCCGACCGCGCTCTACCTGCTGCGCGACCTGCCCTACCCCGGGGCCAACGCCGAGACCCAGGCCGATCACGTGGTCGATGTGACCGGCTACCAATGGCGCTGGGAGATCAGCAAGACCGAGTTCAAGGTCGGCGAGACGGTGCTGTTCCGTGTCGCCAGCGCCGACGTCAACCACGGCTTCGGCCTCTACGACCAGAACCTGCGCCTGGTGGCGCAGATCCAGTCCATGCCGGGCTACGTCAACCGGCTGCAATACACCTTCGACAAGCCGGGCACCTACAAGGCGCTGTGCATGGAGTACTGCGGCACCGCGCACCACGGCATGATTTCCGACATCCAGGTGGTGGCGCGCTGAAGGAGCAGACATGGCAGAGCTTGTTGACACCCGCAATCCTCCGCTCGACGCGGGCGCGCGCCCGGTGGTGGTGGCGCAACTGGTGGCCGCCGTGGCGGTGCTGCTGCTGATGATGGTGTTCGGCTGGCTGATGCGTGCCGAGCAGGCGCAGATCGCGCAGATGGGCCCCACATGGTTCTACCAGCTGATGACGCTGCACGGCGTCGGCATGGTCGGCGTGGCGGCGATTGCCGGCGCGGCCATCATGTGGCATTTCCTCAGCCAGTACGCCGATGTCTCGGAGCGCATCTTCAAGGCCAACCTGGGCCTGTTCCTGCTGGGCGTGGTGCTGATCCTGCTGGCGGTGCTGGGCGGACGTTTCCAGGGCGCCTGGACCTTTCTGTACCCGTTGCCCGGCAAGTCGATGGGCATGTGGGGCACCGGCGCGGCGGCGCTGTTCCTGCTCGGCCTGCTGATCATCGGCGTCGGCTTCCTGCTGCTGCACCTGGACGTCGGGCGTGCGCTGATCGCGCGTTACGGCAGCTTTGGCCGCGTCATGGGCTGGCCGCAGCTGTTCGGCCACGACGACGGCAATGCGCCGCCACCGGCGGTGGTGGCCGCGGGCATGGTCACGGTGGTCAACATCGCCGGGCTGGTGGCCGGCGCCACCATTCTGGTGATGATGCTCATCAACCTGTACGCGCCAGGCTTCAATATCGACGCGCTGCTGGCCAAGAACCTGATCTACTTCTTCGGTCACGTGTTCATCAACGCCACCATCTACATGGCGGTGATCGCTGTCTACGAACTGCTGCCGCGCTACACGCAGCGGCCCTGGAAGGCCAACAAGGCCTTCCTGGCCTCGTGGTCGATCTCGATGATTCTGGTGCTGATCATCTACCCGCACCACCTGCTGATGGATTCGGTGATGCCCAGGTGGATGCTGGCCATGGGCCACATCGTCGGCTACCTGAACGCCTTCCCGATCCTGGTGGTGACGGCCTACGGCGGGCTGATGATCGTCTACCGCTCGGGCATCAAGTGGGACGTGGCCTCGCGCCTGCTGCTGCTGTCGCTGTGCGGCTGGGCCGCGGGCGCCATTCCGGCCTTCATCGACGGCAGCATCGGCGTCAACTACGTCATGCACAACACGCTGTGGGTGCCGGGCCACTTCCATACCTACACGCTGCTGGGCGTGATCGCGATGCTGTTCGGATTCGTCTACTTCATCGGCAAGACCCAGCGTGACGGCGCCGACACGCTGCTCGACAACGCGGCGCTGACGGTGTTCGCCATCGGCGGCGGCGGCCTGATCCTGGGTTTTCTGTTCTCGGGCAAGACCAGCGTGGCGCGCCGCTACGCCGCGCACCTGCCGGAATGGGTGCCGCTGAGCCGCATTGCGGTGGTGTTCGCCTCGCTGGTGGTGATCGCCTCGGCCTTCTTCATCATGCGCTTCCTGCTGCGGATGCGGGCGGCGACCCGGGACGCACCACGCGTCACGCTGGTGCGGCACGCGGCGTGATCCGTGCGCTGATCGCCTCGGTCGCGGTCGTCCTGGCCGCGACGGGGGTGTTCAGCTGGGCCACCGACGGCTTCAGTGCCTTCACCGCCGAGACGGCGCGCCGCGCCCTGGTGCTGCGCCAGCCGCGCCCGATCCCGCCCGTCGTGCTGGAAGATCAGCAGGGGCGTGCCTTCACCCTGGCCGACTACCGCGGCCGGCAACTGGCGCTGGAATTCATCTACGTGCGCTGCGACTCGGTCTGCCGCAGCCTGGGCGCGGCGTTCAAGCAGATCAGCGACACGCTGCCGGCGGGCGTGTTGGGCCGCGACCTCGCGCTGCTGTCGATCAGCTTCGACCCCTTGAATGACGACGTGGCGGCGCTGCGCGAGTGGGCGGCCCGGCAGGGTGCCGACGGCGAGCACTGGCGCGTGGCGCGGCCGCGCGATGCCAGCCAGACGGCCGCGCTGCTGCAGGCCTTCGGCGTGGTGGTGGTGCCGGACGGGCTGGGCGGCTACGAGCACAACGCTGCCATTCACCTGCTCGACCGCGATGGCCGCCTAGTGCGCATCAGCGACATCGAGGCGCCGCGGGATTTCATCGCCGCACTGGCGCCGCAGCCATGACGCCGCTGCGCGGGCGCACGCCCTGGTCCGCGCTGGTGCGGCACCGGGCATGGCTGGCGCTGGCGCTCATCGCGCTGCTGGCCCTGCCCCGCCTGCGGGCTTGGCTCGAGGCCTCGATGAGCACCCACATGCTGCTGCAGATGCCCTTGCTGGCCGCCGCGGGCTGCGTGGCCGCGCGCGGGCTGGCGCCGGCGCGCCGCCGGCGCCTGCGCCAGTGGGTCGGCGGGCCTCTGCCGCTGGTGCTGGTGGCGCTGTTCGCGTCCAGCTACTGGATGCTGCCGCGCGCGCTGGACGCGGCGCTCGCCGATCCGTGGGCCGAACTGGCCAAGTTCACCAGCCTGCCGCTGCTGGTGGGTGCACCGCTGGCGCTGGCCTGGGAACGCGTGGGTTCGATCGCGCGTGGCTTCGTCTGGACCAATTTCCTCAGCATGCTGGCGGTGCTGGGCTGGCTCTACATCGCCGCGCCCGTGCGCGTGTGCAACAGCTACCTGCAGTCGGCGCAATACGAGGCCGGGCTGTGGATGGTGGGGCTGGCGGTGGCCGGCTTCATCGCCTGGCTGGTCGCCTGGCTGACGGGTCCGCCCGCCGCGCCGCGCCCCGATGCAAGCTGACAAGCCCTATTGATCCGGCACCATGAAGTTTTCATGCTGCGTACCTGACGATCGGGTCTTGGAAATAGGCGCGCACCCGGTCGCGATTGGTGGCGATGCTCTGCATGTGCTCGTTGGCCGCAGCATGTAGCTTGGCTTTGGTGCGCACAGGCACCTTCGAGCCGATGGCTTGCTTGAGATCGGCATTCAGCCGCTCGTCGGGATTGAGCTCAGGGCTGTAGCTGGGCAGAAAGAACACCTCGATGTCACGCCCGCGCTCGGCCAGCCAGGCCTTCACGGGCTTGCAGTGGTGCACCCCGAGGTTGTCCAAAATGAGAAAGACCTTCTTGCGCCGGCGCTTGCCATCTCGCACCAAGGCCTGCAAGAACTCGATGAGCCGCTCGTGATTGAAGGCGCCATCGATGATCATCCAGTTGGCGCGCCCCCGGTTGGTGACGGTGGAGATCATCGAGAGCTTCCGCGTGCCGCCGACGACCATCGTCACCGGCGTCTTGCCGCGCGGCGCATAGCTGCGGCCACGCACGTCGGTGTTGACCAGCGCCGTCTCATCGCCCCAGTGGATCTCGCCGCCCTCGGCGCGGGCAGCACGCTCGATCGCCGGGTACTCGTGCTCCAGCCATTGGCGCACCGCCTCGGGGCGCTGCTCGTAGGCGCGCTTGATCGGCTTTTGCGGCGTGAAACCCCAGCGGCGCAGGTACTCACCGGTGGCACGGATGGACAGCCGAAGACCGAACTCGCGCTCGATGTACTGCATCACCGCAGCGCGCGTCCACAGAGCGAACTCCATCTTCAACTGCTCGGGCCGCTGGTCGCAGATGGTGCGCCGCACCGAGGCCTCCTGCTGGGCGCTGAGCAAGCGCCCGTCGCCCTTGCTGCGACCGCGAGCAGCCGGCTTGATGGCGGCCCAGCCACCGGCATCAAACCGATCGATCGCCTTGCGAACCGTGGGGTAGCTCAAGCCCGTGAGCGTCACGATCTGCATCACGCCAGTGCCTCGAAGATGCAATCGCACCACTTGCTTTCGCCTCTCGTGCAACTGCTCCAGCTTCTGATAGCGGGCATCTTCTTTGTCCATCACGCTATGACTGAATCAAACACCAAGAATTCAATCTTTATGATGCCGGATCAATAACTTCGATCCGCCGCCCGCATCAGCGCCAGCGTCGAGGTCGCGGTGGCGATCGCCAGGCCGTCTTCCTGCCGCAGCAGCCGGGCGCGGGTGAAGGCCAGCTGGCGGCCGCAGCGCTCCACCTCGCCGATGGCCCGGTAATGGCCGACGGCGGCAGGGCGCAGAAACGCCACGCTCAGGTTGACGGTGGTGCAGGAGTCGCCGCGCGGCATGTGCGCCAGCGTGGCGAAGGCCATGGCGAAGTCGAGCATCGAAGTCAGCGCGCCGCCCTGGATCACGCCGTTGCCCTGGATGAACAGGGGATCGGGCAGAAAGGCCAGCTCGACCCGCCCGGCCTGCCGGTCGACCGCGTGCAGCACGGTGCCGAGCGTGCGCGCCATCGGGTTGACGTCGAAGGGCTGCGGATACGCGTCGTCGGCGGCAAAGCGGTGCAACAGCGCCTGGTCGGCGTTGGCGAAATCGGGCAGCGGCAGCTTCACGGTGCGCGCCCGTCCAGCAAATCGCGCGCCACGATCTCCTTCATGATCTCCGAGGTGCCAGCGTAGATGCGTTCCACGCGCGCGTCGGTCCAGGCGCGCGCGATCGGGTACTCCTGCATGTAGCCGTAGCCACCGAACAGCTGCAAGCACTCGTCGGTCACGCGGCCCAGCAGTTCGCTGTGCCACAGCTTGCCGGCGGCGGCAGCGACGGCATCCAACCCGCCGGCGAGGTGCTGAGCGATCAACTGGTCGCAGTACGCGCGGCCGGCGCTGATGTCAGTGGCGACGGCGGCCAGCTTGAAGCGCGTGTTCTGGAAATCGGCCACGCGCTGGCGGAAGGCCTTGCGCTCCTGCACGTAGTCGATGGTCCACTGCAGCGCGGCTTCGGCACGCGCCTGGCAGCCCACGCTGACCAGCAGGCGCTCCTGCGCCAGCTTTTGCATCAGGTACTTGAAGCCCTGGCCTTCGTCGCCCAGCAGGTGGCTGGCGGGCACGCGCACGTGGTCGAAGAACAGCTCGGCCGTGTCCTGCGCGTGCTGGCCGATCTTGCGCAGGTTGCGCCCGCGGCTGAAGCCGGGCATGTCGCGCTCCACCACCAGCAGCGAGACGCCGTGCGCGCCCTTGTCCGGATCGGTCTTGCAGGCGACCACGACCAGGTCGGCGTTGTGGCCGTTGGTGATGAAGGTTTTCTGGCCGTTCAGCACGTAGTGGTCGCCGCTTCCATCACTGACTCGCCGCGCCTGCGTGCGGATGGCGGCCACGTCGCTGCCAGTACCCGGCTCCGTCATGGCAATCGCGGCGATCTTTTCGCCCCGCACCATGGCGGGCAGCAGCGCCTGTTGCAGCTCGGGCGTGCCGTGTGCGACGAGGTAGGGCGCGACGATGACCGAGTGCAGCGGAAAACCCGGCCCCGTGGCGCCGATGCGGCCCAGTTCTTCGGCGACGATGAAGTCGAACAGCAGGTCGGCGCCAGGGCCGCCCAGGTTTTCCGGCAGCCAGCAGCACAGCAGGCCATTGGCGCCCGCCTGCCGCCACACATTGCGCGGCACGCCGTGGGCGTCTTCCCAGGCGGCGTGGTGCGGCGCGATTTCGCGCTCGCAAAAGCGCCGCACCTGCTCGCGGAAGGCGTCGTGGTCGGCGTTGAACAGGGGGCGCGGCATTGGCTTCATGCGCCGCACTTTACCAACGGCGGGCCGCGCTGCCGCCGCTCAGGTGGCGGGCGCGGGCTCGGGCGTCCGCCGGCCGATGGACTCGTAGCGCAGGCCGTGGCGGGCCACCACGGCCGGCTCGTACAGGTTGCGGCCGTCGAACACGAGGCGGTCTTTCAGCAGCCGTGCCATCTGGTCGAAATCGGGCACGCGAAAGATTTTCCATTCGGTGACTATGACCAGGGCGTTGGCGCCTTCCAGTGCTTGCGTGGGCGTGTCGCACAGCACCAGGTCGGCGCGCTCGCCGAAGAGGCGGCGGGCCTCGTTCATGGCCACCGGGTCGTGCGCGCGCACCTGGGCGCCGGCCGCCCACAGCGCGGCCAGCAGATTGCGGCTGGGGGCCTCGCGCATGTCGTCGGTCTCGGGCTTGAAGGCCAGGCCCCAGACGGCGATGGTTTTGCCAGCCAGGCTGCCGCCGTAGTGCGCCACGATGCGCTCGGCCAGCACGCGGCGCTGGGCGTCGTTGCGCTGCTCCACCGCCAGCAGCACATCGGGCGTGAAGCCGATGGATTGCGCGGTGTGGATCAGCGCCTTGACGTCCTTCGGAAAGCAGCTGCCGCCATAGCCCACGCCGGGGTAGATGAAGTGGTAGCCAATGCGCGGGTCGCTGCCGATGCCGCGGCGCACCGCCTCGATGTCGGCGCCCAGGCGCTCGGCCAGGCCCGCGATTTCGTTGATGAAGCTGATCTTGGTGGCCAGCATGGCGTTGGCGGCGTACTTGGTCAGCTCGGCACTGCGCACGTCCATCACCACGATGCGGTCGTGGTTGCGGTTGAAGGGCGCGTACAGCTCGCGCAGCTGCGCCTCGGCCGCGGCGCTGTCGGTGCCGATGACGATGCGGTCGGGGCGCTTGCAGTCGGCCACGGCCGCGCCTTCTTTCAGGAATTCGGGGTTGCTGACCACGTCGAAGGCGATTGGCGCGCCGCGCTCGGCCAGCACCGTGCGCACCGCCTCGGCCACCTTGTCGGCGGTGCCCACCGGCACGGTGGATTTGTTGACGATGGTCTTGGCCGCCGCCATGTGGGTGGCCACCGTGCGCGCCACGGCCAGCACAGCAGCCAAGTCGGCGCTGCCGTCTTCATCGGGCGGCGTGCCGACGGCCAGGAAGATCAGCTCGCCGTGCGCTACGCCTTCGGCCGCGTCGGTGGTGAAGCGCAGGCGCCCGGCGGCCTGGTTGGCCTGCACGATGGGGGCCAGGCCGGGCTCGTGGATGGGGATCTGGCCGGCTTGCAGCGCGGCGACCTTGGCGGCGTCGATGTCCACGCAGACCACGTCGTGCCCCACATCCGCCAGCACGGCGCCCTGAACCAGACCGACGTAGCCGGTGCCGAAAACGGTGACTTTCATGTCAATTCAAGCTTGGAAAGGTTGGGGGACAGCCCAACAGCCGGACGCGAAGGGCGCGAAGATGACGCGAAGGACGCAAAAGAACAGCCAAAAATTTGGTTTTCTTTTTCGCGTCCTTCGCGAATCCTTTGCGTTCTTCGCGTCCGGCTGTTCTGCGTGGCGTTTGCACACGTCACTGCCCTTCATAAAACCCCCGGTACCACGCCACGAAGCGTGTCACGCCCTCGTGAACCGGTGTTGATGGCGCAAAGCCCACCCACGCCGTCAGCGCCGAGGTGTCGGCTGCCGTGGTGTGCATGTCGCCCGGCTGAATCGGCAGCATGTGCTTGCGCGCGGTGATGCCCAGGGCCGCCTCCAGCGCGCTGATGTAGTCCATCAGCACCGTGGGCGTGTTGTTGCCGATGTTGAACAGCCGAAAGGGCGCGCTGCTGGTGCCGGGGTTGGGTGCGGTGGGGTCATAGGCGGCGTCGGGCGTGGCGGGCTTGTCCAGCACGCGCAGCACGCCTTCCACGATGTCGTCGATGTAGGTGAAGTCGCGCACCAGTTGGCCATTGCCATACACGTCGATCGGCTCGCCCGCCAGCATGGCGCGCGTGAACTTGAACAGCGCCATGTCGGGTCGGCCCCAGGGGCCATAGACGGTGAAAAAGCGCAGCCCGGTGCAGGGCATGCCGTACAGGTGCGCGTAGGTGTGGGCCATCACCTCGTTGGCCTTCTTGGTCGCGGCGTAGTAGCTGATGGGGTGGTCCACCGCGTCGCGTTCCGAGAACGGCACCTTGGTGTTGCCGCCGTACACGCTGGAGCTGCTGGCAAACACCAGGTGTTCGACCTGCGCCGTGCGGCAGCCTTGCAGCACGTGGCCGAAGCCGAGCAGGTTGGCGTCGGTGTAGGTGTCGGGCGCGTCGATGGAATAGCGCACGCCCGCCTGTGCCGCCAGGTGCAGCACGCGATTCGGCGCCGCGCGCGCGAACAGCTCGGCCACAGCGGCACGGTCGGCGATGTCGACGCGCTCGAAGCGGAAGTGCGGATGCGCCATCAGCCGCGCCAGCCGCGCGTCTTTCAGCGCGACGTCGTAATACGTGTTCAGGTTGTCGATGCCGACCACGCGCTCGCCGCGCGCCAGCAGCTGTTGGGCGCAGTGCATGCCGATGAAGCCGGCGCAGCCGGTGACCAGGGTGGTGCTCATGGCCGATCCCTCGCGTGCCAGATGAATTGGTAGTGCGCCGGCGCGGCCTCGGCTGGCAGGTGGACGAAGGGTAGCCGCAGCGACTGCGGCGCGCGATCGCCTACGACGGCCCGTACCATGGACCACCAGCCGGGTTCCAGCTTGTCGGCGCGCGAGATCAGCAGCCAGCCCTGGCCCGCCTGGGTGGCGTGCGCCGTCGCATCAGTCAAGCACTGCGCCAGCGGCGCCGCCGCGCCTGTGCAGGATTGTGCCGGCGCGGCCGGAAAGCGTGTGCGCAGCATGCCGGCCAGCATGTGGTCGGCGGCGATGATGGGGCTGTGGCCGTCGTAGCCAGCCTGGCGCAGCGCGTCGGTCAGCGCGGCCACAGGGTGATTCAGTTCGTCGGGTTTGCCTTGCTTGCCCGCGTACCAGGCGCGGCCCACGGCCATGAGCAGGAAGATCGTGGCAAACACCACGATCACGATCGTGAACCAGCTCCCGCGGCACGCCTTCGCCAACCCAGGTCGGCAGGCGAAGGCCATCAAGGGCACGGCGCACAGCAGCGGCAGCAGCCAGCGCTCCTTGAAGTGCGACACTCCGGCCAGCAGCACCATGGCCAGCAGCGCCGTGGCGATCAGCAGCAGGTAGCGGCCGAACACCGACAGCATCCAGCGCTCGTGGGCGGGCCGGCCGGCGGCTGTCCACCAGCCGCGCCCGAAGCAGGCCAGCGCCAGCACAGCCCAGGGCAGCAGGGTGGCGGCCAGGCCCTGCGCCAGCGCCCCCAGGCCCTTGGGTACGCCGGTGTGCCCGTCGATCTGCATTTTCTGCAGTGTCTCGGCGCTGGCCTCGGACCAATGGCCGAGCAGCCACAGCCCGTGCGGCAGCAGCAGCAGCGCCGCCACCAGCGGCGCCCACCACCAGCCCGGCGCCAGCAGCGCCGCGCGCGCCGGCCGCACCGACAGCGCCGCCAGCAGCAGCGCCCCGGCGAACAGCGCGTAGTTGTACTTGGCCAGCACGCCCAGCGCCACGAAGAAGCCCAGCAGTGCGTAGCCGGCCGGCGCAGGCCGCCGCCACAGCCGCAGCAGCGCCCACCAGCTGCCGGCCACGGCGCAGGTGACCAGCACCGAATGCGTTTGGTCGCGCACCGAGGTCCAACCCAGCGCCGGGATCAGCAGCATGCTGGCGCTGGCCCAGACGGCCGCGCGCGGCGGCATCAGCTGGCGCGCGGCCAGCGCCATCAGCAGGTAGGTCAGCGCCAGCAGCGTGTGCTTGAGCAGCGACAAGGCCAGCACGCTGGGCCCCAGCGTGGCGTTGAAGCCCCATTGCAGCCAGGTGTAGAGCGGCGGCTGCGCGCCATAGCCCCACGCCAGCTGCTGCGACCAGAGCATCTGCTCGCCCTCGTCCCACTTGAGCGCAGGCGACACCCACAGGCGGGCCGCTACGTGCGCCAGCGTCAGCACCAGCAGCCCGAGCAGCGCCGCGCCGGTGAGGGGGCGGTCGGGCGAGGCGCCGGGCGCGTCGGTGAAACTCATGCGGGTGGGTTGGATGCGGCTTGGCGCGCGCCGTGCAAGGCACAATCGCGGGCATTATGCTGCCTGCCCCAGCGCCGCCGATGACCCGCTCCCGCACGCAGGCGCCCGATGTTTCCATCGTGGTGCCGATCTACAACGAGGTGGAGAACCTGCCCGATCTGGCCCGGCGCATCGCGCAGGCCATGGCGGGGCAGGCGCTCAGCTTCGAGCTGCTGGCGGTGGACGACGGCTCCAAAGATGGCAGCCGCGCCAGCCTGCGCGAGCTGGCCGCCACCCGCCCCTGGCTGCGCCCGGTGCTGCTGGCGCGCAACTACGGCCAGTCGAGCGCGCTGCAGGCCGGCTTTGACCGCGTGCGCGGGCGCTACGTGGTGACGCTGGACGCCGATCTGCAGAACGAGCCGGGTGACATCCCGCTGCTGCTCGAGCGCTTGGAGACCGATCCCGACATCGACATGGTCAGCGGCTGGCGCAAGGACCGGCAGGACGCCGAGATCTCGCGCAAGCTGCCTTCGCGCATCGCCAACAAGCTGATTTCCAGCGCCACCGGCGTGCATCTCCACGACTACGGCTGCGCGCTCAAGGCCTACCGCCGCCCCATCATCGACCGCATCCGCCTGTATGGCGAACTGCACCGCTTCATTCCGTCGCTGGCCAAGGAAGCTGGCGCGCGCATCACCGAGGTGCCGGTGCGCCACCACGCGCGCACGCGCGGCGTGTCCAAGTACGGCATCGACCGCACGTTCCGCGTCATCCTCGACCTGATCCTGATCGTGTTCTTCATGCGCTACCGCCAGCGCCCGCTGCACGCCTTTGGCGGGCTGGGGCTGTGGCTGGCGGCGCCGGGCGGGCTGATCCTGCTGTGGCTGCTGGGCCTCAAGCTGTTCGGCCACGACATTGGCGGCCGGCCGCTGCTGCTGGTGGGCGTGATGCTGGTGCTGATGGGCGCGCAGATGATCGCCGCCGGCCTGATCGGCGAGTTGCTGACGCGCATCTACCACGAAGCCGGCGGCGTGCCGCAGTTCCATGCCGAGGAGGTGCTGCCCGACCCGGCGCCGGATTCGGTGGTGGCACCCGCGCAGCCGGCGCCTGCCCCCAGCGCGTGAAGCCGGCCCACAAGGCCTTGTGGCGCGGCGCGGCCAGCCTGGCGCTGCTGGGCGCGGTGGTCGCCCTGGCCGACCCGGCGCGCGTGCTGGCGCAGCTGCGCCACGCCCACCCCGGTTGGCTGGCGATGGGGCTGGCGGCGGCGATCGCATCCAACATCGTCTCGGCCTGGCGCTGGCGCGCGCTGGCGCGATGGCTCGGCGCCGACGTGAGCATGCGCGACGCCAGCCGCTGGTATTTCCAGGCCATCGGCCTGAACGCGTTGCTGCCCGGCGCCGTGCTGGGCGGCGACGTCTACCGTGCCGTGGTGCTGCGCCGCGCGGGGCAGGACACGCTGGCATCGAGCTGGTCGGTGGTGCTCGACCGCGTCAGCGGCCTGTGGATGCTGTGCGCCATCGGCGGCCTGGGCGCGGCTGCCTGCGCCGACGTGCTGGCGCCGTGGCTGCGTCTGCCGGCGGGGGCCTTCGTGGCGTTGATGCTGGCCGGCACCGCGCTGTGGCTGGTGCTGCCGTGGGCGCTGCCCGCGCTGCTGCGCCGCTGGGGCCTGCGCTGGCTGGCGCCGCTGCGCGCGGCGGCCGAGCGACCCGATTTCAACCAGCAGATGGGCTGGCAGGCGCTGTCATCGGCGGCGGTGCAAGTGCTGTCGGCGGCGGCACTGGCAGGTGGCGGCCTGGCGCTGGGTGTGCAATTGCCGTTGTCGGCGTGGGCGTTTGCCATCGCGCCGGTGTTCTTGATGGCGGCCTTGCCCGTCAGCGTGGGCGGCTGGGGCACGCGCGAGGCGGCGGCCGTGGCCGCGCTGGCACCGTTTGGCGTGGCGGCGCCGGCGGCCGTGGGTGTGGGGGTGATCTACGGCCTGTACGCGCTGGTGCAGGGCGCCATGGGGGCGCTGGCCTTTGGGCTGCCAGCCAGAGATGAAGCTATTAAGTAAAGAGCTGCTCGCGCTTGTCAGTCAATGATTTCATTATGAAAATCATCTGAAATCGTTGTGCAGCAAGCGCAAGCAGCTATTGATTTTGGATCAAACTCACGCCGCGTCTGGGGCCTTCAACACCCCCCGCCGCATCTGGTCCAGCTCCATCGTCTCGAACAGTGCCTTGAAGTTGCCCTCGCCAAAGCCTTCGTTGCCCTTGCGCTGGATGAACTCGAAGAAGATCGGCCCCAGCTGGTTCTCGCTGAAGATCTGCAGCAGCAGCTCATTCGGCTGGCCATCGACCAGGATGTTGCGCGACTGCAGTTCGCCGATGGGCTCCTTGAGCCCCGGGATGCGCTTGGGCAGCAGTTCGTAGTAGGTCTCGCTGGTGTTCAGCAGCTTGACGCCCGCCATCTGCAGCTGGTCCACCGTGTCGTACAGGTTCCTGGTCGCCAGCGCGATGTGCTGCACGCCCTCGCCGGCGTAGCTGTCCAGGTACTCCTGGATCTGGCCCTTGTTCTCGTTGCCCTCTTCGTTGATGGGGATGCGGATCTTGCCGCAGGGGCTGGTCATGGCCTTGGACTTGACGCCGGTGGCCTGGCCCTCGATGTCGAAGTAGCGGATTTCACGGAAGTTGAACAGGCGCTCGTAGAACTCCGACCACTCGGCCATGCGGCCCTTGTGCACGTTGTGCGTCAGGTGGTCGATGACGGTCATGCCATAGCCCTCGGGGCTGATGCCGGCGGTGCCGCTCACGCCCGGCAGCGGCTCGAAATCGACGTCGTAGAAGCCGATGTTGCCGATGTCGCCCTCTTTGGCGCCGTCCTTGCCGCGCCAGCGGTCGATCAGGTAGATGATGGAGTCGCCAATGCCCTTGATGGCCGGGATGTTCAGCTCGCCCGCCCCTGCCTGGCCGGCGTACGCCCAGGCGCCCAGGCTCAGCGCGCGCTCATAGGCCAGCTTGGCGTCCTGGACGCGGAAGGCGATGGCGCAGATGCTGGGGCCGTGCAGCTTGGCGAAGCGCTGGGCAAAGCTGTCGGGTTCGGCGTTGATGATGAAGTTGATCTCGCCCTGGCGGTACAGCGTCACGGCCTTGCGGCGGTGGCGCGCCACCGCCGTGAAGCCCATGCGCTCGAACAGCGCGCCCATGGCCTTCGGGTCGGGCGCGGCGTATTCGATGAACTCGAAGCCGTCGGTGCCCATGGGGTTGTCCCAGGTGGTGGGTTGTGGGGTGGTGGTCATGGTGGTCTCCTTGGCGGGGTGCGGATCGTGGCAAGCGGTCTACTGTAGAGCCACCGGGCGTCAGCTTGCCGGCGTTCCTCGGTGGCCAGACGGCCAGTCACGCCGTAAAATTGCGCACCCATGACGACCGACGCGCTTGACCGGCTTGACCGCGCCATCCTGAGCCGCTTGCAGGTCAATGGCCGAGAAACCTGTGAGGCCATTGGCGAGCAGATCGGGCTGTCCAGCAGCGCCGTGCTGCGCCGCATCAAGAAGCTCGAGGACAGCGGCGTGATCGACCGCTACGTGGCGTTGCTCAAGCCCGAGGCACTGGGCCTGGGCCTGATGGCCTGCGTCAACGTGCGGCTGGAAAAGCGCGCCGACCACGCCAAGCGCAACCCGATGGACGAGTTCCGCGCCGCCGTGCAGGCCTGGCCCGAGGTGGTCGAATGCGTGGCGCTGACCGGCGAGATGGATTTCCTGCTGCGCCTGGTGGTGCAGGACATGGGTGCCTACTCGCGCTTCATGATGGACACCTTGCTGCGCCACCCGGCGGTGCAGGACTGCAAGACCAGCTTCGTCATGGACCGCGTCAAGGCGACCACGGCCTTGCCGGTGTGAGCCCGTCGTCACGCGTGCCGTGACGAATGGCACGCTGACGGTGGCAATGTGGCCATGGCGCGTCGATTGGAGTGTGAACTCTAGGTATTAACCCTAATATGGTTGCCATGGACACTCAAACCCCCTCCCGCCCCGACACCGATGCGCCGGCCACAAGCCAGCCCGTTGACACACGGCGGCATTCGGCCATCGTGCCGATTCGCGAGATTGGCGCGCGCTACCGGGCGCAGATCACCGACCATCTGGTGCACTTGGACGAGCGCGACCGCTACCTGCGCTTCGGCTTTGCCGCCGAGGACCGGCAGATCCGCCTGTACGTGGACAAGCTGGACTTCGAGCGCGACCGCGTGTTCGGCATCTTCAACCGCAAGCTCGAGCTGATCGCGATGGCGCATCTGGCCTATCCGGCCGACATGCTCAAAGTCGGCTTTGCCGAGTTCGGCGTGTCGGTGGCGCGGCACGCGCGCGGGCGCGGCTACGGCTCGCGCCTGTTCGAGCGCGCCGCCATCCACGCCGTCAACGACGGCGTCAAGACCCTGTACATCCACGCGCTGACCGAGAACGCCGCCATGCTGCGCATCGCGCGCAAGGCCGGCGCCAAGGTACAGTCGGCCGGCGGCGAGAGCGAGGCGCACCTGCAGCTGCCGGAAGCCAGCTTCAAGACCCGCGTCGGCGAACTGCTGGCCGACCAGGTCGGCCAGGTCGACTACTGGCTCAAGAGCGAGGCGGTGATGGCGCGCGAGCTGCTCGCCACCGCGCAGGAAGTGCGCGAGGCGGTGCGCGAAGGCCGCCACAAGTCGGGCAGCTGAGCGGCGCGGCGCCCGCGCGGCGCGGTGCGATTGGGCTATCCTTGCTTTCCTCGCAACCACCGCAGCCCTCGCCGCCTCGACCGTGTCCGACCCCCATCCCGCGCGCCACGGCGAACGCGAAGACAGGCGCAGCCTGTTCCGCAAGCTGGTCGAATTCATCAAGCCCGGCCCCGATTCGACCGATGAGCTGATCGAGACATTGGCCGAGGCCGAGGACAACGACGTGATCGGCGCCGACAGCCGCGTGATGCTGGAAGGCGTGCTGCGCATGGCCGAGATGACCGCCGGCGACGCCATGGTGGCGGCGCCGCGCATGGACCTGCTGGACATCGATGCGCCCTACGAGGAGTTGCTGCTGGAGGTGATCCGCACCGCGCATTCGCGCTTTCCGGTGTACCAGGGCGAGCGCGAGAACGTGATCGGCATCCTGCTGGCCAAGGACTTGCTCAAGCTGCAGCGCGCGCCCGAGCTGAGCCTGCGCACGCTGCTGCGGGCGCCGGTCTTCATTCCCGAGAGCAAGGGGCTGACCGACCTGTTGCGCGCCTTCCGCGTCAACCGCAACCACCTGGCCATCGTGGTCGACGAGTTCGGCCGCACGGCGGGGCTGATCACCATCGAGGACGTGCTGGAGGAGATCGTCGGCGAGATCGAGGACGAGTTCGACATCGAGGAGGACGAGGGCGACATCTTCGCGCTCGCCGACAACAGCTGGCGCGTGGCCGGCGGGGCGCTGCTGGAGGACGTGAACGAGTTCTTCCAGGTGCAGCTCGGCGTCGATCCCGAGAGCGATCTGGATGTCGAGTTCGACACCATCGGCGGCCTGATCGCGCACGAAATGGGCCACGTGCCCAAGCGCGGCGAGCGCTTCCGCCTCGGCGGGCTCGAGTTCCTGGTGCTGCACACCAAGGGCGGCGCCGTGCGCTGGTTCAAGGTGTCACGCGTGCCGGCCGACGCGAGCTGAGCGGACGCGGCTGAGCACACCCATGCGGCGCGCGCACTGGCTGGCCTCGGCGGCGCTGGCGCTGCTGGCGGGCGGCGCGCAGGCACTGTCGATGGCCGACCCCTGGAGCGGGCGCGCCCACTGGTGGCTGCAGCTGTTCAGCCTGGCGGCCCTGGCGGGGTTGCTGCTGTGGCGCGCCGATGCGCCAGCGCCTGCATGGCCCATGGGCTGGGGTGCACGCCGCCCAGGCAGCGCCTGGCGCCAGGGTTTTGTGCTCGGCTGGCTGTTCGGGCTGGGCTGGCTGGCCGGCACCTTCTGGTGGCTGTTCATCTCGATGCACACCTACGGCGGCCTGCCCGCCGCACTGGCGGTGGCGGCGGTGCTGGCGCTGGCCGGTTTGCTGGCGCTGTACTACGCGCTGGCGGCGGCCGGTTTCGTGGCGCTGGCGCGCGCTGCCGACGGCGCGGCGCCCCGTGCGGTGCGCGCTGATGTTCGCCGCGCTGTGGACGCTGGCCGAGTTGCTGCGCGGCACGCTGTTCACCGGCTTTCCCTGGGGCGCGGGCGGCTACGCGCATGTCGATGGGCCGCTGGCCTGGCTGGCGCGCTACGTCGGCGTCTACGGCATCGGCTTCGTGGCGGCCGCGCTGGCGGCGCTGCTGGTCCTGGCGCCGCGGCTGCGCTGGCGCCGGGAGCATGCGCTTGCCGCACTCGTCGCACTGCTGGTCGCCGCTGGCTTGTGGGGCTGGCGTCAGGTCGAGTTGCGCACGCCGCCGGCCGGGCGGTCGCTGCTGACCGAAGTCGCGCTGATGCAGGGCAATATTCCACAGGATCAGAAATTCGTGCCCGGCACCGGCGTGCTGGACTCGCTCACCTGGTACGGCGAGCAATTGCGTGACAACTCGGCGCCGCTGATCGTCGGGCCGGAGACCGCCATCCCGCTGCTGCCGCGCGACCTGCCCGAGGGCTACTGGCAGGCGCTGCTCGACCGCTTCGCCGGCCCCGACCAGGCGGCGCTGCTGGGTGTGCCGCTGGGCGACATGGAGGCAGGCTACACCAACTCGGTGGTCGGCCTGAAAGGTGGCCAGGCCGCGCCCTATCGCTACGACAAGCACCATCTGGTGCCGTTTGGCGAGTTCATCCCGCCTTTCTTTCGCTGGTTCGTGCGCATGATGAACATCCCGCTCGGTGACTTCGCGCGCGGCGGTGTCGGCCAGCCGTCCTTCGAATGGCGGGGCCAGCGGCTGGCGCCCAACGTCTGCTACGAGGATTTGTTCGGCGAGGAACTGGGCGCGCGCTTCGCCGATCCGGCGCGCGCACCGACCGCCTTCGTGAACCTCAGCAACATCGCCTGGTTCGGCGACAGCGTGGCGATCGACCAGCATCTGCACATCAGCCGCATGCGCGCGCTGGAGTTCGAGCGCCCGATGCTGCGCGCCACCAACACCGGCGCCACCGCCATCATCGACCACCACGGCCAGGTCACGCACGCGCTGCCGCGCCTGACGCGGGGCGTGCTGCTGGGGCGCTTCGAGGGCCGCACGCACGTCACGCCCTATGCGCGCTGGGTGTCGCGGGCGGGCCTGTGGCCGCTGTGGGGGCTGTGCGTGCTGATCGTGCTGATCGTGCTGATGACCTTGGGACGCCGCCGGCGCTGAGCCAGAAAACGGCCGCCGCAACAGGCACAATGCGGCCACCATGGCCGAATCCTTTTCCTACGACCAACTCATCGCCTCCGGAGAGGGGCGCCTGTTCGGGCCCGACGCCGGCCGCCTGCCGCTGCCGCCGATGCTGATGTTCGACCGCATCACCCACATCGATGGCGATGGCGGCGCGCATGGCCTGGGCCGCATTGAGGCCGAGCTGGACGTCAAGCCCGAACTGTGGTTCTTTGCCTGCCACTTTCAGACTGACCCGGTGATGCCCGGCTGCCTGGGCCTGGACGCCATGTGGCAGCTGATCGGCTTCTACCTGACCTGGCTGCGCCTGCCCGGGCGCGGGCGCGCCTTGGGTGCGGGCGAGGTCAAGTTCACTGGCGAGGTCGGCCCCGAGGTCAAGCTGGTGCGCTACGAGATCGATATCAAGCGCGTCATCAAGCGCAAGCTGAACATGGCCATCGGCGATGCGCGCCTGCTGGCCGACGGCAAGGAAATCTACGTCGCCAACGATTTGCGCGTGGGTCTGTTCTCGCGCGACGGCGCTGCCCTCGGCTGAGTCTCGCCGCCGCGCGGCCGCAGGTTTGGTGGCCGGCTCGTAAAATCAGAACTTTTGTCCGTCGCCAGAGCCGCGCCTTGGCGCCGCTTGCCGCCATGCTCACCTTCCAGCAGATCATCCTCAAGCTCCAGCAGTACTGGGACGCGCAAGGCTGCGCGCTCTTGCAGCCCTACGACATGGAAGTCGGGGCCGGCACCTCGCACACCGCCACCTTCCTGCGCGCCATCGGTCCGGAGCCCTGGAAGGCGGCCTATGTGCAGCCCAGCCGCCGCCCCAAGGACGGCCGCTACGGCGAAAACCCCAACCGCATGCAGCACTACTACCAGTACCAGGTGGTGCTCAAACCGGCGCCCAGCAATATCCTGGAGCTGTACCTGGGCTCGCTCGAAGCGCTCGGCTTTGATCTGAAGCAGAACGACATCCGCTTCGTGGAGGACGACTGGGAGAACCCCACGCTGGGCGCCTGGGGCCTGGGCTGGGAGGTGTGGCTGAACGGCATGGAGGTGACCCAGTTCACCTACTTCCAGCAGGTTGGCGGCATCGACTGCAAGCCCGCCACCGGCGAGATCACCTACGGCATCGAGCGCCTGGCCATGTACCTGCAAGGCGTGGACAACGTGTTCAACCTGAAATGGACCGAAGGGCTGACCTACGGCGACGTCTACCTGCAGAACGAGCAGGAGCAGAGCGCCTACAACTTCGAGCACAGCGACGCCGACTTCCTCTTCACCGCCTTCGATGCGCACGAGAAACAGGCCAAATACCTGATTGAGCAGCAACTCGCGCTGCCCGCCTACGAGCAGGTGCTGAAGGCGGCGCACACCTTCAACCTGCTGGACGCGCGCGGCGCCATCAGCGTCACCGAGCGCGCCGCCTACATCGGCCGCATCCGCAACCTGGCGCGCATCGTGGCGCAGAGCTACTACGAATCACGGGAGCGACTGGGCTTTCCGCTGGCGCCGGTCGAATGGGTGGCGCAGATGGAAAAGAAGGCCGCCTGAGGACACAGGCGTATGATGTAGATACGCGTATCTACATCAAGGAGATCACCATGGGCGCGAACGATTTGACCAAGCTGGAACTGAGCGTGGGCCGCTGGGGCAATAGCCTGGCGGTGCGATTGCCGGCGGATTTGGCGCGCCGCCTGGGCGTGGAGGAAGGCAGCGCCTTGCACGCGCGCGTGTCCGAATCCGGGCGGCTCGAGCTGTCGCCTGCCGATGCGGGGCCGCCCGCACCCACGCGCGAGCAGATGGTGGCAGAACTGGAGGCGCTGCACCAGAACCTGCCGATGGGCCGCTCGGTGGTGCGCTTCATGCGCGACCAGGGGTATTGAAGAGGCAATAGCGGTCGTGCCCCACATCTATCTCGATACCAGCGTGCTGATGGCGTTGATCTGCCCCGAACCTGAGACAGAGTTTCTCATGGGCTGGTATCGCGCCGGCACGTGCCAGCAACTTATCGTCACACCCTGGGTCCGCACCGAGTTGGCCAGCGCCATCTCCATCAAGCTGCGCAGCCGGCAGTTGAATGCGCAAGAGGCCTCGGTGGCCTTGCACACCGGCCGGCGCCTGCTGCTGACTGCGCACACCGAGCCGGTGTTGACGGAGGATTTTGACTTGGCCGCCGACCTGTGCGCGCAAGCCGACAGCAAGCTGCGCGGTCCGGATGCGCTGCATCTGGCGGCCGCCCGCCGCTTGGGCTGCGCTGAAATCGCCACGCTCGACGTGCTGATGCAGGACGCCGCGCGTGGCCTGGGCGTTTACCCCGTGGATTTCGGATTCAAGACGACATGACCAACAACAACCTCCTCGTCGAACTCTTCGTCGAAGAACTGCCGCCCAAGGCACTGAAAAAGCTGGGCGAGTCCTTTGCCGGCACGCTGTTCGAGCAGCTCAAGGCCCAGGGCCTGACGGGCGCCGACTCGCGCGTCACCCCCTACGCCACGCCACGCCGCCTGGCCGCGCACATCACGCAGGTGGCGGCCAAGGCGGCCGACCAGGCGGTGCAGCAGAAGCTGATGCCGACCAGCGTAAGTCTGAACTCTGAAGGCATTACGCCAGCCTTGATAAGGAAGATGGATGCGCTTGGGTTGGATACGCAGCGCGAGCGAATATTGCTAGCCCTTCAAGAGCCATTTGATAGTGTTATTCGAGCCGCTACCACTTCACCTTTGGAGCGCATCCGGGCTGAAGTTTTGAAAAACCCAGGGTTCAGCTTTGCTATGGACGGTAAGGCTGAGGCGCTGTTTTATGAGCGGGTGGTACCAGGCGTCGCGTTGCAGGCAGGCCTGCAAAAGGCGCTGCACGAAGCCATCGCCAAATTGCCGATCCCCAAGGTGATGACCTACCAGCTGCAGGAAGGCACGCCGCTGCCCGGCTGGGACAGCGTGCAGTTCGTACGCCCGGCGCACGGCCTGGTGGCGCTGCATGGTAGCCACGTGGTGCCGGTCACGGCGCTGGGTCTGACGGCGGGCCGTGCCACGCGCGGCCACCGCTTCGAGGCGGTGGCCGATCCGATTGCCATCGTGGAGGCCGACCGCTACGCCGATGCGCTGCGTGACAAGGGCGCCGTCATCGCCAGCTTCGACGAACGCCGCGCCGAGATCGCGCGCCAGTTGCAGGCCGCCGCCGCGCAGGCCGGCGCCGGACTGCAGGTGATCGAGGACGAGGCGCTGCTGGACGAGGTGACCGCGCTGGTCGAGCGGCCTAAGGTGCTGCCGTGCCAGTTCGAGGCGCAGTTCCTCGGCGTGCCGCAGGAGTGCCTGATCCTGACCATGAAGGCCAACCAGAAGTACTTTCCGCTGCTGGACGCGCAGGGCCGGCTGACGCACCAGTTTCTCATCGTCAGCAACATCAACCCCAAGGATCCTCGCGCCGTCATCGAGGGCAACGAGCGCGTGGTGCGCCCGCGCCTGCAGGACGCCAAGTTCTTCTTCGACCAGGATCGCAAGAAGACGCTGGCCTCGCGCGTGCCGCAACTGGCCAAGGTGGTCTATCACAACAAGCTGGGCACGCAGGGTGAGCGGGTCGAGCGCGTGCGCACCATCGCGCGCCACATCGGCCAGCAACTCGGCGGCGACGTGCTGGCCCAGGCCGCCGACCAGGCGGCCCTGCTGGCCAAGGCCGATCTGCTGACCGACATGGTGGGCGAATTTCCCGAGTTGCAAGGCGTCATGGGTGGCTACTACGCGCGCCACGACGGGCTGTCGGAAGACGTCGCCTTTGCCATCGAGGACCACTACAAGCCGCGCTTCGCGGGCGACGAGCTGCCGCGCGGCCAGGTCGGCACCGTGGTGGCGCTGGCCGACAAGCTGGAGACCCTGGTCGGCATGTTCGGCATCGGCAACCTGCCGACCGGCGACAAGGACCCGTTCGCACTGCGCCGCCATGCGTTGGGCGTGATCCGCATGCTGGTCGAGAAGCAGTTGCCGCTCGAGCTGTCCGAGGTGGCGCACGCCGCCGCGCAGAGCTTTGGCGCGCTGCTGCCCGATGCCGGCAAGAGCAATGAGCAGTTGCTCGCCTTCATCTACGAACGCGTCTCCACCTACCTGCGCGATCAGGACTACAGCGTGCAGGAGGCCGATGCCGTCATCGCCGCGCGCCCCATGTGGGGCGAGATGCCCAGGTGCCTCGACGCCGTGCGCGCCTTCGCCCAGCTCCCCGAAGCCCCGGCGCTGGCGGCGGCCAACAAGCGCATCGGCAACATCCTGAAGAAGGCCGAGACCGAGGGCGCGGTGGACGCCCACGTCAACACCGCGCTGTTCAGCGAGCCGGCAGAGTCGGCCCTGCACACCGCCCTGCAAGACGTGGGGCCCCGCGCCGACGCCCAGTTCAAGGCCGGCGACTACACCGCCTCGCTGCAAACCCTGGCCGCGCTGCGCACATCGGTGGACGCCTTCTTCGACGACGTCATGGTCAACGCCGAACAGGCCGACGTGCGCCTGAACCGCCTCGGCCTGCTGAAGATCTTGCACCAGGCGATGAACCGGGTCGCCGATCTGTCGCGCCTGGCGGCATGAGCGTGGCCGCGCCGTCTGGTCCGTCGGTCCCGGCGGCTTGGCGCGGCTTGGCCTGGGTCGCGCTGCCGCCGTTGGCGGTGCTGGTGCTGCGTGCGCTGCTGTCGGCCCAGGCCGAGGGCGACAGCTTGCAGCGCCTGCAAGCCGCCACCCTGGTGTCGGATCCCGGCGAGGCATTTTGGATGGCCGCGCGGCCCTTGGTGTGGGCGCTGTCGGCGCTCGCTGGCGTCGTCGCGGTGTCCTATCTCGCCCTGCGGCGCTGGGGGTGGGCGCGCGTGCGGCCTTGGGCACTCGTGTCGTGGGTGCTGTTTTGCATTGGCACGGGCGTGTGGCTGATCGCCAGCGAGCTCAACCGCGTCGGGCGCCAGCCGCTGGCCGAGCAGACCGCCACGGTGCTGCTGGCGCGGGCTGTCGCGCCCAGTCAGCGCGGGCCGGGCGGCACCGAGGTCTACTTCGAGTTGCCGGGCAGTTCCGAGCCGATGCGCTTGCTGGCCGAGGGGCAGCCAACCCAGGCCTTCGTGCCCGGCAGTACGCCGGCGCTGCACCTGGAGGCGGGACGCTGGTGGGGACGCTGGGGCCGGTTGAGCGCGCGTTCCCGCCCCGCGCCGGCGGCGCCGAGCCGATAATCCGCGTTCATGAAACTCGTCATCGTCGACCGCGACGGCACCATCTGCGTCGAGCGCGAGGGCTACATCCAGACCCCCGACGAGTGGGAGCCGCTGCCCGGCGCGCTGGACGCCATCGCGCGGCTCAACCATGCGGGCTACCACGTGGTCATCGCCGCCAACCTGCCGGGCCTGGGGCGCGGGCTGTTCGACATGGCGGCGCTCAACGCCATCCACGCCAAGATGAACAAGCAGCTGGCCGGCGTCGGCGGGCGCGTCGAGGCGGTGTTCTACTGTCCGCACGCGCCGGACGAGGGCTGCAGTTGCCGCAAGCCGCTGCCGGGCCTGTTCCTGCAGATTGGCGAGCGCTACAAGATCAATCTGAAGCAGGTGCACGCGGTCGGCGACAGCGTGCGCGACGTGCAGGCCGCGCACGCGGCGGGCTGCGTGCCGCATCTGGTACTGACCGGCCGCGAGGCACTGGCCCGGCCCGATCCGCTGCCGCCGGAGTTTCCGCCCGGCGCGCGCGTGCACGCCGATCTGGCCGCCTTCGCCTGCGCTTTCGTCGCCGAGATGGAAGCGCGCGAGGCGGCGGCCAGCGCCGAATCCACCGCTGAGCCGGCGCCGCTTGCCCCCACCGGCCAAGCCGCTGATAAGCTATAGAATAGATAGCTGCCGGCAGCCGCCGGACCGAAGTGCACTGCCCGACCCGACCATGAACCTGATTCGCTCCGTGCTGCACATGCTGTGGATGGTCGTCACGGTGATCCCGTGGGCGACGGCGGTGGTGATTCTGTCGCCGCTGGTCGGCAGCACGCGCCTGTACTGGATTTGTGTCGGCTGGCTGGCCACCGCCGTGAAGGGCGGCACCTGGATCCTGGGCATCCGCAACCGCGTCAGCGGCATGGAGAACCTGCCCCTGGGCGAGAAAGATGCGGCGGTGCTGCTGGTCAAGCACCAGTCGACCTGGGAGACCTTCGTGATGCCAACGCTGATGCCGCATCCGCTGGCCTATGTGTTCAAGCGCGAGCTGCTGCGCGTGCCCTTCTTCGGCTGGGCCATCGGCCGGCTCGACATGATCCACATCGACCGCGGCCGGCGCGCCGAGGCCTTCAACAAGGTGGTGGCGCAGGGCCGGCGGCTGATGGCCGAGGGCGTGTGGGTGATCATGTTTCCCGAGGGCACGCGCATTCCGCGCGGCGAGAAGGGCAGCTACCGCAGCGGCGGTGCGCGGCTGGCGATCGAATGCGGCGCGCCGGTGATCCCGATCGCCGTCACCAGCGCCAAGTGCTGGCCGCGCAAGGCCTTCATCAAGCGGCCGGGCATCGTCGACATCTCGATCGGCCCGCCCATTCCCAGCGTGGGCCGCCGGGCGGACGAGTTGATTCGTGAGGTCGAGGCCTGGATCGAGGCCGAGATGCTGCGACTGGACCCCGAGGCCTATCCCACCGGCCAGGCGCGGCTGTCGCGACTCAAGCCCGGCCAGGACTGAGTTTGGCCATGCTGCAACTGGTGCTGGACTGGTTCAGTGCCCCGGCGCCGGCCAAGGAATCCCCCTCGCTGGCAGCACCCGCGCCGGTCATGCCGGCGGCGCCTGAACCCGTGGTGCAAGCGCCGGCGCTTGCGCTGGCCGACGCCCTCGCGCCCGCGCACTTCGCGCACCCGCGCGCCAATCGCGCCATCAGCTTCGCCCACGCGCGCGTGCACTACGAGTTCCGGCGCGGCCAGCGGCGCACCATCGGTTTCGCGGTGGGTGCCGACGGGCTCACCGTCAGCGCGCCGCGCTGGACGCCGCTGCACGAAGTCGAGGCCGCGCTGCGCGAAAAACAGCGCTGGATCGTCACCAAGCTGGGCGAGGCGCGCGCGCGCCACCAGCGGCTCGAAGCCAACCGCATCGAATGGCGCGAAGGCGCCACGCTGCCCTTTCTGGGCGAGCCCGTGATGCTGGTGCTGGACCCGCGCCAGCGCCACGGCCGTGGTGGCGCGGTGCTGGATACCGTAGCCGATGCGCTGCCCGGCGTGCCGCGCCTGACGCTGCACATCGGCCTGCCGCACACGGCCTCGCCCGAGCAGTTGCGCGATACCGCACAAGCTTGGCTGATGCGCCAGGCGCGCCGCATCTTCACCGCGCGGCTCGATCACTTCGCCCCCCAGTTGGAGGTGCGTTGGCAGCGCTTGAGCCTGTCATCGGCCGGCACGCGCTGGGGTTCGGCCAGCGCCGATGGCTCGATCCGCCTCAACTGGCGCCTGATTCATTTCCGCGAGCCGATCATCGACTACGTCGTGGTGCATGAGCTGGCCCACCTGCGCGAGATGAACCACAGCCCGCGCTTCTGGCGGCACGTCGAAAGCGTGCTGCCCGACTACGCCGCGCGGCGCGGCGCGCTGAAGGAGGAGGCGGTGCCGAGATGGTGAGGCGATAGTGGTCGAGTGCGGCTGGCTGACTATCATCGCCGCATGAATTCCCACGCTTCCACATTTGGCGCACTGCGTGAGCGCGGCTACGACATTCTGTTCGTATCGCATGCCGAGTCGATTCTTGTCGGCGAGTTTTCCGAAGCCATTACAGAGCTGACATCCACGCTGTTAGAGCTGAACTTGCCGATCACTGAAATCATCGGCAGCGGTGGTGGGGAAACCAAATTCACCCAGCGCTTGCGCCGCGCGCTGACCGCACTGCAGTGGCCCAAGCACACCTTCGTCATCACCAAGACGGTGGACGGGGTGCCGAAGGAGTCGGTGTCGCATGAGATCGATCATGTGCGCCGCACGGACCGAGGCGTCGTGGCGTTGGAGATCGAATGGAACAACAAGGATCCGTTCTTTGATCGTGATCTGGAGAACTTCAAACGCCTGCACGCCGAAGGCGCCATCAGTGCGGGGGTGCTCATCACGCGTGGCGCATCATTGCAACAACAACTGCGCTCGGCGGTGTACCGGTTTGCTCACGAACGAGGGATCAGCAGCTTTGACGATCTGGTAGCCAACGGTATCGCTCCGACGCTCAAGCAGAAGAAGGCGATTGAAAAACGTGTGACGCGCGCTGTGAGCCCTCTGCCGTTCGCTGATGCCTGGACCGACAACTTCATCGGCAACAAATATGGTCAGGCCACCACACACTGGGACAAGCTGATGGCGCGTGTGCAGCGCGGTGTGGGCAACCCGTGCCCACTGCTGCTGATCGGCTTGCCAGCCTCGATCATCCGCTTCGACGAAGGACAGATTGATGTGATTGAGGGCAGTGAATCCGACGCCCTTGATGATGTCGGCGACTGAGCGGGCCCCGGCTCAGTCCGATAGCAGCGAAGGTTGCGCCGTGAGATGGCGGCGCGAGTGGTGCGCATAGGTCGGCCAGGTGGGAACGTATTCTTCGCTTGCCTGATTGCCCCAGATGGCCCAGCCTGGCCGCTCGCCGCGTGCGAAAAGTTCCAAGAATGGCCCTGGACTACAGTCTTCGATCAGGGTGTATTGCTCGTCCGGCTTTCGAGAGTGTTCGCGTTTGCGGGTGCTCAGGATATTCACCTGCGTTCGCCCCCGTTGCAGTGTGCGCGCGTTCTTGCCGCGCACGCCAAACAGCAGCAATTCGGTGACGTTGCGGAAATAAAACCCTACGCCGCGGCCGTCGGGTCCGCCGTCCTTGCGAATCTTTTGCCACACGATGTTGGACTTGTACTGAAAACCCCAGGCTTGCATGACCGACAGGCCGTCGGGCAGCAGCGCATTGGGCACCCACAAATAAAGGTGAGCGGTGTCTTCGGCACTTAATTCGACGGGTAGCGCCTTGATGTCGTCAAGGGTCATCGTCCCGTAGCGAGACAGACGTTTGTGCTCAGGCGCAACTTTTCCGGTACGGTTCTGGAATTGCCAGGGTGGGTCAGCCAAGATGGTTCTGAAGCGGCGTCCACCGACCATGCGTTGGAAATCGATCGTCGCCTGGGAAGGGTGAAGGTTGCTGGCTTGCATGGTGGATAGGGTGACTATTTCAGAACGAGGCGCATGGGGCATCATACCGAAAAACTGGATCTGCATACAGTTTTTCGTGCCTCACCCGCGCGCCCAGGTCACGCCACCATCCACGACCAGCGTCGCCCCGGTCACATAGTCGCCCGCGCGCGACGCCAGGTAGATCGCCGCGCCGGCCATGTCCTCGGGCGTGCCGATGCGGCCAGCGGGGATGCGCTGCGCCACTTCTTCGGCGTTGTCGCGTGCGTCCTTGTTCATGGTCGAGGCGAAGGCGCCCGGCGCGATGGCGCTGACGGCGATGCGCTCGGGCGCCAGCCGGAGCGCCATGCGCCGCGTCAGGTGGATCAAGCCCGCCTTGCTGGCCTGGTACGAATACGTCTCCTGCGGGTTGTTCGACACGCCGTCGATGGACGCGATGTTGATCACCTTCGCCAGGTGATCGGTGGCGGCGGCCTTGAGCATGGGGGTCAGCGCCTGGGTCAGGAAGAAGGGCGTCTTCATGTTCAGATCGACCACCTTGTCCCAGCCGCTTTCAGGGAACTCGTCGTACGCTGCGCCCCAGGCCGCGCCGGCGTTGTTGACCAGGATGTCGAGCGATTTCTCGTGCTGCTGGTACGCGGCCACGAGTTGCTGCACACCCTCCAGCGTGGACACATCGGCCGGCAGCGATACGCAGGGGCCGATCGTGGACAGCTCCGCGGCCGTGGCGTCGCACGCCTCGGCCTTGCGCGCCGAGATGTAAACGCGCGCGCCGGCACGCAAGTAGCCCTCGGCGATCATGCGGCCGATGCCGCGCGAGCCGCCGGTGATGAGGGCGCTGCGGCCTTGCAGCGAGAACAGTTGCTGGGGATCGATCATGGCAAGGGTTCCTGGTCACGGTGGGAAACATGGCTCGCGCGGCTTCGCCAAGCGGCGCGAGCCAGGAACGGGAAAACGTCAGGTCGGCGCAAAGCGCCAGATGCCCTGCGCATCGCGCTCGCGCCGCAGCTGGCCGGCGAACCACAGCCGGTGCAGGTGCGCCACCGCTTCGCCGAGCGCGAAGGTGGTCTGGTGCAGGTCCAGCGGGCGCTTGAACAGCACGGGCAGCACGTCGTAGGCGCTGACGGCTTTTTTGCGCGCCGCGTCCATCACCTCGGCCAGCCGGTCGCGATGGTGTTCACGCAACTGGCGCAGCCGTTCATGCAGGCCGACGAAGGGCTTGCCGTGCGAGGGCAGCACCAGCACGTCGTCCGGCAGCGGCAGAAAGCGGTCTATCGAGTCGAGGAACAGCGTCAGCGCATCGGCCTCGGGCTCCATCTCGTAGACGCTGACGTTGGTGGAAATGCGCGGCAGCACCATGTCGCCGCTGATCAGCACGTCCAGCGCCTCGCAGTGCAGCGCCATGTGCTCGGGCGCGTGGCCGTAGCCGGCGATGCAGCGCCAGGCCTGGCCGCCGATGGTGAGCGTCATGCAGTCCATCAGGCGTACGTAGCTGGGCGGCAGCGCCGGTACCAGGCCGCTGTAGTAGCGCTTGCGCTTGCGGATCTGCTCCAGGTCGGCGGGGTCCATCATGCCGTGGCTGCGGAAGTAATCGGCCAGCCGCTCGCCGCCAAAGCTGTTGACCACCTGGCAGGCGTAACGCGCGGCCTGGTAGTCGGTGCCGCTCATCCACAACGGCGCCTGCCAGCGCTCGCACAGCCAGTGCGCCAGGCCGACGTGGTCGGGGTGCATGTGGGTCACGATCACGCGCAGCACGGGCAGGCCCTGCAACTCGTGGGCGAACACCTGCTCCCAGTCGGCGCGCGGCTCGGGGTGGTCGATGCAGGTATCGACCACGGTCCAGCCTTCGCGGCCATCGATGCGGTCGCGCAGCAACCACAGGTTGATGTGATCCAGCGCGAAGGGCAGCACCATGCGCAGCCATTTCACGCCCGTCACCAACTCGATGGAACCGCCGCGTGGCGGCAACTGGTCGGTCAGCGGATAGTGCAGGGCGCGTTCGAGTTCGGCGGCAAGCGACATGGGGTGTTCTTGTGGCGGTGCGGTAGGATGGCAGGCGAATTGACGTGTACGTCAACCGTGAGGAGCATTCTAGGGAGGAAGCGCGGCGCGCACCGGCGCGTGGGCGACAGCCTCTTGTTCGACATGGCGACCACTTATTCCATCAGCGACCTGGCGCGCGAGTTCGACCTGACGCCGCGCGCCATGCGCTTCTATGAAGACATGGGCCTGCTGCAGCCGACGCGTTCCGGCCCGGGCGGGCGCCAGCGCGTGTACTCGGGGCGCGACCGCACGCGCCTGAAGCTGACGCTGCGCGCCAAGCGCCTGGGCCTGTCGCTGACCGAGGCCAGGGAGTTGATCGACATGTACGACAGCCCGCGCGACACCGGCCCGCAGCTGCGCAAGTTCCTGCAGGTGCTGTCGGGCCACCGCACCCAGCTCGAGGCGCAGCTGGCCGAGCTGCAGGCCACGCTGAGCGAGATCGGCGAGCACGAGAAGGAGGCGCGCGTCCTGTTGTCGCGCATCGAGCGCGCGCCGGCGAAAAAGACGAAAACCTGATTGACGTTAACGTAAACGTCAATCAAAATCGAGGGCTGCCATGACCACCATCGATGACACCCGGACGCTGCACGATCGCGTGGCCACGAGTTTCGCCCGCCAGGGCATGATGCAGCATCTGGGCGCGCAACTGCGGCGCGTGGAACCCGGTCTGGTCGAGATCTGGTTGCCGTATTCGGACAAGGTGACGCAGCAGCAGGACGGTTTTCACGGCGGCGCCATGGGCGCGGTGGCCGACATCGCCGGCGGCTACGCGGGCCTGACGATCACCGCCGAAGGCATGGAAGTCGTCACCGCCGAATACAAGATCAACTTTCTGGGCAGTTACCAGGGCGGCGCGCTGCGCGCGATCGGCCGCGTGGTCAAGCCCGGCAAACGGCTGATTGTGTGCACCGCCGAAGTCACGCACGTGGACGACGATGGCAAGGAAGGGCCGTGCGCGCTGATGCAGCAGACCCTTGTTCCGGTTCCCAAGACTTACTGACACTTTTTCAATTCAATTCAATTCGAGGAGACCACACCATGAGCAATCTGCCCGGCCTGAACTTTCAACTCGGCGAGGACATCGACGCCCTGCGCGACGCCGTGCGCGATTTCGCCCAGGCCGAAATCGCCCCGCGCGCGGCGGAAGTCGACAAGACCGACCAGTTCCCCATGGACCTGTGGCCCAAGATGGGCGAGCTGGGCGTGCTGGGCATCACCGTGCCCGAGGAGTACGGCGGCAGCAACCTGGGCTACCTGGCGCACATGATTGCCATGGAAGAAATCAGCCGTGCCAGCGCGTCGGTTGGCCTTTCCTACGGCGCGCACAGCAACCTGTGCGTGAACCAGATCAAGCGCAACGGCACCGACGCGCAAAAGGCCAAGTACCTCCCCAAGCTAGTGAACGGTCAGCACGTGGGTGCGTTGGCCATGAGCGAGCCGGGCGCGGGCAGCGACGTCATCAGCATGAGGCTGCGCGCCGAGGACAAGGGCGGCTACTACCTGCTGAACGGCACCAAGATGTGGATCACGAACGGTCCCGATGCCGACACCATGGTGGTCTACGCCAAGACCGAGCCCGAGCTGGGCGCGCGCGGCGTCACCGCCTTCATCGTCGAGAAGGGCATGAAGGGCTTCAGCACGGCGCAAAAGCTCGATAAATTGGGCATGCGCGGCAGCCACACGGGCGAGATGGTGTTTGAGAACGTCGAAGTGCCCGAGGCCAACATCCTGGGGGGACTGAACCAGGGCGCCAAGGTGCTGATGAGCGGCCTGGACTACGAGCGCGCCGTGCTGGCCGGCGGCCCCGTCGGCATCATGCAGGCGGTGATGGACAACGTCATCCCCTACATCCACGACCGCAAGCAGTTCGGCCAGAGCATCGGCGAATTCCAGCTGGTGCAGGGCAAGGTGGCCGACATGTACACCGTGCTGCAGGCCGGTCGCGCCTTTCTGTACACCATCGGCAAGAACCTGGACGCGCTGGGCAGCGCGCACGTGCGCCAGGTGCGCAAGGACTGCGCCAGCGTCATCCTGTGGACGGCCGAAATGGCCACCAAGATGGCCGGCGACGGCATCCAGCTGTTCGGCGGCAACGGCTACATCAACGAATACCCGCTGGGCCGCCTGTGGCGCGACGCCAAGCTGTACGAGATCGGCGCCGGCACGTCGGAGATCCGCCGCATGCTGATCGGGCGCGAATTGTTCGCCGAGACGATGTAAGGCGTCTTCCGCGCGCGGGCGGGGCAGCCTTCCGGCGTGTCGCCGATTGGCGCTAAGCTTGCTTCTTTCCGCCTTGTTTCACCGACCCCCGCATGTTCAACTATTCGGCGCTGCCCGACTGGTACGACTGGGCCTACGCGCTGAGCGAGGCGGGCCTGCTGCTGATCAGCCTGCTGGCCACCCTGTTCATCGGCGTGCTGGCCAGCCTCGTGGTGGCGCTGTACCGCGGCCGGCCGGGGCGCGCCAAGCCGTCCAGCATGCCGCCGGGCTTCCTCACCGGCATCGTGCTGCCGGTGTCGGTGGTGCTGGGTTTGCTGGTCAACGACGTCTGGCGCAAGTACGACGATGCGCACGACGTGGTGCTGCAGGAGGCCGCCATCGTCGCCGACCTGGTGCGCGTGATCCAGCTGCTGCCCGAGTCTGCCGCCGAGGAAATGGGCGCGCTGCTGTACGGCTACGTGCACGGCGATGTGCCCAGCGACTGGCGCGCTTTCCAGTCCCGCACCCTGCCGCCGGTGACGCGCAGCGCGCTGGCCGAGATGACAGCGCGCACGCCGGCACTGCAGCGCCAATATCGCGGCGACGGCGCCACCAGCCATGCGCTGGAGTTGCTGGCGCGCGACATCGCCACGCTCGACAAGACGCGCAAGGCGCGCATCAACCTGTCCATGGGCCGCATGGACAATACGCGCTGGTTCGTGCTGGCGCTGCTGATGTTCTCCTGCCTGGTGATGCTGGTGGAGGTGGTCTACGGCCAATGGCGCAACCATCTGCTGGTCCTCGTGTTGTTCGCACTCGGCTACGGTTCGCTCGCCTACATGGTGCTGACGCACGACCGACCCTACACCGGCGCCACCATTGCCTCGCACGCGCCCATCACCGCCGCCTATGTGACCGAAGTGCAGGCGCTGAAAAATCGACCCTGACCACCTTCATCAGCGGCTGCCACACAAGAAAATCGCCATGCCATCGTCCCTGCAACACCTCATCGACAACAACCGCGCCTGGGCCGACCGCGTCGAGCGCCAGCAGCCCGGGTTCTTCCAGGAGCTCGCGCAGCAGCAGCACCCCAAGTACATGTGGATCGGCTGCTCCGACAGCCGCGTGCCCGCCAACCAGGTCATCGGCCTGGCGCCGGGTGAGGTGTTCGTGCACCGCAACGTCGCCAACGTGGTGGTGCACTCCGATCTGAACGCGCTGTCGGTGATCCAGTTCGCGGTGGATTACCTGAAGGTCGAGCACATTCTGGTGGTCGGCCATTACGGCTGCGGCGGTGTGCTGGCGGCGCTGCACGGCACGCGCGTTGGCCTGGCCGACAACTGGCTGCGCCACGTCAACGACGTCAAGATGCGCCAGCGCGGCCGCCTGATGCATTTGTGCACCAGCGAACAGGAGGACACGCTGTGCGAGATGAACGTGATCGAGCAGGTCGGCAACGTGGCGCAGACCAACATCGTGCAGGACGCCTGGAAGCGTGGCCAGCAGCTGACCGTGCATGGCTGGTGCTACGGCCTGAAGGACGGCCTGGTGAAGGATCTGGGCGTCACCGTCTCGCACCCTGATCAGGTGGTGAACGTGTACCGCGAAGCCATCAAGCGCTATCCGCGCGGTGACGTGGGCGCGGAGGACGCCCACGCCCCATCGCAGCCACGGGATTGAGCCATGCCGCGCCAGGTGCTCGATTCACCCTTGGCGCACGACATCGCGCAGGCGATGATCGACGGCTTCAATCGCCACTACCGGCTGTTCCGCACCGAGTCGGCGCGCGCCAAGCACCGCTTCGAGACCTGCGACTGGCACGGCCAGCAGCGCGCGCAGCGCGAGCGCATCGAGTTCTACGATCTGCGCGTGCGCGAATGCCAGCGCCGGCTGGAGCGCGAATTCAAGGCCGGCGCGCAGCCGATGGCCTTGTGGCAGCAGGTCAAGCTGCTCTACATCGGCATGCTGCTGCGCCACCAGCAGCCCGAGCTGGCCGAGACCTTCTTCAACTCGGTCACCACCCGCATCCTGGATCGCAACTACTTCCACAACGACTTCATCTTCGTGCGGCCGGCCATCAGCACCGAATACCTGGAGACCGAGGACGCGCACGCCAAGCGCACCTACCAGGCGTTTTATCCGGCGGCCGGCGACCTGCACGAGACGGTGCGCGCGGTGCTGGAATCGTTCGACCTGCACTGCCGCTTCGAGGACCTGGCGCGCGACGCGCGCCGGGTGGCGGCGGCGATGCACGCCGAACTGGGCGCCGAGCGCCCCCAGCCCAACTTCCAGATCCAGGTGCTGACCAGCCTGTTCTACCGCAACAAGGGCGCCTACCTGGTCGGCAAGCTGATCAACGGTTTTCACGAGCTGCCGTTCGCCCTGGCCCTGCTGCACCACGAACCCGGCGTGCTGCATGTGGACGCGGCGCTGTTCGGCGAGGAGGACTTGTCGATCCTGTTTTCCTTCTCGCGCGCCTACTTCATGGTCGACATGGCGATTCCCTCGGCCTACGTGCAGTTCCTGCGCAGCCTGATGCCGCGCAAGCCGCGCGCCGAGCTGTACAACGCGCTCGGCCTGGCCAAGCAGGGCAAGAACCTGTTCTACCGCGACCTGCTGTGGCACCTGCGCCATTCCACCGACAAGTTCCGCATCGCGCCCGGCATCAAGGGCATGGTGATGCTGGTGTTCGACCTGCCCAGCCTGCCCTTCGTCTTCAAGATCATCCGCGACTGGTACCCGCCGGCCAAGGACACCACGCGCGAGCAGGTGCGTGGCAAGTACCAACTGGTCAAGCGGCACGACCGCGTCGGGCGCATGGCCGACACCATGGAATTCTCGCTGCTGGCGTTTCCGCGCGATCGCTTCGAGGACGGCTTGATCGCTGAAGTTCAACAGCTCGCGCCCAGCCAGCTGGAGATCTCCGACCGCGACGGCGACGGCCAGACCGAGGTCATCATCGCGCACGCCTACATCGAGCGGCGCATGGTGCCGCTCAACCTGTACCTGCAGGAGGCCTTCGACGCCGGCGCCGACGATGCGGCGGCCGGCGCGCGGCTGGAGCACGCCGTCATCGAACACGGCAACGCCATCAAGGACCTGGTGGCCGCCAACATCTTCCCCGGCGACATGCTGTGGAAGAACTTCGGCGTCACGCGCCACGGCAAGGTGGTGTTCTACGACTACGACGAGATCGAATACCTGACCGACTGCAACTTCCGCCGCGTGCCGGCGCCGCGCAACGAGGAGGAAGAGATGAGTGGTGAAGTCTGGTATTCGGTGGGCAAGCACGACGTCTTCCCCGAAACCTTCGGCCCCTTCCTGCTCGGCAACCCGCGCGTGCGCGAAGCCTTCATGCGGCACCACGCCGATCTGCTGGACGTGGATTTCTGGCAGCGCAACAAGGAGCGCATCCAGCGCGGCGAGGTGATTGATTTCTTTCCGTATGGGGCGCATCGGCGCCTGGGCGCTGTGGAGCAGGACACGGATCCCCCCGCAGACGGGGTTGGCGCATCGGCGCCGACGACGTTGATGGAGTCGTCGGAGTAGTCTATGGCGGTGTCCGCTGTGTCCACCGTTGGCACCGGTCCCGCGGGTTACCGAAAGGCTGAGCCCCGAAGTCCCCATGCCCCGCGCTGTGCTTATCGTTTTTCGTTCTCTTGAAGGAGATTTCAATGTCTGATCCGATCGTCATCGTTTCCGCCGCCCGTACGCCCATGGGCAGCTTCCAGGGCGACTTTTCCGGCGTCGCCGCCCACGACCTGGGCGGCGCGGCCATCCAGGCCGCCGTCGAACGCGCCGGCATCCAGCCCGAACTGGTCACCGAAGTCCTGTTCGGCAACTGCCTGATGGCCGGCCAGGGCCAGGCGCCGGCGCGCCAAGCCGCGTTCAAGGGCGGCTTGCCCAAGAGCGCTGGCGCCGTCACGCTCAGCAAGATGTGCGGCTCGGGCATGCGCGCGGCCATGTTCGCGCACGACATGCTGGTGGCGGGCACGCACGATGTGCTGGTTGCCGGCGGCATGGAGAGCATGACCAACGCGCCCTACCTGCTGCAAAAAGGCCGTGGCGGCTACCGCATGGGGCACGACAAGGTGTACGACCACATGATGCTCGACGGCCTGGAAGACGCCTACGAAGCCGGCCGCAGCATGGGCACCTTTGGCGAAGACTGTGCGGCCAAATACAACTTCACCCGCGACGCACAAGACAAATTCGCCATGGCCAGCGTGCAGCGTGCGCAGGAAGCGATCAAGAGCGGCGCGTTCAAGGAAGAAATCGCCCCCGTGACGGTGAAA
This sequence comes from Burkholderiales bacterium, assembly GCA_016702555.1. Lineage (GTDB taxonomy): Bacteria > Pseudomonadota > Gammaproteobacteria > Burkholderiales > Burkholderiaceae_C > Ottowia. The sequence goes on from JADJDV010000006.1 coordinate 70,819, forward strand.
GACCGCAAGGGAGCGCGCGTGGTGGACACCGACGAAGGCCCGGGCAAGATCAACATCGACAAGATCCCCACGCTCAAGCCCGCGTTCAAGAAGGATGGCACGGTGACGGCGGCCGCCAGTTCCAGCATCAACGACGGCGCCGCCGCCATGGTGATGATGCGTGAGAGCACGGCCAGGAAGCTGGGCGTGAAACCGCTGGCGCGCATCGTCAGCCACGCCACGCATGCGCAAGAGCCGGAGTGGTTCAGCACCGCCCCCATCGGCGCGACCGAAAAGGCGCTGGAAAAAGCCGGCTGGAAGGTCGATGACGTCGACCTGTGGGAAATCAACGAAGCCTTCGCCGTGGTGCCGATGGCGCTGATGCACGACTTGAAGGTGCCGCACGACAAGGTCAACGTCAATGGCGGTGCGTGCGCGCTGGGCCACCCGATTGGCGCCAGCGGTGCGCGCATCATGGTCACGCTGATTCATGCCTTGAAGGCGCGTGGTCTCAAAAAAGGCCTGGCCACGCTGTGCATTGGCGGTGGCGAGGCGACCGCTGTGGCGCTTGAGCTGGTGTGAAAAGAGTAGCTGCTTGCGTTTAGTGCATAAGCGCTTACGGTCGATTTGAAGGAATTTTTTCTGTGACGCCGTAAGGACGCCGACATGTTGACTCCGCTGACGCCCTGCATCGCCTGTACCCGTAGGCGCCGGCACGTTCGCGCGCCAAGCAACTGGGCCGGCTGGAGATGATGTCGTCATGTCTACGGTTCTGATCATCGGCGCCTCGCGCGGCATCGGCCTCGAACTGGCGCGCCAAGGCCTGGCGGCGGGCGAGCGCGTGATCGCCACGGCGCGCGACGATGCCGGCCTGGCGCGCCTGCGTGCATTGGGCGCGCAAACCCTGCGCGTGGACGTGGCCGACCCGGCCAGCGTCAGCAGCCTGGCCTGGCAGCTGGATGGTGAAAAGGTCGACATCGCCTGGCATGTGGCCGGCCTGATGTGCAGCCGCGCCGACGCCACGCAGCCGCCCACGCAAACCGACTTCGACCGCGTGATGCACGCCAACGTGCTGGGCGCGATGCAGGTCATCCCGCAGGTGGCGCCGCTGGTCGAGGCGGCGGGCGGGCGCTTTGCCTTCATCTCCAGCGTGATGGGCCAGATCGGCGGCGTGGCGGCCAGCAACGCCTGGCTGTACCGTGTCAGCAAGGCGGCGCTGAACATGGCCGTGGCCTCGGCGCGCAGCGCCTACCCGGGTGCCATCATGGTGTGCCTGCACCCTGGCTGGGTGCAGACCGACATGGGCGGCGGCGCTGCGCCGGTGACGGTCGCCGACAGCGCCAGCGGCCTGCGCCGTGTGGTGGCCGGCTTGTCGGCCGCAGACAGTGGAGCCTTCTTGCAATACGACGGACAACGTTTTTCTTCATGGTGACTTCATGCTGCTGACTCAAGACCAGGAAATGATCCGCGACGCCGTGCGCACCTTCGCGCAAGAGCAACTGTGGCCGCACGCCGCGCAATGGGACAAGGAACACGCCTTTCCCGAAGCCGCGCACAAGGGCCTGGCCGAGCTGGGCGCCTACGGCATCTGCGTACCCGAGGAATATGGCGGCGCGGGCCTGGATTACGTCACGCTGGCGCTGGTGCTGGAGGAAATCGCCGCCGGCGATGGCGGCACCAGCACGCCCATCAGCGTCACCAACTGCCCCTACAACGCCATCCTGATGCGCTACGGCACCGAGGCGCAAAAGCAGCAATGGCTGGTGCCCGCCGCACGCGGCGAAATGCTGGGCGCCTTCGCGCTGACCGAGCCGCAGGTGGGCAGCGACGCCTCCAGCCTGCGCACCATGGCGGTCAAGGACGGCGACGACTACGTGCTGAACGGCGTCAAGCAGTTCATCACCAGCGGCAAGAACGGGCATGTGGCGGTGGTGATTGCGGTCACCGACAAGGCGGCGGGCAAGCGCGGCATGTCGGCCTTCATCGTGCCCACGCACCGCCTGGGCAACAGCGGCTGGGTGGTGGCGCGCATTGAGGACAAGCTGGGCCAGCACAGCAGCGACACCGCGCAGATCAATCTGGAAGACTGCCGCGTGCCGGCCGAAAACCTGATCGGCGAAGAGGGCGAGGGCTACAAGATTGCGCTCTCGGCGCTGGAGGGCGGCCGCATCGGCATCGCCGCGCAAAGCGTGGGCATGGCGCGCTCGGCGCTCGAAGTCGCCATCCAGTACGCCAAGGAGCGCGAGAGCTTTGGCACGGCGATCTTCAACCACCAGGCGGTCGGTTTCCGTCTGGCGGATTGCGCGACCCGGCTGGAAGCCGCGCGCCAGCTGATCTGGCACGCTGCCAGCCTGCGCGACGCCGGCCGCCCGTGCCTGAAGGAAGCCGCCATGGCCAAGCTGTTCGCCACCGAGACCGCCGAAGCCGTGTGCAGCACCGCCATCCAGACCCTGGGTGGCTACGGCTACGTGAGCGATTTCCCGGTCGAGCGCATCTACCGCGACGTGCGCGTGTGCCAGATCTACGAAGGCACCAGCGATGTGCAGAAGATCATCATCACGCGGGCGCTGTGAGCCGGTGAGCGCCCGTTCGTACGCCGTGCGGCCGCGATGAGAATCATCATCCTCGGCGCCGGCCGCGTCGGTGAGAGCGTGGCCGAGACGCTGGTCTCCGAGGCCAACGACATCACCGTGGTCGACCCCGACCCCGAGCGCCTGCATGGGCTGGAGGAGCGGCTGGAGTTGCGCGGCGTGGCCGGCAACGGCGTGCAACCCTCGGTGCTGCGCCACGCCGGTGCCCAGGATTGCGATCTGTTCATTGCCTGCACCGGACTGGACGAGACCAATCTGGTGGCCTGCAAGATCGCGCACGACGTGTTCGGCATACCGACCACCATCGCGCGCCTGCGCTCGCCCGAGTTCGTGCAGGGCGACAAATTGCTGGACAAAGCGGGCTTCGCGGTCGATCGCGTGATCTGCCCGGAGGCCTCGGTCACGCACACCATCCATCGGCTGATCGAATACCCCGAGGCGCTGCAGGTGATCCGGTTCTCGCAGAGCGAGGCGCACCTGGTGGTGGTGCGGGTGGCGGCCGGCAGTCGCCTGGCCGACCACAGCATCGCCGAGTTCCGGGCCCAGAACCGGGAGGTGCCGATGCGCATCGTCGCCATCTACCGGCGCGATCAGGAGCTGCCGGTGGCGGCCGAAACGCGCGTGCTGGCGGGCGACGAGGTGTTCGTGCTGACCGGGCGCGAGAGCGTGCGCCCGGCGCTGCACGCCATTGGCAACCCGGACCGCCCGGTGCGCCGCGTGATGATCGCCGGCGGCGGCAAGGTCGGCCTGCGGCTGGCGCGCGGCCTGGTCGGCCAGTGCGAGGTGAAGATCATCGAGGCCGACCGCAAGCGCTGCGCCTATCTGGCGTCCGAGTTGCCGGCCGAGATGCTGGTGTTGCAGGGCGATGGCACCGATGAGGACCTGCTGCTGGACGAAAATGTCAGCGACATGGATTTGTTCGTCGCCGTCACCAGCGACGACGAGGACAACATCCTGGGGGCCATGCTGGCCAAGCGCCTGGGCGCGCGCCGCGTGATCGCGCTGATCAACCGCCGTGCCTACGCCGACATGCTGCAGGGCAGCACCATCGACATCGCCATTTCGCCCGCCAACGCGGTGATCGGCGAGTTGCTGATGCATGTGCGGCGCGGCGCCGTGGCGGCGGTGCACAGCCTGCGTGGCGGCACCGCCGAGGCGCTGGAGGGCGTGGCGCACGGCGACGCCAAGACCTCGCGCCTGGTGGGTCGGCGCGTGGAACAGATCCGCCTGCCCGTGGGCGCGCGCATCGGCGCCATCGTGCGCGGCGCGGGCGCCGACGCGCGCACCGTGGTGCCGGCGCACGACACCGTGATCGAGACCGACGACCACGTGATCATCTTCCTGCCGCACAAGCGCATGGTGCGTGAGGTGGAGAAGCTGTTTCAGGTGCGTGCAACCTTTCTATGACCCCACTGAGTCGCCTGCGGCGCCTTCCCCCGAGGGGGACAACGCGGGTGGCCGGCGCAGGTCCGGCCACGCCGTTCTTGAATGGCCTGTGCCGCGGCCGTCGGACCGACTCCGCATGCTCTGCTGCGTGGCCACTGGGCGAGTGGCTGGTGGCGTCATCACGGGAAACCGTTGCGCCATGAAGCGCTTCGCCCCCGCCTTCCTCGTGCTCTCGTGGGTCGTCATGGGTTTCTCCTTCGCCTTTTTCGTGCCGATGGCGTGGGACTGGTTTGGCGAGGGCGGTGGGCACGCGTGGGTGTGGGGCTGGTGCTTTGCCTTCACGCTGGCGACCGGGGCCTGGCTGTGGGTGCGCACGCGCCACGCGCACCGCGAACTGACGGTGCGCGACGGCTTTCTGCTGGTCACCCTGGTGTGGGTGGTGCTGCCGGCCTACGCATCGTTGCCGCTGATGTTCACCATCCACGGCCTGGGCTTCACCGACGCCTACTTCGAGGCCATGAGCGGCCTCACGGCGACCGGCGCCACGGCGCTGGCGGGGCTCGATCTGCTGGCACCCTCGGTCAACATCTGGCGCTGCTTTCTGCAGCTGATCGGCGGCCTCGGCGTCATGCTGCTGGCGGTGGCGATCCTGCCCTTTCTCGGCCTGGGCGGGGCGCAGCTGTACAAGGCCGAGGTGCCGGGCCCGATGAAGGAGCAGCGCCTGACGCCGCGCCTGGCCGAGACCGCGCGCGGCCTGTGGAGCGTGTACTTCGTGCTGTCGCTGGCCTGCTTTCTGGCCTACCGCGCGGGCGGCATGAGCTGGTCGGACGCGTTCATGCACATGTGCACGACCCTGGGCCTGGGCGGCATGTCGTCGCACGACCAGAGCTTCGGCTACTGGAACTCGCCGCAACTGGAATGGACGGCGGTGCTGTTCATGCTGCTGGCGGGCATCAGCTTTGCACGCTACTTCATGCTGTGGCGGCAACGCTCGCTGTCGCCGGTGCTCAAGGACACGGAGGTGCGCGCCTATTTCGGCACGCTGCTGGCCGCCACCGTGCTGGTCACCAGCATGCTGCTGGTCGAGCAGGTGGTCGAGGGCTTTCCCCAGGCACTGCGCCAGGCCGCGTTCCAGGTGCTGTCGGTGGCCACCACCACCGGCTACGCCACCACCGACTACCTGCTGTGGCCGTCCTTCGTGCCGGTGCTGCTGCTGTTTCTGGGCTGCTTCGTGTCCTGCGCCGGCTCCACCGGCGGCGGCATCAAGATGGTGCGCGTGCTGGTGCTGGTGAAGATTGCGCAGCGCGAGCTGGTGCGCATCATCCACCCGCGCGTGGTGTACCCGGTGGCGCTGGGCCGCAGCGTGGTGCCGGCCGACGTGATCGCCGCCGTGATGGCCTTCATGCTGATCTACGGCGGCGCCATGGTGGTGCTGACCATGCTGATGCTGGCCTCGGGCCTGGACGTGGTGACCGCCTTCACCGCCATCGTGGCCTGCCTCAACAACATCGGTCCCGGCATGGGCAAGGTGGGGCCGTCGGGCAATTACGGCGCCTTGAACGACTTCCAGATCTGGCTGTGCTCGCTGGCCATGCTGCTGGGGCGGCTGGAGCTGCTGTCGGTGATGGTGCTGTTCACGCCACAGTTCTGGAGAAGATGAAACTGAGGTTCGGCGTTCGGCGTTCGGCGTTGCGCGTTGAGCGCGACAATGCAGGAATCCGGAGCATCGTGTCTGACTCGCTCAACGCCGAACCTCGTCACAACGCTCAACCGGAAGGAGTCCCCCATGCCCATCACCAAGGGTTTTCGCGCACTCGTCGACGAGGCGATGGCGCAGGTCACCACCTACAGCGTCGATCAGGTGCGCGCGCGCATCGACGACCCCAGGCTGCAGATCGTCGACATCCGCGATGCGCGCGAGCTGGAGCGCGAGGGCACGGTGCCCGGGGCCTTCAATGCCCCGCGCGGCATGCTGGAATTCTGGGTTGACCCCGATTCGCCCTATTACAAGCCGGTGTTCGGCGACCAGGGCAAGGAATACGTGTTGTTCTGCGGCGCCGGCTGGCGCAGCGCGTTGGCCACCAAGGCGCTGCAGGACATGGGCATGGGCAACGTGGCCCACATCGACGGCGGCTTTGGCGCCTGGCAGAAGCAGGGTGCGCCGGTGGAAAGCTACGAGGCACACCGCGCCCGCCGCGCGCCGGCCAAGGGATGAGCCAGCGCCACGCCGACCGGCGGCGCGCAGCGGTCAGCGCGTGAAGTCGGTCGCCGGCGACTGCCCCTGCGGCCGCCTGGATGCGCGTGGCCGCCGCCTGGCCCATGCCGCGTGCTGCGGGCGCTACCTCGATCACCGGGACGAGGCGGCGGCGTCCGACGCCGAAACCCTGATGCGATCGCGCTACTGCGCCTTCGTGCTGGAGCGCGCCGATTACCTGCTGGCCACCTGGCATGTGACACAGCGTCCGCCGTCGATCGAGTTCGAGCCCGGCGCACGCTGGCTGGGGCTGGAGTTGCGCGCCGCGCGCGCCACCGGGGCCGACAGTGCCGAGGTCGAGTTCGTCGCCCGCCACCGCGTCGCCGGCCGCGCCGTGCGCCTGCACGAGCGCAGCCGCTTCGTGCGCGAGCACGGGCGCTGGTTCTATGTCGATGGCATCGCGCCCGTGTGATGCGTGACGAAGGTGCATGCACATGAAATTTGAAGCCATCCTGTTCGACTGCGACGGCGTGCTGGTCGACAGCGAGCCCATCACCCACGGCGTGCTGCGCGACCTGCTGGCCGAAAGCGGCTGGAATATGCCGATCGACGAGTGCATGCGGCACTTCATCGGCCGCACCGTGCGCAGCCAGGCCGCGCTGATCGAAGCGCACACCGGCCAGCCGCTGACCAATGAGTGGATGACCACCTTCTACGCCCGGCGCGACGCGCAATTGCACGCGCGCCTGCAGCCGATCGAAGGCGCACTGGCGGCCGTGCGCGCGGCGCACGCGCTGACGGGCGGACGCATCGCCTGCGCTTCGGGCGCCGATCGCGGCAAGCTGCTGCTGCAACTGGGCAAGACGGGACTGGCCGAGTGGTTTGGCGCGCACGTCTTCAGTGGCCACGATCTGCCGCGCACCAAACCGTTCCCCGACGTGTATCTGGCCGCCGCGCGGTCGGTCAGCGTGCCGCCCACCCGCTGCCTGGTGATCGAGGACACGCCCACCGGAATTCAGGCCGGCGTGGCCGCGGGTGCCACCGTGTGGGCCTATTGCCCGCCGGGCGCCGATGGCGAGCCGCTGCGCCAGGCGGGCGCGGTGCGCCTGTTCGCGCGCATGGCCGATCTGCCCGACTTGTGGAGCACGCCGCAAGCGGGCTGAATGCGTCACCCTAGAAGCGGCAGTTGAACGCGCCCGAGCGTGCCGTGATGGGCGCGTCAGGCAAGGCGTGAGGACGCCGCAGGCTACTGCCTGCAAGGACGAGCAACGCCGCATGACGTGGCCAGCATGGTGCGATCGGGGGCGTAGCGTGCTCACCCCACAGGTGAACGTCATCGAAGCCGAAAAAGTCAAGCACCATGAGCATTTATTGGGGTATTGAAGCGGTCAATTGCCGTTTCTAGGGTCACGGCTCGGCGCGTGCGCGCCGCAGTGCCTCGGGCGTCATGCCGGTCCAGCCGCGAAACGCGCGGATGAAGCTCTTGTCGTTGTCAAAGCCCGCCGCGCGCGCCACGCGACCAAGGGGCAACTGCGTGCGCAGCAGCAGTTCGGTGGCGCGGGCCTGGCGCACCTCGTCTTTCAGCGCTTGCAGGCTGGTGCCTTCGCTGCGCAACTGGCGGTGCAGCGTGCGCGGCGACAGCGCCAGCTGCGCGGCCAGCGTGGCAGCGGTGTGCGCCGCCTGCGGACGTTGCAGCAACTGGCGCACGCGCGGCGCCAGCAACTGATCGCGCCGGTAAGGCCACACCATGATGGGCAGCGCGCGCCGCAGCATCTGGTCGAGCGCGGCGCTGTCGCGGCGCAGGGGCAGATCCAGCCAATGGGCGTCGAACTGCAAGGTGGTGCGCGCGGCGCCAAAGCGCAGCGGGCCGGGAAACAGCCGCGCCACCACGTCGGCGTGCGACGGCTCGGCGAAGGGGAACTGCGTCAACCGTGGCGCGATGTGCGCGTCCACCCACCAGCAGGCCAGCCCATGCAGGTTGCGCAGCAGCGACAGCAGCGCGAACTCGCGCAAGGCGCCCAGCGCGCGCTGCTCGGCGATTTCGACCGTGGCGGCGCCGTCGGCCAGGTGCAGCGTCAAGGTCACGTCGTCGGTCAACAAGCCGTGGTGGCGGCACCAGCGGCGCAGCGCCACACCCAGCGTGGGCGCGCTGATGCTGGCGCGCGCCAGCATGCCGTAGCTGCCCCAGGGCAGGCGGCGGCTGAACCAGCCGGGGGCTTCGTCGTCCAGCTCGTGCATGGCGGCGGCGCACAGGCGCTCGAATTGCGCCGCGCTCACGCGGCGACCGGTGTGTTCGACATCGGATGGCGCGATTTGTGCCTTGCGCAAGGCGTCGGCTGGGTTGAGCCCGCGCTGCTCATAGGCCAGCAAGAGCGCCTGTACAAACGCCACCGGTGTACGCGCCGACGCATAGTGAGTGGACAGAGTCGCGGACATCGCGGCAGTGTCAGTCACCGTGGCGCTTTTTGCAACCTACGTGGCGCCACTTGCATGATGATCGCCGCTATGCTGACGGCCACTGGGCGCGTAGGATGGCAGGGCGCCCGCACACCACATCCCAGGAGACAAGCTGGATGAGCACGACCGTCACCGACAGCTGCGCCCGTGGCCGCACCGACACGCCGCTGATCGAACAAACCATTGGCGCTTTTTTTGACGACATGGTGGCGCGCTTTCCTGAGCGCGAGGCGCTGGTGGTGGCGCATCAAAAGCGCCGCTTCACCTACCGCCAGCTGCAGGCCGAGTCGCGCCGCCTGGCCAGCGCGCTGCTGGGCCTGGGGCTCAAACCCGGCGACCGCATCGGCATCTGGTCGCACAACAACGCCGAATGGGTGCTGATGCAGCTGGCCACCGCCATGACGGGGCTGGTGCTGGTCAACATCAACCCGGCCTACCGCACGGCCGAGGTCGAATACGCGCTGAACAAGGTGGATTGCAAGGCGCTGGTGGCCATGCCGCGCTTCAAGACCAGCGACTACGTCGGCATGCTGCGCGAGCTGGCGCCCGAATGGGCGCACGCCAAGCCCGGCGAGCCGCTGCAATCGCAGACGCTGCCGCACTTGCAGCACGCGATCTGGATCGACGTGGAGGGCGAAGGCGCGGATGAGCCCGGCTTCATGCGCTTCTCAGACCTGATGAAGACGGGCGACCCGCAAGACGCGCGCCTGCCGCAGGTCGCCAAGCTGCTGCACAACACCGACGCCATCAACATCCAGTTCACCAGCGGCACCACGGGTTTTCCCAAGGGCGCCACGCTGACGCACCGCAACATCCTGAACAACGGCTTCTTTATCGGCGAGGCGATGAAGCTGACGCATGAGGACCGCCTGTGCATCCCCGTGCCGCTGTACCACTGCTTCGGCATGGTGCTGGGCAACCTGGCCTGCCTGACGCACGGCGCGTGCATCGTCTACCCCAACGACGCGTTCGACGCCATCACGGTGCTGGAGACGGTGCAGCAAGAGAAGTGCACCGGCCTGCACGGCGTGCCCACCATGTTCATTGCCGAGCTGGACCACCCGCGCTTCAAAGAATTTGATCTGTCCACCCTGCGCACCGGCATCATGGCCGGCAGCCCCTGCCCCATCGAAGTGATGAAGCGCGTGCAGGCCGACATGCACATGGACGAGGTGACGATTGCCTACGGCATGACCGAAACCTCGCCCGTCAGCTGCCAGAGCAGCACCGACACGCCGTTGGACAAGCGCGTATCCACCGTCGGCCTGGTGCAGCCGCACCTGGAGATCAAGATCATCGACCCCGACAGCGGCCAGATCGTGCCGCGCGGCACCACGGGCGAGCTGTGCACCAAGGGCTACTCGGTGATGCAGGGCTATTGGGGCGACGAGCCGCGCACGCGCGAGGCGATTGATGCCGAGGGCTTCATGCACACGGGCGATCTGGCCACCATGGACGACGAGGGCTACGTCAACATCGTCGGCCGCATCAAGGACATGGTGATCCGCGGTGGCGAGAACGTGTACCCGCGCGAGATCGAAGAGTTTTTGTACCGCCACCCGCAGATTCAGGACGTGCAGGTGGTCGGCGTGCCCGACCAACGCTTTGGCGAAGAGCTGTGCGCCTGGATCATCACCAAGCCCGGCCAGTCGCTCGACGAAGCCGGTGTGCGCGAATTCTGCAAAGGCAAGATCGCGCACTACAAGGTGCCGCGCTACATGAAGTTTGTGGACGCCTTCCCCATGACCATCACCGGCAAGATCCAGAAGTTCAGGATCCGCGAGCTGATGCAGGAAGAGCTGGGTCTGCAAGACGTCGAAACAGCCTGAACATCCGAACTTGACCGGACGCAGAGGACGCAAAAAACACGCAAAGGACGCAAAAGAAAACCATTGTTTTTGGCTGTCTTTTTTTTGCGTCCTCTGCGAAACCTTCGCGTCCTCTGCGTCCGGTATTTGAAACCTTCGAGACCACCCCATGCCCGCCATCGAAACCAAACTCAACCCCCGCTCCGCCGACTTTCAGGCCAACGCCACCGCCATGCGCGCGCTGGTCGATGACCTGAAGGTGCAGGTGCAGAAGGTGGGCGCCGGCGGCGGCGAGGCCGCGCGCAAGAAGCACATGGACCGCGGCAAGCTGCTGCCGCGCGTGCGCGTGCAGATGCTGCTCGACCCGGGCACGCCCTTCCTCGAAGTGGCGCCGCTCGCCGCTTTAGGCATGTATCCCGACCGCGACGGCAGCGACAGCGCGCCGGGCGCCGGCATCGTGGCCGGCATCGGGCGCGTGGCGGGCGTCGATTGCATGATCGTCTGCAACGATGCGACGGTGAAGGGTGGTTCCTACTACCCGATGACCGTCAAGAAGCACCTGCGCGCGCAGGAGATCGCCGAGCAGAACCGCCTGCCCTGCATCTACCTGGTCGACTCGGGTGGCGCCAACCTGCCGACACAGGACGAGGTGTTCCCTGATCGCGAGCATTTCGGTCGCATCTTCTACAACCAGGCGCAGATGAGTGCGCAGGGCATCGCGCAGATCGCCGTGGTCATGGGCAGTTGCACGGCGGGCGGCGCCTACGTGCCGGCCATGAGCGACGAAAGCATCATCGTCAAGAACCAGGGCACCATCTTCCTCGGTGGCCCGCCGCTGGTGAAGGCCGCCACCGGTGAGGTGGTGACGGCCGAGGATCTGGGTGGTGGCGACGTGCACACGCGCCTGTCGGGTGTGGCCGACCATCTGGCCAACAACGACATGCACGCGCTGGCGCTGGCGCGCGAGGCGGTGTCGCGCCTGAATGTCAAAAAGACCTACAGCGGCGCGTTGCAGGCGCCGGCGGCGCCCAGGTACGCTGCGGAAGAGCTGTACGGCGTGATCCCCAGCGACACGCGCAAGCCCTTCGACGTGCGCGAGATCATCGCCCGCATTGTTGACGACAGCGACTTTCACGAATTCAAGTCGCGCTTCGGCACCACGCTGGTGTGCGGCTTTGCGCGCATCGAGGGCATGCCGGTCGGCATCGTGGCCAACAACGGCATCCTGTTCAGCGAAAGCGCGCAGAAGGGCGCGCACTTCATCGAACTGTGCTGCCAGCGCAAGATTCCGCTCGTCTTCTTGCAGAACATCACCGGCTTCATGGTCGGCCGCAAGTACGAGAACGAAGGCATCGCCCGCCACGGCGCCAAGATGGTCACCGCGGTCGCCACGGCCAACGTCCCCAAGTTCACCATCATCATCGGTGGCAGCTTTGGCGCCGGCAACTACGGCATGTGCGGCCGTGCGTATTCGCCGCGCTTCCTCTGGATGTGGCCCAACGCGCGCATCAGCGTGATGGGCGGCGAGCAGGCCGCCAGCGTGCTGGCCACGGTGCGACGCGACGGCATCGAAGCCAAGGGCGGGCAGTGGTCGACGGAGGAAGAAGAGGCCTTCAAGGCACCGATCCGCGACCAGTACGAAGTGCAGGGCCACCCCTACTACGCCACCGCGCGCCTGTGGGACGACGGCGTCATCGACCCCGCCGACACCCGCCGCGTGCTGGCGCTGGGCCTGTCGGCTGCGCAGAACGCGCCGGTGCCGGATGTGAAGTTTGGCGTGTTCCGCATGTGATACCCACGTGAACGCACAGCGCCACTTCGCCACCCTCGCGCGCTACAACGCGTGGGCCACGCAGCGCCTGCTGGATGTCGTGGCGACTGTGGACGACGCCGACTACCGCCGCGATGTCGGCCTGTTCTTCAAGAGCATCCACGGCACGCTGAACCACCTGATGGTGGGTGAGCACCTGCTGTGGTTCCGCCGCTTTGCCCAAGGCGTGTCGCCCAGGGTGACGCTGGACGAAGAGGTCGAGACCGACCGAGCCCAACTGGCGCAACGGCTGCTCGACGGCGCGGCGCGCTGGCAACCGCTGATTGAGAGTTGGCCGACCGAGCGTTTCGACAGCTCGCTCAACTACACCACCACGCGCGGCCAGCCGATTGCGCTGCCTTTCTCCGCCACGCTGACGCACGTGTTCAACCACGGCACCCACCATCGCGGGCAGATCACGGCGGCGCTGACGGCGCTGGGACATGCGTGCCCCGAACTGGATCTGGTCTACATGCTGCAACAGGAACAAGCCGAACCATGACCCAAGCCATCCGCATCAGCACACAGGGCGCCGTCGCCACCGTCGTCCTCTCGCGCCCCGAGGTGCGCAACGCCTTCAACGACGAGGTGATCGCCGAGCTGACCGAGGCCTTCGCCCGCCTGGGCGACGACGCCAGGGTGCGCGCCATCGTGCTGATGGCCGAGGGCCCGGCCTTCTGCGCCGGGGCCGATCTGAACTGGATGCGCCGCATGGCCGACTACTCGCGCGAGGAGAACGAGCAGGACGCCGACAAGCTGGCCTTCATGCTGCGCACCCTCTACGAATGCCCCAAGCCCACCATCGCCCGCGTGCAGGGCGACGTGTACGCCGGCGGCATGGGCCTGGTGGCGTGCTGCGACATGGCGGTCAGCGTGGACACCGCGAACTACTGCCTGAGCGAAGTCAAGCTGGGCCTGATTCCCGCCACCATCGGCCCCTACGTCATCCGCGCCATGGGGCCGCGCGCCTCGCACCGCTACTTCCTGACGGCCGAGCGCTTCAACGCGCAAGAGGCGTTGCGCATCGGTTTCGTGCACGAGGTGGTGGGCGCCGATCAACTCGACACCAAGGTGGGTGAGATGGTCGCGGCCCTCGTCGCCGCCAGCCCCAACGCCATCAAGGAGTGCAAGAAGCTGGTGCAGTACGTGGCCGACCGCGACATCACGCGCCTGCTGATCGACCACACGGTGAAGGCGATCGCCGACATCCGCGCCAGCGCCGAAGGCAAGGAAGGCGTGCAGAGCTTTCTGAACAAGCGCAAACCGAACTGGCTGACGGCTCAGTGAGGCAATGCAAGAACTGATCCAGCAACTGGTGCAGTGGCTGCACGCCATGGGCATCCACCCCAACCACGAGACGGCGGCCGCCGTGGGCGAGGCCATGGGTCAGGCCGGCGCCGCCGTGGGCGGCGCGGTGGCGCCGGTGGTGGCCAAGCTGGACATGCCCGCGCTGCTGGCGCTGGCGGCGGCGCTGGGCTGGGCCAGTGGCTTTCGGCTGTACGCCGTGGTGTTCCTGACCGGCGCCATGGGCTTGGCGGGCTGGATTCCGTTGCCCCAGGGGTTGAGCCTGCTGCAGCATCCGGCGGTGCTGACGGCCAGCGGCTTCATGCTGCTGGTGGAGTTCTTCGCCGACAAGATTCCCTGGCTCGACAGCGTGTGGGACTCGATCAACAGCGTCGTCCGCATTCCCGGCGGCGCGCTGCTGGCGGCGGGCGTGTTCGGCGCCGACAGCGCGACGATGGGCCTGGTCGCCGGCATCCTGGGCGGCTCGCTCGCCGCCACCTCGTTCGCCACCAAGGCCACCACGCGCGCCGCCATCAACACCAGCCCGGAGCCGGTCAGCAACTGGCTGGCCTCGTTCTTCGAGGACGGCCTGGCGGTCGCCGTGATGTGGCTGGCCACGCAGTACCCGGTCGCTTTCGGCATCGCGCTGGCGGTGATGGTCGTGGTGTCGGTGCTGCTGCTGATCGTGTTGTGGAAATTTCTGCTGCGGGTGCTGGCCAAGCTGAAGGGCTTCTTCGGCCACGCGGCGCCTGCGCCCAACAGCGCCTGAATCATTGAGGAGATCGACATGTTCAAGAAAATCCTGATTGCCAACCGCGGCGTTCGCGCGTCAGCGCGGGTTTGCCAAACCGCCTCGCGCGCGCAGCGCGCACAGGCGATGAGCCGCGGAGGGCGTCATGTTTAAGAAGATATTGATCGCCAACCGCGGCGAAATCGCCTGCCGGGTCGCTGCCAGCGCACGCCGCCTGGGCGTCAAGACCGTGGCCGTGTATTCCGACGCCGACGCCCACGCCAAGCACGTGATGGCCTGCGACGAGGCCGTGCACGTGGGCGGCAGCGCGCCCAAGGACAGCTACCTGCAATGGCAGCGCATCATCGATGCCGCCAAGGCGACCGGCGCGCAAGCGATTCACCCCGGTTACGGCTTTCTGAGCGAGAACGAGGACTTCGCGCAGGCCTGCGCTGACGCCGGTCTGGTCTTCATCGGCCCGCCCGCCAGTGCCATCAACGCCATGGGTCTGAAGGCCGAGTCCAAGCGCCTGATGGAAGCCGCCGGCGTGCCCTTGGTGCCGGGCTACCACGGCGCCGACCAGAGCCCCGAACTGCTGAAGAAGGAAGCCGACCGCATCGGCTACCCGGTGCTGATCAAGGCCAGCGCCGGCGGCGGCGGCAAGGGCATGCGCGCGGTGGACCAGGTCGAAGACTTCATGGCGGCGCTCGAATCCTGCAAGCGCGAGGCCATCAACAGCTTCGGCGACGCCGCCGTGCTGGTCGAGAAATACGTGCAGCGCCCGCGCCACATCGAGATCCAGGTGTTCGGCGACACGCAGGGCAATGTGGTCTATCTGTTCGAGCGCGATTGCTCGGTGCAGCGCCGCCATCAGAAGGTGCTGGAAGAAGCGCCCGCGCCCGGCATGACGGAAGCGCTGCGCGAGCAGATGGGCGAGGCGGCGGTGGCGGCCGCGCGCGCCGTGGGCTACGTCGGCGCCGGCACGGTGGAGTTCATCGTCGAGCAGCCGGGCGGCTACGACAGGCCGGAAGACATGAAGTTCTACTTCATGGAAATGAACACGCGCCTGCAGGTCGAGCACCCGGTCACCGAGGCGATCACCGGGCTCGACCTGGTCGAGTGGCAGTTGCTGGTGGCCAGCGGCGAGCCGCTGCCTTTGGCCCAGGACGAGCTGGATATCCAGGGCCACGCCATCGAGGCGCGCATCTGCGCCGAGAACCCCGACAACAATTTCCTGCCCGCCACCGGCACGCTGAGCCTGTACCGCAAGCCGGCGGCGGCCAGCTTCGAGATCGACGAGGTGCGCATCGACGACGGCGTGCGTGAGGGCGATGCCATCAGTCCCTTCTACGACTCGATGATCGCCAAGCTGATCGTGTGGGGCAGCACGCGCGAGGAGGCGCTGGGCAAGCTCGACGCCGCGCTGGCGCAGACCCACATCGTCGGCGTGCAGACCAACGTGCAGTTCCTGCGCCGCGTGCTGGCCACCGAATCGTTCAACCAGGCCAGGCTGGACACGGCGCTGATCCCGCGCGAAGCCGAGCACCTGTTCAATCAGGACCCGATCGGCGTGGACATGGCGGTGGCCGCCGCCGTGGCGCAGACCGTGCTCGCCGAGCGCGAGGCCGAAAGCCACGACCCTTTCAGCCGCACCGATGGCTTCCGCTCGCACGGCGTGGCCTCGCGCCGCATCGACCTCGAATACGCCGGCCAGCCGGTGGTGGCCAAGCTGCGCTATCTGGACGACGGCCTGGAGCTGCAAGTGGGTGACGGCGCGCGCTTGCCGATCGCCTTCACGCGCCAGGCGGGCGGCGTCATCGACCTGCGCTACGCCGGCCAGCGCCAGGTGGTGCAGGTGTTCCGGCGCGGCGAGGCCAACCACATCTTCGGCACGCTCGGCGCCGCCACCATCCTCGAACTCGACGTGCTGGCGCACGCCAGCGTGGGCGCCAGCGAGGGTGGGCGGCTGACCGCACCCATGCCCGGCAAGGTGGTGTCGATCGCCGTCCAGGCCGGCGACCGCGTCACCAAGGGCCAGCCGCTGGCGGTGATGGAGGCGATGAAGATGGAGCACACCATCGCCGCGCCGCAGGACGGTGTGGTCGATGAAGTGCTGTACGCACCGGGCGACCAGGTGACCGAAGGCGCCGAGCTGCTGCGCCTGGGAAAATAGGCGACGCGAGAACGCAAGAAAACCGGGAATCCATCCATGAACCCAAGAAGCTACACGATGGCGGTGCTGGCGCTGTCGGTGACCCTGGTGGTCGGCTGCGCCAGCATGACCGAGGAGCAATGCCGGACGGCCAACTGGCTGGCGCTGGGCCAGGCGGACGCGCGCAACGGCGAAATGCCGGACTTCGGCGCCGCGCGCGTGCAAAATTGCCGCGAAAAAGGCGTGGTCGGCAATCTGGATGAGTGGCGCCAGGGCTGGGAGCGCGGGCGGCGCGAGGTCTGCACGCCGGGCAATGCTTCGGCCTGGGCGCAGCGCGAGCGCGATTACACGCCCGGTTTCTGCCCGCCCGAACTGGAGCCGGCCTTCATGTCGATCTACGCGCCGGCGCGCGAGCGCTACAAGTTCGAAAAGCGTATCCGCGATCTGGAGGCGCAGCTCAGTGACCGCTCGCGCCAGCTCAGCGACGTGATTCGCCAGATGGGCCGGCCGGAAAACCAGACCGCGCAGAAGCAGGCCCAGCTGGCGGCGAGCCGCTCTGCGCTGGAGCACGAGATGCGCGGCCTGCGCGATCGCATCCGCACCGAGTCGCTGCTGCGCATCGTCCGCTGAGCCGTTCCGGCGCGGGCATTCCGGCATGCGCATCCTGCTCTGCAACCGTGACGACCGTCCGGTCGACGCCTGGCTTCGCGATCTGCACCGGTTGTTGCCCGAAGCGCAGGTCGATGTCTGGCGGCCCGGGCTGCCGCCCGAGTACGACTACGCCCTGGTGTGGGGCCCGCCGCAGCAACTGTTTGACGAGCAGCCGCAACTGAAGGCTGCGTTCAACCTGGGTGCCGGGGTCGACCGATTGCTGGCCCTGCGCCTGCCGCCCGGCCTGCAGGTGCTGCGGCTGGAGGACGCCGGCATGGGCGTGCAGATGGCCGAGTACGTGTGCCATGCCCTGATCCGCTTCTTCCGCGAGTTCGACGCCTACGATCGACAGCAGCAGGCGTCGGACTGGACGCTGCGCCCGCCGCGCTCGCGCGCCGATTGCCCGGTCGGCATCATGGGCCTGGGCGTGCTGGGTACGCGCGTCGCGCAGGCGGTGCGGCAGTTCGAGTTTCCGCTGCTGGGCTGGAGCCGCAGCCGGCGCGACTTGCCCGGCATGCGCTGCTTTGCCGGCGATGGCGAGCTGGACGACTTTCTGGCCGCCGCGCGCGTGCTGGTGTGCCTGCTGCCGCTGACCGAGGCCACGCACGGCATCCTGAACCGCGCCCGGCTGGCGCGCCTGCGGCCGGGGGCGTACCTGATCAACCTGGCGCGCGGCGCGCTGGTGGTCGAGGACGATCTGCGCGAACAGCTGGACCAGGGCCATCTGGCCGGCGCCACGCTGGACGTGGTGCGGCAGGAGCCGCTGCCACCCGGCCACTGGCTGTGGGCGCACCCTCGGGTCACGCTGACGCCGCACATCTCCGGCATGACCGTGCGCGAGGACGCGCTGCGGCAGGTGGCGCAGGGCGTGCGGGCGCTGGAGCGTGGTGGCGATGCGCCCAGCGGCCTGGTGCAACGCGCGCGCGGCTACTGAACTCAGGATCGCTAAACTGGCTGCCTGGACTTCGCTCGACCTGAAAGATTCGCCCCATGAGACTGCCCACCCACGTCAGGATCATCGACGTCGGCCCGCGCGACGGCCTGCAGAACGAGAAGCAGCCGGTGCCGGCGGCCGTGAAGATCGAGCTGGTGCAGCGCCTGCAGGAGGCGGGCCTGAAGGAGATCGAGGTCACCAGCTTCGTCAGCCCCAAGTGGGTGCCGCAGATGGCCGACGCGGCCGAGGTCATGGCCGGTATGCAGCGCCAGAGCGGCGTGCGCTACAGCGTGCTGACGCCCAACCTGAAGGGCTTTGAGGCGGCGGTCGACAGCCGACCCGACGAGATCGTCGTCTTCGGCGCCGCCAGCGAGGCCTTCAGCCGGAAGAACATCAACTGCTCGATCGCCGAGAGCATCGAGCGCTTCGCCCCGGTGGTCGAGGCCGCGCGCGCCCAGGGCCTCGCCGTGCGCGGCGCCATGAGCTGCACCGTGGGTTGCCCGTACGAGGGCGAGATCGCGCCCGAGCAGGTGGGCTATCTCGCCGGCCTGATGAAGGGCATCGGCGTGCAGCGCGTGGACGTGGCCGACACCATCGGCGTGGGCACGCCGCGCAAGGTGCAGGCGGCGATCGAGGCGACGCTGAAGCACTTCGCCATCGACGACGTCAGCGGCCATTTCCACGACACCTACGGCCAGGCGCTGGCCAACACGCTGGCGGCGCTGGAACTGGGCGTGTGGAATTTCCAGTCCTCCGTCGCCGGCCTGGGCGGCTGCCCGTACGCCAAGGGCGCCACCGGCAACGTGGCGACCGAAGACGTGGTGTTCATGCTGCACGGCATGGGCATCGCCACCGGCATCGACCTCGACAGGCTGGTGGACGCCGGCGCGTTCATCAGCGACTTTCTTGGCCGCCAGCCGCAGTCGCGCGTGGCCGTGGCCCTGCTCAATAAGCGCGCGGGCTGAAGCGCCATGGATCTGCACGTCTGGCTGGCCTACTTCGTCGCCTCGTGGGTGATCGCGGTGTCGCCCGGTTCGGGCGCGGTGCTGTCGATGAGCCACGGGCTCAGCTACGGCGTGCGCCAGACCACGGCCACCATCGTCGGCCTGCAAATCGGCCTGACCGTCATCCTGCTGGTGGCGGGCGCTGGCGTGGGCGCGGTGCTGCTGGCCTCCACCACGGCCTTCATGGTGGTCAAGCTGCTGGGCGCGGGCTACCTGATCTGGCTCGGGGTCAAGCAGTGGCGCACGCGCGTGGACGCGGCGCCGCAGGACCAGGGCGCCGCCGCCGAGCGGGTGGGCCTGAGCACGCGCCAGCGCCTGGTGCGCGGCGCGCTGACCAACGCCACCAATCCCAAGGGCATCGTCTTCATGGTGGCGGTGCTGCCGCAGTTCATTGATCCAAAGCGCCCGCTGGCGCTGCAACTGCTGATCTTGCTGCTCACCACGGTGGCGGTGGATACGGTGGTGATGCACGGCTACGCCTTGCTGGCTTCGCGCCTGCGCGTGCTGCTGCGCTCGGTGCGCGCGCGGCGCACGCAGAATCGCGTGTTCGGCGGCGTGCTGGTGGGCATGGGCGCCGGTTTGTTGATGGTCGATCGCGCGGTGAAGGCGGGATGAAGGCAGAGTGGAGATGACGGAAGCTGAACTGAAAACCTTGCCCGAGGGCGTGCAGCGGGTCGCCGCGGCCCTGCAGGCCGCCGGCCACGCGCACCGGCCACGGATGCTGGATGACGCTGCGCGCACGGCGCAGCAGGCCGCCGATGCGCTGGGCATCGGCGTCGGGCAGATCGCCAAAAGCATCATCTTCCGCCGCAAGAGCGACGACGCGGCGGTGCTGGTCATCACCAGTGGCGACAAGCGCGTGGACGAGAAGAAGGTGGAGGCCATCGTCGGCAAGCTGGGTCGCGCCGACGCCGACTTCGTCAAGGCCAGGACCGGTTTTTCCATTGGCGGCGTGTCGCCGGTGGCGCACGCCGATCTGCCGGTGACGCTGATCGACCGCGAACTGTTCCGCTTTGGCGAAATCTGGGCGGCGGCCGGGCACCCGCACGGCGTCTTCAAGCTGACGCCGACCGACCTGGAGCGCCTGACCGGCGCGCCGGTGGCCGACGTGGTGCAGGCAGCGGCCTGATCCTGACGGCCACGCCATGTCCACCGATACAGCAACCACGGGCGCCTGGCTCCGCTTCGATCCCGATCGCGACGCCGGCCCCGCGCCGTCGCCCTGCATCCAGGTCTGCCGCGTCAGCGCCGTGACCGGCTGGTGCGAAGGCTGCCAGCGCCGGCTGGACGAGATCGGCGCCTGGGGCGGGCTGGACGAGGCCGGCCGGCGCGCCGTCTGGCGCCGCATTCGCGCCCGACGCGTCAGCGAGGGTGCCGCGCCATGAAGCGCCTCGACTGCTACCTGGACTTCATCTCGCCCTACGCCTACCTGGCGTTCGAGCACTTGCCGCGCGCGCTGGAGGGGCTGAGCTACGAGGTCGTCTACCGCCCGATCCTGTTTGCCGGCCTGCTCAAGCACCACGGCCAGCTCGGCCCGGCCGAGATAGCGCCCAAGCGCGACTGGACCTACCGCCAGGTGCTGTGGCTGGCGCAGGCGCACGGCATCCCGCTGCAGCTGCCGGCGGCGCACCCGTTCAATCCGCTCGGCCTGCTGCGTCTGGCCTGGGCTGGTGCGCGCCAGGGCACGCCGAATCGCTTTGTGTGCGAGGCCATCTTTCACCACGTCTGGCGCTCCGGCGCGGCGGCCGACGACCCCGAGCGCCTGGCCGAACTGACGGCGCGTCTGGCGCCCGGCGCCGACGCCGCGGGCGCTGCCGCGCGTCAGGCGTTGCGGCAGGCCACCGACGAGGCACTGGCGCGCGGCGTCTTCGGCGTGCCGAGCTTTGTCTTCGATGAGCGCCTGTTCTGGGGCTTCGACGCCTTGCCGATGCTGCGCGCGCAACTGACCGGCGACGCGGCGCTGGACGCGGCCTGGCGCGCCGGCACCCGCATCGCCTCGGGCGCGCGCCGCCGCACGGCGGATTGATCCGCGCCACATCCCACGCGCTCCACGAGTCGACCGCACGCATGCCCAACGCCTTCAACTTCTCGGCCTCGCCGTTCGACTGCCTGACCCAGGTGGAGCAGCGCCTGGTGCAGGACAACATCGACGTCGCCTATTTCCCCAAGGGCGAGGTGATCCTGGACGTGGGCGCGGCGCCGACGCACCTGTTCGTCATCATCAAGGGCCACGTCACCCAGTTCGACGGCGCCGAGATCGTCACCGTCTACGGGCCGGACGACTGCTTCGACGGCCGCGCCCTGGTCGCCGGCAAGTCCTCCAGCCGCTTCGTCGCCGCCGAGGAGGTGGTGGCCTACGAGCTGGCGCGGCAGACGGTGAAAGACCTGATCGCCGCCAACGCCACCTTTGGCGCGCTGCTGTTTTCCGACCTGGGCCAGAAGCTGTCGGCGCTGGGCGAGCGGCGCCACCAAAACGAATTGATCGCGCTCAACACCGCGCGCGTGGACCAGGCCTTTCTGCGGCCGGTGCAGGTGGTCGATGCCGAGACCGACATCGTGTCGGTGGTGCGGGTGTTCCACGACAAGAAGACCAGCAACGTGCTGGTGCGCGACAGCCGCAGCGACCCGCCGCGCCTGGGCATCTTCACCGCCACCGCGCTGCACAAGGCGGTGCTGCGCGGCACGCCGCTGGACCAGCTGCCGGTGGGGCTGCTGGCCAATTACCAGCTCATCACGGTGCAGGCCGGCGATCAGGTGGGCGATGCGCTGGCGCTGATGCTGCGCCACGCCATCCACCGGGTGGTGGTGATGGACGGCGACGCGGTGCGCGGCGTGCTGGAGTCGCTGGACGTGTTCGCCTTCCTGTCCAACCACTCGCACCTGATCGGCATGCAGATCGATGCCGCCCACACGCTGGACGAGCTGGCCGACGCGGCCGGGCGCATCACGCCGATGATTGCGCGCATGGTGCGCAGCGGCACCCGGGTGCCGCTGGTGGCCACCATGGTGCGCGATCTCAACGCGCGCCTGTTCGCGCGCACCTGGGCGCTGATCGCGCCGCCCGAGCTGGCGGCGGCCAGCTGCCTGTTCGTGATGGGCAGCGAGGGGCGCGGTGAGCAACTGCTGAAGACCGACCAGGACAACGGCCTGGTCTGGCGCGACGACTACGCGCCGCCGGACGATCTGCAGGCCATTTGCGACCGCTTCTCGGCGGCGCTGGCGAGCTTCGGCTATCCGGAATGCCCGGGCCGCATCATGGTCAACAACCCTGCGTGGCGCATGAGCGCCAGCGACTTCGCGCGCACCGCGCGGCGCTGGCTGCTGATGCCGGACGCCGACGGCCTGATGAACCTGGCGATCTTCCTCGACGCCCACGCGGTGGCGGGCGATGCGCGCCTGCTGGACGGCGTGCGCGAGGGGCTGATGGCGCTGGCGACCGACAACGACGCCACGCTGGCGCGCTTTGCCGCCGCCATCGACGCCTTTGGCTCCAGCGACGGCTGGTGGAACCGGGTGCTGGAGCTGGCCGGCGCCGACGCCGAGCGGCGCATGAACCTGAAGAAGGAAGGCATCTTCCCGCTGGTGCACGGCGTGCGCAGCCTGGCGCTGGCGCACCGGTTGCGCCCGCAGTCGACCGCCGACCGCATCCAGGCGCTGCAGGCGGCGGGCGAGCTGTCGGCGCAGACCGCGCGCGAGCTGACCGAGAGCCTGGGCGTCTTCATGGATGTGCGGCTGCAGGCCGGGCTGGCCGAGCTGGACAAGGGCCGGCCGGTGTCCGGCGCGGTCGACGTCCACGAGCTGAGCAGCGCCGACCGCGACCTGCTGAAAGACGCGCTGGGCGTGGTGCGCCGCTTCAAGACGCAGCTGCGCCACCGCTTCAAGCTGAGCGCGCTCTGAAATGGCGCGGCGGGCCCAGCATGGAACCGGCGGCGGGCGCGCCGCCTTGCTGCGGGCGTGGCGGCGGCGCCAGCTGAAGGACCCGGCGTTCCGCTACCTGTTCGAGCTGCCGCCCGCCGATGAGTGGGTGGCGATCGATGGCGAGACCACCGGGCTGGACCCCCGCAGCGACGAGATTCTCTCGATCGGCGCGGTGCGCATCCGTGGCCACCGCCTGCTGGCCAGCGAGCGGCTCGAGCTGCTGGTGCGGCCCGAGCGGCCGGTGCCGGCCGAGAGCATCCGCCTGCACCACCTGCGCGAGCAGGATCTGGCCGACGGCCTGGCGCCGGCCGAGGCGGCGCGCCGCGTGCTTGAATTCGTCGGCCCGCGCCCGCTGGTCGGCTACTACCTCGACTTCAAGCTGGCCCTGCTCGACCGGATGGTGACGCCGCTGATCGGCATCGGGCTGCCGCAGCCGCGCATCGAGGTGTCGGCGCTTTACCACGACCACAAGTTCCGCCAGCTGCCGCCGTACGCGCAGCAGGACAACGTCCAGATTGACCTGCGCTTTGCCACCCTGATGGACGATCTGGGCTTGCCGTGGCGCGAGCCGCACGATGCCCTCGACAAGGCGGTGATGGCGGGGCTGGCCTTCATCAAACTGCGGGCGTTGGCCAACGCGTGAAAGATTCCAGCCGGTAGGCGCGCAAAAAAACCGGGCCGAAGCCCGGTTTTTCGATGGTGCCGCCGACGCGGGGTGGCCGGCGGGTTGGGACTCAGTGCCCCGAGGCGCCGGAGGCACCCAGGCCGGTTTCCGAACGCACCTGCTGCGCCGGGAACGCGGCGCGCTCCTTGGCGGCCTGCGCGCTGCGGTCCAGCACCGAGAACAGCCAGATGCCGACGAAACCGATGGTCATCGAGAACAGCGCCGGCGAGGTGTAGGGGAACCAGGCCGAACCCTTCGGATGACCCAGCGTGGCTTCCCACACCGAGGGCGAGAACAGCGTCAGCACCACCGAGGAGATCAGGCCCAGGAAGCCACCGATCACCGCGCCACGGGTGGTGCAGTCCTTCCACAGCACCGACAGCAGCAGCACCGGGAAGTTGGCCGAGGCCGCGATGGCAAACGCCAGCGACACCATGAAGGCGATGTTCTGCTTCTCGAACAGGATGCCCAGCACCACCGCGATCACGCCCAGCGCCAGCGTGGTGATGCGCGAGACGCGCAGTTCCTTGGTGCTGTCGGCCTTGCCCTTCATGAACACGGTGGAATACAGGTCGTGCGACACGGCCGATGCGCCCGACAGCGTCAGGCCCGCCACCACCGCCAGGATGGTGGCAAACGCCACCGCCGAGATGAAGCCGTAGAACACGTTGCCGCCCACCGCCTTGGCCACCAGCACCGCCGCCATGTTGGCCGTGCCGGCGCCGCCGTGGATCACGCCCTTGGTGGTGTCGGCGAACTCGGGGTTTGTGAGCACCAGGGTGATGGCGCCAAAGCCGATGATGAAGATCAGGATGTAGAAGTAGCCGATCCAGGTGGTGGCCCAGAACACGCTCTTGCGCGCCTCCTTGGCGTCGGGCACGGTGAAGAAGCGCATCAGGATGTGCGGCAGGCCGAGCGTGCCGAACATCAGGGCCATGCCGAAGCTGATGGCCGAGATCGGGTCCTTGATGAAGCCGCCCGGGCCCATGATGGCCAGGCCCGCCTTGGCGGCGGCGGTGGGATCGGCGCCGCCGGCCGCCGCGATCTCGGTGCGCACGCGCACGCCATCCGCGAACAGGCGCTCGGGGCTGAAGCCGTACTTGGCCATCACCATGAAGCCCATGAAGCTCACGCCCGACAGCAGCAGCACCGCCTTGATGATCTGCACCCAGGTGGTGGCGGTCATGCCGCCGAACAGCACGTAGATCATCATCAGCGCGCCCACCAGCACCACGGCCACCCAGTAGTCCAGGCCAAACAGCAGCTTGATCAGCTGGCCGGCGCCGACCATCTGCGCGATCAGGTAGAAGGCCACCACCACCAGCGTGCCGCTGGCGGCGAAGGCGCGGATCGGTGCCTGCTGGAAGCGGTAGCCGGCGACGTCGGCAAAGGTGAACTTGCCCAGGTTGCGCAGGCGCTCGGCCAGCAGGAAGGTCAGGATGGGCCAGCCGACCAGGAAGCCGATCGAGTAGATCAGGCCGTCGTAGCCGTTGGCCATGACGGCCGCCGAAATGCCCAGGAAGGACGCGGCCGACATGTAGTCGCCCGCGATCGCCAGCCCGTTCTGGAAGCCCGTGATGCCACCACCGGCGGTGTAGAAGTCGGCCGCCGACTTGGTGCGCCCGGCCGCCCACTTGGTGATCCACAGCGTGGCCACCACGAAGGCGGTGAACATGATGATGGCGGTCCAGTTGGTGGCCTGCTTGGCGGCCACGCCGACGTCGCCGCCGGCCGCGTAGGCGCTGGTGGCGCCGAGCAGCGCCAGCGCGGCGAGGATGCTGCGTTGGGTGCTCATTGCGTCGCTTCCTTCAGGATTTCGCGCGTCAGCGCGTCGTACTCGCTGTTGGCGCGGCGCACGTAGACGCCGACGATGACGATGGTGAACACGATCACCGCCATGCCGATCGGGATGCCGATGGTGGTGACGCCGCTGCCCATGGGCTGGGCCAGGAATTCCTTGTCGAAGGCGATCAAGGCGATGTAGCCGTAGTACACGACCAGCATCAGGATGGCGAGCGTCCAGCCGAAGCGATTGCGCCTGGATTTCAGCTCCTGGTACTTGGGGTTGCGCTGGATGCGCGCGACGACCGGATCCGCGCTGGATGTGGTCATGATGGGTTGTCTCCTGAAGGGTTGAAGGTCGCCGTCACAGAACTGTGCGGCGACCTGCGTGCGATTCTGAAATCTTGTACTGACCGCGCTCTTACGTGAGGGTTATCCCTCAAGTGCAGAGCCGAATCGACCTTTCGTCAGAACTCTGTAAGCGTGGATGCAAAGATGGCATGGCCGCCTGATCGGCGGCGCCTCTGGGCACGCAATTAAAGACGGCGCATGAGGGTGAATCGGATCACTGCCTCTCATGAAATCTCTGAAAACCCGTAGAGAGTTGACGGCCAGCGGGACTTGAGGGCTGCCGCCTAGGGTGGATTGGCTGGAAATTTGTTGAAAATGAAAATTGATATCTTCGTCGGATGCGATTTTTATTCAAACCATGTAAGGAGATGCCTTAAGAAGTACTTTTAATCTGCTCCCCAGTTCACGCGCGCCATGGCACTTGAGCGTGCAATAACCCGTACGAAATTTGATTGAGTTGCAATGACTTGATCTGAAATTCGAAGTCAACCTTTCTGCCTGGAAATATCAATAGGGCAGGAAAATCAGGAGATAACATGGCCAAAGAACTTACGGAAAGAGATCGCGCTTATTGGCGCGCCAACGTGAAATTGATTAGCTTTTGCCTGATTGTCTGGGCATTGGTGTCCTATGGATTCGGCATTCTGCTGCGTCCCATGCTGAGCGGTATTTCAGTCGGCGGTACGGATTTGGGTTTCTGGTTTGCCCAGCAAGGCTCGATCCTGACTTTCCTGGCGCTGGTCTTCTTCTACGCCTGGAGAATGAACCGGCTCGACAAAGAATTTGGCCTGGAGGAGTGACCATGAGCCAGTTCTGGATCAACTTCATCTTCGTCATCGGCTCGTTCGTCGTCTATACCTGGATCGCGATCTGGGCCCGCGCCAAGACCACGCGCGAGTTCTATATCGCGGGCGGCGAGGTCAACCCCATTGTCAACGGGGCGGCGACGGCGGCCGACTGGCTGTCGGCGGCCTCGTTCATTTCCGTCGCCGGCCTCATCTCGGTCGGTTACGTCAACTCGGCCTTCATCATGGGCTGGACCGGCGGCTACGTGCTGCTGGCCACTCTGCTGGCGCCCTATCTGCGCCGTTTCGGCACCTACACGGTGCCCGACTTCGTCGGTACGCGCTACGCCAGCAAGACCGCGCGCGTGGTGGCGGTGCTGTGTCTGGTGGTGATCTCGCTGACCTACGTGATCGGCCAGATGACCGGCGCTGGCGTGGCCTTCTCCCGCTTCCTGGAAGTGGACAGTGACATGGGTCTGCTGATCTCGGCGATCGTGGTCTTCGTCTACGCGGTGCTGGGTGGCATGAAGGGCGTGACCTACACCCAGGTGGCGCAATACGTCGTGCTGATCCTGGCCTTCACCATCCCGGCGGCCTACCTGTCGGTGATGATGACCGGCCATGTCCTGCCGCAGACCGGCATGTTTGGTGAACATCTGGCCTCGGGTCAGCCGCTGCTGCAGAAGCTGAACGAAGTCGTGCGCGACCTGGGTTTCCAGGACTACACCGCCGACGTCAGCAACAAGTGGAACATGTTCCTGTTCACGCTGACGCTGATGGTCGGCACCGCTGGCCTGCCGCACGTCATCATCCGCTTTTTCACGGTGCCCAACATCCGCGATGCCCGCTGGTCGGCCGCCTGGGCGCTGGTGTTCATCGCGATCTTCTACACCACCGTGCCGGCGCTGGCCGCCATGTCGCGCCTGAACCTGATCGAGACGATCTACCCGAACGGCACCCAGGCGGCGCCGCTGGTGTACGACGAGCGACCGGGCTGGGTGAAGAACTGGGAGGAAACCGGCCTGCTGAAGTTCGAAGACAAGAACAAGGACGGCCACATCCAGTTCTACAACGGCGCCAACAAGGAACTGCCCACCACCGCCGAGTGGGCCAAGACCTGGAACGGCAACGAGCTGACGGTGAACAACGACATCCTGGTGCTGGCCCTGCCCGAGGTGGCCAACATGCCGGGCTGGCTGATCGGCCTGATGGCGGCGGGTGGCATCGCGGCGGCGCTGTCCACCGCATCCGGTCTGTTGATGGCGATTTCCTCGGCGGTCAGCCATGACTTGCTGAAGAACACCTTGATGCCGCATCTGTCGGAAAAGCAGGAGCTGCTCAATGCGCGAATCGCGATGGTGGGCGCCATTGTCATTGCCACCTGGCTGGGCTTGAATCCACCAGGCTTTGCGGCGCAGACGGTGGCCCTGGCCTTCGGCATGGCGGCGGCGACGATATTTCCGGCCCTGGTCCTGGGTATTTTCGTCAGCCGCATCAATGCCAAGGGTGCGACCGCCGGCATGCTGGCGGGTGGCATCGCGACCGTGTCCTACATTTTCATGTACCTGGGCTGGCTGTTCATTCCGGGAACCAACAACTTCCCGAATACGCCTGAGCACTGGATCCTGGGCATCTCGCCGCTGTCCTTCGGTGTCATCGGCGCCACCATCAATATCATCACCTCGGTGGTGGTGTCGAATGCCACCGAGCGGCCGAGCGAGGAGTTGCGGACCATGGTGCGCCGGGTGCGTTACCCGTAATGCCGACCTGAGTTGATCGGCTGATATCCAAGTGGGCTTTCTTCTCGAAAGCCCACTTTTTCATTCGGAGCAAGAAACCACATGATTTGGCATCTGTTTGCCGTGTTGATCATGGCCGTCTGCCTGGGCGGGGCCGCCTTCGGGCTCAGGAAACTGACGCGCGGCAAAGTGCCCAAGTGGCTGATCCCCGCGTCCGCGGCCGCTGGCATGTTCGGCTACCTGGCCTATTACGACTACAGCTGGCATGCGTTCAAGCTCAGTCAGTTGCCCGCCGGCACCACGGTGATCGCGGAAAAGCGTGAAACCTCTTTTCTCAAGCCTTGGCGCTATGTCTATCCGGCGGTCAGCGCCTTCACCATACTGGACGGGAAGTTTTCCAGCCGGCTGCAGGATCATCAGGTCCTGGTCGAGTACATCGAATACACCTTTCGTGCCGATCCGATCGAAGGACTTGACACGCAGGCCTTCGTGCTGAACTGCAACACCCTTGAGCGGGTGCCCTTCGATCCGGGAAAGCACCAGATTTCGGGCGCGGTGGAGAAGATCGAGGCGCACGACGCCATTTATCGAAAGGCGTGCCGTTGATCTGCCGGGGCTTGCCAGCGTGCCCAGGTGGGTGCGGCAGATGTGCGTGATGGGCTTTTTTGGTTAGCATGCCAGCAAGTGCTGGGTGCCCGCACGATCGACAGAGAAGGCAGGAGGCTGCGACCATGGGGAAGATCAAGCTGACGGAACGATTGATCGGGTTGTTCGTGCTGGGCAGCCTGCTGCTGAACTTCCCCCTATTCAGCATTTGGGACCACGATGAGTTCGTGTTCGGCTGGCCGCTGCTGCCCACCGCCGCCTTTGTCATCTGGCTGCTGATCATCGTCGCGCTGGCGGTGTTGATGGAGTGGCGCGGCGCCGACGCCGGTGAATCGACCGACGATGAGCAGACCCAGCACCCCTTGCAGCTGGATCGATAGGCCACGCCTGTGCCGCCGGTCGACCCCATGAGCACGGCGCTGGTCCTGACGATCTCGCTGGCCTATCTGGCGCTGCTGTTCGTGGTCGCCTACTTCGGCGACCGCCGCGCCGCGCAAGGCCACTCGCTGATCAACAGTTCCTGGACCTACGCGCTGTCGCTGGGCGTGTACTGCACCGCCTGGACCTACTTCGGCAGCGTCGGCCGCGCCGCCAGCGGCGGGTTGTGGTTCCTGCCGATCTACCTGGGCCCGACCCTGGCCATGGTGCTCGGCTGGATGGTGCTGCGCAAGATCATCCGCATCAGCAAGGCGCAGCGCATCACCTCGATTGCCGACTTCATCGCCAGCCGCTACGGCAAGAGCCGGCTGCTGGCCGTCAGCGTGACGCTGATCGCCATCGTCGGCGTGGTGCCCTACATCGCGCTGCAGCTGAAGGCGGTGTCCTCTGCCTACGCCTTGCTGACCGTGCCCGGCGTGGCCGAGAGCACGGCCCAGGTGCCGTGGAGCCAGGACGGCACCTTCTACCTGGCGCTGGTGCTGGCCGGCTTCACCATGATCTTCGGCGCCCGCCATCTCGACACCACCGAGCGCCACGAGGGCATGGTGGCGGCCATCGCCTTCGAGTCGCTGGTCAAGCTGGTGGCCTTTCTGGCGGTCGGCGCCTTCGTCACCTACGGCCTGTACGACGGCGTCGGCGACATCTTCGCGCGCGCGCAGGCGCACCCGGAACTGCGCGCGCTGATGCGGCTGGAGCAGGGCACCGCCTTTGCCTGGCCGCAGTGGTTCACCATGATCGTGCTGGCCATGCTGGCGGTGCTGATGCTGCCGCGCCAGTTCCAGATCATGGTGGTCGAGAACGTGCACGAGCGCCACCTGCGCCGCGCCAGCTGGGTGTTTCCGGCCTACCTGCTGGCGATCAATATCTTCGTGCTGCCGATCGCGCTGGGCGGGCTGCTGTACTTCGATGGCCAGAGCAGCAACCCGGACAACTTCGTGCTCTCGCTGCCGCTGGCGGCGGGCCAGCAGGCGCTGGCGCTGTTCGTGTTCGTGGGCGGGCTGTCGGCCGCTACTGGCATGGTGATCGTGGAAAGCATTGCCATCTCGATCATGGTCAGCAACGAGTTGGTGCTGCCGCTGCTGCTGCGCTGGCGGCGGGTGCTGGGCGATGGGCTGCCCGACCTGACGCGCATCCTGCTGGGCATCCGGCGCTTCACCATTCTGCTGCTGCTGCTGCTGGGCTACAGCTATTTCCACATCGCCAGCGAAGCTTACGCACTGGTCAGCATCGGCTTGATCAGCTTCGCCGCCGTGGCGCAGCTGGCGCCGGCGGCGCTGATCGGCATGTACTGGCGCGCCGGCACGCGGGCGGGCGCGCTGGGTGGCCTGGCGGCCGGCTTCGGCATCTGGGTGTACACACTGATGCTGCCTTCGATCGCTCGGTCGGGCTGGCTGGACGACACCTTCGTGCGGCTCGGACCGGGCGGCATCGCCTGGCTCAAGCCCGAGGCGCTGTTCGGCCTCACGGGCCTGGACGCGCTGACGCACTCGCTGTTCTGGAGCCTGCTGCTGAACGTGTCGGCCTACGTGGCGCTGTCGCTGGCGCGCGAGCCCTCGGCCCGCGAGACCAGCCAGGCGCTGGTGTTCGTCGACACCGGACGCGGCGTGGGCGGCGCGACGCCGGTGTTCTGGCGCGGCGAGGCGCGCGTCGAGGACCTGCGCCAGCTGTGCGTGCGCTTTTTCGGCGCCGAGCGGGCGCAGGCCATGTTTGACGAGTATGTGGCGCGCTGGGGCGCCGAGGCGGCGGCGCGCGCCGACGCGCGCTTCGTCAGCTTTGTCGAGACCAAGCTGGCCGGCGCCGTGGGCGGCGCCTCGGCGCGGGTGCTGGTGTCCTCGGTGGCGCAGGAAGAATCGCTCACCACCGAGGACGTGCTGAGCATGCTGGAAGAAGCTTCGCAACTGCGCGCCTACTCGCGCGCGCTGGAGGACAAGTCGCGCTCGCTCGAAGAGGCCACCGCGCGCCTGCGCGAGGCCAACGAGCAGCTCAAGAGCCTGGACGTGCTGAAGGACGAGTTCATGTCCTCCGTCACGCACGAGTTGCGCACGCCGCTGACCTCGATCCGCGCGCTGGCCGAGCTGATGCTGGACGACCCCGACATGCCGGCCGCGCAGCGCCAGCAGTTCATCGGCATCGTCGTCGCCGAGGCCGAGCGCCTGTCGCGCCTGGTGAATCAGGTGCTCGACCTGGCCAAGATCGAGGTCGGCAGCGCCGAGTGGCACGACGCCGAGGTCGACCTGCGCGCGCTGGTGCCGCAGGCCATCGAGACCACGCGCGAGCTGTTCCGCGAGCGCGGCTGCGCGGTCGAGGTGCTGCTGCCCGAGGATGGCGCGCCGGCACCGGTGCGCGCCGACCCCGACAAGCTGCAGCAGGTGATGCTCAACCTGCTGTCCAACGCGGTCAAGTTCGTGCCCCTGGCCGAGGGCCTGGTGCGGGTCGAGCTGGTGCGGGCGGACGACACCGTGACGGTGTCGGTGAGCGACAACGGCCCCGGGATTTCGGCGGCCGACCAGCAGGTCGCCTTCGAGAAGTTCCGCCAGGTTGGCGACCCGCGCGAACGTCGCCAGGGCACCGGTCTGGGCCTGCCCATCAGCCGGCAAATCGTGGAACACTATGGCGGCGAGATCGGGGTGCGCTCGCGCCCGGGGCACGGCGCCACCTTTCATTTCACGCTGCCGCTGCTGGCGCCCGGTGATCGGTCGCGCGCGCCGGCCACGCAGGAGAACGAACCGACATGATGCACAAACTGCTGGTGGCCGACGACGAGCCGAACATCATCATCCTGCTGGAGTACCTGATGAAGCGCGCGGGTTACCAGGTGCTGCTGGCGACCGACGGCCAGCAGGCGCTGGAGACGATCCAGCGCGAGAGGCCCGCGCTGGTGCTGCTGGACGTGATGATGCCGGGCAAGACCGGCTTCGAGGTCTGCCAGGAAGTCCGCGCCGACCCTGCGCTTGACGGCGTGCGCATCCTGATGCTGACGGCCAAGGGGCGTGAAAACGACATCAGCAAGGGCATGGCGCTGGGCGCCAACGCCTACATGACCAAGCCGTTCTCGACCCGCGATCTGGTGCAGAAGGTGGCCGAGATGCTGGAGGGCGCCGCTTGAGAAACCGGCGCCTGCTGCTGCAGCCACTGGCGCTGCTGGCGCTGGCGCTGGCGGTGTGGCTGGCCGTGGCGCTTGGCCTGGTGGCGCTGGCGCTGGACGAGCCCGAGCGCGCCCAGTTCATCCAGTTGCTGGGTTCGCGCGCCGCGCTGCTGGTGCTGGCCTGGGCGCTGGGCGGGGTGGCGACGATGGCGGCGCTGCTGCGCTGGTGGGTGCCGCGCGTCAGCGCGCTGCCCGAGCTGGCCGAGCAGACGCGCGCGCTGGTGCAGGCCAGCGAGCCGCTGCAGTTGAAGCCGCACGCGGATGCGGGCCGACGGCCGCTGATCGACGCCATCAACCAGCTTGCGGCGCAGCGCGATGGCCTGCGCGGCGACGTTGCCGCCCAGGTGGCGCAGGCCAGCGCCAGCGTGCGGCAGGAGCGCAACCGGCTGGCGGCGCTGATGGCCGAGCTCAACCAGAGCGTGGTGGTCTGCAACCGCGATGGGCGCATCCTGCTCTACAACAACCGCGCGCGCATGCAGTTCCGCGCCTTGTCATATGCGCCGCAACTGGCCGGCGGCGCCGAGCTGATCGGCATCGGTCGATCGATCTACGCCGTGTTCGACCAGAAGCTGGTCGAGCACGCGCTGGAGACCGTGCAGCAGCGCCTGGCGCGCGGTGCCCAGCACCCCTCGGCGCAATTCGTCACCAGCACGCGCGGTGGCCAGCTGCTGCGGGTGCAGATGGCGCCGGTGACCGATGCCGCGCCAGAGGCGGTGGCCGGTGCACCGGAGCTGAGCGGCTTTCTGCTGATGCTGGACAACATCACGCGCAGCTTCGAGGAGCAGACCGTGCGCGACCGTCTGCTCTACGGCCTGATCGAGAAGAGCCGCGCTTCGCTGGCCAGCACCCAGGCGGCGGTGGAGATGCTGGGCTACGACGACCTGGAGCCGGCCATGCACGAGCGCTTCCTCGCCGTGCTGCGCGACGAGGCCGTCACCATGAAGACCCACATCGACGAGGTCGCCCACAAGTCGGCCCGCAACCTGCATACGCGCTGGCCGCTGGAGGACATCCGTGGCGTCGAGTTCGTCGACGTGGCGGCCAAGCAGATCGAGGCACGGTGCCGGCTGCCGGTCACGGTCGAGGCCGCCGATGCGGCGCTGTGGCTGCGGCTGGACAGCTTCTCGATGCTGCAGGCGCTGACCTACCTGGGCGAGCGCCTGGTGGGCGAGTTCGAGGTGCGCACCCTGCAGCTGCGGCTGGCGCCGCAGGGCGCGCGCGCGCAGCTCGACCTGGTGTGGATCGGCCATGCGATGAGCACCGAGACCGTGATGAGCTGGGAGCTGGACCCGATGCGCATTGGCGGCGAGGCCTCACCGATGTCGGTGCGCGAAGTGCTGGACCGCCACGACGCCGAGATGTGGTTCGAGCGCGATCGCGTGCGCCACCAGGCCTTTTTCCGCTTTCTGCTGCCGCTGGCCGGCGCCCAGGACGAGCTGGACATGGACATGCTGCAGGCGGTGGAGAGCCGGCCCGAGTTCTTCGACTTCGACCTGTTCGGCCTCGCCGCCGGTGCCGGCGAACTGGATGAGCGGCCGCTGGCCGAGCTGACCTATACGGTGTTCGATACCGAAACCACCGGCCTCAGTCCGTCGGGGGGTGATGAGATCATCCAGATCGGGGCGGCCCGGGTGGTCAACGGTCGGCTGCTGCGGCAGGAGGCGTTCGAGCAGCTGGTGGACCCGGGGCGCGACATTCCCGCCGCCGGCATCCCGATCCACGGCATCACGCCCGACATGGTGGCGGGCCAGCCGCGCATCGAGGAGGTGCTGCCCGCGTTCCACCAGTACGCACAAGAGACCGTGCTGGTGGCGCACAACGCGGCCTTCGACATGAAGTTCCTGCAATTGCTGGAGCAACGCACGGGCCTGGCTTTCCAGCAGCCGGTGCTCGACACGCTGCTGCTGTCGGCCGTGGTGCACCCGAACCAGGAATCGCATCGGCTGGAGGCGATCGCCGAGCGCTTCGGCGTCACCGTGCTGGGGCGCCACACGGCGCTGGGCGACGCGCTGGTGACGGCCGAAGTCCTGATCAAGCTGATCCCGCTGCTCAAGGACATGGGCATCCTCACGCTGGGCCAGGCGCGCGCGGCAGCGCAGAAGACCTACTACGCGCGGCTCAAGTACTGAGACTGGATTGCTCCGAGGGTACGAGGGCCCGTTCGCGAACGGACTGCCAGGACACTAGAAACCCGCCTGATAGCGCTGGGCCAGCACGGACTGCAGTTTTTGCACCACGCCGAAGGCGTCGCGCAGGGTGCCGCGTTCGAAGCTGGAGAGCTCCTCCAGCTTCAGGTGGTTGTCGGGTGCCTGGCCGGACTTGATCTGGCGCGTCTGGTGGTCGATGCGCAGGCCGGCGATGAACTCCAGCGCATCGACCAGGTCGCGGGTGGCCTGGGCGCTGACTTCGCCGCTCTGCGCCGCCACTTCCAGCCGATCCCGCGTGTTCACCGGCTCCAGCCCACCCGCCAGCGCGTAGATGCGGGCCAGGTCGACGATCGGTACGATGCCGCCATGCTTGAGGTCGACCGCGCGCGGGTGCTCGCCACTGCGACTGACCGTGATCTGTCCGAACAGGCCCAGCGGCGGGCGCTGCTTCAGCGCGTTGCTGACCATGTGGGCCAGGAACAGGCTGTGGCCGCGCGTGCGTTCCAGCACCTCGCGCCGCAAGTCCTGCAGCAGCGTGCTGTCACCGTGCACGGCGCGCTGGTCGAAGAACACCGAGGTCAGCATCAGCGCCATCGGCTCGGGCTTGTGGATCCACTGGTGGAAGTACTGCCGCCAGCGTGCCTGGGGCTGACGCCACTGGTCGGTCATCGCCATCATCTCGCCCGGGCAGTACACGTAGCCGCAGGCGTTCAGGCCGTCGCAGACGAAGCGGGAGAAGGCCCGGAAGTACTCGCCGTGCTGTTCCGGCTGGTAGTCGTCCGACAGCACCAGGCAGTTGTCCTGGTCGGTGCGGGCTGCCTGCTCCATGCGCGCCTGCGAGCCGGCGGCGACCCAGACGTAGGGTACCGGGGCCGGTCCGAGCGCCTGCTCGGCCAGCTGGATCAGCCGCACGGTGAAGGCATCGGTCACCGAGGTCACAATGTGTCCGGTGCTGTAGGCATTGGTCTCGGCCGTGGCCAGGCTGCTTTGCAAGTCCTTGACCAGCGCGCTGCAGGCCACCAGGCCCGCCAGGTCGGGCTGCTTGTAGATGTCGTTGGTCAGGTACACCGCCGACGGGCTCTGGTACTGGTCGAGATCGGTGGCGGTCACCATGCCGAGCACCCGGTCGCCGTCCAGCACCGGCACATGGTGCACGTTCTGGCGCGCCATCAGCACCATGGCGTCGAACACCGACTGCTGGCTTTGCAGCGTCAGCGGCGCCAGCGTGGCGATGTCGGCCACCGGCCGTGCCGGATCGATCCCGGGGGCGACCACGCGGCTGCGCAGGTCGCGGTCGGTGATCAGCCCGAACAATTGCTCGTCCTGGGTCAGCAGGATCGACGACACCTTGGCCTCGGCCATGCGCTCGGCGGCGCTGCGGATGCTTTGGGCGCGGTCGATGCTGACCGGCGCGCGCCTGATCAGGCTGGCGATCGGCTGCGTCATCATGTTGCCCGACTGCGCCGCGCTGCTGCGGGGCCGGGCGCGCGGCAGGCGCGGGATGGCCGGCAGCAGCGCCAGCAAGCGTGGGTGCGCCTGCACCAGCTGGTGCAGCGCCTCCGCGTCCAGCAGCAGCACTTCGCTGGCCGCGCTGGCGACGGCGTACAGGGCGCCATGGGGATCGAGCGCGGTGGCGCCGGCACCGAACAGCTCCTGCGGGCGCAGCGGCAAGCGCCAGACCGCGTCCGGATCGACCAGCTCGACACCACCCGCCAGCAGCCAGCCCAGGCGCTCGGGCATCTCGCTCTCGGCCAGCACGATGGCGCCGGCGGCGACATGCCGATGCTGCCATTGCGCCGCCAAGGCGGCCTGGTCGTCGTCGGGCAGCAGGCCGAACACGCGGTGCGCGGCCAGCAGGGCGTGAATGTCAGAAACTTGCATCGGGCCACCTTTGCGGGGAAGCGGGAGGGTCGACATCACGGCGAGCACGGGAACCCGCCAGCGGCCCGACCATTGTGGCAGAGCGCGCCTAGAATCTTCGCCACCCATGAGCACACCGTCATCGCCGCGCGGCCTGATCCGGATTCGCGGCGCGCGCCAGCACAACCTGAAGAATCTGGATCTGGACATCCGCACTGGCGAACTGACGGTGGTGACCGGGCCCAGCGGATCGGGCAAGTCCAGCCTGGTGTTCGACACCTTGTACGCGGAAGGGCAGCGGCGCTACGTCGAGACCTTCAGCGCCTACGCGCGCCAGTTCCTCGACCGCATGGACAAGCCGGCGGTGGACCGGATCGAGGGCGTGCCGCCGGCGATTGCCATCGACCAGACCAACCCGGTGCGTTCGTCGCGCTCCACCGTCGGCACCATGACGGAGCTGAACGACCACCTGAAGCTGCTGTTCGCGCGCGCCGGTCAGCTGTTCGACCGGCAGACGGCGCTGCCGGTGCGGCACGACAACGTGGACAGCATTTATGCCGAACTGCGGTTCCGCGCCGCGCAGGCCGGCGACCCGCGCCTGGTGCTGAGCTTCGCGGTCGAGTTGCCGGCCAGCACGACACCGGAAGAAGTCGGCCAATGGTTGTCGCTCAGCGGCTTCACGCGGGTGCAGGCCGAGCGCATCGAGGGCGACAAGAAGGTGCTGGACGTGGTGGCGGATCGTTTCCGCATCGCGGGCGCCGAGCGTGCGCGTGCCGTCGAGGCGATCGAGGTGGCGCTGCGGCGCGGCGGCGGGCGCATGACCGTGCATGTGCTGCCCGCCGACGACGCCGGTCAGGCACAGGCGTGGAAGTTCTCCACCGGCCTGCACTGCCCCGAGAGCGATATCCGCTACACCGACCCGATGCCGTCGATGTTCTCGTTCAACTCGGCGGTGGGCGCGTGCGACAGCTGCCGCGGCTTCGGGCGCGTGATCGGGGTCGACTGGGGGCTGGTGATTCCGGACCAGCGCCTGACCCTGCGCGCCGGCGCCATCAAGCCGATCCAGACGCCGGCCTGGAGCGAATGCCAGGACGACCTGATGCGCCACGCCGAGGCCGCCGGCATTCCGCGCGACACGCCCTGGAGCAAGCTCACGCCCGAGCATCGGGCCTGGGTGATCGACGGCACGCCCAATTACAAGGAGGGCAACTGGGGCAAGCAGTGGTACGGCATCCGGCGCTTCTTCCAGTACCTGGAGAGCAAGGCCTACAAGATGCACATCCGGGTGCTGCTGTCCAAGTACCGCAGCTACACGCCGTGTCCGGACTGCGGCGGCGCGCGGCTGAAGCTGGAGAGCCTGTTGTGGCGGGTGGGCAGCAAGGCCGACGCGGATGCCGTGCTGGCGCCCGCGCAGCGCTTTATGCCCGTGGGCGTGGACTGGTCGCGCCAGCAACTCGAGGCGCTGCCCGGGCTGTGCCTGCACGATCTGATGCTGCTGCCGATCGATCGGCTGCGGCGGTTTTTCGGCGCCATGGAGGCGCCCTCACCCCGGCCCTCTCCCGCTGGCGGGAGAGGGAGCAAGGCGGATTCACTCCCTCTCCCGCCAGCGGGAGAGGGCCGGGGTGAGGGTGCGCGCAGCGCCGACGCCCAGGCCCTCAAGCTCATCCTGGAAGAAATCACCACCCGCATCAAATACCTGTGCGACGTCGGCATCGGCTACCTCACGCTGGACCGCCAAAGCCGCACGCTGAGCGGCGGCGAGGTGCAGCGCATCAACCTGACCACGGCCTTGGGCACCTCGCTGGTCAACACGCTGTTCGTGCTGGACGAGCCCAGCATCGGCCTGCACCCGCGCGACATGGACCGCATCACGCAGGCCATGCAGCGGCTGAAGAACGCCGGCAACACGCTGGTCGTGGTCGAGCACGACCCGGCCGTGATGCTGGCGGCCGACCGTGTGCTCGACTTCGGCCCAGGTCCCGGCGCCGCCGGCGGGCGCATCGTGTTCGACGGCACGCCCGATGAACTGCGCAGCGCCGACACGCTGACCGGCGCCTATCTGGGCGGGCGCAAGTCGATCGGACCCAGCTTCACGCGTCTGGTGGCCGAGAACACGCCGCGCCTGATCCTGCAAGGCGCGGCCGAGCACAACCTGCGCGGCATCGACGTCGCCTTTCCGCTGCAGCGCCTGGTCACCGTCACCGGCGTGTCGGGTTCGGGCAAGTCGACCTTGATCCAGGACGTGCTGGCGCCCGCGCTGCTGCGCCACTTCGGCAAGGCCACCGAAACGCCCGGCTCGCACCAGCGCGTGCTGGGCGCCGAGCAGCTCAGCGGCGTGGTCTTCGTCGACCAGTCGCCGATCGGCAAGACGGCGCGCTCCAACCCGGTCAGCTACGTCGGCGCCTGGGACACCCTCCGCACCCTGTTCGCCGGCGCGCCGCTGGCCAGGCAGCGCGGCTACACCGCCGCCAAGTTCAGCTTCAACTCGGGCGATGGTCGCTGCCCGACCTGCGGCGGCTCGGGCTTCGAGCACGTCGAGATGCAGTTTCTGAGCGACGTCTACCTGCGCTGCCCGGATTGCGACGGCAAGCGCTACCGCCCCGAGATCCTGGAAGTGACCATCGAGCGCCCCGCAAGAAAGTTGGGGTCGGACGCCAATTTCCAGGACGCTGCCGATCGCCTGGCCCAGGCCGTGGATGGGAAATTGGACTCTGACCCCAATTTTCCTGACCCCAATTTTCGTGACCCCAATTTTCTGACCCAGCGCAAACGGCTGCTCAACGTTGCCGACGTGCTCGACCTCACCGTGGCCGAAGCCGCCCAGCTGTTCGCCCAGGACCGCGACGTGATTCGCGCCTTGCAACCCATCGTCGATGTGGGGCTCGACTACGTCAAGCTCGGTCAGCCCGTGCCCACGCTGAGCGGCGGCGAGGCGCAGCGGCTGAAGCTGGCGGGCTTTCTCGCCGAAGCGGCCAAGAGCGCCAGCGCCAGCCGCCAGCCGACCGCGAAGAAGGGCACGCTGTTCCTGTTCGACGAACCGACCACCGGCCTGCACTTCGACGACATCGCCAAGCTGATGCGCGCCTTCCGCAAGCTGCTGGACGCTGGCCATTCGCTGATCGTGATCGAGCACAACCTGGATGTCATGCGCGCCAGCGACTGGCTGATCGACCTGGGCCCCGAGGGCGGCGACGCCGGCGGCCAGCTGGTGGCGCAAGGCACGCCCGATGACCTGGCACAGCACCCGACCTCGCACACCGGCGCGGCCTTGCGCGACTACGTCGCGCAGTTGGGCGTTCAGCGTTCAGCGTTGAGCGTGCAAGAACCGCGCGCGACATACCACGCGGGGCGCTCAACGCCCAACGCTGAACCCGTGATCGAAATCGTGCATGCGCGCGAGCACAACCTGAAGAACCTCAGCGTCGACATTCCGCGCGGCAAGTTCAACGTCATCACCGGCGTCAGCGGCTCGGGCAAATCCACGCTGGCCTTTGACATCCTGTTCAACGAAGGGCAGCGGCGCTATCTGGAATCGCTCAACGCCTACGCGCGCAGCATCGTGCAGCCGGCCGGCCGGCCGGAGGTGGATGCGGTGTATGGCATCCCGCCGACGGTGGCCATCGAGCAGCGCCTGTCGCGCGGCGGGCGCAAATCGACCGTCGGCACCACCACCGAGGTGTGGCACTTTCTGCGCCTGCTCTACGTCAAGCTGGGTGTGCAGCACTGCGTGCACGACGGCGCCGCCGTGCAGCCGCAAACGCCCGAGCGCATCGCCGCGCAGATCCTGACGCGCTTTCGCGGCCAGACCATCGGCCTGCTGGCGCCGCTGGTGGTCGGCCGCAAGGGCGTCTACACCGAGCTGGCCGACTGGGCGCGACCGCGCGGCTTCACGCACCTGCGGGTCGATGGCGAGTTTCTTGCCGACGACGAACTTCCCGCGCATCGACCGCTTCAAGGAACACACCATCGAGCTGCCCGTGATGAGCCTGCCCGTCACCCCCGGCAACGAGGCGCAGCTGCGCGAATCGCTGACCCGCGCGCTGGAGCATGGCAAGGGCGTGGTGCATGTGCTGCACGACATCGCCGGGCTGCGCAACGCGATGGAGACGGGCGCATCGACGGCGCGCATCGGGCAGGTGGAAGTGTTATCGACCAAGCGCGCCTGCCCGGTGTGCGCCACTTCGTATGCGGAGCTTGACCCGCGCCTGTTCTCCTACAACAGCAAGCACGGCTGGTGCCCCGACTGCGTGGGCACCGGCGTCAAGCTCACGCGCGAACAGCGCAAGGCGCTGGACGACTCGGTGCTGGCCGACGACCAGAAGGGGCGCGAGCAGACCTTTTCCGAGCCTGAGGTGGAGGATGTGGGCGATGTGGCGTGTCCCGCATGCCAGGGCACGCGTCTGAATCCGATTGCACGTGCGGTGTTGCTGGAAACGGCGCAGACCCTCACCCCTCTCCCGGAGGGGCGAGGGAGCAAGACTGGCATCGCGGCGCGGGATCTACTCCCTCTCCCGCCCGCGGGAGAGGGCAGGGGTGAGGGTGACGGCGTATCCATCACCCAACTCGCCCACCTCAGCGTCCACGACCTGCGCGCCTGGTTCGACAGCCTGCACCTCGAAGGCCGCGACGCCGACATCGCGCGCGATCTGATCCCCGAAATCAAGGGCCGTCTCGACTTTCTCGAACAGGTCGGCCTGGGCTATCTGACGCTGGATCGCGGCGCCCCGACGCTGTCCGGCGGCGAAGCGCAGCGCATCCGCCTGGCCGCGCAACTGGGCAGCAATCTGCAGGGCGTGTGCTATGTGCTCGACGAACCCACCATCGGCTTGCACGCGCGCGACAACCAGATCCTGCTGGACGCGTTGCACATCCTGAGCGACAAGGGCAACACCCTGGTCGTCGTCGAGCACGACGAGGAGACGATTCGCCGCGCCGAGCACCTGATCGACATCGGCCCCGGCGCCGGCGTGCGCGGCGGCCGGCTGGTGGCTGAGGGCACGGCGGCGGATCTGGAAGCGACGACCGATTCCGCCACCGGCCGCTATCTGCGCGAGGCGATGCGGCACCCAATGCAGGCGCGACGCGAGGTGGTGACAGGGCAGACCTCACCCCACCCCCTGTCCCAGATAGGGAGAGGGAGAAAACAGCCCAAGCCAAGCCGGTATTGCCCCCTCTCCCGTTGGCGGGAGAGGGTGAGGGCGAGAGCGCCTCCGCGCCCACACGCTGGCTCAGCCTCCTCGGCGCCCACCTCCACAACCTGAAGAACGTCGATGTCGCCCTGCCCCTGAATCGCCTGGTTGCCGTCACGGGCGTCAGCGGTTCCGGAAAATCCACGCTGGCGCGCGACGTGCTGCTGACCAACGTGGCCGCCTGGGCCGGCCAGCGCGCCACCAAGGCCGGGCGCGAGGCCATGGATGCCGGCAAGGCGCCGCCGCTCATCGGCTGCACCGGCCTGCGCGGCTTCGAGTCGATCGACCGCGTGCTCGAAGTCGACCAGACGCCCATCGGCAAGACGCCGCGCTCTTGCCCCGCCACCTACATCGGCTTCTGGGACACGGTGCGCCGGCTGTTCGCCGAAACGCTCGAAGCGCGCGCGCCGGCTACGCGCCGGGGCGCTTTTCCTTCAACACCGGCGAAGGCCGCTGCCCCGGCTGCGAAGGCCAGGGCATGCGCACCATCGCCATGAGCTTCCTGCCCGACGTCAAGGTGTTGTGCGAGGTCTGCCACGGCGCGCGCTTCAATCCTGAGACCCTGGCCGTCACCTGGCGCGGCAAGAGCATTGGCGAAGTGCTGCAGATGGAGGTGGATCAGGCGGTCGAGTTCTTCGCCTCCATGCCGGCCATCGCGCACCCGTTGCAACTGCTGAAGGATGTCGGCCTGGGCTACCTGACGCTGGGC
This sequence comes from Burkholderiales bacterium, assembly GCA_016702555.1. Taxonomy (GTDB): domain Bacteria; phylum Pseudomonadota; class Gammaproteobacteria; order Burkholderiales; family Burkholderiaceae_C; genus Ottowia. Next base: position 113,132 of record JADJDV010000006.1, read on the forward strand.
CAGCCCAGCCCCACGCTGAGTGGCGGCGAGGCGCAGCGCATCAAGCTGGTGACCGAACTCAGCAAGGTGCGTGACGACGTGACCCGGCGCGGCCAGAAGGCGCCGCACACGCTCTACGTGCTGGACGAACCCACCGTCGGCCTGCACATGCAGGACGTGGAAAAGCTCATCCGCGTGCTGCACCGCCTGGTCGACGGCGGCCACAGCGTGCTGGTGATCGAGCACGACCTCGACCTCATCGCCGAGGCCGACTGGATCATCGACCTGGGGCCGGAAGGCGGCGATGGTGGCGGCCAGCTGGTGGCCGCCGGCACACCCGAGGACGTGGTGCGTGTCGGTACGCACACCGGCATGGCGCTCGGCAAGGTGTTGGCGCGCGCTGCTTGAGCGGCGGTCAGACCCATCGGGGTTCTCGGCAGCGTCGGTCGGGAGCGCAGGCCTGCTGACGCCTAGGCGACCCCATGTGCGGGCCTTCCCCGATGGTTCCACGCCTCGGCTCGCGGTTGAATCGATGATTTCTTCATGCATTCCTGACGGAGAACCACCCATGCAACGCCGATCCATTGTTTGCGCCGCCGCCACGCTCGCCATCGCCGCCATGGCGCCGACCGCGCTGGCGCAGGACTTTCCCAGCCGACCTGTGAAGCTGGTGATCGCGTTCCCGGCCGGCGGCCCCACCGATATCACCATGCGTGCGTTGGCCGAAGGTGCGAGCAAGGCGCTAGGCCAGCCGGTCATCGTCGAGAACAAGCCGGGTGCAGGCGGCACGCTGCCGGCGCAGGCGCTGCAAACCGCGCCGGCCGATGGTTATACGGTGGCGCAGATTCCGCTCGGCGTGTTCCGCCTGCCGTACACGACCAAGCTCACCTGGGACCCGATCAAGGACATCAACTATGTGCTCAACGTCACCGGCTACGCCTTCGGCGTGGTGGTGCCCGCCGACTCGCCCATCAAGAGCTGGACGCACTTCCTCGCCTGGGCCAAGGCCAACCCCGGGCAGCTGACCTACGGCTCCACCGGCACCATGACCAGCCCGCACCTGACCAGGAGCAGGCCGCGCAGAAGGCCGGCCTGCAGCTGACGCACGTGCCGTACAAGGGCAGTGCGGACTTGATGCAGGCCCTGCTGGGCGGACACATCATGGCGGCGGCCGACTCGACCGGCTTTGCGCCGCACGTCGAGGCGGGCAAATTGCGCGTGCTCAACACCTGGGGTGACAAGCGGCTGGACAAGTTTCCGGACGCGCCGACGCTGAAGGAGCTGGGTCTGGGCATCGTGCAGAACTCGCCTTTCGGCATCGGCGCGCCACGCGACACGCCGCCGGCCGTGGTCAAGCGCCTGCACGACGCTTTCAAGACCGCGATGGAGCAAGCGCTCTACCAGGAGGCGCTCAAGCGCTACGACATGGTGCCGATCTACATGAGCAGCGCGCAGTACCGGAAGTTCGCCGAGGAAACCTTTGCCCGCGAAAAGGTGCTGATCGAGAAGCTGGGCCTGGCCAAGGGGTCGTAGGCACGACGGCTGCACCTGCACGGCCGGCATGCGCATTACGGGGCGGCGATCGGACGCGTCCAATCGCCGTTTCCTCGCTGGGTGTCGCGGTCAATGTAGTCTTCAGGGCAACAGTGCCAGACGATCAATGAAGATCGAGGCTCCGGCTGGCCCAGTCACTTCAATCGCCAGCTTCTCCGGCGCTGCGCTGCTGTCGCCAAACGGCAGAACAATAGTTCGCGGCCGGTCGCCCTTGGGCAAGGCGGCGACTGACTCCGAAGTCTGGCTGGAGCCGCTGAGCGTGATTCTCACGTCCTGATCACTGCGCACCTCCAACGCCATCGCGCGTGGCTTGCGCAGTTGCGGTTCTGTACGCGATGGCTCGTACACCATCATCCCCCGACCTGCCGTTCCCAGGCGCATGTGATAACGACCGTAAGCCGAGTTGCCCACCCCCTCGGTCATTTTCCAGCCGTCATCGCTGGCGATGCCAATGCCACCGAACGTCCATGCAATCGATCCCCTGGGCAGGCCGGCATAGTTGGACATGAGTGCCGTGATGGCCGACTCAAGCGGCGAGTCCTTGATGACGGTGAAGGCCACATAGCCTGGCTGATCCCTGAATTGGCCGCTGCCGCCATTCCACGACATGACCGAGACGAACTGTGCCCCGCCAGTCAGCATTCGGTTCAGTGCCGCATAGCTTTCTGCAAGCGTGGGTACCCGTTTGGGCTGTTTGAGGTCGGCCGGATGAAACTCCACTACGCCCCAGCCTGGCGAGAGGTTGTTGAAGATATCGAACAACGGCTCTCCGTTCTCCGTCCGGATGTTGTTTCGGGCGGATTCGCCATAAAGAATGGCGCCCAGGCGCCCTTGCGAGGGCACTGACCCTTCGACACTCATGCCTCCCGCGTCATAGTTTTTTGATGGGCTGTCCACATGAATGGGGAACGGATTGATGAACTCGCCAGGGGCTTGGAACCCCTGCGAGGAGTAGATCTTTCCGGTCGGAATGCCTGCCTCATGCGCCCATTGAGATAGTTCGTCATAGTGCAGGTCGATAAGGTGGCGCCGAAACTCGTCCCAGACGGCGAACCAGGGGTTCTCGAAGAACCGTGTCGGAAACATCAATCGACGCGGTGGGTCCACGTCCTCCCAGCGCGCGAACCGCGTGCCAGCGAGGTTGCTGACTTCCTCCAGGGAATAGTCCTTGCGACGCTTGTAGGTGGAGAGATTTGGGATGTCCTCGGAACGCCAGTCGGTGGCATAGGGGCCGGTGCCCTGCAGCCATTCGCGAAACTGCCGGATGGTGTCCGGGTTGTAGTCGTACCACTGCTTGCCCTCGAAAAACGGATTGATGTAGGTGTCGGCGTCCAGGTTGATTCCAACCACCAGTTCGGGGTGCTGCTGGTTCAGGGTGGCAATGAGGCGGGCGGCGCTCTGGAGGTTGCGTTTCTTGTAGGCACGCGCGGGTTTGTTGTAGACGTTGTACGACAGGATGCGCGCCAGTTCGGGCGCGTGCACCGAACCCGGGAGATGGCTGAGGTAATCGTCGGCAACCACCTCGTCACGCTCGTTCCATTGGACATGGGCCTTGTCTTTCTCCAGCTCGTCGTTGATATCCCACTCCGGTACGTCACAGGCTGCGTCGGCCCACACGCCGCCATTGAGGGTGAAGAGGGTTGGCTGCTTCCTTTCCACCGCATTGGCGATGACCGTGTCCAGGTTGTCTTCGGCCAGCGTGCGATCGCCGCACTTGAGGCTGATGTCGAAGCGCGGATCAAACTGCCAGTCGCCAGCCCGGCCCGACGTGGTTCGCATGTAGAGAATCGGCACCGTGATCGCCAGTCGCATCGAGTCGCTCTGATAGCGACCGAACTTCTCCTGAATGCCGTCAATGCCACCCTTGGCAATGTGGCTGCTGGCAATGGACAGATGAAAGGGTTCCGGTGCGGGGCCACCAGTCTGCTCCGGCAGCGTCCATGGGCGTGTGCCCAAGTCAAGCCGCCACGGGCCCAGGCGCATGGTTCGACCGTCCCGCAGCACGACCTCGAGCGCGAAGTCATGGCTGCCATGTGCTGCGGCGCCGAATTCGTACTGTCCCTGCAGGCCTGAATGCTGGATGCCTGGTCGCCCCGGGAATGCGGCAGCGACGTCCTGCCGCTCCACGCCCAGCTGAAGCGGCAAGCGCCGGTTCTCGTCGATCACGAGTTGGGCTGACTGGATACCGGCCGGATGATGGGCCCAGCCTGTGACAACTGTGGCGCCATTGGTCTGAAAATCCGATGCGGAAAGGTCGAGGTGGCCGCGCAGGGGTTCCTGGAAGAATGCCCGCTCTTCCTGTTGCATGGTGCCGATCGCCAACAACGCCAGCAGGAGCAGCCCAGCCAGAAGGGTGGCAAGCCTATGGGGTGAATTTTTCACGCCGGATCCTTTCAGTGAGAGAGCGAGCAACCAGGAGGTGAATGAGTGTTGCTGGATCGATGATCAATCAGGACCTCCGCCATTTCGGCAAATCCTGCGCCGCGTTCGTGATGTGTGATGTAGTGGGGCTTGAAGCGCAGCTGCGATTCAAAGCGGCGGATGTTGGCGACGCCGACGCTGTGCGGGAAATGCTCGAACATGCGCTGGTCGTTGGTCGAATCGCCCACATAGACCCAACGGCTGGCCTCGGCGGCCAGATCGCGCCCCAGCAGCTCGCGCGCGATCCAGCAGGCGCCCTGCCACTTGTCGTGTGCGCCGATCCAGCCGTTGATGTGGATGCTGCTGACGGTGGCGTTCAGTCCGCCCTCACGCATTACGGCAACGACATGCGCGATCTGCGCGGCGCTCAAATGGCTGAACTCGCTGTGGTCGATGGCGATGTCGGTTTCGCGCCCCGCCGAGTCGTGCGCCAACTGGCTGCCAGGCACCTTGTGCAACACCTCATGCGCCACTTCCTGCAGGCGCGCAAAGTTGCGGACGCGGGTGGCGGTGTCCTGCTGATGGAGCTTGCGCAAGGTGCCGTCAGGTTGACGCACCAGCGCCACCGAGCCGTTCTCGGCCACCAGCGCGCGCAGCGGCCAGCTGAGCGCGAAGGGTTTGCTCCAGCCGACTGGACGGCCAGTCACCGCGATGACGGTCAAGCCGGCCTGGCGCAGATCGCGCAACGCCTGGAGCGCCTGCGGCTCGATGGCGCCATCGCGCGTCAGCGTGTCGTCGATGTCGGTGAACACGCCGGTCACGCCGGACCAGGTACCGGGTGGCAGTGTCTGCAGTGGTATCAAGGCGCGCTCAGTCGTGCTCATCGGACTGCAGCGGCTCGGTCGGCACGTTGCTGACGTCGTAGTGCAGGAAGGCGATGATGAACTGGATGCCGACGATGATCGGCAGGGCCGCCAGCATCACCGTGCCGCTGGTGGCCGGCTGGCCCGACACGTTGCTGTGTACCCATTGGCCCAGACCGAACAAGCCACCACCCAGTAGCAGCAACACCCCCCATCAGGCTGTACAGACTGCCGATGTTGAAGTCGCGCAGCAGGTAGCCGTAGACGTAGCGGCGCGCGAAGCGGTTGATGTGCTTCCACAGGAATTCGGGCAGCACCTTCGACACCTGCAGACTCGATTGCTCGTCGGCGTACACCGCGTCCATCGGCGTCGTGCACCACGGCGCGCAAGGTGTTCAGGCGGTACAGCATGTCGGTCTCGAAGAAGTAGCGTTGCTCCAGTTTGTGCAGCGGCAATTGGCGCAGCACGTGGGTGTGGATGGCGGTGTAGCCGTTGGTCGGGTCCATGTTGGCCCAGTAGCCGGTGCTGAGCTTGGCCATGAACGACAGCACCGCATTGCCGAACAGGCGCACCGGTGGCATGCCCTGCAGCGATTCGGGCCGGTAAAAGCGATTGCCCTTGGTGTAGTCGGCACGACCGCGCTCGATCGCTCGGGTGAAGCGTGGGATCAGCACCGGATCCATCTGGCCATCGCCATCGACCTTGACCACGATGTCCATACCCTCGTCGAGTGCCGCCTGATAGCCGGTGCGTACGGCGCCGCCTACGCCCTGGTTCTGTTCGTGGAAGATCACCCGCACGCGCGGGTCGTTGCATTGTTGGCGCACCAGTTCGCCACTGCCATTGGGGCACTTGTCGTCAATCACGTAGATGCGCTGCACCTGCGGCGGCATGCGCGCGATCACGTCGAGCACATGGTTTTGTACCTTGTAGCTGGGAATGGCGACGGCGATCTTCATGGCCTCACCCGTGCGTGCCCGTGGATGCCAGCGTGACGCCGGCCAGGATCAGGGCGCCGCCCGCGAGGGTCTGCCAGGTCAGAGGTTCACCAAGCCATACCCATGCCAGCACTGGCACGATGAGGAAAGCTAGGCCCATGAAGGGGTAGGCGATGTGCAATGGGGCGTGGCGCAGGACCCAGATCCACAGCAGCGTCATCAAGCCGTAGAGTAGCAACGCAGACCAGAGCCAACCATTAAGCAGCCAAGCCTGCATGTTTGTAGCTGAGGTAAATGCGCTCGCCGCCTTCTTGAACAGGAGTTGTCCAACCGAGATTCCGAGTACGCAAAGGATGGTGATAAAAGTAATGCGTGGCGTCATTAATGGTGCTCTGGAAGAGCGCTTATTGCAATTCTAAAGAACGATACGGATTTATCGGTTGATTGTGAAGTATAAGAGCTCGTGCTGCCTCCGGCGTGGTGACACGGAGCAATTCTGCTCCCCCCCAGGTGATTTCCGTGGCTTCAGGACATTGGAATGTGACGATTATTTTACCTGGACCAGAGGGTCGCAAATTATCGTTTCCGTGGATTGCGTAGGTGTGCATCTTGCCATCAGCACGTAGATTCAGCACAGGTTCTGGGCTGTACCACCTCAAAGCTGGATGAGCATTTGAGATTGAAAAAAGAGCATGTCGACACGCACTGGAGCCTTTTGGTGCTAGCACAGCCAAGCGCACTCGCCAGATACCGTCCATAAATGCCTTCGGATCGAGGTTCGCGGGGTCGAAGGAAGGCAGGTTGACGGCAACTGAAGCTGGTGATGTCCCGATGCGCCATCGATTGGGGCTAAGGGGTTCGGCTTGTTCAGCGTAGGCAGTACCCATAGTCTTGCTTTGGAGTACCACCTCCGTTGGGCCCGTTCGCTGCGGATCGATAGCAAAAGTTTCGTAGCGCATTGCCCAAATGGTCAATGCAACGGACGTCGCAATCAGAATCGCGATTAACGCCACTGCATAGAGGGAAATGGATGTTCTCCAGCGGAGAGCCGAGTTTTTGGTGAATAGCTGCTGTCGATAACCTGCTGAACTTTCACCTGATCGTTGCAACAAGATGCCTGCAGCAATGCCCGATAGCAGAATCAACCAAGGCTCCATAAAGTAGTTATTGTATCGCTCGTTGTAAAGTACAGGAGTGAGTTGCAAGGCCATGGCAAATACTAGACCGAGCAGCATTGCTGCTGCCGTCAATTTTTTATATACGCTAATCTGCGCACCCGGCAGTTGAAGCTTTTCCAAGGACCATGCATCGAGCTTTCCACGTGGACAACATCTCAATATAAGACCTACGGCAGCGCTCGTGATGATCAGCCATTCAAACCAACGCAGTGCGCGTTGAGCCGGTCTGATGGTCAACTCCGGTGTGCTGTAGAGCAACCAGGCTTTGAGTTTGAATGCGAAGAAGCTCGCGTTATCCTTCAGTGTTGTGCGCTTGATTATTTCTAATGCTACCTGTGTGTTAATGGCATCTGCACGCTTCGTCAGCGGATTACCCTCGACCCGCGGGTCGACTGCGAAAGGTGTGATAACGGCGTCATAGTGGAACCCTGAATACACAGGTTCCATCCCATTTTGAAAGGACTAACACCATACGAGAGACCCGAGCCAGCGCCGGTGCTGATGCTCCAGACGTCAAAACATAGTCCGTTCTTGATCGCTGTCGCAATTGGAAGTAATAGAGCCAAGGCCAGAGCCCAGCACAATGGCGCATTAATTATGGTCTGAAGGGCACTGCGTCCTTGAGCAGTGGCGCGGCGGCGAAGATACAGCACGCCAGTTATAGTGACTATGAGAGCCACCACTGTGAAGGTTTGGAGGACGGGTCGTGACAGCAATGTGATGCTGAGACCGGTCGACGCGAGCCATAGATAGCGATATCGATTGACCTGCCCCCATCCGCCATGCCAATGATTTGGTAGGAGTCCTGGGTTTGAAGATTACTGGACTCGTTGCTTGTTGGTGGGATGCCGAGGAGCATCGCCGGCATGCCGGCGATGCTCCTCGGCAAAGCGCGGGTGGCATCCGTCCGATGCTGCCGTGGGGCCTGACCTCGTTGTTATCGCGACGCCAGGCGGCAAGGATGTGGCGCGCCTGGTGCAATGTCTCGAACCAGTGCTCGTTCAGGCACTCGTCACGAAACCGCCCGTTGAAACTCTCGATGTAGCCGTTCTGCATCGGCCGCCCTGGTTCGATCAGGATGTGTCTGATGCCATGGCCCTGTGCCCAGGCAATGAATGCCCTGCTGGTGAATTCCGGACCGTTGTCTGTCCGAACGGCCGACGGATAGCCGCGGAACAGGGCCGCTTGGTCAAGCAGCCGCGTCACGTACTGACCGCTGATGCCGTAGTCCACCGCGATGTCCACGGCCTCATGGCTGAAGTCGTCGGCCACGGTCAGGCACTTCAGGCGCCTGCCGTTGGCCAAACTGTCGCTGACGAAATCCATGCTCCACACCTCGTTGACCCTGGTGGCAATGTTCAGCCCCATGCGCTCGGCTGGCGGCCTGCGAGCCTTCTTGCGCTTGCGCACAGCCAGGTTGGCGTCGCTGTACAGCCGGTACACCCGCTTGTGATTGACGCCGGGGAACTCCAGGCGCAACAGGTCGTGCACGCGTCGATATCCGAAGCGCCGGCGCGCGTAGGCGATCTCAACGATCTTCGACTTCAGCGCCTCGGTCTGCGCGCTGGCCTCCGGTGCGTTGCGATAGCTGTCCCGACTCAGCCCCACAAGCCCGCAGGCTCGCCGCTCGGACATCTGATGCTGATTGATCAACTGGCCGATGGCTTCCCGCTTGACCTGTGGGGCTAGCGCTTTACCCCGAGAACGCTCTTGAGCGCATGCATGTCCAGATGCGCCTCGGCCAGCAGGCTCTTGAGCTTGGCGTTTTCCGCCTCCAGCTCGCGCAGCCGCCTCGCGTCCGACACCTCCATGCCGCCGAACTTGGCGCGCCACTTGTAGAACGTCGCGTCTGAAAAACCGCCCTTGCGGCAGATCTCCGCCACGGCCATGCCGGCCTCCGCCTGCTTGAGGAACCCGATGATCTGTTCCTCCGTGAACTTGCTCTTCCTCATGTCCGCCATTCTCCTGGTTGGCGGACTCCTGCTACTTCAGATTGGTACGGCTAGAGGGGAGCAGGTCAATTCGGTCAACACTTGAGGAATATAGTTCACCAGTCCTGGGTGACCCACCAACAGCATCGTCGCAGTTACGCCGGCCCAGAATCCCGCTATGCGCGTAGCGCTGCGCCACAGCATGAGCACGCACAGTAAAAAGAGCACACAGTTGGCTATCTGGATCCGTACGTGATCGGCGCCCCAGAGCGCAGCCCACATATACCCAAAGGGTGCGACCATATGACTGGCTGGGTCGGTCGTCAAGAATTGCCACGGATGGTCAAGTAGTCTGCGAGCGTAAGGGAGGTATGACCACTGAGCATCGGAATTCAGTGGTGCATCTGGGGCAGGGAATTTTCGAATGAGCCGTTGGGCCGCCACCAACAATATGAATGCCAGCCACAGCACTGAGGGCGAAAGGATGTGACGACGCACGCCTCTTAACCTGCCTGCAGCGCCAACCCCGCATGCTCCCGCAGCGGATGAAAGTGGATCTTCGGAAACCGCTCCTGCGCCAGCCGCACGTCATAGGGCGAGGTGCACAGATAGGCCAGCGCATTCGCCGCGTCGTGCGCCATGCGCAGCGGGTAGGCGTTCTCGAACTCGCGCAATTGCTGCGGCGTGTCGGCGGTGATCCAGCGCGCGCCGGTGTACTGGCTGCCTTCCAGCCGCACGTCGCAGTCGTATTCGGTTTTCAAGCGGTGTTGCACGACCTCGAACTGCAACTGCCCCACGGCGCCCAGCATCATGTTGCCGCCGGCGTCGGGCTTGAAGACCTGGATCGCGCCTTCTTCGCCCAGCTGCGCCAAGCCTTGCTGCAGCTGTTTGGTGCGCAGCGGGTTTTTCAGCACCACCGTCATGAACATCTCCGGTGCGAAGAAAGGCAGGCCGGTGAACTGCAGGTTGGCGCCGTCGGTGATGGTGTCGCCCAGCTGCACGCCGCCGTGGGTGGTGAAGCCGATGATGTCGCCGGCATAGGCCTCGTCCACCGCTTCGCGCCTCTGGCTCAAAAAAGTGACCACGCTGGTCGGCCGCAACTCCTTGCCGGTGCGCTGCACCTTCAGCTTCATGCCCGGCACGTACTTGCCGCTGGCCACGCGCACGAAGGCGATGCGGTCGCGGTGGTTGGCGTCCATGTTGGCCTGCACCTTGAAGACGACGCCGGCAAAGGTGCTGTCCTCGGGCTGGATAACCTGCTCTTGCACCTGCCGGTTGACCACGGCGGTGCTTTTGCGCGGGCGCGGCGCGGGCGCCATGTCCACCAGTGCGTCCAGCACTTCCATCACACCGAAGTTGTTGACGCCGGAGCCGAAGAACACCGGCGTCTGCTTGGCGGCCAGAAAAGCGTCGTGATCCCACGCGGGCGATGCGCCCACGGCCAGCTCCATGCTTTCTTCGGCGGCCAGAAAGGCATCGCCAAAGCGCGCGACAAGCTTGTCGCGCTGGCTCAAGGGAATGGTTTCAAAATCCTCGGGGCGTTTCTCGCTGCCGGCCTGGAACACCGTCATGGCCTGCGTGCGCAGGTTGATGATGCCGCCAAAGCGCTTGCCCTGGCCCACCGGCCAGGTCATGGGCACGCAGGGCATGCCCAGCTCGCGCTCCACCTCGTCCAGGATGTCGAGCGGATCGCGCACCTCGCGGTCCATCTTGTTGACGAAGGTGATGATGGGTGTGTCGCGCTGGCGGCAGACTTCGATCAGGCGGCGCGTTTGCGTCTCGACGCCGTTGGCGGCGTCGATCACCATCAGCGCGCTGTCCACCGCCGTCAGCACGCGGTAGGTGTCTTCTGAAAAATCCTTGTGCCCCGGCGTGTCGAGCAAGTTGATCACGTGGTCGCGGTACACCATCTGCATCACGCTGGAGGCGACCGAGATGCCGCGCTGCTTCTCAATCTCCATCCAGTCCGAGGTGGCGTGGCGCGACGCCTTGCGCGCCTTCACGCTGCCGGCGATCTGAATGGCGCCTGAGAACAGCAGCAGCTTTTCGGTCAGCGTGGTCTTGCCGGCGTCGGGGTGGCTGATGATGGCAAAGGTGCGGCGGCGGCGGGTTTCTTGGGCGTGGGACAAGGCAGACGGCTCCGGCGCCGCTCGCTTGGCGACGCACTCCAACAAAGCGCGCCCAAGGTGGGCGCAAAGGCGCAATTATCGCGTGCGCCGATATAATTGCCGCTCTTCCGAGGAGCGTTGCAGCATCGGCCCACAGGCGCCTGGTGTGAGGCTCGGAACCGCATCTTCGCAACGACGCTCATCCACTGTTTCAGGTGTGGTGAGTTTTTGCTGATCTCTCCCCCGCAGTGGTTTTCTTTCATCGGCCCGTCATCGGGTTTCACGGAGCAAACCATGAACGCACGTCAAAAAACCGTCGCCCCGGCCGATTCGGCCATTGCGGACATCCACCTGGCCGACTGGGGCCGCAAGGAAATCGCCATTGCCGAGACCGAAATGCCCGGCCTGATGGCGATCCGCGAAGAGTTCGCCAAGAAAAAACCGCTGAAAGGCGCGCGCATCACCGGCAGCCTGCACATGACGATCCAGACCGCCGTGCTGATCGAGACGCTGCAAGCCCTGGGCGCCGAGGTGCGCTGGGCCTCGTGCAACATCTTCAGCACGCAGGATCATGCGGCGGCAGCGATTGCCGCCAGCGGCACGCCGGTGTTCGCCATCAAGGGCGAGACGCTCACCGACTATTGGGACTACACGCACCGCATCTTCGACTTCGGCCCCAAGGGCAGCAAGGGCGAAGGCCCCAACATGATCCTGGACGACGGCGGCGACGCCACGCTGCTGATGCACCTGGGCAAGCAGGCTGAAGAAAACCCCAAGGTGCTGGCCAACCCCAAGAGCGAAGAAGAAAAATCCTCTTCGCCGCCATCAAAGCCAAGCTGAAGGAAGACGCCACCTGGTACAGCCGCAAGTCGGCCGAGATCATCGGCGTGACCGAGGAGACCACCACCGGCGTGCACCGCCTGAAAGAGATGAGCGCCGCCGGCACGCTGCTGTTCCGCGCCATCAACGTCAACGACTCGGTCACCAAGTCCAAGTTCGACAACCTCTACGGCTGCCGCGAATCGCTGGTGGACGGCATCAAGCGCGCCACCGAGCATGGAAGGCTACCGCGTGGTCACCATGGAAGAAGCCGCGCGGCTGGCCGACGGCTTCGTCACCGCCACCGGGAACGAGGACGTCATCACCTACAAGCACATGAAGGCCATGAAGGACCAGGCCATCGTCTGCAACATCGGCCACTTCGACAACGAGATCGACGTGGCCGGTCTTGAAGACAAGTGCCAGTGGGAAGAGATCAAGCCGCAGGTCGACCACGTCATCTTCAAGGACGGCAAGCGCATCATCCTGCTGGCCAAGGGCCGCCTGGTGAACCTGGGCTGCGCCACCGGCCACCCCAGCTACGTGATGAGCGCATCGTTCGCCAACCAGACCATTGCGCAGATCGAGCTGTTCACGCGGCCTGACGCTTATGAAGTGGGCCAGGTGTACGTGCTGCCCAAGCACCTGGACGAAAAGGTCGCGCGCCTGCAACTGGCCAAGCTGAACGCCAGCCTGACCGAGCTGACGGCCGAGCAGGCCTGGCACATTGGCGTGCCCAAGGCCGGGCCCTACAAGCCGGACACGTACCGGTATTAAGTCGACGGCCGCGTGGACCAGGAGAGCACGAGGCACCGCTTGAGACGCCGGATGGTTCGTCATTCCCGCCGGCGCGGGAATGACGGTGATGGATACGTCGAGACGGTACTCGACTGGTGGCATGCGTGCTGACCAGTTCCTCGTCGAACGCGGCCTGGCCGCCAGCCGCAGCCAGGCGCAGCGCCTGATCGCGGCTGGCGCGCGCTGGTGGTCGCCCACCGGTTGGCGCGCGCTGTCGAAGAGCGACGACTTGCCGCCCGGCGCGCAAGTCGAACTGCTCGACGCGGCAGAGGCCCGCTACGTCTCTCGTGGCGGGCTGAAGCTGGAAGGCGCCTTGCGCGCCACTGCGCTGGATGTGAACGGCTGGCACTGTCTGGACGTGGGCCAATCGACCGGCGGCTTCACCGACTGCTTGTTGCAGCACGGGGCGGCGCAAGTCATGGGTGTGGACGTGGGGCGCGGGCAGTTGCATCCGCGCCTGCGCGATGACGCGCGGGTGCGGGTGCTGGAAGGCGTCAATGCACGGAATTTGAGCGCTTCTAAATTGATGGCTGCTTGCGCAAATTCAGAGGGCATTACAGGCCGATTTGATGCAATTTTCGACCGCATCGTCGCTGACCTGTCCTTCATTTCGCTCACCCTGGTGCTGCCCGCGCTGGCACCGTTGCTGAAGGCCGGCGGCCATGCGCTGCTGCTGGTCAAGCCGCAGTTCGAACTGCAAGCGGCGCAGATCGGCAAGGGCGGCATCGTGCGCGATACCGCGCTGTACGCCGAGGTGGAGCAGCGTTTGCGCGCGGCCTGCGCCGACATCGGCTGGGCGGTGCGCCACTGGCTGCCCAGTGCCCTCACCGGCGGCGATGGCAACCGCGAGTTTTTCATTCATGCCGTGAGCACGGCATCTTCCAAGAGTGAGTCGCGAGTTTTCCCATCAGCCTTGAATTTTTTCCACCCAAGACGACCGAGGGCGCCGACAAGCTGCGTGCCGTGCGCCAGAAGCTGTATGCGCTGAAGCCGGAGTTCTGCTCGGTCACCTTTAGCGCCGGCGGCTCCACGCAAGACGGCACGCTGGACAGCGTGCGCGAAATCGTGGGCGAAGGCATGCGCGGCGTGCCGCACCTGTCGTGCATCGGCCAGACGGCCGCATCGATCCGCCAGCGCCTGGCCATCTACCGCGAGGCTGGCGTCAAGCGCATCGTGGCGCTGCGCGGCGACCTGCCCAGCGGCTACGGCATGGGCAGCGAGTTCCGCTACGCGAGCGACCTGGTGGCCTTCATCCGCGCGGAGACGGGCGACCACTTCAAGCTGGCCGTGGCGGCGTACCCTGAGTTCCACCCGCAGGCGCGCTCGCCCGACGCCGACGTGGAAGCCTTCGCCGCCAAGGTGCGCGCCGGCGCCAACGTCGGCATCACGCAGTACTTCTTCAACGCCGACGCCTACTTCCGCTTCGTCGATGAGTTGAAGCGCCGCGGCATCGATACGCCCATCGTGCCGGGCATCATGCCCATCACCAACTCGACGCAGCTGTTGCGCTTTTCCGACAGCTGCGGTGCCGAGGTGCCGCGCTGGATCCGCTTGCGTCTGCAGTCGTTTGGCGACGACACGGCGGCGATCAAGGACTTTGGCGCCGACGTGGTGGCCGCGCTGTGCGAGCGCCTGCGCGCCGGCGGCGCGCCCAGCCTGCATTTCTATACGCTGAACCAGTCGGTGGGCACGCTGGAGATTTGCCGGCGCCTGGGTTGGGCCGCAGCCTGACGCTTATGCGTGATTGAATTGAACCGGAGGGTGTGTTCTGGAGTTTTGGTTCTAAACAAGCGCCTCGTGACCGTTTGATACGTGCGCAGGCAGGGCAGATCGATAGAATCCGCCCTCATGTTACGGGACACCTCTCCCGGCGTCCGCCTCGGCGGCGCGCCGGTTTCGGGAAGTGCACACCGTCTGCCAGCAGGCCGAATGATGTGGATCGGCGCGCAAGTCCTTGCGTTTGGCATGGCAGCAGGCCCTGGCGGCCCAGACGGTGAGCCTGAACGCTTCCATTTTCTCCACGCCTTGCTCCTCGGCCAAGGCCGTGCACGACATGCGCTGCCCCAACTACACCGGCTTCACCAGCCGCCTGGGTGGCGACGCCGGCGCGCGCGAGGCTGAGCGTGACGCCGCCGCGGGTCTGAGCGCGCCACAGCAGCCTTCGCTTGGCCTGCGCGGCGGGCGCGACTTGCAGCGCGGTGTCGCGTCCTGGTACGGCCCCGGCTTTCACGGCCGGCTGACGGCCAATGGCGAGAAGTTCGACATGCACGAGTTGACGGCCGCGCACAAGACGCTGCCCTTCGGCACCCGCGTGCTGGTGCACAACCCGCGCACCGGCAAGGAAGTGGTGGTGCGCATCAACGACCGCGGGCCGTTCATCAAGGGCCGCGTGATCGACCTGAGCAAGGCGGCGGCCAGGGCGCTGGGCTTCAAGTCGCGCGGGCACGACGCGGTGGTGCTGCGTGAAGTGCTGCCGACGCGCGGCGAAGGCGAATTGCTGGCGGACAACCGCAGCTGATTCAGCGCTCGTCGTAACTGACGGTGAGCCGGTCGCTGGTCGGCCGCGCCTGGCAGCTCAGTACGAAGCCCTGCGCCATTTCCTCAGCTTCCAGCGTGAAGTTCTTGTCCATGGTCACGGCACCGTCCTGCACCTTGGCGCGGCAGGTGCAGCACACGCCGGCCTTGCACGAGTAGGGCAGATCCAGGCCCGCGTTCAGCGCCACGTCCAGCACGTGCTGATCGCTGCGCATGGCGAGTTCGTGCGACTTGCCGTCGATCACCACCGTCAGCGCCACCTGGCCCACGGGCGCCTCGGGGTCGGGCTGCACGATGGCGGCGCGGCGCGCCTCGGGGCTCATTTCTTCCAGGCGCGGCGAGGTGAAGCGCTCGCTGTAGATGCGGTCGGCGGGCACGCCGGCGGCTTGCAGCGCGGCTTCGACCGATTCGATCATGGCCTCGGGGCCGCAGACGAACACCTCGTCCATGCTCTTGGCGGGCAGCAGGGTGTCGATGAGCTGCTGCACCTTGGCGCCGTCGATGCGGCCTTCGAGCATGGGCACTTCCTGCGCCTGGCGCGACAGGATGTGGATCAGCGTCAGGCGGTTCTTGTACTTGTCCTTCAGGTCTTGCAGCGCCTCGTTGAACATCACGCTGTTCATGCGGCGGTTGCCGTACACCAGCGTGAACTTCGCCGTCTCGCTTTCTTCCATGGTGCTGGCGATGATGCTCAGGATGGGCGTGATGCCTGAGCCCGCCGCAAAGCCCACGCGGTGCAGCGCGCGCGGCTTCCTGATGACGAAACGGCCATCGGGCGGCATCACGGCCAGCCGGTCGCCGGCCTTGAGCTGCGTCGCCGCCCAGTTGGAGAACAGCCCGCCTTCCATCGGCCGGATGCCGACTTCCAACTCCCTCGCCTGGCCGTAGCGGCTGCGCGTGCTGCAGATCGAGTAGTTGCGCCGCACGTCCTGCCCATCGATGGTGGTGCGCAGCGTGAGGAACTGGCCGGGCTGGAAGCTGAAGGATTCGTGCAGCTCATCCGGCACGGCGAAGGTGATGGCGACCGCGCCAGCGGCCTCGGGATTGATGCGGGCGACGGTGAGTTCGTGAAAGCGGGGCGTGGACATGGCGTCAGATGCTCTTGAAGTAGTCGAACGGCTCCATGCAATCCAGGCAGCGGTACAGCGCCTTGCAGGCCGTGGAGCCGAAGTGCGAGGTTTCGGTGGTGTTGACGGAGCCGCACTGCGGGCAGGCCACCTCGATGCGCTGCCGCGACAGGCCGCCGCGCGATCCCGGCGCGAAGTGCAACACCGCCTCACCGGCGGCGGTGCTGCCGCACTGCGGTGGCGCGATGCCGTAGGCGCGCAGCTTCTCGCGTGCTTGCGGCGTCATCCAGTCCGTGGTCCAGGCCGGGGCGAGCTGGGTGACGACGCGGCCGTCGACACCTTGCTGCCGCAGAGTGGCGGTGACGTCATCCGCGATCTGGTCCATCGCCGGGCAGCCGCTGTAGGTGGGGGTGATGACGACTTCCACCCGCCCATCGGCGCCGCGCCGCACGTCGCGCAGGATGCCCATCTCTTGCAGGGTGACGACGGGGATCTCGGGGTCGGTGAGTTGGTCGAGTGCGTGCCAGAGGGCGGCGAATTCGCTGTCTTGCTCCCTCTCCCTCCGGGAGAGAGCTTGCCCCGGACTCGATCCGGGGGCAGGGGTGAGGGCGGTGGCGTTGGCTGTGGACACGGTGTGGCCCCTCACCCTTTCCCTCTCCCCAGCGGGGAGAGGGAACAGAAGCTGTGCATCACCACACCGCTCCGGGATGCTGCCGCGCCAGGCTTTGCATCTCGCCCAGCAAGTAGCTCAGGTACTCGGAATGCACGCCGCGCTTGCCCTCGGGCACGTAGCGCCTGGCATCGGCCGGGCGCTTGAGCGTGGCTTCGGCAACCGCTTCATCAACGATTTGCTCCCACGCGGCGCGCAGTGAAGGCACGTCAACGCCAGCGCCCTGGTCGATGGCTTCAGTTTCCAGCGCGCTGACGGTCCAGAACTCGTCGGTGAAGGGCATCAGGAAATCCAGCGCGGCCTGCGCGCGGCGGTGCGACTCGTCGGTGCCGTCGCCCAGGCGCACCAGCCAGTCGCGTGAATGGCGCAGGTGGTAGCGCACTTCCTTCAGGCTCTTGGCGGCAATCGCGGCCAGGTGCGCGTCGGTGGACCGCGTGAGGCGCTCCCACACCAGCACCATCAGCGCGCAGAGAAAGTTGCGTGTGATGCTGACCGACCAGTCACGCTCGCCACCGGCCGCCGGCACCAGGCCGGTGTGGTGGGGCAGCTCCAGCAGCACGTAGTTGCGGAAGTCGCTGTCGCCGCGGAAGTAGGCCAGCGTGTCTTCGGTGATCGTGCCCGCGGGCCAGGCGGCACCGCGCGGAGCGCGCACGTCGTGGTTCAGGCGTTCGGCGGCGTGCTGGTACAGCAAGCGCGCCTGGCCCATCAGGTCGAGGCTGTTGTTGGCCATGGCCAGGTCTTCTTCCAGCACCGGCGCGTGGCCGCACCATTCGGCGTTGCGCTGGCCCAGCACCACGGCGTTGTCGGCCAGGTGCAAAAGGTATTGCAGGGGCGCGTGGTTTGCTATTGAAGTAGTAGCTGCCTGCGCCTGACGGATGGGCGCTGCGGCCTGTTCTGCCACTGAAGTCATCACATGTGCCCCACTTCTTCAGGAATTTCGTAGAACGTGGGGTGGCGGTAGATCTTGTCGCTGGCCGGATCGAACAACTGGTCTTTCTCATCCGGGTCGCTGGCGGCGATCAGGTGCGAAGGCATGACCCAGATGCTCACGCCCTCTTGCCGGCGCGTGTAGACGTCGCGCGCCATTTGCAGCGCGTGCTGCGCGTCGCTGGCGTGCAGACTGCCGCAGTGTTTGTGCTCCAGGCCTTGTTTGCTGCGCACAAAGACTTCCCAAAGAGGCCAATCGCGAAGTGCCTTCGCGTTGGCCTGAGGGCCGGGCTTGACGCTCGACCCCTCCCCAACCCTCCCCTCTCCAGGGGAGGGCTTTCCTGATTGATCTTGGGCTTGTGTGTTCATCGGTGCCTCCTCAAGTGTTCAAGCGGCTTTGAGCGCGCGTTGTTGCTGTTTTTCGGCGTGGGCCAGCGCGGCTTCGCGCACCCAGGCGCCATCGTTGTGCGCCTTCACGCGCGTGGCCAGGCGCTCCTTGTTCATGGGGCCGTTGCCATTGACGGTTTGCCAGAACTCGTCCCAGTCGATTTCGCCGTGGTCGTAGTGGCCGCGTTCTTCGTTCCACTTCAGATCGGGGTCGGGCAAGGTCACGCCCAGCACCTGCGCCTGCGGCACGGTGGCGTCGACGAACTTCTGGCGCAGGGTGTCGTTGCTGATGCGCTTGATGCCCCACTTCATGCCCTGGCTGGAGTGCATGCTGTCCTTGTCCGATGGGCCGAACATGGCCAGGCACTTCCACCAGGTGCGGTTGACGGCGTCCTGCACCATGTCGCGCTGCGCCTGGCTGCCCTTCATCATTACCAGCAGGGCTTCGTAGCCCTGGCGCTGGTGGAAGGATTCTTCCTTGCACACGCGCACCATCGCACGCGCGTAAGGGCCGTAGCTGCAGCGGCACAGCGGGATCTGGTTCATGATCGCCGCGCCATCCACCAGCCAGCCGATCACGCCGACATCGGCCCAGTTGAGCGTGGGGTAGTTGAAGATGCTGCTGTACTTGGCCTTGCCCGAATGCAGTGCTTCGAGCATCTCGTCGCGCCCGGTGCCCAGCGTTTCGGCAGCGCTGTACAGGTACAGGCCGTGACCGCCTTCGTCCTGCACCTTGGCGATCAGGATGCACTTGCGCTTCAGGCTGGGCGCGCGGCTGATCCAGTTGCCTTCGGGCAGCATGCCGACGATCTCGGAATGCGCGTGCTGGCTGATCTGGCGCACCAGCGTCTTGCGGTAGGCGTCGGGCATCCAGTCGCGCGGCTCGATGCGGCCATCGGCGGCAATGCGCTCTTCAAACTGGGCTTGCAGCGCGGCCTCGTGCTCAGACGCCTCCTTGGGCACGGCCTTCAGCGCCGACTTGCCATCGGCGTCGTCGGGGACGGAAAAAGACTGGGTGTACATGCGAAAAACCTCCTGGCGGCGTGGCCGGCGCGATGCCGAACATCCATGCTCGCAGTGTAGTCAAAATTGACCGACTGCACGGTCGGTTAATAGGGTAAATCAGGAGGGTTCCAGCCTGCAAACGGGTTGACGGTGCTGGATGTGATACATAAACTCAATATAAATATTGAATTTAGTAATATTAAAGCCTGCCGGCGAATGGGTGCGCTCACCGGCGGGCCATCAGCCCAATCACCCCCACTGAAGGAGACCTCATGGCCAGTCACAAGGAACGCTTTGCCGACAAGATGGAACTGCCGCCGCCGACCGAGCAGCCCAACATCTATCCGCTGTCCTGGGAGCGCAAGACCCAGAAGCTGCAGGAGGTCTGGGAAGCCTCGCTGCGCGAGGCCTGGGAGCCCGAGCAACTGCCCTGGGACACGCTCGATGTCGACAGCTACACCTGGGAAGAGCGCGAGTCCATCGCCTACTGGTGGACCCTGCTGTCGGTGTTCGACGCCTCGGCGCCGCCCGTCTTTGCCGAAGCGCTGATCAAGACCTACGAAGTGCACGAGGAAGACCCGGTGCGCAAGTGCTTCTTCTCGGTCACGCGCGACGAGCAGAACCACGAGATCATGTGCGGCCTGGCCATCACCAGGCTGCTGGACCACCCCGATCCGCTGACCTACCAGCCCAAGACCGAACTCGGCAAGCGCCTGCAGAAGAACGCCAAGTGGCTGTACTTCAACGGCGGCCGCTACTGGACCGGCTACAAGCAGGCCGTGCCCAAGTACGACCTGGCGGTGCTGTTCAGCTCCTTCCTGATGGGCGAGATCGCCGCCGCCACCATCTTCAAGCAGATGTACGAGAACTCGCGCGAACCGCTGTTCAAGGAAGCCTTCAAGAACATCGGCCGCGACGAAGGCCGCCACATGGCCATCTGCATGGCGGTGATGGAGCGCGACTACCCGGGTCTGAAGGATGAGCACAAGGCCATCGTCACCAAGCAGATCCGCGCCGGCTACCTGTTCCTGTCCGCGGTGCTGTTCGAGCCGCCGATGGAGTTCTGGGACCTGCCGGCCGACTTCATCGACAACCAGCGCGAGGCCGAGGAGGTGGCGCGCGGCGCCGGCTTCGGCATCCCGAGCTACGAGGCGAAGAAGGAGAACTGGAAGAACGCGATCATCAACCTGAAGAGCGTGCTGGACCGCTACAACATCCCGTTCCCGGCGATCCCCGAGGTCGGCATCACCGGCCAGGAAGTCAGCGACATCGACATGGAAGACATCATTCCGGTGTTCTGATCAAGCGGGGAAACGGCAAGAATGGGGGCCGCGTGCCCCCGTTTTCGCCTTGTCTCGCCGCCACACCACCACCGATACCAGAGAGTCCTGACATGAGCCGAGTCACCATCCAGCCTTCGGGCAAATCCGTCGAATGCGCCAGCGGCGACACCGTGCTGATGGCGCTGGAAAAGGCCGGCTACGCGCTGCCCAACAACTGCCGTGCCGGCGCCTGCGGCGAGTGCAAGGTCAAGGTGCTGTCGGGCCAGTACGACCAGGGCATGGTGCTTGACATGGCGCTGTCGCAGGACGAGCGCCGCCAGGGCTTTGGCCTGATGTGCATGGCCAAGCCCATTTCTGACGAGCTGGTGATCGAGTGGGGCACGGCCGACGCCAAGCCCAAGCTGTTCCCGCCGCGCGAGAACGCCTTGTTCGTGGTCACCGACAAGCGCCCGATTGCCGCGCGCGTGGTCGAACTGCGCCTGCGCCCGGTCGGCCAGCCGATCCGCTACTGGCCTGGCCAGTACGTCACCGTGGGCGACCCGCGCGCGGGCTATCCGGCGCGCGCTTATTCCATCAGCAATGCGCCGCGGCCCGATGGCGAACTGGTGCTGCAGGTGGCGCGCGCCGATGATGGCGCGACCAGCCAGTGGATTCACGACCAGCTGGCCGTCGGCGAGAGCCTGAAGATCAGCGGCGCCTACGGCACCTTCATCGGCGATCCGGCGGTCGACACGCCGGTGCTGTGCCTGGCCGCCGGCACCGGCCTGGCGCCGATCCTGTCGCTGGCCGAGGCGGCACTGCGGCGCGGTTTTCGCAAGCCGGTGATGATGTTGATGTCGGCGCGCACGCGCCAGGACGCCTACGCGCAGGGCCTGATGGCCTGGTGGCGCACCAAGCACCGCAACTTCGACTACAAGATCACGCTGACGCGCGAGCAGCACGAGGGTTTTCTGCACGGCCGCGTCGACGCCGTGCTGCCCAAACTGCTGCCCGATCTGTCCAGGCACACCGTCTTTGCCGCCGGCAGCCCCGAGTTCACCGCCTGCTGCGTCGAGACCTGCAAGCAACTCGGCGCGGGCGCGGACATGATCTACACCGAGGGTTTCTTCAGCGTGCAGAGCCCTGAGGTGGCCGCGCCCGAGCGCCTGTTGCCCACGCCGTGACGCCCGCTGCGCCCACTGCCGCGGCGGCCGCGGTCGCCCGGCGCATCGAGGCATTCCGCCAGCAAAGCCGGGTGCGCGCGGGCTCGCTGATCCTGTCGCTGTTCGGCGATGCCGTGCTGCCGCGCGGCGGGCGCGCGTGGATCGGCAGCCTGATCCGCCTGCTCGAGCCGCTGGGCATCAACGAGCGGCTCACACGCACGGCGGTGTTCCGCCTGGCCAAGGACGGGTGGCTGCGCATCGAGCCGCACGGCCGGCGCGCCGACTACCTGCTGACGGCCGCCGGACAGCGCCGCTTCGAGGAAGCCTCGCGCAGCATCTACGCCAGCCAGCCGCGCACCTGGGACGGCCGCTGGCGCCTATTGCTGCTGGTGGGCGAGATCGATCCCAAGGCGCGCGAACCGCTGCGCCGCGCGCTGTTCTGGCAAGGTTTCGGCGCCATCGGCCCGAACTGCTTCGTCCACCCGAGCGCCGACCTGGGCGAAGTGCCGCACGCGCTGGCCGCTGACGGCCTGGCCGACAGCCAGCCGCACCTGATGCCGCTGCTGGCCAGCGATGCCCGCTACGGCCTCAGCGCCAACGACGCCGACCTGGTGCGCCGCGCCTGGAACCTGGACGCGCTGGCGCAGGCCTACACCGACTTTGAGGCGCTCTACCAGGACATCGCTGAAGCGCTGCACCCCGCCGAGGGCGCGCACGCCGCCCTCGGCGACGAGGAGGTCTTCTTGCTGCGCACCCTGCTCATCCACGACTGGCGCCGCCTGTTGCTGCGCGATCCCGGACTGCCCGACGTCCTGCTGCCACCGGATTGGCCCGGCCAGCGCGCGCGCCGGTTAACGCAAGGCCTTTATCACGCGCTGCTGGCGCCATCCGAGTGCCATCTGGATGCGCATCTGCACCTGGCCGACGGCACGCGCCTGCCGGTGGGGGTCGATCTGGGTGAGCGTTTTCGGGGTCGGTGAGCAGCGCTCATACGCCATCACCGCCGTCGGCGCGGGAATAGCGAAGACGGAATCAGCCGCTGGCCTCCACCGTGAAGCCACGCCCACGCTCGCGCCCCAGCGCGTGCAGAACCTGGGGCAGAGCTTCCTGCAAGCCGGTGTCCAGACGGTGCGGCGGGTTGACCACGAACATGCCGCTGGCCAGCAGGCCGGGTCGGGGCACCGGCTGGCCCGTCGCCCGGGCGCTGGCGGCGCTACCCGCCGCCAGCGGCGCGGCGCCGATCGACAGCGTGGCGTGCAGCCAGCCGCGTCCGGCCTGGTTCGCCAGCGTCTTCAGCCGGCGCGGCAGCGCGTGCGCCTCGGGGCGCGGGATGATCGGGTACCAGATCAGGTACACACCGGTGGCAAAGCGCTTCAGGCTGTCCTGCAGCGCGGCCGCAACGCGTGCGTAGTCGCTCTTGATTTCATAGCTGGGATCGATCAGCACCAGCGCGCGGCGCGAGCCGCCAGCGCTGGCGGGTGGCGGCAGCAGCGCCTTCAGCGCCTCGAAGCCGTCCTGCCGCGCCACGCCGACCTGGCGGCCGGCGTTCAACTGCGCCACGTGGGCTTCCAGCGCCTGGGCGTCGGTCGGATGCAACTCGAACAGGCGCAGCCGGTCGTGCACGGGCGGGCGCGCCGGCTCGCTCATCAGCGCATGCATCAGCAAGGGCGAGCCCGGGTAGACGCGCGCGACCGCCGCGCCGCCAGCATTGAAGCTGGCGATCAGGCGCAGATAGTCGGCCAGCGCCGGTGCGGTGGCGGGATCGGCGGCGTCGATGGCCTGCAGGCGCGCGATGCCGGCCAGCGCCTCGCCCGAGGTCTGCGCCGCGCCACCGTCGAGCCGGTAGATGCCGGCGCCGGCGTGGGTGTCGATCAGGGTCAGCGGCGCGTCCTTGCGCATCAGGTGGCGCAGCGTGGCGACCAGCGTGATGTGCTTGAGCACGTCGGCGTGGTTGCCGGCGTGAAAGGCATGGCGGTAGCTGAACATGCGGCCATGGTAACCGCGGCCGGCACGGTGCCGTCATGGTGGCGGCTGAGGTCGCGCTTGCGGCCCGAGTCCATAAAACGATACAATCGCGGGCTTTGCAGCGCTTACAGTGGCTCCGCGGCAAAAAATAATCTCCACCTAAGAGGCTCCCGGCACAAGAGGAGCACCGACCGTGGAAAAGAGCCCGCCAAACCATCCTTTATCAGGAAAACTCATGAAAACGTTCAGCGCAAAACCCGCTGACGTGACGCACGAGTGGTTTGTGATTGACGCCACCGACAAGGTGCTCGGACGGGTAGCCAGCGAAGTTGCCCTCCGTCTGCGCGGCAAGCACAAAGCCATTTACACGCCTCACGTCGATACCGGCGACTACATCGTGGTCGTCAACGCCGCCAAGCTCCGCGTCACCGGCGCGAAAGAGATCGACAAGAAGTATTACCGCCACACGGGTTACCCCGGCGGCATCCGCGAAACCAACTTCCGCGACCTGCAGGCCAAGCACCCCGGCCGCGCGCTGGAGAAAGCCGTCAAGGGCATGCTGCCCAAGGGCCCGCTCGGTTACGCGATGATCAAGAAGCTGAAGGTCTACGGTGGCGGCGAGCACCCGCACACCGCCCAGCAGCCCAAGGCGCTTGAGATTTAAGGAGCCGCGCAAATGATTGGTGATTGGAACAATGGCACCGGCCGTCGCAAGTCCAGCGTCGCCCGCGTGTTTCTGAAAAAAGGCTCCGGCAAGATCACGGTCAACGGCAAGCCGATCGAAGAATTCTTCGGCCGCCAGACCTCGATCATGATCTGCAAGCAGCCGCTGGTGCTGACCGACAACGTCGAGGCTTTCGACGTGCTGGTCAACGTGCATGGCGGTGGCGAATCCGGCCAGGCCGGCGCGGTGCGCCACGGCATCACGCGCGCGCTGATCGACTACGACGCCGACCTGAAGCCGCAGCTGTCGGCCGCCGGCTTCGTCACGCGCGATGCGCGCGAGGTCGAGCGCAAGAAAGTTGGCCTGCACTCCGCGCGCCGCCGCAAGCAGTTCAGCAAGCGCTGATCGTCCTCGCGATCCGCCCCAAAAACCGCGCGGCTGGTGTCAGCTGGCGCGGTTTTTTCATGGCCGCGGGTGCCGCGGCCGCGCGCAGCGTGGTAAAAGCGGGCCAGTGAATCAAGGAGTCATGCAGATGCTGGGCATCAAGAGACAGTTGGGCGTCCGCAGCACCATCGGCGCAGGCATGCGCGTGAACGGCGATTGCAGCTTCCAGGACGGCTTGCAGATCGACGGCACCGTGCTCGGCAACGTCACGGCCGAATCCGGCCAGCCGAGCGTGCTGGTGATCGGCGAGGCCGGCCGGGTCGAGGGCGCGATCAGCGCCGACCACGTGGTGATCGGCGGCACCGTGATCGGCCCGGTGCTGGCGCGTGAGGCGCTGGAGCTGCAGTCCAAGGCCCAGGTGCAGGGCGACGTGCGCTACAAGTCGCTGGAAATGCAGCAGGGCGCGGTGATCGCCGGCCAGTTGCAGCCGCAGATGACACCGCCGCCGGCCGAGGCCATGCCGGCTGCGCCCGCTGCGGTGGTCGAGCCGACGCTGCGCGAGCCGACCCTGGATCCGGACCGCCACTGAAGCGAAAATCCGACCAAATCAGTATACTATCCGCTGTTTCAGCCTATTTGACCGCAGGAGCCGCCATGAGCGCCGTTGCCCAGGAAATCCAGACCCCCACCGCCATGCCCGATCCGATCCTCTTCAGCGAAAGCGCTGCCGGCAAGGTGGCCGAACTGATCGCCGAGGAAGGCAACCCCGATCTGAAGCTGCGCGTGTTCGTGCAGGGCGGCGGCTGCTCGGGCTTCCAGTACGGCTTCACCTTCGACGAGGTGGCCAACGACGACGACACGGTGATGGTCAAGAACGGCGTTTCGCTGCTGATCGACGCCATGAGTTACCAGTATCTGGTGGGCGCCGAGATTGACTACAAGGAAGATCTGCAGGGCGCGCAGTTCGTCATCAAGAACCCGAATGCCGAAACCACCTGTGGCTGCGGTTCTTCGTTCGCCGTGACCGACGATTAAGCGGCGCGCACCAGCCACCATGCAAAAGGGCGCCGAGGCGCCCTTTTGCATGGTGGCTGATCCGATTCAGGCCGAAGTCTCCTAAACCGTCATCCCCGCGCAGGCGGGGATCCAGGCCCCGAGCCAGCGCTGTCGCTGGATTCCCGCTTTCGCGGGAATGACGATCAACCGGAAACGGGTTTACTCGAAGCTCACCCGCGTGATCTCACTGGCGCTGGCCAACTGCAGCTTCATGCCCGAGGCCAGCCTGGCGAAAGCCGCCTTGCCGCCCGGTGACACGGGCACGTACTCGCGCTGCTCGGCCAGCACCTCGGCCGGGTCCTGCGGCGCGTTGTTGATGCGGAACTCGAAGTGCAGGTGCGGGCCGGTGGACACGCCGGTGGAGCCGACGGCGCCGATGGTTTCGCCCTGCATCACGTTGTCGCCCACCTTGACGTCGATGCGCGACAGGTGCGCGTACAGCGTCGATTCCTTGGCGTTGCGGTGCTTGATCTGGATCACGTTGCCGTAGCCGCTTTGCACGCCAGCGAACTCGACCTGGCCGTCGCCAACGGTGCGCACCGGTGTGCCGGTGGGCGCGGCGTAGTCGACGCCGCTGTGCTCGCGGCCGTAGCCGTACACCGGGTGCGTGCGCATGCCGAAGCCGCTGGTGATGCGCGACATTTCCACCGGCGTCAGCAGGTAGGCCTTGCGCAGGCTCTGGCCGTCGAACGAGTAGTAGCTGCCCTTGGGTGCGCCCGCTTCCTGGAACCAGATCGCCTGGTGCGTCTTGCCGCGGTTGACCACTTCGGCGCTGAGCACGCGGCCGGCGCGCATCGGCTCGCCGTCGGCGGCCAGCGTCTCATAGACGATCGAGAAGCGGTCGCCGCGCCGCAGGCCGCGGTGGAAATCGACGCTGGAGTCGAAAATCTCGACCAGCTGCTTGCTCACGCTGTCCGGCACGTTGGCCTGGTCCATGGCGGCGTACAGCGTGCCGGCGATGACGCCACTGGCCAGGCGCTGCGTGGCCTCCAGCGGCACGGCATCGATGCGGGCGGTGAAGCCGTCAGCGCCGCGCTCGACCACCAGACGCTTGGCCTGCTCGTCGTCGTCCTTGTCGATCCAGCGGGTGCTGAGCTGCAGCAGTTCGTGACGGTCGTTGGCTTCCGCGCGCACCGCGCGCAGTGCCTTGCCGAACAGCGCCTGGCGCGCCGTCGCGTTCTGGCGCAAAAAGGCCGCCGCGGCCGGATCGGCCAGACCGAGCCGCGTCAGCAGCGCTTCCGGCGTGTCCGCGTTGCGCGTGGTTTCGCTGCGGTACAGCGTGAATGAATGGGTGTCGAGCGCCTCGAGCTGCAGGCCCAGGGCACCGGGTTCGACCGCTTCCGAGATCAGGCGCAGCGGCTCGGTCGGTGCCACCGGCGCCAGCGAGGCCACGGCAAACGCGCCGCCGCCAGCGCCCAGCAGCAGGGCCGCGATCGCGGCGGTGATGCGCCGGGGATGGCGGTGAATGAAATCGGCAACGGCGAGACCGGAGGAAATCAGTGTTTGCTTCACGCGGGGTGGTTCCGGGATTGTTCTGTGTTCTGGTCTGGATGGGCAGCCGCGTGCGACTGTCGGTGTCCGCTGGGGCCCAGTGCCGGCGCTCGCGCGAAGGCAGGCCCTTAAAATTGCGACCCGAACGAGTATATCGCCGTAGGCAGCGTCCTACAACCAAGAAGCCCTGATGTCTGACGCCAAGATTACAAATCCGACTGTTTCCGATCGTGTCCGCGAAGCCATGGCCATTTCGCTGCGCGGGTGTGAAGAATTGCTGCCGCAGGACGACTGGCTGAAGAAACTGGCCCGCTCCGAGGCCAGCGGCCAGCCGCTGCGCATCAAGCTGGGGCTGGACCCGACCGCGCCCGACATCCACATCGGCCACACCGTGGTGCTGAACAAGATGCGGCAGTTGCAGGACCTGGGGCATCAGGTGATCTTCCTGATCGGCGACTTCACCAGCCTGATCGGCGACCCGTCGGGCCGCAACAGCACCCGCCCGCCCCTGAGCGCCGAGCAGATCCGCGCCAACGCCGAGACCTACAAGGCGCAGGCCTTCAAGGTGCTCGACCCGGCCCGCACCGAGCTGCGCTACAACAGCGAATGGTCCGACGCGTTGGGCGCGCGCGGCATGATCCAGCTGGCCGCGCGCTACACCGTGGCGCGCATGATGGAGCGCAACGACTTCGCCGAGCGCTTCCGCGCCGGCACGCCGATCAGCGTGCACGAATTCCTCTACCCGCTGATGCAGGGCTATGACTCGGTCGCGCTCAAGTCCGACATCGAGCTCGGCGGCACCGACCAGAAGTTCAACCTGCTGGTGGGCCGCCACCTGCAGCAGGAGTACGGCCAGGAGCCGCAGTGCATCCTGACCATGCCGCTGCTCGAAGGCACCGACGGTGTCGAGAAGATGTCCAAGAGCAAGGGCAACTACATCGGCATCACCGAAGACGCCAACACCATGTTCGCCAAGGTGCTGTCGATCAGCGACGAGCTGATGTGGCGCTGGTACACGCTGCTGTCGTTCCGCTCCATCGCCGAGATCGAAGCGCTGCAGGTCGAGGTCGCCGCCGGCCGCAACCCCAAGGACGCCAAGGTCATGCTGGCCAAGGAAATCACCGCGCGCTTCCACTCGGCGGCGGCGGCCGATGCGGCCGAGGCGGACTTCATCCACCGCAGCAAGGGCGGCGTGCCCGACGAAATTCCCGAGATTTCGCTGCCCGCCGGCGTCGATGGCGCGCTCGGCATCGGCCTGGTGCTCAAGCAGTCCGGCCTGGCGCCCTCCACCAGCGAAGCCAACCGCCTGATCGACGGCGGTGGCGTACGCGTCGACTCCAGCGTGGTCAGCGACAAGGGCCTGAAACTGAAAGCGGGCACTTACGTCGTTCAGGTCGGCAAGCGCAAGTTTGCGCGTGTGACGCTGGGCAGCTGACGCTTTTAACGGCTGCACTGCGCCGTCTTCGTTGAATCCTTCGAGCCGTGAGCGGCGCTGGCCGCGGCCTGCGTCGCTGGCCCCGCCTAGGCAATACCCCACTGCGCCGCTGCTTTGCCGGAACCCTAGAAAGTTTGTTGTTCCGATGGGATTGGGTATGGCCTGCAGTGTGAACTATGTCACGCAAGCACGATATTTCTGCGGTTGGTTTTGGTTTTGGTTTTGGTCGGGTTGGGGGCTGGCCTGAACTTTAGTTAAGGAAGGTCTGCACAAATCTGCAGATCTCATGCTATGCAAGATGTAGCGTCTTTGGGACAATTGAGCGCCATGAAGCAAGCAGACCTTGGCCTGAACCTGAGTGTCAAGCGCACGCGCAAGCGGCGCTTTCTCGATGAGATGAATGCCGTGGTGCCTTGGGCCGATCTGGTGGCCTTGATCGCGCCATATGCCCCTGAGGCTGGCCGACGCGGGCGTCAGCCCTTTGCGGTTGAAGCCATGCTGCGCATTCACTTCATGCAGCAGTGGTTCACCCTGAGCGATCCGGCCATGGAAGAAGCCTTGCACGACGTGCCGCTGTACCGCGAGTTTGCGGGCCTGGACAACTGGCATACGCGCCTGCCCGACGAGAGCACCATCTTGCGCTTTCGTCACCTGCTGGAGCAGCACAAGCTGGCCGAGCAGATGTTCAAGCTCATCAACGAGCTGCTCATCGCCAAGGGATTGCTGCTCAAGGCTGGCACCGCCGTGGACGCCACCTTGATTGCTGCGCCCAGCTCCACCAAGAACAAGGACAACGCGCGCGATGCCCAGATGCGCTCCAGCAAGAAGGGCAACAACTGGTACTTTGGGATGAAGACGCACATCGGTGTGGACGCCGACTCAGGCTTGACGCACAGCGTGCGTGGCACGGCAGGCAACGTGCATGACATCGTTGAGGCCAACGCCTTGCTGCACGGTGAAGAAAGCAATGCCTTTGGCGACTCGGCCTTCCAGGGTGCTGACAAGCGAGCCGATGCCAAGGAAAGTGTCACCTGGCATGTGGCCATGAAGCCGGGCCAGCGCAAAGCGCTGGACAAGGACGATCCGATCGAAGGCAAGCTTGATCAGATCGAACGCATCAAGGCCAGCATCCGCGCCAAGGTCGAGCATCCGTTTCGGGTCGTGAAGTGCCAGTTCGGCTATGTGAAGGTGCGCTACCGGGGTTTGAAGAAGAACACGGCGCAGATCGTGACCTTGTTGGGCCTGGCCAACCTGTGGATGGCGCGCAAGAAGTTGATGGCATAGGTGCGCCCGGCGCGGGCCAAAAGGGCCTGCGGGAGAGCAAAAAACCTCCGAGCAAGGCGAAAACGTCCGGCGAGGTCTCAGTTTCCAGCAAGAGCTAAAAATGGACAGCCAAGCACATCCGCGTGTCAATTATTCAGACCGTCCTTAATGTCTACCGTGAGCGTTTAGGCGGCGACTGTTTGCGCTGCTTGACCGTTTCACGGAGCTTGCAATGAACTTGGTTTTTCGATCGATCTGGAATCAGGCGGTTGGCGCTTGGGTGGCTGCGTCTGAAGCAAGCCGCGCGCACGGGAAGGGCAATGCCCGCTTGAACGTCAATGCAAACGCTGCCGTCACCGCGGCCGTTCTTGTGCTGGGCGCGGCCGGTGCTGCGCATGGCCAGGTGGTTTTGACGCAATGTGCGCTGACCAGCGCCACCGATGCCGGGAGTGTCAGAAATTCTGTGTGTGAGGCGTTTTTCTGAATTGGCTGTTATCTGATTCTTTCGAATTTCAGGCCCCTGCCAGGTCGCCGGAGGCGCCCCCGGTTGAGCCATGAATTCATGGTTCAACCTCCTGTCATCTTGGGCTGTTGTGCGCGGGCTGGGTGAAACGATCCTCGTACAGTATCGCGAACTGGTTCATCGCCGCCTTCCAGTCGTGCGCCGCGCGGCCCCAATCGGCCGTGATGTTGCGCAGCGCCAGCCAGATCAGCTTGGTGGCCGCATCGTCGCTCGGGGAAGTGCCCCCGCGTCTTGATGATCTTGCGCAAGCGCGCGTTGATGCTCTCGATGGCGTTGGTGGTGTAGATCACCTTGCGCACCGCTGGCGGGAAGGCAAAGAAGGGAATCACCCGATCCCATGCCCGGCGCCAGGCTGCCACCACGGTGGGGAACCTGGCGCCCCACGGGCCTTGTGCGAAGGCCTGAAGTTCGGCCTCCGCCGCTTCGGCGCTTGCCGCCGTGTAGATCGGCCGGATGGCGCGGCCAGCAGCTTTCGGTCTTTCCAGCTTGCGTAATCCAGCGAGTTGCGAATCAGGTGCACGATGCAGGTCTGCAGTGTGGTGGCCGGGTACACCGCAGCCAGTGCTTCAGGCATGCCCTTGAGGCCATCGGTGACGGCAATCAGGATGTCATTGACCCCCGGGTCTTCAGGTCGTTGAACACCCTCATCCAGAACTTCGCCCCTTCAGTGCCCTCGATCCACAGACCCAGGATGTCGCGCGTGCCATCGGGCAGCACGCCCAGGGCCAGGTAAATGGCCTTGTTGCGCACCACCGCATCCTCCTTGATCTTCACGCGCAGCGCGTCGAAGAAGATCACCGGATACATCGCCTCCAGCGGCCGGCTCTGCCAGGCGGTGACTTCGACCATGACGGCGTCGGTGACCGAGCTGATGAACTCCGGTGAGACTTCGGTGCCGTATTGCTCCAACACAAAGCCCTGGATCTCGCGCATGGTCATGCCGCGTGCGTACATGGCCACGATCTTGTCGTCGAAGCCCGTGAAACGTCGCTCGTGTTTGGGAATGAGTACTGGCTCGAAGGAGCCCGCTCGGTCTCGAGGCACCTCGATGCGCAGCGGGCCGTCCTCGGTCAGCACGGTCTTGCCGCTGCGCCCATTGCGGTGGTTGATCGACTCCTCGGGCTTGGCCGCTCCTGGCGGGTAGCCCAGGTGGTGGGACATCTCCGCGCCCAGCGCGCGTTCGATGAGGGCCTTCTTGAAGGCCATGGAGGCTGATTGCACGGCCTCGGCGCTCATGGGGCCAGTGACGAACTGATCAATCAGCTCAGCGGGGATTGCCGGCAACTGCGCCGGCAGCTTCTTCTTGCTTGGCATACATGCTCCTGTGGGTCATGGTATGCCTCGCACACAAAATTAATGATAGGCTCCCGATGCCACAACCTGTGTGCCCAGCCTGGGAACCGTGCTCTACAACACCAGCAACGTCGCCGATCTGAACACCGGCGCCGTGTATTGGAACGGCTCCCGATGGATCAGCCTGACCCCCTACTTCAGCGTCAATTCGACAGTTGTCGGGGCCGGTTCCAACGCCTCCAGCGACGGCGCCATCGGAACCAACGCCCTGGCGGCAGGCGTCAACACCACTGCGATGAGCACCAACGCGGTTGCCGTGGGTACCGGGGCCACATCGGGAAAGACCGATGGCGCCTACACCACGGCCCCGACCAACAACCTTCCCGGCACCACGACGACCGTCAACGTCGCGTCTCAACCCAACAACACTGTCGCCATCGGCACGGGCGCGCAGTCGAGCGCCGAAAGCGGCATCGCCATCGGCACCGGCGCCAAGGTGTACCAGGGCTGGAATTTCGACAACAGCGGCAACCCCGTGGCCAACAACTACGGTGTGGCCATCGGCACCGGGGCGACGGCCATCAACAACAACATCGTGATGGGCAACGTCGGAGCGGGAAATCTCCTCGCTGCCGGCTCTAACACGAATCCCAAAAACATCAACAACGTCACCATCGGCAATGGCGCGGGCTCCGGCGTCACGGGTAATGAGAACGTCATCATGGGCTATCAGGCCGCCACCGGCATGAACAGCATTGGTGCGAACGTGGCGATCGGAAAATTCGCGGCGACCAATGCCACGTTTACCAATGCGGTTGTGCTGGGCAGCGACGCGGGCACTAACGCTGCAGGCAACCTCAATATCGCCATCGGCGCTTCTGCCGGGGTGGGCGTAACTATTGATCCGGCACCATGAAGTTTTCATGCTGCGTACCTGACGATCGGGTCTTGGAAATAGGCGCGCACCCGGTCGCGATTGGTGGCGATGCTCTGCATGTGCTCGTTGGCCGCAGCATGTAGCTTGGCTTTGGTGCGCACAGGCACCTTCGAGCCGATGGCTTGCTTGAGATCGGCATTCAGTCGCTCGTCGGGATTGAGCTCAGGGCTGTAGCTGGGCAGAAAGAACACCTCGATGTCACGCCCGCGCTCGGCCAGCCAGGCCTTCACGGGCTTGCAGTGGTGCACCCCGAGGTTGTCCAGAATGAGAAAGACCTTCTTGCGCCGGCGCTTGCCATCTCGCACCAAGGCCTGCAAGAACTCGATGAGCCGCTCGTGATTGAAGGCGCCATCGATGATCATCCAGTTGGCGCGCCCCCGGTTGGTGACGGTGGAGATCATCGAGAGCTTCTCGCGCGTGCCGCCGACGACCATCGTCACCGGCGTCTTGCCGCGCGGCGCATAGCTGCGGCCACGCACGTCGGTGTTGACCAGCGCCGTCTCATCGCCCCAGTGGATCTCGCCGCCCTCGGCGCGGGCAGCACGCTCGATCGCCGGGTACTCGTGCTCCAGCCATTGGCGCACCGCCTCGGGGCGCTGCTCGTAGGCGCGCTTGATCGGCTTTTGCGGCGTGAAACCCCAGCGGCGCAGGTACTCACCGGTGGCACGGATGGACAGCCGAAGACCGAACTCGCGCTCGATGTACTGCATCACCGCAGCGCGCGTCCACAGAGCGAACTCCATCTTCAACTGCTCGGGCCGCTGGTCGCAGATGGTGCGCCGCACCGAGGCCTCCTGCTGGGCGCTGAGCAAGCGCCCGTCGCCCTTGCTGCGACCGCGAGCAGCCGGCTTGATGGCGGCCCAGCCACCGGCATCAAACCGATCGATCGCCTTGCGAACCGTGGGGTAGCTCAAGCCCGTGAGCGTCACGA
The DNA here is from genome assembly GCA_016702555.1 of Burkholderiales bacterium. Classification (GTDB taxonomy): domain Bacteria; phylum Pseudomonadota; class Gammaproteobacteria; order Burkholderiales; family Burkholderiaceae_C; genus Ottowia. Next base: position 146,620 of record JADJDV010000006.1, read on the forward strand.
TCTGCATCACGCCAGTGCCTCGAAGATGCAATCGCACCACTTGCTTTCGCCTCTCGTGCAGCTGCTCCAGCTTCTGATAGCGGGCATCTTCTTTGTCCATCACGCTATGACTGAATCAAACACCAAGAATTCAATCTTTATGATGCCGGATCAATAAGGGTGCAGGGAACCCCCGCAATCCGGCTACTTGCGGTCCGTCTTGGGGCGACTACTGTCCAGGTAAGCCGAACGACGGCGAAAACAACATAGGTATCGGATCTCGCGCAGGTGAATATGTTTCTGGCGCCAACAACACCAGTATTGGCTACAAAGCGAACTCAGGCCTTGTGGGCTTGAACAATATCGGCATTGGCTCGTCGGTCGCAAATGGCAAGGTCAGCGGCAATGCCAACGTGTGGATGGGTACCCAAACGGCACAGAACACAATCGGCAACGCGAACACGGCCATTGGCAACTTCTCCGGCGTTAGCGTCAAGGGGGACAACAACTCCGCGCTTGGTAATGTGGCTGGCAATTACGTTACGGGTAGCAACAATACCGCCGCAGGCAACGCTGCAGGCAATAACGTGTCGGGCGGAAACGGCAACGCCGCATTCGGTGCAGGTTCAGGGTCCGTCGTCACTGGCGGGAACAATGCGGCCATCGGCTTTACTGCCGGATCGAATGTCACGGGTTCCGCGAACTTTGCCGCAGGAAATCAGGCAGGCAATTACGTGACCGGTGATTGGAACGTTGCAATTGGCCGCCTCGCAGGTCAAGGCGTTGCGGGGGCGCCGCTGGTGGTGAACCGCACAGTTGCGATTGGCGCGAATTCCTCGGCGAAATCCGATGATTCGATTGCAGTGGGCACGAGCGCCATTGCCGGTGGCGCCGCAAAGACGAACGCCATCGCCGTGGGTAATGGCGCCCAGGCGCTCGGGCAGTCGTCGATCTCCATCGGAACCGGCAACATCGTGAGCGGCGACCGTTCCGCCGCCATCGGTGACCCGAGCCTGCTGGAGGGCCAGGGCAGCTTCATCCTGGGCAACAACAACGCCGTCAACTCCAACGCCACCTACGTCATCGGCAGCGGAATCAACAATTTGACTTCGGGGGCGCCCGCGGCGACCATCGTGCCCTACGGCACCACGGCGACCAATTCGGTGTACCTGGGCGATAACAGTACGGCCACCACCAACAGCGGCATCGGCACGGCCAACCTCACGACGACCTATGCCCCGGGCGCCACGACCACAGGGGGCTTGACCGGCACCGTCAACTCGACCACGATCGCCGGGGTGACGTATGGCGGCTTTGCGGGCGCCACCAGTGTCGGCGCGGTGACGGTCGGCGCGGCAGGCGCAGTGACCTGCCCCCATCCGCCATGCCAATGATTTGGTAGGAGTCCTGGGTTTGAAGATTACTGGATCTCGTTGCTTGTAGTGGTGGGATGCCGAGGAGCATCGCCGGCATGCCGGCGATGCTCCTCGGCAAAGCGCGCGGGTGGCATCCGTCCGATGCTGCCGTGGGGCCTGACCTCGTTGTAATCGCGACGCCAGGCGGCAATGATGTTGCGCGCCTGGTGCAATGTCTCGAACCAGTGCTCGTTCAGGCACTCGTCACGAAACCGCCCGTTGAAACTCTCGATGTAGCCGTTCTGCATCGGCCGCCCTGGTTCGATCAGGATGTGTCTGATGCCATGGCCCTGTGCCCAGGCAATGAATGCCCTGCTGGTGAATTCCGGACCGTTGTCTGTCCGAACGGCCGACGGATAGCCGCGGAACAGGGCCGCTTGGTCAAGCAGCCGCGTCACGTACTGACCGCTGATGCCGTAGTCCACCGCGATGTCCACGGCCTCATGGCTGAAGTCGTCGGCCACGGTCAGGCACTTCAGGCGCCTGCCGTTGGCCAAACTGTCGCTGACGAAATCCATGCTCCACACCTCGTTGACCCTGGTGGCAATGTTCAGCCCCATGCGCTCGGCTGGCGGCCTGCGAGCCTTCTTGCGCTTGCGCACAGCCAGGTTGGCGTCGCTGTACAGCCGGTACACCCGCTTGTGATTGACGCCGGGGAACTCCAGGCGCAACAGGTCGTGCACGCGTCGATATCCGAAGCGCCGGCGCGCGTAGGCGATCTCAACGATCTTCGACTTCAGCGCCTCGGTCTGCGCGCTGGCCTCCGGTGCGTTGCGATAGCTGTCTCGACTCAGCCCCACAAGCCTGCAGGCTCGCCGCTCGGACATCTGATGCTGATTGATCAACTGGCCGATGGCTTCCCGCTTGACCTGTGGGGCTAGCGCTTTACCCCGAGAACGCTCTTGAGCGCATGCATGTCCAGATGCGCCTCGGCCAGCAGGCTCTTGAGCTTGGCGTTTTCCGCCTCCAGCTCGCGCAGCCGCCTCGCGTCCGACACCTCCATGCCGCCGAACTTGGCGCGCCACTTGTAGAACGTCGCGTCTGAAAAACCGCCCTTGCGGCAGATCTCCGCCACGGCCATGCCGGCCTCCGCCTGCTTGAGGAACCCGATGATCTGTTCCTCCGTGAACTTGCTCTTCCTCATGTCCGCCATTCTCCTGGTTGGCGGACTCCTGCTACTTCAGATTGGTACGGCTAGAGGGGAGCAGGTCAGCAGAGCGCCGCGTGCAGAACATGGCGGCCGGCGAGATCAGCGCCACCAGCACCGACGCCATCAACGGCAGCCAGCTGTACGCCACCAACAAGGCGATCGAGGCGATCAGCGCCACCACCGGCGCCGGCTGGGTCATCACCACCCGCCAGACGGGCAGCGGCGTGGCCACCGGCAGCGCGCCCACGGTGGTGGCGTCGGGCAGCACGGCCACGTTCACGGCGGGCGATAACATCGCCATCACGCAGGTGGGCACCGAAGTGCAGATCGCCACCAAACCCGACCTCGTGCTGAACAGCGTCACCACCGGCCACACGGTGATGAACAACAACGGCATCACCATCACTGGCGGGCCCAACAACACCGTCAGCCTGACCAACACCGGGCTGAACAACGGCGGCAACGTGATCACCAACGTGGCGCCCGGCGTGGCGCCGACCGACGCGGTGAACGTGAGCCAGCTCAATGCCACCAACCAGTACATCGATCAGGTCGACAACCGGGTCACGCAGGTGGACAACCGGGTCACCCAGGTCGCCGAGATCGCCAACTGCGGCTGGGACCTGTCCACCAATGGCGGCCCGGCGACCAACATCAAGCCGGGCGGGCTGGTCAACATCGATCAGGGCAGCAACGTCGTGGTGACGCAAAGCGGCGGCAACATCACCGTCGGCGTGGTGAATAACCCGACCTTCAGCGGGCCGGTCATCACCAACGGTGGCCTGAACGTGGCCAAGTACCTGACGGTGCAACCGGGCACCATCGTCAACTTCAGCGGCAACGTGATCCAGAACATCGGCGCCGGCGTGAACCCGGGCGATGCGGTGAACGTGCAGCAGTTGCAGGATGCCGAGAACCGCTCGGTGCAGTACGCGCGCAACCCGGACGGCAGCGTCGATTACAACAGCGTGCCGCTGCGCGGCGACCAGTACGACCCGAACACCGGGCAGGGCGGCACCACCATCAGCAATGTGGCGCAGGGCCGCAACCCGTCGGACGCGGTGAACGTGCAGCAGCTGGGCAATGTGGCTGGCGAGTTGCGTGGGCGCATCGACCAGGTCGACCGCAAGGCCAGCGCCGGCACGGCGTCGGCGATGGCGATGACCGGGATTCCGCAGGCCTACCTGCCGGGCAAGAGCCTGTTCGGCGCCGGCATCAGCAGCTACCGCGGCCAGGCGGCGATCGCGCTCGGCCTGTCGGCGATCAGCGACAACGGCAAGTGGATCGTCAAGGGTTCGCTGTCGCGCAACTCGCAAGGTCATACCGGTGTCGCCGTGGGCGCCGGGTTCCAGTGGTGATGCGTTCTTCGTTAGCGCCAACAGTAATTCAAGGAGTGATTCAATGAAGACGCATTTCCCAACCGGGCGGGCCGCTGGCGGCCGCGCGCTGCTGGCCGGTGCCGCCGCCGCCGTGCTGCTGGCGGGCTGCGGCACGCTGAGCGATGTCAAGCAGGACGGCACCACCGACGAGCCAAAGTTCCCGAAGATCGAGGACGTGCAGTTCGACAACCGCCTGGGCACTTTCCCTAGCTACGAGAATCTGCGCACGCTGGCGCCGGGCATGACGCGCGACGAGCTGTACTACCTGCTCGGCCGGCCGCACTTTGCCGAGGGTTTCCGGGTGCGCGAGTGGGACTACCTGTTCTATATGAAGCGGGGTGATTTCAACTCGGTGTGCCAGCTCAAGGTGCTGTTCGACAAGGAGCGGCGGGCGCAGAGTTTTCTGTGGAAGCCCGAGGGCTGCGCCAATCCGCCGCCCGCGCCGACGGTGGTGCCGGCAGCGGTGGTGCCGCCGCCTCCGCATCCACCTCCACCTCCACCTCCGCCACCACCAGCGCCGGTGCAGAAGTTCACCTTGGGCTCCGACGTGCTGTTCGGCTTCGACAGCGCCACGCTGACGGCGCGCGGCCAGAGCGAGGTGGCGCGGGTGGCCGACGCCATCAAGCAGGTCGCCGACCCGCGCGTGGTGGTGACGGGCTACACCGACCGCATCGGCAGCGACGCCTACAACCAGCCGCTGTCGCAGCGGCGCGCGCAGGCGGTGACCGATGCGCTGGTGTCCGCGGGCGTGGCCCGTGGCGCGCTGCAAGCGGAAGGCCGCGGCGCCAGCAACCCGATCGTGCCGTGCAGCACGCCGCTGCCGCGCCCGCAGCTGATCGAGTGCCTGGCACCGAACCGGCGCGTCGAGATTGCGGTGACGGGCGAGCGGCGCTGAGGTCGGATGACCGCGCCTTCGGCGCATGACCTCGGCCTGCGGCCATCAATGACGCGCCCTGCGGGCGCATGACGAAAAGGCTGTCATGGCGCGCCAGCGCCGTCATCGAAGGCGAAGCCGAGGTCATGCGCCGTCAGGCGCAGTCATTTGTCATTGGAGCCTGAGAGCGTCTCGGCCAATTGCTGCTCGCGCTCGATCACGAGATGAAGAAACTCGTCGGCGCTGCGCATGCTGCGGAAGGCGTCGAAGCCGCGCTCCAGAAAGGTCTGCAACTCGCCCAGTCCGGCCAGTTGCGCGGGCTTGCGCATGGTCTTGAGCAGGGCGCGCAGGCCGGGCTTGTGGGCCAGGCGGTCGAGCATCTCGCCGGTGGCGCGGATCAGCGCAATCTGGTGCGCGCGGCCGGCGTGGTCGCCAACCTGGCGGTAGGCGTCGGCGTAGTCCGCTTCGCTCAGCGGCGCGTCGAGCCGGGGGCCGAGGGCGTCGGTCATGGCGCCATCGAAACGCTCCGACAGCGCGTCCAGTTCGGCCGCCAGGCTCAGCGCGCGCAGACCGGAATCCGGCAGCAGGCGGGTCATGATGGGCAGCACGCGCTCGATCTCGCTGTCGCGGGTGCTCAAGTCCCTCGGGCTGTACAGGTCGCTCAGGAAGAAACTCGCGGCGTGCCGGTAGCGCGGGCTGGCCAGCAGGTCGGCGTGGGTGGCGGCCAGCCGTGCGGCCTGGAATTCGCGCAGGCGCGCACGCCGCGCCGCGCGCAACGGGTCGGTGCCGGCCGCGCGGCGCAACTCGCGCGCCTCGGTCAACCAGTGCGCCAGCGTGGCGGCGCCGGCTTCGCGCTCGAGCGGGGTATCGGTGGCATCGCTCATGCGCCGATTATGGAAAGCCGTGGCGACGCCATTTAGGCGGGTGCGCCTAAAAACCGTGGCCGCCGCGCCCTAGACTCGCCGCCTGACCGGAACTTCGGAACTAGGGCCTGTTAACGCTATGTTTAGCCATGCGAACATGTTCAGAAAAGCGCCAATCTAGGCGCAGGACGACGCCCAGACCGGGTGTCTGGGCTAGGAGTGCAACGACGAGTGGCGCTTTTCTGAGCATGTTCCCTCCGGGTTGCGATCAAAAAGACCATCGCCGGCGTTGCCAGCCTTGCCAAGGTGCCTACTTGGCTGCGACTGGCGCCTTGGCGAGTGGCCTTTTTGACTCGCAACGCATGGCTAAACATAGCGTTAACAGGCACTAGAGCACATGCTGGCATCGTCGCTGCGGATTGGGATGCTGATCGAGCTGATCGTGTTCGGCGCGCTCGGGCGCCAGGCGCTGGGGCTGTCCTGGCTGGGGGCGCTGGTGTTTGCGCTTGGTCTGATGCTGTTGCTGCGCGCGCTGATGAACCTGGCCACCTGGGCCATCGCCTGGTGGCTGCGCTCGCCGGCCGCCGCGCTGAGCGCACCGCGCGCGCTGGCGATGGTGGGGCGCGAGTACGCCGTGTTCCTGCTGATCTTCGGCCTGATCCAGCCCTTCGTGCGGCTGTGGATGCCGGCCGATCGCCTGCGCCCGCACGCGCGCCCGCTGCTGCTGGTGCACGGCTACATGTGCAATCGCGGCTGCTGGTGGTGGCTGCGGCGCCGGCTGGAGGCGGCCGGCCACGTGGTGGCCACCATCACGCTGGAGCCACCCTGGGGCGGCATCGACGATTTCGCCGACCAGTTGCACGCGCGCGTGCAGGCGGTGTGCGCGGCCACCGGCGCGGCGCAGGTGGTGCTGGTGGGGCACAGCATGGGCGGCCTGGTGTCGCGCGCCTGCCTGGCCCGGCATGGCGACGCGCACATCGCCGGCCTGGTCAGCATTGCCACGCCGCACCAGGGCTCGGCGCTGGCGGCGCTGGGCTTCGGCCTGGACGCGGCGCAGATGCGGCGTGGCGCGGACTGGCTGGCGCGGCTGGGCCAGCAGCGCGTGCGGCCGCCGTTCGCGTCGATCCGCACGCCGCACGACAACTTCGTCATGCCGCAGGACGGCCAGCGCCACCCCGACGCGCTGGACCTGCCGCTGCCGGGCGCCGGCCACATGGCGGCGCTGTTCGATGCGCGCACGCTGGACTTGCTGTGCCGGCAGATCGAACGCCTGGCAAGTTGAAGCTGGGGCCGATCACCGTTATTCCTGCCTGCACGGGAATGACAGAGCTTGGTTGTCTCGAGGAGGCGATGGCCTCAGAAGTGAATGCCCCGCATCCACTGCTGCAGCGCCTGCTGCTCCTTGCCGGGTCCGGCCTTCTCGTCGCCCTGGGCGGCGCCGGATTCGCCGAAGATGCGAAAGGACGTGTTCATCGCCACCTGCGCCACGCGCGGCATCAGCGCGTGCAGCACCTCGCCGGCGATGCCCAGGCGCGTGGCCACGCGCACCGGCTTGTGCACGATGGCGTCGCACACCAGGTCGGCGGCTTCCTCGGGCGTCAGCGTCGGCACCTGGTCGTACAGCTTGGTGGGCGAGATCATCGGCGTCTTCACCAGCGGCATGTTGATGGTGGTGAACTGCACGCCGCGGTCGGCGAACTCGGACGCGGCGCAGCGTGTCCAGGCGTCCAGCGCCGCCTTGGAGGCGACGTAGGCGGCAAAGCGCGGTGCGTTGGTCAGCACGCCGATGGAGGAGATGTTGACGATGTGGCCGTGCCGCGCCGCCGTCATCGCCGGCAGCAGGCACATGGACAGGCGCACGGCGCCGAAATAGTTGAGCTGCATGGTGCGCTCGTAGTCGTGGAAGCGCTCGTACGAGTTCTCGATGGCGCGCCGGATCGAGCGCCCGGCGTTGTTGATCAGCACCGACACCGGGCCCAGCTCGGCCAGGATGCGCTGCGCCACCGCCTCGACCTGCGTCATGTCGGACAGATCGCCCTCGTAGCAGTGTAGCTTGACGCCGCGCGCCTCGGCCTGCGTGGCGGCTTCGTCGAGCTGGTCGCGCCCGCGCGCCACCACCGCCACCACGGCGCCGGCCTCGGCCAGCCTGAGCGCCACCGCGCGTCCGATGCCGGACGAGCCGCCGGTCACCACCACCACCCGGCCCTCGACCTGGCCGCGCAGGCTGCGGTCGATGAACAGGTCGGGGTCGAGGTGGCGCTCCCAGTAGTCCCACAGGCGCCAGGCGTAGTCCTCCAGCCGCGGCACGCTGATGCCACTGCCCTTGAGCGCGCGCCGCGCCTCGCGGTCGTCAAAGCGGGTCGGATAGTTGACGAAGCGCATCAGGTCGGGCGGCAGGCCGAGGTCGCGCATGACCACCGCGCGCAGCCGCCGCACTGGCGTCAGGCCCATCAGCGACTTGCGGATGTAGCCGGGGATGAAGCCGAGCAGCGCGGCGTTGATGCGCAGCGACATCTGCGGTGCGTGGCCGGCGCGCGCGAAGATGTTGAGCACGTCGCCGACGCGCCGCGGCGACGGGTCGACCAGGTGGAAGCACTGGCCGTCCTCGCCCTTCAGGTGGGCGATGTGGTCGGCGGCGGCGACCACGTAGTCGACCGGCACCAGGTTGATGCGCCCACCTTCCAGGCCGATGGCCGGCATCCACGGCGGCAGCAGGCGGCGCAGCTTCTGGATCAGCTTGAAGAAGTAGTACGGTCCGTCGATCTTGTCCATCTCGCCGCTTTGCGAGTCGCCCACCACGATGGCGGGGCGGTAGACGCGCCAGGGGATCTGGCATTCGCTGCGCACCACGGCTTCGGCGTCGTGCTTGGTCTTGAAGTAGGGGTGGTCCAGCCCCTCGGCTTCCTCGAACATGTCCTCGCGAAACACGCCCTCGAACATGCCGGCGGCGGCAATCGAGCTGAACAGGTGGAAATGCTTGGCGCCGATGGCCTCGGCGAACTGCACCGCGTGGCGCGTGCCCTCGACGTTGACGGCGAGCTGGCTTTCAGCATCGGCGCGCAGATCGTAGATGGCGGCCAGGTGGAAGAAATGCGTGGTGCGCTTGCCGAGCTTGCGGCGGTCGGCGGCGGATACGCCCAGCAGCGGCTGGGTCAAATCGCCCACCACGGGCGTCACGCGGGTGTCGTCGCTGCCCCAGTACTCATGCAGCGCGGCCAGGCGCTCGGGGTCGGCGTCGCGCAATAGCACGAAGATGCGGCTGCCCTCGCGCTCCAGCAGTCGGGCGACCAGGCGCTTGCCGATGAAACCGGTGGCGCCGGTGATGAAATATTGCATGCCTTGCTCCTCCAGGTTTCAAAAGGTGTATCTGCGGGCGAATTCTGGCATGCGCGGCGCGCCCGCCAAGCCCTGGCGCATGCTTTGCGGCATGGGCGCCACACGGCCGAAAACTAGTGTGATTCCTCTAACGCTTTTTCCTACACTGACTTTCAGCGGGGCAGTGCAGATCATGCGGCCCGCCACCCCAACCAACCACTTATAGAGAGGTGCATCATGGTCAGCAAACTGAAGAACATTTCCGACAACCAACTCGCCACCACCATCAAGGACTCGACCCAGCAGATCTGGCTGGCCGGCCTGGGCGCCTTTGCCAAGGCGCAGCAGGAGGGCGGCAAGGTGTTCGACGCCCTGGTCAAGGAAGGCGAATCGCTGCAGAAGAAAACCCGCCAGCTGGCCGATGACCGCGTGGCCGCCGTCGCTGGCCGCGCCGCCGACACCTGGGACCGCCTGGAGCATGTGTTCGAGGACCGCGTGGCGCGCGCGCTGGGCAGCCTGGGCGTGCCGAGCAAGAAGGAGATCGACAAGCTCTCCAAGCGCGTCGCCGAACTGACCGCCGCCGTGCAGGCGCTGGCCGAGCCGGGCGCCGTCGCCGCCGTGGTCGCCAAGCCGGCGCGCAAGGCACCCGCCCGCAAGGCCGCCGAGCCCAAGGCCGCTGCCGAGCCCAAGGCGGCGCCAGCCAAGAAGGCCGCGCGCAAGACCAAGAGCGCCTGAACGCGCCGCCGGGGCGCGCGGCTATCATCTTTCAGCGCGCCCCTGTCCCGGGGGCCGAACCTGACAGGAGCATGAGGCCGTGAGCAAGATCGGAATCGCCCTGGCCGGCGGCGGACCGCTCGGCGGCATCTACGAGGTCGGCGCCTGCGCGGCGCTGGAAGAGTCCATCGACGGGCTTGATCTCGCGGCCGCCGACGTCTGCGTCGGCGTCAGCGCCGGTGGCTTCGTCGCCGCAGCGCTGGCCAATGGCATCGGCCCGGCCGCGCTGGTGCAGTCGCTGCTGGGCAGCGACCGCGCGCAGGGCTTCGATCCGGGCCTGCTGCTGCGGCCCGCGTTCGGCGAATACGCCGGCCGCGTGTGCGCCATCCCGCGCCTGCTGACCGACTCGCTGCTGCAGTACCTGGCGCATCCGTGGCGCCACGGCCTGCTCGAATCCTTCCAGCGCCTCTCGCGCGCCATCCCCACCGGCGTGTTCGACGGTCGCGGCATCGACACCCTGCTGCGCCGCATGTTCGAGTCGGCCGGTCGCAGCAACGATTTCCGCCAGTTGCGCGGGCGCCTGTTCCTGGTCGCCACCGATCTTGATTCCGGCCAGGCCGTGGCCTTTGGCGGTCCCGGGCACGATGCGGTGCCCATCTCGACCGCGGTGCAGGCCAGTGCCGCGCTGCCGGGGCTGTTTCCGCCGGTCGAGATCGACGGCCGGCATTACGTCGACGGCGCGCTGATCAAGACGCTGCACGCCTCGGTCGCGCTGCGCGAAGGGGTCGATCTGCTGCTGTGCGTGAACCCGCTGGTGCCCTTCGACGCCACCCGCGCCGCGCGCGATGCGCGCGCGCCCGACCACAAGCTCAGCGCCGGCGGTCTGCCGGTGGTGCTGTCGCAGACCTTCCGCGCCATCATCCATTCGCGCATGCGCGTCGGCATGGACCGCTACGCGCACGAGTTCAGCGACGCCGACGTGCTGCTGTTCGAGCCGGCGCAGGACGATGCCGACATGTTCTTCGCCAACATGTTCAGCTACGGCGAGCGCAGCCGCCTGTGCGAGCACGCCTACCAGAGCACGCGCGCCGACCTGCTGCGGCGCCGCCACACGCTGGCGCCGGTGCTGCGCCGCCACGGCCTGGCGCTGAACCTGGGCGTGCTGAAGGACCACCGCCGCACGCTGATCGCCAACCGGCGCGGCCAGCAGCGCGCGCCGGCCGCCGCCATCACGCTGGACGCGCTCGGCAGCGCGCTCGACGACCTGCAACACTGGCTGCCCGCGCGCGGGCCCATGGCGGCATGAAGAAGGCCCGGCGGCGCACCCCCGAGCGCATCGTCGAGACCGCGCTGCGGCTGTTCAACGAGTTTGGCGAGCCCAACGTCACCACCACGGTGATCGCCGACGAGATGAACATCAGCCCCGGCAACCTGTACTACCACTTCCACAACAAGGACGAGATCGTCAGCACGCTGTTCGCCGACTACGAGCGCGAGGTCGACGCCCTGCTGACGCTGCGCGACACCCAGCCGCGCGAGGCCGAGGACATCTGGTTCTTCCTGCACCTGCTGTTCGAGATCATCTGGAAGTACCGCTTCATCTACCGCGACATCAACGACCTGCTGACGCGCAGCCGGCTGATCGAGACCCACTTCCAGCGCATCCTGGCGCACAAGCAGCAGACCGCGCTGGCGCTGTGCAACGGGCTGGCGGCCTCGGGCGCGCTCGAGGCCACGCCCGACGAACTGGCAGCGCTGGCCGTCAACATCACGCTGGTGACCAGCTTCTGGCTGTCGTTCGAGCACGCGCGCCAGCCGCGCAAGCCACCCGACATCGGCCGCGGCGTCTACCAGGTGATGTCGCTGGCCGCGCCCTGGCTGCGCGGGCCGGCGCGCCAGCTGCTGCAGAAGCTGTCGCACGAATACCTCTGAAAAACCACCCGCCGGGAGACACCGCATGAGCAAGAAGACCACCTGGACAACTTTTCCCTACCCCGACGCGGCCTACACCTACGCCGGCGCGGCGCTGAAGAAAAACTGGGCGCGCCTGCACCAGGGCGACGCCGAGCCGTGGCCGCAGGACACCGCGGCGCAGCAGGCCTGGCGCGCCTACCACGCCGGCGACTTTGCCCAGGCGGTCGAGCTGGGCCTGAAGGCCGGCGGCGCCAGCGGCAGCAACGCCGCCAACAAGGCGGCGATGATTTACGCCAACGCGCTGGAGAGCGACACCGAGCGCAAGCTGGCGATCCTGCAGGAGGTCGCCAAGCGCTGCGAGGCGCTGCAGGCCAGCGACCCCGACAACGCCAACGCCTGGTACTACCACGCCTACGCGCTGGGCCGCTACAGCCAGGGCATCTCGGTCGCCAAGGCGCTGGCCGAGGGCCTGGGTGGCAAGGTGCGCGCCAGCCTGGAGCGGGCGCTCAAGCTGGAGCCGAAACACGCCGACGCGCACATCGCGCTGGGCACCTGGCACGCCGAGATCATCAACAAGGTCGGCGCCATGGTCGGTGGCCTGACCTACGGCGCCAAGAAGGACGCGGGCGAGGCGCACTTCAAGGCCGCGCTCAAGCTCAACCCCGCCTCGCCGATCGCCATGACCGAATACGCCGATGGCATGGTCATGATGTTCGGCCGCTCGCGCATGAAGGAGGCCGAAAAGCTCTACGCCGAGGCGGTGCAGTGCGAGCCGGCCGACGCCATGGAGCGGCTCGACATCGAGGCGGCGCGGGCCGAGCTGGACGCTTGATCAGCGCGGCGCCCAGTGCGCCGCGTAATGCGCCTCGATCAACTCGGGCTCGCGCAGCAGCTCCCACGGCTCCATCAGCACCAGCAGCATCAGCTTCCGGAACTCCTCGGCAAAGCGGCTGACGATGCGCTCGGGGTCGGGCACCAGGCGCTTGTCGGTGATCAGGCCGAACTGCACTTCGTGGTTGTACGACAGGATCGACACGCCCATGCCGATGTTGCCCGACTGAGGCACCCAGAAGAAGGGCTGGCGCAGGCGCGCGCCGGCCAGGGTGATCGGGTGCTGCGGCCCCGGTACGTTGGTCATCACGGCGGAGCACTTGTTGGCCAGGAAGTCGAGCAGTTCCTCCTGCACCAGGCGCGGGCCCAGGCCGGCGGCGCCGAGGATGCCGAGCGTCAGCACCGGCTGGTAGGAGCGGCGCAGCTCCAGCATGCGGCGGCGCGTCTCGTACAGGCGCGCCAGCGGGTTGGCCTGGCCCACTGGCAGCTCCAGCGTGACCATGCCGAAGCGGTTGCCCAGGGTGCCGGCGTGCTCGGGCTGGCGCAGGTTGACCGGCACCAGCGCGCGCAGCTCGACGCCCTCGGTGGCGTCGCCGCGCTCGTCCAGGTAGGCGCGCAAGGCGCCGGCCACCGAGGACAGCAGCAAGTCGTTGACCGAGCACTCGAGCGCCTTGCCGACCACCTTCACCTCGGGCAGCGGCAGCGGATCCGACCAGGCCACGCGTTTGGCGTTGCGCGGCGTGCCCTTGAAGCGGGTGCTGGAGTCGTTGGGCATCAGCACCAGCTTGGCCGCCTCGGCCGTCAGGCCGCCGCCGGCGCGCGCGTACCGCATCGCCTGTGCCGGGTTGCCCAGCAGCTCAAGGTACTTGTTCCACACCGCGCCGGACAGCCCCCATGAGGCCTGCACCGCCTCGGTCACGGGCTGCCAGAAGGCGCTGAATGGCAGCTGCGCGGCGTGCTCGGCGGCGGCTTGCGCGGCCTCGGCTGCGGCGTCGGCGGGCGCCGCCGGCAAGGGCAGCGATTCGTCGGCCATCGACATCACCACGCTGACCAGCGCGATGCCGTCGGCGATGCAGTGGTGAAAGCGCATCACCAGCGCCTGCCCGCCCATGGTGGTGTCGACCAGGTGCATCTGCCACAGCGGCCGCGCCGGGTGCAGCGGCGTGCTGGCCAGGTCGGCGACGAAGCGCTCCAGTTCGGCCTTGCCGCCGGGCGCCGGCAGCACGGCGCGGCACAGGTGCTGGTCGAGGTCGAAGTCGGGGTCGTCGACCCAGCGGTAGCCGGTGGCCTCCTTGCGCGCCACCTGGTGGAAGCGGTCGTAGGCCAGCATGCGCTGCTCGATGGTGCGGCGCAGTTTCGCGAAGTCCAGCTCGCCCTCGAACAGCATCACGCCCAGGATCTGCATCAGGTTGTTCGGCCGATCCATGCGCAACCAGGCGGTATCGATCGGGGACATTCTTTCCTGTCGTGGCATGGCGGGCTCGGGCAGTGAAGAGGGTGGCGAGAAAGGGCGGGGGTGGTTCAGCCGTGGGCGGCGAAGCGCTGGTCGAAGAAGTCCTGGATCTCGCGCTCGAAGCTGGCCTTCAGCGGCGACAGCAGCAGGCCCAGGCGCACCTCGACGGTGACCTGCTTGCGCGCCAGCGTCAGCTGCCCGGACAGGCCGGGGCGCTTGAACGACAGCACGCCGTCGCCGTCCCAGCGGTAGTCGAGTCCGTACTGCGACTTCAGATCGGCCGCCACATGCTCGGCGGCCAGGCGTGCCTTTTTCGGGCTGAGGTGGTGCGGGCGGATGACCGTGATGTCGCTCATGCGCGAAGTGTAGGGTGCCGCACGGCATTTTTGGAAGACGCCGGGCCATGGTGGGCGCGCGGGTTTGCGGCCGAATTCAAACAGCCCGTGCGGCGCTCGGCTTGGTGTCTTGTCGGGCGACAATCGCACCCATGCCCACCGCCGCCCCGGATCGTGTCCCGCGCTTCGCGCCGACGCGCGAGCCCGTGCTGGCCTGCCGCGGCTGGGCCGGCGAGCGCGGCGGCCTGCTGCTGTGGGGGCCGCTCGACCTGAGCGTCGGGCCGGGCGAGGTGCTGCATCTGCAAGGCCCCAACGGCTGTGGCAAGACCACGCTGCTGCGCACGCTGGCGGGCCTGCGCGAACCCGCCGCCGCGCAGGCGTCGGCGCTTTGCCCGGATCTGTGGTGGATTGGCCACGCCAACGCGCTGGCGGAAGGCCTGGATGCGCAGTTCAACCTGCAACTGTTGCTGGATGTGGCGGGCGCGCCGCCGCTGTCGCCGTCGAGCCTGGCGCACTACCTGGTGGCGCAGGGCGTGCCGCTGGGGCGTCCGGTGGCGCAGCTGTCGGTTGGCCAGCGGCGCAAGCTGGTGTTGGCGCCGCTGGCCTTGGCGCCGCGCCGGCTGTGGCTGCTGGACGAGCCCTTCGACGGGCTCGATGTGCTGGCCTGCGACACGCTCGGCGAACTGGCGGCGCGCCACGTCGTCGCCGGTGGCGCCATCGTGCTGACCAGCCATCAGCCGCTGCCGGCGCGCTTTCCCGCCAGTGCGGCGCTGGTGTTGCGCGCGCCCGCCGCGCGCCTGGCCCCGGCCAGTGCGGTGCCATCGCCATGACCGGTCGGCTGCTGCGCGCCATCTTCTGGCGTGAATGGTCGAAGGCCGTGCGCCAGCCGGCCGACCTGGTCTGGCACGCGCTGTTCTTCGCCGTGGTGACGGTGCTGTTTCCGCTCTCGCTCAAGCCCGACCCCGACACCCTGCGCCTGCTCGCGCCCGGGGTGTTGTGGGTGGGCACGCTGCTGGCGGTGCTGCTGGCCTCGGCGCGCATGTTCGAGGACGATCTGCGCAACGGCTGGATCGACCAGTGGCTGCTCGCCTGCCGCGCCACCGGCACGCCGCTGGCCCTGCTGGTGGCCGCCCGCCTGGCCGCGCAATGGCTGCTGACCGCGTTGCCCGTGCTCGCCGTGGCGCCGCTGCTGGCGCTGCAGTTCGGCCTGGAAGCGTGGCCGCTGGCGGTGCTGATGGCCTCGCTGGCGCTGGGCACGGCGGTGCTGGTGCTGATCACCGGCGTGGCGGCCGCACTGGCGGGCGACCTGCGCGGTGCCGCGCTGCTGGTGATGCTGATCGTGCTGCCGCTGGTGGCGCCGGCGCTGATCTTCGGCGCCATGGCCGGGCACCATGCGGTGCGCGCAGAGCCGGTGGGGGCGGAGCTGTCGCTGCTGGGCGCGATGCTGGCGGTCGCCTTGCTGGTGTGCCCGCTGCTGGCGGCGGTGGGGCTGAAGGCGGCGGTCGAAAGCTGAGTGGCTTGACGCACATCAAAAATGCGAGCCAGATCAAAGCGCGCGCCAAGCTGAACCGCTAGAGTCGCCCCATGGCCTTCGAGCCCAAGCTGTTCCACTTTGCCGCCCCCAAACGGCTGCACGCGCTGGCCGGGCGCTGGGCACCGCGCTGCGGCTGGCTGGCGCTGGCGCTGCTGTTGCCCGGCCTGTGGCTGGCGCTGGTCGCCACGCCGGCCGATGCGGTGCAGGGCGAGGGCTACCGCATCCTGTACGTGCACGTGCCCGCGGCGTGGATGTCGATGTGGATTTATGCGGTGATCGCGTTCTGGAGCTTCGTCGGCCTGGTCTGGCGCACGCGCGCCTCGTACCTGATGGCGCACGCGCTGGCGCCCACGGGCGCGGTGTTCGCTCTGCTGTCGCTGGTCACCGGCGCGCTCTGGGGCAAGCCGATGTGGGGCACCTGGTGGGTGTGGGACGCGCGCCTGACCACCTCGCTGCTGCTGTTGTTTGTGTACCTGGGCTACCTGGCGCTGCTGCGCGCGCACGAAGGCCGCGCCAGCGCCGATCGGCCCTGTGCGGTGCTGGGGCTGCTGGGGGCGCTGAACCTGCCGGTGATCTACTTCTCGGTGCACTGGTGGAACACGCTGCACCAGGGCGCCAGCATCACCCCCAGCGGCGCCAGCATGCCGGGCGCCACCTTGGCCGGCCTGTTGCTGATGACGGGTGCGGCCTGGGCGTGGACGTTCGCGGTCACCTTCAAGCGCGTGCAACTGCTGATCGAAGAGCGCGAGGCGCATACGCGCTGGCTGCACAGCTTGCAGGTCGATGCGCAAGGAACTTCTAATTTGATAGCTGCTGGCGCATACCCCCTAAGGGTTGAGGGCACATAAGACCATGAATTGGCTGACGCCGTGGTGGACTGATTTCGGCTCCTTTGTAGAGATGGGCAAGCATGGCGCCTATGTGTGGCCGGCGTTTGGCGTGTGTGCGCTGGCGCTGGCTGGAGAGTGGTGGGCGTTGAGCAGACAGGCTTTGCGTGTGCGGCAGGCTGTCAGTATGGATGCGCCGCAGCCCCTCACCCCCCTTCGTCAAGCTCAGGGCAGGCCAAGCCTCTCCCCAGAGGGGCGAGGGAGTCAGCGCGCTACGGATTACCCCCCTCTCCCTCTGGGAGAGAGCCTGCCCCGGACGCGATCCGGGGGCAGGGGCGAGGGCAGCCCGCGATGAACACGATGACGACCACTGTGAAAACCCCCTGGACCCCGCGCCGCAAGCGCCTGCTGTTCATCAGCGCCGCTGTGCTGCTGGCCGGCATCGCGCTGGCACTGGTTCTGCGCGCGTTCAACGACAACCTGGTGTTCTTCCTCACCCCCAGCCAGGTCGCGCAAGGACAGGCCAAGAACAAGGACAGCGTGCGCATCGGCGGGCTGGTGCAGGCGGGCTCGATCCAGCGCGGCGCGGGCGCTGGCAAAGACCTCGAAGTGCGCTTTGCCCTGACCGACATGGCCCACACCGTGCCCGTGGTCTATCGCGGCGTGCTGCCTGATCTGTTCGTCGAAGGGAAGGGCGCCGTGGCACAGGGGCGACTGGGCGCCGATGGCCGGCTGGTCGCCAGCGAAGTGCTGGCCAAGCATGACGAGAACTATGTGGCGCCGGGCGTGGAACTCCACCCACCTCAGTGACTCATTACAATTGATCGAAAAGTAAGGAGTCAACATGCAAGAATCCACCCTCACCCTCAAAGGCCAGACCACGGTCCCCCAAGCCATCCGTGACGTTCTGGGCGCGCAGCCGGGCACGAAACTGCGCTGGCACGCCATGCCCGATGGATCGGTGGTCGTGCGTGCGAAGAATCGCTCGATCCTGGAGTTCGCCGGCATGCTGACGGCGCCAGCGGGTCGCAAGGTCAAAGTCGCCGACATGAATGCGTGGGCCCATCCGCCGAGCGAATGAGTCGGCGGCGTGGCAGCACTCGACACCAACATCCTCGTGCGGTATCTCGTGCGAGACGACGCGCGCCAACTGGCGTTGGCCCATGGGCTGATGGCGCGCGCGATTGCCGCGGGCGACACGCTGTTCGTGCCGTCGACCGTTGTGATTGAACTGGAGTGGGTGTTGCGCGCGAGCTTCGGCTTTGCCAAGCCGAACATCCTGACAGCCATGACGGCGCTTTTGTCGGCGGTGGAGCTTTCGATCGAGTCCGAGCCGGCGATTGAAGTCGCGCTGCGCTTGTATGAACAAGGCAGCGCGGATTTCGCCGATTGCGTTCATATCGGTTTGGCCCATCAGGCGGGGGAAATGCCGTTGTGGACGTTTGACAAGGCGTGCGCCAAGGTTGATGGCGCGAGCTTGTTGACGACGTGACCCAACCACCATGCTCCCCGAACTCGCCCACCTCCTGCTGATCCTCGCGCTGCTCGCCGCCTGCGCGCAATCCTGGGCGGGCCTGGCCCCGCAGGCGCAGCCACGCCTGGCGCGCGTCGCGTTGGCGTGGCAGCTCGGCGGCACCGCCGTTGCCTTCGTGCTGCTGGGCGCATCGTTTGTGCAGAACGATTTCTCGGTTGTCTACGTGGTGCAGCACGGGCACACCGACTTGCCGCTGCTTTACAAAATCTCGGCCATCTGGGGCGGGCACGAGGGTTCGTTGCTGCTGTGGGTGCTGATCCTGGCCGCATGGTCGGCGCTGGCGGGGCGGTGGCTCGGTCGAAATACTTCAAAAACAACAGCGGAACCTCATTTGTTTGCACGGACCAATGGCCGTTTTTCTTCTGAAAACGACTTTTCGAGCCGCGTCCTGGGCTTCCTCGGCCTGGTGTCGGTGGCCATGCTGGCCTTCATCCTGCTCACGTCCAACCCCTTCATGCGCCTGCTGCCCGCAGCCGATGAAGGGCAAAGCCTGAATCCGCTGCTGCAAGACCCCGGCCTGGCGTTGCACCCGCCGCTGCTGTATCTGGGCTACGTCGGCACGGCGGTGCCGTTCGCGATGGTGCTGGCGGTGCTGGCCTACCCCGGCGCGCCGCGGGACATGGGGGGGCATGCCGCTGGCGCGTCATGGTGGGTCAAAGCCATGCGCCCCTTCGTGCTGCTGCCCTGGGCCTTTCTGTCGGTCGGCATCGCGCTCGGCTCGTGGTGGGCGTATTACGAACTGGGCTGGGGCGGCTGGTGGTTCTGGGATCCGGTGGAGAACGCCTCCTTCATGCCCTGGCTGGTGCTGGCCGCGCTGGCGCACACGCTGGCGGTGCGCGAAGGGCGGCGCGCGCTGCCGCACTGGACGGCGGTGCTGGCCATCGGCGCCTTCATGTTGTCGCTGCTGGGCTTGTTTCTGGTGCGCTCTGGCGTCATCACCTCGGTGCACGCCTTTGCCACCGACCCGCGCCGGGGCGTGTTCTTGCTGGGGCTGATCGCCGCGTTTCTGCTGGGTGCGATGGGGCTGTACGCGCGCCACGGCCAGCGGCTGGTGGACGAGCGCGGCCCGCTGCCCACGGCGCTGGCCTCGCGCGAGACGGCGGTGCTGCTCAACAACCTGCTGCTTATCGTCGCTTGCGCCACCGTGCTGCTGGGCACGCTGTACCCGCTGGCGCTGGATGCCCTGCGGTTGGGCAAGATCAGCGTTGGCCCGCCGTATTTCGAGGCCGTGTTGGCGCCGGTGTACTTGCTGCTGCTGGCGCTGCTGGCGCCCGTGGTGTGGCTGCGCTGGGGCGCGGGGGTGGATGGACCAATCAAGCGCCGCTTGATGGGGCTGGCCGCCGGCTTCGTGCTGGCGCTGGTGGCGGCATGGGCCTGGCTGGAAGTGTTCTACGGCGGCGCCCGCCCGCTGGTGGTGCTGACGCTGGCGCTGGCCTTCATCGTCGGTGCGGCGACCAAGCTGTGGGCCTGGGCGCAGTGGCGCAAGGGCGGCCTCACGGCGCCGCAGTGGGGCATGGTCATCGCCCACTTGGGCGTGGCCGTGTTCGCCATTGGCGTGGCCATGGTCGGCGGCTACGGGGTGGAGCGCGACGTGCGCCTGGCGCCGGGCGATGCGCACCCGCTGGCCGACTGCACGCTGCGCTTTGACAAGGTGCAGCCCTACCGCGGCCCCAACTTCATGGCGCTGGCGGGCCACTTCAAGCTGCAATGCCCCGGCGAGCCGGCGCGGGCGCTGGTGGCCGAAAAGCGCAACTACGTCGGCAGCAGCATGCCGATGACGGAGAGCGCCATCCGCTGGGGTCTGACGCGCGATTTGTACGTGGCCCTGGGCGAGCCGCTGGACGGCAGTCCGCACGGCGCCTGGAGCGTGCGCGTGCAGCACAAGCCCTTCATGCGCTGGGTGTGGATCGGCGCGGTGCTGATGGCGCTGGGCGCCGCCGTGGCGGCGGGTGCGCGGCGCTATCGACCGCGGCGGGCGGTGGCTCATGAACCGCAGCGCGCCGAAGTCGGTGTGCAGACGGCGCAGGGGTGGTCATGAACGATGGCGTGATGTCCGCCACGCGTGACGAGCAACTGCCGTCCAGCGCCACTGCGCCACGCCGCCGCTGGGGTCTGTGGGCGGCTTTCGCGCTGGTGGCCGGGCTGCTGGCGCTGCTGGCGGTGGGCATGACGCGCGACCCGCGCCAGCTCGACAGCGTGCTCATCGGCCAGCCCTGGCCGCCGCGCGCGTTGCCGGTGCTCGAGGCGCCCGAGCACGCGCTGGGCCCAGCCGAATGGCGCGGCAAGGCGCGCGTGATCAATCTGTGGGCCTCGTGGTGCGTCACCTGCCTGCAGGAGCATCCCGAGCTGATGAAGCTGCTGGCGCAACTCAAGAGCCAGGGGCACGACGACCAGCTTGTTGGCCTCAACTACAAGGACAAGCGCGCCGACGCCCTGGGCTGGCTCGGGCGACATGGCAACCCCTTCTTCGCCTCGATCCAGGACGCCGACGGCCGCCTGGCCATTGACCTGGGTGTGTACGGGGCGCCCGAGACCTTCGTCATCGATGCGCAGGGCGTGATCCGGTTCAAGCACGTGGGCGCGCTGACCGAGGACATCATCCGAACGCGCATCGTGCCGCTGCTGGAGGCCGGACGATGAGCAGCGGACGTTCCTGGGTCAGGTTCCGTGTGCTTGCGTGCGGGCTGGTCCTGATGTGCCTCGCCATCGGTGCCCGTGCCGGCACCGACCCGCTGGCCGACCGCATGCACCGGCTCACGCAGGATTTGCGCTGCCTGGTGTGCCAAAACGAATCTTTGGCCGACTCGCACGCGCCGCTCGCCATGGATTTGAAGCGCGAGATCCGCGGCATGATGGAACGCGGCCACAGCGACGCGCAGATTCGCGGCTTTCTGACCCAGCGCTACGGCGACTTCGTCAACTACCAGCCGGCGTTTCGGGTCAGCACCCTGCTGCTGTGGGTTGGCCCGCTGCTGCTGCTGGCCGCGGGTGGCTTCATCGTCTGGCGCACGGTGCGCGCGCGCGCCCGCGGCACGGTGGAGGACGGCGCATGAACCCGATGGCCATGATCCTCGTGACCGACTGGCTGTGGCCCTTTGTTTTCGCGGCGATGGCATTGGTGGCGCTGTTCACGGCGTCGCTGGTGTGGGCATCGTCTGCCTCTTCCCGCGGGGGTGAGGAGCTGTCCCGTCCCCCAGGCCACCGGCGCATCTGGCTGCTGACCCTGTTGGTTCCGCTCACCGCCGTGGCGCTGTACGCCGCCCTCGGCAACCCGCGCGGGCTGAACCCGCGCGACCGCCACCCGGTGCCGGCCGAGGCCGCCGAGACCATGCTGGGCAAGTTGGCCGAACGTCTCCAGGCGCAGCCCGACGACCCGGCCGGCTGGCGGATGCTGGCGCGCAGCACCAAGGTGCTGCAGCGCTACGCCGAATCCGCCGAGGCCTGGGAGCACGCCAAGTCGCTGGCCTGGGACGACGTGGAGGCGATGAGCGAATGGACCGAAGCGCGCATCCTCAGCCAGGGCCAGCGCTTCGACCGCCGCAGCCAGGAGTTGCTGGCGCGCGCCATGAGCCTGGACGCGAATGCGCCGAGCGTGCTGATGCTGCGCGGCCTGGCCGCACTGGACCGCGGTGACACGCCAGCGGCGCGCAAGGTGCTGACGCAGTTGCGCGACCTGTACGCCGAGGGCAGCCTCGACCGCCAGGCACTGGATACGGCGCTGGCGCAACTGGCGGCGGGGCAGGATCCGCGCATCGGTGGCGGGGCGGCCACATCGACCGGCGTGGTGTCACCATCCGGAACTGCGCCCGGTCAACCCGGAGGTTTGGTGAATGAATCACCCGCGGCCGCGGGTGCTGGGGCGTCGAAGTGATCGATCCACGCCGCCGCTCGTTCCTGCGCGGCCGCATCGCCGCGGCCGCCGCGCCGCAGCCGCCTGCCGTGCAGCGCCCGCCCTGGGCCATTGCCGAGGCCCGCTTCACCGAGTTGTGCACGCGCTGCCACGCCTGCGTCGAGGCTTGTCCGCGTGGCGTGCTGAAGCTGGGCGACGGCGGCTTTCCTGAAGTCAGCTTCATCGCGCAGGGCTGCGATTTCTGCGGCGCCTGCGAGCCGGCGTGCAAGCCGCGGGCGCTCAATCGCCGCGCCGCCGACGCGATGCCGGGCGATGACCCGTACGCCGCCTGGCCAGGCTGGGGTGTGCACATCGCCGAGCACTGTCTTGCCCTGCAAAAGGTCGAGTGCCGCATCTGCGCCGACGCTTGCGCGCCGCGCGCCATCCGGTTTCGCCCCGCGCCGGGCGGCATCAGCCAGATGCGGCTGGATCTTTCGGCCTGCACCGCGTGCGGTGAATGTGTGGCCGTGTGCCCGGTGGGGGCAGCACGCGTGCTGCGTATTCCAGAGGCGCCGCCGGCTTATTGATCCGGCATCATAAAGATTGAATTCTTGGTGTTTGATTCAGTCATAGCGTGATGGACAAAGAAGATGCCCGCTATCAGAAGCTGGAGCAGTTGCACGAGAGGCGAAAGCAAGTGGTGCGATTGCATCTTCGAGGCACTGGCGTGATGCAGATCGTGACGCTCACGGGCTTGAGCTACCCCACGGTTCGCAAGGCGATCGATCGGTTTGATGCCGGTGGCTGGGCCGCCATCAAGCCGGCTGCTCGCGGTCGCAGCAAGGGCGACGGGCGCTTGCTCAGCGCCCAGCAGGAGGCCCTCGGTGCGGCGCACCATCTGCGACCAGCGGCCCGAGCAGTTGAAGATGGAGTTCGCTCTGTGGACGCGCGCTGCGGTGATGCAGTACATCGAGCGCGAGTTCGGTCTTCGGCTGTCCATCCGTGCCACCGGTGAGTACCTGCGCCGCTGGGGTTTCACGCCGCAAAAGCCGATCAAGCGCGCCTACGAGCAGCGCCCCGAGGCGGTGCGCCAATGGCTGGAGCACGAGTACCCGGCGATCGAGCGTGCTGCCCGCGCCGAGGGCGGCGAGATCCACTGGGGCGATGAGACGGCGCTGGTCAACACCGACGTGCGTGGCCGCAGCTATGCGCCGCGCGGCAAGACGCCGGTGACGATGGTCGTCGGCGGCACGCGCGAGAAGCTCTCGATGATCTCCACCGTCACCAACCGGGGCGCGCCAACTGGATGATCATCGATGGCGCCTTCAATCACGAGCGGCTCATCGAGTTCTTGCAGGCCTTGGTGCGAGATGGCAAGCGCCGGCGCAAGAAGGTCTTTCTCATTTTGGACAACCTCGGGGTGCACCACTGCAAGCCCGTGAAGGCCTGGCTGGCCGAGCGCGGGCGTGACATCGAGGTGTTCTTTCTGCCCAGCTACAGCCCTGAGCTCAATCCCGACGAGCGGCTGAATGCCGATCTCAAGCAAGCCATCGGCTCGAAGGTGCCTGTGCGCACCAAAGCCAAGCTACATGCTGCGGCCAACGAGCACATGCAGAGCATCGCCACCAATCGCGACCGGGTGCGCGCCTATTTCCAAGACCCGATCGTCAGGTACGCAGCATGAAAACTTCATGGTGCCGGATCAATAAGGACCGCGCTGCCGCCTACAGCGGCAAGGCCAGCGTGTCCCACTGCTCGAGCAGGGTGCCGTCTGCGTGGATTGCGCGATTTCCAGGTGCCGTGCGGGTGGGCATGCCGTTCAGTTGGTCATTCAGTTCGCCGGCAGCGGTTCGCTGATCTCGGGCTTGCCCAGGTCAGCCGGGTTGGCCTTGGGCGCGCCGATGTGCTGCTCGATCGGCGGCAGCGTGTGGGCCACGCCCTTGTGGCAGTCGATGCAGGTCTGGCCGCTGGACAGGCCCGCCTGGTGCAGCTTGCCGCTGCGCGAGTTCTGCTCGGAGAAATCCATGAACTCGAAGTGGTGGCAGTTGCGGCACTCGCGGCTGTCGGTGCGCTTCATGCGCGCCCATTCGTTGGCGGCCAGTTGCGCGCGCTTGGCGTTGTACTTCTCGGGCGTGTCGATGGTGCCCAGGAAGTGGTGCCACAGCTCGTTGCTGGCCTGGATCTTGCGGATGATCTTGTGCGTCCACTCCTTGGGCACATGGCAGTCGGGGCAGGTGGCGCGCACGCCGGTGCGGTTCTGGTAGTGGATGGTGTTGCGGTACTCGGTGTAGACGTTGTCGCGCATCTCGTGGCAGGAGATGCAGAAGGCCTCGCGGTTCGTCCATTCCATGGCGGTGTTGAAGGCGCCCCAGAACAATATGCCGGCGATGAAGGCCGACGACAGGATGGCAAAGCGCCGCGTGCGCGCCATGGCCAGCAGGCGGTGCAGCAGGCCGGGGCGCGGCGGGGCGGTGGGTGCGGGTGTCGGTGCGGTCATGGGTTCCCTCCAGCGCGTGTCTGTCTTGTGTGAGTGCTTGGTTTACTGCAGTCCGCGGGCGCGCTGGAAGGTGTTGTCCACCAGCGGGCGGGCGTCGCTTTGCGGCACGTGGCACTGGGTGCAGAAGTAGCGGCGCGGGCTGATGTTGTCCAGTTCCTGCCCTTCGCGGGTGCGGAAGTGCGTCACGCTGACCTTGGTGGCGCCGCTGGTCTTGGACTTCTGGAAGGCATGGCAGTCCATGCACTTGTTGAAGTTCTTGGTGATCTGATAGCCCGCGATGGTGTGCGGGATCAGCGGCGGCTGCTGCACGAAGTCGCGGTCGTAGGGCGCGCGGTCGCGCTCTTGCCGCGATGGGGCGATGGCAATGCTGTCGGGTATCGGCATGCCCCCGCGCAGCGAATCCAGCTTCACCGGCCCGCTGGGCGCGGCATTGGCGGCCGCCGAGGGCGCGGTCTGCGCCTGGGCCAGGCCGAAGACCAACACACCGGCTGCCAGGCCAGCCGCCCAACGGGCCAGGCGGCCGCGGAGCAGGCCATTCGCGCGAACGCCGTGGAGCGGGCTTGGCCCGGCCACTGGCGTTGTCCCCCTGCAGGGGGAAGGCGCAAAGCGACTCAGGGGGTGTGTCATGTCAGTCTCTCCGGGTGTCGAATCGGTGGGTGAATACGAAAACATCTTTGCTGCACACGTCGATGCAGCGGCCGCAATTGGTGCACTCGGCGGTCTTGATGACGGGCAGGGCGCCGCCCTTGCCTTTGAGCGGAATCGGGATGATGTGCGGCTCGGGGCAGACGGCAAAGCAGTCGGCGCAGTCGTTGCATTTGGACGAGTGCTGGGCGCTGACGCGCAGCAGGCTGCCCTTGCCAATCAGGTTGTACGCCGCGCCCATGGGGCACACATGGCCGCACCAGCCGCGCGGGGCCACCAGCAGGTCGAACAAGAACACGGCCGCCACTGCGCCCCAGGCCACGGTGCCGCCAAAAATGATGGCGCGGTGCATTATGCTGACGGGGTTGACCGCCTCCCACACCACCATACCGGTGGCGGCGCTCATGACCAGCACGGCCCCCAGAATCCAGAAGCGCAACTCGCGCTTGGGCGCACGGCCGCTGCTGATGTTGAAGCGCCGGCGCAGCCACGACGCGCCATCGGTCACCATGTTGACCGGGCACACCCACGAGCAGAACACGCGCCCGCCGATCAGCGCATAGAACGCGACGACGATGCCCGCGCCCAGCAGCGCCGCGGTCTCAGGCCAGTGCCGCGTGGCCAGCACCTGTGCCAGCAGGAAGGGATCGGTCAGCGGCAACGTGCCGAGCGTCAGGCTGGACGACAGGTTGCCCTTGACGATCCACACGCCTGCCAGCGGCCCCAGCAGAAACAGCCCCAGGATCGACAGCTGCGACAGCCGGCGCAGCATCAGCCACTGATGGGCTTTCCACCAACCCTTGTCGCGGACGGCGTCGGCGCTGGGGCTTTGCGCTTTGTTTTTGATAGCTTCTGGCGCTTGATTGGCGTGGACGAGCGGCGGATTTTGTGCTGAAACGGGCTGCACGGCGTTCATGGTGCTGCCCCCGGCTTGCTGCCCAAAATCGGTGCCGGGTTGTACGGCTCGGCACCTGAGCGCAGCGGCGCCAGGTCGCCCGGCACCGGCTGATCGGGCAGGCGCTGCACCGGCTGGCCGAATTGCGGAAGGCCGGGCGTGGCCTCCACCTTTTCGCCGCTGCGCGTCTCGCCCACGTGGCCGACGTCGCTGCGCTGCGTCAGGTTCTTGCGGTAGTGGTGACCCAGTTCGCCGCGCGCGATTTTGGTGGGCACGACCTTGATCGCGGCTTCTTCCAGCACGCAGCTTTTCTCGCACTTACCGCAGCCGGTGCATTTGTCGGCGTGCACGGTGGGCAGCAGCATGGCGTGGCGGTCGCTGCGCGGGTTGCTTTGCTTTTCCAGCGTGATGGCCTTGTCGATCACGGGGCAGACGCGGTAGCACACGTCGCAGCGCAGGCCCAGGAAGTTGAGGCAGTTCTCCTGGTCGATCAGCACCGCCGTGCCCATCTTGGCCTGGGTGATGTCGGTCAGGGCGTGGTCGAGCGCGCCCGTGGGGCAGGCCTTGACGCAGGGAATGTCCTCGCACATCTCGCAGGGGATGTCGCGCGCCTCGAAGTAGGGCGTGCCGATGGCCACGTTGGCCGCCAGCCCGCTGCCCCAGGCGCTCAAGCGGAGGTTTTGCGGCGGGCAATCGCGCACGCACAGGCCGCAGCGCACGCAGGCGCCCAGAAAGTCCCGCTCATGCAAAGCGCCCGGTGGCCGCAGCGCCTGCGCCGGCCGCGCCAGCGAAGGCCGCGCCACCAGCGCCGCCCCACCCGCCACGAGCGCAGCCGTGCCGGCGCTGGCGGCGCCTTGCAGGAGGTTGCGGCGGTTGATGGGCATGGGGTGTTGAGAGGAATACCGGACGCGAAGGGCGCGAAGGATTCGCGAAGGACGCGAAAGTAAAACCAAATTGTTTTTTGAATTCTTTCGCGTCCTTCGCGTAACTTTTGCGTCCTTCGCGTCCGGCTGTTTGTCAGCGCATCAAGCCTTCACCACCTTCACCGCGCACTTCTTGAAGTCGGTCTCTTTCGAGATCGGGCAGGTCGCATCCAGCGTCAGCTTGTTGATCAGGCGGCTCTCGTCGAAGAAGGGCACGAAGATCAGCCCGCGCGGCACCTTGTTGCGGCCGCGCGTTTCCACCGCCGCCAGAATTTCGCCGCGCCGCGATTGCAGCTTGACCTGCATGCCGCGCTGCAGCTTGCGCGCCGCCGCGTCGTCGGGGTGCATGAAGCACACCGCCTCGGGCACGGCGCGGTGCAGCTCGGCCACGCGGCGCGTCATGCTGCCGGTGTGCCAGTGCTCCAGCACGCGGCCGGTGCACAGCCACAGGTCGTACTCCTTGTCCGGGGCCTCGGCGGCGGGCTGGTAGGGCAAGGCGAAGATCACCGCCTTGCCGTCCTTGTGGCCGTAGAACTTCACGCCCTCGCCCTTCTTGACGTAGGGGTCGTAGCCCTCGCGGAAACGCCACAGCGTCTCCTTGCCATCGACCACTGGCCAACGCAGGCCGCGCGCCTCGTGGTAAACGTCGAACGGCGCCAGGTCGTGGGCGTGGCCGCGGCCAAACTCGGCGTATTCCTCGAACAGGCCCTTCTGCAGGTAGAAGCCCAACTCTTTCGATTCGTCGTTCAGGTAGCCCGGCACGTACTTGTCGTTGACCTTGCCCACGTCGGCCATCGGGAACTTGTCGACCTTGCCGTTCTTGTAGAGCACGTCGAACAGCGTCTTGCCCTTGTATTCAGGCTTCTTGGCCAGCAGCTCGGCCGGCCACACCTCTTCCATCTTGAAGCGCTTGGAAAATTCGATGTACTGCCACAGGTCGCTCTTGGCCTGGCCCGGCGCGCTGACCTGCTGGCGCCAGAACTGCGTGCGGCGCTCGGCGTTGCCATAGGCGCCTTCCTTTTCCACCCACATCGCCGTGGGCAGCACCAGATCGGCGGCCATGGCACTGACGGTGGGGTAGGGGTCGCTGACGACGACAAAGGTTTTCGGGTTGCGCCAGCCGGGGTAGATCTCGTCGTTGATGTTGGGGCCAGCCTGCATGTTGTTGGTGGTGCTGGTCCAGTAGCACTTGAGGATGCCGTCCTTCAGCGCCCGGCTTTGCGCCACGGCGTGCAGGCCGATGTTGCCGGGCAGCGTGCCGTCGGGCAGTTGCCAGATGGCCTCGGTCGCCTTGCGGTGCTCGGGGTTGGTCACCACCATGTCGGCCGGCAGGCGGTGGGCAAAGGTGCCCACTTCGCGCGCGGTGCCGCAGGCGCTGGGCTGGCCCGTCAGGCTGAAGGGGCCGTTGCCGGGCGCGCTGATCTTGCCCGTGAGCAGGTGGATGTTGTAGATCATGTTGTTGGCCCAGGTGCCGCGCGTGTGCTGGTTGAAGCCCATGGTCCAGAAGCTGACGACCTTGACCTTGGGGTCGGCGTACAGCTTGGCCAGTTCTTCCAGCTGCTTGACCGGCACGCCCGACAGCTTGCTGGTGTATTCGGCCGTGTAGGTGCTGACGAACTTGGCGAACTCGTCAAACGTGATGGGCTTGCTGTCGTTCGGGTTGGTCTTGGGCTTGCCGTCCGCGCCGGGGTAGCCGTTGGCCTTGGCGTCTTTCTCCAGCGGGTGGTTGGGGCGCAGGCCGTAGCCGATGTCGGTCTCGCCGGCCTTGAAGTTGACGTTCTTCTTGACGAAATCCTGATTCACCGCCTTCTTGGTGATGATGTAGTTGGCGATGTAGTTCATGATCGCCAGGTCGGTCTGCGGCGCGAAGATGATCGGCTGGTCGGCCAAGTCGAAGCTGCGGTGCTCGAAGGTGGACAGCACGGCGACCTTGGACTCGGGGTGCGACAGGCGGCGGTCGGTGATGCGGCTCCACAGGATGGGGTGCATCTCGGCCATGTTGCTGCCCCACAGCACGAAGGCGTCGGCCTGCTCGATGTCGTCGTAGCAGCCCATCGGCTCGTCGATGCCGAAGGTGCGCATGAAGCCCGTCACGGCCGATGCCATGCAGTGGCGCGCGTTGGGGTCGATGTTGTTGCTGCGAAAACCGGCCTTCCACAGCTTGGATGCCGCGTAGCCTTCCCAGATCGTCCACTGGCCCGAGCCGAACATGCCCACGGCCTTGGGGCCGTCGGTCTTCAGGGCTTCCTTCCACTTCTCGGCCATGATGTCGAAGGCCTCGGGCCAAGAGATGGGCGTGAACTCGCCGTTCTTGTCGTACTTGCCGTTTTTCTTGCGCAGCAGGGGTGTGGTCAGCCGGTCCTTGCCGTACATGATCTTGGACAGGAAGTAGCCCTTGATGCAGTTGAGGCCGCGGTTGACCGGCGCCTCGGGGTCGCCCTGCGTGGCAACCACTTTCCCGTCCTGCACGCCCACCATCACGGAGCAGCCGGTGCCGCAGAAGCGGCAGGGCGCCTTGTCCCAGCGCACGGCGCGGTTGGCGGCGGCGGGCGCTTGCTGCGCCTCGGCCACGATGGGAATGCCCGCGGCGGCCGCGGCGGCGGTCATGGCCTGGGACTTGAGAAAGACGCGGCGGTCGGATTTCATATCAGGCTTCTCCTGCGCCTTCATTGACGCTTGTCGATGCGGTGGAAACGGAAACAGGGGACGCGCCGGCCTGCCTGCGGGCAAACTCGCCCACATGGCCGCGCCAGGCGCGAAAGTCGAATTCGGGGGTGTTTTCAGGCGCGTCGCCGTCGCTTTGCTCGAACACCAGCGACAGATTCAGCACCTCGGGCCAGCGCGTCACCTCGGCCATGATGGCGGCGGCGGGGTCGGCGGCGGTGCTTTCGATGACGGCGATCAGTCGGCCATCGCCGGCGTCGGGGCCCAAGTCGACCCCAGGCGTGCGTGCCAGACGTTGTTTGACGGCACCCAAGTTCTTGGGGTGGACCCGAACGACAACGCCTAGAACGCTCATCACAAAAACCTCAACAAGACCAAGGGTAAATCATAAGCAAAGAGGGGTGAATTGATTTGTGATAAGTTCGGCGATGCTTGTCTGACCATACCAGCCGTTTTGTGGCGCCGATCCAGCAAGGCCAAGCTGTGGCGGCTGCGGGTTTGCCGATGGGTGGCTGGGTAGGTGGGGTCGGGCGCCATGACGGGTGACCCGGTCTGCCCAGCGTGCGCCGCCGCTTGGCGACAATGTCGGCATGAATGCCTCTGATTTTCGTGCCTGGCTGACACCACGGCGCCTGATGGCCGTGTCGATCGTCGTGGCCCTGCTCACCATTGCGCTGAAGATGGGCGCCTGGTGGATCACCGGCTCGGTCGGCCTGCTGTCCGACGCCATGGAGTCCTTCGTCAATCTGGCGGCGGCCATGTTCGGCCTGCTGATGGTGACGGTGGCCGAGCGCCCGGCCGACGACGACCACCCGTTTGGCCACAACAAGGCCGAATATTTTTCCTCTGGCTTCGAGGGCATCCTGATCCTGGGCGCGGCGGCGGCCATCATCTGGGCGGCGCTGCCGCGTTTTTGGGACCCGCAGCCGCTGGAGCAGGTGGGCTGGGGCCTGGCGCTGTCCGTGATCAGCTCGGGGCTCAACGGCCTGCTGGCCTGGGTCATGCTGCGCGCCTCGCGCATGCACCGCTCGATCGCGCTGGAGGCCGACGCCAAGCATTTGCTGACCGACGTGTGGACCTCGGCCGGCGTGGTGATCGGGCTGCTGCTGGTGGGCGTCACCGGCTGGCTGTGGCTGGATCCGCTGGTGGCCATCGGCGTGGCGCTGAACATCGTGCACGAGGGCTGGCGGCTGATCTGGCGCTCGTGGCGCGGCCTGATGGACGCCGCCGTCGGCCCCGAAGAGCAGGCCGAGATCGACGCCGTGCTGGAGCGCTTCACGCAGCGGCAAGGCGATGAGTACGTCGTGCTGTTCGACCACGTGCTGACGCGCACCGCCGGCCAGCGCCGCTTCGTCAACCTGCACATGCACCTGCCACCCAGCTGGACGCTGGGGCGCGCCGACGACCTGCGCCAGCAGGTCGAGCACGCGCTGGCGCAGGCCGTGCCGGGCCTGCACGCCAGCATCCAGATGCTGCCCGATGGTGTGGAGCCGCTCACCGTCGATCTGGCCGAGCCGGTGCCTGGCACGCCGCACGCGCATTGAGAACCCCATGCAAGCCGTGATCCAGCGCGTGACTGAGGCGCGCGTCACCGTCGATGGCCAGGTCATCGGCGCCATCGGCCCCGGCCTGCTGGTGCTGCTGTGCGCCGAGCGCGGCGACTCCGATGCGGAGGCCGACAAGCTGCTGGCCAAGCTGCTCAAGCTGCGCATCTTCAGCGACGCCGCCGGCAAAATGAACCTGA
The DNA here is from genome assembly GCA_016702555.1 of Burkholderiales bacterium. Taxonomy (GTDB): domain Bacteria; phylum Pseudomonadota; class Gammaproteobacteria; order Burkholderiales; family Burkholderiaceae_C; genus Ottowia. The sequence continues at coordinate 177,934 of JADJDV010000006.1, forward strand.
GCGTGCAGGACGTGGCCGGCGGCCTGCTGATCGTCAGTCAGTTCACGCTGGCGGCCGACACCTCGGGCGGCAATCGGCCCAGCTTTACCCAAGCTGCGCCACCCGATGAAGGGCGGCGCTTGTACGACTACTTTGTGGCCCAGGCGCGCGCGGCGCACCGTGAAGTCGCCACGGGTGAGTACGCGGCCGACATGAAAGTGGCACTGGTCAACGACGGGCCGGTGACGATTCCGCTGCGGGTGGCTGGCGCGGCGTGATGCTTCGTTATTGAGAGCTGCTCGCGCTTGTTGGGTAATCGCTAGAGGCCAATTTCATGCATGAGGATTGGCGAAGCCCAGCGTGGCCAGGATGGCGGTTTCGCGCGCCTCCATCGCCTCGGCGTCGGCCTCGCTGGTCTCGTGGTCCCAGCCCTGGGCGTGCAGCGCGCCATGCACCAGCAGGTGCGCGTAATGCTCGGCCAGCGGCTTGCCCAGATCGGCCGCCTCGCGCATGACGACCGGGGCGCACAGCACCAGATCGGCGGCGAGCACGGGTGCGCCGCTGTAGTCGAAGGTGAGGACGTTGGTGGCGCCGTCCTTGCCGCGAAAGTCGTGGTTGAGCCGCTGGCCCTCCTTCGCATCGACCACGCGCACGGTGATCTCCGCCGCCTGCACCTCGTCGCCGAGCGCGGTGCGCAGCCAGCGCATGACCTGGTGGCGCGGCAGCGCGGCGCGGTGCTCGGCCACGCCGTCGAAACGCGCGAATTGCAGCGACAGGCTCAACTCGGCTCGGGCCATGGATGACGATTTCAGTCGGATGCGGCACGCGCCGGCCGCCGCTGCGCGTCGTAGGCATCGACGATGCGCGCCACCAGCGGATGGCGCACCACGTCGGCCGAGGTGAAGCGCGTGAACCCCAGTCCCCTGACGCGCCTGAGTACGCGCTCGGCATCCACCAGCCCGCTGGTGGCGCCTTTCGGCAGGTCGATTTGGCTGACGTCACCGGTCACCACGCAGGTGCTGCCGAAGCCGATGCGGGTGAGGAACATCTTCATCTGTTCGGGCGTGGTGTTCTGCGCCTCGTCGAGGATGATGAAGGCGTGGTTCAGCGTGCGCCCGCGCATGAAAGCCAGCGGCGCGATCTCCAGCTGGTTGCGCTCGAAGGCTTTTTGCACGCGCTCGAAGCCCATCAGCTCGTACAGCGCGTCGTAGAGCGGGCGCAGGTAGGGGTCCACTTTCTGTGTCAGGTCGCCCGGCAGAAAACCAAGCCGCTCGCCGGCCTCGACCGCCGGGCGCGTCAGGATGATGCGCTGCACCGCCTGCCGCTCCAGCGCATCGACGGCGCAGGCCACCGCCAGGTAGGTCTTGCCGGTGCCGGCCGGGCCGATGCCGAAGCTGATGTCGTGGCTGGCGATGCTCTCCAGGTACAGGCTCTGGTTGGGCGTGCGCGCGCGCAGATCGCTGCGCCGGGTGTTCAGCACGATGGCACCGTCCACGCCCTCGCGCAGCGGGGCGCCGTCGCCGGCCAGCATCAGCTGCACGGTGTCGGCGCGGATCGGGCGCTCGGCCATCTCGTACAGCGCCTGCAGCACCGCCAGCGCCTGCTCGGCCTGTTTCTTCGGTCCTTCGACCTTGAACAGCTCCTGGCGCCGCGCGATGCTGACCTGCAGGCCGGCTTCGATGGTACGCAGATGCTCGTCCATCGGGCCACACAGATTGGACAGGCGCTTGTTGTTCGGGGGGATGAAGCTGTGGCGCAGGATCAAGGCTGATAATTCCTACAGTGCGGACGGTCGCCAAGGCGGCGGCGGTCCATCATACGGAATCCAACTCAGCCTGCCATGATCGGACAACTGCGCGGCCAGCTCGCGGCCAAGAACCCGCCCGAAGTGCTGCTCGACTGCCACGGCGTCGGCTACGAGCTGCTGGTGCCAATGAGCACCTTCTACAACCTGCCGGCGCTGAACCAGGAGGTCACGCTGCTGACGCATCTGGTGGTGCGCGAGGACGCGCACACCTTGTACGGCTTTGGCAGCCTGGCCGAGCGCGCCACCTTCCGCGAGCTGATCAAGGTCAGCGGCGTCGGGCCGCGCACCGCGCTGTCGGTGCTCTCGGGCATGAGCGTGACCGAGCTGGCGCAGGCGGTGACGGCGCAGGAAGCCGGCCGTCTGGTCAAGGTGCCCGGTATCGGCAAGAAGACGGCTGAACGCCTGCTGCTGGAGCTCAAGGGCAAGCTGGGCGCCGAACTCGATGCGCCGGCCGCGCCCGCCAGCGATGCGCAGCACGACATCGGCCAGGCCCTGCTGGCGCTCGGCTACAACGAGCGCGAAGCCGCCGCTGCGCTGAAGGCGCTGCCGGCCGGCGTGGGGGTGAGTGAGGGCATCAAGCTGGCGTTGAAGGCCTTGGCCAAGTGAACTAAACTTAGTTCAATCCGATCAAGGCTGAAACCCGCATGGAAACCACCGTCAACATTCACGAAGCCAAGACGCATTTGTCGCGCCTGGTTGAGCGGGCGGCGCAGGGTGAGTCCTTCATCATCGCCAAGGCGGGCAAGCCGATGGTGCGCGTGGTACCGCTGCAGCCTGTGCCCGCGCGCCAGCCGCAGCGGCTGGGTTTCATGCGCGGCATGGGCCAGGTGCCAGACGACTTCGACACCCTGGACGCCAAGGAAATCGAAGACATGTTCTACAGCGACGGCAAACTGTGATGGCGCGTCGCGTGCTGCTGGACACGCATCTGCTGCTGTGGGCGGCGCTGCTGCCGGAACGTCTGCCGCCGGCCGCGGCGAACATCATGCAGGCGACGGAAAACACGCTGTTCTTCAGCGTGTGCAGCTTATGGGAGACCGCCATCAAGCTTTCCCGGCCGCGCAAGGACCTGGTGATCGACCTGTCGTCCTGGCGCGCTGGCCTGCTCGACAACGGCTATCTTGAGCTGCCCATCCTGGCCGAGCACGCCATCGCCGTGCAGCAGTTGCCCGCGCTGCACCAGGACCCGTTCGATCGTCTGCTGCTGGCCCAGGCGCGCTGCGAAAAGCTCGAACTGCTGACCGCGGACGCGCAACTGGCGGCCTACGGCGCGCCGGTGCTGCACGCCTGAGGACCACTCCGCATGACCATTCACACCGACGACTTCGCCCTGCCGCCCGGCGAACCGGCGCCGCGCCTGGTTTCGGCGGCGCCCACTTCGGCGCGCGAGGAGGCGCTGGAGCGCGCGCTGCGGCCCAAGCTGCTGGATGAATACGTGGGTCAGGCCAAGGCGCGCGAACAGCTGGAGATCTTCATCGGCGCGGCCAGAAAGCGCGGCGAGGCGCTCGATCACGTGCTGCTGTTCGGCCCCCCCGGTTTGGGCAAGACCACGCTATCGCACATCATCGCGCACGAACTGGGTGTCAACTTGCGCCAAACCAGCGGTCCCGTGCTGGAAAAGCCCAAGGATCTGGCGGCGCTGCTGACCAACCTGGAGAAGAACGACGTCCTGTTCATCGACGAGATCCACCGCCTGTCGCCCGTGGTGGAGGAAATCCTCTACCCCGCGCTGGAGGACTACCAGATCGACATCATGATCGGCGAGGGGCCGGCGGCGCGCTCGATCAAGCTCGACGTGCAGCCCTTCACCCTGGTCGGCGCCACCACGCGCGCCGGCATGCTGACCAACCCGCTGCGCGACCGCTTCGGCATCGTGGCGCGGCTGGAGTTCTACACGCCCGAGGAGCTGACGCGCATCGTCACCCGGTCGGCCGGTCTGCTCAAGGTCGACACCGAGGCCGAGGGCGCGTTCGAGATCGCCCGCCGCAGCCGCGGCACCCCGCGCATCGCCAACCGCCTGCTGCGGCGCGTGCGCGACTATGCCGACGTCAAGGGCGACGGCCGGATCTCGAAGCAGATCGCGCACGACGCCCTGGCCATGCTGGATGTCGATCCGGAAGGCTTCGACGTGATGGACCGCAAGCTGCTGGAGGCGGTGATCCACCGCTTCGACGGCGGCCCGGTGGGCCTGGACAACATCGCCGCCAGCATTGGCGAGGAGTCGGGCACCATCGAGGACGTGATCGAGCCCTACCTGATCCAGCAGGGCTACCTGCAGCGCACGCCGCGCGGGCGTGTCGCCACGCTGGCGGCCTACCGGCACCTGAGCGTGGCGCCGCCGCAGGCCGCGGGCGGACTGTTCGCGGGCGAGTAGGCGGCCATCGGCTGCTGGTGCGTCGATGGCATCTCGAAGCCAGTTGCAACAACCGCTTGCAAGGTGTCTCGGGGGTGCGACAGCGGGCGGAAATTTGCCCGCTGAAGCGCGATTTCGTCAAAGCGGCGAACGCCCAAGTCCGCACGCAAATACCTACGATGGGTCGGTCTGAAATCCATCTTGGGAATACTTCATGAAACGCTATCTCGCCGAATTGATTGGCACCTTCTGGCTGGTGCTGGGCGGCTGTGGTGCTGCCGTGCTGGCGGCGGGCTTTCCGCAACTGGGCATCGGCTTTGCCGGCGTCGCGCTGGCCTTCGGCCTGACGGTGCTGACCATGGCCTATGCCATCGGTCACGTCTCCGGGGCGCATCTGAACACGGCCGTCACCGTGGGGCTGTGGGCCGGCGGCCGTTTCCCGGCCAAGGACGTGGTGCCCTACATCGTGGCGCAACTGATTGGCGCCGTCGCCGCAGCCGGTGTGCTGTACGTGATCGCCAGCGGCCAGGCCGGCTGGCAGCCGGGCGGCTTTGCCACCAACGGCTTTGGCGAGCTGTCGCCGGGCAAGTATTCGATGATGGCGGTGTTCGTGTGCGAGGTGGTGATGACGGCGATCTTCCTGTTCGTCATCATGGGCGCCACCGATTCGCGCGCCCCGGCCGCATTGGCGCCGGTCGCCATCGGCCTGTGCCTGACGCTGATCCACCTGATCAGCATCCCGGTGTCCAACACCTCGGTCAACCCGGCGCGCTCGACCGGCGTGGCGCTGTTCGCGCAGACCGGTGCGCTGGGCCAGCTGTGGCTGTTCTGGGTGGCGCCGATCGTGGGTGGCATCCTGGGCGCGCTGATCTACCGCGTGTTGGGCAGCGACGACTGATTGCGGCGGCGCACGCCAGCGGGACGGGACCGCCGGCAGGGGTTGCTGGTGCCGGCGCAGCTTAGGCTGGGTGCTGCGCCTGGGTTCCTCAGTCGCTGCAGTCGTGATCGATGCTTGCGTGATCTACAGTGGCGCCGATGACGCCTGTTGCTCCTGACCCTGATCGAGCCTCCGCGCGTTCAGTCGCGGGTCGCCCGTTGCTGCTGGGTCTGATCGGCGCCGGTATCCAGCGCTCGCTCACGCCGGCCATGCATGTGGCCGAAGCCGGACACCACGGCATCCGGCTGCACTACCAGCTGATCGACCTCGAGCGCACGCCCGGTTCGGCGGCCGAGTTGCGCACCCTGCTGGTGGCGGCGCGCATCATGGATTTTGCCGGCCTGAACGTCACCTACCCGTGCAAGCAGGCGGTGATTCCGCTGCTGGACGGGCTATCGCATGAAGCTGCGGCGATCGGCGCGGTCAATACCGTGGTGATCCGCGAAGGGCGCCTGATCGGCCACAACACCGACGCCTCGGGGTGGGCCTGGGGCTTGCGCCGCCAGCTTCCCGACGCCGATCTGGGCTGCGTGGTGCTGCTGGGTGCGGGCGGCGCCGGCTCGGCCGTCGCCCACGCCGTGCTGGCGCTGGGGGCGCGCCGGCTGCGCGTGGTGGACACGGACCGGGCGCGCGCCCAGGCGCTGGCGGCCCAATTGCGCGAGCACCATTCCGCCCTGGTCGAGGTCTGCGCCACGGCCGGGGACGCGCTCGCGGGCGCCACCGGGATGATCCATGCCACGCCGACCGGCATGGCCGCGCACCCTGGTATGCCGCTGCCTGCGGCGCTGTTGCGCCCGGACATCTGGGTGTCGGAGATCGTCTATTTCCCGCACACGACGGAGCTGCTGCGCGCGGCGCGGGCGCTCGGCTGCCGCACGGTCGATGGCGGCGGCATGGCGGTGGGACAGGCGGTGGGGGCGTTCGAGTTGTTCACCGGGCTGCCGCCCGATCCCGAGCGCATGGCGCGCAGCTTCCGGCAGCTGATCGACGCGCGTTGACGCTGGCGGCCAGCCCTGTCAGCCCTTGCCGAGCGGCGGCTTGCCGAACAGGATCGAGGCGTCGCTGACCGGTCCCAGTTCGAAAGTGCAGGCCAGCAGCTCGGGCGCCAGCTCGTGCATGCGCGCCGGCGTCAGGCGCTGGCGCGGACCGGCGATGCTGATGACGCCGATCGCCTGCCGGCGCCGCAGCACCGGTGCCGCCATCGCGTTCATGCCGGGCGCGAACACCTCATCGATCATGGCGTAGCCGCGCACGCGCGCCGCATGCAGGTGACCGAGCAAGGCCTTGATGGTGGCCGGCGCCTTGGGGCCGTACTCTGCCGGCGCGCCGAAGCCCTGCCGCGACACCAGCTCCAGCGCGCGCTCGTCGCTCAGCGTCATCAGCCAGGCGTGACCGGAAGCGGTGCAGGACAGGCGCGCATCCATGCCCATGTCGGGGTCGTAGCGGATCCCGATCTGGCGCCGGCCCTGCACCTTGGCGACCCAGGTCAGGCGCTCGTCGTCGACGATGGACAGGCGCACCAACTCACCCGACGCTTGCGCCAGCCGCTCCAGCAGCGGCGCGGCGGTGTCCACCACGCCGGCACTGGACAGCAGACCAAGGCCCAGAGACACCAGCTTGGTGGTCAGCACATAGTCGCCCTGGCGGCGCGCCTGACGCACGTAGCCGCGCCGCTGCAGATCGCCCAGCAGGCGATGGCAGGGACCCAGCGGGATGTCCAGCTCGGAGGCGATCAGCGACAGCGGCAAACCCTGCGGATGGCGCACCAGGTGCTCCAGGATGGACAGCGCGCGCTCCAGTGCCAGGCTCATGCATTCACCATGTAAAAAGATTTTCCAGTCTGGAAAGTTTAGTCTGGCGAGGTCGAATAATGGCGGGCCAGGCGTCGCGGGTGCGGCGCCGATCCAGCCAGGAGTGCCGCATGCGAGTTGACACAGCGAAGGAAGCCTCGACGTGAGCGGGACGGTCTACGTGCTGAACGGACCCAACCTGAACCTGTTGGGCGTGCGCGAGCCGCAGCTGTACGGCTACGTCACCCTGGCGCAGATCGAGCAGCGCTGCCGCGTGGTGGCGGCGGAACTCGGGCTGGGTTGCGAGTTCCGCCAGAGCAACCACGAGGGTGTGCTGGTCGACTGGGTGCAGGAGGCGCGTGAGCGCGCCGCGGCCATCGTGATCAACCCGGCGGGACTGTCGTTTCGCTCGATCCCGCTGCTGGACGCGCTCAGGACCGTGGAGTCGCCGATCGCCGAAGTGCACCTGACCAACATCCACCGACGCGAGCCGCCGCACCGCGAATCCGTGATCTCGCTGGCCGCCACCGGCGTCATCGCCGGCTTTGGCGCCGACGGCTACGAGATGGCGATCCGCGCGCTGGCGCGCCGCCTGGCCGATGTCGTCGTGCCCGGCGCTTGAACCGTTTCGATTTCCATCCCACATCACCAGGAGACCCGTCATGAACCATTGCTTCCATCGCCGCCATCTGCTGCAGGCCGGCGCCGCGCTGGCGGCCGGCACCGCCTGGCCCGCCTGGGCGCAGCCACAGACGCTGCGCTTTGCCGCCGTGTTCTCGGACAAGGACATCCGCGCCGAGATGATGCGGCGCTTCGCCGAGGATGTGAAGTCCGACCACCGGGTCGAGACGCACCTGAACTCGACCCTGTTTCGCCAAGGCACCGAGCTGGTGGCGCTGCAGCGCGACAACCTGGAGATGGGCAACATCGCGCCGCAGGACATCACGCGCCAGGTACCGGCCTGGTCGCTGCTGACCTCGGCCTACCTGTTCCGCGACGCCGCCCACCTGAACGCCTTCTTCGACAGCGAACTGGGCGCGCAGATGAAGAAGATGGCCGAGGACCAGTTGCGCATCAAGATTCTCGGGCCGACCTTCTTCGGCACCCGCCACGTCGGCCTGAAGCCGAAGAAGAAGATCCAGACGCCGCAGGACATGGCCGGCATCAAGCTGCGCATGCCACCGGGCGACGCCTGGCAGATGCTGGGCCGCTCGCTCGGCGCCAACCCGACGCCGATGGCCTATGCCGAGACCTACACCGGCCTGCAGACCGGCGCCGTCGATGGCCAGGACAACCCGCTGCCGAACATCCAGAACATGAAGTTCAACGAGGTGATGTCGCAGATCGTGCTGACCTCGCACCTGGTGAGCTTCGACGTGCTGAGCGTCAGCCAGAAGGTCTGGAACGCCATGAACGCCGACAAGCAGCGCGCCTTCCAGGCCGCGGCGACCAAGGCGATTGCCTACAGCACGGCCGAGCATGTCAAGCGCGAGCAGCAGCTGGCCGAGGAATTCCGGCGCGGCGGCCTGGACGTGTACACGCCCGACATCGCCGCCTTCCGCGAGCACGCGCAGAAGGTCTACAAGGAATCCGCCGACGCCAAGAACTGGCCGGCCGGCATGCTGGAGAAGATCAACGCGCTGAAGAGCTGAACCCGCGTGGCGACTGGCTGGCGCACCCTTCCTGAACGACTGCACCGCCTGGCCGAGGCGGTGGCGGCCGCCTTGCTGGCGATCATCTTCGTCGCCTTCCTGGTGCAGATCGCGATGCGCTACCTGTTCGACCTGCCGGTCGGATGGACCTCCGAAGTCTCGCTCATGGCCTGGCTGTGGCTGGTGCTGTGGGGAGCTTCGCTGGCGCTCAGGGAGCACGACGAGATCCGGCTGGACCTGATCACCGACCACGCGCGCCCGCGCATCGCCCGCGCGGCCAAGGCGATCGCGGCGCTCGGTGTCCTGCTGCTGTTCGCCATCTCGCTGCCGGCCACCTGGTCCTACGTCAGCTTCATGAAGGTCGAGAGCAGCTCGTATCTGGGCATCCGCATGGATTGGGCGTACTCCATCTACCTGTTGTTCGCGGTGGGCGTGATCGTGCGCAGCGCCATCGCGCTGTGGCGCGCGCTGCGCGGCCCCGTGGCCACCGCGCCGGTTGAAGAGCGGGTCCATTCCCTGTGAACTTCGCCAGCCCCTTCGCTCTCTGCGTCGCGACCATCATCGGCCTCAGCCTGCTGGGCGCGCCGGTGGGCCAGGCCATGATCGCCGGCTCCGTGCTCTACCTCTGGCTGAAGGGCATGGACATGGGCACCGCCGCCGAGCAACTGCTCAACGGTACCTATGGCAGTTACCTGCTCCTGGCGATCCCGCTGTTCATCCTGGCGGCGGCGTTCATGAGCACCGGCAGCGTGCTGGAGCGCCTGCTGCGCTTTTCCAACGCGCTGGTCGGGCGCTTTCCTGGCGGCCTGGCACAGGTCAACGTGGTGCAGAGCATCGTCTTCGCCAGCATGTCCGGCTCGGCGCTGGCCGACGCCGCCGGCTCGGGTCGCCTCATGCAGGCCATGATGACCAAGAACAACAAGTACACGCCGGGTTTTGCCGCCGCGCTGAGCGCGGTGTCGGCGGTGATCGGACCGATCCTGCCGCCATCGATCCCGCTGGTGCTGTACGCCCTGGTCTCCGGCACCTCGATCGGCTACCTGTTCATCGGCGGCGTCATCCCGGGCCTGCTGCTGGGCGCCGTGCAGATGGCGCTGATCTACTGGCTGGCCAAGCGCCGCAAGTTTCCGGTGGAAGAGCGCGTGCCGCTGCGCGCGCTGCCGCGCGTCACGCTGGACGCCTTTCCGGCGCTGATGATGCCGGTCATCCTGCTGGGCTGCCTGTACAGCGGCATCACCACGCCGACCGAGGCGGCGGCGGTGGCGGCGGCCTACGCCCTGCTGCTGTCGACCGTGCTGTACCGCGACCTGCGCTGGCGCCAACTCTACGAGGCGCTGCTGGCCAGCGCGCGCGTCAGCATCTCGATCGGCATGCTGATCGCCGGCGCCATGGTGTTCAACTACGTGATCACCTCGGAGAACATCCCGGTCACGCTCAGCGCCGCGCTGCAGGGCTCCGACCTGTCGCCGCTCGGCTTCCTGCTGATGGTGAACCTGCTGCTGCTGGTGCTCGGCGCCTTCCTGGAAGGCTCGACCATCATCCTGGTCATTCTGCCGGTGCTGCTGCCGACCGCCGTGTCGCTGGGGGTCGACCCGGTGCATTTCGGCGTCGTGTGCGTACTCAACATCATGATCGGCCTGGTCACGCCGCCCTATGGGCTGCTGCTGTTCATGATGACCAAGATCGCCGACGTGTCGATGCGCGAGCTGCTGGTCAACATCGTGCCCTTTCTGCTGGTCATGCTGCTGGCGCTGGCCATCGTGACCCTGTGGCCAGCCAGCGTGCTGTGGCTGCCGCGGCTGGCCGGCTATACCGGGTAGCCGGCGCACCGTCCCATTGATTCACTCCTCCGGCGTCACCCCCAGCGCCACCAGGAAGCGCGCCACCATGTTGTAGGTGGCGATGGCGGCGGTCAGTTCGACCAGCTCGGTGGTGTCGAAGTGTCGGCGCAGCGCCTCGAACAATGCGTCCTCGATCCGCACATCAAGCGTCATCTGCGCCGCGTAGCGCACCACCAGTTGCTCGACCTCGCCCAGGGCCGCGTCGGCGGCCTGGCGCGCGTCCTGCGCCACCACGCGGTCGAGCGCGTCGAGTTCGGCTTGCGTGCCGCCGGCGGCCAGAAAATCGGGCGCGTGGTGGTGGTACTCGTAGTGCGCGCCGGTCAGCAGTGCCACCGTGCAGATGCCCAGCTCGCGCAGCTTGCGGCTGGTCGGCAATTCGCTGCGCACGGCTTTCAGGTAGGTGTTCCAGCCGCGCGCCAGCGGCTCGCTCCACAGCAGTGCCTTGTCCAGGTTGATCAGCTGGCCACCGCGCCGCGCCAGGATGGCGTCGACCAGTTCGGCGGGCTGGGCTTTGCGTTCGGGGGTCCATTCGGGGATGCGCATGGTGGGCTGTCCTTAAGGCTTTGCGCTCGAGGATAAGGGGATAATCCGGCGCCATGCGCATTCGCTTCACCAAGATGCAGGGCGCGGGCAACGATTTCGTGGTGCTCGACGAAACGGCGGCGCCGCTGGCCTTGAGCGCCGCGCAGTACCGTTTTCTGGCCGACCGGCATTTTGGCGTCGGCGCCGACCAGATCCTGAGCGTGCGGCCGGCGCCGCGCCCCGGCCTGGACTTCGAGTACCTCATCCACAACGCCGACGGCGGCGAGGTGGAGCACTGCGGCAACGGCGCGCGCTGCTTCATGCGCTACGTGCGCGAGCGGGGCCTGACTGACAAGCGCAGGGTGCGCGTGCAGGTGCAGCGCGGCGTGATCGAACTGAGCGAGGCGCCCGATGGCGACGTGACCGTGGACATGGGCGCGCCGGTGTTCGATCTGGCGGCCATCCCTTTCAATCCGCGCGGCAGCCAGCCGCTGGCCCGTGGCGGCTGGCAACTGTGGCCGCTGGCCCTGCCCGCCGCGGCGGCCGATGCGGCGGCCACCGTCGAGGTCGCCGTGCTGTCGATGGGCAACCCGCACGCGGTGAGCCTGGTCGAAGACGTCGATACGGCGCCGGTGCATGCGCTGGGCCCGCGGATCGAGTGCCATCCCAGCTTTCCGCAACGCGTCAACGCCGGCTTCCTGCAGGTCGTGGACCGCGGCCAGGTGCGCCTGCGCGTGTACGAGCGCGGCGCCGGCGAGACGCTGGCCTGCGGCAGCGGCGCCTGCGCCGCCGTGGTCGCCGGCATCCGCCTCGGCCTGCTGGATGCGCGCGTTCAGGTGCGGGCGCGCGGCGGCGTGCTGACCATCGAGTGGGCCGGTGGTCTGGCCGACCCGGTCTTCATGAGCGGGCCGGCGCACACCGTGTTCGACGGCGAAATCGAGATTCCGGAGCTTTCATGACCCCTTCCATGCAACCCATCACTGAAGAAGACATCGCGCAATTCCTGATCCACACGCCGGATTTCTTCGAGCGCCACGCCGACCTGCTGGGCGCGGTGCAACTGACCAGCCCGCACGGCGGGCGCGCCGTCAGCCTGCAGGAGCGCCAGGCCGAGATGCTGCGCGAGAAGATCAAGGTGCTGGAGCAGCGCCTGATGGAAATGATGCGCCACGGCACCGAGAACATGCTGATCGGCGACAAGCTGCAGCGCTGGTCGCGCCAGCTGTTTCTGGTCGCGCGCCCGGCCGACTTGCCTGCCGTGCTGGTGAGCGAGATGCGGGCGCAGTTCAGCGTGCCGCAGGCGGCGCTGAAACTGTGGGACGTGGCGCAGGACTTCGCCGGTGAGCCGTTTGCGCAAGGCGCCAGCGACGACGTCAAGAGTCTGGCCAGTTCGCTGGCGGCGCCGTACTGCGGCGTCAACTCGGGCTTCGACGCCGTGCAGTGGCTGGACGACCCCGAGGCCGCGGCCTCATTGGCGCTGATTCCCCTGCGCGCCAGCGCCGCCGCACCCGCTTTTGGCCTGCTGGTGCTGGCCTCGCCCGACAGCCAGCGCTTTCAGGCTGGCATGGCGACCGATTTTCTGGAGCGTATCGCCGAGCTGGCGAGTGCGGCGCTCTCACGCCTGCATGGATGATAAATGACGGCGGCTGCGCCGGCCGATGACCAATGACGAAGCTTCCAACGTCCACCGACGCTTTGTCATTCGTCATTGAAGCCGCGCCAGCGGCGCAGTCATTTGTCATGGCGCCATGACCGAAGCCGACCAGGCGCTGGTGGCGCGCTACCTGGAGCACGTGCGGGTCGAGAAGCGACTGGCCGAACGCACGGTGACGCTGTATGCCGGTGACCTGGAGAAACTGGCCGGCTTTGCCGCGCCGCTGCCGCTGACCGCCGTGCAAAACCACCATGTGCGCGGCTGGGTCGCGCGCATGCACGCGGGCGGGCGCAGCGGGCGCGGCATCGCGCTGATCCTGTCGGGGTGGCGCGGTTTTTACGCCTGGCTCGGGCGCCAGGGCCTGATCGGCGCCAACCCGGTGCAAGGCGTGCGCGCGCCGCGCCAGCCGCGCCCGCTGCCCAAGGCGCTGGGCGTGGACGAGGCGGTGCAGCTGGCCGAGCACGCCGATGCCGACGACGATCCCTGGCTGGAGGCGCGCGACGCCGCCATGGTCGAGTTGCTCTACGGCAGCGGCTTGCGCGTGGGCGAGCTGGTCGGGCTGGACGTGGCCGCCAGCGACGCCGCGCAGCGCGCTGGCCGTGGCTGGATCGACCTGCAGGCGGCCGAGGTGCAGGTGCAGGGCAAGGGCGGCAAGCGCCGCGCCGTGCCCCTGGGGCACCAGGCGGCTCTGGCGCTCGGCCACTGGCTGGCGGTGCGCGGCGCGGTGGCGGGGCACGGCGAGGCCGCCGAGGCGCTGTTCATCGGCCGCCGCGGCACGCGCCTGACGGCCCAGGCCATCTGGCAGCGACTGCGCCGGCGCAGCCTGCTGGCCGGGCTGGCCACGCCGGTGCACCCGCACATGCTGCGCCACTCGTTTGCCAGCCACCTGTTGCAGTCCAGCGGCGACCTGCGCGCGGTGCAGGAATTGCTGGGCCACGCCAACATCGGCACCACGCAGGTCTACACCCGGCTCGACTTCCAGCATCTGGCGCAGGCCTACGACGCCGCGCATCCGCGCGCGAAGAAGAGCGGCACCCCCTGAGCCGCTCGCGCGGCTTCCCCCTCTCCTGCGGGAGGGGGACAACGCCGGTCGGCGGCGCAGGTCCGCCGACGGCGTTCGCTGGTCCGGCCCGATTCGGCAGTGGGCCGACGCGATGGGGAGCGCGCGGCTAAACTGGCCTGCTCCCAGTTTTTCAGCGTGCCGCACCAGCCGGCGATGCAAGCACAAGCCATGTCCCTGATTCCCGCCACCATCCTCACCGGCTTCCTCGGCTCCGGCAAGACCACCCTGCTCAAGCGCGTGCTGACCGAGGCGCATGGCCAGAAGATCGCCGTGATCGAGAACGAATTCGGCGAGGAGAACATCGACAACGACATCCTGGTGGGCGACACGGATGAGCAGATCATCCAGATGAGCAACGGCTGCATCTGCTGCAGCATCCGTGAAGACTTGCGCGCCACGCTGAGCGATCTGGCCACCCGCAAGCGCAAGGGCGAGCTCGACTTCGAGCGCGTGGTGATCGAGACCACCGGCGTGGCCGACCCGGGCCCGGTGGCGCAGACCTTCTTCATGGACGACGAGATCGCCGAAAGCTACCTGCTCGACGCCATCGTCACCCTGGTCGATGCCAAGCACGCCGCGCAGCAGCTGAACGAGCGCATCGAGGCGCAGCGCCAGGTGGGCTTTGCCGACCAGATCTTCATCAGCAAGGCCGATCTGGTGGGCGCCGGGGAACTCGACGCCCTGCGCCACCGCCTCACGCACATGAACCCGCGCGCAGCGCAGCAGGTGGTGCACTTTGGCGAGGTGCCGATCAATCAAGTCTTCGACCTGCGCGGCTTCAACCTGAACGCCAAGCTGGACATCGACCCGGACTTCCTCAAGGAAGACGAGCACCACCACGATCACGACCACCACGACCATGACCACGCGCACGGCGAGCACTGCGATCACCCCTCGCACCAGCATGCGCACGGGCACCACCACCATCACGACGACGACGTCAAGAGCTTCGTGTACCGCGCCGACCGCGCCTTCGATCCGGCCAAGCTGGAGGACTTCCTGGGTGCCATCGTCAACATCTACGGCCCGCGCATGCTGCGCTACAAGGGCGTGCTGTGGATGAAGGGCACCGAGCGCAAGGTCATCTTCCAGGGCGTGCACCAGCTGATGGGCAGCGACCTGGGTCCGGCCTGGAAAGAGGGCGAGGCGCGCGGCAGCAAGATGGTGTTCATCGGCCTGGAGCTGCCGCGCGACATCCTGACGCAGGGGTTGGAGCAGTGCCTGGTCTGAGCGCCCGCGCGGCCATCCCGGGGTAAACCCGTAGGTCAATTGTGAGCATCGGCGGCGGGTGGGTTCGCCGGCTCTATACAATCGCCGCCTTTGCACCGGTCGCGACCCCAAGCGTCCGGTAGCGCGCCAGAGGGCGCACGCTTGCCCAAGAAGGTCCACAAGAGGGCGTGTGACGGACGAAAAAGACCATGCTTCGTCCGCTCGATGTTCGGTGGCGGTGGGCGACTGCGCCCCCGGCCACGACAGGAGACGGAAGACGTGAACGCTGCGGCTGCCAAGAAGCCGGCCCCATCCAAGGCCACACCCGCCAAGAAGACGGCCCCCGCCGCCGCGAAATCGGCTGCGGCCCCCGCCAAGGCGCCTGCATCCCCGAAGACGAGCGCGCGCAAGAAGGCCAGCACCGCTGCGCCGATGTCGCCGCCGCCGCCCATGGCCGCCCCCAAGAATCTGCCCATGCCCATCGCCGCCACACCCCCGGTGCCCGTGGCGGTCAAGAAAGACCCCAAGCTGGCCAACAACTGGAAGACCAAGTCGATCGAAGAGCTGTCCGATGCCGAAGTCATCGCCATGCCCGACAGCGAATACATGAACGACAAGCAGCTCGCCTTCTTTCGCATGAAGCTGGTGGAGCTGAAGAACGATCTGCACGCCAACGCCGGTCAGACCACCGAGAACCTGCGCGACGACACCGTGGTCGTGCCCGACCCGGCCGACCGCGCCACCATCGAGGAAGAGCACGCACTGGAGCTGCGCACACGCGACCGCGAGCGCAAGCTGCTGAAGAAGATCGAGCAGTCGATCTCCCGCATCGATTCGGGCGACTACGGCTACTGCGACGAGACCGGCGAGCCGATCGGCGTGCCGCGCCTGCTGGCGCGCCCGACCGCCACCTTGTCGCTGGAGGCGCAGCAGCGCCGCGAGCTGAAGCAGAAGATGTTCGGCGATTGACGTCGCCTGGCGCCGCCGGGACTCGAAACCCGCGGCGTGCGGGGCCTTGAGAAACGGCCGCGCGCCCCCCATGTCGAGCCCATGGAACCCTTTCACGGCACCACCATCATCAGCGTGCGGCGGCAGACGCCGGCCGGCTGGCAAGTCGCCATCGGCGGCGACGGCCAGGTGACGCTGGGCAACATCGTCGTCAAGGGCACGGCGCGCAAGGTGCGCAAGCTCTACCACGGCAAGGTGCTGGCCGGCTTTGCCGGCGCCACCGCCGACGCCTTCACCCTGTTCGAGCGTTTCGAGGCCAAGCTCGAAAAGCACCAGGGCCACCTGGTGCGCGCGGCCATCGAGCTGACCAAGGACTGGCGCACCGACCGCGTGCTGCGCCGGCTCGAGGCCATGCTGGCGGTGGCCGACAAGGAGGCCTCGCTGATCATCACCGGCAATGGCGACGTGCTGGAGCCCGAGCACGGCCTGGTCGCCATCGGCTCCGGCGGCGCCTACGCGCAGGCCGCCGCCAAGGCCTTGCTCGACCACACCGAGCTGCCGGCCGAGCAGATCGTCAAGAAGGCGCTCGAGATCGCCGGCGAGCTGTGCATCTACACCAACATGCAGCACACCATCGAGACACTCTGAAGAGGTTGAGCGCTCACCGTTTGGCGTTGAGCGTGAAAACCATGACTTCCGCGCTCAACGCTCAACGCCGAACGCTCAACATGTCCGCCATGACCCCGCAGGAGATCGTCTCCGAACTCGACCGCCACATCGTCGGCCAGCAGGACGCCAAGCGCGCCGTGGCGATTGCGCTGCGCAACCGCTGGCGGCGCCAGCAGGTCGACGAAAAGCTGCGGCCCGAGATCACGCCCAAGAACATCCTGATGATCGGCCCCACCGGCGTGGGCAAGACCGAGATCGCGCGGCGCCTGGCGCGGCTCGCCAACGCGCCCTTCATCAAGGTCGAGGCGACCAAGTTCACCGAGGTCGGTTACGTCGGCAAGGACGTCGATTCCATCGTCCGCGACCTGGCCGAGATGGCCGTCAAGCAGCAGCGCGAGCAGGCCATGAAGGCGCAGCGCACGCGCGCCGAGGATCTGGCCGAGGAGCGCATCCTCGACGTGTTGATCCCGCCCGCGCGCCATGCCGACGGCAGCAGCGTGCCCGCCAGCGACAGCACCGCGCGCCAGGCCTTCCGCAAGAAGCTGCGCGAAGGCCAGCTCGACGACAAGGAAATCGAGCTGGAGCTGACCCAGCCTGCGCCCAGCATGGAGATCATGAGTCCGCCCGGCATGGAGGAAATGGCCGAGCAGCTCAAGGGCATGCTCGGCAACCTGGGCGCGGGCCGGCGCAAGCTGCGGCGCGTGAAGATCGGTGAGGCGATGAAGCTGCTGGTGGACGAAGAAGCCGGCAAGCTGGTCAACGAGGATGAGATCCGCGTGCAGGCGATCCAGAACCTGGAGCAGAACGGCATCGTCTTTCTCGACGAGATCGACAAGGTTGCTTCGCGCGGCATGGAGGGCGGCGGCAGCAGCGCCGATGTCTCGCGCCAGGGCGTGCAACGCGATTTGCTGCCGCTGGTCGAGGGCACGACGGTGAACACCAAGTACGGCATCGTGCGCACCGACCACATCCTGTTCATCGCCTCGGGCGCCTTCCATCTGGCCAAGCCGAGCGACCTGATTCCCGAACTGCAGGGGCGCCTGCCGATCCGGGTCGAGCTGGCCTCGCTCAGCGTGCAGGACTTTGAGGCCATCCTGACCCAGACCGACGCCAGTCTGGTGCGCCAGTACCAGGCGCTGCTGGCGACCGAGGGCGTGACGCTGGCCTTCACGCCCGACGGCATCTCGCGCCTGGCCGAGATCGCCTGTGCGGTCAATGAATCGACCGAAAACATCGGCGCGCGCCGCCTGTCCACCGTGATGGAGCGGCTGCTGGACGAGGTCAGTTTCGACGCCGCCAAGCTCGAAGGCCAGACCGTCACCATCGACGCCGCCTACGTCGATGCGCGCCTGGCGGCGCTGAGTCGCGACGAAGACCTGTCGCGCTACATCCTCTGATCACCCCGCTGCGCCGGGCCGCAGTCGCCTGACGATTCCGCCTTCAGACCGCCGAAGCTCGGCGGCGTGCGCTCGCGCGCGCCGCCGGCACCGGCTGCGCCGCATCGACCTGGGCGCGTATTCGGGTTATCCACAATAGTCCCGCCATTCACTTTGACTGTGTGCGCTAAGTTGCTCATTTCAAAGCAACTTTGCCATTGTGATCTGTGGAAAACTTGGCTAAGGCCTTGATTTCATTGAAATAATTTGTGCCCCCCGATTGCGCCCCCGGCAATTCCTGCTACAGTGCAAAAAAGTGCAATTAAGTGGGGAAAGGTGGATTTCCCAACGATGATCGCACGTTCACCAAGGGGTTTGCGTGTTTCAAGGGGCGTCGTCACTGAGTCTGGATGCTAAGGGGAGGCTTTCCGTGCCGACCCGGCATCGTGACGTCCTGGTGGCGACCGCTGCCGGCGAGCTCACCCTGACCAAGCACCCGCACGGCTGCCTGATGGTGTTTCCGCGCCCCGAGTGGGAGAAGTTTCGCGAGCGCATCGCGCAATTGCCGATGTCGGCGCAGTGGTGGAAGCGCATCTTCCTGGGCAATGCGCAGGACGTGGAGATGGACGGCACCGGCCGCGTGCTGGTGTCGCCCGAACTGCGCCAGGCCGCCGGCCTGACGCGCGAGGTGATGCTGCTGGGCATGGGCCAGCACTTCGAGCTGTGGGACAAGGCGAGCTACGAGGCCAAGGAGGCCGAGGCCATGCAGGCCGGCATGCCCGAGGTCTTCGAGGATTTCGCGTTCTGAGGGAATGGAGGCGGGTGAACACATGGTCGCACACCACGGTCCTGCTGAACGAGGCGGTGGACGCCCTGGTCACGGACCCGCAGGGCCAGTACGTGGACGCCACGTTTGGCCGCGGCGGGCATGCGTGCCTGTTGCTGCAGCGGCTGGCGCCGGCCGGCCGGCTGCTGGCCTACGACAAGGATCCGGAGGCGCTGGCCGAGGCCGCGCGCATCGCGGACGCGCGCTTTTCGATCCGGCACCAGGGCTTCGCGGCGATCGGGGAGTTGCCGCCGGGCAGCGTCGCTGGGGTGCTGATGGACTTAGGGATAAGTTCGCCGCAGATCGACAACCCCGCGCGGGGTTTTTCTTTTCGTGCCGACGGCCCGCTCGACATGCGCATGGACCCCACGCGCGGGCAGAGCGCGGCCGAGTGGCTGGCGGTGGCCGATCAAGGGCAGATCGCGGAGGTGATTCGTGAATACGGCGAGGAGCGGTTTGCTGGCGCCATTGCAAAGGCGATTGTGTCGCGCCGACAGGAACGGGGCCCTGTTGCAGGCACCGCTGAACTGGCCGAACTCGTGGCTGGCGCGGTCAAAACCCGCGAGCCGGGCCAGAACCCTGCAACGCGCACATTTCAGGCTGTTCGGATTTTCGTCAATGCCGAGCTTGAAGAGCTCGAGCAGGCGCTGACGGCGAGCCTGCATGTGCTGCAACCCGGAGGCCGCCTCGTGGTGATCAGCTTCCATTCGCTGGAAGACCGCATCGTCAAGCAGTTCATCGCGCGCCACGCGAAGGCGGTGGTGGACCGCCGCGCGCCGTTTGCCGAGCCGGCGCCGGCGCTGCTGCGCGCGCTGGCGCGCGTGCGCCCAGGCGCCGCCGAGGTGGCCGCCAACCCGCGCGCGCGCAGCGCCATCATGCGCGTGGCCGAGCGGACCGACGTGCCCGTGCCAGCCAGCCTGCACCAGCGCCGTGAGCCGCCGCCGGGCCGCCCGGGGGGGGGGGGGGCGCGGGGGGGCGGGGGGGCGGGGGGGGGGGCGGGGGCCGGTATGACACGCTTGTCCATCGTCCTGCTGGTGGCGGTGATCGTGTCCGCGCTGTATCTGGTGCGCGTGCAGTACGACTCGCGCCGCCTGTTCACCGAGCTGCACCGCGCCGTCGCCGAGGCGCACCTGCTGGACACCGAGCACAGCCGCCTGCAGGTGGAAAAGCGCGCCGAGGCGACCTCGCTGCGGGTCGAGAAGCTGGCGCAGGGCAAGCTGGCCATGCGCACCGTGACGCCGGCGATCACCGAGTACGTGAACGCGCCCGCCGCACTGCCGGCAGCGTCGGCGGCGTCCACGCCCGGGGGGCGGCCATGAGGAACATCAGCTACACCGCCAGCCCGCTGCTGGCGTCCAAGACGCCGATGTGGCGCAGCAAGTTCATCGTCGCCGCGCTGGCGCTGGCTTTCATCGGCCTGATCGCGCGCGCGGCTTACGTGCAGGTGTTCGGCAACGCCTTCTTCCAGCGCCAGGGCGAGGTGCGCGTGGTGCGCACGCTGGAGCTGCCGGCCAGCCGCGGCCGCATCTACGACCGCAACGGCCTGCTGCTGGCCTCCAGCGTGGTGGCGCCCAGCATCTGGGCCGATCCTGAAGGTTTGCGCACCGAGCTGGCCAAGCTGCAGCCGCAGGCCCGGGCCGAACAGCAGGCCAAGCTGCCGCAGCTGGCCAAGCTGCTCGGCATGCCGCTGGCCGAGCTGAACCGCAAGCTCGACGGCGGCGAGAAGAACTTCGCCTGGCTCAAGCGCCAGGTGGACGAGCCGGTGGCCAAGCAGATCGCCGAGCTGAAGATCCCCGGCGTCTACCAGCGCAAGGAGTACAAGCGCAAGTACCCCGAGGGCGAGGCGGCGGCGCACGTGGTCGGCTTCGCCAACGTCGAGAACAAGGGCCTGGAAGGGGCCGAGCTGTCGTTCGAGAAACTGCTGGCCGGCAAACCCGGCTCGCGCCGCGTCATCAAGGACCGGCTCGGCCGCGTGGTCGAATCGATCGGCGAGGACGTGCCGCCGTTCGACGGCCAGGACGTGCAGCTGTCGATCGACTCCAAGGTGCAGTTCTTCGCCTACCAGAAGCTGCGCGACGCCGTCACCCAGCACAAGGCCAAGTCCGGCAGCGTGGTGGTGCTCGACGCCCAGACCGGCGAGGTGCTGGCGCTGGCCAACTACCCCAGCTACACGCCCGACAACCGCCGCAACCTGACCGGTGCCCAGCTGCGCAACATCGCCGTCACCGACACCTTCGAGCCCGGCTCGGTGATGAAGCCGATCACGGTGGCGATGGCGCTGGAGGCCGGTCGCGTGACGCCGCAGACCGTGATCGCCACCGCGCCGGGTTCCTACCAGCTCAACAAGTTCACCATTCGCGACACCCACAACTACGGCTCCCTCACGGTCGAGGGCGTGGTGCAGAAGTCGAGCAACGTCGGCTCGCTGAAGATCGCGCAAAAGCTCTCCCCGCAGGAGATGTGGACCACCTACAACGCGCTCGGCTACGGCCGCAAGCCGGACCTGGCCTTTCCCGGCGCCGCCACGGGGCGCGTGCGGCCATGGAAGAGCTGGAAGCCGATCGAGCAGGCGACCATGGCCTACGGCTACGGCCTGTCGGCCTCGCTGTTGCAGATGGCGCACTCGTACACCGCGTTCTCGCACGACGGCAGCATCATCCCGGTGACCCTGATGAAGAGCCCCGACGGCACGCCGGTGGCGGGTGAGCGCGTGTTCTCGGAGAAGAACGCGCGCGCCGTGCGCAAGATGCTGCAGATGGCGGCCGGCCCCGGCGGCACCGGCCAGCGCGCGCAGACCCTGGGCTACTCGGTCGGCGGCAAGTCCGGCACCGCGCGCAAGCAGCAGGGCAAGGGCTATGCGTCCAACAAGTACCGCGCCTGGTTCGCCGGCATGGCGCCGATCGACCAGCCGCGCGTCATCGTGGCGGTGATGGTCGACGAGCCCAGCGCCGGGACCTATTACGGCGGCACGGTGGCGGCGCCGGTGTTCAGCGAGGTGGTGCAGCAGTCGCTGCGCATCATGGGCGTGCAGCCGGACGTGGCGGTCAAGCCCGAGATCGTGGCCAAGCAGGTCGAGGAATCTTTCTGAGCATGACGCCGCTGCACACGCCCACCGAAGTTGCCGACTGGTTGCGCCAGCGCGTGCGCGGCAGCCTGCACACCGACAGCCGCAAGATCGGTCCGGGCGACGGCTTCATCGCCTGGCCGGGCGCGGCCACCGATGGCCGGCGCTTCGTGACTGGCGCCCTGGCGCAGGGCGCCAGCGCCTGCGTGGTCGAGCGCGCGGGCGCCGAGGCCTTCGGCTTCGGGCAGGCCGAGGTCGCGGACTATGCCGGCCTGAAGGCCGCCAGTGGCCCGATTGCCGACGCCTACTACGAGTCGCCCTCGCAGGCGCTGCGGGTGTGCGCCATCACCGGCACCAACGGCAAGACCTCGTCGGCCTGGTGGCTGGCCTGGGCGCTCACGAAACTGCAGCATCCCGAGTTGTCACCGAGCACGCTGGTCGGCACGCTGGGCATCGGCCGGCCAGACGCCTTGGAATACAACGGCCTGACCACGCCGGACCCGGTGCTGCTGCAGCGCTCGCTGCGCGAGCTGGTCGATGGCGGCGCCCGCAGCTGCGTGATGGAGGCGTCCTCGATCGGCATCGCCGAGCACCGCCTGGACGGCACCGCGATCGCGCTGGCGCTGTTCACCAATTTCACGCAGGACCACCTCGACTACCACGGCAGCATGGCCGCCTACTGGGCCGCCAAGGCGGCGCTGTTCGACTGGCCCGGCCTGCAGGCGGCGGTGATCAACGTCGACGACCCGCGCGGCGCCTGGCTGGTCGATCAGAGCTGCGCGCGCGGCCTGGACGTGTGGACGGTGTCGTTGACCCAAGCCGCGCGCCTGCAGGCCGCCGATCTGCACTACGGCGAGCGCGGCCTGTGCTGGCGCGTGCGCGAGGGCGCCGAGTCGGTGCCGATGGCGACCGCGCTGGTGGGCGAATACAACGTGTCGAACCTGCTGGGCGTAATTGGTGCGCTGCGCGCGCTCGGCGTGCCGCTGGCGCAGGCCGCCGCGGTGTGCGCCGACCTGCCGCCGGTGCCCGGTCGCATGGAGCGCGTCGAGCGGCCCGGCGCGCCGCTGGCGGTGATTGACTACGCCCACACGCCCGACGCGCTGGAGAAGGTGCTGGCGGCGCTGCGTCCGTTTGCGTCGCAGCGCAGTGGCCGCCTGTGGTGCGTGTTCGGCTGCGGTGGCAACCGCGACGCCGGCAAGCGCCCGCTGATGGGCGCGGCGGCGCAGGCCGGTGCCGATCGCGTCGTCGTCACCAGCGACAACCCGCGCGACGAGGATCCGCGCGCCATCGTCGACGACATCCGGCGCGGCATCACTGCGGCATCCGCCGCGTTCGAGTTGGATCGCGCGCGTGCCATCGCCCAGGCGCTGACGCAGGCCGACGCGCGCGACGTGGTGTTGATCGCCGGCAAGGGCCATGAGGACTACCAGGAAACGCGCGGCGAGCGCCGTCCGTTCTCCGACCAGGCGCAGGCGCGCGCCGCGCTGGCGGCGCGCACGGCCGTGCAAGGGGCGGCCGCATGAGCGACATGCAGCTGACGCTGACCGAGGCCGCGCGCGGCCTGAGCGCCGCCCGCGTGCTGGGCGACGGCGCGCTGACGGTGGCGCGCGTGCACACCGACACGCGCAGCCTGCAGCCGGGCGATCTGTTCGTGGCGCTCAAGGGTGAGCGCTTCGACGCCGCCGCCTTTCTGCCCGAGGCCGCGGCCAAGGGGGCGGTCGCCGCGCTCTGCGATGCGCAGGCCGAGCCGCAGCTGCGCGCCAGCGGCCTGCCTGGCATCCTGGTGCCCGACGCCAGGCTGGCCCTGGGCGAGCTGGCACGCGCCTGGCGTCAGCGCTTCACCGGGCCGCTGATCGCCGTCACCGGCAGCAATGGCAAGACCACGGTGACGCAGATGCTGGCCGCCATCCTGCGCGCCTGGCAGGGCGAGGCGGCGCTGGCGACCGAGGGCAACTTCAACAACGACATCGGCCTGCCGCTGACCCTGCTGCGCCTGCGCGCCGGGCATCGCATCGCGGTGGTCGAGCTGGGCATGAACCACCCGGGCGAGATCGCGACCCTGGCCGGCATCGCGCAGCCGACGGTGGCGCTGGTCAACAACGCGCAGCGTGAGCACCAGGAATTCATGGCCACGGTGGAAGCGGTGGCGCATGAGAACGGCGCCGTGCTGGCGGCGCTGCCCGATGGCGGTGTGGCGGTGTACCCGGCGGGCGATGCGCACCAGGCGATCTGGGACGGCCTGGCCGGTGCGCGCCGCCGTCTGTTGTTCGGCGCCGCCGACGACGGCGCGGCGGTGGGCCTGACCGAGGCGGCCTGGCGGCTTGATCACTGGCGCGTGCGCGCCCAGGCGCCGGAGGGCGCGCTGGCCTTTGCGCTGCACATCGCCGGCCGCCACAACCTGCACAACGCGCTGGCGGCGATCGCCTGCGCCAGCGCCGCCGGCGTGCCGGCCGCGGCGATTGAGCAAGGCCTGGGCAGCTTCCGTCCGGTCAAGGGCCGCTCGCGTTCGCTGCTGCTGCGCCAGCGCGGCCGCGCCATCACCTTGATCGACGACAGCTACAACGCCAACCCGGATTCGATGCGCGCGCTGATCGACACCCTGGCCGAGCTGCCCGGCCCGCGCCTGCTGGTGCTGGGCGACATGGGCGAGGTGGGCGACCAGGGCCCGGCCTTCCACGCCGAGGTCGGCGCCTATGCGCGCGAGCGCGGCATCGAGCGCCTGCTGGCGCACGGCCCGCTGGCCATCCACGCGGCCATGGCCTTTGGCGGCGGCCGCCATTTCGATGACATGGCGGCGCTGACCGGTGCCGTGCGCACGCACCTGGCGCAGTGCGCCAGCATCGCCGTCAAGGGCTCGCGCTTCATGCGCATGGAGCGCGTGGTTGAGGCCCTGGCGGCCAGCGAGGCGGAGGGCCCCCATGCTGCCTAGCCTGGCCCTGTGGTTACAGACGCTGTCGCCCGAGCTGGGGTTTCTGCGCGTGATGCAGTACCTCACCTTCCGCGCCGTGATGGCGGCGATGACGGCGCTGCTGATCGGCGTCGTCGCCGGTCCCTGGGTGATCCGCAAGCTGACCGAGCTGAAGATCGGCCAGCCGGTGCGCGGTTACGCCATGGAGACGCACCTGTCCAAGAGCGGCACGCCCACCATGGGCGGCGTGCTGATCCTGTTGTGCATCGCCATCTCGACCCTGCTGTGGTTCGACTGGTCGAACCGCTTCGTCTGGATCGTGATGGTGGTCACCTTCGGCTTTGGCGCCATCGGCTGGGTGGACGACTGGCGCAAGGTGGTCAACAAGGATCCCGAGGGCATGCGCTCGCGCGAGAAGTATTTCTGGCAGTCGGCCATCGGCCTGGTGGCGGCGCTGTACCTGGTGTTCGCCATCTCGGGCGCGTCCAACGCGCAGGTGTGGGCGCTGTTTGCCGGCTGGGTCACCTCCGGCCTCAGCATCGACCTGCCGGCGGCGACCGGCCTGATGGTGCCCTTCTTCAAGGAAATCAGCTACCCGCTCGGTGTGATCGGCTTCGTCATCCTGAGCTACCTGGTGATCGTCGGCTCCAGCAACGCCGTCAACCTGACCGACGGGCTGGACGGGCTGGCCATCATGCCGGTGATCATGGTCGGCTCGGCGCTGGGCGTGTTCGCCTACGTCACGGGCAGCGCGGTGTATTCCAAGTACCTGCTGTTTCCGCACATCCCCGGCACCGGCGAGCTGCTGATCTTCTGCGCGGCGATGGCCGGCGCGGGCCTGGCCTTCCTGTGGTTCAACGCGCACCCGGCCCAGGTGTTCATGGGCGACGTGGGCGCGCTGGCGCTGGGCGGCGCCCTGGGCACCATCGCCGTCATCGTGCGGCAGGAGATCGTGCTGGCCATCATGGGCGGCATCTTCGTGGTCGAGGCGCTGTCGGTGATGCTGCAGGTGAGCTGGTTCAAGTACACCAAGCGCCGCTTCGGCCAGGGCCGGCGCCTGCTGAAGATGGCGCCGCTGCACCACCACTTCGAGAAAAGCGGCTGGGCCGAGACCCAGGTCGTGGTGCGTTTCTGGATCGTCACCATGCTGCTGTGCCTGGTGGGTCTGTCTTCGTTAAAGCTCCGGTGACCTGATGACGAAGCCCCAAGACCTTCACGTGCTGATCCTGGGCCTGGGCCTGTCGGGCCTGGCCATGGCGCGCTGGTGCGCGCGGCAGGGTGCGCAGGTGACGGTGGCCGACACGCGCGCAGCGCCGCCGCAACGCGCGGCGCTGCGCGAGCAAGTGCCCGCGGCGCGCTTCGTCGCCGGGCCGCTTGTGGCCGAACTGGTCGATGACGCGTCGCTGCGCGCCGTGTACCGCAGCCCCGGGCTGCCGCCGGCCGAGATCGATGCGGTGGTGCGCGCGGCGCGCGAGCGCGGCCTGCCGGTCGGCGGCGAGCTGGATCTGTTCGCGCAGGCGCTGGAGCAATTGAAGCAAGACACTGGCTACGCACCCGCGGTGCTGGCGGTCACCGGCACCAACGGCAAGACCACGGTGACCGCGCTCACCGGCCGGCTGGTGGAGCGCGGCGGCAAGTCCGTGGCCGTGGCGGGCAACATCGGCCCGACCCTGCTCGACACCTTGCAGCAGCACGTGGAGGCCGGGACACTGCCCGAGGTCTGGGTGCTGGAGCTGTCGAGCTTCCAGCTCGACGCCGCCAGCGGCTTCGAGCCGAGTGCGGCCACCGTGCTCAACGTCACCCAGGACCACCTCGACTGGCACGGCGACATGGCCGCCTACGCGGCGGCCAAGGCCAAGGTCTTCGGGCAGCAGGGCGTGATGATCCTGAACCGCGACGATCCGCGGGTGATGGCGATGCGCCCGCAGCCGCCGGCCAAGGCGGCGAAAGGGCCGAAGCCGGCGCCGCGCCAGGTCCTGACTTTTGGCGCCGACATGCCGGCCGAGCCGGGCGACTTCGGCCTGGAGGTGGTCGGCGGCATGGCCTGGCTGGTGCGCGCGCTGGAGTCCGACGAGACCGGGCGCCGCCGCAAGGACGCCGAGGCCGAGCTGCACTTCCAGCGCCTGATGCCGGCCGACGCACTGCGCATCCGCGGGCGGCACAACGCCGTCAACGCGCTGGCGGCGCTGGCGCTGGCCATGAGCGCGGGGGGCGCGCTGGGCCCGATGCTCTACGGCCTGCGCGAGTACCGCGGCGAGCCGCACCGGGTCGAGTCGATCGGCATGCTGGACGAGGTCGAATACTTCGACGACAGCAAGGGCACCAACGTCGGCGCCACGGTGGCGGCGCTGCACGGCCTCGGCGCCGAGCGCAAGCTGGTGGTGATCCTGGGCGGCGACGGCAAGGGGCAGGACTTCGGCCCGCTGGCGGCGCCGGTGGCGCGCTTTGCGCGTGCGGTGGTGCTGATCGGGCGCGATGCGCCGTTGATCCGCGCCGCGCTGCAGGACGCCGGCGTGCCGCTGCAGGACGCGCCGACGCTGGAAGACGCCGTGCGCCAGGCGCGCGCGCGCGCCCAGGCCGGCGACGCCGTGCTGCTGTCGCCGGCCTGCGCCAGCCTGGACATGTTCCGCAACTACCCGCACCGCGCCGAGGTGTTCCGCGCCGCCGTGCGTGAGCTGGCGCGGGCCGAGGGCATCGAGTTGGAGGCCTGGACGTGAACGCGGCCACCCAAGCCCTGCCCAAGTCCGGCAAGAAGCCGCGCGCCGCGCGTGGCGCGCGCCAGCCGGTGGACGAACTGCCGGTGCGCATCGGCGGCATGGAATACGCGCGCACCGCCAGCACGCCGACGCGCCTGCTGGGCTTCGACCAGGCGCTGATCTGGGTCTGCGTGGCGCTGCTGGCCTGGGGCCTGGTGATGGTGTATTCGGCCAGCATCGCGCTGCCCGACAACCCGCGCTTCGGGCGCTACTCGCCCAACTTCTTCGTCACCCGGCACGCGCTGTGGATCTTCCTGTCCTTCATCGCCGCGCTGCTGGCCTTCCAGGTGCCGATGGCCTGGTGGGAGAAGACGGCGCCCTGGCTGTTCGTCGGCTCGCTGGCGCTGCTGATCGCGGTGCTGATCCCGCACGTCGGCATGGTGGTGAACGGCGCGCGGCGCTGGATCTCGCTCGGGCCGATCAACTTCCAGCCCTCCGAGATCGCCAAGATCACGGTGCTGCTGTACGCGGCCGACTACATGGTGCGCAAGATGGAGGTCAAGGAGCGCTTCTTTCGCGCCGTCGCCCCGATCGGCGTGGCGGTGGGCGTGGTCGGTTCGCTGCTGCTGGCGCAGCCCGACATGGGCGCCTTCCTGGTGATCGCCGTGATCGCCATGGGCATTCTGTTCCTGGGCGGTGTCAACGCGCGCATGTTCTTCATCATCGCCGCCGTGCTGGTGCTGGCCTTCGCGGTCATGATCTGGTCCTCGCCCTGGCGGCGCGAGCGCATCTTCGCCTACCTCGATCCCTGGAGCGCCGAGCACGCGCTGGGTAAGGGCTACCAGCTGTCGCACGCGCTGATCGCCATCGGGCGCGGCGAGGTGTTCGGCGTCGGCTTGGGGGGCAGCATCGAGAAGCTGCACTGGCTGCCCGAGGCGCACACGGACTTTCTCACCGCCATCATCGGCGAGGAGTTCGGCCTGGTCGGGCTGCTGTGCGTGATCTTCCTGTTCTTCTGGCTGACGCGCCGCATCATGGTGATCGGCCGCCAGGCGATTGCGCTGGACCGTGTGTTCTCCGGCCTGGTGGCGCAGGGCATCGGCCTGTGGCTGGGCTTCCAGGCCTTCATCAACATCGGCGTCAACCTGGGCGCGCTGCCGACCAAGGGGCTGACGCTGCCCTTCATGAGCTACGGCGGCTCGGCCATCATGGCCAACCTGATCGCCATCGCGATCGTGCTGCGCATCGACGTCGAGAGCCGGCAACTGATGCGGGGAGGGCGCGCATGAATCAGAAATGCGCCCTCGTGATGGCCGGCGGTACCGGCGGCCACATCTTCCCCGGCCTGGCGGTGGCCGACGGCTTGCGGGCGCGTGGCTGGCGCGTGCACTGGCTGGGCGCACCCGGCAGCATGGAGCAGCAGCTGGTGCCGCCGCGCGGCTTTCCGTTCGAGGCGGTGGAATTCGGCGGCGTGCGCGGCAAGGGCGTGTCCACGCTGGTGCTGCTGCCCTTCAAGCTGCTGCGGGCCTTTGGCCAGAGCATCGGTGTGATCCGGCGCGTCAAGCCCGACGTGCTGGTCGGCCTGGGCGGCTACATCACCTTCCCGGGCGGGCTGATGGGCGTGGCCTTGAGCAAGCCGTTGGTGCTGCACGAGCAGAACTCGGTCGCCGGCATGGCGAACAAGGTGCTGGCCGGCATCGCCGACCGCGTGTTCACCGCCTTTCCCGGCGTGCTGCCGAAGGCGCGCCAGGTGCAGTGGGTCGGCAATCCGCTGCGCGAGGCCTTCACCCAGGTCGCCGAACCGGCCGAGCGCTTTGCCGGCCGCAGCGGCCCGCTGAAAGTTCTGGTGGTGGGCGGCAGCCTCGGCGCGCAGGCGCTCAATGACGTGGTGCCGAAAGCGCTGGCCTTGATCCCGGCTGAGCGTCGCCCGCGGGTCATGCACCAGAGCGGTGCCAAGCAGATCGACGCGCTGCGCGCCAACTACCAGGCCGCCGGTGTCGACGCCGAGCTGCTGCCCTTCATCGACGACATGGCGCGCGCCTACGCCGAGGCCGATCTGGTGATCTGCCGTGCCGGCGCCACCACGGTGACCGAGATCGCCGCGATTGGTGCCGCCGCGCTGTTCGTGCCCTTTCCCCACGCGGTGGACGACCACCAGACCACCAACGCGAAATTCCTGGTCGACCAGGGCGCGGGCTGGCTGATCCAGCAGCGCGAGCTGACGCCCGAGGGTTTGGCCGACATGCTTCAAAAAACCGGGCGCGCCGCGCTGCTCGAGTGCGCCATCCGGGCCAAGCGCCTGCAGAAGATCCATGCGGTCGAGGACGTGGTCGCCGCCTGCGAGGAGTTGGCCGCATGAAACACGCCATCCGCCACATCCATTTCGTCGAGAACAGGCAAGACGCCGACGTTTTGCCCGGATGCACGGAGGCCGCGCGATGAAACACGCCATCCGCCACATCCATTTCGTCGGCGTGGGCGGCTCCGGCATGAGCGGCATCGCCGAGGTGCTGCACAACCTGGGCTACGTCATCTCCGGCTCCGACCTGGCCGACAGCGCCACGCTGCGCCGGCTGGCCGGCCTGGGCATCCGCACCTTCATCGGCCACGCGGCGGCGCACGTCGAGGGCGCGGACGCCGTGGTGACCTCGACCGCCGTCAAGGACGACAACCCCGAGGTGCTGGTGGCGCGCGAAAAGCGCATCCCGGTGGTGCCGCGCGCCATGATGCTGGCCGAGCTGATGCGCCTCAAGCAGGGCATCGCCATCGCCGGCACGCACGGCAAGACCACCACCACCAGCCTGGTCGCCAGCGTGCTCGCCGAGGCCGGGCTGGACCCGACCTTCGTCATCGGCGGCCGCCTCAACAGCGCCGGCGCCAACGCCCGCCTGGGCTCGGGCGACTACATCGTGGCCGAGGCCGACGAGTCCGACGCCTCCTTCCTGAACCTGCTGCCGGTGCTGGCCGTCATCACCAACATCGATGCCGACCACATGGAGACCTACGGGCACGACTTCGGCCGGCTCAAGCAGGCCTTCATCGATTTCGTGCACCGCATTCCGTTCTACGGCACCGCCATTCTGTGCGTCGAAAGCCCGGCGGTGCGCGAGATCGCCGGCCAGCTGGCCTGTCCGGTGACCACCTACGGCTTCGCCGAGGACGCCCAGGTGCGCGCCATCGACGTGCGCGCGGTCGGCGCGCAGATGCACTTCACGGTGCAGCGGCGCAACGGCGTGACCTTGCCCGATCTGCCGGTGGTGCTGAACCTGGCGGGCGAGCACAACGTGCTGAACGCGCTGTCGGCCATCGCGGTGGCGGTGGAGCTGAACATTCCCGATGCCGCGGTGCAGAAGGCGCTGGCCGAGTTCAAGGGCGTGGGCCGGCGCTTCCAGTCCTACGGCGAGTTGCCGGCCAAGGGCGGCGGCAGCTTCACGGTGATCGACGACTACGGCCACCACCCGGTCGAGATGGCGGCCACGCTGGCGGCGGCGCGCGGCGCGTTTCCGGGCCGGCGCCTGGTGCTGGCCTTCCAGCCGCACCGCTACACGCGCACGCGCGACTGCTTCGAGGATTTCGTCAGCGTCATCGGCAGCGCCGACCGGGTGGTGCTGACCGAGGTCTACGCCGCCGGTGAAGAACCCATCGTGGCGGCCGACGGCCGCTCGCTGGCGCGCGCGCTGCGCGTGGCCGGCAGGGTCGAGCCGGTGTTCGTGGCCG
This sequence comes from Burkholderiales bacterium, assembly GCA_016702555.1. GTDB lineage: Bacteria > Pseudomonadota > Gammaproteobacteria > Burkholderiales > Burkholderiaceae_C > Ottowia. The sequence continues at coordinate 208,945 of JADJDV010000006.1, forward strand.
ACGTGGCCGATCTGCCGGCGCTGGCGGCCGAGCACGCGCGCGCTGGCGATGTGGTGCTGTGCATGGGCGCCGGTTCGATCGGCGGCGTGCCGGCGAAGATCGTTGAGTTGCTACAAAAAACTGAGCCAAATCGGAGTTGAGCGGACACCATGGTGCAAGGCGGCATTGAATTCGGCAAGGTGGCGGTCCTGATGGGCGGCCAGTCGGGCGAACGGGAGGTTTCCCTGATGTCCGGCCAGGGCGTCCTCGACGCCCTGCGTGCGCGCGGCGTCGATGCGCACGCCTTCGATCCGGCCGAGCAGCCGATGGACGAGATCAAGCGCCAGGGCTTCGCGCGCTGCTTCATCGCGCTGCACGGCCGCCACGGCGAGGACGGCACGGTGCAGGGCGCGCTGGAGCTGCTGGGCATCCCCTACACCGGCTCCGGCGTGATGGCCTCCAGCATGGCCATCGACAAGGTGATGACCAAGCGCGTCTGGCTGGCCGACGGGCTGCCGACGCCGCGCTACGTGCTGCTGCGCCAGGGTGAGTGCACGCCCGAGGACGTGCGCGCCGTGACCGCCGAGCTGGGCCTGCCGCTGATCGTCAAGCCGGTGCGTGAGGGCTCTTCGCTGGGCGTGACCAAGGTAGAAAGCGCCGAGCAGATGACGGCGGCGGTGGCGGCCGCCGCACTGCTGGACGCCGACATCCTGTGCGAGCAGTTCATCGCCGGCGACGAGGTGACCTGCCCGGTGATGGGCAGCGGCGCCGGCGCCTACGCGCTGCCGGTGATCCACATCGTGGCGCCTGAGGGCAACTACGACTACCAGAACAAGTACTTCACCGACGTCACCGAATACCGCGTGCCCTGTGGCCTGCCGCCGGGCGAGGAGGCCGCCATCCAGGCGCTGGCGCTGAAGGCCTACCGTGTGCTCGGCTGCCGTGGCTGGGGCCGGCTCGACGTGATGATCGACGCCGCCACGCGCGCGCCCTACCTGCTGGAGATCAACACCTCGCCCGGCATGACCAGCCATTCGCTGGTGCCGATGGCGGCGCGCGCCGCCGGCATCGGCTACGAGGATCTGTGCCTGCAACTGCTGGCCGGCGCCACGCTCGACTACGCGCCGGCGGGAGGGCAGGGCGCATGAACGCCAGGCTGCCGGTGCCGGTCGACGTCAGGCTGATGAACCTGACGGCCTCGCTGCTGATCACCGCGCTGGTGCTCGGCTGCATCGCCACCGGCCTGTGGTGGGCGATGCGGCACCCGGCCTTCGCCTTCGGGCGCATCACGGTGGACGGCGACACCGCGCACCACAGCGCCGCCAGCCTGCGCGCCAGCGTGCTGCCGCGCCTGCAGGGCAACTTCTTCACCATGGACCTGGGGGCCGCGCAGGCGGCGTTCCAGTCGGCGCCCTGGGTGCGCCGCGCCATGGTGCAGCGCGAGTTTCCCGATCGGCTGCACGTGACCCTGCAGGAGCATGTGCCGGTGGCCTACTGGGGCGAGGGCGACAACCAGATGATCAACCGCCAGGGCGAGATTTTCGAGGCCGGCGACGCCGAACTCGACGACGAGCACATGCCGACCCTGATCGGGCCCGACGGCCAGGCCGCCGAAGTGCTGGCCATGCACGGCCAGCTGGAGCCGCTGCTGGCGCCGCTGGACATGCGCCTGGCCGAGCTGGCGCTGCTGGCGCGCGGCAACTGGCGCGCCGAGCTGAGCCAGGGCGCGGTGATCGAGCTGGGCTACGGCCCGCCGCGCGAACTGGTGGCGCGGCTGGCGCAGTTCGTGGGCACGGTGGGGGAAGTGGCGGCGCGGCATCAGCGGCCGGTGGAGGCCATCGAGGCCGCCGACCTGCGCCACGTGGGCGGCTACGCGCTGCGGCTGCGCGGCGTCAGCACGGTGCGGGTGGAGCAGCCGGCGCCGGCACCGGCGCGGCCGGCGGCGCGGCGCTAGAACAAGGACACGGGAACAACGAGTGAGGTCATGGCAAAAGAGTACAAGGATTTGATCGTCGGGCTCGATATCGGCACCGCCAAGATCATGGTGGTGGTCGGCGAGGTGCTGCCCGGCGGCGACCTCAAGCTCGCCGGCCTCGGCGTGGCGCCGAGCAACGGCCTGAAGCGCGGCGTGGTGGTCAACATCGACGCCACCGTGGCCAGCATCCAGCAGGCGCTGAAGGAGGCGGAGATGATGGCCGACTGCAAGATCGGCCGCGTCTACACCGGCATCACCGGCAGCCACATCCGCGGCATCAACTCCAGCGGCATGGTGGCGGTGAAGGCCAAGGAGGTCACGCCCGCCGACGTGGCGCGCGTGGTCGAGACCGCCAAGGCCATCAACATCTCCAGCGACCAGCGCCTGCTGCTGGTCGAGCCGCAGGAGTTCGTCATCGACGGCCAGGACGTGCGCGAGCCCGTCGGCATGAGCGGCATGCGGCTGGAAGCCAAGGTGCACATCGTCACCGGCGCCCAGAGCGCGGCCGAGAACATCATCAAGTGCGTGCGCCGCTGCGGGCTGGACGTGGACCAGCTGATGCTGAATCCGCTGGCCTCGGCGCAGGCGGTGCTGACCGACGACGAGCGCGAGCTGGGCGTGGCCTGCGTCGACATCGGCGCCGGCACCACCGACGTGGCGATCTTCGCCGGCGGCACCATCCGCTACACCGCGGTGATCCCGATCGCGGGCGACCTGATCACCAGCGACATCGCCATGGCGCTGCGCACGCCGACCATGGACGCCGAGGACATCAAGGTCGACAACGGCTGCGCCAAGCAGTTGCTGGCCGACGCCGAGACGCAGGTCGAGGTGCCGGGCCTGGGCGACCGCACGCCGCGCCTGCTGTCCAAGCAGGCGCTGGCCGGCGTGATCGAGCCGCGCGTGGAGGAAATCTTCTCGCTGGTGCAGCAGGTGATCCGCGAGTCGGGCTTCGAGGAGGTGCTGTCCTCCGGCGTGGTGCTGACCGGCGGCAGCGCCGTGATGCCCGGCATGGTCGAGTTGGGCGAGGACATCTTCCTCAAGCCCGTGCGGCGCGGCGTGCCGAAGTATTCGCGCGCCCTGTCCGACATGGTGGCGCAGCCACGCGCCGCCACCGTGATGGGCCTGATGGAAGAGGCGCGGCTGGCGCGCCTGCGCGGCTACAAGGTGGCGCAGAAGAGCGGCGGCGTGAAAAGCGCCTTCGGCAAGTTCAAGGATTTCATCGTGGGGAATTTTTAATGAACCCCCTGAGGCGCTTCGCGCCTTCCCCCCTCACGAGGGGGGACAACGCTGGCGGCCGGCACAGGTCCGGCCGCGGCGTTCTCGCGCGGCTTGCTCCGCAGCCCCTTCGCTGGCCTGCTGCGCGGCCAGCCTTTCAAGGGGAGACGGGCACGCCATGAACTTTTACTGGCACAGCACGGGGCCGCCGACCTGGGCCCTTTCGGTGAGCGCATCAGGTCCATGAACAACAACAGAGATTTCGGTTTTTTTTCTCATCCACGGCAACTGCAGGCAGACAAGGAGTACACCATGAGCATCGAGATGATTGAGACAGACGGCTTCCATTCGGGCACCCAGATCAAGGTGATCGGCGTGGGCGGCGGCGGCAGCAACGCGGTTGACCACATGATCACGCGCCAGGTGCAGGGCGTGGAGTTCATCTGCGCCAACACCGACGCGCAGGCGCTGTGCCGCACGCAGGCCGACAGCACCATCCAGCTGGGTGGCAGCGGCCTGGGCGCCGGCAGCAAGCCCGAGAAGGGCCGCGAGGCCGCCGAGGCCGCCGCCGACGATATCCGCCAGGCGATCCGTGGCGCCCACATGCTGTTCATCACCGCCGGCATGGGCGGCGGCACCGGCACCGGCGCCGCGCCGGTGATCGCGCGCATCGCCAAGGACATGGGCATCCTCACCGTCGGCGTGGTCACCAAGCCCTTCGACTGGGAAGGCGGCCGCCGCCTGACCAACGCCGAAGCCGGCCTGGCCGAGCTGGAGGCCAACGTCGATTCGCTGGTGGTGGTGCTGAACGAGAAGCTGCTCGAGGTGCTGGGCGACGACATCACCCAGGAAGAAGCCTTCGCGCAGGCCAACGACGTGCTGAAGAACGCCGTCGGCGGCATCGCCGAGATCATCAACGACTACGGCTTCGTCAACGTCGACTTCGAGGACGTGCGCACCGTGATGGGCGAGCCCGGCAAGGCCATGATGGGCACGGCCACCGCCAGCGGCCCCGACCGCGCCCGCATCGCCGCCGAGCAGGCCGTCGCCTGCCCGCTGCTGGAGGGCATCGATCTGTCGGGCGCCAAGGGCGTGCTGGTGCTGGTCACCGCGTCCAAGGGCTCGCTCAAGCTGAACGAGTCGCGCGAGGCCATGAACACCATCCGCGCCTACGCCTCGCCCGATGCCCACACCATCTACGGCGCCGCCTACGATGATTCGCTGGGCGACGAGATCCGCGTCACCGTGGTCGCCACCGGCCTGTCGCGCCAGGGCGTGCGGCGCCAGCCGATCACCGTGGTGCAGGGCGGCCTGCGCACCGGCACCGACAACATGCCCTTCATCATGCCGTCGGCGCAGCACGCGGCGGGCGCCGCGGGTGCGGCACACCAGCAGCACGACTACGGCAACCTGGCCGTGCCCAGCGTGTGGCGCACCAACCGCACCCAGGCGGCGGCCAAGGTGGACGCGCTGTCCTCCGGCGGCATGGACGACTTCGAGATCCCAGCCTTTCTGCGCAAGCAGGCGGATTGAATGACTGCGCCTAACGGCGCATGACTTCGCCGCTGCGCGGCGTTGATGACAAATGACGGCGGCCAGTCATGGCGCGCAGCGCCGTCATCGAAGGCCGCAGGCCGAGGTCATGCGCCCAACGGGCGCAGTCATCCAGCCGCGGTCATCGCGGCCTAGAATCGCCCCATGCTGGCGCAACGCACCCTCAAGTCGCTCACGCGCGCCGTCGGCGTCGGGCTGCACAGTGGCGAGCGGGTCGAACTGACGCTGCGACCCGCGCCGCCCGACACCGGCATCGTGTTCCGCCGCATCGACCTGCCGGCGCCGGTGGACATTCCGGTCAATGCGCTGTCGGTGACCGACACGCGGCTGGCCTCCACGCTGTCGACGGGCGATGCCAAGGTGCGCACCGTCGAGCACCTGATGTCGGCCTGTGCCGGCCTGGGGCTGGACAACCTCTACATCGACATCACCGCCGAGGAAGTGCCGATCCTGGACGGCTCGGCCTCGTCCTTCGTCTACCTGCTGCAAAGCGCGGGCATCGAGCTGCAGAAGGCGCCCAGGAAGTTCCTGCGCGTCAGGCAAGCGGTCGAGGTGCGCGAGGGCGAGGGCGATCAGCTCAAGTGGGCGCGCCTCGATCCGCACCACGGCTTCACGCTCAGCTTCGAGATCGACTTCCAGCACCCGGCGGTCGATTCCACCGTGCAGCAGGTCAGCTTCGACATGGGCTCGGGCCGCTACAGCCGCGACATCGCGCGCGCGCGCACCTTTGCCTTCAGCAAGGACGTGGAGATGATGCGCGCCAGCGGCCTGGCGCTGGGCGGCGGGCTGGACAACGCCATCGTCATGGACGACACCAAGGTGCTCAATGCCGAGGGCCTGCGCTATGCCGAGGAGTTCGCCAAGCACAAGATCCTCGACGCCATCGGTGACCTGTACTGCGCCGGCAAGCCGATGCTGGCCGCCTACAGCGCTTTCCGCTCGGGCCACGCGCTCAACAACCGCCTGCTGCGCGAGCTGCTGGCGCGCGAGGAGGCCTGGGAGATCGTCAGCTTCACCGACGAGCGCAAGGCGCCGGCCGGTTTCGCTCAGCTGGCGCGCGCCTGGTGAGCGCGCGGCCGGCCACTGGGAGCGCATGAGATGGCGATCTCGCGCGCGCTGATCTTTCTGCTGCTGATGGGTTCAGGCGTGTGCTTCGCCCTGTACGCCTTCACCAGCGAGCCGCGCTACAAGCGCCTGGGCTGGCTGATCCTGAAGTGGACCCTGCTGGCGGCGCTGGGCTTCTTCGCGGTGCTGATCGTGCTGAACCTGATCCAGGGCGCGGGAGCCTAGCAACGGCAACGTCAGCGCCCGCGCCGGTACATGCTGGCGGTGGTGCGGGGCAGCCCGGCCGCCTGCAATCGTTCCACCGTGCGGCCGGCGTGCGCGTGGGTGATGGCCAGGCCGAGCGCGTCGGCGGCATCCGGGCGCGGTGTCGCCGGCAGTTGCAGCAGGCGCTGCACCATCGCCTGCACCTGCGCCTTGGCGGCCTTGCCGTGGCCGGCCACGGCCTGCTTCATCTGCAGCGCGGTGTATTCGGCCACCGGCAGCTCGCACGACACCAGCGCCGTCACGCAGGCGCCGCGCGCCTGGCCGAGCAGCAGCGTGGCCTGCGGATTGACGTTGACGAACACGATCTCGACCGCCGAGCTGTCGGGGCGGTAGCGCGCCGTCAGCTCGCGGATGCCCTCGAACAACAGCTTCAGCCGCGCCGGCAGATCGCCCTGGCTGGCGCTGGCGGTCTGGATCACGCCGCTGGCCACGTAGCGCAGCTGCGGCCCTTGCACATCGAGCACGCCAAAGCCGGTGCTGCGCAGGCCGGGGTCGATGCCGAGGATTCTCATGCGCTGCATTGTCACGGCAACTCGGAGCGCCGCATGCGCGCCATGATGGTGTTGGTGCGGCTGTTCAGGTAGCGCGAGCGCGGCTGCTTCTCGAAGCGCTTGGGCGCGGGCAACATCACAGCCAGGCGCGCCGCTTCCCAGGCGTTCAGCTGGGCCGCGCTTTTCTTGAAGTAATGCTGGGCCGCGGCCTCGGCGCCGAACACGCCCGCGCCCCATTCGACGTTGTTGAGGTAGATCTCCAGGATGCGCTGCTTGCTCAGCAGATGCTCCAGCGCGTAGGTGAGCACCAGTTCCTGCCCCTTGCGCAGCAGCGTGCGCTCGCCCGACAGCAGCAGGTTCTTGGCCAGCTGCTGCGTGATGGTGGAGCCGCCGCGGATGCGGATCGGCCGCACCGGCTTGTTCTCGGCCGCGCGCTGGGCGGCGGCCTCTTCGGCCTGGGTGTTGCGCTCCCAGGCCTTGTCGATCGCGTCCCAGTCGACGCCGTCGTGGTTGGTGAAGCCGTCGTCCTCGGCGGCGATGACGGCGCGCTTCAGGTGGTCGGAGATGTCGGCGTAATCGCGCCAGTCCTGGCGCCAGCGCAACTCGCCGCTGCTGGCCAGGCGCCAGGCCTCGGAGCGCTGGAAGCTGGTCGACTTCGGGTCCAGCCACGCCAGCGTGGCGATGCGGCCGATGAAGAACAGCTGCAGCACCAGCAGGCCCAGCAGCGACAGCAGCAGCCAGCGGCCCAGCGAGCGCATCAGCGCACCTCTCCGTCGCCGGCGCGCGCCGGCTCGGCCTGCAGCGTGGTCTCCAGCGTCTGCTCGTGCGTGAAGCGAAAGCGCGCCGTGACGTCGAACTGCTCGCTGTCGCGCCGCATCGCGGGGCTGAAGCGGCCAAACGGCGCGGCGGCGCGCGCGATCGCCTCGGCCTGGCGGTCGAGTGGGCGGTTGCCCGAACCCTGCAGCACGCGCACATCGAGCAGGCGGCCATCGTGCTGCACCAGCAGCGCCATCAGCAGTTCGCCGTACAGCTTGCGGCCCTCGGCCTGCGGAAAGTGCCGGGTGCCGCGCGCCTCGATCTTGCGCCGCATGTCGTCGTAGTACTGCGCGTAGGTGGTGCCCAGCGTGGCCGGGCTCAGGTAGCGCTTGCGCGGCTGCGCGCTGGCTTCCTCGACGCGCTGCTCGATCGCCGCCAGCAGCCGGGACAGCTGCAGGCGGCGCTCTCGCTGCGCCTCGGCCTCAGCGTCGTCGGCCGGCGCCTCGGCGTCGGGCAGCGGCAGGCTGTCGAGCTGGCGGCGCACCTGCACCAGCAGCTGCTCCTGCTGCGTCAGCATGGCGGCGATGCGGCGCTGGTTCTCGCTCACCGGGTCGTCGCCGGCCAGCGCGGCCTGCGGGTGCGGCGGCAGCGGCGTGGCAATCAGGCCGCGCTCGGCCTGATTGCCGCCGCCGGCCAGCTGGGCCTGCGCGATCGCCTGCGGCTGCGGCGGCGCCGCGTCGGTGCGCGCATTGACCAGCACCACGTCCAGCGCCGGCGCCGACAGTGCGCGCTGCAGACCCGCACCGTCCACCCAGCGCAGCGACAGCAGCACGCCATGCAGCAGCGCCGAGACCAGCAGCGCCCATTGCAGCGTGGATAAAGACGCGAAGAAGCCCGGTTTCACGAGGCCGGATTATCGGGCTCGCTCGGCTCCGTTTCGTTCACATCCACCGCAATGGCCAGCGGGCCGGCCTCGGCCGCGTCGTCCTCGTCCTCGGCCGCCGCGGCGGGTGCGGCGTCAAGGCCCAGCACCTCGATCACGGTGGCGCCGACGTCGAGCGCGATGTCGTCGATGGCGCCCAGCCGCACGCGCACGCGGGTGCCGCGCGGCAGGGCTTGCGCGCCCAGCGCGGTGAACACCAGCGGCAGCTCGTCGGCGCGCGCCAGCCAGGCGCCGCCGGCCTGTTCCTTGATCAGGCTGGCCGTCAGCTCGGTGATGCCGTGCTGGCGCAGGTATTGCAGCGTCCAGAAGCGCTCCATGCCGGCCTGGTGGGCGTTGTAGGCGCTGTAGGCGGCGTCGAAGGCGCTGATGACGGCGAACAGCTGTGCGTCCTTGGGCTTGAAGGGCGCCGCCAGCGCAGCGGTCTTGCCATGGCGTGCGGCGGCGATGATCTGCCACTGGTTCACCAGGTCGACGTAGCGGCGCAGCGGCGAGGTGCTCCAGGCGTAGCTGGGCACGCCGATGCCGGCGTGCGGCAGCGCCCGCGCGCCCATGCGCACCTTCACGCCCGGCAGCAGGCTGGCCTGGCTGCGGTAGATGGCGGGCACGCCCAGGCTTTTCAGCCACTCGCCCCAGCTGCTGTTGGCCAGGATCATCAGCTCCGACACGATCAGGTCCAGTGGTGCGCCGCGCGCGCGCGCGCTGATCTGCACCTGCTCGGTGCCGGTGGGCAGGCCGTCGTCGTCGCCGAGCCTGTTGGCCCCCGCGCTTGCGACTTCGTCTGCGGCGCTGCCCCCCGAGGGGGCTGGCGCGCCTTGGGGCGGCCCGGCGTCGCGCACCAGCTTGAAGCTGTAGTCGGGCCGGTTGAAGGTCTCGGGCTTGCCGCGCACCTGCTCGCGCCGGCCTTTCAAGTGGCGCGCCAGCCGGTACAGGAAGGCGAGCTGCTCGCGCGCGACCGGCAGGCCGTCGGCCTCGGCCGGGTCGGGCGCCTCGCCCCCCTGCAGCCAGCCGGCGGTGATGAAGCGGTCGAGCTGGTCGTGGCGCAGGTTGGCGACGATCGGCACGCGTTCCAGCTTGGTCTCGCTGGCCTGGATTTCCAGCGAGGCCTCATCCAGCGTGAGGTACAGCGACACCGCCGGCACCGGGTGGCCCGCGCCCAGGGTGTAGGCGTCGACCACGGCGTCCGGCAGCATGGTGATCTTGTGGCCCGGCATGTAGACGGTGGACAGGCGCGCGCGCGCCACCTCGTCCAGCGCATCGCCCGGCTGCACCGCCAGCCCGGGCGCGGCGATGTGGATGCCCAGCACCACGGTGCCGCTGCCCAGCCCCTGCAGCGACAGCGCGTCGTCGATCTCGGTGGTCGATGAATCGTCGATCGAATAGGCCTGCACGGTGGCCAGCGGCAAATCCTCGGTGATGGCGGGCGCGGTCAGGGCCGGAAAGCCCGTGCCCCTGGGAAAGTTCTCGAACAGAAAGCGCTGCCAGTGGAATTGGTAGGCCGATTCAATGGCGCCCGCCTCCTGCAGCAGCGCCAGCGGCGCCCGCTGCGTGGCGCGGCTGGCCTCGACCACGGCCTTGTATTCGGGTGCGTTCTTGTCGGGCTTGAAGAGGATCTTGTAGAGCTGCTCGCGGATCGGCGCCGGCGTCTGCCCCGCCGCCAGCTCGCCGGCCCAGGCGCTGATCTGCACGGCGATCTGCTTTTTCTTCTCGATCGCCGCCAGCGCCTGCGCCACGATGTCGGCCGGCGCCTTGCGAAAGCGGCCCTTGCCGGCGCGGCGGAAGTAGTGCGGTGCCTCGTGCAGTGCCAGCAGCATGGCGGCCCGCTCGGTCACGCCCGGCGTGCCGCCGAAGTATTCGGCCGCCAGCTCGCCAAAGCCGAACTCTTCCTCGGGCGCGAATTCCCAGGCCAGCGGCAGCTCGATGTCGGCGGCCGTTTGCTGCGCCTGGGCCATCAGCTCGGCCGGGGCGGGCTTGTCGAAGCGCAGCAACTGGTTGGCCGACTTGACCTTGAGGCGCTTGCCGGAGTCCAGCTCCACCTGCGCCGAGGCCTCGGCCTCGGAAAGAATGCGGCCGGCGAGGAACTTGCCGGCTTCGTCGAACAGTACATGCATAGAGGGGAGCGATTGTCCCACCTCGCGGCGGGCGCGCAGCGTGTTTCGTCAGCGAGCCAGATCGAGAAACGCCAGCACCGCATCGATGTGCTGGTCGAAATCCGACAGCGCATGGTCGCTGCCTTCCAGCAGGCGCACCTGCGCGCCGGCGTAGCGCGCCGTCATTTCGCGCCAGTCCAGCAGTTCGTCGCCCTTGGCGATGACGGCGAAGAAGCGCTCGGGTTGCGCGAGTGGCTGCTCGCTGGACAGCGCGCGCAGCTCGTCGATGTATTCGGGGCGGAAGAAGAAGTGCGCGGCCGGATCGTGCCAGGCGGTCTGCTCGCCGATGTGGGCCGCCAGGTCGCGCGCCGGGTCGACGGCGGGGTTCAGCACCACGGCGCGGCAGCCGCGCCGCTCGGCCAGCCAGGTGGCGTAGAAGCCGCCCAGCGACGAGCCGACCACCGCCATGCGCCCGGCCGGCCAGTCGGCCGTGCCACGCTCGATCAACTCCGCGGCCGCGCGCGGCGAGGGCGGCAGCTGCGGACACCACCAGCGCACGCCGGGGTGATCGGCCTGCACGCGCGCGGCCACCATGCGTGCCTTGGTCGATTGGGGGGATGAGCGGAAACCGTGGAGGTAGAGGAGGTGGGTGGTGGGCATGGGGGGATGTTAGGGGTGTTGGAGGCGCTGTTGGCCGGGAATTGCGCCCGGCGGCGCAGTCACTTTCTTTTGCTCCGCCAAAAGAAAGTAACCAAAGAAAAGGCGGCCCCACTGGCTGTGTCCCTTCGCTTCGCTGCGGGCAACCTGCGGTGCTCGCGCGTGGGGCGGCGCTGCGGAACTCACTGCGCGCTTACAGCGCTCCGTTCGGACAGCCGCAGCGAGTCAGTCTACGCAAGCGCGGCATGCTGCGCTGCCGCGCCCGCCCCACGCCCTGCGCTTCTCGGCACGGCCAGAGGGGGAACTCCACACAGGCCATCGCTGCGCTCGGCCTTGCTAAACCCGTCATTCCGGCGAAAGCCGGAATCCATGCGGCGTTGCCTTGGCGGTCTCGATTGAACTCTGACCCCGCGGTGGCACTGAGTGGATTCCCATGGGGCTGCGCAGCAAGCCCCTTCGACCGGCCGCGGAGCAGGCCATTCGGGAACGCCGTGGCCGGGGTCTCCCCGGCCACCAGCGTTGTCCCTTGGGGGAAGGCGGCCGCAGGCCGACTCAGGGGGGATAAAACCCCGGGGGATAATTTCTTCATGTCCATCGCGTTCGACAAACCCTCGCTCTGGCAGCGCATCTGGCCGCTGCTGGCCGGCTTCGATCTGCTGCTGCTGCTGGCGGTGCTGCTGCTGGCCGGCGGCGGTTTGCTGGCCATGTATTCGTCGGGCTTCGATCACGGCACGCGCTTTGCCGACCATGGGCGCAACATGCTGATTGCCGCCGGCATCCTGTTCCTGGCGGCGCAGGTGCCGCCGCAGCGACTGATGAACCTGGCGCCGCCGCTGTACGCGCTGGGGGTGGCGCTGCTGGTGGCGGTGGCGCTGTTCGGCATCACCAAGAAGGGCGCCACGCGCTGGATCAACGTCGGCGTGGTGATCCAGCCGAGCGAGCTGCTGAAGCTGGCCACGCCGCTGATGCTGGCCTGGTGGTTCCACCGCCGCGAGGGCCGCGCGCGCGCGCTGGACTTTGCCGTCGCCTTCGCGCTGCTGGCGATACCGGTGGGGCTGATCATGAAGCAGCCCGACCTGGGCACCGCCCTGCTGGTGGTGGCGGCGGGGCTGGCGGTGATTTTCTTCGCCGGCCTGCCCTGGAAGATCGTGCTGCCTCCGCTGCTGCTGGGCGCGCTGGGCGTCGCGGTGCTGATCGCCTACGAGCCGCAGTTGTGCGCCGACGGCGTCGACTGGCGCGTGCTGCATGAATACCAGCGCCAGCGCATCTGCACCCTGATGGATCCCACCCGCGATCCGCTTGGCCGCGGTTTCCACACCTTGCAGGGCATGATCGCCATCGGCTCCGGTGGCTGGTGGGGCAAGGGCTTCATGCAGGGTACGCAGACGCACCTGGAGTTCATCCCCGAGCGCACCACCGACTTCATCTTCGCCGCCTTCTCGGAAGAGTTTGGCCTGGTCGGCAACCTGGCGCTGATCGCCGGCTTCTGCTTTCTGATCCTGCGCGGCCTGATGATCGCCGCCGAGGCGCCGACGCTGTTCGCGCGCCTGCTGGCGGCGGCGCTGACCACCATCTTCTTCGCCTACGCCTTCGTCAACATGGGCATGGTCAGCGGCATGCTGCCGGTGGTGGGCGTGCCGCTGCCCTTCATCAGCTATGGCGGCACCGCGATGGTCACGCTGGGGCTGGCGCTGGGCATGCTGATGTCGATCGCGCGCTCCAAGCGGACGATGAAGGTTTGAACCCGCACCACTGCGGTCAGCGCGCCACAGGGATGTGCGCTATTGCACGTTTGGGCCACGGCGGCGGTTGAAAGCCGTGGCGCGAGCGGCCACAATGCGTCCCAGCCAAGCCTGTCTTGGCGCTTGTTTCATCAAAATCAAAGGAGATTGCATGGCCGGCAAGTTCGAACTCAAGAAATCCAAGAACGCCAAGTTCTTCTTCACCCTGCTGGCCGGCAATGGCCAGGTGATTCTCAGCAGCGAGATGTACGAGGCCAAGGCCAGCGCCGTCAACGGCATCGAGTCGGTGAAGAAGAACGGCGGCGACGCCAGCCGCTACGCCAAGCTGACGGGCAAGGATGGCTCGCCCTACTTCACGCTCAAGGCCACCAACGGCCAGGTCATCGGGCAGAGCCAGATGTATTCGAGCGAGGCCACGCGCGACGCCGGCATCGCCTCGTGCGTCAACAACGCCCCGGGCGCCAGCGTCGACGATCAGACGCTCGCTTGAGCGCGCAGCGCGCTTGAAGACAGAGCCGCCTTCGGGCGGCTTTTTCGTGGCGGCCAGGCGGAGGGCGCACGGGCGCTAATCCCGGCACGTGCGGGCGCTTGTCCGACAGTGCGCCCACGCGGCGGCTGCCTATCATCGTGAAACGTCCTCAAGGCCCACCCCATCGTGAATCGGTCCGCACCCCGGCTTGCGCCCACCACCCACCGTGCGCCGCGCTGGGCCGCACCGCTGCTGGCGCTGGCGCTGCTGTTCGCGCTGGCCGGCTGCGGCAGCCTGCCGCAGAACGTCGAGCGTCCGCGCTCGCAGGCACTGGCCGAGCCCGGTGCCACCGCGCTGGGGCGGCTGGCGGCGCAACGGCGCCCGGCCGATGTGCGCGCGGGTGAATCGGGTTTCGCGCTGGTGGATTCGGCCGACATGGCCTACGCCAGCCGGCTGGCGCTGACGCGGCAGGCCGGCAAGACGCTCGACATCCAGTACTACGCCATCCACGCCGACGCCAGCACCGCCGAGCTGCTGCGCGAGGTGCGCGCGGCTGCCGCGCGCGGCGTGCGCGTGCGCATCCTGCTGGACGACTTCAACAGCACCGGCCAGAACGCGCTGGTGATGCGGATGGCTTTTCTGCCGGGCGTCGAGATGCGCATGTTCAACCCGCTGCCGGGCGGGCGCGGCGCGGGCGTGCTGCGCGCGCTCGGCTCGCTGCACGATTTCCAGCGCATGCAGCACCGCATGCACAACAAGCTGTACATCGCCGACAACGCCTGGGGCATCACCGGCGGGCGCAACCTGGGCGACGCCTACTTTGGCACCGCCGACGGCAGCAACTTCATCGACATGGACGTGCTCGCCGTCGGCCCGGTGGTGCGGGCCATGTCGGCCAGCTTCGACCGCTACTGGAACCACCCGCTGGCCTACCCGGTGCAGTCGCTGATCACGCCCGCCGAGTTGCGCGCGCTGCGCGAGGCCGTGCGCGGCCCGCCCGGCGCCGGCCCGGGCGGGCCGGACGACCCCGCGCCACCCGCCACGGCACCTGCCGCGAAGCCACCGCCGTCGCTGCCGCCCCCGCTCGACCTGGCCGCTCTGCCGCTGGTCTGGGCGCCCGCCGCGCTGCTGGTGGACGAGCCGGCCAAGCTGGTGCCCGAGCTGAACGACGAGCACAGCGAGGACACCGTGGTGGACGGCCTGCTGTCGCTGATGCAGGGCGCGCGGCGCCAGGTGCTGATCGTCTCGCCCTATTTCGTGCCGGGGCAGCGCATGATGCAGGTGTTCGCCGACCTGCGGCGGCGCGGCGTGCGTGTGCGCGTGCTGACCAATTCGCTGGCCTCCAACGACGCGCCGCTGGCCCACGTCGGCTACGCGCGCTATCGCGAAGACTTGATTCGCCTGGGCGTCGAGTTGTACGAGATGCGCGCCCTGCACAGCGCCCACCTGGACCGCACGGTGTTCGGCTCCGGCGCCGGCGGTTCCAAGGCCAGCCTGCATTCCAAGATCCTCATCATCGACGACCGCGTGATCGGCATCGGCTCGATGAACCTGGACCTGCGCTCCAAGCTGCAGAACACCGAGGTGGCGCTGGTGATCCGCAGCGCGGCGCTGTCGCGCCAGGCCACCGCCGAGCTGGAGGACGCGCTCGACGACAGCGTCTGGCGGGTGGAGCTGACGCCCGAGGGCCGCCTGTGGTGGCGCGCGCCGCCCGGCGCGGCGTTCGAGGACGCCCACGGCGAGCCCGACGCCAGCCTGGGCCTGCGCCTGCTGCTGAAACTGCTGGGGCCGTTGGCGCCGGACGAGTTGCTGTAGCGCGCCGCGGCCCGCCTGCCCGCCACCCGCCAGGGCCAAGGCGCCATCTGACGCACCCCGAAGCGCCGCGAACAGTTATGAAGCAGCGTACATATTGGCGGTACCTGCCAATTAGACTATTCTTTATTCGTTCGACAACTTGAATCACCGGCCCCGGCGGCGCCGGTTTTTTTGTCCTTCGCTTTATTTGGTATTCGGGTACGGCATTGCCATGTTGCCGTGCCCGACAAAGGGGAATCCGGCCATGAGCAACACCGCATCCGCATCCAAGGCGCGCAGCGTGCCCACCTACTGCTACCAGTGCGTCGCCGGCCCCGACCTGCTGCGCGTCAAGGTGGAGGGCGGTGTCGCCACCGAGGTCGAGCCCAACACCGACGGCGTCGGCATCCATCCCGGCGACGGCCGCCCCTGCGTGCGCGCCTATGGCCTGATCCAGAAGACCTACAACCCGCACCGCGTGCTGTATCCCATGAAGCGCACCAACCCGAAGAAGGGGCGCGACGAGGATCCCGGCTTCGTGCCGATCTCCTGGGACGAGGCGCTGGACACGATCTGCGGTCGGCTCAACGACATCCGCGCGCGCGGCCTGCTGGACGAGCAAAACCTGCCGCGCGTGGCCGCCACCTTCGGCCATGGCGGCACACCGCAGAGCTATATGGGCAGCTTTCCGGCCTTCCTGGGTGCCTGGGGGCAGATCGACTACAGCCTGGGCTCGGGGCAGGGCGTCAAGTGCGTGCATTCCGAGCATTTGTACGGCGAGTTCTGGCACCGCGGCTTCACCGTCTGCGCCGACACGCCGCGCACCAACTACGTGGTCTCCTTTGGCGCCAACGTGGACGTCTCGGGCGGCGTCTGCGCGGTGCGCCGGCACGCCGACGCGCGCGTGCGCGGCATCCATCGGGTCAGCATCGAGCCGCACCTGTCGATCACCGGCGCCACCTCGGCCGAGTGGGTGCCGATCAAGCCCAAGACCGACCCCGCCTTCATGCTGGCCATGGTGCACGTGCTGGTGTGCGAGGTCGAGCTGGATCGGCTGGATCGGCCCTTTCTGCGCGACCGCACGGCGGCGCCCTATCTGGTCGGCCCGGACGGTTACTACCTGCGCGACGAAGCCAGCGGCAAGCCGCTGCTGTGGGACACGACCAGTGGCCGCGCCGTGCCGTTCGACACCCCCGATGCGGTGCCGGCGGTGAGCGGCAGCTACCGGCTGGAGCGCGCCGTCACCCAGCGCGCCGACGGCGAGATCGCCGCGCACGATGACGTCACCGGCCGCACCGCGCACGACATGACGGTCGAGGGCATGCGCGCCTTCACGCCCGAATGGGCGGCGCAGATCTGCGACGTGCCGGCCGCCACGATCCGGCGCGTCGCGCTCGACTACCTCGGCCACGCCTGCATCGGCGAAACCATCGAGGTGGATGGCCGCACGCTGCCGTTCCGCCCCGTCGCGGTGACGCTGGGCAAGACCGTCAACAACGGCTGGGGCGCCTTCGAGTGCTGCTGGGCGCGCACCGTGCTGGCGGCGCTGGTCGGCGCGCTGGAGGTGCCGGGCGGCACCCTGGGCTCGACGGTGCGCCTGAACAAGCCGCACGACAACCGCCTGCTCAGCGTGACGCCGGGCGAGGACGGCTTCATGAACTGCAACTTCAACCCGACCCGGCGCGGCCAATGGGTGGCCGAGCCGACCGGGCGCAACGCGCACCGCACGCTGGTGCCGCACGTCGGCAACTCGCCCTGGAGCCAGGCCCTGGGGCCGACGCACCTGGCCTGGACCTTCATGCGCGAGGCGCCGCCCGGCTGGCGCACCATGAGCATGCCGGAGCTGTGGTTCGCCTACCGCACCAACCCGGCGATCTCGTTCTGGCAGAACCCGATGCAGGCCGAGACGCTGGCGCGCATGCCCTTCATCGTGGCCTTCGCCTACACCATGGACGAGACCAACCACATGGCCGACATCCTGCTGCCCGAGGCGACCGATCTGGAGAGCACGCAGCTGATCCGCTGCGGCGGCACCAAGTTCGTCGAGCAGGCCTGGGACTACCGCGGCGTGGTGCTGCGCCAGCCGGCCATCGAGCCGCGCGGCGACACGCGCGACTTCAGCTGGATCGCCACCGAGCTGGCGCGCCGCACCGGCCTGCTCGACAAGTACATCGAGCGCATCAACCGCGGCGCGCTGCTGGCGCCGCTGACCGGCGAGGGCTACGACTATTCGCTGCCCAAGGACCAGGTGCCCGAGGTCGATGCCATCTGGGACGCCGTCTGCAAGGCCGCCACCGCCGAAATGAGCGGCGGCGCCGACACGCGCGACCTGGACTGGATGAAGCAGCACGGCTTCTACGTGCAACCCTTCACCCGCGTCGACTGGTACCTGACGCCGACGCTGGAGGCGCAGGGCCTGCGCTACGAGCTGCCCTACCAGGAGCGCCTGCTGCGCATCGGCCAGGAGCTGAAGGCGCGCCTGCACGAACAGGGCATCACCTGGTGGGACAAGCAGCTGGCCGAGTACACGGCGCTGCCGCAGTGGCACGACTTTCCCGGCATCTGGACGCGCGCCGTGGCGGCGGCCGGGCGCGACCCCGACGACTACCCGTTCTGGGGCCTGACCACCAAGATCATGGCCTACAGCGCTGGCGCCAACGTGTCGATCCAGCTGATGAACGAGGTCGGCGCCAACGTGCGCGGCCATGGCCGCGTCATCATGAACGCCGGCGCGGCCGCGCGCCTGGGCATCGACGACGGCGACTGGGTCGAGGTCGAATCGACCACCGGCACCACGCGCGGGCGCGCCGAGCTGGTGCAGGGCTGCCGGCCCGACACGCTGGTCATCCCGGGGCAGTTCGAGCACTGGAAGACGCCGTACGCCAAGGACCTCAATTACCCCTCGCTCAATTCGGTGACGCCGATGTCCGACCAGTCGCTCGATCTGACCGACGCCACCGGCTCCGGCGCCGACATCGTGCGCGTGCGCTTGCGCAAGGTGTCGGGGCCATTGGCGCCGCAGGCGCAGGCGCGCGCGCTCGACCACGGCGCCGCGGCGCGGCCATGATCGTGGCCGAGCCGGAACACCTGGCCGCGGCCGAGGGGCCGAGCCGGCCGGCGGCCAGCGCGGTGTCGGTGCGCCGCTGCGGCCACGGCGCCGACGGGCCGGGCCTCGACTGGGTGGCCGAGGAAACGCCGATCGCGCTCGAATACAACGGCATCGCGCACGCGGTGATGCTGGCCAGCCCGGTCGCGCTGGAAGACTTCGCCATCGGCTTCAGCCTCAGCGAGGGCATCATCGCAGCGCCGCGCGAGCTGCTCGACCTGGAAGTCGAACCCGCGGCGGAGGGCGTGCGCATCGCGATGCGCCTGACGGGCGCGGCCTTCGCGCGCCTGAAGGGGCGCCGCCGCGGCCTGGAAGGCCGCACCGGCTGCGGCCTGTGCGGTGTCGAGCGGCTGGAGCAGGTGCGTCGACCGCTGCCGGCGCTGCGGGTGGCGGCGCGCATCGACGTGCAGGACATCATGGTCGCCATGAACCACTTTGACGAGTGCCAGGACCTGCGCTCGCTGACCGGCGCCACCCACGCCGCCGCCTGGCTGCCCGTGGGCCAGGCGCCCACCTTGTTGCGCGAGGACGTGGGCCGCCACAACGCGCTCGACAAGCTGATCGGCGCGCTCGCCCGTGCGCGCGTCGACACCGCGCAGGGCGCGGTGCTGCTGACCTGCCGCGCCAGCTTCGAGATGGTGCAGAAGGCGGCCGCCGTCGGCATTGGCAGCGTCGTCGCGCGCAGCGCGCCGACGGCGCTGGCGGTGCGCTGCGCGCAGGCGCTCGGCCTGAGCCTGGTCGGTTTCGCGCGGCGCGGCCGCCTGGTGGTGTACAGCCACGGCGAGCGGCTGTCCGGGTGCGATGACAAATGACCGGCGCGGGCGCGCCATGACCTCGGCCTACGGCCTTCGATGACGCGCCGGACGGCGCATGAAGGCGTTTTGTCATGGCGCGCCAGCGCCGTCATTGAAGGCGAAGCCGAAGTCATGCGCCGAAGGCGCGGTCATTCGTCATCAAGAGTCACAACACCCGCGCGATCAAGCTCGCCGCCCCGCTCAGGATCAGCGTGGTGGTGAGCGGGATGAACCACTCGCGCCCGAACAGGCGAAAGCGGAAGTCGCCCGGCAGGCGGCCGAGGCCAAGCTTGCCCAGCACCGGCGCGAGCCAGTTGATCAGCAGCAGCGCCAGGAAGATGGCGAGCATCCAGCGGATCATGCGGCGCCCCGGTTCACAGGCGGTGGGTGCGGTCGCCGGCCGCAAAGCCGCGCGCCGCGCCGTGGCCGGGCGTGGCCAGGCCGATCACCTTGAACAGCTCGCCCATCTCGTGCTCGACCACCAGTTTCAGGGCGTTGGCGCGCACCGGCAACTCGGCCTGCTCCATCAGTTCGGCGATGCCGCAGTTGAACAGAAAGCGCGCCTGCGAGGTGTAGCCCAGCACCTCCAGTCCGGCGGCGTCGGCGGTCAGCGCCACGCCGGTGAAGTCGACGTGCGCGGTGATGTCCTTCAGGCCGACATCGCTCAACGGGTCGTCGTCGTGCTGGTGCGCGCGGTGGCACAGCAAGGTGCCGGCGTCGCGCTGCGGGTGCCAGTACTCGGCCTCGGGAAAGCCGTAGTCGATGAAGAAGGCCGCGCCCGCGCCGCCGCGCACCAGCGTCTCGGCCAGCGTGGCGATGAAGGCGCGCTGCTGCGGGTGGATCTCGGTGAGGTAGTCGTGCGCGCCCTCGATTTCCACGGGTGGCCGCAGCGCGGTGGGGCGGTCGGCCCAGGTGAAATGCGGATCGGCCTCGTCCGCGGCGCCGGCCAGGGCCACCCCGCGCTCGTGCCAGACGCCGTCGATGCGCGCCAGCAGCGGCACCGGCATGGCGTCCAGCACCTCGTTGCCGATCACCACGCCGCGCAAGGCCTCGGGCAGCGCGTCGGCCCAGGCCACGCGCGGCGCCCAGTCCGCCAGGCGCTGCCGCTGGCGCTCTCGCAGAGCACCGGAGACGTCGACGATGGTGTAGCGTCGCAGCGGCGCGCCGCGCGCCTCCAGCGCCGCCAGCAGTTGCGCCGCCAGTGCGCCCGAGCCGGCGCCGAACTCCCACACCTCGTCGGTCCCGGTGGCGGCCAGGCTTTCGGCCACCTGCGCGGCCAGCGCCTGACCGAACAGCGGCGACAGCTCGGGCGCGGTGACGAAGTCGCTGCCGGACTCGGGCAGCAGGCCGAACTTGCGCGAGGCGTTGGCGTAATAGCCCAGGCCCGGCGCGTACAGCGCCAGCTGCATGAAGCGGTCGAACGGCAGCCAGCCGTCGGCGCGGCGGATGGCGGCGGCGATCTGCTGGCGCAGGGCGTGGCTGACTTCGGCTTCGGTGGCGTGCACCCGCGCATTGTCCATGGGGGCGGGCGCCGGCCGCCGCTTGCGCATAATCCGGGGCTTTCCCGGCGGCAGGTTTTGCATGGTGTGTGATCCAGTGACTTTTCTTGTGTCCGGCCCGACCGGCGCGGGCGCGCCATGAGCGAGCGCTGGGTGCTGGTCACCGGCGGCGCGCTGCGCCTGGGGCGCGAGTTCTGCCTGGCCTTTGCGCGCGCCGGCTGGAATGTGGTCTGCCACTACCGCCATTCGGCCGAGGCGGCGCAGCAGACCTGTGCCGAGCTGCGCGCGCTGGGCCGGCAGACGCACGCGCTGCAAGGCGGCCTGGGCCACGCCGATGCGGCGGCGCGCCTGTTCGACGATGTGCTGGCGGCCATCGGCCGGGCGCCCGACGCGCTGGTCAACAACGCCTCGCAGTTCGAGCCGGACAGCGACCCGGACACCCATCTCACGCCCGGGCTGCTGACCGGCCTGCTGCAGCTCAACCTGGTGGTGCCGCTGCAGCTGGCGGGTCTGCTGGCCAGCGCGCGCGCCGCGCGCGGGCAGGGCGGCGACGCCTGCGCCATCCACGTGCTGGACCAGAAGGTATTCAACCTGAATCCCGACTATTTCTCCTACACCGTGACCAAGCTGGCGCTGGAGCGCGCGGTCGCCCTGCAGGCGCAGGCGCTGGCGCCGCGCGTGCGCGTGGTCGGCCTGGCGCCCGGCCTGATGTACCTGAGCGGCCCGCAGACGCCGGAAAACTTCGCCGGCGCCAGCCAGCTCAACCTGCTGGCGCGGCCGATCGATCCGGCGCGCGTGGCGCAGGCCGGCGTGTTCCTGGCGACCAACGACGCCATCACCGGCGCCACGCTCAGCGTCGACAACGGCCAGCATCTGGTGCCGCTGGCCTGCGACGTCATGTTTCTGCCACCGCCGCCGGCGGCTGGAGCGGCGCCATGAACGACTGGCTGCGTACGCATTGCCGCAAGCTGTTTCTGCGCCAGCACGAGGTGCTGGCCGACATCGGCGTGCACGCGTTCGAGAAGGACGCCGCGCAGCGCGTGCTGATTGACGTCGCGCTCTACGTGCCCTATGCGTTCTCCACGCCGCAGCGCGACCAGCTGGCCGAGGTGGTCGATTACGACTACGTGCGCGACGCCGTGCGCGAACTGCTCGCCGGCCGCCGCTTCGAGTTGCAGGAAACCTTGTGCGACGCCCTGGCCGAGCGTCTGCTGGCGCACCCGCGGGTTGCCGCGGTCGAGCTCAGCACCGCCAAGCCCGACGTGTATCCCGACTGCGCCGCGGTCGGCGTGCAGGTGTTCCGCGTCAAGGACCGGGCGCAGTTTCTGCCATGAACCCGAACCCCGCCGCGCCGCCCGCGGCCGCCACCGGTGCGCAGAGCCTCAGCCTGACCGGCCTGCGCTTCGCCGCCAACCTGGGCATCCTCGACCACGAAAAGGGCGGCCCGCAGCCGATCGAGGTCGATGCCGATCTGAACCTGGGCGCGCAACCGCTGGCGCCCCCCGACGACGACATCCTGCATGTGCTGGACTACCGCAAGGTGCGCCAGATCATCATCGACGAATGCACGGCGCGCCACGTCAACCTGCTGGAGAGCCTGGTCGGCAAGCTGTGCGCGCGCCTGCTGCAGCTGCCCGGCGTGCAGGGCGTGCGCGTGAAGATCACCAAGCTGGAGATCTTCGAGGACTGCGAGGTGGCGATCCGGATGGAGGCGGGGCGCTGGTGATGTCGCCGCGGGTGTGCGGAAAATCCGATATCGGCGTGAAATAAGTCGCATCCGGTCGATTTTTTTCTTGAGTTGGGTCAAATCAGTTTCCAGGCGCCGCCGGGTCGCCCGCCGGGTGATTAGACTGATGCCATCCTTTTGGGCCAACCTCGCGGAGGTTTCAGCATGACGATGGACTTTCGGGCACCGCATTGGCGACGGCTCGCCGCACCGGCGCTTGCTCTTGCGTGCTTGATGGGCGGCGCGCCCGCGCAGGCCACCGGTCGATTGACACAGCCAGGCGAGGCGACGCAGGGTTGCGCGGTCAACTGGACCGCCGCGGCCGTGATGGACATCGATCTGGAAGACGGTGACCCCAAGTATCCGGGCCTGATGACCGGGTACCTGCCTCCGCACGATCCTGTGAATGGCTATTCCAACGGCGGTTACATCACCGAAGTCAGCCCGATCATGGGGCACCCGGGTCTGATGGAGATGATGCATTGGTATGACCCTTCGGATCCGCCTCGAATGAATTGGCGTCTGGCCGTCGGCACCGACCATGCGATCAGCAATGCCAGTGTCACCTTCAGGCCCGCCGCGGTGGCGGCGCCTTACACGTTTAATCCGGTGGCAGGCACCAACTCGATCATCGCGAATTGGCCCGGGGGCGCCGCCACGTACGGAAAATACACATGGACGCCGCTGGCCGGTGAAGTCGCCAAGGACAACGGCGATGGCAGCTGGACGATCACGCTGGGCAACATGGCTGCGGGGTCGGCCACCGTTTTCGTGCTCTGGGGCAAGATGCCGGCCGGCAGCGACCTGAAGCAACAGTACGTGGCCACGGGCACACTCACGGGCACTTACGGTTACGGACAGCCAGCGACCTGCCAACTGGTGAATGCAGTGGACGACGGCTACAGCATGACCGCCGCCGGCGGCAACACGGCTTCGGTGGTGGTCAACGACACCGTGAACGGCGCAGCAGCGGTGATCGGCAGCAACGCGACCCTGCTGCCAGGCACGGCGCCGGCGCCCACCACCGGCTCGTTCACCATGAATGCGGACGGAACCATCACCGTGGCGCCCGGTACCACGCCCGGTGTCTATCAGTATCCGTACCAGATCTGCGGCTTGCCGGCCGCCACGCCGCCAATCTGCGATCCGGCCGTGGCGACCATCACGGTGGCGGCCGCCGCTGAGGTGACGCCGGTGCCAACCCTGTCGCAATGGGGCCTGATGCTGCTGGTTTTGCTGTTGGGTGGTACGACGCTGCAACGACGGCGCGGTCGGTGATGCGAGCGCAATGCCTGCTGGCACGCGCCGCCGTAGGTGGACGGCAGCGGGCGGCAGATGCTTGAGGGACAATTCGGCGCATGACCGCCGCCGCCCTGTCCCCGCAAGCACCGACCGACGCGCCTGACGCCGGCCCCGCCGCCCGCACGCGCGCCGAGCGCGAAGTCCTGAAGCTGGAAAAACGCCTCGCCCGCCAGGTCGGCCAGGCGATTGGCGACTTCAACATGATCGAGGCCGGCGACCGCGTGATGGTGTGCCTGTCGGGCGGCAAGGACAGCTACGCCCTGCTCGACGTGCTGATGAAGCTGCAGGCGCGCGCACCGGTGCCGTTCGAGCTGGTGGCGGTGAACCTGGACCAGAAGCAGCCCGGCTTTCCGGCCGAGGTGCTGCCGAATTACCTGGCCGGGCTGGGCATCGAGCACCACATCGAGACGCAGGACACCTACAGCATCGTCAAGGCCAAGATCCCCGAGGGCAAGACCACCTGCAGCCTGTGCTCGCGCTTGCGCCGGGGCATCCTGTACAGCGTGGCGCGGCGGCTCAAGTGCAACAAGATCGCGCTGGGCCACCACCGCGACGACATGCTGCAGACCTTCTTTCTCAACATGTTCTTCGGCGGCAAGCTCAAGGGCATGCCGCCCAAGCTCGCCAGCGACAACGGCGAATTCATCGTCATCCGCCCGCTGGCCTATGTGGACGAGCGCGACCTGGTCGCCTGGGCCGAGCACCGCCAGTTCCCCATCATTCCCTGCAACCTGTGCGGCAGCCAGGAGAACCTGCAGCGCAAGCAGATCGGCGACATGCTGCGCGAGTGGCAGCGCAAGTACCCCGGCCGCATCGAGAACATGTTCGCGGCGCTGCAGAACGTGGTGCCCTCGCACCTGATGGACGCCAGCCTGCACGATTTCCGCCATCTGAAGGCCACCGGCGTGTTCGACGCCAACGGCGACAAGGCCTTTGACGAAGATCGCTTTCCCATGCCGACGATCCCGTCGCTGGTGGAGGCCTGACAAGTTGCGAACCAAACCGCGAGGGGTGCCCATGTGGATGATGCGAATCGCCCTGATCCTGCTGGCCAGCGCGCTGAGCGCCTGCGCCAGCGGCCCGCGCATGGTGGATGCCGAGGTGCGCACCAGCGCCGCGCAGGCGCCCGGCAACGCCGTGCTGCAGGCGGCGCGCTACCGCTTCGAGCGGGCGCCGCTGGTGGCCGGCCAGCCCGCGCCGGAGAAGCTGGAGGCGATGGCGCAGGCCGCGCTGGCGCGCGTCGGCGCGCAGCGTGACGATGCGCGCGCGCGCCTCAGCGTGCAGGTGGGCGGCTACGTCAACGCCTACTGGCGCGACGAATGGGGCGGCATGAGCAATGCGCGCATCGCGCTGGGCATTGGCGGCGGCTGGCGCGGCGGCGGCATCGGCCTGGGTTTTGGCGGGCCGATGTGGGACCCCTCGATTCCCGCCTACGTCAGCGAGGTCAGCCTGCTGATGCGCGATTTGTCCACCGGCCAGATCGTGTACGACACGCGCGCGCGCCACGACGGCCCCTGGCACGACACCGAGAACGTGCTGGCGGCGCTGTTCGTCGCCGCGCTGGAGGGCTACCCGCAGCCCGCGCACATGGTGCGGCGCGTGGCGGTGCCGCTGCTGCCGCCGACGCCGACCGCGGTGCCCGCCACCCCCGCACCGGTACAGGCGCCGCCGGCCCGCTGATACCCGGTGCGCCGCAACGTGCATGGCATGATCGGCGCCATGGAATCCACCCGCATTCTGGCCATCCGGCATGGTGAAACCGCCTGGAACGTGGACGCGCGCATCCAGGGCCATCTCGACATTCCGCTCAACGACACTGGCCGCGAGCAGGCGCGCCGGCTGGGCACGGCGCTGGCGGCGCGCGAGCCGATCGACGCGATCCATTCCAGCGACCTGTCGCGCGCGCTGGAGACGGCGCGCGCCGTGGCCACCGCCACTGGCGCGCCGTTGATCGCCAGCGCCGATTGGCGCGAACGCTGCTTTGGCGACCTGCAAGGCCGCACCTTCGCCGAGATCAGCGTCGACGCGCCTGAGCAGGTGGAGCGCTGGCGCCGGCGCGATCCGGACTGGTCGCCGCCTGGCGCGGGCGGTGAATCGCTGCTGCAATTCCGCCAGCGCGTGCTGACGGCCATCGACGCGCTGGCGGCCGCGCACAGCGGCGGCACCATCGCCCTGTTCACGCACGGCGGCGTGCTCGACGTGCTGTACCGTGCCGCCACCGGCCTGGGCCTGCAGGACGCGCGCACCTGGGCGATCGGCAACACCGCCGTCAACCGCCTGCTGTGGACGCCCGCCAGCGGCCTGACCCTGATCGGCTGGGCCGATACCACACACCTGGAGGACGAGGCGCTGGATGAGCGGACGGCTTGATAGGGCGCACCCCCTGAGTCGCTGCGCGCCGTCCCCCTCAAGGGGGACAACGCCCGTGGCCGGCGCAGGTCCGGCCACGGCGTTCGCTGGCCTGGCCTGCTCCGCGGCCATCGGCTTTCTTGGGCGTTTTTGCGGTGCGGCGCATGGATGATGCCCGGGGCAGTGAGGTGATGGCAGGCTGGCTCGGCAAGCACGTCGATGCGGTCGATACCCCGGCGCTGGTGGTCGACCTGGACGCCGCCGAGCGCAACCTGCAGCGCATGGCCGAGTTCGCCGCCGCGCACGGCATGCGCCTGCGCCCGCACGGCAAGATGCACAAGAGCGCCTGGTTTGCCCGCCTGCAGATGCGGGCCGGCGCGGTCGGGCTGTGCGTGCAGACCGTGGCCGAGGCCGAGGCGCTGGCCGCCGGCGGCATCGACGACCTGTACATCAGCAACGAGGTCGTCAGCGCGTCCAAGCTGAGTCGGGTGGCGGCGCTGGCGCGGCGGCTGCAGGCGCGCGGCGGCCGGCTGGCGATCGCGGTGGACAGCGCCGAGGGGGTGCGGCGGCTGGCGCAGGCGATGGCGCCGGCGGGCGCGGCGATCGACGTGTTCATCGAACTCGACGTCGGCCAGGGCCGCTGCGGCGTGGCGCCGGGTGCGCCGGCCGTCGAGTTGGCGCACCTGCTGGCCGCGCACGCGCCGTCGCTCCGCTACGCCGGTCTGCAGGCCTACCACGGCGGCGCCCAGCATCTGCGCACACCCGCCGAGCGGCGCGCGGCGATCGAGCGTTCGGCCACACTGGTGCGGGACACGCGGCGGCAACTTGACGCCGCCGGACTGGCGCCGCCGCTGATCACCGGCGCCGGCACCGGCAGCTTCGCGCTGGAGGCGGCCAGCGGCCTGTGGGGCGAAATCCAGGTCGGCAGCTTTTTGTTCATGGACGCGGATTACCAACGCAACCAGTGGGACGCGGCGCAACCCGCGTTCGAGCCGGCGCTGTTCGTCAAATCACAGGTCATCAGCGTGGGCGCCGAGCGTGCCGTGGTCGATGCCGGCCACAAGAGCCACGCCATCGACAGCGGACTGCCGGCGGTGTTCGCGCTGGCCGGCCAGGCGCCGCTGGAGTTTTTCAACGGCGGCGACGAGCACGGCGTCCTGCGCCCGCGCGATGCCGGTGGCGCCTTGCCGGCGCTGGGCGAAGCGGTGTGGCTGATCCCCGGCCATTGCGATCCGACGGTGAATCTGCACAACCAGTACATCGTGGTGCGTGGCGGCCTGACCGCCGGGGTGGTCGAGGCCGTGGTGCCGGTGCAGGCGCGCGGGGTGTGGTGAGCTCAAGATAACTGAACGGCCGATAGCCAAACAGCCGGACGCAGAGAACGCAGAGATTTCGCAGAGGACGCAGAAAAAACCAAATCAAGAATTTCTGGATTCTTTTGCGTCCTCTGCGAATCCTTCGCGTCCTCTGCGTCCGGTTGTTCTCGGCTTTCTGGCTCGCTACCCCCTCAAACTCCGCGCCAGCGGTATCCGGGTTTCGAACTTGGCCCGTTTGACCGAGAAGAACACCCGCACATTGCGCACATTGGCGTCCTGCGTGAACAGGCGCTCGGCCAGCGCCTGGTAGGCCGGCATGTCGGGCACGCGCAGCAGCAGCACGAAATCCGGCCCGGGCGCCACGCGGTAGCACTGGCGCACGGCGGTGTCCTGCACCGCGCGGCGCTCGAAGGCATCCAGGTGCTCGGCGCCTTGGTGGTCCAGCGACACCTCGGCGATCGCCGTCAGCCCATGGCCTTGCAGGGCGGCGATGCGGTCTTCATCCAGCAAGGCCACCTGCGCGGCGATCAGGCCGGCCTCGCGCAGCCGCCGTGCGCGCCGCAGCGCCGTGGGCGGCGACACGTGCACGCGCTCGGCCAAGGCCTGGTTGCTTTGGCTGGCGTCTTGCTGCAAAGCGTCGAGCAGCAACCAATCGATGTCTTCAACGTCCATATAAGCGTCTATTTTGATCAAAAATTTCTTGATTGAATAGTAAAGACAATAAATTTCATTTTTATTGTAATTTCAACCTGAAATTTCTCCTCAATTTTCCTACCATTCTGGACTGGCCGCCCGCCGGGCGACCCACAGAACAGGACGGCATCTCATGTGCGGCATCGTCGGCGCGGTTTCCACGCGCAACATCGTTCCCCTGCTGGTGCAGGGCCTGCAGCGGCTCGAATACCGTGGCTACGACTCCTGCGGCGTGGCGGTGCATCTGCGCGATGCGGCCAGCGCGGCGCCCGCCACCCAGTTGCGCCGCCTGCGCGGCATCGCGCGCGTGGCCGACCTGGCGGCGCAGGCCGAGGCGCAGGGGCTGGCCGGCGGCACCGGCATCGCTCACACGCGCTGGGCCACGCACGGCGCGCCGGCGGTGGCCAACGCGCACCCGCACGTCAGCCGCGGCCCGGTGCCCGCCGGCATGGACGGCGAACAGGCGGCGGCGCGCCCGGCGCGCGTGACCCTGGTGCACAACGGCATCATCGAGAACCACGATGAGCTGCGCGCCGAACTGCTGGCGCGCGGCTACTTCTTCACCAGCCAGACCGACACCGAGGTCATCGTGCACCTCGTCGACAGCCTGTACGAGGGCGACCTGTTCGCCGCCGTGCAGGCGGCGGTGCGGCGCCTGCGCGGCAGCTACTCGCTCGCCGTGCTGCACCGCGACGAACCGCAGCGCCTGGTCGGCGCGCGCGCCGGTTCGCCGCTGGTGCTGGGCGTCGGCGCCGACGGCAAGGAGAACTTCCTGGCCAGCGACGCCATGGCGCTGGCCGGCGTGACCGACCAGATCGTCTACCTGGAAGAGGGCGACGTGGTCGATGTGCAGCTGGGCAAGACCTGGGTCAGCGACCGCCAGGGCCAGCGCGTCACGCGCCCGGTGCGCACCGTGCAGGCCATGAGCGGCGCCGCCGAGCTGGGGCCGTACCGCCACTACATGCAAAAGGAGATCTTCGAGCAGCCGCGCGCCATCGCCGACACGCTGGAAGGCGTCGAGGCCGTGGTGCCCGAGCTGTTCGAGGCCGCCGGCCACCATGCGCCGGGCGAGGGCGCCTACCCGACCTTCCGCCAGGTGCGCCAGATCCTGATCCTGGCCTGCGGCACCAGCTACTACGCCGGCTGCGTCGCCAAGTACTGGCTGGAGGGCATGGCGAAGATACCCACCCAGGTCGAGATCGCGAGTGAATACCGCTACCGCGACTCGGTGCCCGACCCCGACACGCTGGTGGTCACCATCACCCAGTCCGGTGAGACCGCCGACACCCTGGCCGCGCTGCGCCACGCGCAATCTCTGGGCATGCGGCACACGTTGACGGTGTGCAACGTGGCCACCAGCGCCATGGTGCGCGAATGCAAGCTGGCCTACATCACGCGCGCCGGCATCGAGATCGGCGTGGCCTCCACCAAGGCCTTCACCGCCCAACTGGCCGGGTTGTTCCTGCTGACGCTGGCGCTGGCGCGCGCGCGCGGTCTGCTGACCGACGAGCAGGAGGCCGCGCACCTGAAGGCCATGCGTCACCTGCCGACCGCCCTGCAGGCGGTGCTGGCGCTGGAGCCGCAGATCATCACCTGGGCCGAGCAGTTCGCCGGCAAGGAGCACGCGCTGTTCCTCGGCCGCGGCCTGCACTACCCGGTGGCGCAGGAGGGCGCGCTGAAGCTCAAGGAAGTCACCTACATCCACGCCGAGGCTTACGCGGCCGGCGAACTCAAGCATGGCCCGCTGGCGCTGGTCACCAGCAGCATGCCGGTGGTCACCGTGGCGCCCAACGACGCGCTGCTGGAAAAACTCAAGAGCAACATGCAGGAAGTGCGCGCGCGCGGCGGCGTGCTGTATGTGCTGGCCGACGCCGACACCCGCATCGACAGCGGCGAGGGCCTGCACGTCATCCGCATGCCCGAGAACTACGGCCCGCTGTCACCCATCCTGCACACCGTGCCGCTGCAGCTGCTGGCCTATCACACGGCGGTGGCGCGCGGGACCGACGTAGACAAACCAAGGAATTTGGCCAAGAGCGTGACGGTGGAGTGATTGACGGTGTACCCGTTGGGTCGCGCTGGCCACGCCCCGAAGATCACGCAAGAACGGTGTCCGTCGGACTATTACGGTCCAGCGCCAGCGGCGCACTCTCAATGAACGTTTGCAGCGGTGACCGACTCCTCTGGTTTGGTCGCCCCTGGCGGGTAGCCCAGGTGATGAGACATCTCCGCGCCGAGCGCGCGTTCGATGAGGGCTTTCTTGAACGCCATGGAGGCCGTTTGCACAGCCTCGGCGCTCATGGGGCCAGTGACGAACTGATCGATCAGCTCAGCGGGGATGGCCGGCAACTGCGCCGGCGGCTTCTTCTTGCTTGGCATACATGTTCCTGTGGGTCATGGTATGCCTCGCACACAAAATTAATGACAGGCTCGTGCTCGCACTCTATTGATCTTCTCATAATTCATGACATCACCAGAGCGTAGCCTGCATCCAGCAAGCGGCAATGATGGACGGACGCTTTTGAGCGCTCTTGAGTTTGTTGCGGGCGGTGGCATGCAATTCGCTCAGGTTGTTGGGACAGTAGTTGGCCAGCGCGTGCCGCTTGAGCCAGGCCCACAGGTATTCGACCGGATTCAGATCGGGAGCATAGGGAGGAAGAAAGGCGATCTGGATGTGTCCGTTCAAGCTGTCCAGGTAGTCGCGAACCAAGCGGCTCCTGTGGGCCTTCAGTCCATCCCAGATCACCAGCAGCGGTTGCTTCAGATGGGCCTTGAGCGCCTTGAGGAATTCGACGATCTCTTCTTTCTTGATGCTGCCCTCGTGCAGCCTGAACAGGCAGTTGGTGCGCGTGAGGCCGGCGATGACCGAGACGTGATTCCAGTTGAAGTGAAACTGGATGACCGGCGTCTGCCCCTTGGGCGCCCAGGTGCGCACCCGGGTGGGTCGCTCGGACAGGCCCGATTCGTCCACGAAGACGATCAGCCGGCTCTCTGGCTGGGCTTTTTTTTGAGCGCCGGCCAAGTCTTGCGCTTCCACGTCTGCACGGCATCCTCGTCGCGCTCGATGGCCCGTCGCTCGGGCTTTTGCGGGCTGAAGCCCAACGATCCGAGCAGGCGCCAGACGTGCGCCTGGCTGAAACGCACGCCATGCATGCGTTCGATGAGCACGCCCACGCGCTTGATGGTCCACAGTTCGGTGCCAAAGCCATGCTCGGTCGGGCTTTGCAAGAGAGCCGCCCGCACGCTGGCCAGTTGCGCCGGGTCAAGCTGTGCAGGGCGCCCGCGCTCGGGCACGCCACGCAGTGCATCGATGCCGCCCTCATCGAGCAATGCCTTCCATGTGTACACGGTCTGGCGTGCCACACCCACGGCCAATGCCACCTCGGCGCAGCCTTTGCCTTTTTGCAGCAACCGCCCGGCGCGCAAGCGCTTTCTCGCCGCCTCGCTCAATCGCTTTTGCACCACACTCATAGGCTCCAGAAACAAGTCTGAAGATACAACGCATGGACCGCATCGCGGTTGTCATGTTTTTGGAGAAGATCAATAATGACGCCGCCCGATCCTCCTCGACATTGTCGAAGGCGCGGAATTGCGTGAGCGTCCAGCCGTCCCATCTTGCGCCGCGTTGTTGAGCTCCTGAGGATGGTGTCCACCTAATTTTGGTGGACACCCATGAATCCCAATCGCTCCAAACGCCGCGTTCACACCTCCGAGTTCAAGGCGCAAGTCCTTGATGAGTGCCGGCAGCCTGATGCCTCGGTAGCTGCCGTGGCCACTGGCCACGGCCTGAACCCCAACGTCGTGCGCAAATGGCTGGCCGGACGTGAGCGTCCAGTCAATCCATCTTGACGCGTACCCACTGCCGTGATCGTCACGCCGAGGTTTTGGCTCCCACGTCGGCGATGCACTCTGCGAGGTTGAGCGCAGCCATCAGCAGGTACTTCTCGGGGTCCGTTCGTGCACGCAGCAGGTCGTGCTTGCCGAGGTATCCATAGACGAATGCCAGCAAGTAGCGCTCGGGATGCTCGTCGCAGAACTGCTGAACCATCTGTTTGGCCAGATCGCCCGGCAACCCCTCGTTGAAGCGCGCCCGAGCCGTCAGCCGCTGCATGCATCTGTCCTGCACATCCTCCGAGACGATCGGCCACACATGGCCGCTGCGCTTCATCGCCTGGAACGTCACCAGCAGGATGTGCAGCGGCACCTCCAGTTCTTCGAGGTCAACCCCCATGCGCGGCAGCACCAGGATCGAGGCCAGCAGATTAGGCCGCGCGGCGATCTCGTCGGCCAGGCGTACCTTTTGAGCGTGATCCATGCCATTGATGTCGATGGCCGCCTGCACCATCACCGCCTGCGTGATCACGCCCATCGTCAGCCTGGCCGCCAGCGATGCGGCAGCAACTCTTCAAGTCGATGATTCGGGTGCGCGTGGATGCGCGCGAGCACGTCACGCAGGTAGGCCCAAGGATCCAGGCCATTGAGCTTGGCCGACTGCACCAGACTCATCACCACCGCCGCGCGCTGCCCGGCCAACTCGCTGCCCACGAACAGCCAGTTCTTGGCGCCGAGCTTCCACGGCTTGATCTGCCGCTCGATCAGGTTGTTGTCGATGGCGACTGCGCCGTCATCCAGGTGCAGCGTCAGCGCCTTCCACGCGTTGACGCTGTAGTCAATCGCCTCGGCGATCTTGCTGCCATCCAGCACCTGCGCGCGCTGCAGCTTGAGCCAGACCTCGAATTCGTCCCACAGCGGCCGGCTCAGTTGCTGCCGGGCCTGCTTGCGGACGCCTTCCTCCATGCCGGCGAAGGCCGCCTCAGCCTGGTAGAGCCGCGCCCAGCGCTGCAGCGCCTCGGCGGCCACGCCACTGGCCCTGCTGCCCCCGCTGGCTGAGCTCCTCGAAGCGCCTTCTGGCATGCGCGGCGCACGCCGCCGACCTGCGCTGCGGGTAGAGCCTGGCATCCAGCACAGCGTTGTAGCCGGCGTACTGGTCGGTGATCAAGGTGCCATTCCAGGCCGGCTCGGGGTATGGCGGCCCCTTGCCGCCAAGGAAGGCGACCGGGTACTGCGATCCCCGACCCGGGCAGAACTCGTAGACCACGCCAGGATGCGGATCGTGGTGGCTGCGCGCCCAGGCCCAGATGTAGGCCTTCTTGGTCTTGCCCGAGCCGGGCTCCAGTAGCGGCACCGGTGTCTCATCGGCGTGCAGCACGCGGCAGCCCAGGATGAAACGCCGTTGCGCCTCGTACAGCGGCTGCAGGGCGGCGCCGCCAGCGCCAGCCCAGGTAGCCAATGTGGAGCGCGGCGTATGCGCGCCCGAGCGGGCATTGATGGGCTCTTGCCGGTAGTACGGCAGGTGGTCCACGAAGCGGCTGATCAGCGTATGCGCCACCAGTCCGCTGGCGGGGATGCCGCCAGCGACCACATCCGGCTCGGCCGGCTCCTGGCGGATTTGCTGGCAGCAGCAGCACGCCCATTTGCCGTAGATGTGGCGGTGCACGAAGAACCTGGCCGGGATGATGTCCAGCCGCTCGCTGACGTCCTCACCGATGCGCTGCATGGGCCGGCCGCACTCTGGGCTTGGGCAGGTGGTGTCCGCAGGTTCGTGGCGATGCTCCACGCGCTCCAGGTGCTCCGGAAGTGCCTGGCGGCGTGGACGACGTGGTGGTGCCTTCGGGACTTTGGGCGCCTGGGGAAGGTCGCGTTGCAACGCAGCCAGTTGCGCCTGCAGGCTGGCCTCGTCTTCTGCCAGCGCCTCCTGGAACAGGGCGCGCTGCTGGGCCGTCATGGCTTCGGTCCTGGCGCCGAACTTCCAGCGCTTCAGGCGCGCGAGTTCGAAGTTGACCTTCTCCAGCTTGGCGCGCGCCCAGGCGATCTCACGCGCCTGGGCCTGCACCTGCTGCTGCAGCCGCGTGATCAAGGCGGCCGCCTGCGCTGGCAGGTGCACCATGTCGATGCAGTCCGTTGCGGTGTCGCCGAGCATGCCCGGCATGCTGCACGAGTCAGGGGGTGCTGTGCATCGGCAGATACGATGTCAACGCGCTGGCCACGGCGGCCCATGCCCGCTTTAGCAGCGGCTGATGACGCTGAGTTCGCCCAGGCGCTGCCAGGGTAGGCCCAGCGCCAGAGCGCCGAACTGCTGGGCCGTGAGTTGCAGCGCTGGCATCGCGGAGCCAACTGAATCGCGCTCGATCCAGACGAAGCGCCCGGCGTGCAAGCGGCGCGTGGCGCACCACACGCCGAAGCCGTCGTGCACCAGCAGCTTAATGCGCGTGGCCCGCGCGTTGGCAAAGAGATAGCCGTGGTGGGCTTGCGCCTGGCCGATGGTGTTGATGACGACATTGAGTAGGCGGTCGGCACCGGCGCGCATGTCTTGCGGCTGGGTGCACAGCCATAGAGTGTCGATGCGGATCACCAGAGTAGTCCTCAGACGACAGCCATCGTGCCGGCCAGCGCGCGCAGCAGGGCCGCGTACTGCGGCGCCGCACTTGCTGCGCACTGCAACTTCAGCCGCAATCCGCCGCGTTCGAGTTCGATGCGGATGTCGGGCGGCGATGGCGGAAGGTTGGCGAGGCGGTGTTCGGACTTGGTCAACTCGACCGGTACGAACTGCAGGGGCGCCACGCGCTGCGTAGGCGCTGGCACCTCTGCAGCCATGCGCTTGAGGTTCTGTCCGGCCAGCCATTTGCGCACGACGTTGGGGTTCAGGCCGTGGCCAGTGGCCACGGCAGCTACCGAGGCATCAGGCTGCCGGCACTCATCAAGGACTTGCGCCTTGAACTCGGAGGTGTGAACGCGGCGTTTGGAGCGATTGGGATTCATGGGTGTCCACCAAAATTAGGTGGACACCATCCTCAGGAGCTCAACAACGCGGCGCAAGATGGGACGGCTGGACGCTCACGGAATTGCGCCCCAGCAGGCCTCCTGTCAAGCAGCATAACAAACAAAAAAGCCCCGAAAAGGGGCTTGAAGTGGGGTGCAATACCCCTCAATCTTGTTCTCGCGGAACTTTGATGTGTGACGCAGTAATGGTACCAACCGTCGAGGTCGGTGCACATCCCTAAAACTAGGTATTTTTGAGGGGTGAACCGAAGGCATCACAGCCGCAACGCGATCAACCCACCGGACTGAGTTCATCGCGCCGGCACAACCCCCAGACGCGCACGCCGATCTTGGCGGCAACGCGCCCATGCCGACAGGTTGGCGGCTTGGAGTGCATGAAGCAGGTCCGGCGCGAGACGGCCGTCCGAGGGCACGCGGTTGCAGCCCACCGCCATGCCAGCCTCGGTCAGGCTGAGCATGTTGCCGCTCTTGTCGGAGGCGTCGAAGGCGATCAGCGATCGCCGCGTCAACTCTCGCACGATGCGCGTCACTTGCGGGCGCGGCAAACCCGTGAGCGTTTCTATCGTCGTGCAACTGCAGGCTTCGGGATAGACGCGAACCATGGCCTCCAGGATCGGGCCCCAATGATCGACAAGCATGGTTTCACCTCCGTGGCGTCGGCACCGGCGCGCGTTGACGCATCAGGCGTCAACCATGCATTGAGCATGACGTCAACTGGCCGACAAGTCTGTGCGGTGCAGCACGTTGGCCGAGGCCGTGCCCGCATTCGTGCGCCGACGTGTCCTGTCTGCAGGCTGCCGAATGGCCGCCCACTGTGCGGCAGGGCACAGACCGATGACAAAGAGCCTGCGACTCTCCAGACCTGCTGCCCGGAGATCTTATGCGACCTTTACTGCCCGAAAGCGGGCGACCCAGCGCGCCATGGTTGACACGCTTCGCCGCCGAAATGCTGCTTCGCCACCCTGAGATGCGGCCGCTCGACGCCATTCGGCACGCGGCACACGCGCACCAGAGCTATGGCGGTCTGGATGCCATGCTGGCGCTGCAGCTGCACCTGCGGTCCGCGCACTTGGCGCAGCGCCAGCCGCTGTCCGACACCGAGGACGTCTCGTCTTGACACGGATGATCACTTCATTGACGGGCATCAAGCCAGCACGTCGATCGCCGCGCTGGAATCCCTCCCGTGGGCACCGCCGTGGTGCTGTGTTCGATACCGTACAGATGGGCCATGCCCGTGGCCCGATACGGCGCACGACGAGCAGTCCGCAACGGGAGTTGGCGACCGTGGGAAACAAAACGGTGGTGGGTCTGAAAGAGATCCGAAAAAATGGCTTGCTGGCGGCGCTGCCGGCAGACGCCCTGGCGCGCTGGTCGCCGCTGCTGGAGCGGATTGAATTGTCGCTCGGCAAGGTGCTGTACGAATCGGGTGGGCAGATGTCGCACGTGGTGTTTCCCACCACCGCCATCGTGTCCCTGATCTACATTCTGGAGTCCGGCGCCTCTGCTGAAATCGCCGTGGCTGGTCGCGAGGGCTTGGTGGGTATCTCGCTTTTCATGGGCGGCAACACCACGCCGAGCCAGGCGGTGGTGCAAAGCGCGGGCGAGGGGTTGCGTGTGCCGGCGGCGTTCCTCATGTCCGAGTTCAACAGCAAGGTCCAGGTCATGCATCTGCTTTTGCGCTACACGCAGGCCCTGATCACGCAGATGTCGCAAACGGCGGTCTGCAATCGACACCATTCCCTCGACCAGCAGCTTTGCCGCTGGCTGCTGCTGAGCCTGGACCGCCTGCCGAGCAACGAGTTGACGATGACGCAGGAACTCATCGCCCACATGCTGGGGGTTCGCCGCGAGGGCGTCAACGAGGCGGCCGGCCGGCTTGCCAGAGAAGGCCTGATCAAGTATCGGCGCGGCCGCATCAAGGTGCTCGATCGCGCCGGCCTGGAGCAGCGGGTCTGCGAATGTTATGCCGTCGTGAAGAAGGAGTACGACCGCCTGCTGTCAGCGCCACCGGCGGCAGGATCGCCCCTCATCGGCACATCTTGAAATACCGTCCGATCGCTGGGGAAGCTCGGCTGGCGGGCACCCTTTCGTATCGGAGTCACCATGCCCCGCCTGAACAATCGCATCGTCACATCGCTGCCACGCGCTGCTCGCACCAACTTGCTCGCGCTCGCCGAACTGGTTGACATGGAGTCTGGCGAGATCCTGAGCGAGACCGGCCGCGCCACCCGCCACGTGTACTTTCCCGTGTGCGGTGTCTGCTCGCTGATGACGGTCATTGACGATCATCCGGCCATGGAGATCGGCATGATCGGCCACGAGGGCATGCTGGGCGGCCACGTGGCGCTGGCCAGCCGCCACGACCCGATCGTCGCCCAGGTGCACGGCGGCGGCCGCGCCTACCGGATCGCGGTGCGTCCCTTCCGCGACGAGTTGGCCCGCAGCCCGGTGCTGCACAAACTCATGGCGCACTATCTTGGGGTGCTGTTGATGCAGCGGGCCCGGGTGGCCGGCTGCATGCACTACCACGCGATCGGACCGCGCCTGGCGCGCTGGCTGCTCATGAGTCAGGATCGCGCGCAGAGCGATCATCTGCCGGTGACGCAGGAGTTCATCTCGACCATGCTGGGGGTGCGCCGCGTCAGCGTGACGCAGGCTGCCAGCCGCTTTCAGCGCGACGGCCTGATCGAGTACCACCGCGGCGAGTTGACCATCCTCGACCGCAACGGCCTCGAAGGCCAGTCATGCAGCTGCTACACCTTCGATCTGCAGGTCTATGCGGCCCACATGTGAGTGGGTGTTTTCGCGGACCAAGAAACCGGTCATGTGAAGAGCGAAGTGTCGACGCAAGAGCGGGCCAGGGGCTCATTCGGTCACGCAGGATGCACCCGTCACCGACGGCGCCGCGCGCTGGCAGCGCTTCGGTGGATAGGTTGCCAAGGAGACCGACATGGCCAGAACAGCCCGAGGTGCCGATAGCCTGAAGTCAGCCCCGTAGACTGCTGGCCGGTGCGCAAACTGCCGAGCAGCTTCGCCAGGCGCAGGCGGTGGTGTTGCCGCTGGACTACGGCCTGAGCCTGGAGCAGACCGCGCAAGTCATCGGCCGCTCGCCGGCGTGGACCTGCCGCCTGCGCAATCGCTTCCTGGCCGGCGAGATCGTCGGCGATGGCCAGCGCCCTTCGCGCGGCGGGCGACGGCGCCAGAACCTGACGCTCGAGCAAGAGCGCACCGTGCTGGCGCCCTTTCTCGATCGCGCCCGCACCGGCGGCATCCTGGTGGTCGGCCAGCTCAAGAGCGAACTTGAAGCCACCCTGGGCCGTCCCATGGCGCCGTCCTCGGTCTACAACCTGCTGCACCGCCACGGCTGGCGCAAGCTCGCCCCCGACAAACGCCATCCGCAAAGTGATCCTGTGGCTCAAGAGGAGTGGAAAAAAAACTCCCAGAACGCCTTGCCGAGATCCGCTCGCACTGGCCGGGCCAAGGCCCCATCAAGCTGATGTTCCAGGATGAGGCGCGCTTCGGACGCATCAACGACGTGCGCCGTTGCTGGGCGCCCAAGCCGCTGCGGCCGCTTGTGCCAGGCCATGTTGACCCACGAGTACACCTACGCCTATGCGGCCGTCGATGTGGCCAGCGGCGAGTTGGACTCGCTCATCCTGCCTCATGTCAACACGCACTGCATGCCGCTGTTTCTGAACGAGGTGGGCCTGCGCCACCCGAACGAGCGCATCGTCATGGTGCTCGATGGCGCTGGCTGGCACGCCAGTGGCCGGTTGCGCCCGCCAGCGAACATCCGCCTGCTGAGCCTGCCGCCGGACGCTGACGTCCGGTCATTCAGGGGGCCAGTTCAGTCACCATGTGTGGCTTAAGAGCTTACCTGTACACCAAATCGCGCAGTCCCAAGGACAGCGCGGGCACATAGGTGATCACCATCAGGCACACCAGAATCACCGCCACGAAGGGCAGCAGGTGCCGGATGATCTTGTCGAGCGAGATGCGCGCCACCGTGCAGGCGGCGAACAGGTTCACGCCGAAGGGCGGCGTGATCATGCCCAGCGCCAGGTTGACCACCATGATCAGCCCGAAGTGCACCGGGTCGATGCCGAAGTGCGCCGCGACGGGCGCCAGGATCGGCGCCAGCACGATGATGGCCGCGCTGGTCTCGATGAACATGCCGATGATGAACAGCGCGCCGTTCACGCCCAGCAGGAACATGGCCGGGCTTTGCAGCACCGCCTCCAGCCAGCGACCGATGGCCTCGGGCACACCGGCGCGCGTGATCAGGAAGGCGAACAGGCCGGCGTTGGCGATGATGAACATGATCACCGCCGACGACACCACCGACTTGCGCAGCACCAGGAACAGATCCTGCAGGCTGATCTCGCGGTAGATCAGCATGCCGACCACCAGCGCGTAGGCCACGGCCACGGCCGAGGCTTCGGTCGGCGTGAAGATGCCGCCGTAGATGCCACCCAGCACGATGACCGGCATCAGCAGCGCCCAGGCCGCGCGCCAGCTCGCGGTCCAGAATCCCAGGCGCCCCTCGCCGTCGTGCTTGCCCCAGCCTTTCCACTTGCAATAGGCCCAGACGAACAGCATCAGCGCGCCGCTGATCAGCACGCCGGGGCCGAAGCCGGCGATGAACAGTTCGCCGATCGACACCTCGGCGGCCACGCCGTACAGGATCAGCGGGATCGAGGGCGGAATGATGACGCCCAGCTCGGCGCTGGTCGCCTGCAGCGCGGCGGCGTAGCTGGTGGGGTAGCCGAGCTTGATCAGCGCCGGGATCAGGATGGTGCCGATGGCAAAGGTGGTGGCCACCGACGAGCCCGACACCGCGGCGAAGATCATGCAGGTCAGCACGCAGCTGATCGCCAGCCCGCCCTGCACGCCGCCGACGATGCTCTTGGCGAATTCCACCAGCCGGCGCGAGATGCCGCCGGTTTCCATCAGGTTGCCGGCCAGGATGAAAAACGGAATCGCTGCCAGCGGAAACTTGTTGATCGAATTGAAGATCTCCTTGGCCGAGATCAGCATGTGCGCGTTGCTGGCCTGGATGCCGACGATCGAGGCCAGGCCGATCGCCACCGCGACCGAGACGCTGAGCGCGAAGCCCAGCATCATGGTGAAGAGCATGGCGGCGGTCATGCTTGCCCCCACGCTTGATGCTGTGCGTCTGCGCTGCCCCCGATGGGGGCCTTCGCACCTTGGAGCGGTCCGGCGGTGCTCATTGCGCGGTCTCCAGTTCCATCCGGCGCGGATCGAGGTAGTTGGCGACGATGGCGATGATCGAGAACACCGCCCCCACCGGCAGCGCGATGTAGGCCCAGAACATCGACAGGGTCTCCAGCCCGGCCATGCTCTGCACGCTGCCGCGCACCGCGTAGTCATAGCCCCACCACAGGATGATGACCATCAGCACCAGCGCCGCCAGCGCGACGATGAGGTCGAGCACGCGCTTGAGGTGGGTTGGCGCGGCGCGGTAGAGCGCATCGACGCTGATCATCGCGCCCTGGCGGAACGCCATCGGAATGCCCAGGAACACCATCCAGATCAGGCTGAAGCGGATCAGCACCTCGCTCCATTCGGCGGGCTGCTCCAGCACGAAGCGGGTGAAGATCTGAAACACCGCCAGCGACGCGGCGATCGCCATCATCAGGCAGGCGATCACCATGGCAAGGCGGGTGGTCCAGCTTTCGACGATGAGGAACAGGGATTTCATGGTGGCCTACGGCAAAGAAAATGCCCGTCGCGGGGGGCGCACGGGCATTCGGGGTGACTCAAGGGTGACGCAGCAAACCGCGTTCCGCGATCACTTGTAGTTGCGGATGCGCTCGAGATTGTCCTTGCCGAACTCCTTCTCGAACTGCGCGCTGACGCTGCTGAGGGCGGCAACAAACTTCGACTTGTCGACGTTGTCGATCACCGTCATGCCCTTGCTGCGCAGGTCGGCCACGCCCTTGGCATCGTCCTCGTCCACCTTGGCGCGGTTGGCCTTGGTGCCTTCCTTGGCGGCCTCGATGAAGGCCTGCTTGTCGGCGGCGCT
Organism: Burkholderiales bacterium; assembly: GCA_016702555.1. GTDB lineage: Bacteria > Pseudomonadota > Gammaproteobacteria > Burkholderiales > Burkholderiaceae_C > Ottowia. The sequence continues at coordinate 249,610 of JADJDV010000006.1, forward strand.
GAGCTTGTCGAAGGCGGCCTTGTTCATCACGAACACGCAGGGCGAATAGACATGGCCGGTGAGCGACAAGTGCTTTTGCACCTGGTCGAACTTGGCCGAGATGATGACCGGCAGCGGGTTCTCCTGGCCGTCCACCGTGCCCTGCTGCAGTGCGGTGAACACTTCCGGGAAGGCCATCGGCGTGGTGATGATGCCGAAGGCTTTGTAGGCAGCGATGTGCACCGGGTTCTCCATGGTGCGCATCTTCAGGCCTTTCAGGTCGTCGGGCGAGTTGACCGAGCGCTTGCTGTTGGTCATGTGGCGGAAGCCGTTCTCGGCCCAGGCCAGCGCCTTGAAGCCCTTGGGCTCGAACTTCTTCAGCAGCTCGTCGCCGATCGGGCCGTCGAGCACCGCGCGCGCGTGCGCCTTGTCGCGGAACAGGAAGGGCACGTCGAGAATCTTGGTCTCGGGCACGAAGTTGGGCACCGGGCCGGTCGAGCTGAAGGCCAGCTCCTGCGTGCCCAGCTGCACCGCCTCGATCGACTCGCGCTCGCCGCCCAGGGCGCCGTTGTAGAAGGTCTGAACCTTGTAGCGGCCCTGGGTGCGCTTCTCGACTTCCTTGGCGAAGGTGTCGATGGCGATGCCCTGGTGCGAAGTCTGCGATACGGAAATGCTGATCCTCATGGTGGTCTGCGCGGATGCGCCGGCCACGAGCCCCAAGGCCAGGCCCAAACCAAGGGCGAGTTGATGCCATTTCATCGATAAGTCTCCTGCGGATTGAACAGCCAAGCGCGCCCATTGGGGCGCGCAAGTGAGTCGCATTATCCCCGTCCGTCCGCCATGTTGCGCACGGGGTTTTCGCGTAGGTGGTCGCGGATGATCGCGTCGTAGCTGGCGTCGGCCACCAGCCCCAGGCGCGCGGCGCGGCGGGCGTTCATGCCGGCGGGCCAGCTGGCGACGATGCGGGTGATGGCCTCGTCGGGCGTCCAGTCGATGCGCGCCGCCACCTCGGCGCCGGCCACGCGCGCCAGCGCCGCCGCCATCTCCCGCGGTGTGGTGGACAGGGCGGGCAGGTTCATGGCGGTGCGCGGGCCCCAGTCGGCGTCGCTGGCCTCCAGCGCGCGGATCAGGCCTTCGATGGTGCGCGCCGGCGACGACAGCGCCACCGGCGTGTCCGGCGGCACCGGGCACACGGCGCGCTCGCCGGCCAGCGGTTCGCGCACCATGCCGGACATGAAGCTTGACGCCGCCGCGTTGGGCTTGCCGGGCCGCACGCTCACCGTCATCAGGCGCACGCTGCGCCCGCGCACGAAGCCCTTGCGCGTGCAGTCGGCCACCAGCTGCTCGCACATGAATTTCTGAATGCCGTAGCTGTTTTGCGGCGTCGGCAGGGTCTCGTCCTCGATCACGGATGGCAGCGGCTGCTCGGGCGTGTGGCCGAACACTGCCAGCGAGGATGAGAACACGAACACCGGCTGCGTGCCCAGCCGGCGGCAGGCTTGCAGCAGGGCGCGCGTGGCGTCCAGGTTGCTGGCCAGGCCCAGGTCGAAATCGGCCTCGCACTCGCCGCTGACGGCTGCGGCCAGGTGCACCACAGCGTCGATGTCGACCGGCACGGCGCGCGTCGGGCCTTGCGCATCGGGCGCCAGCAGCGCGTTCAGATCGCCGGTGATGGCTTGCACGCGCGCGTCGTCCAGTAGGTCGGCGGGTGGCGCCACGCGATCGACCAGGCTCAGGCGCGTAATCGGCTGTGGCGCCGCGCCAGCCAGGGCCAGCGCGTCGCGCCCGAGCAGCGCGCGCGCCAGACGCAGACCGAGAAAGCCGGCGCCGCCGGTGATGAGGATGTGCATGCTTCAGACTCCTGTCACGTCGAGCGGCCCAGGCTGGCCGGCGCCATGGCGCCGGTGCGGTCACATGCCTGAGTAGTTTGGCCCGCCGCCGCCCTCGGGCGTGACCCAGACGATGTTCTGCGTCGGGTCCTTGATGTCGCAGGTCTTGCAATGCACGCAGTTGGCGGCGTTGATCTGCAGGCGCTGGGCACCGGCGCCCTTGACCTCGTCGGGCACGAATTCGTACACGCCGGCGGGGCAGTAGCGCCCTTCGGGTCCGGCGAACTTGGCCAGGTTGATGTTCACCGGCACGCTCGCATCCTTCAGCGTCAGGTGCGCGGGCTGGTTCTCCTCATGGCTGGTGTTGCTGATGAACACGCTGGAGAGACGGTCGAAGGTCAACTGGCCGTCGGGCTTGGGATAGACGATGGGCGGGCAATCGGCGGCGGGCTTCAGTTGCACATGGTCCGGCTGCTGGCGGTGCAGCGTCCAAGGCGCGTGGCCGCGCAGCGCGTATTGCTCGAAGCCGTTCATCACCGTGCCGACCGAAAGGCCGTGCTTGAACCAGTTCTTGAAGTTGCGGTCCTTATTTAATTCGGCGGCCAGCCAGCTGTGCTCGAAGGCTTCGGGGTAGGCCGTCAGCTCGTCGTGCTGGCGGCCGGCCGTCACCGCGTCATAGGCGGCGTCGCCGGCCAGCGAGCCGGTCTTGATGGCGGCGTGGCTGCCCTTGATGCGGCTGACGTTCAGGTAACCCGCGTCGCAGCCGACCAGCGCACCGCCGGGGAAAATCGTCTTGGGCAACGCCAGCACGCCGCCGGCCGTGATGGCGCGCGCGCCATAGGACAGGCGCTTGGCGTTGACCTTGCCGGCGTCGTCGGTGAAGTACCACTTCACGCGCGGATGCGTCTTCCAGCGCTGGAACTCCTCGAACGGGCTCATGTACGGGTTCTGGTAGTTCAGCCCGATCACGTAGCCGCAGTGCACCTTGTTGTCCTCGGCGTGGTACATGAAGGCGCCGCCGTAGGTGTGCTCGTCCATCGGCCAGCCGGCGGTGTGCATCACGAAGCCGGGCGTGTGACGGCTGGGGTCGATCTCCCACAGCTCCTTCACGCCGATGGCGTAGCTCTGCGGGTCGCTCGCGGCATCGAGCTTGAAGCGCTCGATCAGGCGCCGGCCCAGGTGGCCGCGCGAGCCTTCGGCAAAGATGGTGTACTTGGCCAGAAGCTCCATGCCGAGCTGGAAGTTCTCGGTCGGCTGGCCGTCCTTGCCTAGCCCCAAGTTGCCGGTGGCCACGCCCTTGACGCTGCCGTCCTCGTTGTACAGCACCTCGGCGGCGGCAAAGCCGGGGAAGATCTCCACGCCCAGCTCTTCGGCCTGCGCGGCCAGCCAGCGCACCACATTGCCCAGACTGACGATGTAGTTGCCGTGGTTGTGCGCGAATGGCGGTAGAAACAGGTTCGGCACGCGCGTGCCACCGGTCTCGCTCAGGAACACATAGGCGTCGTCGGTCACCAGCTGCTGCAGCGGCGCGCCTTTTTCCTTCCAGTCGGGGATCAGCTCGCCCAGCGCCTTCGGGTCCATCACCGCGCCGGAGAGGATGTGCGCGCCGGGTTCGGAGCCTTTTTCCAGCACCACCACCGACACGTCCTGGCCTTGCTCGGCGGCGCGCTGCTTGATGCGGATGGCCGCCGACAGGCCAGCCGGGCCGGCGCCGACGATGACCACGTCGTACTCCATGGCCTCGCGCGGGCCGTACTGCTGGATGATTTCCTCGGGGGTCATGGGCGCCTCTCACCGGGTTTGAAATAATGGCCGACATTGTCCGTGCGGCTCGCGCCGTGCCGTGTCGGCTGCGTGACTGATTTTATGCACGCATCGCGCATCATCCCGTCCTGTTCGCGCAGCCGCGCCCACTTGAGGAAACCTCCCATGAGCTACAGCATCGATTTGTCCGGCCGCGTGGCCCTTGTCACCGGCGCCTCGGGCGGCCTGGGCGCCGAGTTCGCCCGCACACTGGCGCGCGCCGGCGCCGGCGTGGTGCTGGCCAGCCGCCGCATCGAGAAGCTGAAGGACCTGCGCGCGCGCATCGAAGGCGAGGGCGGCGACGCGCACGTGGTCGAGTGCGACGTGACCGACCTGCAGTCCATCAAGGGCGCGGTGGCGCACGCCGAGACCGAGATGGGCTCGATCGACATCCTGATCAACAACTCGGGTGTCAGCACCACCCAGCGCATTCAGGACGTGGGGGAAGACGACTACGACTTCATCTTCAACACCAACGTGCGCGGCGCCTTCTTTGTGGCGCAGGAGGTGGGCAAGCGCATGATTGCGCGCGCCAAGGGCGCGGCGCCGGGCAGCTTCACGGGCGGGCGCATCATCAACATCGCCAGCATGGCGGGGCTGAAGGTGCTGCCGCAGATCGGCGTGTACTGCATGAGCAAGGCGGCGGTGATCCAGATGACCAAGGCCATGGCGCTGGAGTGGGGGCGCTTTGGCATCAACGTCAACGCCATCTGCCCCGGCTACATCGACACCGAGATCAACCACCACCACTGGAGCACCGAGCAGGGCCAGAAGCTCATCAACATGCTGCCGCGCAAGCGCGTGGGCGAGCCGAAGGATCTGGATGCGGTGCTGATGATGCTGGCCAGCGATCAGAGCCATTTCGTCAACGGCGCGGTGATTGCGGCGGACGATGGGTTCGCGGTCTGAAACCAGCCTGGTGATCGCGCTTGGCCGTTTCTCCCTCTCCCACTGGGAGAGGGCAGGGGTGAGGGCAGCCCACGCCTCCATATGACGCGCGGTCTCCCTCACCCCAACCCCCGGATCGAGTCCGGGGCAGGCTCTCTCCCGCAAGCGGGAGAGGGTGTCATCCTGTGCTGACCGGCATCCTCGCCGGCCTGGCCGCTGGCGCCCTGTGGGGCCTGGTGTTCGTGGCGCCGCGCATGGTCAGCGGCTTCGCGGGCATCGACCTGACGGCGGGGCGCTTCGTCGTCTACGGGCTGGTCTCGGTGGTGGTGCTGGCGGGGTCGGCGCGGCGCGCGCGCAAGCCGACGCTGGCACAGGCCTGGGGCGCGCTGTGGCTCAGTGTGCTGGGTTTTACCGGCTACTACTGGATCCTGGTGCTGTCGATTCGCGACGCCGGCACCGCCATGCCGGCGTTGATCGTCGGCACCATCCCCATCTGGGTCATGCTGCTGGGCAAGCCGCACGGCCTGCGCTGGGCCGCGTTGCTGCCTGGCCTGCTGCTGACGGCCGCAGGACTCGCGCTGATGGCGCAGGCGCCCGAGGGCACGCCCGGCCCGCATTACCTGCGCGGCATCGGCCTGGCCGTGGCGTCGATGGCGTGCTGGACGGCGTTCGCGTTGCTCAACGCCGCCTGGCTGCGCCGCCATCCCGAGGTCGGCGCCACCGACTGGGCCAACTGGCTGGGCGTGGCGACGGGCCTGGGCGGCCTGCTGCTGGCATTGACGCTCGGCACACCGCTGCCGCAACTCATGGCGCAACCCGGCTGGCCGCTGTTCGCGCTGATCGCGGTCGCCATCGGCGTTGGTTCCAGCTGGCTCGCCACCATCTTGTGGAACATCGCCAGCCAAAAACTCTCGGCCAGCCTGTGCGGGCAGCTCATCGTCAGCGAGACGCTGTTCGCGCTGCTGTACTCTTTTCTATGGGACCATCGCTGGCCCACCCTCGCGCAGTGGGCGGCCGCGGCGCTGTTCACCGCCGGCATCCTGGCATCCATCAAGGCGCACAAATGAAGATCGACATCCCCGAGAAGAAAAAACTTGTGTTCGAGATGACCATCCCCATCCGCTGGGGCGACATGGACGCGATGGGCCACATCAACAACGCCGTGTACTTCCGCTACATGGAGACGGCGCGCATCGACTGGTTCACCTCGATCGGTTTCAACCCCGACCCCGGCGGGGTCGGCCCGGTCATCGTCAACGCGTTCTGCAACTTCAATCGGCAGTTCGAGTACCCAGGCGGGGTGCTGATCAAGACCTTCGTCAGCGACCCCGGCCGCACCTCGTTCGACAGCTGGCACACCATGGAACGCACCGACCGGCCCGGCGAGGTGTGCGCCACGGGCGGCGCCACCATCGTGTGGGTGGACTTCCCGAAGCAGAAATCGGCGCCCTTGCCCGATTGGTTGCGCGAGATCGTGGGGGATTGATTTTTTTGAACACCAAGGACGCAGAGGTGGCGCAAAAGTCGCAGAAAAATCAACTCAAAAGCCTTTGAGTTTTTTTGCGAAGCCTCTGCGCCCTTTGCGTTCAAAGGTGTTCAGCTTGACCTGGGTTTTCATTCAATTTTCATTCAATTTAGCCGTCGTGTCATCTGCTCATCCGCCGCCTCGCTGGCGCGCCCGATGCGCATCAGCGCCTGCTCGAACTGCCGCGTCGCCGTCGGCCAGTTGAACTGCTCCGCATGCCTCCGCACGCCATCGCACGGCTTGTCCAGCGCCGCCAGGCAAGCGGCGCGCAGATCGTCGTCGATGGCGCCGCCGGGCGAATCGCGCCCAGCACCTCGATCGGTTCCGGCACCGGCAAGTCCCCACCGGCGTTCCGCAGGCGATCGACTCGACCATCATCAGACCAAAGGTGTCGGTCACTCCGGGGAATACCATCACGTCGGCGCTGCGGTACACCCTGGCCAGATCGTCGCCGCTCAGCACTCCGAATCAGCACGCCGAATCAGCGCGCCTGCGGGTATTGCGCCTTCATTGGAGTCCGTCCCTGAGTACCGAACGCACGGCCACCGCGCTGGTCTTCATCAAACCCGAACGGTTGGGCGCTGAACGCCAGCGCCTGCAGATCACCCCAAAGGGGCTGCATGCGAGCATTCAGGCGATCGTCTCGGCCGTTCAAGCGTAAGCACTCTTTTTACCGCGCCCCTTGTGCGCAGACGATCTTTGATGCAGCGGTCACGGTGCGATCAGGCGCTTGGCGGCGCGGCAGTGCGCGAGAATCGTGATCGTTTCCACATCCGGTTCACTCGATGGTCACGCCATTTACCCCGTTGAGCGAGGACGAGCTCAACGAACTCGACCAGTTCCTGCTCCACGACGTCGACACCGAAGAGGTGATGACGCTGGACATGGTGGACGGATTCCTGCACGCCATTGCGATCGGGCCCACGACGATCCAGCCCAAGCAGTGGCTGCCCAAGATCTGGGGCACCCAGGAGATGATGCCGCCAATGGATTCCATCGCGCAGTTGAGTCACGTGCTGGGACTGGTCATGCGTCACTTCAACAGCATCATTGCCGGACTCGAGGATGACCCCCGAGAGATCAATCCTTACTGGTCCATGAGGACCTACGGGGGCGACCTGCGGGAATATGACGACGCCGAGATGTGGGCCTACGGCTTTGTCGAAGGCATGCGGCTTTGCTGGAACGACTGGGCGCCCTTGCTCTCGACCCCACAAGGGCAAGCCTGGGTTCGGCCGATCGCCCTGCTGGGCGAAGACGACTTCTCGGAAGATCAGGACGCGCTCACCAAGACGCCCGCCATGCGGGCCAAGCTGGCCCTGCAGATCCCGCAAGCTGTCCTGGACATGCATGCCCACTGGCTGCCACTCAGACGCGCTGTCCATGAGCGCATGGTCGCCAAAGCGATGCAACCGAAGGTGGGACGCAACGAGCCTTGCCCCTGCGGCAGCGGCAAGAAGTTCAAGAAGTGCTGCGGCGCAGCGGCCGATCTGCATTGAGGCATCCTGTTCTGGGTACAGACCTTCGCATCGGCGTTCAAGGATTTCTTTCATCACCGGGGTGATGGACAGGCTTGCGGGCATTCATGCGAACACAGAAGCCGCTGAGCATCCGGTCCCGCAGGATCGTCCCATCGGCCAAGTTGCTGCGCTTCAGCAACGCTTCGCTAATTCGTACAATCGCCACCTATTTCCCCCAGGCAAAACGCGGACCAAGAACTGCGGAATTTGAGCGAAAGACCCGGCTAATCAGCGCCATCGGCGCCAGACGCGGATCGGGCACCTCGACCACGCCCGTGCTGGGCTCGGTGGTGCAAGGGGGTTGATCCATAAAGGAAAGATCATGGCGCTTCAGTGCGGAATCGTTGGGCTGCCCAACGTCGGCAAGTCCACTCTCTTCAATGCGCTGACCAAGGCGGGGATAGCGGCGGAGAATTACCCTTTCTGCACCATCGAGCCCAACACGGGCGTGGTCGAGGTGCCCGATCCGCGTCTGGCGCAGCTGGCCGAGATCGTGAAGCCCGAACGCGTGCTGCCGGCCATCGTCGAGTTCGTCGACATCGCCGGCCTGGTGGCGGGCGCCAGCCAGGGCGAGGGGCTGGGCAACCAGTTTCTGGCGCACATTCGCGAGACCGACGCCATCGTCAACGTGGTGCGCTGCTTCGAGGACGATAACGTGGTGCACGTGGCGGGCAAGGTCGATCCGATCTCGGACATCGAGGTGATCCAGACCGAGCTGTGCCTGGCCGACATGGGCACGGTGGAGAAAGCCCTGCAGCGCTACTCCAAGGCCGCCAAGTCGGGCAACGACAAGGAGGCGGCGGCGATGCTGAAGGTGCTGGGCCCGGTGCAGGCGGCGCTGAACGAGGCGCGGCCGGTGCGTACGCTGGATCTCTCGAAGGAAGAGCAGGCCTTGTTGAAGCCCCTGTGCCTGATCACCGCCAAGCCGGCCATGTTCGTCGGCAACGTGAGCGAGGACGGCTTCGAGAACAACCCGCTGCTCGACCGCCTGAGCGACTACGCCGCCGGCCAGAACGCGCCGGTGGTGGCCATCTGCGCCAAGATGGAAGCCGACATGGCGGACATGGGCGATGAGGACAAGGCGCTGTTCCTGGCCGAGATGGGGCAGGACGAGCCGGGCCTGAACCGCCTGATCCGCGCCGCCTTCAAGCTGCTGGGCCTGCAGACCTACTTCACCGCCGGTGTGAAGGAAGTGCGCGCCTGGACCATCCGCATCGGCGACACGGCGCCGCAGGCGGCCGGCGTGATCCACGGCGACTTCGAGCGCGGCTTCATCCGCGCCCAGACGATTGCCTTTGACGACTACATCGAACTCAAGGGCGAGCAGGGCGCCAAGGACGCCGGCAAGATGCGCAGCGAGGGCAAGGAATATGTCGTCAAGGATGGCGACGTGATGAACTTTCTGTTCAACGTGTGACGGCGGTGGGCGCACTGGCCGGCAGTCGCGCCCTGGTGCAGGCGCTGCGCACGCGGCTGGGCGCGGAGTGCGTCGAAACCCACATCTCCTGGGTGCTGCTGGCGGGCGAGCGCGCCTACAAGCTGAAGAAGCCGCTGAAGCTCGACTTTCTGGACTTCAGCACGCTCGAACGGCGGTGCGCGGCCTGCGCGGAAGAGCTGCGCATCAATCGCCGCACCGCGCCTAATATTTACCTGGACGTAGTGCCCATCACCGGCAGCGTGGCAGCGCCGTGCATCGGCGGCGACGGGCCGGTGATCGACGTGGCGGTGCGCATGCGGCGCTTTCCGCAAGAGGCGTTGTTGGCCGACTGCGCGGTGCGCGGCCACTTGCGGGGTGAGCACATCGACGCGCTGGCGCGGCACATCGCGGCCTTTCATCAGGCGGCGGATGTCGCCGTCTCTGGCGGGCCGTACGGTCAGGCCGATGCCATTCGCCAATGGGCGCGGGGCAACTTTGCGCCGCTGGCCGAGCGGGTGCAAGGCGATGCGATGGCGCGGATGTCGGATCAGTTGGCGGCACTGCGGCAATGGACCGAGGCTGAGGGCGAGCGACTGCACCCGCTGTTCGCCGCGCGCCTGGCCGGCGGCCACGTGCGCGAGGGCCATGGCGACCTGCACCTGGGCAATCTGATCTGGTGGGAGGGCGCGCCGCAGCTGTTCGACGCCATCGAGTTCAATCCGCAGCTGCGCTGGATCGACACCGTGGCCGACGTGGCCTTCCTGTTCATGGATTTGCACGCGCACGGGCTGGCGCCGCTGGCCTGGCGCTTCATCAATGCGTGGCTGGATCTGACCGGCGACCACGCGGGTCTGGCACTGCTGCCGTTCTACGCCGTCTACCGCGCGCTGGTACGGGCCAAGGTGGCGGGGTTGCGCATGGGTGCGCCGGACGATGAGCCTGCGCGCGAAGTGGCGCGCTACCTGCAGCTGGCGCACGAGTTGGCACAGCCGCGCGAACGTGTGCTGTGGCTGGCCAGCGGCGTCTCGGGCTCAGGCAAGAGCAGCCAGAGCCAGCCGCTGATCGAGTCGCGCGGCATCGTGCGCCTGCGCGCCGATGTCGAGCGCAAGCGCCTGTTCGGCCTGGCGCCCGAGGCCTCCAGCCAAAGCCTGCCCGAAAGCATTTACACGCCAGAGGCCAGTGCGCGCACCTACGCTGCGTTGCGCGAGCGCGCCCGGCAGGTGCTGGAGGCCGGCTTCGCGGTCTTGGTGGACGCCACCCTTTTGCGCCGAGCGCACCGCGCCGGCTTCATCGCGCTGGCCACAAGGCTCGGCGTGCGTTGCCGGCTGCTGGTGTTCGATGCGCCGGTGGAGCTGCTGCGCGAGCGCGTGCGCCGCCGTGCGGCCGAGGGACGCGACGCCTCGGAGGCGACGCTGGAGGTGCTGGAGCGCCAACTGATCGAGCGCGAGCCACTCACGGCCGCCGAACAGGCGCTGGCGATCCAGGTGGACACGAGCCTTCCAGTCGATTGGGCGGTGCTGCCGCTGGACGCGTAAGCCTGGGTGCGCGTCGCCGATTGCGGTGTTCCGCAAGAACAAAATCCCTCTTGCCGACTTGAAATTGGCTGGTTTGCCCTTATCATTAGCACTCGTTGAGGTTGAGTGCTAGCAACGCGCGCCACCTCTTCACTTTCCAGCCGGCGGCCCGTTTCATTCAAGCGCGTGTGGCCGGCTTACACCTTTTCAAACTTGCAATTAGGAGAACCTGATGAAGCTGCGCCCTCTCGCCGATCGTGTGATCGTCAAGCGCCTGGAGAACGAAACCAAGACCGCCTCCGGCATCGTGATTCCCGACAACGCCGCCGAAAAGCCCGATCAGGGCGAAGTGCTGGCCGTGGGTCCGGGCAAGCGTGACGACGATGGTGACTACATCAAGATGAACGTGAAGGTGGGCGACCTTGTGCTGTTCGGCAAGTACAGCGGCCAGACCGTGAAGGTCGACGGCGATGAGTTGCTGGTGATGAAAGAGGACGACCTGTTCGCGGTCGTCGAGAAATAATCATTTGCCCGCTTTAAGACCCAATTTAAGCAAGGAAGATTAAAAATGGCAGCAAAAGACGTAATTTTCGGTTCTGACGCCCGCAGCCGCATGGCCGAAGGCGTGAACATCCTGGCCAACGCCGTCAAGACCACCCTGGGCCCCAAGGGTCGCAACGTGGTGCTGGAGCGCTCGTTCGGCGCCCCCACCGTCACCAAGGACGGTGTCTCGGTCGCCAAGGAGATCGAGCTCAAGGACAAGCTCATGAACATGGGCGCGCAGATGGTCAAGGAAGTCGCTTCCAAGACCAGCGACGCCGCCGGTGACGGCACCACCACCGCCACGGTGCTGGCTCAGTCGATCGTGCGTGAAGGCATGAAGTACGTGGCCGCCGGCATGAACCCGATGGACCTCAAGCGCGGCATCGACAAGGCGGTCGCCGCCCTGGTCGAACAGCTGAAGCAGGCCAGCAAGGCCACCACCACCAGCAAGGAAATCGCCCAGGTGGGTTCCATCTCCGCCAACTCCGACGAGTCGATCGGCAAGATCATTGCCGACGCCATGGACAAGGTGGGCAAAGAGGGCGTGATCACCGTCGAAGACGGCAAGAGCCTGGACAACGAGCTGGACGTGGTGGAAGGCATGCAGTTCGACCGTGGCTACCTGTCGCCCTACTTCATCAACAACCCCGAGAAGCAGGCCGCGCTGCTGGACAACCCCTACGTGCTGCTGTTCGACAAGAAGATCAGCAACATCCGCGAGCTGCTGCCCACGCTGGAAGCCGTCGCCAAGGCCGGCCGTCCGCTGCTGATCATTGCCGAAGAAGTCGAAGGCGAAGCGCTGGCGACCCTGGTGGTGAACACCATCCGTGGCATCCTGAAAGTGGTGGCCGTGAAGGCGCCGGGCTTCGGCGACCGCCGCAAGGCCATGCTGGAAGACATCGCCATCCTGACCGGCGGCAAGGTGATCGCCGAGGAAGTCGGCCTGTCGCTGGAGAAGGTGTCGCTGGCCGATCTGGGCCAGGCCAAGACCATCGAGGTCGGCAAGGAAAACACCACCATCATCGACGGCGCCGGCAAGGCCGAAGACATCGAGGCGCGCGTCAAGCAGATCCGCGTGCAGATCGAGGAAGCCACCAGCGACTACGATCGTGAGAAGCTGCAAGAGCGCGTGGCCAAGCTGGCCGGCGGCGTGGCGGTGATCAAGGTCGGTGCCGCGACCGAGGTCGAGATGAAAGAGAAGAAGGCCCGCGTCGAAGACGCCCTGCACGCCACCCGCGCCGCAGTGGAAGAGGGCATCGTGGCCGGTGGCGGCGTGGCGTTGCTGCGCGCGCGTCAGGCCGCGGGCGAGATCAAGGGCGACAACCACGACCAGGACGCCGGCATCAAGATCGTGCTGCGCGCGGTTGAGCAGCCGCTGCGCGAGATCGTCGTCAACTCCGGCGACGAGGCTTCGGTGGTGGTCAACAAGGTGCTGGAAGGCAAGGGCACCTACGGCTTCAACGCCGCCAACCACACCTATGGCGACATGATCGAGATGGGCATTCTGGATCCGACCAAGGTGACCCGCACCGCGCTGCAGAACGCCGCATCGGTGGCCAGCCTGATGCTGACCACCGAAGTGATGGTCGCCGAGGCGCCGAAGGACGATGCGCCGATGGGCGGCATGCCTCCGGGCATGGGCGGCATGGGTGGCATGGACGGGATGATGTAAATCCGCCGCCGGATCTTCCGCGCTCTGGCGCGGAGGGTTCGGCAGCCGCCGCTGATCGGACAAAAAAGCCGCTGGGTGACCAGCGGCTTTTTCCGTTCCTGCGGGCCGTTCCTGCGGCTCAGCCCGTGGCGCCCGCCGCCCGCAGCCGTTCGACCAGCGCCCGCGTGCTGGCGTCCAGCTCGGACAGCTCGCCCTCGCCGAGCAGGCAGCGCTCCAGCTCACCGGCGTGGCGCTTGCCCAGCTCCACGCCCCATTGATCGAAGGGGTTGACGCCCCACAAGGCGCCGAGCACGAAGCTGCGGTGTTCGTACAGCGCCAGCAGTGTGCCCAGGCTGCGCGGCGACAGGTCCGGCAGCAGCAGCACGGTCGACGGCCGGTTGCCGGGAAAGTCGCGCTCCGGCGCATCGCCTTGCTGGCCCAGCATCAGCGCGCGGGCCTGCGACAGCGCATGCGCCAGCAGCTTCCGCTGATGGCCGGGCAGTGCGTGCGCCGCCGTGCGCGCCAGCACGAATTCCACCGGCACCGGCTGCGTGCCCTGATGCAGCTTCTGAAAGAAGGCGTGCTGGCTGTTGCTGCCCACCTCGCCCCAGGTGGTGCCGGCGCTGTGGAAGCGCAGGGCGCGGCCTTGCGTGTCCACGCGCTTGCCGTTGCTTTCCATCTCCAGTTGCTGCAGATAGGCCGGCAGACGGCGCAGGCCGTGGTGGTAGGGCGCGACGCAGCGGCTGCTGAAGCCATGGAAATTGCGGTACCAGAGGTCGAGCAGCGCCAGTTGCACCGGCAGGCTGCGGGGCAGCGGCGCCTCGGCGAAATGCCGGTCCATCGCATGGGCGCCGGCCAGCAATGCCTGGAACGCCGGTGTGCCGGCGGCGATGGCGATCGACAGCCCGATCGGGGACCAGAGTGAGAAGCGTCCGCCGACCCCGTCGTCGAAACCAAAGCAGCGACCTGCGCCGAACGCCGCCGCCGCCGACGCGTTGGCGCTGAGGGCGACAAAATGCCGTGCCACGTCGGTGCCGCCCTGGGCCGTGAACCAGGCGCGCGCCGAGGCCGCGTTCTGCATCGTCTCGGCGGTGCCAAAGGTCTTGGAGGCCAGCAGGAACAGCGTGCCGCCGGGCGTCAGTCGCGGCAGCAACTCGGCCAGTTCGTGGCCGTCCATGTTGGCGACGAAGTGCAGCCGTGGCCCGCTCGCCTGGCCGCTGGCGCGCAGCGCCTGCACCACCAGCCGCGGGCCGAGGTCGGAGCCGCCGACGCCGATGTTGACGACGTCGGTGATCGCGCCGTCGGCCCGCACCGACTCGGCGAAGGCCAGCATGTCGGCGCGCGTGGCGGCCATGTCGGCATGTGGCGCCGGCAGGCGCCACTGCGTGTGCGTGACGGCGCGCCCCTCGCTGCGGTTGATGCGCGCGCCCGCCAGCATGGCGTCGCGTTGCGCCTCGATGCCGCACTCGTGCGCCAGGCGGGTCAGCAGCGCCTGCGCGGCGGGGTCGATCAGGTTCTTCGACAGGTCGGCGAGCAGGCCCGCCGCCTCCAGGCTGAAACGTTCGCACCGCTGCGCATCTTCGGCAAATGCGCGGCGCAGATCGAAGGCCGCATCGCCCGAGAAATGCTGTGCAAAGTGCGACTGCAGCGCCGCCCAGGCGGGCACTTCGTCGCAACGCGGTCGCTGCTGCCAGTCCATGGCCGGGATGGGTTCAGGCGGCCTGCAGCAGGGCTTCCAGCTTCTCGGCGTCGACGATGAAGGCGCGGATGCCCTCGGCCAGCTTCTCGGTCGCCATGGCGTCCTGGTTCAGCGCCAGGCGGAAGGCGGCTTCGTCGTAGTGCACGGCCGGCAGATCCAGCGCCCGCGCCGCCTCGGCGTCGAGCGCGCGCGGCAGCGCGTCTTCGCTGGCGGCCAGCTGCGTCATCAACTCGGGCGCGATGGTCAGCAGGTCGCAACCGGCCAGCGCGCGGATCTGGCCGATGTTGCGAAAGCTGGCGCCCATCACCTCGGTGGCGATGCCGTGGCGCTTGTAGTGCTTGAAGATGCGCGCGACCGACTGCACGCCCGGGTCGTTGGCGCCGGCCATCGCGGCCTCGTCCCAGTCGCTGCCGGCCGCCTTCTTGTACCAGTCGTAGATGCGGCCGACGAAGGGCGAGATCAGCTGTGCGCCGGCCTGGCCGCTGGCGACCGCCTGGCAGAACGAGAACAGCAGCGTCATGTTGCAGCGGATGCCGCGCCGCTCAAGCCGCTCGGCGGCGCGGATGCCTTCCCAGGTGCTGGCGAGCTTGATCAGCACGCGCTCGCTCGGCACGCCGGCGGCCCGGTAGAGCGCGATCAGGCGCTCGGCTCGGGCGACGCTGGCGTCGGCGTCGAAGGACAGGCGCGCATCGACCTCGGTCGACACGCGGCCCGGGATCAGCGACAGGATCTCGCAGCCAAAGCGCACCAGCAGGCGGTCCATCAACTCGTCCAGCGGCGCTCCGCGATGGCGCGCCGCGGTGTCCTGCAGCAGCGGCGCGTACTCGGGCTTTTGCACCGCCTTCAGGATCAGCGAGGGGTTGGTGGTGGCGTCCTGCGGTTGGAACTGCGCCAGCTGGCGGAAGTCGCCGGTGTCGGCGACCACGGTGGTGAATTGCTTGAGCGCGTCGAGCTGGTTCATGCGCCGATTATCGGGCAGCTCAGGCGCTGGTCCGCAGGCGAGCGTCAGATGCGCCCTTCCTCGACCGCGTGGCAGGCCACCCGGATGCCCTTGAAATCCAGCATCTGCGGCCGCTCGCTCTTGCAGCGCGCGTTGGCGTGCGGGCAGCGTGGGTGGAAGCTGCAGCCGGTCGGCGGATTCAGCGGGTTCGGCACCTCGCCTTGCACCGGCGTGCGTGCGCGGCCGGTGTCGTGCATCTTGGGGATGGCGTCCAGCAGCATGCGCGTATAGGGGTGGCGTGGCGTGTCGAACAGCGCGTGCTTGGGCGCCAGCTCGACGATGCGGCCCAGGTACATCACGCCGACCTGGTCGCTGACGTGATGCACCACCGCCAGGTTGTGGCTGATGAACAGATAGGTCAGACCGCGCTCGCGCTGCAGGTTCTTCATGATGTTCAGCACCTGTGCCTGCACCGACACGTCGAGCGCGCTGGTCGGTTCGTCGCAGACCAGAAACTCGGGCTGCGTCGCCAGCGCGCGCGCGATCGAGATGCGCTGGCGCTGCCCGCCCGAGAACTGGTGCGGGTACTTGACCATGTCGGCCGGCGCCAGGCCCACCGACAGCAGCAGCTCGCCCACGCGCTGTTCCAGCGCTGCCTTGTCGGTGACGATGCGGTGCTCGCGCATCGGCTCGGCAATGATGTCGGCCACCTTCCAGCGCGGGTTGAGGCTGGCGTAGGGGTCCTGGAAGATCATCTGGATGCGCTCGCGCAGCTGGCGCGAACGCTCGCCGCCGGCCTGGAAGGCGGCGTGCGCGTCCTGGCCGTCGAAGTGGAAGTGTCCGCGCGTGGGTTCGTACAAACCCACCAGCAGGCGCGCCACGGTGCTCTTGCCGCAGCCCGATTCGCCCACCAGCGCCAGCGTCTGGCCCTTGTCGATGCTGAAGCTGGCGCCGTCGACCGCGTGCAGCAGCTGCCGCGGCTTGCGCTCGAGCAGGCGGTTGAGCAGTGGCGGCGAGACGTCGAAGGTCTTGGCCAGGTCGTCGGCCTGCACCAGCGGCGGTGCGCTGTTCGGGGGGGTGACATCGGTCGAACGGTCGAGCACGGTGGGGTTCATGCGAGCGCTCCCTGCGCTGCGGCAGCGGCGGGTGCGCCCGCCGCATGCAGCCAGCACGCCGCCTGCGTGGCGCCGGCGTCCATCAGCTCGGGCCGCTCGATGCGGCAGCGCTCGAACACGCGCGGGCAGCGTGGGTTGAAGGCGCAGCCGCGCGGAATGGCGTTCAGGCGCGGCATCGCGCCGTCGATCTGGTAGAGCTGCTCGCGGTCCACCGCCATGTCGGGAATGGCGGCCATCAGGCCGGCCGTATACGGGTGCGCCGGCTGGTTGATGACCTGGTGCACCGGGCCGATCTCGGCGATGCGGCCGGCGTACATCACCGCCACGCGGTCGCAGGTCTCGGCAATCACGCCCATGTCGTGCGTGATCAGCATGACCGCCGCGCCGCGCTCAGGCGCACACGCTCTTGAGCAGCTGGATGATCTGCGCCTGGATCGACACGTCAAGCGCGGTGGTCGGCTCGTCGGCCACGATCAGCTTGGGCTCGGCCGCCAGCGCCAGCGCGATCACCACGCGCTGGCGCATGCCGCCCGAGAACTGATGCGGGTAGTGGTCGATGCGCTGCTCGGCGGCGGGAATGCCGGTGTCCTGCAGCAGCTTGATGGCGCGCTGGCGCGCCGCGTCGGCGCTCATCGGCAGGTGGGTCTGGATGGTTTCGACCAGCTGGCGGCCGATGCTGTAGAGCGGGTTCAGCGAGGTCAGCGGATCCTGGAAGATGGCGCCGATCTTGCGGCCGCGGATGTGGCGCATCTGCTCGTGCGACAAATGGTCGATGCGCTCGCCCTCCAGCAGGATCTGGCCGCCGGCCACGCGCCCGGGCGGCTCCAGCAGGCCGATGATGGACGCGCCGGTGAGCGACTTGCCGGCGCCCGACTCGCCCACCACGCCCAGGATCTCGCCCGGTGCAATGGCGAAGGAAATGTCGTCCAGCGCGCGCAGCGTGCCGCGCCGGCCGGGGAATTCGACGATCAGGTTCTTGACTTCTAGCAATGCCATGGCTTGGGTCTTGTCTCAGTTCGTGCGCGATGAGCTCGCTTCGCTCGATGACTTCGCCGCTGCGCGGCTTCAATGACGAATGACCGATGTCCCGTCATGGCGCGAAGCGCCGTCATCGAGCGAAGCGAGGGCATTTGTCATCGAAGCGCAGCGAGGTCATCGCAGCCTGGGGTTCAGCGCATCGCGCAGCCAGTCGCCCAGCAGGTTCACCGACAGCGCGATCAGCACCAGCATGACGCCGGGGAAGATGGTGATCCACCACTCGCCCGAGAACAGGTAGTCGTTGCCGACGCGGATCAGGGTGCCGAGCGAGGGCGAGGTGGGCGGCACACCGACGCCGAGGAAGGACAGCGTGGCTTCGGTGATGATGGCGGTGGCCACGTGGATGGTCGCCAGCACCAATACCGGCCCGGTCACGTTGGGCAGCACATGCTTGCGCATGATGCGCGCAGGCGACACGCCGGTGACGCGCGCCGCCTGCACGTATTCCTTGTTGCGCTCGACCATGGTGCTGCCGCGCACGGTGCGCGCGTACTGCACCCAGCCGGTGAGCGAGATGGCGACGATCAGCACGCCGAAGGCGAGCGACTCGTTTGCGTGCGGGAACAGCGCGCGCCCGACGCCGGCGATCAGCAGCGCCACCAGGATGGCCGGGAACGACAGCATGACGTCGCACACGCGCATGAGGAAGGAGTCGATCCAGCCGCCCTTGAAGCCGGCGACCAGGCCCAGCAGCACGCCCACCACCACCGAGATGAGCACCGACACCAGGCCCACCACCAGCGAGATGCGCGCGCCGTAGATCAGCGCCGACAGGATGTCGCGCCCCTGGTCGTCGGTGCCCAGCAGGTAGCGCGCCTTGCCGGCTTCCTCCCAGGCCGGCGGCAGGCGCGCATCGCTCAACTCCAGCGTGGTCAGGTCGAACGGGTTGTGCGGCGCCACCCAATGCGCGAACACCGCGCAGAAGACGCAGACGAAGGCGATCAGGGCGGCGGTGATGGCGGTCGGCGAGGTGCGGAAGCTGTAGCCGACATCGCTGTCCCACCAGCGGGCGAGCAACTGACTCATGATGGAGAGGGCAAGACGCGCATGAAAAAAGACAGGCGCCAAGCCGCCGCGGCGGCGGCCTGGCGCCAGCCGTGCCTCAGTTCTTGACGGTGATCAGCCGGAACGGCATGTAGTTGTCGGCGCGCTGAACCAGATCGACCTTGCGGCTCACGCCCCAGGCCAGGCCCTGCTGGTGCAGCGGCAGGTGGCCGACCTCGTCGGTGTGGATCTTGAACGCCTCCTTGATCATGGCATCGCGCGTGGCCTTGTCGGCCTCGGCGCCGATCTTCACCGTCAGCTCGTCGAGCTTCGGGTTGCAATAGCTGCCCAGGTTGAACTGGCCGGCGCCGGTCTTGTCGTCGGGGCAGCGCATCAGCGCATTCAGCGGGTTGTGCGCGTCGTAAGTGGACGGTGTCCAGCCGAGCAGGTAGAAGCTGGTGTCGCGGCGCAGGATCTTGGGGAAATACGTACCCTTGGTCTCGGCCTGCAGGTTGATCTTGACGCCGATGCGCGCCAGGTTGGCGGCCACCGTCTGGCAGATCTGCGCATCGTTGACGTAGCGGTCGTTGGGGCAGTTCATGGTCACCTCGAAGCCGCTGCCGTAGCCGGCCTCGGCCAGCAGCTTCTTGGCCGCCTCGGTGTCGTAGGGCAGGCGCTTGACCGAAGGGTCGAAGCCGTTGATGCCCGGGCCGACCATCAGCGCCGACGGGTTGGAGGCGCCGCGCATCACGGTCTTCTGGATGCCGTCGATGTCGATCGCCTGGTAGAAGGCCTGGCGCACGCGCTTGTCCTTGAACGGGTTCTTGCCCTTGACGCTGGAGAACAGCAGCTCGTCGCGCTTCTGGTCCATGCCCAGGAAGATGGTGCGCAGTTCGGCGCCGGTCAGCACCCGGGTGCCGGCGTTGGTGTTGACGCGGTCGATGTCCTGCACCGGCACCGGCTCCATCACGTCCACCTGGCCCGACAGCAGCGCGGCCACGCGTGTCGAGGCGCTGGCAATCGGCGTGAACACGACCTCCTGTACATTGCCCTGGACCTTGCCCCAGTAGTTCGGGTTGCGCGCGAAGCGCGTGCTGACGCTGGGCTGGCGCTCGCGCACATGGTAGGGGCCGGTGCCGTTGGTCTTGAAGGAGGCGGCATTCTCGATGCCCTTGCGGCGGTCGACCGGGCGGGTGGTCTGGTTGGTTTCGCACCACTTCTTGCTCATGATCAGCACCTGCGACAGGATCTGCGGCAGGATCGGCAGCGGCGTCTTGGTCTCGATCTCCACCGTGTGGCTGTCGATCTTGCGCACTTCCTTGAAGTCGTTCACGTAGCTCTTCATGTCCGAGCCGTCGCCGGCCACGCGCGCCATGGTGAACACCACGTCGTCGGCGGTGAAGGGCGTGCCGTCATGAAACTTGACGTTCTTGCGCAACTGAAAGCGCCACACCGTGGGCGAGGTCTGCTGCCACGCCGTGGCCAGGCCTGGGATCGACTTCAGGTCCTTGTCCAGGTCGATCAGCGGCTCATAGACGTTGCCGACCACGGACAGTTGCAGCGACTCGTTGAGCGAATGCGGGTCGAGCGACAGCGCGTCGCCCTGGTTGGCAATGCGCACCGTCTGCGCCGACACCGACGCGGCCAGTGCCACCAGCGCGGCGCCGGCAAGCAGGGAAAGTTGGGTTTTCATGGAATGCCTCCTCGATGGATGAAACAGGAACTGCCGTCGCGGGATGGTCCGCGCATCTTCTTCAGTGGCCGCCCGCCCTGGCCCCGCGCAGGCGCGGATCGACCACGACGTAGAGCATGTCCACGATCAGGTTGATGAAGACGAAGATCAGCGCGATCAGGCACAGGTAGGCCGCCATCACGGGCACATCGGCGAAGGTCACGGCCTGGATGAACAGCAGACCCATGCCGGGCCACTGGAACACCGTCTCGGTGATGATGGCAAAGGCGATCAGGCCGCCGAGCTGCAGGCCGGTGATGGTCATCACCGGCACCAGCGTGTTCTTGAGCGCGTGACCGAAGTGAATGGCGCGGTCGGTCAGACCGCGCGCGCGCGCGAACTTAATGTAGTCGGTGCGCAGCACCTCCAGCATCTCGGCGCGCACCAGGCGCATGATCAGCGTGAGCTGGAAGATCGCCAGCGTGATCGCCGGCAGGATCAGGTGCATCCAGCCGCTCTTGGTCAGCAGGCCGGTGCTCCACCAGCCGAGATTGACGGTCTCGCCACGGCCGAAGCTTGGCATCCAGCCGAACCAGACCGAGAACACCAGGATCAGCAGGATGCCGATCAGGAAGGTGGGCAGCGAGACGCCGAGCAGCGACACCGTCATGAACACTTGGCTCATGAAGGTGCCACGCTTGAGCGCTGCGTAGACGCCCATCGGCACCCCCACCAGCAGCGCCAGCAGAGCAGCGGCCACCGCCAGTTCGAAGGTGGCGGGAAAGCGCTCGCCCAGCAGGCGCGACACCTTGGCGCCCTGTCGCAGGCTGAGGCCGAACTCGCCCTGCGCGGCGTTCACCAGGAAATGCCAGAACTGCACGAAGAAGGGCTGATCCAGGCCCAGGTCGGCGCGCAGCTCGCGAATCTGCTCCGGCGTGGCGTCCTGGCCCAGCAGGAACACCACCGGGTCGCCCACATACTGGAACAGCAGGAATGCGATGAAGGCCACCGACACCATCACGATGATGGCCTGGATGAAGCGGCGGAGGATGAAAGCGCCCATGTGTCAAAAAACGTAGCAGGCGCCGATGCTAACAGAGCGGCTGGCCGGTCCGTGACAGGGATTGCGAGCATGGCAGCGGCGGCTGCCACATGATCAAGGGCTGGCGCTGCGCGCCATGAGTTCGATCTGTGGCCGTCGATGACGCGCCTGCGGCGCATGCCGCAGTTATGCGCTGCGCCGATCCAAGCACGGCCAAAGAAAAAGCCGCCCGAAGGCGGCTTTTTCGACTGATCTGAAACTACCCTTTCAGGTAGCCCGACGATCAGAAGTTGTGGCGGACACCGATACCGTAGTTGTTGGTGCCGTCCAGGCGCAGGTAGGCGCCGTACATGAACGTGCGCTTGGACAGCGCGTACTTGGCTTCCAGCAGGCCGTTGGTGTACTTCTTGCCACCGCCGTTGCGGGTGTCGCGGGTCAGGTCGAGCGTGACCGAAGCGGCGCCGAAGGTGGCCGTGCCGCCCAGACCGAAGCCGCGGCGATCACGAATCTTTGCGTCGTGGTAGCTGGCAGCCAGGGCGAAGTTGCCAAAGTTGTACTTGCCGCCCAGCGACCAGTTGGTCTTGCTGTTCTGCGCCTTGTTGGCGGACAGGCCGACGCCGATCGGGCCATTGGCGTAGATGGCGTTCACGTCCCACTTGGAGTTGCCACCGTTGTCAGGCTTGGCGATGTAGCCCAACTCGGCGTTGAAGCCGCCCAGGTTGGGGGTCTTGTAGCTGAACTGGCTGCTGTTACGAGCGCCGGCGCCAGCGACGCCGTAGGTGTTGCCGATCACCGAGTAGTTGGCGGTGCCGGTCAGTTCCCAGGTGGCCACGCCGTAGAACGACGGGGTCAGGGTACGACCCATCTTGAAGGTGCCCCAGTTGCCGCCCAGCCACAGGTTGGCGGCACGGCCCCAGTAGCCGCCACCGGCGGTGGAGGTGGCGCCGTCTTCCAGCGACAGGCCGGTTTCGAAGTTGAAGCCAGCCTTCAGGCCGCCACCCAGGTCTTCGACGCCACGCACGCCCAGACGGCTGGTGCCGTTGTTCATGACGCCAGCGCTGATCATTTCGGTCTTGCCTTTGCCCATTTTGCCCACGGCGGCGTCAGCCACGCCATACAGGGTCACGGAAGATTGGGCCATGGCGGCGCCCGAGAAGCCAATCACGGCCAGGGCAATCAGAGATTTTTTCATTGCAAGTTCTCCAAGGTTAAACATAGGGCGCCGGTGCGAAGGGTCCGTCTGCGATTCCCGCCGGTTCCCCGGGCCAACCTCCCCAAACCGGGAAGTTGTTGCTATTGCACCAGACCTGACTTGAACTTGCAAAGGCTTCCGGGGCGTTTTCCTCTTGCCTGGGCCGTTTTGTCGTAAAACAACGACACGTCCGGTGGATTCGTTGTGCATTGGCAACAATGACCGCGTGCGGCCGAAATCGGCGATCGGGCCCTTGGCGCTGCCGTTTTAAGCGCCCGACGGATCGACCGTCTTATCGCCGGCAAATAGTAAGCCCTGCGGTGCCCGTACTGGCCATGGATATGACTTGGCATTCCGGGTGCCGTACCATCGGCGGATGAGCTCAAGCCGATCCGACGCGCTGTTGTGCGCCGCCGACAGCGCCTTGCGCACCCTGTTTGCGCGGCCGCAGGCGGCGCGGCCCTCGCCGGCGCGCGGGGCGGAGCCCGCGCCGGCGCTGACTGAGCGCGAGCGGCGCCTGTCTGGCGCCTTGATGCGGGTCAACCACGTGGGTGAGGTCTGCGCGCAGGCGCTTTACACGGCGCAGGCGCTGAGCACGCGCGACGAACCATTGCGTCGCCAGCTCGACGCCGCCGCGCGCGAGGAGACCGACCATCTGGCCTGGACACGCGAGCGGCTGGATGAGCTGGGTGATCGCGTGTCGTGGCTGAACCCGCTGTGGTACGCCGGCGCCTTCGGCATTGGCCTGCTGGCCGGGCGCATCGGTGGCGATGCCTTAAGCTTGGGTTTCGTGGTCGAGACCGAGCGCCAGGTCGAGGCCCATCTGGCCAGCCACATGGACCGCCTGCCCAGCGCCGACACCGCCTCGCGCGCCATCGTGGCGCAGATGAAGGAGGACGAGGCGCGCCATGCCGATGATGCGCTGCACGCCGGTGGTGCGCCGCTGCCAGCGCCGCTGCGCGGCCTGATGCGGCTGGCGGCCCGGGTGATGACGACCACCGCGCACCGCATCTGATCAGGCTGCCAGTTCGACCAGTTCGAACGAGGTGGTGATCTCGACCGTCTTGCCCAGCATGATCGAGGCCGAGCAGTATTTCTCGTGGCTGAGCTGAATGGCGCGCTCGACCGCGCTGGCGGGCACGTCCCGGCCGCTGACCGTGAAGTGCATGTGAATCCTGGTGAAGACCTTGGGGTCTTCGGCGGCGCGTTCGCTGCTCAGCTTGACCGAACAGCCGCGCACGTCATGGCGGCCGCGCTTCAGGATCAGCACCACGTCGTAGGCGCTGCAGCCGCCGGTGCCGGCCAGCACGGTCTCCATCGGGCGCGGCGCCAGGTTCTGGCCGCCGTTCTCGGGCTTGACGGCGTCGGGCGCGCCGTCCATGGCAATGACGTGGCCCGAGCCGGTCTCGGCCACGAAACCCATGCCCGAGCGCGTGCCTGCGCCCCCCGTCCAGCTGACCGTGCATTCCATGATCTGGCCACCTTCCCCAATGTCGTTGATCCGGCGCCGAGCGTAACGGATTCAGGGCGAGCCGAAAACCGTGACGAAAATCACGTTTTATCGTCTTCAATGCTGCGATGCAGCAAAAAAATATAGAACGATCGTGCTTTTCATGTAAACTGCCGGCATGCGAGCGGTTCTTCCTCTCGCAAGACTTGTCTCCTCCACCCTTCACAAGGTGGCTTCCAACCCCGGCCTGAGCGGTTCGGGGTTTTTTTTGCTGCATCGCCGCACGCGGTCTTGGGCATGACGCGGTCAGGGTCGGCGCCGCTCCTTATGATTGCCGGTTTGCCTGCTCCCCTCAGCCCACCATGAAATCCAAGCCCGCCGACGGCAAGCCCGCGCCGCTGAGTTCGACCGATTACCTCAAGCAGGTGCTGACGGCACGCGTCTACGACGTCGCGGTCGAGTCCGATCTCGACCCGCGCGCGCCTCAGCCGCCGGCTGCACAACAAGATTTTTCTGAAGCGCGAAGACCAGCAGCCGGTGTTCAGCTTCAAGCTGCGCGGCGCCTACAACAAGATGGCGCATCTGACGCCCGAGCAGCTGAAGGCCGGCGTGATCTGCGCCAGCGCCGGCAACCACGCGCAGGGCGTGGCCTTGGGCGCGCACAAGCTGGGCTCGCGCGCGGTGATCGTGATGCCGACGACCACGCCGCAGGTCAAGGTCGATGCCGTCAAGGCGCTCGGCGGCGAGGTGGTGCTGGCCGGTGACAGCTACTCCGACGCCTACGACCACGCTGTCAAGCTGCAGGCGGCGCAGGGGCTGACCTTCATCCATCCGTTCGACGACCCGCTGGTGATCGCCGGCCAGGGCACCATCGGCATGGAGATCCTGCGCCAGCACCAGGGGCCGCTGGCGGCGGTGTTCGTGGCGATTGGCGGCGGCGGGCTGATCAGCGGCGTTGGCGCCTATGTCAAGGCGGTGCGGCCCGAGGTCAAGGTGATCGGCGTGCAGATGCGCGATTCGGACGCCATGGCGCAATCGGTTGGCCAGGGCAGGCAGGTGACGCTGGCCGACGTCGGCCTGTTCGCCGACGGCACCGCCGTCAAGCGCGTCGGCGAGGAAACCTTTCGCGTCGCCAGCCAGGTGGTGGACGAGTTCATCACGGTGGACATCGACGCCGTCTGCGCCGCCATCAAGGACGTGTTCATCGACACCCGCAGCATCGTCGAACCCTCGGGCGCGATGGCGGTGGCGGCGCTGAAGCAGTACGTCGCCACGCACAAGACCAAGGGCGAGAGCTACGTTGCCATCCTCTCGGGTGCCAACATGAACTTCGACCGTCTGCGCTTCGTCGCCGAGCGCGCCGAGGTGGGCGAGGAGCGCGAGGCGCTGTTCGCGGTGACCATCCCGGAGGAGCGCGGCAGCTTCCGCCGCTTCTGCGAAATCATCGGCCAGTTGCCCGGCGGTCCGCGCAACGTGACCGAGTTCAACTACCGCATCAGCGACGCCGACGAGAACGGTCAGGCGCACGTGTTCGTCGGCCTGACCACCAACGGCAAGGGCGAGTCGCCGCGCATCGCCAGCGCGCTGCAGCGCGCCGGCTTTGGCGCCGTCGACCTGACCCACAACGAACTGGCCAAGGGCCACGTGCGCTACATGATCGGCGGGCATTCGCACCTGGCTCGGGACGAGCGCCTGCTGCGCTTCGTGTTTCCCGAGCGGCCCGGCGCGCTGATGAAATTCCTCAGCCTGATGCGCCCCAGCTGGAACATCAGCCTGTTCAACTACCGCCATGAGGGCGCCGACTACGGGCACATCCTGGTCGGCATGCAGGTGCCCAAGGCACACGACGCGGCATTCCGGCGCTTTCTGGATCAGCTGGGCTATCCCTGGATCGAGGAAACCGACAACCCGGCGTACCGGTTGTTTCTGAACGGCTGACGCACACGCACCACCATTCTGACGGCGCTCTGGCCAGCGCGCTTGGGTGGCTCAGCCGCCCGTCGCCGGGTGTGCCGGCGGCTGCGCAAAGGCCGGTGCCGGCAGCGCGCCACCAGGGACGATGCTGCGCGGCGACGGCACGGCGGGTGCGCCCGGCCGGGGCGGCGCGGCCACCGCGTCACCGGCGCTGGAGCGCTCGGCCAGCGGTGGCATCTCCAGCCGCAGTTCCTGTGCGCCGGCGCCCAGCAGCACCGCGCGCGGCGTCACCGCGCGCACGGTCCAGCCGCCCTCGATGCCCTCCAGCGCCGCGCCCACGCGCAGCGGCTTGGCCGGCTTGCCGTCGATGCCGATCAGCGCCGCGCCGCGCGCGCCGTGGGTGACGATGCCGCGCAGCACCAGGCGGCCGGCCAGCGCCGGGGCGGGCGCGGCCGCCGTGGTGGGGGTCGCTGCCTCTTGGCCGCCCAGCGCGCGCAGCACGCGGCGCGCATCCGGCGTCGCGTCGGCCAGGGCGTGGCCGGCCAGCGGCGCGCTCACCGGTTGGCCGCCACCGCTGACGCGGAAATACCAGTACAGCGCGCTGGCCGCCACCAGAAACCACAGCAGCAGGCTCAGCACGCCAGCGGCGAGGCGATCAGACGGGCGCCAGTTCATGGGCGCGACAGAGTGCGGGCTGTCATGGTCGGACGATTATCATTGAACCCCACTCTGGCTTACGGCTGCATTCATGACCCGTTCCCGCTCTCTCGCGGCGCGCCTGGGCCGCGCCGCCGGCTTCACCCTGATCGAGTTGATGGTGGTGCTGGTGATCATCGGCGTGCTGGCGGCGCTGATCGTGCCCAACGTGCTCGACCGCACCGACGACGCGCGCGCCACCGCCGCGCGCACCGACATCGGCAATCTGATGCAGGCGCTCAAGCTCTACAAGCTCGACAACCAGCGCTACCCCACCGCCGAGCAGGGCCTGCAGGCGCTGATCGCGCGGCCCAGCGCGCCGCCGGTGCCGGCCAACTGGCGCCCTTATCTGGAGAAGCTGCCGAGCGACCCCTGGGGCCAACCGTACCAGTACCTGAACCCCGGCGTGCGCGGCGAGATCGACGTGATGAGCTTCGGCGCCGACGGCCGGAGCGGCGGCGATGGCAAGGATGCCGATATCGGTTCCTGGCAATGAATCGATGACGGCGCCGCACTGGCGCATGGCGTGTGAACCGCACCAGACATGACTCGCGTCACCTCGCTCACCAGCCAGTGTCCGTCGTCAAGCGTTGGGGCCGCGGAGCAGGCCATGCCAGCGAACACCGTGGCCGGACCTGCGCCGGCCACTGGCGTTGTCCCCCCTTTGGGGGGAAGGCGCGCAGCGCCTCAGGGGGGATTCACTCTTCTTGAGTTGATGGTGGTGCTGGCCATCGTTGCCATCGGCACCGCATTGACCAGCCTGGCGCTGCGCGACGGCTCGGCGAACGCGCTGGCGCGCGATGCCGAGCGGCTGGTGGCGCTGCTGGAGACCGCGCGCGCGCAGTCGCGCGCCGCCGGCGTGCGGGTGCGCTGGCATTCCACCGCCGACGGCTTCGTCTTCGAGGGCCTGTCCGGCGCCACACCGCTGCCACGCCACTGGCTCGACGCGCAGACCATGGCGCTCGGCAACGCCGTGCTGGTGCTCGGCCCGGATCCGGTGATCGGCCCGCAGGCGCTGCTGCTGCGGCGGCGCGGCAACGAGGCCATGGCGCCGCTGCGCATCGCCACCGATGGGTTGCGCCCATTCGTCGTCACGCAGGCGGAACCATGAGCGCACGGGGCGCCAATGGTTTTACGCTGGTCGAAGTGCTGGTCGCGCTGGCCATCACCGCCATCGCGCTGCTGGCCGGCGTGCAGGCGACCAGCGCGCTGACGCGCAACGCCGAGCGCCAGGGCCAGTTGCTGCTGGCGCAGATCTGCGCCGAGAACGAGCTGATCCGCACCAAGCTGACGGGTGAGCTGCCGGGCGCCGGCAGCAGCAGCGCCAGTTGCCCGCAAGCGGGCGTGACCCTGCAGGTGCAGCGCAACGTGCAGCCGACGCCCAACCCCAATTTCCGCCGCGTCGATGCCATCGTGCAGCAGGACGGCGTGCCGGTCCTGCAACTGTCCACCGTGGTGGGGCGCTGGTGATGGCCCGCTCGCCGCGCCGACGCCGCGCGCCCGGCTTCACCCTGATCGAGGTGCTGGTGGCGCTGGCCATCATGGCGCTGATGGCGCTGCTGACCTGGCGCGGCATCGACGGCATGGCGCGCGCGCAGCAGATCACGCGCCAGCACAGCGATGCGGTGCTGGCGCTGCAGGCCGGTCTGGCGCAATGGCGCGCCGACCTCGATGCCATGCGCGTCTGGCCCGAGCCAGCCAGCACCGTGTCGCCCGGCGGCGGCGCGCCGGCGGCCGAGCTGGCGTGGCGCAGCCTGACCTGGGATGGTCGCACCCTGCGCATCACCCGCCACGACAGCGTCGACCTCGCCGCCGGGCTGCGCGTGGTGGCCTGGACGCGCACCGACGATGGCCAGTGGATGCGCTGGCAGTCGGCGCCGCTGCGCTCGGCCGACGCCTGGGCCGCGGCCTGGGCGCAGGCGGCGCTGTGGGGGCAGGGCGCCGCGCCCGGCGCGCAGGCGCAGTCGGTCGGCATCGCGACGATCGGCGGCTGGCAGTTGCAGTACTTTCGCAACAACGCCTGGAGCAACCCGCTGTCCAGCGGCGCCGAAAGCGCCGCCGTGGCGCACCGGCTGCCGCTGGCGATCCGCCTGACGGTCGAGCTGGCGCCGGGCCAGGCCATCAGCGGCGCGCTCACGCTGGACTGGCTGCAGCCCATGTTCCGGCCGGGGGCGTCGTGAGGCGGAGCCCGCGATGGCCCCAGGGCGGCGCCGCGCTGCTCAGCGCCATGATCACCGTGGCACTGATCGCCACGCTGGCGGCGGCGGCGCTGTGGCAGCAGTGGCGCGGTGTCGAGGTCGAGGCGGCCGAGCGCGCGCGCCTGCAGTCGTCCTGGCTGCTGAATGGCGCGCTCGACTGGGGCCGGCTGATCCTGCGCATCGACGACAACTTCGGCGTCGATCACCTGGCCGAGCCCTGGGCCGTGCCGCTGGAAGAAGCGCGCCTGTCCACCTTTCTGGCCGCCAACGAGGCCAACACCGAGACCGACCGCGACGCCTTCCTGTCGGGCAGCATCCAGGACTTGCAGGGGCGGCTGAACGTCGCCAACCTGCTGCACGCCGGGCGTGGCAAGGAGGCAATCCTGGGCGATTACGCGCGCTTCGAGCGCCTGTTCGCCTTGCTCGATGTGCCGCGCAGCGAGTTGCGCGCGCTCAGCGATGGCATCAACGCCGCCGCCCAGGCCGAGCGCGCGGGCACCGCCGAACCCGCGCCGCTGATGCCGCAGCAGTTGCCGCAACTGGTCTGGCTCGGCCTGTCGCCGGCCAGCGTGGCGGCGCTGGCGCCCCACCTCACGCTGTTGCCCGAGCGCACGCCGGTCAACCTCAACACCGCGAGCGCGCAGGTGATCCACGCCGCCGTGCCGGGCCTGAGCCTGGCGCAGGCGCAGCAGATGGTGGCGGCGCGTGCGCAGCAGTTTTTCCGCAACGTCCCCGCCGCCTTGCAGGCCAGCGGCGACACGCAGGACCTCGCGCAGCAATGCGTCGACTGGTGCAGCGTCAACAGCCGCTATTTCGAGCTTCGCGCGCGGCTGCGCCTGGACGATCTGGCGCTGGAGGAAATCGCCTGGGTGCGGCGGCGCCAGCGCGGCCAGCCGGTCGACGTGCTGTGGCGCCAGCGCGTGCCGCTGACGCTGGCGGCCGGCGCCGGTGCGAGCCGTTGAGCGCCGCGCCGTGCCATGGGCGCGCCCTACAATGCCCCGCACCTTCCGCCCATGAGCCTGCTCGTCATCACGCTATTGCCGGGTGCGCCCGGCGCCTACCCGTACGTGACTTCGATCGACGGGCAGACGCCGGAGCGGCACGGCGCCAGCCCGGCCAACCTGTTGCCGCCGGCCGGCCGCGGCGTCGAGACGGTGGCGGTGGTGCCGGCCGCGCGGCTGTCCTGGCAGCGCGTGGCGCTGCCCAAGGGCGTTGGCGCCGGCTCGCCGCGCCTGCGCGCGGTGCTGGCTGGCCTGCTGGAAGACCGTCTGCTCGACGAACCCGAACAACTGCACTTCGCGCTGGCGCCCGGCGCCGCGGGCGGTGCCGAGGCCTGGGTCGCGGTGTGCGAGCGCGACTGGCTGCGCGCGCACCTGCAGGCGCTGGATGGCGCCGGCCGCCCGGCGCAGCGCATCGTGCCCGAGCTGGCGCCCGATGTCGGGCCGCTGCGCCTGCACGTGGTCGGCGCCGCTGAGCGGCCGACCCTGCTGCTGGCGGGCGCGGGTGTGACCGGCGGCGTGCAGGCGCTGCCCTTCGACGCCGCCACGCTGTCGCTGCTGCCCGCCGCGCCGGACGCCGCCGAGCCGCAGGACGCCATCGAGCTGCTGGCGGAGCCGGCTGTGGCCGAGCTGGCCGAGCGCTGGCTGCAACGCCAGCCGACCATTCGCGGCGCCGCACAGCGCGCGCTGCTGGCCAGCCGCTCGCCCTGGGATCTGGCGCAGGGCGAACTGGCGCGCTCCAGCCGCGCGCGCACCCGGCGCCGCCTGGGCACGCTGTGGCGCGATCTGCTGCACGCGCGCGCCTGGCGGCCGCTGCGCTGGGGCCTGGCGCTGCTGTTGCTCGCCAACCTGATTGGCCTGAACGCCGCCGCCTGGCGCGAGCGCGACCAACTGGCGCAGCGCCAGGCACTGATCCGCGAGGCGCTGACGCAGACCTTTCCGCAGGTCAAGGTGGTGGTCGATGCGCCGGTGCAGATGGCGCGCGAGGTGGCGCAGCTGCGCCAGGCCACCGGCGCGCCGTCGCCGCGCGACCTGGAGCCGATGCTGGCGGCGCTGGGCGCGGTGAGCGAGCCCGGCGCCGTCGCCGAGGCGCTGGACTACGCCGCCGGCAGCCTGCGCCTGCGTGGCCTGCGCTGGGACGCCGGCCAGCCGGCGGCCGCCAACGAGCGCCTGGGCGTCCTGGGCTACCAGGCGCGCAGCGAGGGCGCCGAGCTGATCCTGAGCGCGCGCGAGGCGCAGCCATGACGGCGGCATCGGCAACCGCGCTGAATCAGGGCCGCGCGCCGGCGGCGCTGCGCGCCGCCTGGGCCGGGCTGGCCGCGCGCGAGCGCCGGCTGGTCGGCTTGGCGGCGGCGCTGGTGGGGTTGGCGCTGCTGTGGTGGCTGGCGCTGGCGCCGGCGCTGGCGACGCTGCGCCAGGCCGAGGTGCAGCGCCCCTTGCTGGACGCGCAGTGGCAGCGCATGCAGGCGCTGCAGGCCGAGGCGGCGGCGCTCAAGGCCAGCCCGCGCATGGGCCAGGACGAGGCGCTGCGCGCGCTGGAGACCCTGGTCAAGCAGCGCCTGGGTGCAACGGCGCAGCTGTCGGTGGTCGGCGACCGCGCCAACCTGACGCTCAAGAACACGCCGGCCGCCGACCTGGCCGGCTGGCTGGCCGAGGCGCGGCTGCAGGCGCGCGCCGTGCCGCTGGAAGCGCGCCTGACGCGCGCGCCCGGCGTGGCGGCGGGCAGCACGGCCCAGTGGAGCGGCAGCCTGTCGCTCGGCCTGCCGGCGCGATGAAGGCACGGCGCCATCACCCGCCGCTGCCGCGCCGCCGTGCCGCCGCGGCCACCGACGGCGCACGCGCGCCCTGGTCCTGGGCGCTGGCGGGCGCGCTGCTCGGGCTGCTGCTGACCCTGGTCGTGCTGGCGCCGGCGCGCTGGCTGGCCGCCGGGGTGACGCGCGCCTCGAACGGCATGGTGCAGCTGGCCGAGCCGGATGGTCGCGTTTGGCGCGGGTCGGCCCGGCTGGTGCTGCGCGGCGGCGCCGGCAGCCGCGACGCCATTGCCTTGCCCGGCCGCGTGCACTGGCGCCTGTGGCCGGGCCTCGCCGGCGTGCGGGCCGAGCTGCGCGCCGACTGCTGCACCGCCGAGCCACCGCTGGGCCTGCGCGCCAGCCCGCGCTGGGGCGGCGCGCACCTGGCCATCACGGACGCGCGCAGCCACTGGCCGGCCAGCCTGCTGGCGGGCCTGGGCACGCCGTTCAACACGGTGCAGCCGGAAGGCGAAATGAGTCTGTCCACGCGCGGCCTGTCATTAGAATGGCTGGCTGGCCGCCTGGCGCTGCAAGGCGCGGCGGAACTCACGGTGCGCCAGTTGTCGTCGCGCCTTTCCACTCTCCGACCCATGGGCAGTTACCGACTCTCGCTTGCCGGCGGCAGCCAGCCTGCCGTGACGCTTTCCACGCTCGAGGGCGCGCTGCGCCTGAGCGGCTCCGGCCAGTGGGTGGGCTCGCGCCTGCGCTTTTCCGGCGAGGGCTCGGCCGCGCCGGGCAGCGAGGCCCAGCTGACCAATCTGCTCAACCTGCTCGGACGGCGCCAGGGCGAGCGCGTCCTGATCACCCTGGGCTGAGAAGGTGGGAACTGACCGCATGCAGCAATCCCATGGTCGCTTCGAGACAGCAGGTATTTGTCATTCCCGCGCAGGCGGGAATCCGGTGCCGAGGCTGTTGCTGGATTCCCACCCCACGCCAACACCATTGCGGGGGCAGGCTCTGCGCGGGAATGACGATGATTGACGCCTCGATATGAAGTTGGAATTGCTTGCTTTTCCTGTTGGGCGCGCATGCCGTACATTGCCGTCCGCGCTGCTGGCGGCCAGCCTGCTGGTGCTGCCACTCCGGCACGGTACCGCGCTGGCGCAGGAAGCCGCGCGCACCGGCACGGTGACGCTGGATTTCGCCAACGCCGAGATCGACGCCGTGGCGCGCACCATGGCCACCATCACGGGGCGCAACGTGGTGGTCGACCCGCGCGTCAAGGGCACGCTGACGCTGACCAGCACCACGCCGGTGTCGTCCGCTCAGGCGCTGCGCCTGTTCGCCACGCAGCTGCGCACGCAGGGCTTCGCGCTGGTCGAGAACGCCGGCCTGGTGCTGGTGATCCCCGAGGCCGAGGCCAAGCTGCACAGCGGCGCGGTGTCGGCCGGTGCGCGGCCGGCGCTGGGCGGCGGCCAGATCCAGACCCAGATCTTCCGCCTGACGCACGAGAACGCCAACAACCTGGTGCCGATCCTGCGCCCGCTGATCAGCCCCAACAACACCATCAACGTCAACCCCGGCAACAACTCGCTGGTGATCACCGACTACGGCGACAACCTGCAGCGGCTGGCGCGCGTCATCGCCGCGCTCGACATCTCCAACGCCACCGGCATGGAGGTGGTGCGGCTGCGGCACGCGGTGGCCTCGGACCTGGCGCCGCTGGTGGCGCGGCTGGTGGAATCGGGCGGCGGTGGCACCGCCGTCACGTCGGCCCCGGCGCCCGGCCAGCCCGGCATGCCGGTGGCGGCGCCGGCGGCCGGCGGCGGCGATGGTTACCGCACCACCCTGGTGCCCGAGCCGCGCAGCAACGCCATCATCGTGCGCGCCGCCAACCCGGCGCGGCTGGCGCTGGCCAAGACGCTGATCCAGCAGCTCGACCAGCCGCCTGCCGAACGCCCGGACGGCGGCAGCGGCAACATCCACGTGGTCTACCTGAAGAACGCCGATGCGACCCGGCTGGCCGTCACCCTGCGCGCCGCGCTGGCGGCGCTGCCGGGGCAGTCCGGCACGCCGGGCGGCGGCGCCAGCGCCGGTGGCGCCACGTCGCTGGCCGGCGGCCTGAGCTCGGGCCAGCCAAGCGGCCAGGGCGGCCTGTCCAGCGCCGCCACGTCCGGCGGCGCGAGCGGCCTGGCCAGCGGCCCCAGCATCAACACGGCGGCCAGCAACCAGCCGTCCACCGGCGGCCAGATTCAGGCCGACCCGGCCACCAACTCGCTCATCATCAGCGCGCCCGAGCCGGTGTACCGCGAGCTGCGCGCGGTGATCGACAAGCTCGATCAGCGCCGCGCCCAGGTCTTCGTCGAGAGCCTGATCGCCGAGGTGCGCGCCGACAAGGCGGCCGACATCGGCGTGCAATGGCAGATGTTCGGCCAGGGCGGCAACAGCATCGGCGTGCTGGGCACCAACTATTCCACGCCGCGCGCCACCGAATCGGGCGCCAACTCGACCAACTTCATCAACTTCGCGGCCCAGTTCCTGGGCTACGGCAAGGACGGCTGGAAGCCCAGCGGCGTGGTGCCCAACACCGGCTTCAACCTGCTGCTGGGCACGCGCGCGCTGGGCATCATGGCCAACTTCATCCAGAGCACCGGCGCCGGCAACGTGCTGTCCACGCCGACGCTGCTGACGCTGGACAATGAGGAGGCCAAGATCGTGGTCGGCCAGAACGTGCCCTTCGTCACCGGCAGCTACACCAACACCGGCGCCAGCGGCGGCACCGTCAATCCGTTCCAGACCTACGAGCGCAAGGACGTCGGCCTGACGCTGCGCGTGCGCCCGCAGATCAGCGAGGACGGCACCATCAAGATGGTGATCTACCAGGAAACCTCGTCGCTGGAGTCGAACACGGCCGCCGGCCCGATCACGCGCAAGCGCGCCATCGAGTCCAGCGTGCTGGTCGACGACGGCGCCATCGTGGTGCTGGGCGGCCTGCTGGAAGACCAGTACACCAGCAAGCAGGACAAGGTGCCCGTGCTGGGCGACGTGCCGGTGATCGGCAACCTGTTCAAGAGCCAGAACCGCGCCCTGGTCAAGACCAACCTGATGGTGTTCCTGCGCCCGGTGATCGTGCGCGACGCCGCCGCCGCCGAATCCTTCTCGCTCGACCGCTACGACCTGATGCGCGC
The DNA here is from genome assembly GCA_016702555.1 of Burkholderiales bacterium. Lineage (GTDB taxonomy): Bacteria > Pseudomonadota > Gammaproteobacteria > Burkholderiales > Burkholderiaceae_C > Ottowia. The sequence continues at coordinate 284,135 of JADJDV010000006.1, forward strand.
CACCCAGCAGCGCACGCAGCCGCCCGAGAGCTCGGTGATGCAGATCAACCAGGCGCCGGTGCTGCCGATGGTGACCCCGACCCATCCCGAGGCCTGGACGCGCCCGGCGCCACCGCCGCCGCTGATCGACATGCCCGCCAGCGGCGAGGGCAATTACTACGGCGGTGGCGGCTAGCGCTACCACCGCTTCCTGCGCATGCGCTACCCGCTGCCCTACGCCTTTGCCCGCTCGGCCCGCCTGCTGCTGGAGGACGACGGCCAGAGTCTGACGCTGTGGCACGGCGGCCAGCCGGACGGCTCGGCGCTGGGCGAGGTGATGCGCCGCTACGGCGGCGGCGCGCAGCCGCTGGCGCTGCAGCAGGCCGATGCGCAGCAGCTGGCGCAGCGCATCAGCGCCGCGTACTCGCAAAGCGAATCCAGCGCGGCCGCGGTGGTCAGCGAGGTCGAATCCGACGCCGACCTGTCGCGCATCATGCAGGAGCTGCCCGCCGTCGAAGACCTGCTGGAGAGCGCCGACGACGCGCCCATCATCCGCATGCTCAACGCGCTGCTGACGCAGGCCGCGCGCGACAGCGCCAGCGACATCCACATCGAGCCCTACGAGCGCCACAGCAGCGTGCGCTTTCGCGTCGACGGCACGCTGCGCGAGGTGGTGCAGCCCAACCGCGCGCTGCACGCGGCGCTGATCAGCCGGCTGAAGATCATGGCGGACCTCGACATCGCCGAAAAGCGCCTGCCGCAGGACGGCCGCATCAGCCTGCGCTTAGGGACAAGGGCCATTGACGTGCGTGTCTCCACCATTCCCAGCGCGCACGGCGAGCGCGCCGTGCTGCGCCTGCTCGACAAGTCCGAGAGCAAGCTGAGCCTGGAAGCCGTCGGCATGCTGGGCGATGTGCTGCAGAAGTTCGAGCGCCTGATCGGCCAGCCGCACGGCATCATCCTGGTCACCGGCCCCACCGGCAGCGGCAAGACCACCACGCTGTACGCCAGCCTGGCGCGGCTGGACGCCAGCCGCAACAACATCATGACGGTGGAAGACCCGATCGAATACGACCTGCCCGGTGTCGGCCAGACCCAGGTCAACCCACGGATCGAACTGACCTTTGCCCGCGCGCTGCGCGCCATCCTGCGGCAAGACCCGGACATCGTGATGATCGGCGAAATCCGCGACATTGAAACCGCGCAAATCGCCATCCAGGCCTCACTCACCGGTCACCTGGTGCTGGCCACCCTGCACACCAACGACGCCGCCAGCGCCGTCACGCGGCTGATCGACATGGGCGTGGAGCCGTTTCTGCTCAGCTCGTCGCTGCTGGGCGTGCTGGCGCAGCGGCTGGTGCGCAAATACTGCATCGCGTGTGGCGGCAAGGGTTGCGACGCCTGCGGCGGCACCGGCTACGCCGGCCGCACCGGGGTGTTCGAGTTGCTGATGGTGGACGACGACATTCGCGCCCAGATTCACGGTCAGGCGCCTGAAGCCGATATCCGCGCTGCTGCCATGGCCAAGGGCATGCAGTTGATGCGCGATGATGGGGAGCGGTTGATCGAACGCGGCATTACCAGCCGAGAGGAAGTGGTGCGGGTGACGCGGGATTGAGTCAGGCGCCGCTGTCTCCTGATCAAATGAAGTGCTGGCGCTTATCTGGCAGGCGCTCGCAGATATCAATACATGAGTGAATGGATTTGAATACATTTATTCCAAGTGCTGGATTTATCAATATTTGAAATTACCGGTTTGTCTGCATTTTTGCTCAGGTTCGGTGGATTAATGGGTTAGGCGCACAGTAGATTTCCGATGCATGCTGCACCTACTCGGCAAGTGGCTGATTTCTGATACGGGCAGAAAAAATCTGAAGCCTAAGAAGGATGGATCAATATCAAAGTCGTCCTGTAGTAAGGCGGCTTAGATCTCATGAAGAAGGCTCGCATGCGCACCTTAAGAGTCACCCAATGCGTGAGTTAGGCTGCTCGGCGCAGTGCTGCGTAGTCGGCGTACCGGGCGGCCAAACATAGAGGCAACGTTGGCCTGAACGAAATTTTATGGCTTACTGCCGGCAAATTAACTCTGCCGTTGTCTTTAAGGTGGCTATGTAATAGCTGTAGACGGTGTTTGGAGGTAGGGAGGGATGGTTGGCAGTGAGTAATGCATAGACGCTGACATTTGGCGGTGGGGTCGTTAATATTCTTTGAGCCAAGGCGTCTAATGCGGCTTGTGTTGTTGAGGTTATATGTGCGCTAGCATTGCGAATAGTGCGAAGATCATGCAAATCTTGCGTAATTGCCCTCAGATGTGGTTCAAAAGGTGCGCCAGTGTCAAAATGCAAGGCAGCTGCCGATCGCACGAAGTCCGGATTTGCGTAGTCAAAAAAACGACTGGGCCCTCTCAACATGTTTTTCGCGTGATCGCTTGTTGGAGGCGTCGAAAAACGAGCGGGCAAGCTGCCGTCTAGGCAGGCTTCACCCATCATGTAAAGCGCGAGACTAGACTCAAGAAACTCTTCCCATGCTTTGTAGGCTTCTAGAAATGAGCCCACAGTAATTTTTTCGATAGCGAACGCTGGAAAAGTAGTGGCGGCGCCGTGAGCGAGCGCAGCAATTTGTTCGCTCTGTGTCAATGACTGCTTGAAGGTTGCTAACGAGATGGTGAGCGACATGCACTCAGCCCATCAGCGCAGCCACATAGTTGCCGCGTCGAATGCGTACAGCTTCATCGGTCGTGGCGCGCCGAAGATCAGTCAGAAACTGCTGCTCTTTGGTGCTTAGTTGCGTATGATCCTCGACTCCAAAGATGTAATCGACATGTTCCAGGCCCTGTCGAGCAACTGCGATATTTATCGGTTTTAATAATGTCTCGTGTGACAGGTTGCTAACACCGAAAAGCCGGTGACTAATCGCTGAAAAGAGTGTGTAAAACAGGTGTACTCGTCGAAATTCTGTTTGCCTTAGCCCTTCTGGAAAAAGGTCTGAAATCGTTGTAATGATAGAATGGAAATTTGCTTGTGTGACATCTGGTGAATAGGGAAATTCTTTCTCATAGTTCGAGTAAAATTTCTTTATCTGCTTCTTTGATCGAATTCCATCCAACATTGCTATTAGTAGGTCGGCTACGAGAGACACTTCCGCCATTCTCATAATCTGACGTTCAGTGAGAATGCCGTTCTTTATCCAAAATTCAAAGTATGAGTGCGAAATTCTATCAGCAAGAACTTTAAATGTGCCGAAATGCTCCGCATTGATTTTTTCTTGCTCATTCAAAACGACTGCGTACGAATTGAGTCGACTAAAAATATCTAGTATTTCAGAATCTGGAAGGTTAATGAGCAGATCTACGGAGATTTCATACGTTAGTATTTGACTTTGAGTTTGCTCGGGTAAAGAGCTAAAGGGGATTCCGCCGTATTCATGATTGTGTATACGGCTAATCGTGAATCCATCTTTTATGAAAGATAAAATGGTTCTGATGCGTTGCTGTCCGTCAACTACTTCGCGCACAGAAGATTTAGTTGTTAAATTTAATTTCTGTCGAATAAATACCTTTGGAATCGGTTTTCCGCGTACAATAGAGTCCATCAAAAAGCTCTTGGCCTTATCATTCCAGACCGAGCGACGCTGAAATCTCGGGTTTAATTCAAGCTGTTTCGCATTGTCCCATTCAACAAAATCATTAATGCTGTAGGTGCGGGAATCAAAGCTTTTCATGAGTTATTGTGTTTGATAACTGGTAAATAGGGTCAAATGAAGATTTCAGCAAAAAAGTCAGCCAGCATCACTCTGTCTTATCGCGTCTACGTTTGTTGAAATTCGTGTCTGATCAAACTTTCGACATGGCACTTGAGTTCGGACCGCACTGAGAAGCGGCGTCGGCCTAAAGGCAAATAGTTAGACTGCTGCCAGCTTGAGCTCGCTAACCCCTTGCAAGTCCACATGCTGCCGCGCAATCCACAGGTCATGGGCGTCCTGCATGGCGAGCCAGCTCTCGGGGCTTCGACCGATCGACTTGGACAGGCGCAGCGCCATTTCAGGTGTGACGCGACTGGTTCCATTCAGCACACGGCTCAGGGTGGAGGCGGCCACCCCGAGCTTCTCCGCGAGAACGCGGCCGCTGATGTTGTTGGGCTCAAAGTAGATGCCGGCGATGAACTCGCCGGGGTGAGGGGGGTTGTGCATGCTCATCAGTGATGGTCCTCATAGTCGAGTACGTAGGCATTTCCGTCCTTGAACTCGAAGGTGACGCGCCAGTTGCCATCGACGGTGACCGACCAGCGGCCTTTCATCTCTCCCTTGAGTGGGTGCAGCCGAAAACCTGGGATATCCATGTCGTCGATGACGTGTGCCGTGTCCAGTGCAGCAAGCTGTAATCGCAGTCGTTTGACATGGCTGGTCTGAACGCCTGATGCGTTTCCCGTTTCGAACAGCTGGGGCAGCCCCTTGTGCTGAAACGACTTGATCATGGTGCGATTGTGGCTTGTTGCGCACTACGCAACAAATAGGCGTTCGACATAGGCTATCGGGGGATCGGGGTTGGATCAAAGCTTCTTCTGCAGATCAGACCAGGGCGCGCAAGGCCTGCTCCAGATCGGCGATCAGGTCGTCGGCATGCTCCAGGCCGATCGAGACGCGGATCAGGCCTTCGGAAACCCCGCCCGCTTCGCGCACCGCTGCCGGCACGCCCGAGTGCGTGGTCGAGGCGGGGTGGCAGATCAGCGATTCGGTGCCGCCCAGGCTGACGGCGGACTTGAACAGGGTGAGCGCGTTGATGAGGCGAAAGGCCTGTGGCCGGCCGCCTTCAAGCACGAACGAGAAGGTCGATCCAGCCGCGCTGCACTGGCGTTGGTAGACCGCCTGGTAGGCCGCATCCGCCACCTGCTCGGGGTGGTGGACGAGGAGTTTCTGGTGCGGATTGCCAGCCAGCCAGCGGGCCACGGTGCTGGCCGACTGCGCCGCCTGCCGCATGCGCAGCACCACGGTTTCCATCGAGCGGGTGAGCATCCACGCCGAGTGTGGATCGAGTTGCGAGCCGTAGGCGCCGCGCGTGGCGCGGACTTTGTCGACCAGCGCCCGCAGGCCAGTGAGGCCGCCCGCCACCAGATCGCTGTGGCCGCCGACGTACTTGGTCAGCGAATAGACCGAGAGGTCGATGCCGTGCATGCCCGGCTGCTGGAAGATCGGACCCAGCATGGTGTTGTCGCACACCGAGATGGGGCGCTGGCCGTGCCTGGCCTCGAAGGCGTCGATCTGCCGCGCCAGCGCCGGCAGGTCGATCATGGCGTTGGTCGGGTTGGCCGGCGTCTCCACATAGGCCAGGCGCACCGGGCCCTGGCGCGCTGCGGCTTCCAGCGCTTCGGCCATCGACGGCTCCGACAGGCCATCGCCGATGACGTGGGTGCCGATGCCCCATTCAGCCAGGATTTTCGAGATCAGCGTTTCCGTGCCACCGTAGAGCGGCGCCGACTGCACCACCTGGTCGCCTGGCCGCAGAAAGGTGAGCAGCATGGCGCTGATGGCCGACATGCCGCTGGAGGTGACCAGCGCGGCCTCGGCCTTGTCGAGCAGCGCCAGCCGGTCTTCGGCGATCTCCAGATTCGGGTTGTTGAAGCGGCTGTACACCAAGCCGGGCGATTCGCCGGCCGGCAGCGGCACGCGGCCCGAGACCAGGTCGAAGAAATGGGCGCCGTCCTCGGCCGAGCGGAAGGCGAAGGTCGAGGTCAGGAACACCGGCGGCTTGACCGAACCCTCGGTGAGGAACGGGTCGAAGCCGTAGGACATCATCTGCGTCTCGGCGTGCAGCGCCTGGTCGCCGATGCGTTTGCGGTGGTAAGTGGTCTTGCTCATGGGTTTCCCTGATGGTCGCGCGGCACTGCCGTCCGGTCGGTAGGTGCAAGCGATGATGGCGCCACCGACTGCAGATGACCAATCTTTTCGGCGATGACCTCAGCCAGCCTAGGGGCAGTGGCGTGCCGCCTGTCATCCGCGGCCTCATGAATCGTTCGGCGGACCCAGCGTCCGCGGGTGCGACGGGCGTCGGCGCTGTGCTCAGCCCGCGTAACCCGGATTCGGCAACCCGCCCGTCAGTTTGGGCGCGTTGAGTTGGCGCGGCGCCACCTTGCCGCCGCGCGCTTTCAACCACTGCTCGACCAGGTCCCACACCATGGGGTTGCCGGCTTTCGACGCTTCTTCGGCCACCGGCGCCCAACCGGCCACCTTGTAGGTCTTGCCGGCCTCGATGGGCTTGCCTTTCAGGCGCATGTCGCTGACGCGCTTGCCCATGCCCTGCAGCGGGTCGAAGGCATAGGTCAGGCCGCCCACGCGCACCATGTCGCCGCCTTGCTGGTAGTAGGGGTCGGGGTTGAACAGGTTGTCGGCCACGTCTTCCAGGATGGTCTTGAGCATGTCGCCCTTCATCTCGGTCAGCGTGGCGTAGCTGTAGGTGGTGGCCGTCATGTCGAGCAGCCATTCGCGCGTGATGGGCTGGCCGGGCAGCAGCGTGGTGCCCCAGCGGAAGCCCGGCGAGAAGGCGATGTCGGCGCCCTGCACGTCCATCAGCGCATCGACGATGAGCTGGTCGCCGGTGCCGTTGAAGTTGCCACGGCGGTACAACAGGCCTTCGGTGACGGCGAGCTGCTCGCTGAGTTTGGCTTCATACGGCGCGCGGATCCTGGTGATGAGCGCGTCCATCTCCTTGTCGGCGGGCAGCATGTTGGCGAACACGGGCAGCAGCTTGTAGCGGTAGTCGGCCACCTTGCCGTTCTTCACCTCAAGGTCGAGCACGCCCAGAAACTTGCTGTTGCTGCCGGCGTTGGTGACCAGCGTCTGGCCGCCGGCGTTCTTGACCACGCTGGCCACGGGCATGCCGTCGTGCGTGTGGCCGCCCAGGATGGCGTCGATGCCGCGCACGCGGCTGGCCATTTTCAGGTCGGTGTCCATGCCGTTGTGGCTGATGACGACGACGACCTGCGCGCCTTTGCCGCGCGCCTCGTCGACCATCTTCTGCATGTTCTCGTCCTGGATGCCGAACTCCCAGTCGGCGACCATGTAGCGAGGGTTGGCGATCGGCGTGTAGGGGAAGGCCTGGCCGATGATGGCGACGGGTACACCGTTCATGGGCTTGATGACGTAGGGCTTGAACACCGGGTCGCCAAAGTCGTTGGTCTTGACGTTCTGGGCGACGAAATCGACCTTGCCGGCAAAGTCTTTCTCGATGATTTCCTTCACGCGATCCATGCCGAGGGTGAATTCCCAGTGGCCGGTCATCACATCGACGCCCAGCAGCTTGCAGGCGTCGACCATGTCCTGGCCCTTGGTCCACAGGGCCGTGCCAGAGCCCTGCCAGGTGTCGCCGCCATCCAGCAGCAGCGCGCCGGGGCGGCTGGCGCGCAGGCGTTTGACCAGGGTGGCCAGGTGAGCGAAGCCACCGACCTTGCCGTAGCGCTGGGCGGCCTGCTCGAAGTCGAGGTAGGTCAGCGCATGCGCCTGGGCGGTGCCGGGTTTCACGCTCGCGGCTTTCAGCAACTGCTCGCCCACCAGGTGCGGCAGGCGGCCCTTCATGTCGCCTATCCCTAAGTTCACGCTGGGTTCGCGGAAGTGGATGGGCTTGAGCTGGGCGTGGCAGTCCGTGATGTGCAGGAAGGACACGTTGCCGAACTTCGGGATGTCGTACAGGCCCTCGGTTGCCGTCTGTGCGCTTGCGTTCTGATGGCTGGACAGGCCCATGCCGGCTGCGCTGGCGGCACTCAGGACTTGAAGAAATTCGCGTTTGGTGAGGTTCATATCAGCACCGACTGATGTATGTAAGACAAAAAGCCCGGCCAGGCCGGGCTGCGAGATCGGGGTTTACTGGTTCACCGGCGACTTGGGGTCCAGCAGCAGCGCCACGATGTCCGCCACCTGCTTTTCGGTCAGGATGCCCATGTGCCCGGCGCGCGGCATGTTGGAGCAGGCGTTGTAGGCCTTGCTGTTCCAGATCTTGCCCCAGGTGTACTTGACCATCTCCTGTGCCGCCGGGCTGGCCGGATCGGCCACGCCGCGGATCTTGCCGTAGTTGTACAGGCTGGGGCCGATGGTGCCGAAGGAGATTTCCTTCTTGTCGATCTGGTGGCAGTTGTAGCAGTTGCCGCCGTTGGCGGCGCCGGCCTTGTCGGTCCAGGTCATGCCACGACCGTTCTGGGCGATCTTCTCGCCCTCTTTCCAGTCGCCCAGGTACTTTCCGTTGGCTGGCCATTTGATGGTCTGCAGGTTGGCGGCTTCGATGCGCTTGGCGACGGCGGCGTCCAGCGGCTTGCCAGCCACGTCGGCGGCGTTGCAGGCGCGAAGGGTTTCGTCGTCTCGAAAAGCCTCACTGACCTTCACGATGCCTTTGTCGTGAAAGTCGGCCTTGATGATCTGCTGCGTCAACGCGTCCAACTCGGCCGACGACGGCGTGCCGGCGCTGCCGCCGCTGCCGGCACAGCCAGCCACGAGGGCCGCTGCGGCGGCCAGCGCAAGAATGTGGGAATGCTTGCTCATGAGGAGGTTTTCCTTTTTCAGAGGTCCAGGACGCTTTCAACAAGGACGAATGGCCGCGAAGCAGGCCGCATGGGAACGCCGTGGAGCGGGCTTGGCCCGGCCAGTGGCGTTGTCCCCTGGGGGATGACGCCGAAGGCGGCTCAGGGGGGAAGTCATCTTTTGATGGTGGGCGCGGTTGACTTGTCGCCCTTGGCGTTGACGCCCAGGTACACGCCCAGGGCCACGGTCACGTCGCTGGCGAAGTCGGGCTCGGGAAAGCGCTGCTGGCGGTAGCAGTCGTTCAGGCGGTGTTGCATGCTCCACATCTGCCCGTTGGAGACGCGGTAGGCCGGCCAGGCGGCAAAGCCGACGCCATCGCCCGGTGCCTTGGTCAGCAACGGCAGGTCTTGCAGACGGATGCGCTTGCCCTCTTCGCCGTGGCATGAGGCGCAGGCAAAGTCGTGCGCGCCGCCACGCTGGAAGAACAGGCGCTTGCCCACTTCGTACATGGTGCGCTCTTGCGTGGTGGATTGCGGCAGGTTGAAGCGCATGCCCTTGGATTGCCCGGCGATCCAGGTGGCCAGCGCCGTGGTGTTGGCGCGCTCACCGCGGCCCCACTGCCCCTTGACGATTTCCTTGGGGTCGATGCCTTGCAGCGTGCTCATGCAGGTGACCAGGCGCGACTCCAGGTCTTGCACCTTGCCCGTGTCCTTGAAGTAGCGCGGCAGCTCAACGAAAGCGCCCTTGACCACGCCGGGGCCCTTGCCCAGATCGCACTTCTCCAGCGAGGCGTTCTTGGGGCCGCGCGCCTTTTTCCAGAGGTCTTCGCCCCTGGCGTCGAACAGGTCGGCTGGATTGCCGTCTTGCAGCATCTCGCGGTATTCCTCGATGGCCTGGATCGAGGTCTTGTCCTGCGCCAGCGCCGGCGCGGCCAGTGCAACGGTGCCCAGCAGGGCGAACAGAGTGGGGGGCATGCGCATCGTGGGTACTCCTTGTGCTGCAAAAGAAAAGCGGGCGTGGTTTTCAAGCGCACGCCCGCTTTGCGCGGTCGGTGATCAGGACACCGTGGCTTCGTCGGTGCGCGTCTCGCCCTTGTTGTCCTTCCAGGTCACGCTGATCTTGTCGCCAGCCTTGGCGCCCTTGACGTTGAACTGCAAGAACGGGTTCTTGGATACCGCCGGGCCCCACTCGCACGAGAACACCGGCTTGCCGTTCAGGCTGGCGGTGACGTCCGCGATGTGCCAAGCCGGCACCAGCTTGCCGGAGGCGTCCTTGCGCTGACCGGATTCCATTTCGTGGCTCATGAGCACGCGCACCGTGGCTTTGTCGCCAGCGGCCTGGGCGCGGATTCGCATTGGATCTGCCATGTTGATTCTCCTGATTCAGTGATTCGTTTCAAAGTCGGTGGGGGAGGGGTCTGGCTTGCCCTTACCCCGGCCTTTTCCCAGAGGGCGAAAAACCATCAGCCGCCACAGCCGCCCAAAGTGACCTTGACTTCCTTCTTGGCGTAATGCGCCTTGCCGTCGGCGGTGACGGCCACGGCGTAGACGTCGGACGATTCGCCCATCTTGGAGCGGGTGGCAAAGCTGGGCTCGACCTCGGGCGTGACGTTGAACACGGCCACCAAGGCGTTCGGGTTCTTCTCGACCAGCAGCACCAGTTGCTTGACATTGGGCAGCGTGCTGGCCACGGCCAGCGGCACCACGGCGCCGTTCTCGGCGATGTCGGGGGCGGTGAGGGTGACGGCGCTGCTCTCGGCCGGCGCGCCGGTCGCGCCCAGCGCCTTCAGGGCGTCGTTCAGGTTCTTGGCCTCGAACGCGGCCTTGTTGAACGCCTGCGCGTACTGCGGGAACAGGCCGGTGCCGGCCAGCAGGCCCGCCACCACGGCGCTTTGCTTGAGGGTTTGTCGACGTGTCTGCATCGCGGGGATCTCCAGAAAGTTAAGTGAATGCTAATGCTTCTGAGTACGGTCTGCATGGGGAAATTCCCCACCCCAGACCTGGCCGTTCATGGGTGCGGGAACCTCATGGCTTGGCGGCGCCGCCGGCCAGCCAGGCCGCCATGGCCCGGGTGTCGGCGTCCGGCAGGTTCTGCGGCGGCATCGGAATTTCGCCCCAGACGCCAGAGCCGCCGGCCTTGATCTTGCCGGCCAGGTAGTCGGTCTTGCCATTGTGCTTCTTGGCGATGTCGGTGAAGCTGGGACCGACCAGCTTGCCCTCCATGTTGTGGCAGGCGGTGCAGGCGTGCTGCTGCGTCAGCTTGATCGCCGCCGCCTCGGGGCTGGCGGCGGCGCCGGCCGGGCCGACCACCTTGACCGGGCCGGCGGCATCGCCCAGCTTGCCCTCGGCCCGGGTGGTGTCGGAGCCGCGCTGCGCGCCGACGGTGCGCTGCTGCTCGCGCAGGTTGCCGTGGTTGTTACGCGCGTGTTCGGGCAGGCGTGAGCCGATCACGGGCTCGGGCCCGCAGTCCTTCATGCAGGCGGTGGCGGTCACGTCGGGCCTGGCGGCGCCGTTCAGCTCCTTGCCCGGCCACATCGCGTGCGCGGTGCTCATGCCCTTGCGGTTGGGCATCTTCTGCTGCACCTCGGCGATGTTCTTGTCGGACAGCGTGAAGTCGTCTGGCAGCACGTGCGCCAGGTTGAGCAGGAAGGCGGTGACCGCGTAGACCTCGTCCACCTTCAGCGACTTCGGCTGGTCCCAGGGCATGGCGCGGTTGATGTAGTCCCACAGCGTGGACACCGTGGGCACCTTCATCAGGCTGGTGCGGCCGGGGTAGTCGGGACGCAGCAGCGTGGCCACGCGGCCGGTCTTGACGTCCTCGGCGGTGGTGCCGCCGACCAGCGGCGTGAACACCGAGTTGGATTCGCCGAAGATGCCGTGGCAGCTGGCGCAGCGCGCCTCCCAGATGTCCTGGCCCTTGGCCACCGTGCCGCTGCCGGGTGGCAGGCCCTTGAAATCGGGGCGCACATCGATGTCCCAGGCCGCCACCTCCTTGGGCGTGGCGTCGCGGCCGATGCCGGGAAACTTGTCCTGCGCCAGCAGCGGCAGGGCGCAGGCCGCGATCGCGAGGGCGGCGAAGCCGTTACGAAAGCTGGACATTCTTCACCTCGCCGTTTTCCTGCACCAGCCAGGACTGGATCGCGTTGTTGTGGTAGATCGAACGCGTGCCGCGCACCGCGCGCAACTGCTTCGAGCTCGGCTGCACATAGCCAGTGTCGTCCATGGCGCGGCTTTGCACGATGGCGGGCTTGCCGTCCCACACCCAGTCGAGCGAAAAGCGCGTCAGGCAGCGGTCCAGCACCGGCGTTTCCAGCCGCGCGGTGCGCCAGTTGCGGCCGCCATCGACCGACACGTCCACCTGCTTGATCTTGCCGCGGCCCGACCAGGCCAGGCCGTTCAGGTGATAGAAGCCCTTGTCGAGCAGCACCTGCCCGCCGGAGGGCGTGGTGATCACGCTCTTGCACTCCTGGATGCTGGTGTACTGGCGGTGCGTGCCGTCGGGCATCAGGTCGACGTAGTGGATGGCCTCGTCCTTGGCGCCCCAGGGCTGGTCGCCCACCTCGCAGCGGCGCAGGTACTTGACCCAGCTCACGCCCTGCACGCCCGGCACCACCAGGCGCAGCGGGTAGCCGTTCTCGGGGCGCAGCATCTCGCCGTTCTGGCCATAGGCGAGCAGCACCTGGCCGCTGGTGACCAGGCCCATGGGGATGGTGCGCGTCATCGACGAGCCATCTGAGCCTTCGGCCAGCACGAACTTGCCACCCTTGAGGTCGGCGCCGGCCAGCTCCAGCAGCGTGATCAGCGGCACGCCGGTGAATTCGCTGCACGACAGCATGCCGTGCGTGTACTGGCAGGTGGGCACGGCCACGTTGCCCCATTCCATGCCGGTGTTGGCGCCGCATTCGATGAAGTAGAAGCGGCTGACGCTGGGCAGCCGCATGATCTCGTCCATGGTGAAGACCTTGGGCGTCTTCACCATGCCGTTGACCATGAAGCGGTGCTTGCGCCGGGTCGATGTCCCACCAGCCCTGATGGTGGCGCTCGAAGTGCAGGCCGCTGGGCGTGACGATGCCGAACAGCGACTGCAGCGGGGCGAACGACACCGAGGACTGGTTGGACTGCGTCAGGCCCGGGCTCTGACGGCGCTGCACGTTGCCTTCGAACTTGGACGGCAGGCCGTAGCCGTCGGTCGCCACCGGCTGGCCCAGGCCGGTGCTGTGCGCGGGCAGCTTCAGGATGGCCGGGTCGCCGTCGGCCGGCACCTTGCCTTGCGCCGTGGCGTGCGCGGTGGCGCCACCGGTCAGGGCGGCGGCGAAGGCGCCGCGGATGAAGTCGCGCCGGCCGCGCTTGCCCTCGGCAAACACGGTGCGCACGCCGGTCTTGTCCAGAAAGCTCTCGGGCGCCTTGCGCAGGCGCCCGCCCGCCAGGCTGGCGGGCGCGGGTTGGGGCTGATCGTCTGCCATGGCCGTGAAAATCCTTATATGCGCAATTGCTGATATTAAATTGGCTCGACCCTGCTGACCATCGGGTTTATCCGGGGTTGCGCGCCGATCGCCTACTTGGCGAAGCGGTAGTGGTCGCGGTTGAGCGCCGCCGCGATGGCGGTGACTTCCTCGGGGAACAGGCTCAGGTTCAGCTGCGTGCTGCACTGCTCGACCATGGCCTGCAGCCGCGCGGGGGTGTTGATGTGCCCCTGGGGCCGGTAGATGGCCTTGCCGTCGTTGGTCCATTTCTGCGCATGGCACTGGTTGCACTTGTTCTCGGCCATCAGCTTCTCGCCCAGCTTGAGGTCGGCGCCCCTGAAGATCTCCGGCACCTGCGCCGAAGCGTTGAAGGCGATGCCGACCACGGCGCCAAGACACCAGATGCGTAGGGAAGAAAACGGCCTCATGTCTGTCTCCGGTGGGTTTACTGCCAAGGCTTCGCAGCTTCGTAGGCTGGGTTAGCCGCATGCGTAACCCAGCGAAAGCGTGTGCCAAACGCTGGGTTACGCTTCGCTAACCCAGCCTACGTCACTAACCCAGCCTACGCCACTGGGCGGTCGCGCCGAGGCTGAGGCCGAGCAGGGCCGCGGCCCAGGCGATGCGGAATCGGAAGCGGTGGGTCATGCGGGGCTCCTGTCGTTCAGGCGGTGATGGCTTGGCGCGCGCGCGCCAGGCGGCCGTCGAGCTGGGCGGCGTAGAAGTCCGGCGACATGCCGACCAGGCGCTCGGCCACTTCCTTGCCACCAGCGCCCAGGAACAGCAGCGTCGGCGCAACCTTGACATTCCACTCGCGCACCAGCGCCTCGTGCGTGGTCGGCTCGCCGCGCACGCTGCGTGTGCCGGCCGGGCTGTACATGTCGACCTGCACCACGGACAGACCGTCCTGCGCGTGCATCGGCGCCAGGTAGTTGGTGCGCACTTCGGCGCACCAGGGGCAGCGGTGCAGGCTGACCATCACCACCAGCGGCTGGCGCGCCTTCAGCGCGCGCGCCAGTTCATTCTTCAGCGAGGTCGACAGCGGCAGCTGGCCAGCCGCCGCGCGTGCCGCGCCGATGCCGCTGGCGCCCAGTGCGAGCGCGCCGAGCGCGCGCAGGCCCTGGCGGCGCGAGCAAAGCATGACGGGGCCGTTCTTCATTCGGGGTCGTGCTCCATCAACAGATAGGTGTTGTAGGCGTTCATGCGGTTGGCGGCGCCGAACAGCGGCAGGTGCTCGAACTGGCTCCAGTCGGTGGCCTTGTAGGCTTCGTCGAAGGGTGTCATGTCGCGCGCGGCGGCGCCCATGGTCTTGCGCAGGTAGACCAGGTAGTCGCGCGTGAGCTGCATGTCCTTGCGCGCCTCGGTCGACACCGGGCCGTGGCCGGGAATGATGATCTGGGTGTCGAAGGCGAGCAGCCGGTCGAGCGACTTGATCCAGTTGCGGCTGTCGGCCTGGCCGACGAAGGGCACGCGGCTGCGGAACACCAGATCGCCCGCGTACAGCACCTTGCGCGCCGGCAGGTACACCGCCAGGTCTTCCGGTGTGTGCGCCGGGCCGACCGGCTGCAGGATCAGCTGCGTGTCGCCCAGGGTCAGCTCGCGCCGGCCGTCGATCCATTCGGTGGCGGCGACCAGCCGCGTCTGCTCGTCGATCCAGGGCGCCAGTTCCTCGCGCGAGGCCTGCAGCCGCAGGCGCGCGGTGTCGGCGAACAGGTACTCGCGCCCCGCCTGGTGGGCGATGATGCGCGCGCCCAGCTTCTCGAACACCTGCAAGCCGTAAATGTGGTCGGCGTGGTAGTGCGTCACCACCACGTGCGTCACTTTTTGCGGCGTGACTTTCGCGATCTCGGCCAGCAGGCGCTCGGCCAGCGCTGGCGAGCCGAGCGCATCGACCACCACCACGCCGGCCGAGGTGACGATGAAGCCGGCGTTGGAGATGAAGTTCTGGTTGGCCGGCGAGCCCAGCGCCGACAGGCCCTCGACATACCAGCAACCGGGTGCGGCCTCGCGCGCCCGCATCTCGGGCAGCGGCGCTGGCTGACCGGCGGCGTCGGAATAGCGCGCCCACGCCACGCCGCCAAAGGCCGCGCAGGCGCAGCGCTGAAGAAGTTGACGCCGATCAATCACAGCCTGCATGATGCGCTCTTAATATTCATAAGTCATTGCTTAATTGATTATTGAACATGGTGGGTGAACTGGCAAGCTGGATCGAACATTGGGGCACCGGCACAGCCTTGGCCGTGGGTGGCGCGGTCATCGGCGCCCTGTTCGGTTTCTTCGCCCAGCGCTCGCGCTTTTGCCTGCGCGCGGCGGTGATCGAGTTCTGGCACGGCAAGTTCGGCGAGAAGCTGTCGGTGTGGCTGCTGGCCTTCGCCAGCGCGCTGGTGGCGGTGCAGGCGCTGATCCTGTGGGGCGCGCTTGACGTCGGCAGTGCGCGCCAGCTGGCCAACCGCGGCAGCCTGTCGGGCGCGCTGGTGGGTGGCCTGCTGTTCGGCGTCGGCATGGTCATGACGCGCGGCTGCGCCAGCCGGCTGCTGGTGCTGTCGGCCAACGGCAATCTGCGCGCGCTGCTGTCGGGCCTGGTGTTCGCGGTGACGGCGCAGGCCGCGCTGGCCGGCAGCCTGGCGCCGCTGCGCGGCGCCATCTCGGGCTGGTGGACGGTGGATGGCGGTGCGGCGCGCGATCTGCTGGCGCGCGTGGGCGCGGGGCACTGGGACGGGCTGGTGTTTGGTCTGCTGTGGCTGGTGGTGGCGGTGATCTTCTCGCTGCGCACCGGCAACCGTCTGTGGATGTGGATCGGCGGCGTGGGCACGGGCCTGGCCGTGGCGGCGGCCTGGTGGTTCAGCTACGCGGTCTCGCGCGCCAGCTTCGACCCGGTGCAGGTCCAGGGCCTGACCTTCAGTGGCCCCTCCGCCGAGTGGCTGATGCGGGTGCTGGCCAGCCCGGCGCCGCCGTTCGGCTTCGACGCCGGCATGTTGCCGGGCGTGTTCATCGGATCCTTCATCGGCGCGCTGGTGGGGCGCGAGTTCAAGGTCGAGGGCTTCAAGGACGGCGCCAGCATGGCGCGCTACATCGTCGGCGCCATGCTGATGGGTTTTTCCAGCATGCTGGCGGGCGGCTGCGCGGTCGGCGCCGGCATGACCGGCGGCGCCATCTTCGCGCTCACCGCCTGGCTGACGCTGCTGGGCATGTGGATCGGCGGCGGCCTGATGGACCGCTGGCTGGCCGAGCCGACCGCGACCACGCAGTCGCCGACCCAGCAGGCGCCGGTGCTGATTCAGGCCGCGCCCTGAGCGCCCTGGCGGTCAGCCGCCCAGTTGCGCGAACACCTCGCGCGCCGCCGCCACGGTGGCGGCGATGTCGTCCTCGTTGTGCGCGGCGCTGACGAAGCCGGCCTCGTACAGCGCCGGCGCGATGTAGACGCCGCGATCGAGCAGGCCGTGGAACAGTTGGTTGAAGCGCGCGCCGTCGCTGGTCATCACCTGGGCGTAGTTCTGCGGCAATTCGGGCAACAGGAAGAAGCCGAACATGCCGCCTTCGCAGTCGGCCGAGAAGGGCACGCCCTCGGCGGCGGCGGCGGCCGTCAGGCCATCGACCAGGCGCCGCGTCTTGGCCGCCAGCGCGTCGAAGAAACCGGGCTTTTTGATCTCGCGCAGGGTGGCCAGGCCGCAGGCGGTGGCCACCGGGTTGCCGCTCAGCGTGCCGGCCTGGTAGACCGGGCCCAGCGGCGCCAGCTGCTCCATCACCGCGCGCTTGCCGCCAAAGGCCGCCAGCGGCATGCCGCCGCCGATGACCTTGCCCATCACCGTGATGTCGGGCTCGAAGCCGGGGATCGACCTGGCGTACACGCTTTGCGCGCTGCCCAGCGCCACGCGGCAGCCGGTCATCACCTCGTCGTAGATCAGCAGCGCGCCGTGCTGCGTGCACAGCTCGCGGCAGCGGCGCGTGAACTCGACCGTGGCGCGCACGAAGTTCATGTTGCCGGCGATCGGCTCGATGATCAGGCCGGCCAGGTCCTTGCCGTGCTGGGCGAAGGCTTCTTCCAGCTGGGCGATGTTGTTGTACTCGAGGACCAGGGTGTGCTGCACCACCTCGGGTGGCACGCCGGCGCTGGTCGGGTTGCCGAAGGTCGCCAGACCCGAGCCGGCCTTGACCAGCAGCGCGTCGGCGTGGCCGTGGTAGCAGCCTTCGAACTTGATGATCTTGTTGCGCCCGGTGGCGCCGCGCGCCAGCCGGATGGCGGTCATGCCGGCTTCGGTGCCTGAGTTGACCAGGCGCAGCATCTCCATCGACGGCACCAGCGCCAGGATTTCCTCGGCCAGCTCGATCTCGCGCTCGGTCGGTGCGCCGAAGGAGAAGCCGTCGGCGGCGGCCTGGCGCACCGCTTCTTCCACCGCCGGGTGGCCGTGGCCCAGGATCATCGGGCCCCAGGAGCCGATGTAGTCGATGTAGCGCGTGTCGTTGGCGTCCCAGAAGTAGGCGCCCTTGGCGCGCTGCACGAAGCGCGGCGTGCCGCCGACGGCGCGGAAGGCGCGCACCGGCGAGTTGACGCCACCGGGGATGACCTGGCGCGCGCGCGCCATCAGCATGTCGTTCAGATCAGTTTTCATGGCAGAAGTCTAGAAATCAAAGGCACCGACGGCCGCGGAGCAGGCCATGTCAGCAAACGCCGTGTCCGGACCTGCGCCGGGCACTGGTGTGGTCCCCCTTTGAGGGGGAAGGCGCGCAGCGACTCAGGGGGTGTTTCATCTATTCAGTGCTTGGTTTCATTGAAGGGATGTGGGATATTGATGGAAGCGGATGCGTCGTCGGTGCCAGCCTCGGCGTCCCCATCGGTGGTCCAGAACAGGCGGTCGGCCACCGCGCGGCCCATGCCGGGGCGAAAGCCGTGGTCCAGCGCCTGATCGAGATACTGTAGCGCTTCCAGCGCGGCCTCGGTCAGCTCGCTGCCGGTCGCCAGCAGGGCGGCCAGCGCCGCCGACACGATGTCGCCGGCGCCCAGGAAGGCGGCGTCGATGCGCTCGAAGTTCTGGCTCAGCAGCTCGGCCTGCGGCGAGGCCAGCACGTTGCTGACCTGGTCGCCCAGGGTCGGGATGCCGGTCACCAGCACGTAGGGCACGCCCAGTTCGGCGGCGGCGCGCGCCAGGTCGGTGGCGCGCGCGTGGCGGTCGGTGATCGATTCCGGCAGCAGCCAGTGCCGCAGCGTGGTGTTGTTGCCCACCAGCACCGCGGTCTGCGGCAGCAGCAGCTCGCGGAAGGCGTCCAGGTAGTCGTCGATCTCGTGCTCGTCCCACCAGGACAAGTCGGGCATGTAGGCGATCACCGGCACGTCGGCGTAGTCGGCGGCAAAGCCGGCGATGGCGGCGATCTGTTCGGCGCCGCCGACGAAGCCGACCTTGATGGTGCGCACCGGCACGTCCTCGGCGACCCAGCGCGCCTGCTCGGCCACGACGGCGTCGTCGATGGCGGCGTGGCCGACGGCGTCGCGCGTGTCGCGCAGGTAGATGCCGGTGGTGACGGCGAGCGGGTGCGCGCCGATCGAGGCGATCACCAGCGCATCGCTGGACAGCCCGCCGGCGCCCACCGGATCGGCGGCGTTGAAGCTCAGCACGCCGGGCGGTGAATCGTCGCCGCCAAGCTGTTCGGGGAGAAGGGGGTCGTCTTGCGGCCGGTCGGGTGCGCTGGAGTGGGTCATCGGGCGCCCAGGGTGCCAGTGGAGTGGGCGCCGCGGCTGGCGCGGCACCCCGTCGATACAATCCGCGCCATTCTAAGCAAGTGGGCGTTTCGAGAGCGGCGATGAACACGAAAACCTGGATGTGCCTGATCTGCGGCTGGCTGTACGACGAGGCCGCCGGCGACCCCGAGCACGGCATCGCGCCGGGCACGCCCTGGGCCGAGGTGCCGATGAACTGGACCTGCCCCGAGTGCGGCGCGCGCAAGGAAGATTTCGAGATGGTGCAAATCTAGAGAAGGTGTGAACGCGCGCGAACGAGTCTGCCGCGCGCGGGGCGCCTCGCTAGAATCAGGCCATGGCCGATGACGCGCCCTCGATCAACCTGACGAACCACTTCCTGATCGCCATGCCGGGTCTGGAGGACGACACCTTCGCGCGCAGCGTGGTCTACGTCTGCGAGCACAGCGAGCGCGGCGCGCTGGGGCTGATCATCAACAAGCCGGGCGACATCAAGCTGGCCGAGCTGTTCGAGAAGGTCGATCTGCCGCTGGCGCGCCAGGAACTGGGCGTGCAGTCGGTGTTTCACGGCGGTCCCCTGCAGACCGAGCGCGGCTTCGTGCTGCACGACCCGGTGCTGGCCGAGGGCCTGGAGCCGGACCAGTCGGTCTACGCCGCCACGCTGACGGTGCCGGGCGGGCTGGAGATGACCACCTCCAAGGACGTGCTGGAGGCGCTGTCCTTCGGCGGCGGCCCGCGCCGCGTGCTGGTGACGCTGGGCTACTCGTCCTGGGGCGAGGGCCAGCTCGAATCCGAGATCGCGCGCAACAGCTGGCTCACCGTCGACGCCGACGCCAGCGTGGTGTTCGACGCCCCGGTGGCCGAGCGCTACGACCTGGCGCTGCGCCTGCTCGGCTTCGAAGCCTGGATGCTGTCGCCCGACGTGGGGCATGCGTGACCCCTCTCCCTGAGTCGCCTGCGGCGCCTTCCCCCCAAGGGGACAACGCCGGTGGCCGGGCCCAGCCCGCTCCACGGTGTTCCCGCGCGGCCTGCTCCGCGGCCATCGGACATGGGGTGTGGCGGGCGCCGCGCCGTGGCAAATGGTGATGGCGTCTGATTCCAGCGCCGAGGTGCCGGCGGGGCAGACCAGTTTTCTGGCCTTCGATTTCGGCCTCAAGCGCACCGGCGTCGCGGTCGGCAACCGGCTCATGCGCAGCGCCACGCCGCAGCCCACCATTCGCGCCGAGGGCGAGGCGCGCTGGGCGCCCATTGAAAGCCGCGTGGCCGAATGGCAGCCCGACGCGCTGGTGGTCGGCGTGCCGTTTCACCCGGATGGCGCGGCGCACGAGAACACGGTGCGCGCGCGCAAGTTCGCGCGCCAGCTGCGTGGTCGCTTCCAGCTGCCGGTGTACGAGGTGGACGAGCGCTACAGCACCACCGAGGCCCACGCGCGGGGCGCGCGCAACGTTGATGCCAACGTCGATGGCGTCGCCGCCGCCATCATCCTGGAGCAGTTTCTGAGGAGTCTTCCATGAGTGCCCACCCCGGCAGCACGCTGGCGCTCGACGCCGAGGCCTTGTATGTCGAACTGCTGCGCGGCGTGCGCCCGCTGGTGGAGGCGGGCACGCGCCTGGTCGGCATCGTCTCGGGCGGGCAGTGGCTGGTCGAGCGCATGCAGGTCGATCTCGGTCTGCCGGGCGCGCCGGGCGCCATCTCGTCGGCCATGCACCGCGACGACTTCGCCAAGCGCGGCCTCGCCGCCAGCAGCCAGACCACGCTGCCGTTCGACATCGACGGCGCCGACGTGCTGCTGCTGGACGACGTGCTCTACACCGGCCGCACCGTGCGCGCCGTGCTCAACGAGTTGTTCGACTACGGCCGGCCGGCGCGCGTGCGGCTGGCGGTGCTGGTCGATCGCGGCGGGCGCCAGTTGCCGGTGGCGGCCGAGTTTGCCGCCGCGCGCGTGGCGTTGCCGGCGGCGCAGTCGCTGCGCCTGGCGCGGGGCGACGACGGGGTTTTCAGCTTCAGCATCACCGAGAGGACGTAGGCGCCATGCTGGCCCGACACAACCTGCAGCTCAACCAGCACGGCGAGCTGATCCACCTGCTCAGCACCGAGGGGCTGCCGCGCGACATCCTGACCCACATCCTCGACACCGCGGCGCAGTTCGTCGGCGTCAGCGAGCGCGAGGTCAAGAAGGTGCCGCTGCTGCGCGGCAAGAGCGTGTTCAACCTGTTCTTCGAGAACTCCACGCGCACCCGCACCACCTTCGACATCGCCGCCACGCGCCTGTCGGCCGACGTGTACACGCTCGACATCGCGCGTTCGTCCACCGCCAAGGGCGAATCGCTGCTGGACACCGTGGCCAACCTGAGCGCCATGGCGGCCGACATCTTCGTCGTGCGCCATTCGGAAAGCGGCGCGCCCTACCTGCTGGCGCAGCACGTGGCGCCGCACGTGCACGTCATCAACGCCGGCGATGGGCGCCACGCGCACCCGACGCAGGGCCTGCTCGACGTGTACACCATCCGTCACTACAAGAAGGATTTTTCCAGTCTGGTGGTGGCCATCGTGGGCGACGTGCTGCATTCGCGCGTGGCGCGCTCCGACATCCACGCGCTGAACACGCTGGGCGCCGCCGAGGTGCGCGTGGTCGGCCCGCGCACGCTGGTGCCGGGCGATCTGGCGCCGATGGGCGTGCGCGTGTGCCACACGCTGGAGGAGGGCATCCGCGACGCCGACGTGGTGATCATGCTGCGCCTGCAGAACGAGCGCATGGCCGGCGCGCTGCTGCCGTCGAGCCAGGAGTTCTTCAAGAGCTTCGGCCTGACGCCCGAGAAGCTGCGCTGGGCCAAGCCCGACGCCATCGTGATGCACCCGGGCCCGATCAACCGCGGGGTCGAGATCGACTCGCAGGTGGTCGATGGCCAGCAGAGCGTGATCCTGCCGCAGGTCACCTTCGGCATCGCCGTGCGCATGGCGGTGATGAGCATCGTGGCGGGCAATTCGGCATGAGTCATCCAGGTTCGAACCCATGAAGCTCCTCATTGAACAAGGCCGCGTCATCGATCCGGCGTCCGGCCGCGACGAGGTGGCCGACGTCGCCATCGCCGCCGGCCGCCTCCTCGGCATCGGCCAGTTGCCGGCCGATTTCGCGCCCAGCCGGCGCATCGACGCGCGCGGCTGCTGGGTGCTGCCGGGGCTGGTCGACCTGGCGGCGCGCCTGCGCGAGCCCGGCCACGAGCACGCGCGCATGCTGGAAAGCGAGATGGCGGCGGCGGTGGCCGGCGGCGTCACCAGCCTGGTGTGCCCGCCCGACACCGACCCGGTGCTGGACGAGCCCGGCCTGGTCGAGATGCTGAAGAACCGCGCCGAGCGTCTGCACCAGGCGCGCGTGTTTCCGCAAGGCGCGCTGACGCGCGGGCTGAAGGGCGAGGTGCTGACCGAGATGGGCCAGCTCACCGAGGCCGGCTGCGTCGCCTTCGGCCAGGCCGAGGTGCCGCTGCTGAACACCCAGGCGCTGCAGCGCGCGCTGCAGTACGCCAGCAGCTTCGGCTACGCGGTCTGGCTGCGCCCGCAGGATCCGTGGCTGGGCGGCGGGGTCGTCGCCAGCGGGCCGCTGGCCACGCGCATGGGCCTGGCCGGCGTGCCGGTGGCGGCCGAGACCATTGCGCTGCACACCTGGTTCGAGCTGCTGCGCGCGCTCGGCCCCGCCGGCCCGCGCCTGCACGTGTGCCGCCTGTCCAGCGCGGCCGGCGTGGCGCTGCTGCGCCAGGCGCGCGCCGAAGGCCTTCAGGTGTCGGCCGACGTCAGCATCAACTCGCTGCATCTGATCGACGAGGACATCGGCTATTACGACAGCCGCGCGCGCCTGAACCCGCCGCTGCGCCAGCCGCGCGACCGCGCGGCGCTGCGCGCGGGGCTGACCGACGGCACCATCGATGCGCTGGTGTCCGACCACACGCCGGTGGAGGCCGATGCCAAGACGCTGCCGTTTGCCGAGGCCGAGCCCGGCGCGACCGGGCTGGAGCTGCTGCTGCCGCTGGCCCTGCAATGGGCCGAGGCGGCCGACGGCCCCGGCCTGATGCGCGCGCTGGCGGTGCTGACCGAGGGGCCGGCGCGCGTGCTCGGCGGCGCGCTCGGCACCTTGCAGGCCAGCTGCGGCCGGCTGGTGGAAGGCGGCCTGGCCGACCTGTGCGTGTTCGATCCGGCGGTGCGCTGGCGCGTCACGCCGGAGGCGCTGCGCAGCCAGGGCAAGCACACGCCGTTTGCCGGCCAGGAGCTGACGGGCCGGGTGCGCTGCACCCTGGTGGGCGGCCACCTGGCCCACCACGCGCCGTGATCGCGATCGCCATGGCATGAAGGCGCTGACCGCGGGCTGGCTGCTGCTGCGCGGCGTCGGCCATGTGGCGAGCGGCTGGTGGACCATCCGCACGCGTTTTCCGCAACTGACGCAGGCCGAGCGTGAGGCGCGCGTGCAGCGGTGGGCGGCGCGCTTTCTGCAGATCTGGCGCATCGAGCTGGACGTGCGCGGCCAGCCGCCGCAGGCCGGGCCGGTGCTGATGGTGGCCAACCACATCTCCTGGCTCGACATCCTGGTGTTGCACGCGGCCGGCTACTGCCGCTTCGTCTCCAAGTCCGACGTCAAGCGCTGGCCGGTGATCGGGCCGCTGGCCACCGGCGCCGGCACGCTCTACATCGAGCGCGAATCGCGCCGCGACGCCATGCGCGTGGTGCACCACATGCGCGATGCGCTGCGGCGCGGCGAGGTGGTGGCGGCGTTCCCGGAGGGCACCACCAGCAACGGCCTGCAACTGCTGCCATTTCACGCCAACCTGATCCAGGCGGCGATCTCGACGCCGGCCCCGGTGCAGCCGGTGGCGCTGCAGTTTCTCGACAAGGCCAGCGGCGAGATCAGCCTGGCGCCGTGCTACATCGGCGACGAAAGCCTGCTGGCCTCGGTGTGGCGCACGCTCACCACGCCGGGCGTGCAGGCGGTGGTCAGCTTTGGGGTGCCGCAGGCGCCCGAGGGGCGCGAGCGGCGCGAGTGGTCGGCCGGGCTGCGCGCGGCGGTGGACGAGCTGCGCGCGGTGCGCTGACGGCGCCGCCGCGTCAGGCGGCCTCGACCGGAAAGGTCACCACATGGTCGACCGCCGGCCGGATGCCGATCCACTCGCCGACCTTGTGGTTGTGGTGGCTGGGCACGTAGGTCATCACCGCCTCGCCGCTGGCCAGTTGCACGGTGTAGAGGAACTCCGAGCCGCGGAAGGCCTTGCGCACGATCCGGGCCTTCACTGGCGCGTCGTCGTCGTGCACGATGTCGTCGGCGCGCAGCAGCAGATCGCAGTGGCCGTCGGGGTAGGCGCCGGGCAGGGGGCAATCGGTCAGGTTGCGCAGCGTGCCCAGCGGCGTGTCGACCTTGGCGCCGCGCTCGGTGTCGATGATGCGCGCCGGCACGAACACGCCGTGACCGATGAAATCGGCGACGAAGCGCGTGGCCGGGCGGTGGTAGAGCGAATAGGCATCGTCCCACTGGTGCAGATGGCCCTCGTGCATGACACCGATGTGGTCGCCGATGGCGAAGGCTTCCAGCTGGTCGTGGGTGACGAACAGCGCGGTCGCCTTGGCGGCCTTCAGGATGCCGCGCAACTCCTGCGCCAGCCGCTCGCGCAGGTCGACGTCGAGGTTGGAGAAGGGTTCGTCCAGCAGCAGCAGGCGCGGCTGCGGCGCCATCGCGCGCGCCAGCGCCACGCGCTGCTGCTGGCCGCCCGAGAGCTCGTGCGGAAAGCGCCGTTCGCTGCCGGCCAGGTCGACCATCGCCAGCACCGCCGCCACGCGCCGCTCGCGCTGGGCCGGCGGCAGGTGCTTGAGGCCGAAGCCGACATTGCGCCCCACGTCCAGGTGCGGGAACAGCGCGTAGTCCTGGAACACCATGCCGATGCGCCGCGCTTCCGGCGCCACATGCTTGTGCGCGCCGCTGACCAGTTCGTCGCCGAGGCGGATCTCGCCGGCGCTGACGCGCTCCAATCCGGCCACGGCGCGCAGCAGCGTGCTCTTGCCGCAGCCCGAGGGCCCGATCAGCACGCCGATGTCGCCGGCGCGCAAGCTCAGCGACGCGCCCTCCACCGCCGGGCGCGGCTGGCCGCGATAGCGCACGTCGACCTGATCGATGCGGAGAAACATGGTGTGCGATTGTAGATACGTACAATTCTCATTTGGCCCCGGTCGCCGTCAGACATGGCGGCGCGGGGCCTGATCGCATCTTCCGCCACCGATTCATTCTGTCGCCACGCCCTTTTGTCGTGCGAGCTCTGCCCACCCTGATCCTGCTGCTGCTGGCCGGCGTGCTGGCGCTGCCGGTCATGGCGCTGCTGGGCACCTGGACGCAGTGGAACGCCGATTCGGCCGACATCCTCAGCCAGATGGCGGCGACGGTGCTGCCCGAATACCTGTGGGTCACCGGGCAGCTGATCGTGATGGTCGGCATCGGCGTGGTGGCCATGGGCGTGCCGGCCGCGCTGCTGGTGACGGTGTTCGACTTTCCCGGCCGGCGCAGCTTCGAGTGGCTGCTGCTGCTGCCGCTGGCGATGCCGGCCTACGTCACCGCCTACGCCTACACCGATTTCCTGCAGTTCTCGGGCCCATTGCAGACCTGGCTGCGCGCCAGCTTTGGCCTGGAAGGGCGCCTGCTGCCCGAGGTGCGCAGCGTCTGGGGCGCAGCCTGGGTGTTCTCGTTCTCGCTCTATCCCTATGCCTATCTGCTGGCGCGCACCGCGCTGATCGAGCGCGCGCCGCAGCTGATGGAGGCCGCGCGCCTGCTCGGCGCGTCGCTGCCGCGCCGGCTGCGCGAGGTGGCGCTGCCGATGGCGCGCCCGGCGGTGGCCGCCGGCACCGCGCTGGCGCTGATGGAGGTGATGGCCGACTACGGCGTGTCGATCTACTTCGGCATCCAGACCTTCACCATCGGCATCTACAAGGCCTGGCTGTCGATGGACGACCGCATCGCGGCGGCGCAGCTGGCGACCGTGCTGCTGGCGGTGGTGGTGCTGTTGCTGTGGCTGGAGCAGCGCGCCCAGCGCCGCCTGCGCTTTGTCGGCAGCAGCACGGGGCGCGCCAGCTCGGGCGATGCGCGGCCGGTGCGGCTGCGCGGCGGGCGCGCGCTGCTGGCCTGGGTGCTGTGCCTGCTGCCGGTGCTGATGGGTTTCGCGCTGCCGGTGCTGTTCATGCTGCGCCCGTTGTCGGCCGACTGGTCGGTGCTGCCCTGGGACCGCTTCCTGCTCTGGACCTGGAACAGCGTGCGGCTCGGCGCCATGACGGCCGTACTGGCGGTGCTGGCGGCCTGGTTCCTGGCCTACAGCCTGCGCCGCAAGCCGAGCCTGACGCGCCGCTGGGCGGTGCAGATCATCTCGCTTGGCTACGCCGTGCCCGGCGCGGTGATCGTGGTCGGCCTGCTGCTGCCGGTGGGCTGGCTGCAGGCGCGCTGGCCCGACAGCGGCGTCGGCGGCCTGGTCACCGCCACCGTGCTCGGCCTGCTGTGGGCCTATCTGGTGCGCTTTGTCTCGGTGGCGCTGCAGTCGATGCAAAGCGGCTACGCCCGGCTGCCGCGCAGCCTCGATGAATCGGCGCGCATGCTGGGCGCCACCGGCATGGAGCTGGCGGCGCGCGTGCACTGGCCACTGCTGCGGCGCGCCAGCTTCGCGGCCGGCTTGCTGGTGTTCGTCGACGTGATGAAGGAGCTGCCGGCCACCATCGTGCTGCGCCCCTTCAACACCGACACGCTGGCGGTGGTGGCGAATCAATTGGCGCGCGACGAGCGTCTGGGCGAGGCGGCGCTGCCCTCGCTGGCGCTGGTGCTGGTGGGGCTGGTGCCGGTGATCGTGCTCAGTCGCACGCTGCGCTCGGAGCATCGCTCGATCGATGCCGAATTGCTATAGTGAGATCAAGTCCCGCTCACTTGGCCATGCAGACACCTATTGCCCCTTCCGCGACCGACAGCGAGCTCGATTCCGACGAGGTCTTCGAACTGGCGGCCGAGGTG
The DNA here is from genome assembly GCA_016702555.1 of Burkholderiales bacterium. GTDB lineage: Bacteria > Pseudomonadota > Gammaproteobacteria > Burkholderiales > Burkholderiaceae_C > Ottowia. The sequence continues at coordinate 310,784 of JADJDV010000006.1, forward strand.
TTCCGCGTCATGTCGGCGCCAATGCGGCTGAAGATCATCAGCGCGCTGTGCAACGGCGAGCGCAACGTCGGCCAGCTGCTGAGCGAGATCCCGACCACCCAGCCCAACATGAGCCAGCACCTGAACACGCTGTACAAGGCCGGCGTGCTGGGCAAGCGTCGCGACGGCGTGCAGATCTACTACCGCATCGTCAACGAGCGCGTGGTCACGCTGTGCCGCGCGGTGTGCACGCAGATCGCCATCGATACCGTGGGCGACGAGCGCTGAAAAAGACGCGGCACCCGTCGATATCACCGCAGCGCATGAGCATCCAACGAATCGGTCGTTGGCATGGCGCGCGTGGCCTTCTAGACTGCCCGTTGGGCACGCACGGCGCTGGGGTAATCCCGCACAGCCGGGCCGGCGCGCGCGTCCTATGATTTGCCTGAATATAAGCAACGACGAATTTCTCGCCGTTCGCGTCCCGATTCAACCACCCCCAGGAGGACCTCACACCATGAAACCCATTCTGCTTCCGGGGCTCGCCGCGGCCGCCTTGTGGCTGGCCGCCGGCACCGCCCAGGCCCAGGTCGATCCGCTGCAGGTGCGCAGCTGGGCGGCCAGCTGCGCCAACTGCCACGGCACCAATGGCCAGGCGCAGCAAGGCAACGAGCCGCTGGCCGGCGTCGGCCGCGACGAATTGATGAAGAAGCTGATGGACTTCAAGAGCGGCGCCAAGCCCGCCACCGTGATGCACCAGCTGGCCAAGGGCTATACCGACGAGCAACTGGCCGCCATCAGCGCCTGGTTCGCGGCGCAGAAGAAGTGAGGAGGCAGACCATGGATCGTCGTCAATTCATTCAGGCCGGCTCGGCCGCTTCCGTGCTCGGCCTGACGGCCGGTTGCGCTTCGGTCGGCAACGGCGCCGGCGGCCATGTGGTCGTCGTGGGTGGCGGCTACGGTGGCGCCACCGCCGCCAAGTACATCCGCATGTGGTCCGACGGACGCGTCAACGTGACCCTGGTCGAGCCCGGCGACAGCTTCATCTCCTGCCCGATTTCCAACCTGGTGCTGGGCGGCAGCAAACAGATGGCCGATGTCACCGTGCCCTACGACAACCTGGCCCGGCGCCACGGCGTGAAGATCGTGAAGGACCGCGCCACCGCCATCGACGCCGACAAGCGCCAGGTGCGCCTGGCCGGCGGCAGCACGCTCAGCTACGACCGCCTGGTGCTGTCGCCCGGCATCGACTTCATGTGGGACGCGCTGCCCGGCATGAAGGCGCCCGGCGCGCAGGACCGTGTGCTGCACTCCTGGAAGGCCGGCCCGCAGACGGTGGCGCTGCGCAAGCAGCTTGAGGCCATGCCCGACGGCGGCGTCTACGCGCTGACCATCCCGCTGGCGCCGTACCGCTGCCCGCCCGGTCCGTACGAGCGCGCCTGCCAGGTCGCGCACTATTTCTCCAAGGCCAAGCCCAAGTCCAAGGTGCTGATCCTGGACGCCAACGAGGACGTCACCTCCAAGGGCGCGCTGTTCAAGAAAGCCTGGGCGGATCGCTACAAGGGCATCATCGACTACCGGCCCAAGCACGTGCTGGTCGATGTCGATGCCGCCAGCGGCACGCTGCGCTTCGACTTCAACGACCCGATCAAGGCCCAGGTGCTGAACGTGGTGCCGCCGCAGCGCGCCGGCGACATCGCCTTCAACGCGGGTCTTGCCACCGCCAACAAGCGCTGGTGCGAGGTCGACTGGCTGACGCAGGAATCGATCGCGGCCAAGAACATCCACATCCTGGGTGACGCCACGCTGTCGGCGCCGACCATGCCCAAGTCCGGTCACATGGCCAACCAGCATGGCAAGGTGGCGGCCGCCGCCATCGTCGCGCTGCTGTCCGGCCGCGCGCCAGGGGCGTTGCCGATCTACAACAACACCTGCTACAGCTTCGTCAGCGACACCGACGTGGTGCACGTGGCCAGCGTGCACCGCTACGACGCCGAAAAGAAGACCATGCTGCCGGTGGCCGGCTCGGGCGGCGTGTCGACGGCGGCGAGCGAACTGGAAGGCCGCTACGCCATGGCCTGGGCGCGCAACATCTGGGCCGATACCCTGGCCTGACGACGGGCGGCGGCGCGGCCCGTGGACCGCGTCGCCGGATCACTTCATCCGGGGCGCAGCGCGCCCTTTTTTTGAGGCAGGATTCCATCCATGCGCATGCGGCAATTCATACGTGCTCTTGGGATGCTCACGGTCTTGGTCCACGCCGGCTTGGCTGTGGCCCAGGCCGACGAGGCGCGCGCCAAGAAGATCATCGGCGGCTCCTGCTTTCTGTGCCACGGCGCCGAGGGCGAATCGGCCAGCGAGGTGTTCCCACGCCTGGCCGGCCAGAACGCCGAGTACATCGCCAAGCAACTGGAGAACTTCAAGAGCGGCAAGCGCAAGAGCAGCGCCATGGTCAGCATGGTGACCGAACTGACGCCCGAGGACATGCTGGCGCTGGGTGAGTTCTACGCCAGCCGTCCGCCGCACAAGGAGGCCGCCAAGGACTTGCCGCTGGCGGCGGTGGGGCAGTACATCTACCACGCGGGCAACAAGTTCAGCGGCGTGCCGTCCTGCGCCAGCTGCCACGGCCCGGACGGCGCCGGCAGCAACACGCTGCCGCGCCTGGCCGGCCAGCACGCGGCCTACCTGGACAACCAGCTCAAGCAGTTCAACAAGCGCGAGCGCAACAACGACAACGCCGTGATGCACAGCGTGGCCGAGAAGATGACGGCGCTGGAGATGGCGGCGGTGTCGGAGTACCTGAGCGGCAAATAGTGCCGTACCGCCCGTGCGGCCTTGCAGTTCAGTGGCGGAAGTGCCGCACGCCGCTGAATACCATGGCCACCCCGCGCTCGTTGGCGGCGTCGATGACTTCCTGATCGCGCATCGAGCCGCCGGGCTGGATGACACAGGCCGCGCCCTCGTCGATGACGACGTCCAGGCCGTCTCGGAAGGGGAAGAAGGCGTCGCTGGCGACGGCCGAACCCTGCAATGACAGGCCGGCGTGCTGCGCCTTGATGCTGGCGATGCGCGCCGAGTCGAGCCGGCTCATCTGCCCGGCGCCGACGCCCATGGTCATGCCGTCCTTGCAGAACACGATGGCGTTGCTCTTGACGAATTTGGCGACCTTCCATGCGAACAGCAGGTCCTGCAGCTGCTGGTCGGTGGGGGCCAGCCGGGTCACCACCTTCAGGTCGGCCAGCGTCAACTCATGGTTGTCGGCGGTCTGCATCAGCAGGCCCGAGCCGATGCGCTTGACGTCCATGGCGTTCTGCCCGCGCGCCCAGGCGCTGTCGCCGCCGCGCTGCACGCCCTCCAGCGAGATGCGCAGCACGCGCACGTTGGCCTTGGCCTGGAACACCGCCAGCGCCTCGGGTGTGAAGTCGGGCGCCATCAGCACCTCGACAAACTGCTTGCTGACGGCTTCGGCCGCTGCGCCATCCATTGGCACGTTGAAGGCGATGATGCCGCCAAAGGCGCTGGTGGGATCGGTCTTGAAAGCTTTCTGATACGCCTCCCGCGCGTTCGCGCCGACCGCCACGCCGCACGGATTGGCGTGCTTGACGATCACGCAGGCCGGTTCGACGAATTGCTTGACGCATTCCCAGGCCGCGTCGGCGTCGGCGATGTTGTTGTAGCTCAGTTCCTTGCCCTGCAATTGCTCGGCCGTGACCAGCGCGCCCGGCGCCGGGTACAGGTCGCGGTAGAAGGCGGCCTGCTGATGCGGGTTCTCGCCGTAGCGCAAGTCCTGCAGCTTGACGAAGCGGCCGTTGCTCTGGGCGGGAAACCGGGTCAGCGCCGGCACCGCGGCCTGCCCCGACGCCTCGAAGTCGATCGCCGACAGGTAGTCGCTGATGGCGGCGTCGTAGTTGCTGACGCGGTTGAAGGCGGCCACCGACAGGCCAAAGCGGGTCTTGTCGGACAGCTTGCCCGCATTCGCCTGCAACTCGGCCAGCACCGGCGCGTACTGTGCGGCGTCGGTCAGCACCGCCACGTCCTTCCAGTTCTTGGCCGCGCTGCGCACCATGGCCGGGCCGCCGATGTCGATGTTCTCGATCGCCTCGGCCAGCGTGCAGCCGGGTTTGGCCACGGTGGCCTCGAAGGGGTACAGGTTGATGACCGCCAGATCGATGGTGCCGATGCCGTGCTCGGCCAGCGCCTGCATGTGCGCCGGCACATCGCGCCGCGCCAGCAGGCCGCCATGCACCTTGGGGTGCAAGGTCTTGACGCGGCCGTCGAGCATCTCGGGGAACTGCGTCAGCTCGGCGACCTCGGTCACCGGCAGGCCGGCGGCCTGCAGCAGCTTGGCCGTGCCGCCGGTGGACAGCAGCTTGAAGCCCAGCGCCACCAGCGCGGCGGCGAAGTCGGCGATGCCGGTCTTGTCGGAAACGGAGATGAGTGCGTTCATGGGGCGATTAAAGACAAATGACGAAATGACTTCACCGCTGCGCGGTGTCGATGACGAAATGATGGTGCCTCGCGGTCATGGCGCGCCAGCGCCGTCATCGACGCGCAGCGAGGTCATTCGTCATCAAAGCAGTTTGTGTTCGACCAGCTTCTTGCGCAGCGTGTTGCGGTTCATGCCCAGCCATTCGGCGGCGCGCGACTGGTTGTGGCCGGCGTGCTGCATGACGACGTCGAGCAAGGGCTTCTCGACCACGCGGATCACCATCTCGTACAGCCCGTCCGGCTCGGTGCCGCGCAGGTCGCGGAAATAGGCTTCCAGATTGTCGCGGACGCTGTCTTCGATGGGGGTACTGCTCATGCTCGTCCATTCAGCGGGCCGGGGCCAGGCCCGCGGCCGCCGCCGGTGCGCGCGCCACGGGCAGGCGGTCATGCGCATCGGCGAGTTCCTCGAAATAGTCGGCGACCAGCTGCCATTGCAGCGCCGCGCCGTCGACCAGGTTCATGCGCGCGCGGAAGGCGTCGCCGCCGGGCAGGTCGCGCACATACCAGCCGATGTGCTTGCGCGCCGAGCGCACGCCGGAGTGTTCGCCATACAGGCCGTAGTGGTCCTGCAGGTGCGCCAGCAGCGCGCGCCGCACCTCCAGCACCAGCGGCGGCGCCAGCAGCTCGCCGGTGGCCAGGAAATGCGCGATCTCGCGGAAGATCCACGGCCGCCCCTGCGCGGCGCGGCCGATCATCAGCGCGTCGGCGCCGGTGGCGCGCAGCACGGCGCGCGCCTTGTGCGGCGAATCGATGTCGCCGTTGGCCACCACCGGGATGTGCAGCGCCGACTTGACGGCAGCGATGGTCTCGTACTCGGCCTCGCCACGATAGCCCTGCTCGCGCGTGCGGCCGTGCACGGCGACCATCTGCACGCCGGCCTGTTCGGCGGCGCGGGCAATCGATACGGCATTCTTCACCCGCGCGCACCAGCCGGTGCGCATCTTCAGCGTCACCGGCACGCCGTGCGGCGCGCACGCGCCCACCACGGCTTCGATGATCTGCAGCGCCAGCGCCTCGTCCTGCATCAGCGCGCTGCCGGCCCATTTATTGCACACCTTCTTGGCCGGGCAGCCCATGTTGATGTCGATGATCTGGGCGCCGCGCTCGATGTTGTAGCGCGCGGCCTCGGCCATCATGGCGGCGTCGGTGCCGGCGATCTGCACCGCGATCGGGCCTGGCTCGCCGCTGTGGTCGGCGCGGCGCGAGGTCTTGAGCGTGTGCCACAAGTCCTTGCGCGAGGTCACCATCTCGCTCACCGCGTAGCCGGCGCCAAAGCCGCGGCACAGCTGGCGGAACGGCCGGTCCGTCACCCCCGCCATGGGGGCGACGAACAGGCGGTTGGGCAAGCGATGGGGACCGATCTGCATGGTGTCGAGCGGGCGCGCCCGGGCGGGTTGAAGGCCCTGGCGTGCGAGTGAAGGCCAAATTCTACCTGCCCGATTTTTCAGCAATCGGAACGGCGCGCCTACACTCCGCTGCTGCATGGACGCATGGCTTCAATCCCTGCTGCAGGCGCTGGCGCTGCCCGAACTCGGTTTGTCCACCGTGTTCGTGGTGGCCTTCGTCTCGGCCACGCTGCTGCCGCTGGGATCGGAGCCGGCGGTGTTCGGGCTGATCAAGCTGAACCCGCAGCTGTTCTGGCCGACCATCCTGGTGGCCACGGCCGGCAACACGCTGGGCGGCATGACCAGCTGGTGGATCGGCCAGGCGGCGCACCGCGCGGTCGACCGCTACCGCGACTCGCCCACCCACCTGCGCGCGCTGCACTGGCTGGAGCGCCTGGGGCCCAAGGCCTGCGCGCTGTCCTTCCTGCCCGTCATCGGCGACCCGCTGTGCGCCGTCGCCGGCTGGCTGCGCATGCCGGCGCTGCCCTGCGCCGGCTGGATGGCGCTGGGCAAGTTCGCGCGCTATCTGACCATGACGGCGGCGCTGCTGTGGCTGTGGCCGGACAAGCTCGCCGTGGGCGCGCCGTGACCGCCGATCTGTTCGAGCCCGACCCGGCGCTGGCCGGCGGCACGCGCCGCCTGGGCGCGCAGGCGCTGCTGCTGCACGGCTTCGCGCTGCCCTGGGTCGATGCCCTGTGGCCGGCGCTGCAGGTGGTGATCGCACAGGCGCCGCCGCGCCAGCTGCTGACGCCCGGCGGGCAGCGCATGTCGGCGGCCCTGAGCAATTGCGGCGCGTTCGGCTGGGTCAGCGATCGACGCGGCTATCGTTACAGCGCGCAGGACCCCGACAGCGGCCGCCCCTGGCCGGCGCTGCCGGTTTCGTTTCTGGCGCTGGCGCGCGCCGCCGCGGCCGAGGCGGGTTTCGGCGGCTTCGTGCCCGACGCCTGCGTGGTCAACCGCTACGCCGTCGGTGCCCGCATGGGCCTGCATCAGGACCGCGACGAGCGCGACCTGTCGCAGCCCATCGTCTCGGTCTCGCTCGGTCTGCCGGCGGTCTTTCTGTGGGGCGGCGCCCGGCGCACCGACCGCGCCGAGCGCATGCCCTTGAGGCATGGCGACGTGCTGGTGTGGGGCGGCGTCGACCGCTTGCGTTTTCACGGCGTGGCGCCGGTGCGCACCGCCGTGCATGCGCTGACCGGCGCGGTGCGCTTCAACCTGACGTTCCGCCGGGCGGGGTGAAGCCGGTGCCGACAGCGCCGTCGATCGACTGGCAGCGGCCCTGGAATGCGCCGCTGCGGCGCTGGGGCGAGCCGGCTGCCCATGCCTGGGCGGGTGGCGCCAGCGTGCGCGCGGCCTTGAACGCGCTTGCGGCGGCGCCGCGGCGCTTTGTGGCGCAGGACGAGCTGCCGCGCGGTGTGGCCTACGAACAATTCATCTTCGAGCAGCGCGCGGTGCCGACGCGCGACAACCCGCACGACTTCTTCAACGGCCTGATCTGGTGCGCGCTGCCCTGGTCGAAGCAGCGTCTTAACGCGCTGCAGCATGCCGAGATCGCGCGCAGCGGCGTGCAGGGCCGGCGCGGGCCGCTGCGCGACGCGCTCACCGTGTTCGACGAGAACGCCGCCCTGCTGCACGCGCCCGACGCGCTGTGGCGGGCGCTGGCCGAGCGGCGCTGGCGCGAATTGTTCGGGCCGCTGCGCCCGCTCTGGCACGAGGCGCGCCTGCTGCTGTTCGGCCACGCCGCGCTGGAGAAGCTGGTGGTGCCCTACAAATCGATCACCGTGCACGTGTGGCGCGTGGCCTTGCCGTTCGATCCGCTCGGCGATCTGGCGGCGCTGGACGCCTGGCTGGCGCAGGACCTGACGCCCGAAAAGCTGGCGGCCAAGCCCTTCGTGCCGCTGCCGATACTGGGCGTGCCGGACTGGTGGCCGGACAACGAGGCGCCGGGTTTCTACGACGACGCGGCCGTGTTCCGGCCGCTGCGCTCGCGCGGCTGAACGGCGTCAGCGGGCGCCGCCGAATACCTCGATCACCGCCTGCATCTGCGCCGGCGTCACCGCGTCGGCGCGGCGCGTGGCCGGGTCGACGCAGCTGGCGCGCAGCAGCGCTGGCGGCAGACTGCCCAGGCCACGGAACACCTGGTCGGCCATCCGCAGATCGCCGCGCGCGCGGGCGTGCCGGCGCAGCGCCTGGGCTTGCTCGGGGGAATAGGCCAGGTGCTCGGTGACTTCGCCGCTGTTCTGATCCGCCACCCGCAGCGCCGCCAGCGGCGCCCGGACCATCCACACGGCGCCTTGCGCCAGCAGCGCGGGCGCGAACCGCTGCAGATACAGGAGCAGCAAGGCGCCGATGTGGATGCCATCGGCATCGGGGTCGAGCAACAGGCACAGGCGCTCGAAGCGGCGGGTGGCGATTTGTTCGATGCCGATGGAGATTGGTGACGACCAGCCCAGCGCCTCGGCAAGCTGCGGGTACAGCGGGTAAGCGGCGACCCTGTCTGCGCGCGCGCGCCAGGCGTTCAGCGGCTTGCCCTGGCAGGCGAGCACCGCCTGGGTGCGCGCATCGCGCACCGCCGCCACCGACGCGGCGGCCGAATCGCCCTCGACCAGAAACAGCTCACAACCGGCGCCGTGCCGCTGGCTGTCGCTCAGTTTGGCGCTGGCCTGGCTGCGGTCGTAAGCCATGCTTCAGGCGGACGACGCTGAAGCGCCGGTTCCGTGCGTGCCGGGGCTGACGGCGGCGTGGTTTACAGCGACCGCGCCAGCTGGCGCAGGAATTTGTCGCACTGCACCAACTGGTCTGTCTCGACGAACTCGTCCACCTTGTGCGCCTGCTCGATCGAGCCGGGCCCGCACAGCACGGTGGGGATGCCGATGCCCTGGAACAGCCCGGCCTCGGTGCCGTAGGCGACCTTGCGCACCGACTTGTCCTGCGTCAGCGCGCGCACCAGCTGGGTGATGGCGGCCTGCTCGCTGGCGTCCAGCGCCGGGGCGGTGGCGCCGCGGTCGATGTCGATGCGTGCGCCGGGAAACTCGCGCCGCATGCGCGGCAGCAGATCGTTCTGCACGTATTGATCAATGCGCGCCTGGATGCCGTCGGGCGACATGCCGGGCAGGTTGCGGAATTCGTAGCTGAACTCGCAGGCCTCGGGAATGGTGTTGACGGCGATGCCACCCGATATCTGGTTGGTGGTGATGGTGGTGCAGGGCACGTCGTAGAACTGGTCGAACGGGCCTTCGGCGCGCCAGGCGTCGGCCAGGTCGCGGATGTGGCAGATCAGCCGCGCGGCGTATTCGATGGCGTTGCAGCCTTGCGGCGTCAGCGCCGAATGCGCGGCCTTGCCGTGCACGCGGCAGCGGTACAGGTTCAGGCCCTTGTGCGCCACCACCGGCTGCATCGAGGTCGGCTCGCCGACCACACAGCCATCGGCGCGGATGCCGCGCTCGCGCAGCTCGGCCAGCATGAAGGGCGCGCCCGTGCAGCCGACTTCCTCGTCGTACGAGAACGCCAGGTGCAGCGGCTTGGTGCGCGGCAGGGCCAGGGCCTCGGGCACCAGCGCCAGCGCGGCGGCGATGAAGCCCTTCATGTCGCAGGCGCCGCGCGCGTACAGGCGGCCGTCGCCCTTGTCGGTCAGCTGGAAGGGGTCGCTGGCCCAGTCCTGCCCGTCGACCGGCACCACGTCGGTGTGGCCCGACAGCACGATGCCGCCCTGCGTCTCGCCGTTGTGCGCCGGCAGGGTGCAGAACAGGTTGGCCTTGGTGGCCTCGGCGTTCAGGTTCAGCCAGGGATCCAGCCCCTGGGCCTTGAGCGCGTCGCGCACGGTTTCGATCAGGCCCAGGTTGGAATGGCGGCTGACGGTGTCGAAGGCCGTGAGGTATTCGAGCCATTCGAGGGTGTTCATGGGGCAGGCGGCGGTGGTGCGATCAGGCCACCAGTGTAGGACGAAGGCGACGATGGCACCGCATCCCGAGAACATGGCTCCCGCTGTGAAATGCGTGGGAACCGGGCCGCTTGAATATGCTCCAATCGCGCGTATTTAAGAACGTCGTGGGCCGGCCAGCGCCCGCTGTCACACTCTTTTCGAGGGAATCGATGCAACGCATTCTTCTGTTTGTCCTCACCAACGTCGCCGTGATGGTGGTGCTGGGCGTCGTCACCAGCCTGTTCGGCCTGAACCGTTTCATGGGCCCGAACGTGCAGGTCGGCCAGTTGATGATCTTCTCGCTGGTGATCGGCTTCACCGGCGCCATCATCTCGCTGCTGATGAGCAAGTCCATGGCCAAGATGAGCATGGGCCTGAAGATCATCAACCAGCCCGCCAACGCCGACGAAGCCTGGATCGTCGAGACGGTGCGCAAGTTCGCCGACCAGTCTGGCATCGGCATGCCCGAGGTCGGCATCTACGAGGGCGAACCCAACGCCTTCGCCACCGGCGCGTTCAAGAACTCGGCCCTGGTGGCGGTGTCCACCGGCCTGCTGCGCGGCATGACGCGCGAGGAGGTCGAGGCCGTGATCGGCCACGAGGTGGCGCACGTGGCCAATGGCGACATGGTGACCATGGCGCTGATCCAGGGCGTGATGAACACCTTCGTGGTGTTCCTGAGCCGCCTGATCGGCTCGCTGATCGACGGCGCCCTGCGGCGCGGCAGCGACAGCTCGGGCCCCGGCATCGGCTATTACGTCAGCACCGTGGTGCTCGACATCCTGTTCGGCTTTCTGGCCGGCATCATCGTGGCCTGGTTCTCGCGCCAGCGCGAATTCCGCGCCGACCGCGGCGCCGCCCGCCTGATGGGCCAGCCCAACTCGATGATCAATGCGCTGGCGCGCCTGGGCGGCATGCACGCGCAAGGCGCCGAGATGCCCAAGAACCTGGCCGCCCTGGGGATTGCCGGCAACATCGGCAAGCTGTTTTCCACCCACCCGCCGATGGAAGAGCGCATCGCGGCGCTGCGCGCCTACCAGGGCTGAGGCCCAGCAGCCGCCGTCGATCACGCCGCGAAACCGCAGCCGCCGCGAGGCGCTGCGGTTCTTTTCACGCCCGATCAGGCCGGCAGATAGCCTTCGACCGACAGGTAGCGCTCGCCGGTGTCGTAGTTGAAGCCGAGTATGCGCGCGCCCGGCGGCAGCTCGGGCAGCTTCTGCGCGATAGCGGCCAACGTAGCACCCGAACTGATGCCGACCAGGATGCCTTCCTCGCGCGCGCTGCGGCGGCCGTAGTCGCGCGCCGCCTCGGCCTCGACCAGGATCACGCCGTCGAGCAGGCTGGTGTCCAGATTGGTGGGGATGAAGCCCGCGCCCAGGCCCTGGATCGGGTGCGGCCCCGGCGCGCCGCCGCTGATCACCGGCGATTGCGAGGGCTCGACGGCAAACACCTTCAGGTTCGGCCACTTGGGTTTCAGCAGCCGCGCGCAGGCGGTGATGTGGCCGCCGGTGCCGACGCCGGTGATGATGGCGTCCAGCCCCTCGGGAAAGTCGTCCAGGATTTCCTGCGCCGTCGCCAGATGGGCCGTCACGTTGGCCGGGTTGTCAAACTGCTGCGGAATCCAGGCGCCGGGGATGGCGGCGGCCAGTTCCTCGGCGCGCGCGATGGCGCCCTTCATGCCCTGCTCGCGCGGCGTCAGGTCGAAGCTGGCGCCATAGGCCAGCATCAGGCGCCGGCGCTCGACGCTCATGCTGTCGGGCATCACCAGCACCAGCTTGTAGCCCTTGACGGCGGCCACCATGGCCAGCCCGACGCCGGTGTTGCCGCTGGTCGGCTCGATGATGGTGCCGCCGGGCCGCAACTGGCCCGAGCGCTCGGCCGCCTCGACCATGCTGAGCGCGATGCGGTCCTTGATCGAGCCGCCCGGGTTGGCGCGCTCGCACTTGATCCAGACCTCGGCCTCGGCGCCAAAGAGGCGCTGGATGCGCACGTGCGGCGTGCGGCCGATGGTGGCGAGGATGGTGTCGGCTTTCATGACGGGGCTCCTGACAAGATCGGTGGAAACGGCCATTCTGGCGCAGTCGACGGGCCCGATCGGGCATATGGATATGTCGCGTTTGCCCGATAATCGCTGCCGTGAAGCACGCCAGACCGCCGCTGGTGCAAGTCTCGAAAGAGCGCACTGGAGGAACGTCCGGACTGCACAGGGCAGCGCAGGAGCTAACGGCTCTCCACCGTGAGGGGGGGGGCAGAGCAACAGAGACGAGCCTATTCAGTTAGGGTGAAACGGGCAATCTCTGCGCGCAGCAACACCAAGTAGGCCAGCGTTGAGGCGGCCCGCTGAGCTGGCGGGTAGGTGGCACCGAGCCGGGTGGGCGACCTCCGGCCCAGATTGATGGCGGTCACACCACGGGCAACCGTGGTGCACAGAATCCGGCGTATCGGCGGGCTTCACACTTTTTCATGGCGTCGCTGCGGACATCGCGAGCGGCGCGGCTCAATCGTTGCCCGGCTGCATCGCGCGGATGCGCTCCACATGCGCTAGCAGCGAGCGCTTGGCGACCGGCCAGACGCGCGGCGGCACGTCGTCGTAGGCCTTGGCGACCCAGTCGTCCATGCTGCCGTCGGGATCCGCCTGCATCACGGCCAACACCTTGGCCTCGCGCGCCAGGCGGTGGGTCTTCAGCCCGGCAATGACGTGACGCGCGCGACCCAGCACGTAGCCGTGCGCGGGCAGGATGTACTCCGCGCCGTATTGCGCGCAGGCGGCGTCGAGCTTGTCGAGCGATTCGAGATAGGCGCTCATGTCGCCATCGGGCGGATCGACCACGGTGGTGCTGCCGTTGAGGATGTGGTCGCCGGAGAACAGCAGGCCGTCCTCCTCCAGCAGCAGGCACAGGTGGTTGGCGGCGTGGCCGGGCGTGTGGATGGCGCGCAGCGTGTGCGTGATCTCTCCGTCCGGGGTCGGTGCGGTGAGGCGCAGGAACTGGCCGTCCTCCAGCGTGTGGTCGGGCGTGAATTCGCTGGCCGCGCGCGCGGTCGGCTGCGAGGCCAGGCCCAGGATCGGCGGCCTGCCGTCGCACAGGGCCTGCAAGGGCTTGGCGCCCGGTGAGTGGTCGGGGTGCGAATGGGTGCAGACGATGAACTTGATCTGCCCGCCGGCGGCGCGCCACAGGCGCTCGATGTGGGCCGGCTCGGCCGGGCCGGGGTCGATGGCGATGTAGCCGGTGCGCGGGTCGCCGACCAGGTAGCTGTTGGTGCCGGGCCCGGTCATGAAGCCGGGGTTGGGCGCCGTCAGGCGCATCAGGTTCTTCAGCAGCCCCACCGGCTGCTCGGACTGCCAGTCGAGCGGGTGGATCAGCTGGCCGTCGGGGCAGACCATTTCCAGTTCGCCGAATGGCTGCTCATGCTCCATGTAGCGGGCATCGGTGCCACCCAGCAGGCCGGCGCGCGGGCAACTGGTCCACAGCGGCTGCTCGCTGGCGCAGGCGGCCAGCAGCGCATCGACGGTGGCGTAGGCGGTCAGGCGCTGCAGCGTGCGGATGGTCGGGAAGATGATGAAGAACTGGCCGGCCTCGTGGCGCGCCAGCGCATCGGCGGGGCGCACCCAGACCGGCTCGAACTGCTCGGTTTCGTCGGCCACCGGGGTCTGGCCCTCGGGCATGCGTGCAACCAGAAACGGCACGTCGAAGCGGCGCGGCAGGTCGCGGTCGGTGATCCAGTGCGCCAGCACGTAGACGTCGGCCGCGGCCAGTGTCAGGCCGCGCGCCACGCACTGCGCCACGAAGGGCGCGTGGCGATCCAGCGCGGCGACGTCGTCGGCCGTGGCGGCCGCACCGTCGGCGTGGCGTGCCAGCAGCACGCCGAGTTCCTCGAAGCTTTCGCGGATGGCGGCGATGGCCTGCGTCAGGTGCTCGTCGCTCTGCGTCGGGCGGCGCGTGGCCTGGGCGTGCGCGGCGGCGTCGGCGGCGTCGATGCCGCCGCCCGGAAACACGTAGGCGCCGGGCGCGAAGCTGGCGCTGAGCGAGCGGCGCGTCATCAACACCTCGATGCCGTCGGGCGTGTCGCGCAGCAGCAGGACGGTGGCGGCGGGGCGCAGCGGCGCGGGCTCACGCTGCGGGTGCAGGAGTTGGCTTGGGCGGGGCATGCGCCGATTATCGGCGCTGGCCCGCGGGCGCTGCTGTTCGGTGGGTGCCCGTGGCGCGGACGGTTGAAAGCAGGAAAACGGCGGGCGCCTGTCTTCCGAGCGTCCGCCGTGGTTGGTCTTGAATGCGCTCGTCGGCGCGCGGCGATAGCCGCGCCCGATCAGCCCGCCATCACACCGTGCGGTGCGCCACCGGGGTCTCGGGCACCGGGTAGCCGGCCGCGCCGAAGGTCTCGACGATGGCCTTGTTGGTGTCGAAGTACACCTGCCAGTAGTGGTCGGTGTGGGTGTAGGGGCGCACGCACAGCTTGGGGCCCTCAGGCGTGAATTCCAGGATCTCGATGTCCGGTGCCGGGTCTTGCGCCACGTTGGGGATGGCGGCGATGACGGGCTTGAGGCGCGCGATGGCGTCCATCGGGTTCACGCTGTTGGCCACCTTGGCCACGCAATCCACGCGGCGCACCGGCAGCGCGCTGTAGTTCTGGATGTTGTCGCCGAACACCTTGCCGTTGCCGACGATGGTGGTCACGTTGTCCATGGTGACGATGGTGGTGCCGAACAGGCCCAGTTCCTTCACCGTGCCCATCACGCCGCCGGCCTGGATGAAGTCGCCCACCTTGTAGGGCCGCAGCACCTGCATGAACACCCCGGCGGCAAAGTTGCCCAGCATGCCGCTCCAGGCCGCGCCAATGGCCAGGCCGGCGCCGGCCAGCAAGGCGGCGAAGGAGGTGGTGCGCACGCCGAAGATGTCCAGGATCGCCAGGATCAGGACGATGTTCAGCACGATGGCGATGATCGACTTCAGGTAGTGCGCCAGCGTGGCGTCGATCTTGCCACCGCGCTCGAAGCCCTTGCCGATCAGATTGACCGCCAGATTGATTAGCCAGCGCCCGACGATCCAGGCGACGATGGCCGTCAGCAGCTTGATGCCGAAATCCGCGCCTTGCGTGGTGAGGAAATGCCAGATGTCTTGGGTGTTCATGCCGGTCTTGTGAATGAAGGGTTGGGCCAGCTCGCGAATGTGCCACGTCGGATCGTGCTTTGCCACCGCCAGGTGCGACGAATCCGGGGCAGTCGTGACTTCCGTCACGAACCAGGGCGCAAAAGAATCGGGGTCGGATTAACAAAAGAATCGGGGTCGGATTAAGATTCCCCCATGTCGCGCCTGCCACGCCTCACGATTCCGGGCTATCCGCACCACATCATTCAGCGCGGCAACAACCGGCAGCCGATCTTCGTCGACGCGCAGGACCATGAACGCCTATTGGCCGACCTGAGGAAGGTCTGCACAAATCTGCAGATCTCATGCTATGCAAGATGTAGCGTCTTTGGGACAATTGAGCGCGAAGCAGCCTTGGCCTGAACCTGGTGTCAGCGCACGCGCAAGCGGCGCTTTCTCGATGGATGAATGCCGGGTGCCTGGGCCGTCTGGCGGCCTTGATCGCGCCATATGCTGAGGCTGGCGACGCGGGCGTCAGCCCTTTGCGGTTGAAGCCATGCTGCGCATTCACTTCATGCAGCAGTGGTTCACCCTGAGTGACCCGGCGATGGAAGAGGCGTTGCACGACGTGCCGCTGTACCGCGAGTTTGCGGGCCTGGACAACTGGCATACGCGCCGCCCGACGAGAGCACCATCTTGCGCTTTCGTCACCTGCTGGAGCAGCACAAGCTGGCCGAGCAGATGTTCAAGCTCATCAACGAGCTGCTCATCGCCAAGGGATTGCTGCTCAGGCTGGCACCGCCGTGGACGCCACCTTGATTGCTGCGCCCAGCTCCACCAAGAACAAGGACAACGCGCGCGATGCCCAGATGCGCTCCAGCAAGAAGGGCAACAACTGGTACTTTGGGATGAAGACGCACATCGGTGTGGACGCCGACTCAGGCTTGACGCACAGCGTGCGTGGCACGGCAGGCAACGTGCATGACATCGTTGAGGCCAACGCCTTGCTGCACGGTGAAGAAAGCAATGCCTTTGGCGACTCGGCCTTCCAGGGTGCTGACAAGCGAGCCGATGCCAAGGAAAGTGTCACCGGCATGTGGCCATGAAGCCGGGCCAGCGCAAAGCGCTGGACAGGACGATCCGATCGAAGGCAAGCTGATCAGATCGAACGCATCAAGGCCAGCATCCGCGCCAGGTCGAGCATCCGTTTCGGGTCGTGAAGTGCCAGTTCGGCTATGTGAAGGTGCGCTACCGGGGTTTGAAGAAGAACACGGCGCAGATCGTGACCTTGTTGGGCCTGGCCAACCTGTGGATGGCGCGCAAGAAGTTGATGGCATAGGTGCGCCCGGCGCGGGCCAAAAGGGCCTGCGGGAGAGCAAAAAACCTCCGAGCAAGGCGAAAACGTCCGGCGAGGTCTCAGTTTCCAGCAAGAGCTAAAAAATGGACAGCCAAGCACATCCGCGTGTCAATTATTCAGACCGTCCCTGAGGCAGCAGGCCGACCTGCATCAGGTGGCGGTGCACGGCTATGTGCTGATGAGCAACCACCTGCACCTGCTGGTGACGCCCGAGACCACCAACGGCGTGCCGCGGATGATGCAGGGCGTGGGGCGCGCCTACGTGCGCTGGTTCAACCGCCGGCACGGACGCAGCGGCACGCTGTGGGAGGGGCGCTACCGCAGCACCCTGATCGAGGCCGAGCGCTACCTGCTGGCCTGCATGGCCTACATCGACCTCAACCCGGTGCGCGCCGGCATGGTCGCCGCGCCGGCGGATTACCCCTGGTCGAGCTACGCGCACCATGCCGGTCTGCGCGCCGATCCGCTGCTCAAACCGCACCCGCTGTATTGGGCGATGGGCAACACGCCGTTCGCGCGCGAGCACGCCTACGCACAACTGGTGCAAGCGGGGCTGGACGAAAAGTGCCAGGCCGATCTGGCGCGCTCGGCGCACAGCGGCTGGGCCTTGGGCGGTGCCGATTTCGTGGCCGACTTGCAACGGCGTACGCAGCGGCGCGTGACGCGGGCAGCGGCGGGACGGCCGTTCAGCGTCAAGCGTTCCGTCGACAAATAAGGGCAGCTTCATATTTTTCATGGGGAAATCACCATCCTTATTGATGTGTCCCTAATTAAATTTATTGACTGAGTAAGGCAATTTAATTGTGATCTGACCCCTATTAAAAAGATTGCGGTGCATGTTGCGCTGCAATATGCTTGCGCTTCGTTTTTCTGGAACGGGGTTTAAGCGATGACGACTTCTGCCGAACAAGAGCGGCTGCAACACACTGGCCTGTACGACCCGGCGCATGAGCACGATGCCTGCGGGGTCGGCTTCGTGGCGCATATCCGGGGCGAGAAGAGCCACGCCATCATCGCCAGCGCGCTGAAGATCCTGGAGAACCTCGACCACCGCGGCGCCGTCGGCGCCGACGCGCTGATGGGTGACGGCGCCGGCATCCTGATCCAGATGCCCGATGCGCTGTACCGCGCCGAGATGAAGCAGCAGGGCGTGACGCTGCCGCCGCCGGGCGAGTACGGCGTCGGCATGATCTTCCTGCCCAAGGAGCACGCCAGCCGACTGGCCTGCGAGGAGGAGCTGGAGCGCGCCATCCGCCTGGAAGGGCAGGTGCTGCTGGGCTGGCGCGACGTGCCGGTGAACCGCGACATGCCGATGAGCCCGGCGGTGCGCGCCAAGGAGCCGATCATCCGCCAGGTGTTCATCGGCCGCGGGCACGACGTGATCGTGCAGGACGCGCTGGAGCGCAAGCTGTACGTCATCCGCAAGACCGCCAGCGCGCACATCCAGGCGCTCGGCCTGCGTTACAGCAAGGAGTACTACGTTCCCAGCATGAGCAGCCGCACGGTGATCTACAAGGGCTTGCTGCTGGCCGATCAAGTGGGCACCTACTACCGAGATTTGCAGGACGAACGCTGCGTTTCCGCCCTCGGCCTGGTGCACCAGCGCTTTTCGACCAACACCTTTCCCGAGTGGCCGCTGGCGCACCCGTACCGTTACATCGCGCACAACGGCGAGATCAACACCGTCAAGGGCAACTACAACTGGATGCGCGCGCGCGAGGGCGTGATGTCATCGCCCGTGCTGCAGGCGGATCTGAAGAAGCTGTACCCGATCAGCTTTCCACACCAGTCCGATACCGCCACCTTCGACAACTGCCTGGAGCTGCTGACCATGGCCGGCTACCCGCTGGCGCAGGCGATGATGATGATGATCCCCGAGCCGTGGGAGCAGCACACCACGATGGATGAGCGCCGCCGCGCCTTCTACGAGTACCACGCGTCGATGCTGGAGCCCTGGGACGGCCCGGCCTCGATCGTCTTCACCGACGGTCGCCAGATCGGCGCCACGCTCGATCGCAACGGCCTGCGCCCGGCGCGCTACTGCGTCACCGACGACGAACTGGTCATCATGGGCTCGGAATCCGGCGTGCTACCGATTCCGGAGCACAAGATCGTGCGCAAATGGCGCCTGCAGCCCGGCAAGATGTTCCTGATCGATCTGGAGCAGGGCCGCATGATCGACGACGAGGAGGTCAAGGCGAGCCTGGCCAACGCCAAGCCCTACAAGCGCTGGATCGAGGACTTGCGCATCCGCCTGGACGACGTGCTCAAGCCGGTGGCCGGCATGGACGCCGAGGAACTGCCGATCGGCGAGACCGAGCCGCAGTCGTCAGGCGTCGAGAGCACGCCGCCGGCCCTGCTCGATCTGCAGCAGGCCTTTGGCTACACGCAGGAAGACATCAAGTTCCTGATGAGCCCGATGGCCGTGAATGGCGAAGAGGGCATCGGCTCGATGGGCAACGACAGCCCGCTGGCCGTGCTGTCGGACCGCGCCAAGCCGCTGTTCAACTACTTCAAGCAGCTGTTCGCGCAGGTGACCAACCCGCCGATTGATCCGATCCGCGAAGCCATCGTGATGAGCCTGGTCAGCTTCATCGGCCCCAAGCCCAACCTGCTCGACATCAACCAGGTCAACCCGCCGATGCGTCTGGAGGTCAGCCAGCCGGTGCTGCTGGCTTCCGACATGGTCAAGCTGCGCGACATCGCCAGGCACACGCAAGGCAAGTTCAGCTCGGCCGTGCTTGACATCAGCTATCCGCTGGCCTGGGGCCCCGAGGGCATCGAGGCGCGCCTGGCCAGCCTGTGCGCGAAGGCGGTGGATGCCATCAAGGGCGGTCACAACATCCTCATCCTCAGCGACAAGGGCGTTGGCCGCGAGCGCGTGCCGATTCCGGCGCTGCTGGCCTTGTCGGCGATCCACCAGCACCTGATCCGCGAAGGCCTGCGCACGGCGGCCGGCCTGGTGGTGGAGACCGGCAGCGCGCGCGAGGTGCATCACTTTGCCGTGCTGGCCGGCTACGGCGCCGAAGCCGTGCATCCCTGGCTGGCCATGGAGACGCTGGCCGCCATCCACAAGGACTTGCCGGGCGAGCTGAGCGGCGAGAAGGCGGTGGCCAACTACGTCAAGGCCATCGGCAAGGGCCTGTCCAAGATCATGTCGAAGATGGGCGTGTCCACCTACATGAGCTACTGCGGCGCCCAGTTGTTCGAGGCCATCGGCATCAACTCGGACACGGTCGCCCGGTATTTCACCGGCACCGCCAGCCGCGTCGAAGGCATCGGCGTGTTCGAGATCGCCGAGGAAGCCTTCCGCCGCCACCGCGCCGCCTTTGGTGACGATCTGGTGCTGGCCACCATGCTCGACGCCGGCGGCGAATACGCCTGGCGCACACGCGGCGAAGAGCACATGTGGAGCCCCGACGCCATCGCCAAGCTGCAGCACAGCACGCGCGCCAACAACTGGAACACCTACAAGGAATACGCCCAGCTCATCAACGACCAGAGCCGCCGCCACATGACGCTGCGCGGCCTGTTCGAGTTCAAGGTCGATCCCGCCAAGGCCATCCCCGTCGATGAAGTCGAGCCCGCCAAGGAAATCGTCAAGCGTTTTGCCACCGGCGCCATGTCGCTCGGCTCCATCAGCACCGAAGCGCACGCCACGCTGGCCGTGGCCATGAACCGCATCGGCGGCAAGAGCAATACGGGTGAGGGCGGCGAAGACGCGCTGCGCTACCGCAACGAGCTGAAGGGCATCCCCATCAAGCAGGGCCAGACCATGTCCGACCTGCTGGGCAACATCTTCGAGGTCGACTACCCGCTGCAAGACGGCGACAGCCTGCGCAGCAAGATCAAGCAGGTGGCCTCGGGCCGCTTTGGCGTCACGGCCGAATACCTCTCCAGCGCCGATCAGATCCAGATCAAGATGGCGCAAGGCGCCAAGCCGGGCGAAGGCGGCCAGCTGCCCGGCGGCAAGGTCAGCGACTACATCGGCAAGCTGCGCCACAGCGTGCCCGGTGTGGGCCTGATCAGTCCGCCGCCGCACCACGACATTTATTCGATTGAAGACCTGGCGCAGCTCATTCACGATTTGAAGAACGTGGCGCCGCACAGCGACATCAGCGTCAAGCTGGTCAGCGAAGTGGGCGTGGGCACGGTGGCCGCGGGCGTCGCCAAGTGCAAGAGCGACCACGTGGTGATTGCGGGGCATGACGGCGGCACCGGCGCCTCGCCCTGGTCCAGCATCAAGCACGCCGGCAGCCCGTGGGAAATCGGCCTGGCCGAAACGCAGCAGACCCTGGTGCTGAATCGCCTGCGCGGCCGCATCCGCGTGCAGGCCGACGGGCAGATGAAGACCGGCCGCGACGTGGCGATTGGTGCGCTGCTGGGCGCGGACGAATTCGGCTTTGCCACGGCGCCGCTGGTGGTCGAAGGCTGCGTGATGATGCGCAAATGCCACCTCAACACCTGCCCGGTGGGCGTGGCCACGCAAGACCCGCTGCTGCGCGCCAAGTTCACCGGCAAGCCGGAGCACGTGGTCAATTACTTCTTCTTCGTCGCTGAAGAAGTGCGGCAGATCATGGCGCAGCTGGGCATCCGCAAGTTTGATGATTTGATCGGGCGCAGCGACCTGCTCGACGTGCGACCCGGCGTCGAGCACTGGAAGGCCAAGGGGCTGGATTTCAGCCGCCTGTTTGCGCAAGCCGACGCCGGGCCGGACGTGCCACGCCGCCACGTCGAGAAGCAGGACCATGGCCTGGCGCGCGCGCTCGACCACCGCCTGATCGAGAAGTCGCGCCCGGCCATCGACACCGGCGAGGCGGTGAAGATCATGGACACCGTGCGCAACGTCAACCGCTCGGTCGGCGCCATGCTGTCGGGCGCGGTGACCAAGCTGCACCCCGAGGGGCTGCCCGACGACACCATCCGCATCCAGCTGGAAGGTACCGGTGGGCAAAGCTTTGGCGCCTTCCTGTGCAAAGGCATCACGCTGCAGCTCATCGGCGACGCCAACGACTACACCGGCAAGGGTCTGTCGGGCGGCCGCCTCGCCGTGCGGCCCAGCCTGGACTTCCGCGGCAGCGCGCACCAGAACATCATCGTCGGCAACACCGTGATGTACGGTGCGACGACGGGTGAGGCGTACTTCAGCGGCGTGGCCGGCGAGCGCTTCTGTGTGCGCCTGTCGGGCGCCACCGCGGTGGTCGAGGGCACGGGCGACCACGGCTGCGAATACATGACCGGCGGCACCGTGGCCGTGCTGGGCCAGACCGGCCGCAACTTCGCCGCCGGCATGTCGGGCGGCGTGGCCTATGTGTACGACGAAGACGGCCAGTTCGCCAAGCGCTGCAACCTGTCGATGGTGACGCTGGAGAAGGTGCTGCCCGCCGCTGAGCAGAAAGCGACTGGCGATGTCGGAGCTTGGCACCGTGGCCAGACAGACGAAGAACAGTTGAAGAAGCTTTTGGATGACCACCTGCGCTGGACCGGCAGCCGCCGTGCGCGCGAATTGCTGGACAGCTGGGCGACGACGCGCGAGAAGTTCGTCAAGGTGTTTCCGACGGAGTACAAGCGCGCACTGGGTGAGATGCATGCAAAAAAGCGGGCGGTGACGCAGGCTGGACAAGCGCGAGCAGCCACTGAAAAAGAAGCGACCCCAGCCAAGTAAGAAGGATTCGCGATCATGGGAAAAGTCACCGGCTTCATGGAATTCGAGCGCATCGAAGAGGGCTACGCGCCCGTCGCCGAGCGCGTGAAGCACCACAAGGAGTTCGTCATCGGCCTCGATGACCAGCAGGCCAAGCGGCAGGGTGCGCGCTGCATGGACTGCGGCACGCCGTTTTGCAGCTCGGGCTGCCCGGTCAACAACATCATTCCGGACTTCAACGATCTGGTGTTCCGCGGCGACTGGAAGAACGCCTTCGCGGTGCTGGATTCGACCAACAACTTCCCCGAGTTCACCGGCCGCGTCTGCCCCGCGCCGTGCGAGGCGGCTTGCGTGTTGAATATCAACAACGATCCGGTGGGCATCAAGTCCATCGAGCACGCCATCATCGACCGCGCCTGGGACGAGGGCTGGGTCGTGCCGCGCGTGCCCCAAGTCAAGACCGGCAAGAAAGTGGCCGTCGTTGGCTCGGGGCCCGCCGGCCTGGCTGCGGCACAGCAACTGGCGCGCGCTGGCCACGACGTGACGCTGTTCGAGAAGAACGACCGCATCGGCGGCCTGCTGCGCTACGGCATTCCCGATTTCAAGCTCGACAAGTCGCACATCGACAAGCGCGTCGAGCAAATGCGGGCCGAGGGCGTGACGATCCGCACCGGCGTGCTGGTCGGCGGCATGCCGGGCGAAGGCCCTGGCGCCAAGGTGACCAACCTGGCCAAGGAAACCATCTCCGCCGCGCAGCTCACGCAAGAGTTCGACGCCGTGCTGCTGACCGGCGGCGCCGAACAGTCGCGCGATCTGCCCGTGCCGGGGCGCGAACTGGACGGCGTGCACTTCGCCATGGAACTGCTGCCGCAGCAGAACCGCGCCAACGCGGGCGACAAGATCAAGGACGCGATCTCTGCCAAGGGCAAGCACGTCATCGTCATCGGCGGCGGCGACACCGGCAGCGACTGCGTCGGCACCAGCAACCGCCACGGCGCCAGGAGCGTGACGCAGTTCGAAGTCATGCCCATGCCGCCCGAACAAGAGAACAAGCCGCTGGTCTGGCCCTACTGGCCGATCAAGCTGCGCACATCGTCGAGCCACGAAGAAGGCGCGCAGCGCGAGTTCGCCATTTCCACCAAGCGGTTCAATGGCGATGGGAAAGACGGAAAGGGCGGCAAGGTGAAAAGCCTGACCACCGTGCAGGTGGAGTTCAAGGACGGCAAGCTGACCGAAGTGCCGGGCACCGAGAAGGATTGGCCAGCCGACCTGGTGTTGCTGGCCATGGGCTTCACCAATCCCGTGGCCAGCGTGCTGGAAGCTTTTGGCGTCGACAAGGACGCGCGCGGCAATGCCAAGGCGACGACCGACGGCGTGGGCTGCTATGCGACCAACGTGAAGAAGGTGTTCGCGGCGGGTGACATGCGGCGCGGCCAATCTCTGGTCGTGTGGGCGATCCGGGAGGGCCGGCAGGCCGCGCGGGCCGTGGACGAATTCCTGATGGGTTCCAGCACCTTGCCTCGTTGAAGCGTCGGGGTGCGGCTATCCCGGATCGCCCGGCGGGCGGCATAGGAGCACGCACGCGGACCGCGTGCGTGGCGTGAAGGCCGCCAGGCCGCGCGGGCCGTGGACGAGTTCCTGATGGGTTCCAGCACCTTGCCTCGTTAAGATTCACGTCTGCCCCCGCGCCTCGCCGATTGCGAGGCGTTGTCGACTCAACCCAGGACAAGCTCCGACATGACTTCCCCCATTCGCATCGCCATCGCCGGTCACGGCAACCTCGGCCGTGGCGTCGAGGCCGCGCTCACGCGCAACGCCGACATGCAACTGGTCGGCATCTACACCCGCCGCCCGCCCGCGCAACTGCAGCCGCTCGCCGCCGGCACACCGGTGCACGGCATGGACGCGCTGGCTGGACACGCGGACCGGATCGACGTGCTGATCCTCTGCGGCGGCTCCAAGGAAGACCTGCCGCAGCAAGGCCCGGCGCTGGCGGCGCGGTTCAATACCGTGGACAGCTTCGATACCCACGCGCAGATTCCCGCCTACTTCGCCGCCGTCGATGCGGCCGCGGCGCCGAACCGCCGGACGGCGCTGATCTCGGCCGGCTGGGACCCCGGCATGTTCTCCATCAACCGCGTGCTGGGCGAGGCCCTGCTGCCCGAGGGCGCCACCTACACCTTCTGGGGCAAGGGCCTGAGCCAGGGCCACTCCGACGCCATCCGCCGCGTGCCTGGCGTGGCCGGCGGCGTGCAGTACACGGTGCCGGTGCCGACGGCGGTGGAGCAGGTGCGCAGCGGCACGCGGCCCACCCTGACGACGCGGCAAAAGCACACGCGCGAATGCTTCGTGGTGCTGGCCGAAGGCGCCGATGCCGACACGGTGCGGCGCGCCATCGTCAGCATGCCGCACTACTTCGACGAGTACGACACCACGGTGACGTTCATCAGCGCCGACGAACTGCGCCGCGACCACGGCGCCATGCCGCACGGCGGCTTCGTCATCCGCAGCGGCAGCACCAGCGCCGGCAGCGGCCAGGTGATCGAGTACGGCCTCAAGCTCGACAGCAACCCCGAGTTCACGGCCAGCGTGCTGGTGGCCTACGCGCGCGCCGTGCACCGCCTGCACCAGCAGGGCCGTTTCGGCGCGTTCACGGTGTTCGACGTCGCGCCCGGCCTGCTGTCGCCCAAGAGCGCCGCCGAACTGCGTGCCGAGTCGCTGTAAAGCCGTGCTGGCGCCCGTTGGGTGCGGCGCCGCCCGTTCGCCGCGCGCATGTTCGCCACGCCCTTGCTGTTCGCGTTGAACGGCCCCTGGCGCCGCGTCATCTACGTGACGCTGTATGAGTTGATCGCGATGGCCGTCGTCACCCTGGCGCTGGCCTGCTTCACCGACGAGGGCTGGGCCAGCTCGGGTGGGCTGGCCGTCGGCAGCTCGGCCATCGCGGTGGCCTGGAACCTGGTCTTCAACGGCCTGTTCGAGCGCTGGGAGCGGCGCCAGCCGGTGCGCGGGCGCAGCGCGGTGCGGCGCGTGGTGCACGCCATCGGCTTCGAAGGTGGGCTGCTGCTGTGGCTGGTGCCCTTCTTCGCCTGGTGGCTGGGCGTCAGCCTGTGGCAGGCACTGCTGATGGACGTGGGCCTGCTGGTGTTCTTTCTCGTCTACACCTTCGTTTTCACCTGGGTCTTTGACCGCTTGTTCGGCCTGCCGGCCTCGGCCAGGTAGCGCGTCGGGCCGGGTGGACAATGGCGCTGCACCGCCAAGGCCCGCCATGCTCCAACTCGCCGACGTCCAGCAAGCCGCCGCCCGCCTGACCGGGCAGGTGCTTGACACACCCTGCCTGCATTCGCGCACGCTGTCGCAGATCACCGGCGCCGAGGTTTTCCTCAAGTTCGAGAACCACCAGTTCACCGCCTCGTTCAAGGAGCGCGGCGCCTGCAACAAGCTGACCCTGTTGGTCGAGCAGGCGCGCCGCGCCGGCACGCCGCTGGCCGGCGTGGTCGCCATGAGCGCCGGCAACCACGCGCAGGGCGTGGCCTACCACGCGCAGCGCCTGGGGCTGCGCGCGCTCATCGTCATGCCGCGCTTCACACCCGGCGTCAAGGTCGAGGGCACGCGCGCGCTCGGCGCCGAGGTGCTGCTGCACGGCGACACGCTGGACGCCGCGCGCGCCTATGCGCAGACGCTGGCCGAGGCCCAGGGCCTGAGCTTCGTACACCCCTACGACGACGAGGCCATCATGGCCGGCCAGGGCACGGTGGCGCTGGAGATGCTGCGCGCCGTGCCCGATCTCGACGCGCTGGTGGTCTCGGTCGGCGGCGGTGGGCTGATCAGCGGCATGGCCACCGCAGCCGAGGGACTCCAGCCCGGCATCGAGCTGATCGGCGTGCAGATGGCGCGCTTTGCCGGCATGCTCAACGCCGTGCGGGGCACGCACCATGCCATGGGCGCCAGCACCATCGCGGAGGGTATCGCCGTCACCGTGCCCGGGCGCCTGTGCGCCGAGGTGGTGCGCGCCCGCGTGCACGACCTGCTGCTGGTCGACGAGGGCGACATCGAGCAGGCCATCGTCATGCTGCTGGAGATCGAGAAAACCCTGGTCGAGGGCGCCGGCGCCGCCGGCCTGGCCGCACTGCTGCGTTTTCCGGAGCGCTTCAAGGGGCGCCGCGTGGGCCTGGTGCTGTCCGGCGGCAACATCGACCCGCAACTGCTGGCGCAGATCATCGGCCGTGGCCTGGTGCGCTCGGGCCGCCTGGTGCGCGTCAGCGTCAGCGCGCGCGACGTGCCCGGCTCGCTGGCGCGCATCACGCGCGCCGTCGCCGATGCCGGCGCCAACATCGACGAGGTGCACCACCAGCGCGCCTTCACCCTGCTGTCGGCGCAAAGCGTCGAGATCGAGATGGTGCTGCAAACGCGCGGGCCGGCCCACGTGCAGGAGGTGCTCGATCGCCTCACCGCCGAGGGCGTGCAGGCGCATCGGGTGGATTAGGGCCGGTCCAGTTCCCGTCTCGCGCCGCCCGCCGCGGCGGACCGGAACCGCTATCATGCGAGCGACCGGTTCCCCCACCGGTTTTTTTCGTTTTTCATGAATGCCCCCACCCACCGGAACGACGCCTTGGTCGAGCTGCGCGACGTGACCTTCGGTTACGGCGAGCGCGCGGTGCTGTGCGATCTGTCGCTGGCGGTGCCGCGCGGCCGGGTGACGGCGCTGATGGGGGCCTCGGGCGGCGGCAAGACCACGGTGCTGCGCCTGATCGGCGGGCAGCAGCGGGCGCAGCGCGGCCAGGTGCTGGTGGGCGGCAAGGACGTGGGTGCCATGGACGAGTCGCAGCTGTACGCCGCGCGCCGCCGCATGGGCATGCTGTTTCAGTTCGGGGCGCTGTTCACCGACTTGTCGGTGTTCGACAACGTCGCGTTCCCGCTGCGTGAGCACACCACGCTGCCCGAGGCGCTGGTGCGCGACATCGTGCTGATGAAGCTGGACGCGGTCGGCCTGCGCGGCGCGCGCGAGCTGATGCCGGGGCAGATATCGGGCGGCATGGCGCGGCGTGTGGCGCTGGCGCGCGCGATCGCGCTCGACCCGGAACTGGTGATGTACGACGAGCCCTTCGCCGGGCTGGACCCGATCTCGCTGGGCACGGCGGCGCGCCTGATCCGGCAGCTCAACGACGCACTGGGCATCACCAGCATCGTGGTGTCGCACGACGTGCAGGAGACTTTTCTGATCGCCGACCAGGTGATCATCCTGGCCGACGGCCAGGTGGCGGCGCAGGGCACGCCGGATGAACTGCGGGCCAGCGCGCTGCCGCTGGTGCGCCAGTTCATCGGCCTGGACATCGATGGCCCGGTGCAGTTTCACTACCCGGGGCCCACGGTGGAGCAGGATTTCGGCGTGGAGGTGGCGCGATGAGCTGGTGGCGCCCGTCCGACGTCGGCTTTGCCGTGCGCGGGCAGCTCGCCGACCTGGGTTACGCGGCGCGCTTTTTCTGGCGCCTGCTGGGGCTGGGCGGCGCCTGCCTGCGGCGCTTTTCGCTGGTGCGCGACCAGATCCATTTCCTGGGCAATTATTCGCTCGCCATCATCGCGGTGTCGGGCCTGTTCGTCGGTTTCGTGCTGGCGCTGCAGGGCTACAACATCCTGCAGCGCTACGGCTCGGCCGAGGCGGTGGGGTTGATGGTGGCGCTGTCGCTGCTGCGCGAACTGGGGCCGGTGGTGACGGCGCTGCTGTTTGCCGGCCGCGCCGGCACCTCGCTGACGGCCGAGATCGGGTTGATGAAGGCGGGCGAGCAGTTCAGCGCCATGGAGATGATGGCGGTGGACCCGATCCGGCGCATCATCGCGCCGCGCTTCTGGGCCGGCGTGATCGTGGTGCCGCTGCTGACGGCGGTGTTCAACGCGGTCGGCGTGCTGGGCGGCTGGGTGGTCAGCGTGCCGATGATCGGCGTCGATCCGGGCGCATTCTGGAGCCAGATGCAGGGCGGCGTCGACTGGTGGGCCGACCTGGGCAATGGCGTGATCAAGAGCCTGGTGTTCGGCGTGACGGTGACCTTCGTCGCGCTGCTGCAGGGCTACGTGGCCAAGCCGACGGCCGACGGGGTGGCGCACGCCACCACGCGCACCGTGGTGATGGCCTCGCTGCTGGTGCTGGGGCTGGATTTCCTGCTCACGGCACTGATGTTCACTTACTGAGTTGGAAGCGGGGCAAAGCCATGGGGCGCTCGAAGAACGATATCTGGGTCGGCCTGTTCGTGATGATCGGGCTGGCGGCGCTGGTGTTCCTGGCGCTGCGCTCGGCCAATCTGCTGACGCTGAGCTTCCAGCCGACCTACCGGCTGACCGCGCACTTCGACAACATCGGCGGGCTCAAGCCGAAGGCGGCGGTGCGCAGTTCGGGCGTGGTGGTGGGCCGGGTGTCCGAGATCGGTTTCGACGACGAGCGCTTCCAGGCCCGCATCACGCTGGAGATGGATTCGCGCTTTCACTTTCCCAAGGACAGCTCGCTGAAGATCCTGACCAGCGGCCTGCTGGGCGAGCAGTACATCGGCGTCGAGGCCGGTGCCGACGAGGCCAATCTGGCGGCTGGCGATAATGTCGGCTCGACGCAGTCGGCGGTGGTGCTGGAGAATCTGATCAGCCAGTTCCTCTACAACAGCGCGGCCGGCGGCGCATCCGCCGGCGGTGCTGGCAAGGCGGCGGGCGGCGCGGTCAAATAAGCCTGTCATTCCCGCGCAGGCGGGAATCCAGTGGTCATGAACCATTCCCCGCTGGATGGGCCGTCCCGGATTCCCGCCTGCGCGGGAATGACGGTTTTTACCTGCCGATTTCCAAAAGAGGGAACTCTTTCCAAGTTTTGCAAATGACGATACGTGAGCAGAGTGACACCATGGGCAAGCCGATGAACCGCCGCACAGCCGCCGCCTGGCACCGCCTCGCGCTGGGCGTCGGCGTGGCGCTGCTGGTGCTGGCCAGCGGCTGCGCCACCGTCGCCAACCCCGATCCACGCGACCCGTTCGAGGGCTACAACCGCTCGATGACGCGTTTCAATACCGCCGTCGACGACGCCGTGCTGAAGCCGGTGGCCACCGCCTACCAGCAGGCGCTGCCGCAGCCGGTGCGCACCGGCGTCGGCAATTTCTTCGGCAACCTGGGCGATGCCTGGTCCTTTGTCAACAACGTGCTGCAGGCCAAGCCCGAGGCGGCGCTGCACTCGTTCTGGCGCGTGGTCGTCAACACCACCATGGGCATGGGCGGCGTGCTGGATCCAGCCACCGAGATGCGGATGCGGCGCTCGCGCGAGGACTTCGGCCAGACGCTCGGCCGCTGGGGCGTGCCCTCGGGGCCGTATCTGGTGCTGCCACTGCTGGGGCCGTCCTCGGTGCGCGATACGGCGGCGCTGCCGGTGGATTGGTACGGCCAGCCGCTGGGGCAGGTCAACGACGTTTCGGTGCGCAATTCGCTGCGCGCGATCGACTTCGTCGACCGGCGCGCGCGCCTGCTGCAGGCTGGTGAAATCCTGGATGCGGCCGCGCTCGATTCCTACATGTTCATGCGCGATGCTTACCTGCAGCGGCGCCAGAACGAAGTCCATGATGGCAACCCGCCGCCGGACGGGGAGCGCTACGACCTCGATGAGGACGAGCCCGCCGCCAAGCCTTGACGGCGCGCGGGGAACCCGCCGCCGCGGCGCGGTTCCAAAGCCACGTGAGGACGCCCGTCGGCGTCCGTGAAGAAAGCACATAACACCATGATCTCCACCGCCCGTCGATCCTTCGTCAAGTCTTCCGTCAGCGCGCTGGGCGCGTTGGCGGTGGTCGGTGCCGCGCCTTGGGCGCACGCCGCCGACGAGGCGCCCGACGCCATGATCCAGCGCCTGTCCAACGAGGTGCTGCAGATCATCAAGACCGACGCCGCGATCCAGAACGGCGACATCCACCGCGTGATGGGCGTGGTCGACAGCAAGATCATGCCCAACGTCAACTTTCGCCGCATGACCGCCTCGGCCACCGGCCCGAGTTGGCGCAAGGCCACGCCCGAGCAGCGCGAGAAGCTGCAGCGCGAGTTCAAGGCCTTGCTGGTGCGCACCTACGCCGGCGCGCTCAAGCAGGTGGGCGACCAGACCGTCGAGGTGCAGCCCATGCGCGGCGGCGCCGCCGACAACGAGGTGGTGGTGCGCACCCTGGTGCGCCACCGCGGCGATGCGGTGCAGCTCGACTACCGGCTCGAGAAGACGCCCGGTCAGGGCAGCGGCTGGAAGATTTACGACCTGAACGTGCTGGGCGTGTGGCTGGTCGACAACTACCGCCCGCAGTTCGCGCAGCAGATCAGCAGCGGCGGCGTCGATGGCCTGATCGCCTCGCTGACCGAGCGCAACCGCCAGAACGTCGGCAGCGGCAAGAGCTGAGCGGCGGCCCGGAAGGCTTTCATGCTGGTGCTGCCCGCCGAACTCACGCACGCTCAGGCCACCACCTGCCTGAACCTGCTGCTGCAGGCGGCGCGCGCGGAAACCGGCGCGCAGGTGCTGGTCGACGCCACCGCGCTGGCGCGCTTCGACTCCTCGGCGCTGGCGGTGCTGCTGGCCTGCCGGCGCGAATGCCTGCTCGACGACAAGCGCTTCGCCGTGCGCGGCCTGCCGACGCGCCTGCGCGAGCTGGCCGGGCTGTACGGCATCGCTGAGCTGCTGCCCGAGCCGGCGGCGGCCTGAGCCCGGGCGGCGTTCCCGTCGTTCTCTGCGTCTTTCAGAAACGGCTGCGAATCGGCGTGCCCGCCAGAGCATAAGTCGCCATCCGCTCATTCCAGCGCTTCCACGAACCGCTGGCCGAAAAAGTAGAATGGCGGGCTTCATGCCTGCGATTTCCTTTCAGTCGGTGTCCAAGGTCTATCCGGCCTCCGGCCGACCCGGCTCCGCCCCCCTCAAAGCCCTCGACAACGTCAGCTTCGACATCGAAGAAGGCGAATTCTTCGGCCTGCTCGGCCCCAACGGCGCCGGCAAGACCACGCTGATCTCGATCCTGGCCGGGCTGGCGCGCGCCAGCTCGGGCACCGTCAAGGTGCACGGCTTCGACGTGCAGCGCGACTACGTGCAGGCGCGCCGGCACCTCGGCATCGTGCCGCAGGAGCTGGTGTTCGACCCCTTCTTCACCGTGCGCGAGGCGCTGGTGTTCCAGTCGGGCTATTTCGGCATCCGCGACAACGCCGCCTGGATCGACGAGTTGCTGGCCGGCCTCGGCCTGGCCGACAAGGCCGGTGCCAATATGCGGCAGCTGTCGGGCGGCATGAAGCGGCGTGTGCTGGTGGCGCAGGCGCTGGTGCACCGCCCGCCGGTGATCGTGCTGGATGAGCCCACGGCCGGCGTCGACGTCGAGCTGCGCCAGACGCTGTGGCAGTTCGTCGCCGACCTCAACCGCCAGGGCCACACCGTGCTGCTGACCACGCACTACCTGGAGGAGGCCGAGGCGCTGTGCGCGCGGCTGGCCATGCTCAAGCACGGCCGCGTGATCGCGTTGGAGAAGACCAGCACGCTGCTGGCCAACGCCACCGCCAGCGTGCTGTATTTCAAGACCGACGCCAGCCTGCCGGCGGCGCTGCGCCCGCAGGCGCGCGTCACCGGCCGCATCGTCGAGCTGCCGGCGCAGGGCCCGGTCGAGATCGAGGGCCACCTGGCGGCGCTGCGCCAGGCCGGCGTGGCGATCGAGGACGTCGAGATCCGCAAGGCCGACCTGGAGGACGTGTTCTTCCAGCTGATGAGCGCGCCCGGCGCCGCCGGAGCCACGCCATGAGCGGCCCGACCCCGCGCACGCACCACCTGCAGGCGGTGGCCGCGCCCAACGACGGCTGGAAGATGCTGCTGAAGAAGGAGGTGCTGCGTTTCTGGCGCGTGGCCTTCCAGACCATTGCCGCGCCGGTGCTGACCTCGGTGCTGTACCTGCTGATCTTCGGCCACGTGATGAGCGACCGCGTGCAGGTCTATCCCGGCATCAGCTACGTGGCCTTCCTGGCGCCCGGGCTGGTGATGATGAGCGTGCTGCAGAACGCCTTCGCCAACAGCGCGTCCAGCCTGGTGCAGAGCAAGATCATGGGCAACCTGGTGTTCACGCTGCTGACGCCGCTCTCAAGCTGGCACTGGTTCGTCGCCTACGTCGGCGCCGCCGTGGCGCGCGCGCTGCTGGTCGGTCTGGGCGTGTACCTGGTGACCCTGCTGTACATGCCGCCGCGCGCGGTGGCGCCGCTGTGGATCGCCGTGTTCGCGCTGCTGGGCGCCGGCCTGATGGGCGTGCTGGGCCTGCTGGCCGGGCTGTGGTCGGACAAGTTCGACCAGATGGCGACCTTCCAGAACTTCATCGTCATGCCGATGACCTTCCTGGCCGGCGTGTTCTATTCGATCCACTCGCTGCCCGGCATCTGGCAGCAGCTGAGCCAGTTCAACCCGTTCTTCTACATGATCGACGGTTTCCGCTATGGCTTTCACGGGGTGTCCGACGTGTCGCCCTGGCTCAGCCTGGCGGTGGCGGGCGGCAGCTTCGTGGCGCTGTCGGCGCTGGTGCTGTACCTGTTGAAAACCGGCTATAAGCTGAGAGGATAAGCAGGTTCGGCGTTCCGTGTTCAGCGTTGAGCGTGAACACTGAACTGCCGAACTTTCTGGCCGCGCGCCCAACCCGCTCAACGCTCAACCAACGACATGACCCCTGAACTGCTCAAACAAATTATCGCCGCCGGCCTGCCGTGCCAACACCTGGAAGTGGAGGGCGATGGCCGCCACTGGTTTGCCGTGATCGTGTCGGACGAGTTCGAGGGCAAGCGCCCGATCGCGCGCCATCAACGCGTCTACGCCGCGCTCGGCGACCGCCTGGCGACCGAGGAAGTGCACGCGCTCTCGATGAAGACCTTCACGCCGGCCGAGTGGGAAAAGCCATGAAGGCCCCCCTGAGTCGCCTTCGGCGCCTTCCCCCCGACGGGGGACGCGCCCAGTGGCCGGCGCAGGTCCGGCCACGGGCGCCCGCGCATGGCCTGCTCCGCGGCCGCTCGATGGCCGCTGTCGCTGGTTTTTAGAGCCCACCGATCGTCAATCCATGGACAAACTCCTGATCCGCGGCGGCCGCCCCTTGCGCGGCGAAGTCACCATCTCCGGCGCCAAGAACGCGGCGCTGCCCGAGATGTGCGCCACGCTGCTGACCGACCAGCCGGTCCGGCTCGTCAACGTGCCGCGCCTGCAGGACGTGCGCACCATGCGCAAGTTGCTCGACAACATGGGCGTGCGGACTGAAACGCACGGCGAGCGCGGCGGCATGAGCTTTCATGCCGGCGGGCCGATCACACCCGAGGCGCCGTACGAGCTGGTCAAGACCATGCGCGCCTCGGTGCTGGTGCTGGGGCCGCTGCTGGCCCGCTTTGGCCAGGCCAAGGTCAGCCTGCCCGGCGGCTGCGCCATCGGCTCGCGCCCGGTCGATCAGCACATCAAGGGCCTGGCGGCCATGGGCGCCGTCATCGAGGTCGATCACGGCTACATGCTGGCGCGCCTGGCACCCGGGCAGACGCGCCTGAAGGGCGCGCATCACCACCGACATGGTGACGGTGACGGGCACCGAGAACTTCCTCATGGCCGCCTGCCTGGCCGAGGGCGAGACCGTGCTGGAGAACGCCGCGCAAGAGCCCGAGATCACCGACCTGGCCGAGATGCTCATCAAGATGGGCGCCAAGATCGAAGGCCACGGCAGCGGCCGCATCCGCATCCAGGGCGTCGACAAGCTGCACGGCGGCGAGCACGAAGTGGTGGCCGACCGCATCGAGGCCGGCACCTTTCTGTGCGCCGTGGCCGCCGCCGGCGGCGACGTCACCCTGCGCCACGCCTGCGCGCACCACCTGGACGCCGTGGTCGACAAGCTGCGCGATGCCGGTGCCGAGGTCGAGGCCATCGGTGGTCCCGACTGCGAAGGCGGCCCCAAGGCGCACGCCATCCGTATCCGCAGCCTGGGGGGCAGAGCACTCAAGGGCCAGAGCTTCCGCACCACCGAATACCCGGGTTTTCCGACCGACATGCAGGCGCAGTTCATGGCGCTCAACTGCGTGGCGGCCGGCTCCAGCCTGGTCACCGAGACCATCTTCGAAAACCGCTTCATGCACGTCAACGAGCTGGTGCGCCTGGGCGCCAGCATCCACGTCGATGGCCGCACGGCCATGATCGAGGGCGTGCAGCAGCTCTCCGGCGCCACCGTGATGGCGACCGACCTGCGCGCCTCCGCCAGCCTGGTCATCGCCGGCCTGGTGGCCGACGGCGAGACCTTGGTGGACCGCATCTACCACCTCGACCGTGGCTACGACCAGATGGAAGAAAAGCTGCGCGGCATTGGCGCCGACATCGAGCGCGTGAGCTGAGAAGGTGTGACGCCACCGTCGCCGCCCACGCCCGACCCCGCCGGCCCGATCGTCGGGCGCGTGCGGACGGTGCTGGTCGGCCCGGCCGTGCCCTACACGCGCCCCGGCAGCCTGAGCGGCATCGACAAACAGCCCGTGACCGGCGCCGCCACCGTGGCCGCGCTGGGCCTGGTCGGCGATCAGCAAGGCGATTTGCGCGTGCATGGCGGCCCCGACAAGGCGGTGCACGCCTATGCCTGGGCGCACTACGCGGCCTGGCGCGCCGAACTGCCGCCAAACGCGCTGCTGGCGCAGCCAGGCGCCTTCGGTGAAAACCTCAGCATCGACGGCGCCGACGAGGCCAGTGTCTGCCTGGGCGACCAGTGGCAGGTCGGCGGCGTGCTGCTCGAAGTCAGCCAGGGCCGCCAACCCTGCTGGAAGCTGAACGACCGCTTCGGCGTGGCCGACATGGCGCGCCGCGTGCAGGACACCGGCCGCACCGGCTGGTACCTGCGCGTGCTGCGGCCCGGTCGGCTGAGCGCCGGCGATGCGCTGCAGTTGCGCGTGCGGCCCCACCCCGCCTGGCCGCTGGCGCGGCTGCTGGCCGTCATCCGCGACCGCGTGTGCGAGCCGGCGCTGCTGCGCGAACTGCTGGCGCTGCAGCTCACGCCGTCCTGGCGCCGCCTGTTCGAGCAGCGGCTGGCCGCCGGTGGTGCGGAGGACTGGACGCGCCGCCTGCAAGGCTAGGCGCGACAATACGCGGCTTGAGTGGCGCTATCACGCCGCCCCGGTCGCTCTCCCGAAAGGAATCCACCCCGTGATCACGCTGGCGCTCTCCAAAGGCCGCATCTTCGACGAAACCCTGCCGCTGCTGGCCGCCGCCGGCATCGAGGTGCTGGAAGACCCGGAAAAGTCGCGCAGACTCATCCTGCCGACCAACCAGCCCGACGTGCGCGTGGTGCTGGTGCGCGCCACCGACGTGCCGACCTACGTCGAATACGGCGGCGCCGACGTCGGCGTGACCGGCAAGGACGTGCTGATCGAGCACGGCGGTGCCGGCCTGTACCAGCCGCTCGATCTGCAGATCGCCCAATGCCACATGGCGGTGGCGGCGCCCGAGGGCTTCGACTACCAGACCGCGGTGCGCCAGGGCAGCCGCATCACCGTGGCGACCAAGTACACCACCATCGCGCGCCATTTCTTCGCCGAGAAGGGTGTGCACGTGGACTTGATCAAGCTCTACGGCAGCATGGAGCTGGCGCCGCTGACCGGCATGGCCGACGCCATCGTCGACCTGGTCAGCACCGGCAAGACGCTCAAGGCCAACCAGCTGGTCGAGGTCGAGCACGTCATGGACATCAGCTCGCGCCTGGTGGTCAATCAGGCGGCGCTGAAGCTGAAGACCGCGCCGATCCGCCGCATCATCGATGCGTTCGCCGCGGCGGTGGAGGCGCCGGAAGCCGCATGACACACACCGCCAAGCCCCTGCGCCTGTCCACCCGTCAAGCCGATTTCGAGAGCCAGTTCCAGCAGCGCCTGCACTGGAGCGCCGAGCAGGACGATGCCATCGAGCAGCGCGTGAAGGACATCCTGGCCGACGTGCGTGCGCGCGGCGATGCGGCGCTGCTGGAGTACACGGCGCGCTTCGACGGCTTGCCGGCAGACGCGATGGCCGATCTGGAGTTGACGGCCGCCGAGCTGAAGGCCGCCTTCGATGGCTTGCCGGCCGATCAGCGCGCGGCGCTGGAGCAGGCTGCCGCGCGCATCCGCCGCTACCACGAGTGGCAGAAAAAACAGGGCGGCGAAACCGCGACCTACCGCGACGAGGACGGCACGCTGCTGGGCCAGAAGATCACGCCGCTGGACCGCGTCGGCATCTACGTGCCCGGCGGCAAGGCGGCCTACCCGTCCAGCGTGCTGATGAACGCCGTCCCCGCGCAGGTGGCCGGCGTGGGCGAGATCGTCATGGTGGTGCCGACGCCGAGGGGCGAAAAAAACCCGCTGGTGCTGGCCGCCGCGCACGTGGCCGGCGTCACGCGCGCCTTCACCCTCGGCGGCGCGCAGGCCATCGGCGCGCTGGCCTATGGCACGCAGACGGTGCCGAAGGTGGACAAGATCACCGGCCCCGGCAACGCGTATGTGGCCAGCGCCAAGAAGCACGTCTTCGGCCAGGTGGGCATCGACATGATCGCCGGCCCGAGCGAGATCCTGGTGCTGGCCGACGGCAGCACGCCGCCCGACTGGGTGGCGATGGACCTGTTCAGCCAGGCCGAGCACGACGAGCTGGCCCAGTCCATCCTGCTGTGCCCCGACGCGGCCTACATCGACCGCGTGCAGGCCGAGATCGACCGCCTGCTGCCGACGCTGCCGCGCGCCGAGATCATCGCCCAGAGCCTGAACGGCCGCGGCGCGCTGATCCACACGCGCAGCATGGAAGAGGCCTGCGCCATCAGCAACCGCATCGCGCCTGAGCACCTGGAAGTCAGCAGCGCCGACCCGCATCGGTGGGAGCCGCTGCTGAAGCACGCCGGCGCCATCTTCCTCGGCGCCTACACCAGCGAAGCGTTGGGCGACTACTGCGCCGGCCCCAACCACGTGCTGCCCACCAGCGGCACGGCGCGCTTCTCCGGCCCCTTGAGCGTGTACGACTTCCAGAAGCGCAGCAGCCTGATCGAGGTCAGTCAGGCCGGCGCGCAAGCGCTCGGCCGCATTGCCAGCGTGCTGGCGCATGGCGAGGGCCTGCAGGCGCATGCGCGGGCGGCGGAGTTGCGCCTGCGGCGCTGAGCGAGTTGGTTCTTTCCTGATCCTGTGGAGACAAGCCCATGACACGCATTTCTATGCACCAGGCCAGCGTGCCGCGGCTGGTCAAGCTGCTCGGCAACCTGTCGGGCATGCTGGACAAGGCCCAGGCGCACGTCGATGCCGGTCATGTCGACGAGGCGGCGCTGATGAACCGCCGCCTGGTCGAGGACATGTACCCATTTTCCAAGCAGGTGCAGATCGCCTGCGACAAGGCGCGCAGCGTGGTCGCGCGCCTGGCCGACCTGGGCCCGACGCGCGACCCCGACGACGAGCAGACGCTGGCCGAGCTGCAGGCCCGCATCGCCCGCACCATCGACTTCCTGCGCAGCGTGCCGGCCGAGAAGATCGACGGCACCGAGGACAAGGACGTGGTGCTGCCCGTCACCCGCGTGATGACGACCTACAAGGGCATGCAGCTGCTGCTCGGCCACTCGATGCCGAACGTGTATTTCCACACCGTCACCGCCTACAACCTGCTGCGCCAGGCCGGGGTGCCGGTGGGCAAGCGGGATTTTCTCGGGGATCCCTGATCAAAACACCCCGAGCGCCAAGCCCGCTGCCAGCGCCGCGCCCAATTCCTCGGCGCGCCTGAGTTCCTCGGCCGCGATCTGCTTGGGCGCCAGGATCGCTTCGGGCGTCTGCGCATGGGTGCAGACGATCAGCGCCGGTGCGGCGGGCTTGAGGCGCCAGCCGGTGACGATGCGTTCGATCTGGCGCGCGGCGTTGCTGCCGTCGCTGCCGGCGCAGATCAGCGTGGCGTAGGGCCGACCTTCGATGCGCTCCAGCACCGGGTAATAGCAGCGGTCGAAGAAGTCCTTCATCAGCCCCGCCATCGCCGCCAGGTTCTCGGGCGTGGCGAACAGGTAGGCGTCGGCCGCCAGCACGTCGTCCGGCCCGGCTTGTGGCGCAGTCAGCAGCCGCACCTGCACGCCCACCTCGGCGCCCGCGCCCTGCGCCGCGGCGCGCGCCAACTGCTCGGTGCCGCCGGTCAGGCTGTGGTAGACGATCAGCAGGGTCTTCAAGATCGGGGCCTGGTTCACGTTGGCACGGATCAAGACCGCGCGCCGGTCAGGTTTCGCTCCGCCACGTCACCTCGCGCGCGATGTTGCGGCGCTGGTCGACCCACAGCAGGCGCTCGGTGTCGAAGCCGGCGGTGCGGGCGCTTTCCAGCAGCGCGGCGCGGTGGCTCGCGCGGATGCGCGGCGTGCGCGCCAGCAGCCACAGGTGGTCGTGTGTCGGGCCGCTGACCAGCGCGTGCTGGTAATCGTCGTCCAGCGCGAACACCAGGTAGCTGGCGCGCATCGGCCACAGCGGACTGAGCAGCAGGCGCCCGACATTGGCATCGCCCGCCGGCTCGGCGATGGCGCGCAGCTCGCGCCAGCGGCTCTTGCGCGCGTTGAAGCCGCGATTGATCACCTGCACGCGGCCGTCCGGGCGCAGACGATAGTCGGCGCTGGTGTCGGTCAGGCCGGCCTCGTAGGCGTGGTCGATGCGCGCGATCTCGTACCAGCGGCCCAGGTAGCGATCCAGATCGAAGGGTTCCACCGGGCGCACACCGGCCGGCATGCCGGTGCGCTGGCTGATTCGATACAGCGCGTAGGCGCTGGCGGCGAGCAGGGCGAGGGTTCGGGCTTTCATGGTCAGTTCGGCAGCATAGCGGCAGGCCAGGGCGCCTGGTGTAGGCTTGCGCCGCAAGCAGGCGGAATAACCCAGAAACGGCGGGCGTATGGCGGATCGGGTGGTCATCATCGGCGGCGGCGCCATCGGCAGCAGCATCGCGCGCTACCTGACGCGGCCCGAATTCCAGGCCGTGCGGCGCTGCCAGGTGACGGTGATCGAGCGCGACTTCAGCTACGCGCGCGCCTCATCCGCGCTGTCGGCCAGCTCGATCCGGCAGCAGTTCTCCACGCCCATCAACCTGGCGATCTCGCAATACGGCATCACGCTGTTGCGCCATGCGGCGCGCGAACTGGCCGTGCCGGGCGAGCCACCGCCGCAGATCGGCCTGCACGAAGGCGGCTACCTGTACCTGGCCACCCCCGCGGGCGAACAGACGCTGCGCGACAAGCACGCGCTGCAGCGCGCCAGCGGCGCCGACGTCGCGCTGCTGGCGCCGCATGAGTTGCGCGCGCGCTTTCCCTGGCTGAACACCGACGGTCTGGCGCTGGGCTCGCTTGGCCTCTCGGGCGAGGGCTGGTTTGACGGCTACAGTCTGCTGCAGGCGTTTCGCGCGCAGGCGCGGGCGCAGGGCGCGCGCTACCTGCCGGCCGAGGCAACGGGCTTCGATGGCGATGGCGAGCGCATCCGGCGCGTGCGGCTGGCTGGCGGCGAGGCCATCGAGGGCGAGGTCTTCGTCAACGCCGCCGGCCCCTGGGCGCGCCACCTCGCCGCCTGGGCCGGCATCGACCTGCCGGTGGCGGCACGGCGGCGCACCGTGTTCCATGTGACCTGCCCGACGCCGCTGCCGCGCTGCCCCTTGCTGATCGACCCCAGCGGCATCTGGCTGCGCCCCGAAGGGCAGGGCTTCATCACCGGCTTCGCGCCGCCGCCGGATCAGGACGGCGACGACCTGCCGCTGGATGAGCCCGACCACGCCGCTTTCGAAGACTTCGTCTGGCCCGCGCTGGCCGAGCGCATTCCGGCCTTCGAGGCACTGCGCCTGCAGCGCGCCTGGGCCGGCTATTACGAGATGAACCTGTTCGACCACAACGCCATCGTTGGCCCGCACCCGGCTTGCGCCAACCTGGTCTTCGCCAACGGCTTTTCCGGCCACGGCCTGCAGCAGTCGCCCGCCGTCGGACGCGGCCTGGCGGAATGGATCGTTTATGGTTCTTATGCAACACTGGACTTGTCGCCCTTGGGTTGGGAGCGAGTACTCGCCCACCGGCCGTTGCTGGAGCAAAACGTCATTTGATTTCAACACGAATTTCGTGTCACACGAAATTCTTGTAAACTGTCGCCCATGAAGAACGTCACCATCACCGTCGAAGACAGCGTGCTCGAATGGGCGCGGGTGGAGGCCGCCAAGCGCGGCAGCAGTGTCTCGCGCATGGTGGGGGAAATGCTGGCCGAGAAGATGCGCCAGGAAGACGCCTATGCGCAAGCCATGCGCTCCGCGCTCCGTTTTGAATCGTGGGGCGCCAGCGAAGGGCCTTACCTGACCCGCGACGAAATGTATGAACGCGCTCGTTTTCGTTGACACCAACGTTTTTCTCTACACCGTGGACGAGCGTGATCTGCCCAAGCAGGCGCGGGCGCGCGAGTGGGTGCGCTGGTGCTGGACCGAAGCCACCGGCCGCATCAGCACGCAGGTGCTCAACGAGTTCTACAACAACGCCATCACCAAGTTCCGCCGCGTGATGCCGGTGCAGCAGGCGCGCGCGCAGGTGCGCAATCTGCGCCAGTGGCAGCCACCGCATCTGGACACCTACGTCATCGACGGCGCCTGGGCGCTTCAGGACCGCTATGCGCTCAGCTATTGGGATGCCCTGATCGTCTCGTCGGCCCAGCAACAAGGCTGCGGCTATCTGCTGAGCGAGGACTTGCAGCATCAGCAGCGATACGAGACCGTGCAGGTGCTGAATCCTTTTCTTGTTCATCCCGGCGATTTGCCCGCGTCCGAAGATGTCTGAAATGCCCACTCCCAACCCCCTCGCCCGCATCCGCCACGACGTGCAATCCATGCACGCCTACGCGGTGCAGGATTCCACCGGCATGCTCAAGCTGGACGCGATGGAAAACCCCCATCGCCTGTCGCCCGCATTGCAGGCCGAACTCGGCCGCCGCCTGGGTGCGATCGCCATCAACCGCTACCCCGGCGCGCGCATCGACGATCTCAAGCACGCGCTGCACCAGTACGCGGCGCCGCCCGCTGGCTGGTCGCTGATGCTGGGCAATGGCTCGGACGAACTCATCAGCCTGCTGGCGCTGGCCTGCGACGTGCCTGGCGCCAGCATCCTGGCGCCCGTGCCCGGCTTCGTCATGTACGCCATGAGCGCGCAACTGCAGGGCCTGGCCTTCCACGGCGTTCCGCTCACGGCCGACTTCCAGTTGGATGAGGCCGCCATGCTGGCCGCCATCGCCGCGCACCAGCCCGCCCTCCTGTACCTGGCCTACCCCAACAACCCCACTGGCACCTTGTGGGACCAGGCCGTGATCGAGCGCCTGATCGCCGCTCAAGGCACGGCCGGCGGCCTGGTGGTGATGGACGAGGCCTACCAGCCCTTCGCCGTCCGCAGCTGGATCGACAGCGTGCGCGCCGCCCCGCAGCGGCACGCCCACGTGCTCATCATGCGCACCCTCAGCAAGTTCGGCCTGGCCGGCGCGCGCATCGGCTACCTGCTGGGCGATGCCACCCTGGTGACTGAGATCGACAAGCTGCGCCCGCCCTACAACGTCAGCGTGCTGAACGCCGAATGCGCGCTGTTCGCCATCGAGCACGCCGACGTCTTCGCCGCCCAGGCCGCCGACATCCGCGCCCAGCGCGAGCGGCTGATCGAAGCCCTGCGCCAGCTGCCCGGCGTCACGACCTACCCGAGCCAGGCCAACATGCTGCTGGTGCGCGTGCCCGACGCGCGCAAGACCTTCGACGGCATGAAGGCGCGCCAGGTGCTGATCAAGAACGTCTCCGCGCTGCACCCGCTGCTGGCCAATTGCCTGC
This sequence comes from Burkholderiales bacterium, assembly GCA_016702555.1. GTDB lineage: Bacteria > Pseudomonadota > Gammaproteobacteria > Burkholderiales > Burkholderiaceae_C > Ottowia. Next base: position 352,447 of record JADJDV010000006.1, read on the forward strand.
GTCTCACCGTGGGCAACGCCGACCAAAACACCCGTATGCTCACCGCCCTGCAGGAATCGCTATGAAAACAGAAGCACGCACCGCGCAAGTGTCGCGCGACACCGCCGAAACCAGGATCACCGTCAAGCTCAACCTCGACGGCACCGGCCAGGCCAATTTGAATACTGGCATCGGCTTTTTCGACCACATGCTCGACCAGATCGCACGCCACGGCCTGATCGACCTCGACGTGCAGTGCGCGGGCGACTTGCACATCGACGGCCACCACACCGTCGAAGATGTCGGCATCTGCATCGGCCAGGCCGTCAGGCAGGCCGTGGGCGACAAGAAGGGCATCACCCGCTATGGCCACAGCTACGTGCCGCTGGATGAGGCACTCAGCCGCGTGGTGATCGACTTCTCCGGCCGGCCTGGCCTGGTGGCCGACGTGCAGTTCACCAGCGGCATGATCGGCCAGTTCGACACCCAGTTGCTGCACGAATTCTTCCAGGGCTTCGTCAACCACGCCTTCGTCACCCTGCACATCGACAACCTCAAGGGCGTCAACGCCCACCACCAGTCCGAAACCATCTTCAAGGCCTTCGGCCGCGCCCTGCGCATGGCGCTGGCGCCCGATGAGCGCGCGGCGGGGCAGATTCCGTCCACCAAGGGCAGTCTGTAGTCCTACGTTTTGTGACTCCGGCTGGCATGCGTCTGCAGTGGGCGCCGTCAAGCGCAATTTGATGGCGGCTTAGATGCTTGTGTGACCGGCAGCGAACGAAGAAAAACCCCGCTTGCGCGGGGTTCTCGGCGAGTTGGTTGCTTGTGCTGTCTATCAGCGGTGCCGCTGCCGGCCACGCCAAGCCCCGCCCAGCATGGCCAGACCGAGCAGCGCCAATGCCCATTCGGACAGCGTGGGGATCGGCTGTACCCCTTGCGGTGGAGGAGTTTCCCCTTCGGTGGGAGTGGACACACACAGCAGGCCCGTGCCCGCAGGGCAGCCGGTTGGCTTGGTCGGCGGTGGCTCGCAGCTGCTGACCGAGCAACTGGCGGGAACCAGGATTTCGTTCACGACCGCGGTGACGCTTCTTGGCAACGGATTCACCACCTTGACCATCACGGTGACCCGGGCGAATCCGTTGGCGGGCACGCTGGTCACCGTGATCGGGCAGACGGTGCCAGCGGCAGCACCTGCTGTGCAAGTGCTTGTGCCGTCCTCAGTGACCGAGACCAGGGTGGTGCCCACGGGGATGATCTCGTTGAACTGGTAGTTCGTCACTGCGGTGCCGCCGACATTGGTGATGCGGATGACGTACGGTACCTCCTGGCCTGCGGTCAGCGGCGTGATGGTGCCTGCTGCCAGCGCTTTCTGCGTTGAGATGGAGGCGGCCGACTGCACCGTGGTGGACACCAACGCGCAATGTCCAGGCGTCGCCGTGTCCAGCACGGCACAGGCGGTGCCGGGCGTCGGCGCGGTGCCGCCGTTGAACGGGTCGCCGCCGCCGCCGACCGAGGCGACGTTGGTCACCGGGGTGGACGGGTGCACGCCGGCCGGCACGGCCGCCGCCGTCACGTTGACGGGCACTGCCAGCGTGGTGTTGTTGCCCGCCCCCAGATTGGGCGTGCCGGTGCAGCTCAAATTCTGGCCACTTGGTGTACAGGTCCAGCCAGCTGGCGAGGTGCCACCGAAAGTGATGCCCGTCGGCAGCGTGTCGCGCACCGTCACGACGCCGGTGGTGGTTACGGCGCCGGTGTTGGTGACCGTGAGCGTGTAGCTGGCGCCCGTCTGACCGATGGTCCAGGGGCCGTTGCCGGTCTTGGTGATCTGCAGTTTGGGTGCATTCACCGGGGTGGTCACCGTGCTCTTGCAATGCGAATCCGCCGGACAGCTTCCATCGCCGCCACCCGCGACGGAGGCGGTGTTGGTCACACTCGGTGCCGCGGCTGCGGACGGGGTGATGGTGAACGTCCATGACGCAGTGCCTGTGCTCGCTGCCAACGCGGCCGCCGTCGTGCACGTCACGGTCTGACCTGAGGCGGTGCAGCCCGCCGAGCCCGTCGGCAGATTCGAGATGCCCAGGCCGGCCGGCACCGTGTCCGTCACGGTGATGCTCCCCGATGTCGCTGCCGTTCCCAGATTGGTGACGGTCAGCGTGTAGCTGGCGGGTGTGCCGACGGCAAAAGTGGTGGCGCTGGCGGTCTTGACCAGCTGCAGGAACGGCACGCCGGCGGGTGCGCTGCTCACGCTTGCCGCGCAGCTGCTTGGGTTGCAGGTCATGCCCCCCGCGGGGCGGCTGACTGTGGCGGTGTTGGTGAGGGTGCCTGTCGTTCCATTGGGCACGGCCGCGCTGATCGTGATCGTGAGCGACCCGCCGGGCGGCAGCGTGATCCCCGAATAGGTCGTGCCCGACCGAGTGCCGCAGCTCGCGTTGCCCGCTGGCGTGCATGAAGGCGTGCCCGAGAGCGTCGTGCCTGTCGGCAGCACGTCTGCCATAGACACACCGGTCAGGGTGCTCGGGCCGGCGTTGGATACCTTGATGGTGTAGCCCAGCGTATCGCCAGTATTGGCGTAGATCGCCTTGTCCACGGTCTTGCTGATCGATACCGTGCCTTGTGTCGTGACGGTGTCGGTATCGCGGGCGGTGTTGTTGCTGGGGTTCGGGTCGTCGGTGGTGGCCGGGTCGACGGTGGCCGTGACGGTGTTGGTCACCGAGCCGGTGGCGCCCGGTGCCACCGTGGCGCTGACGGTGAAGGTGGCGCTGGCGCCGCTGGGCAGGTTCACGGTGCCCAGTGGCGCCGCGTTACTGGCCGTGCATGCGGCGCCGCCGGTGGTGGAGGCGCAAGCCACGCTGGTGATGCTCAGGCCGGTGCCTGCCGTGTCGGTCACCGCGACGTTGTTGGCGGCATTGGGACCCGCGTTGCTCACCACGACCTGGTAGGTGGTGGTGCCGCCAGCGACGACCTCAGTCACGCCATCGGTCTTGGTGATGCCGACGTCGGCCTTGTTGCGCACCGTGACGTCGCCGCCGCTGCTGGGCTCCTTGTTGCAGTAGTAGTCATTGCCGTGGTGGGTGTACAACGGCCCATCGGCGTAGGCCGTGGTGCTGCAGGCTGGGATCCTGTTCGTGTAGGTGCCGGGTGTCGCCGTCAGCGGAATCTGCACCGGGACCACCACCTCGCAATATCCGTTGGCCTGGATCACTCCACCCGTGATGCTGATGGTGACCCCCCATTGGGTGCCGACATGCTGCCTTTACCGATGCCGGTGCAGCTGGGGCTGGGTGTGATCGTCGGAGAACCGTTGACGACGAAGCCCACCCCCATGGACCTCAACGAGTCCACGAAGTTGACGATGTTTTGCGGTTGATCGAATTCGTTGATCAGCCGGATCGTCTTCTGGACGGTGTCCCCGGGCGATGCGTTGGCCGGGTTGATCGACACCTGCACCTTGAGGTTATCGGTCGGTGTTGGAGCCTTGCCTTGTGCGGATGCTGGCCCCGCAGATGCCAGCATCAGGCTTGCGACCGTTGCAACCCATGCGGCATATCTTGTGCAACGAAACATTGTGATTCCCTTCTGAATTTGTGCCATAGGCTTGAGAAAAGCAGATTTTTCTTATTTGTGGTAATTGACGCAAGACAAATTTCGATGCCTGTTACAATTACCTCGCGTTGCTGGTTACTGTTTGGTGTGTCTCAAATCCGGATACTGGAACGCGCCTCCATCCCGGACACGGAACCTGCGCCCCAGCCGTTGCTTCCGCCACCTCGGCCATCCGCCGACGTCAGGTTCACCAACAGCATGGGTGGATTCGGGTTTTCCCTTAAAAATCTCAATTGATCCACGTCAGATTGTTCGTCTGCGTAACTTGGGTGGATACAAATACATCTTCCTGTGATAGAAAGCATCCTGTCAGGTTTGCATAGTTTTGGACTGTGAAGGATTCACGGGACGTGCAAATATGCGTAATGGGAGTATCACAATGAGCAGGTTAAGTGAGCAATCATCGGCTGCACGCGGCGGCTTGGGGCGGCGTATCGGCGCCATGGGTTTGAATCTTTTGCGCCGGGTGAGCAGGCTTCCGCTCGCTGCGGGGGTCTTGTGCCTGGGCACGCTGGGCATGACAACCGACGCGCTGGCAGCCATCAGCATCGGTCCGCTTCAGCAAACGTCGATTTACATCGCCGAGAGGCTCAAGGAACAACCCAGCGGCAATGAGGCCCGTTGCAATTTCCTCAGCGTACCCATCACGGCCGATAGCGCGGGCCAGCCCGATGTCTTCGTGCGAATTGAGGAAAGTTCGCCCAACCTGACGCAGGGCCTGTACGCAGACCCGCAAATCCACGTGGGGGAGGTGTTGCCGGGCCAGACCCGAATCGTCTACTTCTATTTGTGCGCCGATCCTTCGGTGACGGCAAATGTGGTCAACAACCCGTTCACCGTCCACGCCTATGCGGCCAATCCGTCGTCAAGTTCGGCACCCGCGCCTATCTTGTCCAGCCAACGAACGGTCAATATCGAGTTCGCCGATACCAACGCCAGCGCGTCGAAGATCTACGGCACGACGCTTTCGCCGGCCACCAGCACCTGGGTGGGTGGCACCTACACCATGGCCGTCACCGGAACCGTGGGCAATGTCGGCGCGGATCAGCGCATCGTGTTCAGCCCGACGATCTTTCCGTCCTTTCGCGCCGACTTGTTCGAGCTGCGCAGCGTCAGGCTGGAGATCACCGGGTCCGGAACGCTCCCTGCGGCTTGTCAGGATAGCTCGGGTAACGCCAAGATAACCGTCGATCGACTGGTCTGCGACGTACCGAAGGGCTGGTTTTCGGGGGCGAACGACGGAGCATTCACGATCACGTACACCTTCGTCACGACCGCTCAGGGCCCGTCTTCGCCGGCCACGCCCTTGCAATACGTCGACAGCGGCCAGAATCTGAAGTATCCGAAAACCGCTGCGGCCACGCTGCCGCCGGGCTACCTGCCCTTGTTGCTCAACAAGGACGCCGCACCCGATGCATTTGCGTCTGCAGGCGGCACGACCAGGTATTCGGTCACCGTCACCAACCGCGCCCCGGGCATCGCGGAGTTTTCCGACTGGGTCGACACGCTGCCGCCCGGCGTCGCGTATGCCGGCAGCCCCACGATCAAGGATTCAAATGGCGGCAGCTGCGGCATCACGACCGCTGATTTCACCCAAGCGACCACTCCCAAGCAATCGGGTCAGGTGTTGACCTGGTCGCACCTGTTCAAGATTCCTGCTGCCAACCTCGGTGTCACCCCGCCCGTGCTCGGTGCTTGCACTCTGGAGTTCAACGCAACGATACCTGCTTACTCGGGCACGGCGCCGACGTCGCAGACGCATACCAACTGCGCGGTGGTCTGGAATCTTGGGACGCGAACCCCGGCACTGCCAGCAGCAGGCGCTTGCGCCGACGTCAACGTGAACCCGCCGCCGCAGTCCGGTACGATCACGATCAACAAGAGTACCTTCCCGACGAACTTCAACGGTACCTTTAATTTCACCGTGACTGGCCCAGCACCCAGTACTGCGGAGAGCCCTCTCTCCGTGAGCACCAGCAATGGGGTGGGGACCAACAGCCTGGCAGGGTTGACCGCGGGCTCCTGACCTGCTCCCCTCTAGCCGTACCAATCTGAAGTAGCAGGAGTCCGCCAACCAGGAGAATGGCGGACATGAGGAAGAGCAAGTTCACGGAGGAACAGATCATCGGGTTCCTCAAGCAGGCGGAGGCCGGCATGGCCGTGGCGGGAGATCTGCCGCAAGGGCGGGTTTTTCACACGCGACGTTCTACAAGTGGCGCGCCAAGTTCGGCGGCATGGAGGTGTCGGACGCGAGGCGGCTGCGCGAGCTGGAGGCGGAAAACGCCAAGCTCAAGAGCCTGCTGGCCGAGGCGCATCTGGACATGCATGCGCTCAAGAGCGTTCTCGGGGTAAAGCGCTAGCCCCACAGGTCAAGCGGGAAGCCATCGGCCAGTTGATCAATCAGCATCAGATGTCCGAGCGGCGAGCCTGCAGGCTTGTGGGGCTGAGTCGAGACAGCTATCGCAACGCACCGGAGGCCAGCGCGCAGACCGAGGCGCTGAAGTCGAAGATCGTTGAGATCGCCTACGCGCGCCGGCGCTTCGGATATCGACGCGTGCACGACCTGTTGCGCCTGGAGTTCCCCGGCGTCAATCACAAGCGGGTGTACCGGCTGTACAGCGACGCCAACCTGGCTGTGCGCAAGCGCAAGAAGGCTCGCAGGCCGCCAGCCGAGCGCATGGGGCTGAACATTGCCACCAGGGTCAACGAGGTGTGGAGCATGGATTTCGTCAGCGACAGTTTGGCCAACGGCAGGCGCCTGAAGTGCCTGACCGTGGCCGACGACTTCAGCCATGAGGCCGTGGACATCGCGGTGGACTACGGCATCAGCGGTCAGTACGTGACGCGGCTGCTTGACCAAGCGGCCCTGTTCCGCGGCTATCCGTCGGCCGTTCGGACAGACAACGGTCCGGAATTCACCAGCAGGGCATTCATTGCCTGGGCACAGGGCCATGGCATCAGACACATCCTGATCGAACCAGGGCGGCCGATGCAGAACGGCTACATCGAGAGTTTCAACGGGCGGTTTCGTGACGAGTGCCTGAACGAGCACTGGTTCGAGACATTGCACCAGGCGCGCAACATCATTGCCGCCTGGCGTCGCGATTACAACGAGGTCAGGCCCCACGGCAGCATCGGACGGATGCCACCCGCGCGCTTTGCCGAGGAGCATCGCCGGCATGCCGGCGATGCTCCTCGGCATCCCACCACTACAAGCAACGAGATCCAGTAATCTTCAAACCCAGGACTCCTACCAAATCATTGGCATGGCGGATGGGGGCAGGTCACTCCTACACGATCACTGAGAACGCGGCTGCCGGGTGGGTTCCAGGAGGCCTGATCACCTGCACCCCCAGCACAGGCACTGCGACTTCTGGCAACGGCAGTGTGACCGCGACGCTGCCCAGCGGCGGATCGCTCACTTGCGCGCTCACCAATACACGGCGATCCCGCACGCTGACGGTCACCAAGGCCCTTGTCGGCACCGACCCCGGTCAGTTCATCATGTTTGCGGGCGGCATTCCTGGCGCGCCCGGTGGCAACGGTGCAACATCATCCACGACCGTGTACGTGGGCCAGCCGACTGGCGTTTACGAAGCCGGTTCTCCTGACTCCGGGTCTGTGGCCAATTACAGCGTGGTGACCCGTTGTATTCGTCCGAATTTACCTGGCAGCTTCGAAGTGACGGGGGGCAGCCCCCTTGAGTTCAACATGCCGAACCATGCGGTGGACTGCACCATCACCAACACGCGCAAGACCTTCGGCGTGACGCTGACCAAGGCGTGGCGCGGGGGCAAGACCAACGATGTGGCGAACCTGACGATCAGCGGCGACATGGTCACCAGCGCGAACGCGGGCACCTCCACCAACGGCGGAACGACGACTGACGCCACAGCCACCGCAGCCGCCGGCTCCTCGGTGACGGTCACTGAGGCCTTCGCCAATGCTACTGCGAAGGCCCGCTACACGACCACGCTGTCCTGCGTGAAAACATCTGACGGCTCCACCGTGGCGTTCGCCAGTCCGTTCACGATGCCGTCCGATAGCGCAGTGAAATGTACGGTCACCAACGTGGGTGTCACGGTGAAGAAGGCCCTGGCGACTGGCACGACGACGCCCGTCGTCCCGGGGCAGAACGTGACTTATGACATCACGCTGACGAACCCGGGCATGGACGATATCCTGATCCAAGCCGGTTCCATCGGCGAGACCGTGCCCGTGTCGACCACCCATGTCGGTGGGGACGCGTTTACCTGCACGGCAGCCACCGCTGGCTCGAGTTGCAGCAACACGGCCGACGTCATCGTCCCCGCTGGTGGCTCCACGACACTGAAGTTCACCGTGGTGGTCGACAGCCCGCTTGGCGCGGGCGTCACCAGCATCGTCAATAAGGTGATCGCGCCGCCGGGCTCGGAGTGCATCGATTGCGAGGTGACGACTACCACCAAAACACCAGCCGTTACCGTGGCCAAGGCTGCGGCCAGCACTACGCCCATTGGCGGCGGCCAGGCGGCGGTCTTCAACCTGACGGTGACCAACACCGCGGCCGCAACCACCGCAGCTGCGGGCTACACCTTCTACGAGGTGGTGCCCCAGGGCTCGATCTACACCAGCATCAGCAATGGCAGCACCACCTGCGCGCCAGGCGCTGTGGCAGGCATGCTGTGCACGATCACGGTGACCAACCCGATCGTCCACGGCACGCCACAAGTGGTGGTCATCACCTTCACTGCAGTCAATCCGTTGCCGGCAGGCATCACACAGATCTTCAACGTGGCCACGCAAACTGACACACCTCCACCGGGGTGCTCGGTGAGCGGCGAGATCTGCACCACGCCGCCGACCACCTGCCCGACGGGCGCCAGTTGCGCGAGCATTCCGACAACGGGTGGTGGCGGCGGTGGGCAGCAGGGCATCGCACCGATCCCGACCACTTCGCCCGAGGGGCTGGCTGCCCTGGCGCTGATGGTGCTGGGCGCTGCTGGCTACGCTGCGCACCGGCAGCGACGCGGCAGGAAGTAAGCGGGGTAACCCTCACAGCCCGCAAGGCCCAAAACCTTGCGGGCTTTTTCATGGGCACGCGCTCCGTACAATCGCCTCCTGGTTTTGAAGGCACGGACGAAGTGGCATCCGGCACGGTGGCGGTGGTCGATTACGGCATGGGCAATCTGCGCTCGGTGGCGCAGGCGGTGATCCATGCCACCAGCGACACGCGGGTGAACGCGGTGATCACCGCCGACCCAGCCGTGGTGCGCGCCGCTGGCCGCGTGGTGCTGCCGGGCCAGGGCGCCATGGCCGACTGCATGCGCGAGCTGCGCGCCGCCGGGCTGCTGGAGGCGGTGCTGCATGCCGCCGCCACCAAGCCATTGTTCGGCGTTTGCGTGGGCATGCAGATGCTGCTGGATCACAGCGCCGAAGGCCGCACGGCGGCGGGCACGCCGGGTCTGGGCCTGCTGCCGGGCGAGGTGCTGCGCTTTGACCTGGCTGGCCGGCGCGCGCCCGATGGCAGCCGCTACAAGGTGCCGCACATGGGCTGGAACCGTGTGTTCCAGCGCCGCGCGCACCCGGTCTGGGCCGGCGTGCCCGACGGCGAGTGGTTCTACTTCGTGCACAGCTATTACGCGCGCCCGCTTGATCCAGATCACAGTGCCGGCGAGACCGAATACGGCGCGCGCTTTACCTCGGCGGTGGCGCGCGATAATATTTTTGCCACCCAGTTTCATCCCGAAAAAAGCGCCGACCAGGGTTTGGCGCTGTACCGCAACTTCCTGCACTGGAAACCTTGAGGCGGTTCCTGCGTTGAGCGCTCGGCGTTCAGCGCGAAGACAAGACCCCTAGCACAATGCTCCACGCTTCACCATGCTTGTCATTCCCGCCATCGATTTGAAAGACGGTCATTGCGTGCGCCTGAAACAGGGCGACATGGACCAGGTCACCACCTTCAGCGAAAGCCCCGCCGACATGGCGGAGCATTGGCTGGCGCAAGGCGCGCGCCGCCTGCACCTGGTGGATCTGAACGGCGCCTTCGCCGGCAAGCCGCAGAACCTGGCAGCGATCAAGGCCATCCTGGCGGCGGTCGGCAGCGAGATCCCGGTGCAACTGGGCGGCGGCATCCGCGACCTGGACACCATCGAGCGCTACATCGACGCCGGCCTGCGCTACGTCATCATCGGCACCGCGGCGGTGAAGAGCCCGGGCTTCCTGAAGGACGCCTGCGCGGCATTTGGCGGCCACATCATCGTGGGGCTGGATGCCAAGGACGGCAAGGTCGCCACCGACGGCTGGAGCAAGCTGACCGGCCACGAGGTGGTCGACCTTGCAGCCAAATTCCAGGACTGGGGCGTGGAGAGCATCATCTACACCGACATCGGCCGCGACGGCATGCTGAGCGGCGTCAACATCGACGCCACGGTGAAGCTGGCGCAGGCGCTGACCATTCCGGTGATCGCTTCAGGCGGACTGTCGAACATGGCCGACATCGAGGCGCTGTGCGCGGCCGAGGAGGCCGGTGTCGAAGGCGTCATCGCCGGCCGTGCCATCTACACCGGCGATCTCGACTTCGCCGCCGCGCAGGCGCGCGGATGAGTTGAGCGGCGTGGGCTGAGCGCGCGGGCGCCGTGTGGGGCAGCCAATCGATTTCATCGGCTCAAGCGGGCCGTCGTCACTTCGCTGCTGTGCGGGTTTGGGTCAAGCCGAAGGCACCGCTGACCCGAAGACAGCGTCAATGATCGTTGCGCCGCCCGTTCAGCCGCCGGCGCGCCAGCGCCAGCAGAGCCAGGCTCAAGCCAGCCCCACCCCATTCACCCAGCGTGGGAATACCGATGGGCGGCGGCGGATGGTCGTCGTCGGCAACCGTCACCGTGATGCTGGCCGGCTGCCCCAGAAGGTAGCCGGCGTTTGGCCCCGGCTCGGTCAACCTCAAAACGACATCCACGCTGCCGTCGCCCACGTCTGTGTTCGGCGTGGCCGTGATGGTGCACGCCATTGCGCTCGTGGCGCCGGCCGGGATCGTCACCGGCGAGGCGCAATTGCTCAGGGTGTAGCGCAGGTATGGACCGGACGGCGGCGTAAACCCAATCGCCAGATTGGCTGGTGCGGTGCCGTTGGACACCCTGGCCGTGCAGTGTGCGACGTTGCTGCTGCCGGGGGAGTCGTACACGACAAGCCGGTCGCACTCCAATACGATGATCGGCAAATCGTCGTTGACGATGGTCACCTGATCGAGGGTCGATGTCCCCAGCGCATAGCCGGCGTTGGCTGGCGGTGTATCCAGGCTCACCGCGGCAGTCACGTCGCCGTCGCCGGCCACATCGTTGGCGTTCGCAAGAATGGTGCATGCCAATGCACTGGAGGCGCCGGCCGCGATCTTCACCGGCGAACTGCAATTGCTCAGGGCGTAGCGCGGGTTGCCTGACGGGGGCGGGGTGAAAGCAACCGTCAGTTCCGTCGGCGCCACTGCCCCGTCTTCCAGCGACACGGTACAGTTGGCGGGTCCGTTCTGGCCGGTGGAATCGGTCAGTTGATTCGGCGTGCAGGTCAAGCGAACGTTGGGGATGAACTGATCGACCTGGCGTCCCTGACTGAATTCAGACGTTACTTTGGCCGTGGTGTCTGTGGCGGTGGCACTGAAGACCAGATCGGCAGTGGGTACGACGTCTGCCGGAAGGGTGCAACTGACACTGAAGCCGGCAGCGGCGTTGTCCTCGCCTTCACCGCTCAAGTTGGGGTTGGGCGGCTGCGGGTCTGTTGTGGTGCCAGCGGTACCGCTGCAGAGGTAGCGCAACCCTTCGCCAAAGCCGCTGGGATCGGCTGCGTCAGGGCTGACGAGGAAAAACTCCAGCGCCGCGCCGGGCCGCGCCCAGCCGGTAAAAGTCACTTGCCTGCCTCGCAACACCACGCCCGGCGCCGGATCGCTTTTGCGGTGAAAGACCGGCTTGTTCATCAACGCGTTGGGGCCGGTGTCGGTGTCGCCGTTGTCGTTGGGCGTTACGCCCCAGACGTTGGCACTGGTCAGCAAATCAATGCCCAGTCCGGCGTTGCGGGAAATGCTGTTTTGCGAGATGACGGTGGTGGTGCCGGCGTTGGCCACGGCGACGCCAGCGTTACCCTGTACCAAGGCCGGCGGGCTAAGGGTGTTGTCGACGACGGTGTTCTGGAAGATGCTGAGGTTGCGGGCACGGGCAAACAAGCTGCTTAGCAAATCGCCGGCCAAAATGCCGACGGCGTTGCCCTGGACGATATTGCCCGTCGCGCTGGTGTTTTGTCCGGTGAGGGCTATCCCCACGGCATAGTTGTTTTTCGCGAGGTTATCGCTGACGATACTTGCTTTGGTGGGCGCGGTCTTGTCGCCACCATAGGTGATGCCCATGAGATTGCCTGAAACCAGATTGCCGCTCAGGGTCAGGTCGTCCATGATGTTCGCGGCACTTGTGGACGCTACAAGTCCAAAGAAAGAATTTTGCGCTGCCAGCGTGACGATGCCATTGAGGTAGCCGCTGATGGCGTTGCCGCTGATGACGCAACTTGTGCAGCTTCCGCCGTCGGCCGGCGCATTGGGCAGGCTGCTGCGGCGCGTCTGATTGATCTCGATGCCGTTGGACCCATTCAGCACGGTGCTGCTGGCCGAAACCAGCGTTGGTTGGCCGCTCAGGTGGTTGCCGGTGATTCTCAGGCTAGGCGCGGTGGTGTCCTCGATCTCGATGCCGCCACCGCTGGTGGCGGCAAAACCCTGCGCATTGGTTGAACACTTGCTGCGCAAGGTAGACGGCGTCGATGGCTGTTCACCGGTGCGTTCGATCCAGTTGTCGGCGAGGGTCAGGTTGAACCCTTTTCCGTTGCCCTGAGACGCTGTGACATCGGTGACATGCCAGGCACCGCCACCATCGACGTACACGCCACGCAGATTGGGGTAGGCGATCAGGTTGTTTCGCACCGTCACGCCCACTGTGCCAGCGGTGTTGGTGGTCTTGACGATGTGCACGCCGTTGCAGTTGCGGTCATTCAACGCAGGGATGGCTGCGGCGATGTCGGTGGCCGTTTCCAGCAGGCCCACATAGTTGCTTTCAATCACGATGCCGGTGTGGTCACCCTGGGTGCGGATGCCGTCGTCAAAGCCGCGGATCGACAGGCTCCTGACCGTGACGTTGTCGGCCTGAATGTTCAGGCCATTGTTGCCGCCTGCCACGCCAGAGCTGATGGTGAGCACGACGCCCGGCCGTGGAATGGGGGGAAACGCCGCCGCCGGATGGCCCACTGTGGCCCCGGCAGGGATCATCGAGGTGCTCGGGTTCGCCCAAGGCGTGGCATCGATCGTCAACCCGGCGCATTTAATCGCCGGCAACGCGGTCGTCAGCGTGATCGTCATCGCGCTGCTGAAATTGATCGTGTCGGCCTGGCAATTGGCGTTGGCGCTGACGATGGCTGTGCGCAGCGTACCGACGCCAGAGTCCGCGTTGGAACTGACGATGTAAGTGGCCGCCTGCGCACTCATGGATGCGGCAAGCAGGGCGGCGAGCAGGAGTTTTGAAGACGCGCTCATTTGATTCTTCAGCCAACTGATTGAATTACATTTGTCATTGTTTAACAACTGGCGAGTGCTGACAAACCGTCATCACGGCTGGATTGATTTGACACAAAGATGCTGCGAATATCCCTGTCCACATCGGATGTGCGTCAATGGCTATCGGCCCTAGCATGTTTGTACTAGGTGAGTGGCAACCGCAGCGGACGTCAAGCGGTATCGGCGCCGCTTGTTGGCCGTCAGCGCACCATCCGCAGCTGCACGCCCAGCGCCGCCTGATCCAGATCGGCCCAGGCGCGGTCGGCGGTGACGGCAGTAGCCTGCATGCCCCGCGCCAGCGCCAGGCAGGCGCGGTCGCCCAGCGACAGGCCGAGGTCGCGCGTGGCGGCGCGCAGCGCGGCGCAGGCGGTGGCCTGTTCGGCGTCGAAGTCGATGGCTTGGACGTCGATCTGGCTCAGCACGCGGCGCAGTTGGTCAGGTGCCAGGCCCTTGTCCACCAGCTTGCTGCCGACTTCCGCGATGTTGACGCTGCTGGCGACACATTCATGGTCTTCGAGCAAGGCGTCCACGATCTCACTGCCGGGTTCGCTTTGCATCAGCGCCAGCAGCGCCGAGGCGTCAAGTACGTGCAGCATGCTCAGTCGCGCGCGGCTTCGGCGCGGCGCTCAGCGATGAATTCGTCCACCAGACTCACGTCGTCGGGCACATTCAGGCGTTTCATCAATTGCGCAAAATAGGCCCGTCGCTGCGCGGTGCGCTGGCTGGCCGAGGTCAGCACCAAGCCGCCATCTTTCACTTCAGCGTAAATTCGGGCGCCGGGCTTGAAGCCCAATTGCTCGCGCAGCGCGGCTGGAATTAGTACGCGACCATTGTCGGACATGGCAAGTGTTGTCATGATCTGTTCCTGAGTGTTGTTTTAAATTTTGTCATAACAAGATAGATTGTCAAAATCATATGCTTGCCAAACGCATCATCCCCTGCCTGGACGTGACCGGCGGCCGCGTCGTCAAAGGCGTCAATTTCGTCGAACTGCGCGATGCTGGTGACCCGGTCGAGATCGCGGCGCGTTATAACGAGCAGGGCGCGGACGAACTCACCTTTCTGGACATCACCGCCACCAGCGACGGGCGCGACCTGATCCTGCCGATCATCGAGGCGGTGGCCTCGCAGGTGTTCATCCCGCTCACCGTGGGCGGTGGTGTGCGCACGGTGGAGGACGTGCGGCGCCTGCTGAACGCGGGGGCGGACAAGACCAGCTTCAACTCGGCGGCCATCGCCAATCCGCAGGTGATCTGCGAGGCCTCGGCCCGGTACGGCGCCCAGTGCATCGTGGTGGCCATCGACGCCAAGCGCCGCGTGGGCGACGAGGTGGCGGCGCGCGGCGAGGGCTGGGACGTGTACAGCCATGGTGGGCGCAAGAACACCGGGATGGACGCGGTGGCATGGGCGCGCCAGATGGCCGAGTACGGCGCCGGTGAGATCCTGCTGACCAGCATGGACCGCGATGGCACCAAGAGCGGCTTCGATCTGGAACTGACACGTGCGGTGGCCGAGGCGGTGCCGGTGCCGGTGATTGCCTCGGGCGGCGTCGGCAACCTGGACCACCTGGCCGATGGCATTCAATACGGTCTGGCCGACGCGGTGCTGGCGGCCAGCATCTTTCATTACGGCGAGTACACGGTCGCGCAGGCCAAGGCCCGCATGGCCGAGCGCGGCATTCCGGTGCGGCTGTAGGTGCGCCCGCCGGCGGCCGCCAGCACGGCGCGCGCCGGCCAATGGGTGGCCGCGCTGTGGCAGCCAGGGCGCCGATGACCACCAAGGCGCTGTTTTTTTCGCATTTTTTTGCCCTAAATCGGCTTTTGGTGGCGCCAGATGGTGCATCATTGAACGCTTTTTTTCAGCGATTCCGAATTTCCCCCGAAGGAGCCCCGCTTGTCTGCCTCCAGCCTTGAAGACTTTTTGAGCGTCATCGCACGGCGCGATCCGGATCAACCCGAATTTCTGCAAGCCGTGCGCGAGGTGATGGCGTCGTTGTGGCCGTTTCTGGACAAGTACCCGCACTACCGCGACTACGGCCTGCTGGAGCGCCTGTGCGAGCCCGACCGCGTGATGCAGTTTCGCGTCGCCTGGATGGACGACAAGGGGCGCACCCAGGTCAACCGCGCCTTCCGCGTGCAGCACAGTATGGCGATCGGCCCCTACAAGGGTGGCATGCGCTTTCACCCCAGCGTCAACTTGTCGATCCTGAAGTTTCTCGGTTTCGAGCAGACTTTCAAGAACGCGCTCACCACGCTGCCCATGGGCGGCGGCAAGGGCGGCAGTGATTTCGATCCCAAGGGCAAGAGCGACGGCGAGGTAATGCGCTTTTGCCAGGCCTTGATGACCGAGCTGTACCGCCACCTGGGCGCCGACACCGACGTACCCGCGGGCGACATCGGCGTAGGCGCGCGCGAGGTCGGCTTCATGGCCGGCATGATGAAGAAGCTGGCCAACAACGCCGGCAGCGTGTTCACCGGCAAGGGCATCGCCTACGGCGGCAGCCTGATGCGGCCCGAGGCCACCGGCTATGGCACCGTCTACTTCGCGCAGGAGATGCTGCGCCGCAAGCAGATGGGCTTCGACGGCCGCGCGGTCAGTGTTTCCGGCTCGGGCAACGTGGCGCAGTACGCCGCTGTCAAGGCGGCCGAGTTGGGTGCGCGGGTGGTCACCCTGTCCGATTCCGACGGCACGCTGGTGTGCGAGGCCGGCCTGACCGACGGGATGCTGCAGGACGTGCTGGAACTCAAGAACGTGCAGCGCGGCCGCCTGAAGGACTTCGCCAAGCAGCACAAGCTGAACTTCGAGGCCGGCAAGCGCCCCTGGCACATCCCAGTCGACATCGCGCTGCCCTGCGCCACCCAGAACGAGCTGGACGCGGAAGACGCGCGGCAGCTGATCGCCAACGGCGTGGTCTGCGTGGCCGAAGGCGCCAACATGCCCAGCACGCTGGAGGCCGTGGACTGCTTCCTCGAAGCCGGCACGCTGTACGCGCCCGGCAAGGCCAGCAACGCCGGTGGCGTGGCCACCTCGGGCCTGGAGATGAGCCAGAACGCCATGCGCCTGTCGTGGACGCACAGCGAGGTCGATCTGCGCCTGCACGAGATCATGAAGGACATCCACGGCAACTGCGTGCGCCATGGCGAGCGCAGCGACGGCAGCGTCAACTACGTCGAAGGCGCCAACATCGCCGGCTTCGTCAAGATCGCGGATGCGATGCTGGCGCAGGGTGTGCTCTGACGCTGACCGCGCTGCGCTCAATTCAGTCAGCGATTGGTAGGAGCGCCGGAAGCCATTCCGGCGTCGTGCGAATCCCCGACAATGCCGCCATGAACTGGCTGGACGAAGTCAAATGGGATGCGCAGGGCCTGGTGCCCGTGATTGCGCAGGAGCAAAGCACGGGCGACGTGCTGATGTTCGCCTGGATGAACCGTGAGGCGCTGGAGAAAACCGCTGAACTGAAACGCGCGGTGTACTACAGCCGCTCGCGCGCTAAGCTGTGGTTCAAGGGCGAGGAGTCGGGTCATGTGCAGACGGTGCACGAGATCCGCGTCGACTGCGACGCCGACGTGGTGCTGCTGAAGGTCACGCAACTGGGGCACGATCCCGGCATTGCCTGCCATACCGGCCGCCACAGCTGTTTCTTCAGCGTATTGAAAAACGGCACTTGGCAAACGGTGGAGCCGGTCTTGAAAGATCCCGCATCCATCTACACATAACCCGCATGACTGCCGAGGACACCCTGGCGCGCCTGACGGCCGTCATTGAAAGCCGCAAGCCCGCTGTCGGCGGCGATCCTGCGATGAGCTACGTCGCGCGCCTGCTGCACAAGGGGCCGGACGCGTTCCTGAAGAAGATCGGCGAGGAAGCCACCGAAGTGGTGATGGCGGCCAAGGATTTCGAGCACGCGCCCGACCCTGACGCAGCGCGCGCGAAGATCGTCGCCGAGATGGCCGACCTGTGGTTTCACGGCATGGTGGCGCTGGCGCACTATGGCCTCTCGGCCGCCGACGTGGTGGCGGAACTGGCGCGCCGCGAGGGACTCTCAGGCATCGAAGAGAAGGCGCTGCGCAAGCTGCACGCGCGCGAAGCCGAATGATCTGCCGCAACCAAGGAGCCGGCGCATGAGCAACAACGACATCATCGACGTGGAACCGATCAAGGGTCGTGGCGGCGTCAGCGCGCCGGCCGGCGACTCGCTCAAGACCTGGGGCTGGGTCAGCTACATCCTGCACCTGATCGTGGCCGTGGCGGCGGTGGTGCCGGGCGCGCAGGTCAGCATCGCGCTGCTGATCATCGCGCTGGTGATGGACCTGGTGAAGAAGGACGACGCGGCCGGCACCTGGCAGGCCAGCCATTTCAAGTGGCGCATCCGCTCGGTGCTGTGGGCCGGCGTGCTGTACGTGGTGACGCTGCCGCTGTACCTGCTGCTGTACCTGCCGGGCGCGATTGCCTGGGCGGTGATCTCGATCTGGTTCCTGTACCGCATCGTCAAGGGCATGGTGCGCATGAACGCCGGCCGCGCCGTGGGTGCCTGAGATGAGTGGCGCGCGGGGCGGCGCCCGCAAGAACGGCGGCGACGCCAACGGCAAGACGGTCAACCTGGCGCTGCAAGGCGGCGGCTCGCACGGCGCCTTCACCTGGGGCGTGCTGGATGCGCTGCTGGAGGACGGCCGGCTGCGCTTCGAGGGCGCCAGCGGCACCAGCGCCGGCGCCATGAACGCGGTGGTGCTGGCGCACGGGCTGGCGCGCGCGCACGAGGATGGGCTGAAGGGCGCCGAAGCGCGCGAGGCGGTGCGCACGGCACTGGCGCGCTTCTGGGACCAGGTCGGCCTGATGGGCAACTTCATGTCCGGGCTGCCGCTGCCGGCCGCGCAGGCGATGCTGACGCTGTTCAGCCCCTGGCTGTCGCCACGGCAATCGAACCCGCTCGGCATGAGTCCGTTGCGCCAGCTGCTGGAGCGTGAGGTCGATTTCGAGCTGCTGGCGCGGCAGCGCCAGCTCAAGGTGTTCATCAACGCCACCAACGTGCGCACTGGCCGCGGCGAGGTGTTCAGCGGCCAGCGGCTGACCTCCGATGCGGTGATGGCCTCGGCCTGCCTGCCGACGCTGTACCAGGCGGTGCAGATTGGCGACGAGCACTACTGGGACGGCGGTTACTCGGGCAACCCGGCGATTTATCCGCTCATCTACGAAACCAGGAGCGCCGACGTGCTGCTGGTGCAGATCAACCCGGTCGAGTCGCCTTTCGTGTCCGGCGCCAACGCGCAGGAGATCATGGAGCGGGTCAACGAGATCACCTTCAACGCGCCGCTGCTGGCCGAGTTTCGCGCCATCGAGTTCGTCAGCCGCCTGCTGGCCGAGGGCAAGCTCGACCCCAAGCGCTACAAGAACCTGCTGCTGCACCGCATCGATGGCGGTGCCGCACTGTCGGGCTTCGGCGCCATCAGCAAGGCGCGCGCCGACGGCGCCTTTCTGCGCCGCCTGTTCGAGCTGGGCCGCAGCGCCGGGCAGGCCTGGCTGCAGGCGCATGGCGAGGACGTTGGCATCTGTTCCAGTGTCGAGAAAGTCAGTCAGGCCCAGGTCCGGGCCTCGGAGAAAGCCAGTTCATGACCGACCCCATGCACGATCCCGACTGCATCTTCTGCAAGATCATCGCCGGCCAGATTCCGTCGAAGAAGGTGTACGAAGACGACGAGTTGTTTGCCTTTCACGACATCAACCCCTGGGCGCCGATCCACTTCATGATCGTGCCGAAGGCGCACCTCGCGTCGCTGGCCCACACGGGGCCCGAACACGAGGCGTTGCTGGGCCGCATCATGACGCTGGCGCCCAGACTGGCCATCGAGCAGGGCTGCAACCCGTATCCGGATGGCGGCTTTCGCGTGGTGGTGAACACCGGCACCGAGGGCGGACAGGAAGTGCATCACCTGCACGTGCATGTGATGGGCGGGCCACGCCCCTGGCTCAGGGGTTGACCGGAACCCGCCCGTCGTGGGCGGCGTCTAAAATGATCGCAATGGCGCCTGTGCGGCGCCCGCAAGGAGATTCGACATGGGTACTTTTTCCATCTGGCACTGGCTGATCGTGCTGCTGATCGTGGTGATGATTTTCGGCACCAAGAAGCTGAAGAACATCGGCTCGGACCTGGGCGGTGCGGTCAAGGGCTTCAAGGACGGCATGAAGGACGGCACCGCCGAGGCCGACGCCGCCGGCAAGCCGGCTGGCCAAGTGACCAACGCCGCCGCCACGGCCAAGGAAACCATCGACGTGCAGGCCAAGGAAAAAAGCTGAGCGCTTTTTCCGGTTGAGCGTTCGGCGCCCGGCGTTGAGCGTGAACCGCCGGAATCCCGCTCCACGCTGAACCTGTCCGCATGCTTGACCTCGGCATTTCCAAGATGGCGCTGATCGGCGCGGTGGCGCTGATCGTCATCGGTCCCGAGAAGCTGCCGCGCGTGGCGCGCACCGTCGGTACGCTGCTGGGCAAGGCGCAGCGCTACGTGGCCGACGTCAAGGCCGAGGTCAATCGGGCCATGGATCTCGACGAACTCAAGAAGATGAAGGAGTCGGTCGAGGAGGCCGGCCGCGAGGTCGAAAAGAGCATCCATTCGACCAAGTCCGAGTTCGAGAAGGACTGGAGCGAGGTCACCGCCGGCCTGGAGGGCAGCGATGGCTCGGGCGACCCGGCCGGCACCACCCACACTGCCTGGGAACCGCCGCCACCGGTCTACAGGCACCCGGACAAGAACTGGCGTCTCAAGCGCGGCGCCACGCCGCAGTGGTACAAGCTGCGCCACGGCGTGCGCCGGCAGGTACAGTCGGGCGCGGCGCGCGTGGCGCGCTTTCGGCCGCGCAAGAGTCCCAGATGACGAATGACGAATGAGCTCGCTGCGCGTTGATGACAAAGCGTGAAGTCTTTTGTCATCCAGCCGCGCAGCGGCGCCGTCATTTGTCATTGATCGCCGAACGGCCCGCAGCGGCGACAATCGCAGTCCCATGACCGACTCCCACAAGCCCGACCCCGAAGACGAACTGGCCGGCACCGAGCAGCCTTTCGTCACGCACCTGATGGAGCTGCGCGACCGCATGATCAAGGCGCTGGTGGCGGTCGGCGTGGTGGCGGCGGTGCTGGCGCTGTATCCGGGGCCGGGTCAGTTGTACGACCTGCTGGCGGCGCCGCTGGTGGCGCACCTGCCGGCCGGCGCCACCATGATCGCCACCTCGGTCATCTCGCCGTTCATGGTGCCGCTGAAGATCATGCTGATGGCGGCCTTCCTGATCGCGCTGCCGGTGGTGTTGTACCAGGTGTGGGCCTTCGTGGCGCCGGGCCTGTATTCGCACGAGAAGAAGATGGTGCTGCCGCTGGTGGTGTCCAGCACGCTGCTGTTCTTTGCCGGGGTGGCGTTCTGCTACTTCCTGGTGTTCGGCAAGGTGTTTTCGTTCATCCAGAGCTTCGCGCCCAAGAGCATCACCGCCGCGCCCGACATCGAGGCCTACCTGGGCTTCGTGCTGAGCATGTTCCTGGCCTTTGGCCTGGCCTTCGAGGTGCCGATCGCGGTGGTGGTGCTGGTGCGCATCGGCGTGGTGACGATTGAGCAACTGCGTCGTTTTCGCGGCTACTTCATCGTCGTCGCCTTCGTCATCGCCGCCATCGTCACGCCGCCGGACGTGATCTCGCAGCTGGCGCTGGCGATTCCCATGTGCCTGCTGTACGAGATCGGCATCTGGGCGGCGCAGTTGTTCGTCAAGCACACCAAGGCGCCCGAGGAAGACGAGGCCAAGACGGCCGAGTCCTGATTCCAATTCCGCTTCAACGCTACAAGAATTCTGTCATTCCCGCGCAGGCGGGAATCCAGGTTTTCTCGGTATGCAGCTGTTAGATTTCCGCCTGCGCGGGAATGACGGATAGTGACGTTTTGCTCTGAAATCGGATGAGAACTTCGGTGATGCGGGCGTGTGCCGAGGCGACCGGTCAGCGCGGCTGCTGGCGCGGTCGCGGCCGCTGGGCCGGCGTGACGCTGGCCTGGACTTCGTCGCCGCGGCGCTGCAGCACGAAGGGTGCCGGCTGACCGGGCACCAGCGCGGCGATGCGCGTCAGCAGCTCGGACACGGTGCGCACCGGCTGGCCGTCCACCTGCACGATCACGTCGCCCGGACGGATGCCCGCCGCTGCCGCCGGCCCGTTGTTGAGCACGCCGGTGACGATTACGCCCTGCAGCGTCTTGATGCCGAAGGTCTGCGCCAGTTCGGGTGTCAGCTCGTTCGGCTCGACGCCGATCCAGCCGCGCACCACCTGGCCGTTCTTCACGATGCTTTCCAGCACCTGCCGGGCGGTGGATGCCGGAATGGCGAAGCCTATGCCCATGCTGCCGCCCGAACGCGAGTAGATGGCGGTGTTGATGCCCATCAGGTGGCCGTTGATGTCGGTCAGCGCGCCGCCCGAGTTGCCGGGGTTGATGGCCGCGTCGGTCTGGATGAAGTTCTCGAAGGTGTTGATGCCCAGCTGGTTGCGCCCCAGTGCGCTGACGATGCCGCTGGTCACCGTCTGGCCGACGCCAAAGGGGTTGCCGATGGCCAGCACCTGGTCGCCCACTTGCAGCGCGTCGGAGTTGCCCAGGGTGATGGTCGGCAGCTTGTCGAGCTGGATCTTGAGCACCGCCAGGTCGGATTCGGGGTCGGTGCCGATCACCTTGGCGCTGGCGCGGCGCGCGTCCTGCAGCACCACCTCGATGGCGTCGGCGTTCTCGATCACGTGGTTGTTGGTGAGCACGTAGCCCTCGGGGCTCATGATCACGCCCGAACCCAGGCCGGCCTGCTGCTGTTCGCCCCGGTCGCCGAAGAAGAAGCGGAACCAGGGGTCGTTGCTGAGCGGGTGCCGCGCGGAAGTCGAGGTGTTGATGCTGACCACCGCCGGGGCCGCCTTGCGCACCGCGCCGTTCAGGCTGCCGGGCGCCGGCATGCTGGTCGGTGCTGCGGGCGACTCGATGATCGAGAGCGTGCCCGGCATCGAATTGCGCGCCAGCCACTGCGGCTTCAGCGTGCCGACGACGAACCAGGCGGCCAGCAGCACGGTGACGGCTTGGGCGAAGACGAGCCAGAGGCGTTTCATGAAGGTGATCGTGGTGACACGCTGGGGCGGGTGGCAAATTGTAGGGTGCGCGTTCACCTTTCAAGCGGATCGGGCGCAGTACCGGTACGCTGCGCGATGGCCGACAATGAGCGCATGTCTGCTTTCCCACAGGTTGATCGCGCCGCGCTGCTGGCGGCCTGCAACGCCGAGTTGCAGCCCGAACGCTTCAAGGACTACGGGCCGAACGGGCTGCAGGTCGAGGGCAGGGCGAGCATCGCCAAGCTGGTGAGCGGCGTGACGGCCAGCCGGGCGCTGATCGACGCCGCCATCGACGCGGGCGCTGATGCCATCTTCGTGCACCACGGCCTGTTCTGGCGCGGTCAGGACGGCACGGTGACCGGCTGGATGAAAGAGCGGCTGAAGCGCCTGCTGGCACACGACGTCAACCTGCTGGCCTACCACCTGCCGCTGGACGCGCACCCGACGCTGGGCAACAACGCCGCGCTGGGCCGCGTGCTGGGCCTGCAGGCCGACGGGCGCTTCGGCGAGCAGGAGCTGGGCTTCATCGGCGCCCGCGCCGACGGCCAGTGGTTCGCCGATGCCGACGTGCTGGCCTGGCAGATCGAGCATGCGCTGCAGCGCTCGGTGCTGCGCGTGGGGCCGGCGCGCGGCGCGATCGAGCGCGTGGCCTGGTGCAGTGGCGGCGCGCAAGGCTACTTCGAGGCCGCCATTGCCGCCGGTGCGCAGGCCTTCATCACGGGCGAGATTTCAGAGCCGCAGGCGCATCTGGCGCACGAGTGCGGTGTGCCCTTCTTTGCCTGCGGCCACCACGCCACCGAGCGCTACGGCGCGCCCGCGCTGGCGGCGCAGGTGGCGGCGCAACTGGGCATCGAGCACCAGTTCATCGACATCGACAATCCGGCATGAACCGGCCGTTGGCGATCACCATGGGCGACCCGGCCGGCATCGGGCCGGAGATCGTCGCCAAGGCGTTTCGCGACGAGCCGGACACGCTGCGCGACTGCTTTGTTGCCGGCGACGTGGACAGCCTGCGCCGCGCCGCGAAGCTGGTGCAGGAGGGCGCCGGCGTCGATCTGCCGGTGGCCGAGATCGCCGGCATCGACGAGGCGCTGGCGGCGCCCCCGCGCTGCGTGCCGGTGCTGCAGGTGGTGGCGCGCGCGCCGCTGGTGCCGTTCGGGCGCATCAGCGCACAGGCGGGGCGCATGGCCGGTGACTGCGTGTTCTGGGCCGCGCGCGCCGCGCTGCGTGGCGAGCTGGCCGCCGTCGTCACTGCGCCGCTGCACAAGGAGGCACTGGCCGCGGCCGGCGACGCGTACGCGCGCTACCCGGGCCACACCGAGCTGCTGCAGGCCGAGGCCGCCACGCACCTGCAGCGGCCGCTGGCCGAGCTGCCGGTGCGCATGATGCTGGCCAACGACGAATTGCGCACCGTGCTGCTGAGCATCCACTGCTCGCTGCGCCAGGCGATTGACGAGGTAACCGAAGGCAACGTCCTGGAAACGCTGGGAATAATGCACAGGTCTGTTGGCGCGGCGCTACAGCGACCGCCGCGCATCGGGGTGGCCGGCCTGAACCCGCACGCCGGCGAGGGCGGCCTGTTCGGGCGCGAGGAATTGGACATCATCGCGCCGGCGATCGCCCGCGCGCGGGCCCAGGGCATCGATGCGCACGGGCCGTTCGCCCCCGACACGGTGTTCATGCGCGCGCGCCACACGGGTGAGCGGGCGGGCGAGTTCGACGTGGTGCTGGCGATGTACCACGACCAGGGCCTGATTCCGGTGAAATATCTGGGCGTGGAGCAGGGCGTCAACGTGACGCTGGGCCTGCCCTTCGTGCGCACCAGCCCCGACCACGGCACCGCCTTCGACATCGCCGGCAGCGGGCGCGCCGACGCCGCCAGCCTGCTGGCAGCGATCCGCATGGCGCGCCGGTTGTCACAATAAAAAGCGTCCGTCCTTGGCGCGTGCGGGACGGGCGCCGGATGCTACGCTAACCGTAGCTTGAGGAACTCGCCAGATCAGCGTTTCAGGCTGTCGCGGATTTCGCGCAGCAGTTGCACTTCCTCGGCAGGCGCCTCCGGTGCGGGCGCCGGCTCTTCGCGCTTCAGGCGGTTGATCTGCTTGACCATCATGAAGATGATGAAGGCCAGCAGGAGGAAGTTCACCAGGATGGTGATGAAGTTGCCGTAGGCGAACACGGCGCCACCTTTCTTGGCCTCTTCCAGGGTCAGCCCGGCGGCCTGGCCGGCCAGCGGGACGTAGTAGCTGGAGAAGTCCAGGCCGCCGAAGATCTTGCCGACGATCGGCATGATCAGGTCGCCCACGATCGAATCGACGATCTTGCCGAAGGCGCCGCCGATGATCACGCCCACGGCCAGATCGATGGCGTTGCCCTTGACCGCGAATTCCCTGAATTCCTGCATCATGCCCATGTGATTTCCATTCTGAGGTGTTGAAAGAGGCGCCAGTATTCACGCGGCTTGAGCGATGTCAATCCCGTGGGGGAATACCCGCGGCCACGGCATTGCGCTCCGCTACAATTGCCCGTTGATCCGCGTAGAAGAAAACCCTGCCAGAGGACAGTCATGAGCGACGCATCTCCCAGCAATTTCACACCGGCGCCGCTGGACAGCAGCAAGCGCACCTGGCTCATTGCCTCCACCTGTGCCGGCGCTGCCGGCACAGTGGCGTTGGCAACCCCCTTCGTCACCAGCTTCGCGCCATCCGAGAAGGCCAAGGCCGCCGGTGCCGCCGTCGAGGTCGATATCAGCGGCCTCAAGCCCGGCGAGAAGCTCACCGTCGAGTGGCGTGGCAAGCCGGTCTGGGTGATGCGCCGCACGCCCGAGCAGTTGGCGACGCTGGCGAAAGTCGACGCCGAGCTGGCCGACCCCAAGTCCCAGCGCAACGCCTTCCCGACGCCCGAATACGCGCGCAACGAGCAGCGCGCGCGCCAGGAGCACCCCGAAGTGCTGGTGCTGGTGGGCATCTGCACGCACCTGGGCTGCTCGCCCGGCGACAAGTTCACGCCGGGCGCACAGCCCTCGCTGCCCGACGACTGGCAGGGCGGCTTCTTCTGCGCCTGCCATGGCTCCACCTTCGACCTGTCCGGCCGCGTGTTCAAGAACAAACCGGCGCCGGACAACCTGGAGGTGCCGCCCTACATGTACCTGGCCGACAACAAGCTGTTGATCGGCGAAGACAAGAAGGCATAAAGAGGCGGCCATGGCTGAGTTCAAGGAAATCTCCCCCAACGCGCCGATCGGCGCCAAAGTCACCAACTGGTTCGAGAACCGGTTTCCGACCATGTTTGCGGAATACCGCAAGCACATGTCGGAGTACTACGCGCCGAAGAACTTCAACTTCTGGTACTTCTTCGGCTCGCTGGCCATGCTGGTGCTGGTGATCCAGATCGTCACCGGCATCTTCCTGGTGATGCACTACAAGCCCGACGCCGCCAAGGCCTTCGAGTCGGTCGAGTACATCATGCGCGACGTACCGGGCGGCTGGTTCATCCGCTACATGCATTCCACCGGGGCCTCGGCCTTCTTCGTGGTGGTCTATCTGCACATGTTCCGCGGCCTGATGTACGGCAGCTACCGCAAGCCGCGCGAGCTGGTCTGGATCTTCGGCTGCGCCATCTTCCTGGCGCTGATGGCCGAGGCCTTCATGGGCTACCTGCTGCCCTGGGGCCAGATGTCCTACTGGGGCGCCCAGGTGATCGTGAACCTGTTCTCCGCCATCCCCTTCGTCGGCCCCGACCTGGCCCTGCTGATCCGCGGCGACTACGTGGTGGGCGATGCGACGCTGAACCGCTTCTTCAGCTTCCACGTCATCGCCGTGCCGCTGGTGCTGATCGGACTGGTGGTGGCGCATCTGCTGGCGCTGCACGATGTCGGCTCGAACAACCCGGACGGCATCGAGATCAAGGCGGGTCCCAAGGGCAACCGCTGGTCGCCCGACGCGCCGGCCGATGGCATCCCGTTCCATCCCTACTACAGCGTGCACGACATCATGGGCGTGGGCGTGTTCCTGATGGTGTTCTTCGCCATCGTGTTCTTCGCGCCGGAGATGGGCGGCTACTTCCTCGAGTACAACAACTTCATTCCGGCCGACCCGCTGGTGACGCCGCTGCACATCGCGCCGGTGTGGTACTTCACGCCCTTCTACTCGATGCTGCGCGCCACCACCGACACCATGGTCAACGTGCTGGTGGTGATCATCGCGCTGGCGACCGTGCTGGCATTCCTGAAGTGCAAGTGCTCGATGGTGCTGAAGATCGGCCTGGCGGTGGCGGCGCTGGTGGCGATTGCCCTGCTGAAGACCTTCGACGCCAAGTTCTGGGGCGTGGTGGTGATGGGCGGCGCCGTCATCATCCTGTTCTTCCTGCCCTGGCTCGACCACAGCCCCGCACGCTCGATCCGCTACCGGCCCAACTGGCACAAGTGGGTGTACGCGGTGTTCGTGATCTGGTTCCTGATCCTGACGGTGCTGGGCATCATGGCACCGGGTCCGATCTTCGGCACCCCGTCGCTCAGTTGGCTGACCAACGAAGTGGTCGCCATGGTCGGCACGCTGGTGTACTTCGGCTTCTTCCTGCTGATGCCGTGGTGGAGCCAGCTTGGCACGCCCAAGCCCGTGCCCGATCGCGTGACCTTCAAGCCGCACTGAAGACCGCTGGAGAGAACAACATGAATGCATTGAAAAAACTGCTCCTCGGTCTGGCCCTGTCGCTGGGCCTGGCGGCCGGAGCCCACGCCGCCGCCGGCGGCATCGCCTGGGACAAGGCGCCGGTCAACACCAAGGACCTGGCCTCGCTGCAGAACGGCGCCAAGCTGTTCGTGAACTACTGCCTGAACTGCCACTCGGCGGCCTTCATGCGCTTCAACCGCCTGAAGGACATCGGTCTGACCGAGCAGCAGATCAAGGACAACCTGCTGTTCACCACCGAGAAGGTGGGCGACACCATGAAGGCGGCGATCGACCCGAAGGAGGCCAAGGCCTGGTTTGGCGCCAACCCGCCCGACCTGACGGTGATCGCACGTTCGCGCGCCGGTGCCGGCGGCAGCGGCGCCGACTACATCTACACGCTGCTGCGCAGCTATTACCGCGATCCGGTGGCGCCGACCGGCTGGAACAACCTGGTCTTCCCCAACATCGGCATGCCGCACCCACTGTGGGAACTGCAGGGCGAGCGTCGCCCGGTGTTCGAGACGCAACAAAGCCACGGCCACGAGGTGCAAACCTTCACCGGCCGCTGGGAACAGGTCACGCCCGGCACCATGACCGCGCTGCAGTACGACCAGGCCGTGGCCGACCTGGTCGCCTTCCTGCAGTGGATGGGCGAGCCGACGCAGCACCAGCGCCAGCGCATCGGCGTCTGGGTACTGCTGTTCCTGGCCCTGTTCACGCTGATTGCGTGGCGCCTGAACGCGGCGTACTGGAAAGACGTCAAGTAAGTGCGTCGATCGTCGCCTGGGCATGACCCGGGCGTTCATGGAGTGGGGGTGCGCTGATCCACGGCGAACTTCCCACTCCTTTGGTTTTTCAAGGAGCTTTCCGACATGATGGTGCTGTACTCAGGAACGACGTGTCCGTTCTCCCACCGTTGCCGTTTCGTGCTGTTCGAAAAAGGCATGGACTTCGAGATCCGCGACGTCGATCTGTACAACAAGCCCGAGGACATCGCGGTCATGAACCCGTATGGCCAGGTGCCGATCCTGGTTGAGCGCGATCTCATCCTGTACGAGTCGAACATCATCAACGAGTACATCGACGAGCGCTTTCCGCACCCGCAACTGATGCCGGGCGACCCGGTCGATCGCGCGCGCGTGCGCCTGTTCCTGCTCAACTTCGAGAAGGAACTGTTTGCGCACGTCAGCACGCTGGAGAGCCGCTCGACCCGCAGCAACGAGCGCGCGCTGGAAAAGGCGCGTTCCAATATCCGAGACCGCCTGACCCAGATGGCGCCGGTGTTCCTGAAGAACAAATACATCCTGGGCGACAACTTCTCCATGCTCGACGTCGCGCTGGCGCCGCTGCTGTGGCGCCTGGATTACTACGGCATCGACTTGTCGAAGAATGCCGCGCCGTTGCTCAAGTACGCCGAGCGCATCTTCTCGCGCCCCGCCTACATCGAGGCGCTGACGCCGTCCGAGAAAGTGATGCGCAAGTAAGCCGCCGAGCCGACACGCCATGATGAACGCGCTTGACGCCACCTCGACGCGGCCCTACCTGATCCGGGCCCTGCACGAATGGTGCACCGACAACGGCCTGACGCCCTATATCGCGGTGCTGGCCGACGACGCTGTGCAGGTGCCGCGCGAGTACGTGCAGAACGGCGAGATCGTGCTCAACGTTAGCTTCGACGCCACCAGCGCGCTCAAGCTCGACAACGATTTCATCAGCTTCAAGGCGCGCTTCGGCGGCGTCGCGCGCGAGATCATGGTGCCGGTCGACCGCGTGCTGGCCATCTACGCGCGTGAGAACGGCCAGGGCATGGCCTTCCCGGTCGCCGTGCCCAGCGTGGACGACGAAGCTGTCGCGCCCGAATCAGCGCCACCAGAGCCTGCCGACGAGCCCGCCGCACCGCGCGGCGGCATCCAGTTGGTGCCGCAGGCTGGTGACGAAGAGGGCACTGCGCCCGACACCGATCCGCCACCCCCGCCCAAGCGCAAGCGGCCGGCGTTGAAGGTCGTCAAGTAAACTCCACCGAGCCGCGCAACGCTAGAATGCGCGCTTCGTGCCGCCTTAGCTCAGCTGGTAGAGCACCCGCCTTGTAAGCGGTAGGTCGTCAGTTCGAATCCGACAGGCGGCACCATCGAATTGACCCGGACAGTCTCTGTTCGGGCCCCTTCTGAACCCGCATGCGTCGCCGGCATGCGGTTTTTTTATGTCGGCGACGAGTTTTCTATGCGAGTTCCAGATCTGGTTGATTCACGAAAATCAGCACCCCCAGGATCGCCATGTAGAACCTGAAGGCCGCATCCTGGCCGCTCCAGACCCTGGAGTCGCTGATGTTGTCGAAGCTAACCATGAAGGCAAACAACGGCAACACGAAAGTCATCAGCGACTTGACGCAGGTCATCATCATGTTCCGGTCTCCGTTGCCGAGGCTAGGGTCGGTCTGCCGTCCGGGTGGACGGCGACACGTGGGGCGGCATCGCCACGACAGGGCTCACGACTTACCGCGACAGCGCAGGAGCATGCACTCAGACGCGCACTGGTCGCGGCTGGGTCAACTCAAGCTGGGTATTGACGTACAGCAAGGTGATCTGGTGGCGTTGTAGGCATCGACCCGACGTCCGCATATTGTGGACAAAGGATGGCGGCGATCGCAATGACAACGGTTCACACCACCTCAGGTGCTCGGTGTGCGCTTGTCCATGTGCGGTGATTGGACACTCAATCACCGCATTTTTTGCGCGAAAAAGTTGCGTATGCGGGGAATGCATTCGATAATCTCCGCATGAAATGCGGCCATAACGTCTATAGTTGGCAAGCCAGCGATTGGCCCGTGTGGCGCTTCGATCTTGATGTCCTGGCTCAGCCGTTGAGCGAAGTCAGCCATGCGCAGGGCCTGTTGATGGGTCGACTGGCCGATGTTGGCTTGGCTTTGCGCGACCAGGCCAGTTTGTCGGCGTTGACTGAGGATGTCCTCAAGACCAGCGAGATCGAAGGCGAGCAGCTCAACGTCGAGTCCATACGCTCCTCCATTGCCCGTCGGCTCGGTGTCGACATCGGTGCACTGGCTCCGGTGGACCGTCACGTTGAAGGCGTGGTCGAGATGGTGCTGGATGCCACCACCAATTGCCATGCGCTGGTCACCCAGGAGCGCCTGTTCGGGTGGCATGCGGCCTTGTTTCCCACCGGCTATTCGGGCCTGGTGCGGATCGCGGTGGGTGGCTGGCGCAACGATGCCACTGGCCCGATGCAGGTGGTCTCTGGCCCCATGGGGCGCGAGCGTGTGCACTTCGAGGCGCCGCCGCCGGCAGATCGATTGGAGCCAGAGATGGGGCGATTTCTGGCCTGGGCCAACAGCACCTCCGGTGAACCTGCGCTGATCAAGGCAGGTCTCGCCCATCTGTGGTTCGTGACACTGCACCCGTTTGACGACGGCAACGGCCGCATGGCGCGTGCGATCGGTGATCTGTTCCTGGCTCGTTCAGATGGCAGCCCACAACGCTTTTATAGTCTGTCGGCACAGATTCAACGCGAGCGCAAGGCCTACTACGACATCCTGGAGCGCACCCAGAAAGCTTCCTTGGATGTCACCGAATGGCTGGCGTGGTTCCTTGCCACGCTGCACCGTGCTGTCGACCAGGCGCAGCACACGCTGAATGCCGTACTTGCCAAGACGCGGTTCTGGCAGCGCTGGGCAGTGCCCGGCGCGGTGCCACTGAACGAGCGACAGGTGAAGATGCTCAACCGGTTGCTCGACGGCTTCGAAGGCAAGCTCACCAGCAGCAAGTGGGCGGCCATCGCCAAATGCTCGCCGGATACCGCCTTGCGCGACATCACGGACTTGCTGGCGCGGGGCATCTTGCGCAAATCAGACGCGGGTGGGCGCAGCACCAGCTATGAACTCGTCGATGTGACCTTGCCCCCTATAGCCGGACCAGTATTGAGTTAGCTAGTCCAAGGTTTGACCCAGCGCCGGCGGCCGAGGGTCGGGTCCGCAATCGTCTTCACGGATGCGCGCCGGCACGCGGGAAGCGGCGCGATCGACCAAGAAAAAACCCCAACCGAGAGCGGTTGGGCTGGGGTCTACCGAATGATCTCTCAAGACCCGCATGAACACTAGTGATCCGCAAATCAGGTTTTGATTTGTTCCCCACTTTGTTCCCCACAAATCGTGACGCTACCCCGTGAAGTGGAGCGGGAGCGAACCCCGCTCGGCTACCACCGGACAGCAGCCCCCGTTCGCTGACGACTCCGATGAATGTCCGGTCGGAGCGCCCCCAACGCCCAAGGCATGAGCACTCTACCACCGGCACCTCAGCTGGAGGGGTCTATCCAAAATTGGAGGGACCATCGCCGCACCACCGTGCGCTGGGGAGCCCGGTGGCGCCGACGCGGGGAGAGCCACTTCGACACCTACGCATTCCGCCGCTTCGCTTACCCGCGACGGATCAGGAGCGGGCAACAGCAGTATCGCCCAACTCAGGGGTGCGGGGTGCGACGCAATCCCCTGATACTGGCACCACGCCTATACGTTCTCGTCGCGGTGCAGTGGGCGAAGCACGGATTATTCCTTCTTCCGCCCCGGGTTGGATTTCTTCACCACACCGGCTTGAACCTTCACGCCTCGCGCACGCGCGCGGAACGTTCGGGTTCTCAGGTTTTATCAGGTTCTGATCCCGCCTCGCGCGCGCGATGCGTCTAGCGAAATCCGTCAGCTTGGTCCGTGACGCACAATGCCAAAGCCCTGGTATCGCTCCGGGCGTTGGTCGGCAGGAGACTGTTCACAATAGTCTCGAAATCCGACGTACCGGGGCACCTTCTCGGTCTGGCAGTGCCGGCCCCCGTCGAGCCGGGCACTAGCATTTGCTAACAGCAAGGAGCCCCTTCGCCTCGGTGGCGTCCGGTCCCTCTCTGGAAAATCCCCCTTGTTCCCGGTTTACTGTGAGCCGTAGCAGGGGATTGAACCCCGCCCCGCCTCACGACAGCCGGGAATGTCTTTTGGCTGACGAAGCACGCCGCCCGCTGGCCTACACTGTGAATTCCCCTGCCGGGCGGGTCTGAAGTCAGCTTGATGCCATCGGCCCAAGAGATGCGGCAACCCATTTGACGGCAGGGGATTTCTTTGGGCAATACCCCGGCACCGCGTCCGTCAGGACTGCCCCTCCACCGCCTGGCGCTTGCGACTGACGTGGTAGGCCGTCAGCGCCGTGTAGGCCATCAGGTCAAGAGCCGGATGCGTGACCCCCTCCCTGTCCGTCCAGACCTTGGGCGTCAGTTCGCCCGACAGGGCCACACTGTCACCGTCGGCCAGCGCCAGCAAAGCCGCCTGCACCGCTGGCGCGAAGGCGATGGCGTTCACGAAGACCGTGCCGCCGTCCTTGGTGGCCGTTCGCACCTTCGCCGTGGTGAATGGCTTGCCGCTCTGGCCGGTGCGCTGCTGGGGCTGGCCGTGCAGCTTGCCGGCAATCAGTCCGTCGATCATGGCCTTGCTCCTTCCATGCTGATGGCCGGCGCGAAGGCGGGGCAGCGCTGAAGCATGGCCGTCAACTCACCCAGTTCCTGATGACTCAGCCCGGCCGCCCGCGCGCGGCCGCAGGAACGCCCGCTGGTGCAGTGCCGGCACTCGATGCACATCCGCCGGTCATCGCCCTCACGGTCGCGCACCAGCAGCCTGTCAGCCAGGCTCTCGGCCCAACCCGGAAGCCCCCAACCCGGAAGCCCCCGACCCGGAAGCCCCCGACTGGTGAAGCGCTCCACCCGCGCCATGAACAGGTCAACCTCGGCGGTCGACATGGGGGCCGGCACCGCCCCGCTTTGCGCGCGCGCCTGCGATGCGTGCGGTGAGTCGCCTCGCGTGCGCCCGCGCGGAACGCTCCGAATCGGGGTGTCGACAACCCCGCCAGCCCCCGGATGCGTGTCGCCCATCTGGTCGTTGGCTGCCCTTCTCTGGGTGTTTGCGACAGCGACAGTCGCGACAGTTGCGACACTTGGGGGGTAAACAGGCTTATCTGTCGCAGTTGTCGCAAGAGTCGCAGTCGCAATGTCGCGCAAGACCCCCGGCTTCATCAGGTCTGCGAGCTTCATGCAGCCTCCCCGCTCAGCAGCACCGGGTTGATCTGGACCGCCTTCTTCTTGCCGTCCTGCACTTGGCGAGCGCGCCCCAGCTCCGCCAGTTCGGCGACCGCCTGGGCGATGACCGCCTTGTCGCGCAAGCCATTCGGCCCCAGCCGTTGAATGTCACGCGTGGCCACGCTGTCGACCTGATGGCTGCGGCAGTAGTCCAACAGCCATGCCTCAAGGCGCACCGGGTTGGCCAGGTCGAGCGGCAGGGCCATCTCGCCAAGAAAGCGCTGTGCCTCGTACAGGTGCCACGTCGCAATGCGGGTCGCCGATTCCATCGCGTCCGTGCTGATGGGGCCGATGCTGCCGGTGTAGGTGTGGAACAGCGCGGCCAGGCGGGCAGCGTTGTCGGCGATCTTGCTGGCCACGTCGCGCACATCGGCCAGTTCGCCACCGGACGCAAGTTCCCCTTCGATAGCGTCGTGGAACCGCACCCACATGCGCTTGGCGTCCGGCGTTAGCGTGAGCATCACCGGCTGCAAGGCACCGTCTTCCATCGATACCGGGCGGCGCAGGATGGTGTCGAGGCGACTATTGAAGGTCGCCAGCGCAGGCCAGTGGGCGGGTGCCTCGGAGAACTGGCGCGTTCCCTGCGTCGAGGCGGGCCATGCCACCAGAAAGCGAGCCAGGAAACCAGTTCCCCTGGCCAGCCCCCTGGCGCTGTCGAAGAACGCGCGCAGGGTCGGCTCCTGCACTTGAAGCGCCACCGTCAGGCGTGCGCCACGCATCACGTAGCTTTCGGAAGTACGGCGCTCCACAGACAAAGCCGCACCATCCCAAAGCTGATTCAGCGTCGACAAGTTGCGCATCACCGACTCGCGCCCCATGCCATGGCTGCCGAAGACGCTGCCCGCTTCGCTGCTCACCACGCCGCCGGACGGCCATTGCGTGGTCAGGGCGTAGGTCAGCGCTTCAGGCGTCGCGTCGCCATAGATCAGGCGCGGCACGCGCGGCGGTATCGGCTCATCGTTGTCGAGCGCGGCCAGCTCGCGTTCCTGCCCATCACAGGGCTTGCCGTCCTTGGCTAGTTGTTTGATCTTCTCTTTCAGGCCGGCACGCTTGGCTTCCCACGCATCGCGCTCCGACCTATAGGCGCGCAACCTCGGTTTGGCTTCCTCCTGACACTCGGCCTCGTAGTCGCGGATCGCCTTAGTGAAGAAGCCGTCGCAGGTCGATTTGCGTTCGCCCGAATCGGCAATCGCCAGCGAGAACAAGCCGCAGGGACCGGTCAGCTTTTCTGCACGCTGCACATCCACATGCGCCTGAATTGCCAGCGACAACGCTGACAGCGCCGACATCGCGATCAACGGCACCGGCGCTTTCACGAACGCCATCACCTCCTGCACGGCCTGCCGCACGCCATCGGGTAGCGCATCCAACGGGTAAGGCTGGGGTTCAATCTTGGCCGTCAGGGGTTGTAGAGTCGGCCAGCCCCCGGCCCCCTCCGGCGCCTTCGGCGCCTCCGGGGCAGCGGCGCCCTTGAAGCACGCCCTGACGGACTCAGCCCCCGCTTGCCGGTGAAGATCGTTGAAGTCCGTCGCCTTCTCCACCCGCCCCTCGGAGAACACCGGCACTGCCACCGCGCCACCCACCGCCTGGGCGGCCTCGCGCGCCTTGGTCACGCCGGGGTTGCCCTCGGTGCGCCAGTCGTCGTCAGCCGCCAGGATCAGCCGTAGCTTGGGGTACTTGGCATGCAGCGCTTGGGCCACCGCTTTCAGGTTACCGGCGTTGAAGGCCACTGCCACCGCATGCCCCGTGGCCTCGTGGATGCTGGCGCCGGTTGCAAAGCCCTCGGCCACCACCAGCACGCCGGCCGGCTTGCCAATGCTGTAGTAACAGCCCCGCACGCGCCCACCGAGCGTGAAGCGCTTGGCACCATCCGGTGCGATGGTCTGCATGCTCCAGGTCTTGCCGTCGGTGTCACGCATGGGCACCAGCAGCGCATCACCCTTCGCGCGCAGGCCGTGGGGCTTGACGCACTTGATGCGCAGGTAGGGGTGATCTGCCGGCGCAGGCGGGGCTTGCGTCCACTCGGCCTGCACAGCCTTCGACACGGCGGCTTGCTCCCGCTTCTTCTCGGCGTCACGCTGCGCTTGAATGGCCTGCACGCGCTCGCGGTGGGCCTGCCGCTCGGCATCGCTCATGTCGGTCCCGGGCTTGGCGCACCAGGACTGTTGAAGCCCCTGGCGCCAGTCACCGAACATGCCGGCCGGCACGCCGTCGCCGTGCAAAACGTACCAACCGCCGAGGCAGCCGTGTCGTCCACTGGAGTTGAAGCGGTGCAGCTTGCCGTCGTCGTGAATGGTGTCGGGTGCATGAAGCCCCGCATCTGCCATGGCATCACGGAATTGGTCAACGGCCTGCATGGTCGCCCCTTTCCCGCTTCGCTTGCTGCGGCGCGCGGCAATGGCGCGCTGCACGCGCTGGCGCTTGATCGCGGTGTCGTTCGCAGCAACGAGACCCGGCGGCTCGATCTCGAAGCCGACCGCCATCGGGTGCTGGCGCAGGTAGGCCACGCCGGCCGCAGCCGCGTCACTCGCCGTGGCGAACGACTGGGGCTGGCGGTGGCGCAGGCAGATGCCCGGCTCGATGGCCGTGTAGATCGCCAACCGGAACATCAGCGTTCCGACTGGGGCTTGAGAGCCTTGACGGTCTTGCTCAGGTCGTCCAGCTCGCAGATCACGGCAAACGCCAGCTCGTCGATGGCCGAGATCAAGCCGGAGCGGATGTAGTCGCCCAGTTCCAGCGTTTCCGGACGCTCCGTGGCCAACACAGCCGCGCAGGCTTTGATGCCACGCATCATGCGTGCAGCGGTTTTCACGTCGCTGGCATAGCCGCACTTGGCGTCCGTGCTGTACTGATCGTGCAAGTCGAACGGTTGCGGTTCGTTGCTGTGGGCTTTCGTGTCCATCGCTCAGCCCCTCAACCAGCACCGTGCCGACTCGGCCATCTCGACCAGCTCTGCGATCACATGCGTCTGATGCGCCAGGCCGAACAGCAGCTTCGACACGCTTTCGCTGTCCTCCATCCAGTTGCCTTCGTCCTGGTTGGTCATGCAACCAATCGTCGTCATGGTGTTGGCCAGATTGCGCGCGTGAAAGACCGCCACATCTGTCCCACCGGCGATCCACGCCAGTTCCTCGCGGTTCAGATGCGGGCGCGCCTTGGTGAACAGCAGGCTCATCAGGGCATGCGTGTCGAACACGCCAAGGTCGCTGCTGCTGGTGTTGCCCTTCTCGGGCGTGGTGGGTTTCGTGGTCATGGTTTCGTGCTCCTTCGGGAACTTGAAAACCACCGTCAGCGTTTGAACGCGCATCGGGTGGACGGGGTGTTTCAAACACGTCCGAAGCCGTGCGGCCATCCTCACGGGTAGGCCCACCCCGCCCGAAACCGCGAAGGCAATCGCCGGATGCACCAGCGCCTGCCAAGGATTCAGACGTGACAAAACCCCGCTTGTCGGTGGGGGTTGCTACCGCTTCGGATGTGGTGTTTGAACGCACCGGGCCACTTGCATGGCTTGCGGCCAGTGTACTGCCGTGGGACATGAATGTGAAGCTGGGGGTGCTCATCGTGCACCTCCTTCCTTGAATCTCGGTTGATGGTTCTCGTATTCATCCACCCACCGTGCCAGTGATACTGAACGCAGGCGGATCAGGTGGTGGACGAAGCGGAAGGCGCGGCGCAGCGCCGTAGTGATCGGGGGCTTCATCCGCCACCTCCGACCTTCACCAGGAACGCGCGCACGGCCTCCAGATCGGGCAGGGTGCGGCTGAAATGCCAAGCCCCCACCAGGAAGCCCCCGTCTTGCAGCGCGTGCAGCCAGTGGCCTTTCATGGCGAGCTGCGCCTGCAACGCGGTGAACGCCTTGCCGTGCTCCGTGCCTGCGGTGACAATCGAGGTGCCAGCCCCGCCTGCCATGTGGTTTCCGCCCGTGGTGGGCGATTTTTTTTCAACCATCGCCGTCCCTTTCAGCCTTGCGGAGCGGCGACCAGCGTGCGCTTGGCGTGCAGCGCTTTCACCAGTTCTCGGATTTGATCCTCGGTGTGCCCGGCGATGCGTGCGGCGTTGATGGCTTGCACTTCATTGGACGGCCAGCCGACGGCGCGCTGACCGATGTTCACCGGTTTGGTGAACAGGCCGGCGCTGACGGCGCTGTAGATGCTGGCGTGACTGCGGTGCCCGGTTTCCGCTTTGACTGCGGGCATTCGGAGGATCGACATTGGTACCCATCCTTGGACGGCCTTGGCTGCCGTTGTTGAGATGGGTCTATCGTCGGTATGCAATCCCCTGCAAGGTCAACCATGCAACCCTTGCAGTTTGCAGAAAACCTCATTCCATGCGGGATACAGCGCCATCAGCAACCCCGGTCGTCGTGCAATGCTTGCACCCCTCTGCACCGCCTCTCGGATCAACCTTTCACCTTCGCTGCCTTTAGCGCCTTGTCGATAGTCGGGCGCGATACGTCGAAGGCCTTGGAAAGTCGGTTCACTGATTCCCCATACCCACGGTCATACCGTCGGACGATTTCCATTTCTTGGTCGGCGCTCAGAGCTTTCTTGCCACCCCGTCTGGCCTTTGGCTCATCGACAGGAAGTTCAGATTCATCGAATGCACCGCGCAGCCCGTGGAAGTCGACAAACTTCTCGAACTGATCGAGGGAGCAAGGAAACCGAATCTCGGGACGGTCGAAGTCGCCTGACATGGATTCGGTGATGACCAGCCACTCGGTGTGAGTCAGCCCGTGCCCATCTGGCAGTCGCTTGACGTACACGCCATCCTCTTTCACCGATAGCCACGGCACCAGTTCGTCATCAGCCCCAGGCGTAATGCCGAACAGCCGAACGAAGTCTCGGTAGGTGATCTGTGCCATGCGCCCCCCTGTGGCGCCCTGATGGGTGCCAGCGCCGCCGGGCCAGGGCGTCCCGGTGTTCACCGCCGGGGATCAGCCGGCGGCTAGGCGTGGCGAAAACTCAAGCGACCCGGTGCAGTGGGATCACGTCGGCGCCGGCCGCCAGCTTGTCGAGGAAATCAGCCCAGCGCTGCATCATGTCGGTGCGCTGCTTCAAGTACGTGGTTCTGTTGTAGGCCCGACCGTTGGCGTCCTTCACGGCGTGGGCCAGTTGCGCCTCGATCACCAGCGGATCGCATTCCAGCCGCTCGGCCAGCATGGTGCGGGCCGTGGCCCTGAAACCGTGCCAGGTCTGCATCTCGGGCGTGTAGCCCATCGACAGCAGCGCCACGCGCACCGCGTTCTCCGACAGCGGCCGCTCATGACTGCGCTCGCCGGGGAACACCTTCACGCCGTGGCCTGTGTAGCCATGAAGCCCCCGTAGGATTTCCACTGCCTGGCGGGGCAGGGGCACCAAGTGCGGGTCGCCGTTCTCTTTGCCGTCCTTGCTGCGCTTCATCCTGGCGGCTGGGATCGTCCACAGGCCGGCGTCCAGGTCGATTTCCGACCAGTCGGCCGCGCGCAGTTCACCGGGCCGCTGGAACAGCATGGGGGCTAGTTGCAGCGCCGCGCGCACGATGGGGCCGCCCTTGTAAGCACGGATGGCCCGGATCAACTCACCCAGCTTCACCGGGTCGGTGATGGCCGCGAAGTGCTTGCCACGGTAGGGCGACAGCGCGCCCTTCAGATCGCCGGTGATGTCCCGCTCGGCCCGGCCCGTGGCCACGGCGTAGCGCCACACCTGGCGGGCCAGCATCAAACCCCGGTCGGCCGTCTCGATGGCGCCGCGTTCCTCCACCTTGCGCAGGGTCGCCAGCAACTCCATCGGGGTCACGTCGGCCATCTTGCGTTCCCCCAGCCAGGGGAACAGGTCGCGTTCCAACTGCCGCTTGGCGCGCACGGCGTGGGCTTCACTCCACTGCGGCGCCTGCTTGTCGTACCACTCCAGGGCCACCACCTTGAATGAGTCGCCAGCCGGGTTGTTGGCCGTCAGCTTGGCGACCTTGCGGGTCTGCACCGGGTCGATGCCGTTGGCACGATCCAGCCGGGCCGCGTCGCGCTTCTTGCGTGCGGCTGGCCCGCCGACCTCGGGATAGCTGCCCAGGGCCAGTCGGGTTTCACTGGCGCCTTTCCTGAACTTCCAGAACCAGCGCTTCGACCCACTGGGGCTGACCTCAAGGTAAAGCCCGCCGCCATCAGCTAGGCGATGGCGCTTCTTGTCCGGCGGGCAGGTGGCGTTGCGGCATTCAGCGTCGGTGAGCATGCGGGGCACTCCGTGTGGGGAACATGTTCCCCACAAATCTGTGGGGTAGCGGCTTTGTTCCCCACATTGTTCCCCACAGATCAACTGGCTGTCAATGGCGCTCCTTGTCCTGTATTGCACGGTAAACTATTGATTTACCAAATAAAAAGGCCGTCAGATGTATGTCTCTGACGGCCTTTGTATTGAGTGATGGTGGAGCTGGGGGGATTCGAACCCCCGTCCGCGAATCTTCCACGCCCAGTTCTACATGCTTAGCGGTCTGATTTAAGTCTCGCCATCCCGGTCGCGCAGTCGCACGCTACCGGGGCAGCCAGCGTCCTTGAATCTCGTTCACGCCCAAGGCGCCCGGACATGAACCAGCCGATGTGAATTCCCCCGCAGCCTGGAGGTCTTGCGACCCCCTTGCCCAGCCCATCGGCCTGCTGTTGCGAGGCTCACCGGTGTTTAGGCGGCGAGTGCGAAACGTTCGTCGTTTGCAGTTAGTTTTTTCAGCGGATTAACGAGGTGACTGAACCTCGGCATGCCCTGAGGCGATTCCAACCCACGTCGAAACCAATGCAGCCCCTGGACCGCATATTTTAGGCCGGATCGAGCAGATTCAAGAGCTGCAGCGGTGAATCGATGGCGGCGTCGGCTGGCCATCGGGCCGGGTCGGCGTCGGGGCCGAGGTAGCCGTAGCATGCCGCGACGGTGGCCATGCGCGCGGCCCGGCCGGCCAGCATGTCGCGCTCGTCGTCGCCGACGTAGAGGCAGTGGCGCGGCTCGACACCGACCTGGCGCATCGCCTCTTGCAGTGGCGCCGGGTGCGGCTTGGCGTGCGGCGTGGTGTCGCCGCTGACGATGGTGCGGGCACTGGCGAAGAGGGCCATCGAGGCTGTGAGTGGCGCGGTGAAGCGACGCGACTTGTTGGTGACCACGCCCCAGGCCAGGCCGCGCTGTTGCAGCTTGGCAAGCAGTTGGTCGACCTCAGCGAAGGGCTGCGTGAGCTGGGTCAGCCGACGCTCGTAGTTGGCGAAGAATTCCTGCTTGAGGGCAGCGAAATCCGGATGTTCGGGTGTGACGCCGAAGGCCACGCCGAGCATGCCGCGCGCGCCGGAGCCGGCGCTGCTGCGGTAACGCTCCGAGGGCAGCGATTCCAGGCCGCGGCGAACCCGCATCTCGTCGGCAGCCAGGCCGAGGTCGAGCGCGCTGTCGACGAGCGTGCCATCGAGGTCGAACAACACGCAGCGGATGTCGCGAAACATGGGCGGTTCAGTCGGTGGTGGCCAGCGGCTTGCGCGCCGCGATCATGTAGTTGACGCTGGTGTCGGTGCTGAGGCGAAAACGCCGCGTGATCGGGTTGTATTCGAGCCCGCGGCTGGTCTGCAGGTCGAGCCCGGCGGCGCGACAAAAGCGCCCCAGTTCGCTCGGCCGCAGCAAGCGCGCATATTCGTGTGTGCCGCGCGGCACCAGGTTCAGCAGGTATTCGGCGCCGACGATGGCCAGCAGAAAGGATTTCGGGTTGCGGTTGATGGTGGAGAAGAACACCCAGCCCCCTGGCCGCACCAGCGTGGCGCAAGCGTTGACGATCGAGGCCGGATCGGGCACGTGCTCGAGCATTTCCATGCAGGTGACGGTGTCGAACTGCCCGGGCATTTCCTCGGCCAGTGCCTCGGCGGCGATCTGGCGATAGGTCAGGCCCGGCAACTGCGCTTCGAGTGCATGCAACTGCGCCACCTTAAGCGACTTGTCGGCCAGATCGATGCCCAGTACGTCGGCGCCCTTGCGCGCCATCGACTCCGCCAGGATGCCGCCGCCGCAGCCGACGTCCAGCACGCGCTGGCCGTTCAAGGGGCTGATGGAGTCGATCCAATCCAGCCGCAGCGGGTTGATCTGGTGCAGCGGCGCGAATTCGCCTTCCAGGTCCCACCAGCGGTGGGCCAGCGCGGAAAACTTGGCCAGTTCGGCCGGATCGACGTTGGCGGTGTCCATGGCGCGCATTGTCCCATGGCGCTCATGGCGACAGACCGTGCAGGCGTGCGAAACGCTCACGCTCGGCGCGCACGGCCTGCTCGGTGATGCAGCGCCGCGGCGGGGCGCGGCCGATGTCGCTCCAGAGCTGGCGATAACTGTCGCTCTGGTAGGGGTCGACGACGACGTAGCCAGCCTGCATCGGGCAACTTGCGGTGTCGGCGCAGTCGTGCCAGGTGGCGCCGTAGATCACGCGACCATCGCGGGTCAGACCCGGAAAAGCGGTGACCAGCACCCGATGCTTGGTGTGGAGCAGGCGCGCGGAGCGGCGCAGCTCGGGGTCGTGGATGAACACATGCCCGAAGTCGCTGTAGGTGAGCCAGGGCGCGCCGCGGTCGCGTGCAAAGCCGAATACCGCCTTGCCGGGTGATTCCCCCAGGTCGGCGCGTGGGTCGCAGGGATGCTCAGTGGCGTCGGCTGGCGTGGCCAGGCCGTAGACCCGCATCGACGGCCGGCCCTGGCGCGGCGCTTGCGGGATGGCCGAGAACTCGCTGCCGTCCACCGAGAGCATGGGCAGGGCATAGACGTTGCCATCGGTTGCGGCGCGACCACCGCAGATGAAGCGAGGACCGGTGTTGCTGACGACCTGGGCGCTGCGGCCATCGTCCCGCACGCCGATGGTGGCGATCTGCAAGGGCCCGACGCCCTGGCTGTCGGCATCGGCGTTCTGTGGCCAGCTGAGCGAGCGGATGTGGATGAGTGTGCCGGCGGACTCGGTCGACCCCGCCGCCAGCTCGGACGCGGCAGCGTAGAAACCCGTCATGCCGCCACGGAACAGCGGCCTGGCCTGGGTTTGCAGGCGCAGCACATCGGCGAAGCGGTAGTGCTCGCCGGTGACGTCGACCAGGTAACGCCAGCTGCCCTGCACCGGAAAAGCCTCGTTGGAAAACGGCGTGCGATGGGCTTTGATGTGGCCGGATGACCCGGCAGGCAACTCCATCAGGCTGACTTTGCCCAGCTGCGCGCCCGAATAGGAGCGCAGGATGAAGCGCCCGTCGGGGCTGACGCGCTCGTAGGTGCCCAGTGCGGCCACGCCCTGGGCGTTGGCGCCGACTTCAGTTGCATCCAGGGGCAGATAGGTCTGCGGTGCGATGCAGGCGTCGGCGCCCGCGTCCTGCGCCGTGTGGCCGAGCGTGCTGGTCAGCGCCAGCGCAAGACAAGCCAGCGGTGTGGTAACTGAACGCCACGAGGTCAGGGACATGGCACCTGCTCCAGATCGATGCGGCGCGCGTCCAGCAACTGCAGCCAGGCGGCGTCGGGCATCACGCCCAGAATCGGCCAGGGATGGCCGTGGCCACAACGCGCGAGCACGGTGGCGGGTGCGTGGTTCAGCACCCCGCAGGCTTTGGCAAGTTCCATTGGCAGGATGGGCGCGGTGCGCAGTTCGGGTAACTCGGCGACGCCTACCGCGGCCTGCCATTCGGCTTCGGGCACGCGCGGATCGCGCCAGGCGCTGACCTGGAACCCGGCCGCCCGTGCACTCGCGGCCATGCGCCGCCATTCGCGCAGCGCGTAAGGCATGCGCGGCGACAGCACGATCTGGGCAATCGTCTGCGCCGTGGCCGGCGCACCAGGCAGATCGGCGCTGAAATCGCAGCGGGAGTTCATGTCGGCGGCCCAGGTATTTCCCGTCCAAGCTGCGCCCCAACCCAGCAAGCCGCTGCAAATCAGCCCATGCACGAGGCGCCGGTAACGCAATCCGTCGCCATTTCGCACGACTTCGAATCTCGCCATCCGTGAGCCAAAAACAAAAAAGCCCGGGAGCTTGCGCTCCCAAGGCTTTTTAAGTGTCGTCCGATGGGTTTCGGATTACTTGGTGGCGCGGGTGCCGACCACTTCCACTTCCACGCGACGGTTCTTGGCGCGGCCTTCGGCGGTGCGGTTGTCAGCGATCGGCTGCTTCTCGCCCTTGCCTTCGGTGTAGATGCGGTTGCGCTCGATGCCCTTGGACACCAGGTAGGCCTTCACGGCTTCGGCGCGACGCACCGACAGACGCTGGTTGTAGGCGTCCGAGCCGACCGAGTCGGTGTGGCCGACGGCGATGATCACTTCCAGGTTGATGTCCTTGATCTTGCCGACCAGGTCGTCCAGCTTGGCGCGGCCTTCGGGCTTCAGCACCGACTTGTCGAAGTCGAAGAAGGCGTCGGCGGCGTAGGTCACCTTCTGGGCAGCCACGGGAGCCGGGGCGGGAGCCGGGGCCGGCTTGGCGGCAGGTGCCGGGGCCGGGGCGGCGACAGGTGCCGGAGCCGGAGCAGCCTTCGGTGCTTCCAGGGCGCCATCGCAGCCCGGAGCGGCGGTGGCCGGGGTCCAGAAGGCGTCGCGCCAGCACAGTTCGTTGGTGCCGTTCTTCCAGATCAGGTTGCTGTGGCCGTTGCGCCAGTTGTCGGAGTTGATTGTCGAACCAGCTGCGAAGGCGGAACCAGCCACGGTTGCAACAGCGAATGCGATCGCTACTTTGTTGAGTTTCTTCATGGTTCTCCTCATGGGGAAAAAAGCCGCAGCGTGGCTGCGAAAAATCGGACGCTTCAAGTGACCACCACCAAAAACGTTGAAGTTGATTGTGCCACACGTCCTTGCGCATTCTTAGCAGAACCCGCGCCGCCGCTGTCAGACAAAGCCCGAAAACTGGCGTTATGTTGCTTGGGCGCGACAACCCAAACCACCTAGAATCGACAGCTTATCCGCCGCGCGCCAGCCGACCTATATATATATATGACTTCATTCGCCAAAGAGACCCTCCCGATCAGTCTGGAAGAGGAGATGCGGCGAAGCTACCTGGATTACGCCATGAGCGTGATCGTGGGTCGCGCACTTCCCGACGCCCGCGATGGCCTCAAGCCGGTGCACCGCCGCTCGCTGTACGCGATGCACGAACTCAACAACGACTGGAACCGGCCTTACAAGAAATCCGCGCGCATCGTCGGCGACGTCATCGGCAAGTACCACCC
Source organism: Burkholderiales bacterium (assembly GCA_016702555.1). Taxonomy (GTDB): domain Bacteria; phylum Pseudomonadota; class Gammaproteobacteria; order Burkholderiales; family Burkholderiaceae_C; genus Ottowia. Next base: position 396,645 of record JADJDV010000006.1, read on the forward strand.
GCACGGCGACAGTGCCGTGTACGACACCATCGTCCGCATGGCGCAGGACTTCAGCCTGCGCCACATGCTGGTGGACGGTCAGGGCAACTTCGGCTCGGTCGATGGCGACAACGCCGCCGCCATGCGCTACACCGAGATCCGTCTGGCCAAGATCGCGCACGAGATGCTGGCCGACATCGACAAGGACACGGTCGACTTCGGTCCCAACTACGATGGCTCGGAGCGGGAGCCCCTGGTGCTGCCGACGCGCCTGCCCAACCTGCTGGTCAACGGCTCGGGCGGCATCGCGGTGGGCATGGCGACCAACATCCCGCCGCACAACCTCAACGAGGTGGTCGACGCCTGCCTGCACCTGCTGCGCCAGCCCGAGGCGACGATCGACGAGTTGATGGAGATCGTGCCCGCGCCCGACTTCCCGACCGGCGGCATCATCTACGGCATCCAGGGCGTCAAGGACGGCTACCGCACGGGGCGCGGGCGCGTGGTGATGCGCGCCAAGGTGCACTTCGAGGACATCGACAAGGGCCAGCGCCAGGCCATCATCGTGGACGAGCTGCCCTACCAGGTCAACAAGAAGACGCTGCAGGAGCGCATGGCCGAGCTGGTCAACGAGAAGAAGCTCGAAGGCATCAGCCACATCCAGGACGAGTCCGACAAGTCCGGCATGCGCCTGGTGGTGGAGCTCAAGCGCGGCGAAGTGCCCGAGGTGGTGCTGAACAACCTGTACAAGCAGACGCAGCTGCAGGACACCTTCGGCATCAACATGGTGGCGCTGATCGACGGCCAGCCCAAGCTGTGCAACCTGAAGGAGCTGCTGCAGGTCTTCCTGCAGCATCGCCGCGAGGTGGTGACGCGGCGCACCGTGTTTGACCTGCGCAAGGCGCGCGAGCGCGGCCACGTGCTGGAGGGCCTGGCGGTGGCGCTGGCCAACATCGACGAGTTCATCCGCATCATCCGCGAGTCGCCCACGCCGCCGGTGGCCAAGGCCGAGCTGATGGCGCGCGGCTGGGACAGCGCGCTGGTGCGCGAGATGCTGACGCGCACGCGCGAGGACGGCGTCACCATCAGCGCCGACGATTACCGTCCGGACGACCTGGAGCGCGATTACGGCCTGCAGGCCGATGGCCTGTACCGCCTGTCCGACACCCAGGCGCAGGAAATTCTGCAGATGCGCCTGCAGCGCCTCACCGGCCTGGAGCAGGACAAAATCATTGCCGAGTACAAGGAAGTGATGTCGGCGATCGAGGATCTGCTCGACATCCTGGCCAGGCCGGCGCGCGTGTCCACCATCATTGCCGATGAACTGGACGCGGTGAAGACCGAGTTCGGCCAGACCAAGCAAGGTGCGCGCCGCTCGACCATCGAGCACAACGCGCAGGACCTGGGGACCGAGGATCTGATCACGCCCACCGACATGGTGGTCACGCTCAGCCACACCGGCTACATCAAGGCCCAGCCGCTCAGCGAGTACCGCGCGCAAAAGCGCGGCGGGCGCGGCAAGCAGGCCACGGCGACCAAGGAAGACGACTGGATCGACCAGCTCTTCATCGCCAACACCCACGAGTACATCCTGTGCTTCTCCAACCGTGGGCGGCTGTATTGGCTCAAGGTGTGGGAAGTGCCCTCGGGTTCGCGCGGCTCGCGCGGGCGACCCATCGTCAACATGTTCCCGCTGGAAGAAGGCGAGAAGATCAACGTGGTGCTGCCGCTGACCGGTGAGACCAGCCAGTTCCCAGACGATCGCTACGTCTTCATGGCCACCTCGATGGGCACGGTGAAGAAGACCGCGCTGTCGGACTTCAGCAATCCGCGCAAGGCCGGCATCATCGCGGTCGGCCTGGACGAGGGCGACTATCTGATTGGCGCCGCGCTGACCGCCGGTGTGCAGGACGTGATGCTGTTTTCCGACGGCGGCAAGGCGGTGCGTTTCGACGAGAACGACGTGCGCCCGATGGGCCGCAACGCGCGCGGCGTGCGCGGCATGCAGCTGGAAGAAGGCCAGCGCGTGATCGCCATGCTGGTGGCCGATGCCGAGGCCGGCGCGGAACCCGAGGGGCGCAACAGTGTTCTCACGGCCACCGAGAACGGCTACGGCAAGCGCACCCACATCGCCGAATACACCCGCCACGGGCGCGGCACCAAGGGCATGATCGCCATCCAGCAGAGCGAGCGCAACGGCAAGGTCGTCGCGGCGACCCTGGTCGGCGTTGAGGATGAGATCATGCTGATCACCGACAAGGGCGTGCTGGTGCGCACCCGCGTGAGCGAGATCCGGGAAATGGGTCGCGCCACGCAGGGTGTGACCCTGATTGCCCTCGACAATGGCGCGCAGTTGAGCGGCCTGCAACGCGTGGTGGAGAACGACGCCCAGGACAGCCCGGCCGGCGACGATTCACCAGACAACCCAACGGAGTAAACACTTGAAATTGATTTCTTCCAAACTCGCGGTCGCGACTCTGCTGGCCACCGGCCTGGTGTTTTCAACCCATGCCCTGGCGCAGGACGGCAAGCGCGCGCTGGCCGTGAAGCTGGCGCAAATCCAGCTCAAGGCCGACAGCGGCGCCATGGCCGACCAGCTGACCGCCAGCGCGGTGCAACCGCTGATCGCCGCCTGGTCGCAGCGCCTCGACGAGACGGTGCCGCCGGCACGGCAGAAAGACGTGCGCGACAAGCTGGACGCCGAGCTGAAGAAGTTCACCGACAACACCGAGAAGACCATCGAGGCGCAGGTCGCCAAGTCGGCTGAGCCGGCGCTGGTGCCGATCTTCATGGAGAAGCTGACCGAGGACGAGATGAAGACCATCATCGCCTACCTCGAATCGCCGGTCAGCGCCAAGTTCCAATCGCTCGGCCCCGAGGCCGCCAACGCCTGGGCCAAGCGCGTCGTCGATGCCACCCGCACCAGCGTCGAGGGCGGTCAGAAGAGCTTCGACAGCGCCGCCGAGCGCATCGTGAACAGCTCCGCGCCGGCCGCTGGCGGCGCCAAGAAATAAACAAGTCCCGACGGGACATGGGCTGGCGCGGCACCCGCGAGGGTTCGCGCCCTTCACGCGCTGGATCGACCGATGAGCCAATCCCCCATTCAATCCGAGGCGCTCGCGCGGATGCGCGTGCAGATCGACAGCCTCGACGCGCAATTGCTGAGCCTGCTGAACCAGCGCGCCCGCGTGGCGGAGGAAGTGGGCGAACTCAAGCGCCAGGAAGGCACGCCTTTCTTCCGCCCCGACCGCGTGGCGCAGGTGATCGACAAGGTGCAGGCCGCCAACCCGGGGCCGCTGCAGAACCCGCACGTGGCCGCCATCTGGCGCGAAATCATGTCGGCCTGCCTGGCGCTGGAAGTGCCGCAGCGCGTGGCCGTGCTCGGGCCGCAAGGCACTTTCTGCGAGCAGGCCGCGCTCGAGTACTTCGGCAGCGCCGTCAACCTGATTTATTGCAACAGCTTTGACGAGGTATTCCACGCCACCGCCGCCGGCACCGCGCAGTTCGGCGTGGTCGGTATGGAAAACACCACCGAGGGTGTGGTGGCGCGCTCCTTCGATCTGTTCCTGCATTCGCCCACGCACGTGGTCGGCGAGGTCAGCCTGCTGGTGCGCCACAACCTGCTGCGCCAGGTGAACGCGCTCGAGGGCATCGAGGTGGTGCTGGCGCACCCGCAGGCGCTGATGCAGTGCCAGGGCTGGCTCAGCCAGCACCTGCCGCAGGCCGAGCGCCGCGCCGTGTCCAGCAATGCCGAGGGCGCGCGGCTGGCCGCCACCAACCCGGCCTGGGCCGGCCTGGCGAGCGAGCGCGCGGCGGCGCAATTCGGCCTGCACATCGTCGCGCACGCGATCCAGGACGAGGCCACCAACCGCACCCGTTTCGCCGTCATCTGCCTGCCGCAGACGCTGGCCATGCCCGAGCCTTCCGGCCGCGACTGCACCAGCATCGTGGTCTCGGTGCCGAACCGCCCTGGCTCGGTGCACGACATGCTGACACCGCTGAAGAAGCACGGCGTGTCGATGACGCGCTTCGAGTCGCGCCCGGCCAAGTCGGGCCAGTGGGAGTACTACTTCTACATCGACATCGCCGGCCACCCGGCCGAGCCGCACGTCGGGGCGGCGCTGACCGAGTTGCAGGCGCAGTGCGCGTTCTACAAGGTGCTCGGCGCCTATCCGCTCGGAAGCGATGTTTGAGCGCCTGGGTCTGATTGGCTGCGGCTTGATGGGCGGCTCGTTCGCGCTGGCGGCGCGGCGTGCCGGCCTGGTGCAGCGCGTGGCCGGCCACAGCAAGTCACCGGCCAGCGCGCACCGCGCGCATGAGCTCGGTGTCATCGACGAGGTGGCGGATTCCGCCGCGCAGGCGGCCGCCGGTGCCGACCTGGTGCTGCTGGCCGTGCCGGTCGCCGCCACCGAGGCGACGCTGCGGGCGATCCGCCCGGCGCTGCGCCCGGACGCGCTGATCCTGGACGTCGGCTCGACCAAGGCCGACGTCGCGGCGGCGGCGCGGCGCGCGCTCGGCGATCAGGCCAGGCAGTTCGTGCCCTGCCATCCGATCACCGGCCGCGAGGTGGCCGGCGTCGAGCACGCCGATGCCAATCTGTACCGCGGCACGCAAGTCATCGTGACGCCGACCGACGACACCCAGGTGGCGCGGGTCGAGCGCACCGTGGCGTTGTGGCGCGCGCTCGGTTGTCACGTCGTCGAGCTCTCGCCCGAGGCGCACGACGCCGCGCTGGCGGCGGTCAGCCACCTGCCGCACCTGCTGGCTTTTGCTTTCATGAACGGCCTGCTCGCCCAGCCCGACGGTGGGCGCAGCCTGGCGCTGGCCGGGCCGGGTTTTCGCGATTTCACGCGCATCGCCGCCGGTGATCCGTCGCTGTGGCGCGATGTGCTGCTGGCCAACCGCGACGAGGTCGGCGCGCAGCTGCGGCATTTCCAGCAGGCGTTGACCGAGTTCGAGCAGGCCTTGGCCGCCGGGCGCGCCGATGCGCTGGAGCCCCTGATCCGCCGTGCCAGCGCGGCGCGCGCCGCCTGGGGCGGCCCCGCGATCGCGCGCTGAACCGTCTTTCGTCCCCCATGTTTGATACTGATTTTCTCGACATCCCGCCACTCTGCGCCGTGCGGGGCAGCGTGCGCCTGCCCGGCTCCAAGAGCATTTCCAACCGCGTGCTGCTGCTGGCGGCGCTGTGCGAGGGCCGCACCACGGTGCGCGACCTGCTCGATTCGGACGACACGCGCGTGATGCTGCAGGCGCTGCGCCAGCTCGGCTGCGGTGTCGCGGTCGAGGGCAGCAGCGCCGTCATCGATGGCCTGGGCGGCCGGCCGCGCCAGGCACGCGCCGAGCTGTTTCTTGGCAACGCCGGCACCGCCATGCGGCCGCTCACCGCTGCGCTGGCGCTGCTGGGCGGCGACTACACGCTCTCCGGCATCGCGCGCATGCACGAGCGGCCCATCGGTGACCTGGTCGATGCGCTGCGCGTGCTTGGCTGCCGCATCGACTACCTCGGCCAGGGCGGCTATCCGCCGCTGCGCATCGGTGAGCCGCAACTCCGGCTGGACCAGCCGATTCCCGTGCGCGGCGACGTTTCGAGCCAGTTCCTGACGGCGCTGCTGATGGCGCTGCCGCTGGCGGCCCAGGCGCAGGACATCGTCATCGAGGTGGTGGGCGAGCTGATCTCCAAGCCCTACATCGAGATCACGCTGCAGCTGCTGGCGCGCTTTGGCGTGAACGTGCGGCGCGAGGGCTGGGCGCGTTTCGTCATTCCGGCCGGCAGCCGCTGCCAGTCGCCAGGCGAGATCCACGTCGAGGCCGATGCCTCGTCGGCCAGCTACTTCATCGCGGCCGGCGCGCTGGCGGCGACGGGCACAGGCCTGCGGATCGAGGGCGTCGGCGAGCGGTCGATCCAGGGCGACATCCGCTTCGTCGAGGCGGCCCGGGCGATGGGCGCGCAGATCGACAGTGGCCCGAACTGGCTGCAGGCGGCGCGCGGCACCTGGCCGCTCAAGGCAATCGACCTCGACTGCAACCACATCCCCGACGCCGCGATGACGCTGGCCATGATGGCCCTGTACGCCGACGGACCCAGCACGCTGCGCAACATCGCCAGCTGGCGCGTGAAGGAAACCGACCGCATCGCCGCCATGGCGATCGAACTGCGCAAGCTCGGCGCCACGGTGGAAGAAGGTACCGATTTCATCCGCGTCACACCGCCCAACGACGCGGCGGCCTGGCGCGCCGCGTCCCTCCACACCTACGACGACCATCGCATGGCGATGTGTGGCTCGCTGGCGGCCTTCAACTCGGCCGGTCTGCCGGTGCGCATCGAAGACCCAAAGTGCGTCGCCAAGACTTTTCCGGATTACTTCGAAACCCTGTTCGCCGTCGCCGAGCCGGCGGCCGCGGTGCCGGTGATCTGCATCGACGGCCCCACCGCCTCCGGCAAGGGCACGCTGGCCAGCGAACTGGCGCGCCGGCTCGGCTACCACTACCTCGACTCCGGCGCGCTGTACCGTCTGGCTGGCCTGGCCGCGCGACGCCAGCAACTGGCGCTGGAGCCTGGCAACGCCGCCGCGATTGCCGCCCTGGCGCGCGCGCTGCCGGTGCGCTTCGACGCCGACCGCGTCTGGCTCGGCCCCGACGATGTGAGTGCGGCGATCCGCAGCGAGGCCGCCGGCATGGACGCCTCACAGGTGTCCGCCTATCCCGCCGTGCGCCAGGCGCTGCTGGACTGGCAGCGCGGCTTCGCCCGCCTGCCCGGCCTGGTGGCCGACGGGCGCGACATGGGTACGGTGATCTTTCCCGCCGCGGAACTCAAGGTGTACCTGACGGCGGACGCCGCCCAGCGCGCCGAGCGGCGCCATAAGCAATTGATTTCCAAGGGGATTGCTGCTAATATCGACAGTCTTCGCGCCGACTTGGAGGCGCGCGACGCGCGGGATCGCAACCGCGCCGCCGCGCCCCTTGAGCCCGCACAAGATGCCCTGCTGCTGGACAACTCGCATCTGAGCGCCGAGGAATCGGTCGATCAGGTGCTTGGCTGGTGGCAGGCAAGGCAGCCGTTCCATCCGTCTTGACGGACGGCGCTGTCCACCCGGTCAGAACCTTGGCGTCCTGACCGGTTCTCTGGTCCCACCCGGCTTCCCTCCGCGCGTCGAAGCGCATCGAGCCGGTGGGTGGTTCAACTCAACTCAGCGGTTCATCCGCAAACCCAAGCCTTTCGCCGCCAGTCTCTTAGAAACGATCGCAATGGTGCCGTCGTGAACCTGCGCGCGCGAAACAAGGAAACCCTTCATGTCTGAATCTTTTGCCCAGTTGTTCGAGGAATCCCTGCAGCGCACCGAAATGCGCCCGGGTGAAGTCATCACCGCCGAAGTGGTGCGTGTCGAGCACAGCTTCGTCGTCGTGAATGCTGGCCTCAAGTCCGAGGCCTACATCCCGATCGAGGAATTCAAGAACGACCAAGGCGAGCTCGAGGTCGAGCCCGGCGCCTTCGTGCCGGTGGCCATCGGCTCCATCGAGAACGGCTACGGCGACACCATCCTGAGCCGCGACACCGCCAAGCGCCTGGCCTCGTGGCTGGCGCTGGAGCAGGCGCTGGAGTCGGGCGATTTCGTCACCGGCACCACCAGCGGCAAGGTCAAGGGCGGCCTGACGGTGCTGGTCAACGGCATCCGCGCCTTCCTGCCCGGCTCGCTGGTCGACACCCGTCCGACCAAGGACCTGACCCCCTACGAAAACAAGACGCTCGAATTCAAGGTCATCAAGCTCGATCGCAAGCGCAACAACGTGGTGCTGAGCCGCCGCGCCGTGGTCGAGGCCAGCATGGGCGAAGAGCGCGCCAAGCTGATGGAGACGCTGAAGGAAGGCGCCATCGTCAACGGCGTGGTCAAGAACATCACCGAATACGGCGCCTTCGTCGACCTGGGCGGCATCGACGGCCTGCTGCACATCACCGACATGGCCTGGCGCCGCGTGCGCCACCCGAGCGAAGTGGTGCAGTCGGGTCAGGAAATCACCGCCAAGATCCTCAAGTTCGACACCGAGAAGAACCGCGTGTCGCTGGGCCTCAAGCAGATGGGCGACGACCCCTGGATGGGCGTGTCGCGCCGCTACCCGCAGGGCACGCGCATGTTCGGCAAGGTCACCAACATCGCCGACTACGGCGCCTTCGTCGAGCTCGAGCCCGGCATCGAGGGCCTGGTGCACGTGTCCGAGATGGACTGGACCAACAAGAACGTGGCGCCCAGCAAGATCGTGTCGCTGGGTGACGAGGTCGAGGTCATGGTGCTGGAGATCGACGAGGACAAGCGCCGCATCTCCCTGGGCATGAAGCAGTGCCGCGCCAACCCCTGGCAGGAGTTCGCGCAGAACACCCGCCGCGGCGACCGCGTCAAGGGCCCGATCAAGTCGATCACCGACTTCGGCGTGTTCGTCGGCCTGGCCGCCGGCATCGACGGTCTGGTGCACCTGTCCGACCTGTCCTGGAACGAGCCCGGCGAAACCGCTGTGCGCAACTACAAGAAGGGCCAGGAAGTCGAGGCCATCGTGCTGGCCGTCGACGTCGACCGCGAGCGCATCAGCCTCGGCATCAAACAGCTCGACCAGGATCCGTTCACCACCTTCGTGACGGTGAACGACAAGGGCCAGATCGTCAGCGGCACCGTCAAGACGGTGGACGCCCGTGGCGCCGAGATCGACCTGGGCCAGGATGTCATCGGCTACCTGCGTGCCTCCGAGATCAGCCGCGACCGCGTGGAAGACGCCAGCCAGGTGCTGAAGGTGGGCGACGAGGTGACCGCCGTGGTCGTCAACGTCGACCGCAAGACGCGCAACATCCAGCTGTCGGTGAAGGCCAAGGACGCCGCCGACCAGCAGGAAGCCATGGCCAGCCTGAGCCAGAACACGGGCAGCGCCGGCACCACCAGCCTGGGCGCGCTGCTGCGGGCCAAGCTGGACAACAACGAGAAGTAAGTTCACCCCGAAGCGCCTGCGGCGCCTCCCCTCAAGGGGCGCACCCAGTGGCCGGGCCAAGCCCGCTCCACGGGTGCGCTGGAATGGGACGGTGGCGCCGGCGTGCTTCGGAATGACCTACCCTCTGCTCCATGACCCGTTCCGATCTCGTCGAACTGCTGGCCGAGCGCTTCGGCCAGCTGACGCAGCGCGACGCCGATGCGGCCGTCAAGACCATGCTGGACGCGATGAGCGACGCGCTGGTGCGCGGTCACCGCATCGAGATCCGCGGCTTCGGCAGCTTCTCGATCAACCGCCGGCCGCCGCGCATGGGCCGCAACCCGCGCACCGGCGAGCGGGTGCAGATTCCGGAGCGGCGCGTGCCGCACTTCAAGCCTGGCAAGGCCTTGCGCGAAGCGGTGGGCGCCGAGCCGCCCGCCAGTGGCGATGAGGCGCCTGGCGGAGGGGTCGGCCGCTAGAATCGGCGGGACCTGAAGACGATTCATGAACAAGCTCACCCGGCTGCTGAAGTGGATACTGAAGGCAGCCATTTTTTTTGCCCTGTTCGCCTTCGCGCTGAACAACCAGCAGGACGCCACCGTGCACCTGCTGTTCGGTCACCGCTGGCGCGCGCCGATGATGCTGATCGTGCTGGCGGCGTTCACGCTCGGCATGGTGGTGGGCGTGCTGGGCATGCTGCCGGGCTGGTGGTCGCGCCGGCAGGCGCCACCGACGCCGTCTGAATCGGCGCCGCCGCCACCGCTGTCCTCGCCGCCACATGGAGTTTGAACTCGACTGGATCCTGCTCGGGCTGCCGATCGTGTTTGCGCTCGGCTGGCTGGCCTCGCGCTTCGACCTGCGCCAGCTGCGCATCGACAACCGACAGGCACCCAAGGCCTACTTCAAGGGGCTGAGCTACCTGCTCAACGAGCAGCAGGACCAGGCCATCGACGCCTTCATCGAGGCGGTGCAGAAAGACCCCGAAACCACCGAGCTGCACTTCGCGCTCGGCAACCTGTTTCGCCGCCGCGGCGAGTACGAACGCGCCGTGCGCGTGCACGAACACCTGCTGTCGCGCGCCGACCTGAGCGGCAGCGACCGCGAGCGCGCCCAGTACGCGCTGGCGCAGGATTTTCTGAAAGCCGGCCTGCTGGATCGCGCCGAGGACGCGCTGCTCAAGCTGGAGGGCACGCGCTTTCAGGAGCAGGGCTGGCTGACGTTGCTGGCGCTGCACGAGCGCGCACGCGACTGGCCGCGCGCGGCCGAGGTCGCGCACCGCCTGCAGCAGGCCGGCCAGGGCGACTTCACGGCGCGGCTGGCGCACTACCAGTGTGAGCTGGCGGCCAGCGCACTGAACAAGCAGCACGACCCGCAGGCCGCGCGCGCGCTGCTGGCGCAGGCCATCCATGATGCGCCCGGCGCCGCCCGTCCGCGCATCGAGCTGGCCGGTCTGCTCGCCGGCCAGGACGATATGGCGGGCGCGTTCGAGCAGCTGGCCGCGCTGGAGCAGCAGGTGCCGCGGGCGGTGCCCCTGGTGGCCAGCGAACTGGTGCGCATCGGCCAGGCCAGCGGCCAGCTGGCGCGCGCCGACGAGTTGCTGCAGCGCAGCTACGCGCTGGCGCCGTCCATCGACGTCGCCGACGCCATCGTGCGGGCGCAGCTGGCGACGGGCGTGCCGGCGCGCCAGGCGCGCGAAGGCTATGTGCGGCACATGAGGCAAGAGCCCTCGCTGATCGCCGCCACCCGCTGGCTCAGCCACGAGGCCTTCGCGCAGGACGATGCCCATCCCGTGGTGCAGCGCTCGCTCGAGCACGCCGCACGCCCGCTGGCGCGCTACCGCTGCGCCGCCTGTGGCTTCGAGGCCCAGGGCTACTTCTGGCAATGCCCGGGCTGCCAGGCCTGGGAGAGCTTTCCGCCCAAGCGCATCGAAGAGTTGTGAACATCAGCGATCACGGTCATTCCGCCGCGCTGCCGCGCATTGCGCTGATCGGCACCGGCGGCACCATCGCCGGCGCCGGCACGGCGCCCGAGGCCGCGGCCTCGGCGGCCTACCGCTCGGCCGTGGTGTCGGCGCAGGATCTGCTGGCCGCTGTGCCCGGCCTGCAACGGCTGGCGCGCCTGCAGGCCGAGCAGCTGCTGCAGATCGATTCGGCCGACTTCACCGACGACCAGCTGCTGCGGCTGGCGCGCCGCGTGGCCGCGCTGTGCGCGCGCGATGACGTGGATGGCGTGGTGGTCACGCACGGCACCGACACCCTGGAGGAGTCGGCCTACTTCCTGCACCTGACGGTGAAGAGCGCCAAGCCCATCGTGCTGACCGGCGCCATGCGCCCCGGCACCGCACCGGCGGCCGACGGGCCGGTCAACCTGCTGCACGCGGTGGCGGTGGCGGCGCACCCCTCGTCGGCCGGGCGCGGCGTGCTGGTGGTGATGAACGAGGAAGTGCACAGCGCGCGCGATGTCGCCAAGGTGCACAGCATGCGCCTGGACGCCTTCGCCGCGCCGCACGGCCCGCTGGGCACGGTGGTCGAAGGCGCGCCGCGCTGGTACCGCGCCGTGACGCGGCCGCACACCTTGCACAGCGAGTTCGACCTGGCCGCCATCGATGCGCTGCCGCTGGTGGGCGTGGTCACCAGCCACGGCAACATGCAGCGCGAGATATTCGACGCCTGGGTGGCGCTGGGCGCGCGCGCCATCGTGCATGCCGGTTTCGGCGGCGGCACGGTGCCCGACTACCTGAAGCCCGTGTTTCACGAGCTGTGCGCAAGCGGCGTGCCCATCGTGCGCTGCTCGCGCGTCGGTGCCGGTCCGGTGATCCGCAACGCCAGCTTCGACGACGACGCCTGCGGCAGCGTCGTCGCAGACGACCAGAACCCGCCGCGCGCGCGCCTGCTGGCGGCGCTGGCGCTCACGCGCACGCAGGAGGCGGGTGAGCTGCAGAAAATCTTCGATCGCTACTGAACGCCGCTGCTGGCGTCGGCTTGGGCTGCGTAGCAGACGGTGCTCATCGAGGGCAGCACACCGGAAGCCACTGAGGTTTTCGTGTCCGGCGGTGCTCCGCTCATCTGTTCACGCCGACCGCTTCGCCAACAAGCGGCGGCGCGTTCGCTCGATGTTGTTGCGCAGTGCGAACAGTTCCTCGGCATGCGCCAGCGGCACGGTGATGCCGTGGGTGACGCGGTCGAGCGGGTCGAGCTCGGTGAGCAACTCGTCGCGTTGGCCCAGGCCCTCGTCCACCCTGACCTCGATCTGGCGCAGCCGCGCGTACCAGCGGAACACGCGGCGCCGCACGCGAAAGGTGTACAGCGGCGGCACCACGCGCGACAGTGGCAGCAGCAGCACGATCAGGCCGCCGATGACCAGCCACATGCGCTCCAGCAGATTGCTGGCCCAGAACGGCAGGTAGCGCTGCCAGAACGGCGGCGTGCCGTTGATGGCGCGGTCGCCCTCGGGGCTCACGGGCAGTTCGCTGGTGCGTGTGTTGGGAAAATCGCGCGCGCGATTGAACCAGCCGGCCTCACTGTGCAGCCCCTGCGCCGCCTGTGCGAACAGCTGGCGCAGCGCCGGGTGGGTGTCCTCGCGCGTCAGCAGCGAGGTGGTGGTGGCCAGCAGGCTGATGTCGTGCGGCGGCAGGTCGGCCGCCAGATCGACCACGCCGCGTGGCAGCGTGACGGATTGCAGAAACGGAAAGCGCCGCACGTAGGCCCCGGCCTGCGCCACGTCCATCAGCGCGATGCCGGGTGCGCGCAGCAGCTGGCCGACCACCGGCGATTCGGGCGCGGTGACCAGCGCCATGGCGTCGATCAACCCACCCTGCAGCGCCTCGGTGGCGGCGGCGGGCGGCAGCTGGCTCAGCACCAGGGTGTCGTGGCCGAGTTCGTTGGCCTGCAGCAGGCGCTGCAGCATGTCGGGCACGCCGCTGCCGGGCTGGTCGATGTTGACGCGCAAGCCCTTGAGCTGCGGCAGCGTGGTCAGCTCCATCGGCGGCGCTGCGGGCGTGCCAGGTTTCGGTCTTGCTCTGGTTTTCGCAGCGTCCGACACGGCGGGCGGCAAGGCATCGACCCGGTAGAACACCCAGATCGGTTCGTAGAACAAGGCCCCGAGTGAACTGATGCCGGCTTCGCCATCGGCTTTTGGGTCAGCACTGCCGCCGCGCACGAAGGCCGCGCCGGCCGTGCCCTGGCGCAGCGCCTGCAGGTTGGCGAGTGAGCCCTCGGTGGTCAGTTGCTGCACCGTGATGCCATTGCGCGCCAGCGCTTGCGCATAGCGCTGGCCGAATTCGGCGTAGGCGCTGCCCTCGGGGCCGGTGGCCAGCGCCACTGTCTTGGGCGGCTGCGGATCGAGCCACCAGTAGGCACCCACCAGCACGCCGACGGCGATCAGCGCCACCGGGCCGGCCGAGGCCAGCAGGTCACGGATCGACAGCACAATCAGCGTGAGGGTGCGGCGCACTGGGCCGATCATGCCGGCTTGGCGCGCTGGCGCGTTCTGGCTGCGGCCGCCGGACGGGCGCCGGCGGCCATCAGGTCGGTGGCGCACGGCAGCAGCAGCGTGTCGGTGCCCAGCCCGCGCGCGGCCAGCACGGCGTTGACGCTGGCGCGCGCCACCGCCTCGGCGGCCATGGTGCACAGCACGTTGAAGTCCAGCCCGCCGGACATGCCGGTCGACAGGGCGAACAAGGTGTCGCCATCGCTCATGGTGTGCACTGGGCGGATCGCGCGCGCCAGGCCGTCGTGGCCGGCACCGGCCAGGCGCTGGCATTGCGCTTTGCTGAGCGGTGCGTCGGTGGCAATCACGCCGATGGTGGTGTTGGCGCCGGCCAGCAGCGCCAGTGGCTTGTCGCCGGCCAGCGCCGCTGCCACGCTGCCACGCAGTTGCTGGCCGTCTTCGGTGCGGGCGCCGGCGATCGGCGTGCCGGTGGTGGGGTCGACCACGTCGCCCAGCGCGTTGACGGCGATCAGCGCGCCGACGGTGGTGCCTTCCAGCATGACCGAGGCACTGCCGATGCCGCCCTTCATGGCGTAGGGCATGCCGAACAGCTTGCCCACCGTGGCGCCTGCGCCGGCGCCGACGTTGCCTTGCACGGAAGGCGTGTCGCTGGCGGCCTGGCAGGCCTTGAGGCCGGCCTCGGCGTCGGGGCGCAGGCGCGCGTCGCCCAGGTGCAGATCGAACAGCACGGCGGCCGGCACGATCGGCACGACCTGGCCCGGCGCGCTGCCGACGTAGAGGCCAACGCCCTCGTCCTCCAGCCAGCGCATCACGCCACCCGCCGCGTCCAGGCCCCAGGCGCTGCCGCCGGCCAGCAGCACGGCGTGCACCACGCCGACCAGGTTGGCGGGATCGAGCAGATCGGTCTCACGCGTGCCCGGCGCGGCGCCGCGCACGTCGACGCCGCCGACCGCGCCGGCGCGCGCGATCACCACGCTGCAGCCGGTGGGGCGCCGCGTATCGGTGAAGTGGCCAACCTCGATGCCGCGCACCCGCGTGATGTCGCCGGGGTGCAGCGTCGGCGGTGCAGCGGCGGAAGTCGAGCGGGCGGCGGGTTTTCGGGGCATGTGCGGGAGGCGGGAAAGGTTCGGGTGGGCGCCCATGTTAGCGCGGCCTGGTGTCTTGCCCGCCGCTCGGTGAGCGGCCGCGCCGCTTGTGGCGCCGCCACAGCCCCCAGCCGAAGGACACCGTGGTGTAGGCGATCAGCCCGCCGGCCACGGCGAACAGGGCCAGCCCGACGACGAGTGGCTTGCCCAGCGCCTGGATGCGCTGCCAGGCCGTGGGTTTGACGTCGCCGCTGGCGCGCGCCTCGGCATGTGCCTCTTGCGTGATGCGGGCGATCTCGGCCTCGGCGTCGGCATCGGGCACGGGCTGGCCGATCACGCGCGCGCCCGTCTTGTAGGCCAGGTAGTAGATCGGCCCGAAGGTGAGCGGGTTGGTGATCAGCGTGCTGCCCATGGCCGCCGGCAGGTTGGCGCGCAGCACGATGGCGGCCGCGGCCGACACGGGAATCTGCGCGATCGGGATCAACAGGCCGAAGAAGATGCCGATCGCCACGCCCAGCGCGACGCCGCGCCGCGACAGCCGCCACAGTCGCCGCTGGGCGAGCCACGGCGCCATCCAGCGCGTGAAGCGGCTGGCGAGCAGTTGCTCGCGCGTGGGAATAAGACGCCGGAGGGTGGAACGCAGAGGCATAGAAGGCACAGAGGGGCGAAGCTTTGCCTCGGTTCCTGAAGAATGTCCGGCATGTGCGTGGACGTTCTGGCGCGCCGCTGCGTGATTCGATTCAGCGGCTACCGCGCGCGCCGCTGGCTCACAGCCACTTCTGCATCAGCAGCGCCTGCCCTTCGCCAGGGTCGAGCACGTAGGGCGCGAAGCCGAAGCGCTCGTAGCTGCGCAGGGCGCGCGCATTGCCGCTCAGCACTTCCAGCGTCAGCTTGCAGCAACCGCGCTCGCGCGCATGCGCCTCGCACGCGAAGAGCAGCGTTTGTCCCACGCCTTGGGCGCGGTGGGCGGGCAGCACCGCGATGTCGTGCACGTTGAGCAGCGGGCGAGCCTTGAAAGTGGAGTAGCCCTCGAAGGTGTTGATCAGCCCGACTGGCTGGACGCCGACCCAGGCGATGAAGCTGGCGGCCAGCGGGTGCGCGGCCAGGTCGTCGCACAGCCGCGCCCGCACATCGGCGGACAAGGGCGTGCCGCCGCCCATGGGGTCTTGGGCGTAGGCGTCAAGCAGGGCGATCAGCGCGGCGCGGTCGGCGGGTGCGCGGTAGTCGACGCGGCGCACCTGCACCGCGTCAGCGCTCAAGCCAGGTCCTCAATCGGCACGCAGCTGCAGAACAGGTTGCGGTCGCCATACACGTTGTCGACGCGGCCCACCGGCGGCCAGTATTTCACGCTGCCGGGCAGGCGGCCGGCCATGGCGCCGCCCACGTCGCGCGGGTAGGGGTGGGGCCAGTCGGCGCGGAGCAGGCTGTCGGCGGTGTGGGGGGCGTTCTTCAGCGGGTTGTCGTCTTGCGGCCATTCACCTTTTTCGACGCGGCGGATTTCCTCACGGATGGCGATCATGGCGTCGATGAAGCGGTCGATTTCGGCCAGCGGTTCGCTCTCGGTCGGCTCGACCATCAGCGTGTTGGCGACGGGGAAGCTCAGCGTGGGCGCGTGAAAGCCGTAGTCGGCCAGGCGCTTGGCGACGTCTTCTGCCATCACGCCGCTTGAGTCTTTCAGGTCGCGCAAGTCCAGGATGCACTCGTGCGCGACGTGGCCATTGGCGCTGGCGTACAGCGTGGGGTAGTGGTCTTTCAGGCGCTTGCTGATGTAGTTGGCCGACAGGATGGCGGCTTCGGTGGCGTGCGTCAGGCCGGCGGCGCCCATCATGCGGATGTACATCCAGCTGATCGGCAACACGGCCGCATTGCCATAGCGGCGCTGCGCTGATCGCTCCGATTTTGCGAGCGTCGCCCGCCGTCTGGTGGCCGGGCAGGTAGGGCACCAGGTCTTCGACCACGCACACTGGCCCGACGCCGGGGCCGCCGCCGCCGTGCGGGATGCAGAAGGTCTTGTGCAGGTTCAGGTGGCTGACGTCGCCGCCAAATTCGCCCGGCGCGGCCACGCCGACCATGGCGTTCATGTTGGCGCCGTCCAGGTACACGCGGCCGCCGTGCTGGTGCACCACCTGGCACACCTCTTTGACGTGTGTCTCGAACACACCGTGCGTGCTGGGGTAGGTGATCATGATGCACGAGAGCTTGTCTGAATGCTGCTCGCACTTGGCCTTCAGGTCGGCCAGATCGACGTTGCCGTTCTCGTCGCACTTGGTGACGACGACCTTCATGCCCACCATTTGCGCGCTGGCCGGGTTGGTGCCGTGGGCGCTGCTGGGGATCAGGCAGACATCGCGCTGGCGTTGGCCTTGCGCCTCATGCCAGGCGCGGATGGCGAGCAGACCGGCGTATTCGCCCTGGCTGCCGGCATTGGGTTGCAGGCTGACATCGGCATAGCCGGTGATGGCGCTCAGCCACGCGCGCAGTTGCTGATCGAGTTCGGCGTAGCCGGCCAGTTGGTCGGCCGGCGCGAAGGGATGCACGTGGGCGAACTCAGGCCAGGTGATGGGGATCATCTCGCTGGTGGCGTTCAGCTTCATGGTGCAGCTGCCCAGCGGGATCATGCCGCGGTCGAGCGCCAGGTCCTTGTCGGACAGCTGGCGGATGTAGCGCAGCATGCCCGTTTCGGAGTGGTGGCTGTTGAACACCGGGTGCGTCATGAAGGGCGTGCTGCGGCGCAAGGCGGCGGGGATCAGGTCAGGCGCCGACTTCTCAAGCGCCGCGAAATCGGGCAGCGCCTTGTCGCCGGCAAAAATTTTCCACACCAGTTCGACGTCGGCGCGCGTGCTGGTCTCGTCGAACGAAACGCACAGGTAATCGTTCCAGGCTTTTCGCAGGTTGGCGCCCATCTGCACAGCGCGGGTAGCTATCGTGTCTGTAGCGCCGTCGGTCTTGAAGCTGACGGTGTCAAAGCCCGAATCTTGGTGCATGGCGGCAAAGCCCAGCGCCTGCATGCCGGCGGTGAAGATGCTGGCCAGGCGCGTGGTGCGCTCGGCAATGCGCTTCAAACCTTGCGGCCCGTGATAGACGGCGTACATGCTGGCGACCACCGCTGGCAGCACCTGCGCGGTGCAGATGTTGCTGGTGGCTTTTTCGCGGCGGATGTGCTGCTCGCGCGTTTGCAGCGCCAGGCGGTACGCCGGCTTGCCATGCACATCGACGCTGACGCCCACCAGGCGGCCAGGCAGCGAACGCTTGAAGTCGTCCTTGCACGCCATGAAGCCGGCGTGCGGGCCGCCCGCGCCCATGGGCATGCCAAAGCGCTGTGTGGTGCCGACGACGATGTCGGCGCCCATCTCCCCGGGCGATTTCAGCAGCGTCAGCGCCAGCAGGTCGGTGGCCATGATGACGGCGGCTTGCTTGGCGTGGACTTTCTCGGCCTCGGCGCTCCAGTCGGCCAGCCAGCCGCTGCTGCACGGGTACTGGATGAGCGCGGCGAAGTAGTCGCCCGCGGCAATCGCCGCATCCCACTCTTCGCGCGAGTTGGCCAGCTTCACGGTCAAGCCCAGCGGCGCGGCGCGGGTCTGGACGACCTCGATGGTCTGCGGGTGCGCATCGCCGCTGACCACGATCACATCGCCCTTGGCCTTGACCGAGCGGCGCGCCAGCGTCATGGCCTCGGCGGCGGCGGTCGCTTCGTCCAGCATCGAGGCGTTGGCGATGTCCATGCCCGTCAGGTCGCAGATCATGGTCTGGAAGTTGAGCAGCGCCTCCATGCGGCCCTGGCTGATCTCGGCCTGGTAGGGCGTGTAGGCGGTGTACCAGGCGGGGTTTTCCAGCACGTTGCGCAGGATCACGCCGGGCAGGTGGTTGGGGTAGTAGCCCTGGCCGATGAAACTCTTCAGCAGCTGGTTCCTGCCGGCGATGGCTTTCAGCTCGGCCAGCGCATCGGCTTCGCCAATGGCGGGCGGCAAGTCCATGGACGAGGTGCGCGCGATGCTGCGCGGCACGATGGAATCGATCAGCGACTGGCGCGATTTTTCGCCGATGACGTCGAGCATTTTCTGCTCGTCTTCGGGCGTCAGGCCGATGTGGCGGGCGATGAATTCGCCCGGGTTCTCCAGGCTGGCGAGGGTGGGGGCGTTGGACATGGCAAGTGCTCCGGGCAAACAAAGTGCAAGGCGCACCGCCAGGCGGCTTTGGGGCCCGCGGATGCGCCTTGCGCCGCGCTGTGGCAGCGCAGAATCAGGCGGCGAAAGCGTTGTAGCCGGCTTCGTCCATCAGCGCGGCAATCTCATCGGGCTTGGCCAGCTTGACCTTGAAGAACCAGCCAGCGCCCATCGGGTCGCTGTTGGCCAGGCTCGGCTCGTCGGCCAGCGCTTGGTTCACTTCAACGACTTCGCCGGTCACCGGCATGTACACGTCGGCGGCGGCCTTCACGCTTTCGACCACGCCGGCGGTGTCTTTCTGTGCGTAGGTTTTGCCGATTTCGGGCAGTTCGACAAACACCACGTCGCCCAGCGCATCCTGCGCATGCTGCGTGATGCCGACGGTGGCGATGTCGCCTTCAACTTTGACCCATTCGTGGTCTTCGGTGTACTTGATGCTCATGGTTGCTCCAAAAAGAAGAGTGGGTTGCGCAAGTGGGGCAGGCGTTGCAGGCCGATTGGGCTTGCAATCAACCGCGGTGGTAACGGGTGGGCACGAAGGGCGTGGCCGCCACTTCCATCGGCACCGGCTTGCCGCGCACCATGGCGAACACTTCGGTGCCAACGGTGGCGTAGTCGGGCTGCACGTAACCCATGGCGATCGGCCGGTTCAGCGTGGGGCTGATCAGGCCGCTGGTGATCTGTCCGATGGTCTGGCCATCCATGTTTTCAAGCGGCGCGGGCTCGCGCACCGGCACGCGCTCCTTGGCCATCAGCGCCACGCGTTTGCGGGTGAGCTTTTGCGCGGCCGGGTTGCCTGCGGCGTCCTGCATGAAGGGCAGCACCTGGTCGGCGCCCGGAAAGCCGCCTGCGCGCTCGCCGCCAGTGCGGCGCACTTTTTGAATGGCCCAGTTCAGGCCGGCTTCGGCCGGCGTGGTGGTGGTGTCGATGTCGTTGCCGTACAGGCACAGGCCGGCTTCCAGCCTCAGGCTGTTGCGGGCACCCAGGCCAATGGGTTTGACCTCGGGCTGCGCCAGCAGCTCACGCGCGAAGGCCTCGGTTTGCGAGCCGTGGATGGAGATCTCGAACCCGTCTTCGCCGGTGTAGCCGCTGCGTGTGATGTACAGGTCGGTGCCATTCCACGCGAACGCGCCGCCGGTCATGAACACCAGCTTTTCAACACCTGGCACCAAACGCTGAAGCACATCGACGGCCTTGGGGCCTTGCAGAGCGAGCAGGCCGCGCTCGGGCATCGGCAGCACTTGGCAGCGGTCGCCGATCCTGGCTTGCAGGTGCGCGATGTCGGCCGCCTTGCAGGCACCGTTCACGATCAGAAAGAGCTGCGGCCCCTCGCGCTCGCCCGCCGCGCGCGGGCGGCTTTCGCCCGTGGTTTGGCCCGGGTCGCCCCAGTTGACGAACATCAGGTCGTCGATGATGGTGCCGTCATCGGTCAGCAGCAGGCCGTAGCGCTGCTTGTCGACACCCAGGCTCATCACATCGACGGGCATCACGCTTTCGAGCGCGGCGGCGGCATCCGCACCCACCAGCTTGATCTGGCCCATGTGCGACACATCGAACAGGCCGGCGGCTTCGCGCGTGTGCTTGTGCTCGGCCATCAGACCGGCGGGGTATTGCACCGGCAATTGATAGCCGGCAAACGGCACCATGCGCGCGCCGAGTTCGACGTGCAGATCGTGCAGCGGGGTTTTGAGCAAGTGGTCAGCGGACATGCAAGTCTCCATGAATGGGGAAGTCGCACGACCTTTTTTGGTCGTGGGCACGCCCGGCTGTCCGCTTTACCTGAGAGATTCACGCGGCCGATGCTGCGCTTGCTCCTTCGGTGGAAGGCGGCGCAGGTGCGCCGGCCTTCTCTCTCCAGCAGGGATGGCGCCTCGTTGCCGGGGCGCTTGCCAGTCCATTTTGCCTGAGCGTTTAGGTCATACCGCGCGCCTTCGGCGGCACCCTCACTGGAGGGTGCGCTCTCCTGACACGCCGATTCTAAAGGTCGAGTGGGGCACTAGCTGCATCATTTGGCGCACACACTTGTTCTAGGGTTCTGAAGGTTCAGGCATGGGCTGGTCGATGCCATTCGGGTGCCCTGGAACTCCATTGTGCTGCGTGAGTAATCCGCAAGGACAAAGGGGACCGCTCGTGGACAGGTTAAGCATGATAGGCTCCACTGCCAGTTCGATCCAGATTCGTTAATGCTGGAGAGGATTTACCTCTTGCCCGATTACATCTAGTTGTTGAAGCGCAAGCCATGACACGCACCTTCGATGCGCACTTCAAACTGCACATGCTGCTCGCCAGCGTGGTCGCTGCTGCGCTGGTTGCATGCGGCGGAGGGGATTCGCCCGAGTCGAGCCCAGCACCAGCACCAGCACCAGCACCAGCACCAGCACCAGCACCAGCACCAGCACCAGCGGAATCTTCACAGCAGATCCGCCTGCTGATGGGCGACGGGAGCAGTTTGGGCAACCTTGACGGTACTGCACACAACGCGCGCTTCGGCAAGAGGCTGACTGCGGTCGGCGGTCCAGACGGGACAGTAATCATCGCAGATCACGATCACGGTACCATCCGTCGTCTGGATCGTGGAGGCAATGTTCGCACTGTGCACCGTTTTGACGGTGGTATAGATTTGTGGGCCGATCCGCAAATCGGTCAAGCGTTTGTCACTGAGTCGATCGGCCCTGAGAACTCACGATTGATCACCTGGGGCGCGGATGACATGGTGGCCACCATCGCCACGCTTTGGGGCAGCGCGGGGCTTGATGGGGTGGCGCCGTTCGCCCGAACAACGAATGGCTCAGTCTGGTTCGGCGACCGTCATGGCAGGTTGCTCCGGCAGTGGGTCAACGGCCAGATCGAGCAGGTGGGAGGCGGATTTTCAAGCTTTATCTGGACCGACATGGAAGCCGACAGCGCGGGCAATGTCCATGTTCTGGAGTCATCGCGGTTGAGTAGCTTTGCGCCGGATGGTCGGGTGCTTGGCCAGTGGTGGGTGCCCGGGGGCGGCAACGGTTTGGCGGTGGTAGGAGGGAATCAACTTTGGGTGAGTGTCGTCGAGCGAGACGGGGATAGCCGACTTGGACGTCTGCGCCTGCTGCGCGTCGGGTCGGATGGCAGCTTCGAGCCGATCGGACCACCGAGTCCAGGGTTCGATTTCTACGCCACGCGCACGCGGTTGGTGGGAGCTACCAGAGATGGCCGCCTGCTGGTTGCCACCGATGGTGGGATCATGCAGTTTCACAACAACGCTTGGTCGTTGCTGGCGGGTAGCACAGCACCGTCACCGTTCTGGAGCGCGCCGGCTGTGCGTGTGGCTGAAAGTGGGCGCATTGTTTTCAACGGGCAGGCCTACGACGCGCAGGGGCGACCGCTGGGTGCCGACTTCGTGCCTCACCTGACGACCACGCGCTGTTTCTCCAGCAGGGGTCTGTTTGACATCACCGATCCAGGTCAGATCGTGCGCGTGACTGGCCCCGCGGAAGCCGATCGCACCACGTTGCCAGTTACGGTTCCAGCACCGGAGATTTTCTGTCCACACTTCGTCTGGCAGACTGCCAGCGGCCGCATTTACGTTTTCCACAGCGATGGGAATCCGGCGCCTTCCGGCGGCACGCTGTCCGAGCGTTTGCCAGACGGCACACTCCGACGCGTAAACTCGATTGCCTCTGCGTGGATATCGTCGATGATCGGAAGCGATGATGGGCGATGGCTCTACTTGGCGGCTGGCACAGATTCGATCTCCAACAGCAGCACCCAGGTGCTCCGCGTGGATTTGACTACCGGCGTGGTTGACACTTTAGCTGGCGCTCTGATTGGGGGCAGCATAGTGGACGGTACTCGGCAGCAGGCACGTTTTGTTGACGTGACCCTTCATGCGGTTGATGCAGAGGGTAATGTCTACTTGACTGACTCACCTCTGCGCTCTGAGCCGCCATTGACTACAGTGCACTTCCCCATCTATTACTCCACCGGCGGGTCTGGTAGACCGCGCAACACGGTCGTGCGCCGCATCTCATCCACCGGTGACACGAAGACCCTGGCCGGGAGTCCGAACCTGTATGGCTACCGTGCGGGTCCAGTTCCCGGCTCCCTGCCGTCCATCGACAGCCTGGCCGTCGATGCGCAAGGCGTGATGTATGCAGCCAGTGGGCCGTCGGTTATCCGCATTGAGGCACCCTAAGTAGAGCCAAAGACTCTGGGCGTTGATGTTGGCCGGACATAAAAGAGCTTGTCCCCGTATTTGCGGACACGGCCTATTCGCAACGTAGCGCCTGAAGGCGCCTGAACTCTCTGGGTGATTTTGACCTGATCCCCGCAGGGGTGTGCGCGTCAAGCATGAACTCCAATGCTCCACACCATATCCACGACGCCTGAGATGAAAACCGAACACCGTCAATAACGGGCCTGCAGCGGACTATGACTGCGGGGGCGCAATCCTGACCAAAAAACCGGACGCGAAGGACGCGAAGATCACGCAAAGGATGCAAAGAACAGCCAAAAAGATGGGTTGTTCTGAATTTCTTGCGTTCTTCGCGAATCCTTGGCTTCCTTCGCGTCCGGCTATTCTGTGCGGCAGTCACACACCCAAATGCTGCGTCAGCAACTCCGGCTGCGCGATCAGCGCCTCGGACGTGTCTTCAAACACCACCTCGCCCTTGACCAGGATGACGTTGCGGTCGGTCACCTGGGTCACGTGCTTCCAGTTCTTGTCGACGATGACGCTGCTGATGCCGCTCTGGCGGATCACGTCGCAGATGCGCCAGATCTCGCGCGCGATCAGCGGCGCCAGGCCTTCGGTGGCTTCGTCGAGGATCAGCACGTCGGGGTTGGTCATCAGCGCGCGGCCGATGGTGAGCATCTGCTGCTCGCCGCCGCTGAGCTGCTGGCCGCCGTGGTTCAGTCGTTCGGCCAGGCGCGGAAAGGTCTCCAGCACGCGCTCGTAGGTCCAGTCGCGCTGGCCGCGCGTGCCGGGGCGGGCCGCCATCTTCAGGTTCTCGACCACGCTCAGGTTGCCGAAGATGCCGCGCCCCTCGGGCACGTAGGCCACGCCGAGTTGCGCAATTTCATACGGCGCGCGGCCGGTCATCGGCTTGCCCATCACCAGCACGCCGCCGCGGCGCGGCTTGACCAGGCCCATGATGGATTTCAGCAGCGTGCTCTTGCCCATGCCGTTGCGCCCCATCAGGCCGATGGTCTCGCCGCGGCGCACCTGGAAGCTGATGCCCTTCAGGATGTGGCTGGCGCCGTAGTAGGTGTGCAGGTCGAGCGCGTGGATCAGCAAGTCGGGATCGGAGGGCGGTCGCTCGATGCGGTCGCCGGCGCGCGGGCGCGGCGACAGCGGGTTGTTCGGGTCGTCGGGGACGTTGGCGTTGGCTTCGGTCGCCATGTCAATGCTCCTCGCCCAGATAGGCCGCCTGCACACCGGCGTCGGCGCGGATCGCGGCCGGCTCGCCGCTGGCGATCACCGTGCCGTTGACCATCACCGTCAGGTGGTCGGCCAGCGCGAAGATGGCGTCGATGTCGTGCTCGACCAGCATCATGGCGTGGTGCGGCTTCAGGCGCAGCAGCAGCTCGACCATGCGCTCGGCTTCGGCTACGCCCATGCCGGCCAGCGGCTCATCGAGCAGCAGCACCTGCGGCTCGGTGGCCAGTGTCATGGCGATCTCCAGCTGGCGCTGTTCGCCGTGGCTGGCGGCGCCGGCGATGAAGTCGCGCCGCGCGGTCAGCTCGGCCAGCTCGAGCGCCCGCTCGGCGCGCTGGTTGACGCGCTGGTCGCCGGCCGCGCGCTGCAGCCAGCGGCGCGGGTTCCAGGGCTGCTGCAGCGAGCGCGACTGCGCCGCCAGGCGCACGTTCTCCCACACCGAGAGGGTGGGGAAGATGTTGGTCTTCTGGTAGCTGCGGCCCAGTCCGCGGCGCGAGATCAGCTCGGGCGAGGCGTGGGTGATGTCGTGCCGGCCCAGCGCGATGCTGCCCGAGCTGGGCGGCAGGTCGCCCGACAGCAGGTTGGTCAGCGTCGACTTGCCGGCGCCGTTGGGGCCGATCACGCAGTGGATGCGCGCGCGCCACAGGTCGACCGAGACCTTGCTGACCGCCGCCAGGCCGCCGAAGCGCTTGGTCAGGTCCTTGGCGGACAGCAGCACCTCGGCCTCACTCATGGCGCTCTCCCTTGCGGCCGGTGAAGCGGGTCAGCAGGCCCAGCAGCCCGCGCGGCGCGAAGATGATCACCAGCACGATGAAGCTGCCCATCCACAGCTGCCAGTGCTTGCCGGTGTTGAAGTCGCCGATGGCGGGCAGGTCCTTGAACAGCTCCAGCATGAATTCGAAGGCGAAGGCGCCGACGATGGCGCCGGCGAAATTGCCCATGCCGCCCAGGATCACCATCATGATGGCGTGCGCGCTCATGTGAAAACCCATCAGTTCGGGGTTGATGTAGCCGGTCTGCGCGCCCCACAGATAGCCGGCCAGGCCGGCCAGCGCGCCGGCCAGGGTGAAGGCGGTGAGCTTGTAGCCGAAGGAGCCGAAGCCGACCGCGCGCATGCGGTGCTCGTTGATGCGGATGCCGGCCAGCGCCCGGCCGAACGGGCTCCACAGCAGGCGGCGCAGGAAGGCGTACACCCCGATCAGGCAGGCCAGCACGAAGTAGTAGAAGACGCGCTTGTTCTCCAGATCGAAGAGCAGGGCGTCGGGCTTGAAGTTGATGTACTTGCCGTCCGAGCCGCCCAGCCCGAGCGGGAACAGGCCGAAGAAGCTGATCTCCTTGTTGTCGAAGATCAGATAGAACATCATCTGCGCGAAGGCCAGCGTCACCATGATGAAGTAGATGCCGCGCGTGCGCACCACGAAGAAGCCGATGATCAGCGCCGCCACGGCCGCCACCAGCATGGCCAGCGGTAGCGACCACCACAGGCCGATGGCGCCGTTGTCGGACGACACCAGCGCCAGCGCGTAGCCGCCCAAGCCGAAGAAGGCCGCGTGCCCCAGCGACACCAGCCCGGTGACGCCCTGCAGCAAGTCCAGACTCATGGCGAAGATGGCCAGGATCATCATGCGCGCCACCATCTGCTGGTAGAACTCGCTGCCGACGAAGGGGAAGGCCGCCAGCGCGATCAGGCCCAGCACCAGCACGGCCTGGATGCTGCGCGGCAGGGTTTCGAGGTTGGATTGGGGGGCGCTCATGGCGTGCGGGTCGTCCTCAATGCTTGAACAGGCCTTCGGGCTTCCACAGCAGCACCGCCGCCATCAGCATGTACACCAGCATGCCCGCCACCTGCGGCAGCAGCACCTTGCCGAAGGTGTCGACGAAGCCCACCAGCAGCGCCGCGATCAGCGCGCCGCGCACCGAGCCGATGCCGCCGATCACCACCACCACGAAGCACATGATCAGCACCGACGAGCCCATGCCCGGGTAGACGCTGGAGATCGGCGCCGCGATCATGCCGGCCACCGTGGCCAGCGCCACGCCGATGGCGAACACCACCGCATGGATCAGCTTGATGTTGATGCCCAGCGCCTCGGTCATGTCGCGGTTGAAGGCGCCGGCGCGGATCTTCATGCCCAGCCGGGTCTTGTTGATCAGCAGGTACAGGCCGAAGGCCAGCAGCACGCACACGCCCATCATGAACAGGCGGTAGACCGGATAGGACAGGGTGTCGGTGAGCGGCACCGAGCCGGTCAGCAGCGGCGGGATCGGCACGCCGTGCACGTCGTCGCCCCACAGCAGCGAGCGCGCTTCCTCGAAGATGTAGATCAGGCCAAAGGTCATCAGCACCTGGTCGAGGTGGTCGCGCTGGTAGAAGTAGCGAAACAGCAGGCGCTCCAGCACCAGTCCGAACAGCACCGACAGCGCGGTGCCGACCAGGATCGCCGCCGTGAAGCTGCCCAGCTGGCCGGCCAGCGAGAACGCCAGGTAGGCGCCCAGCATGTAGAAGCTGCCATGCGCCAGGTTGACCACGCCCATGATGCCGAAGATCAGCGTCAGGCCGGCCGCCAGCATGAACAGCAGCAGCCCGTACTGCACGCTGTTGAGTGTCTGGATCAAGAAATTGGCGAAGTCCACGGGGGCGATGCAACTCGTTCAAGAAAAACGGCGGATCGCTCCGCCGTCGTCCGGTTCGATCCGTGACCGATCAACCCATCTTGCAGCCGGCCGCAGAGTCGGCCACTGCCTTCTGCGCCACGCCGACGACCTTGTTGTCGCCCTTTTCGACCACGCGCAGGTACATGTCCTGCACCGGGTTGTGCGCTTTGCTCATGGTCCAGCGGCCGCGCGGGCTGTCGATGACGGCGGTTTCCATCGCCTTGTACATCGCCGCCTTGTTCGACATGTCGCCCTTGACGGCATCCAGGCTGCGGATCAGCAGCTGGCCGGCATCGTAACCCTGGACCGCGTACACGTCGGGTTGCATCTTGAACTGCTGCGCGAAGGCGCTGCGGAACTGCTGGTTGCGTGGCGTGTCCAGCGAATCCGCGTAGTGAAGGGTGGACATCACGCCCTCGGCGGCAGCGCCCGTGGCTTGCAGCACGCCCTCGGTGAGAAAGCCCGAACCCCACAGCGGAATCTTGCCCTGCAGGCCGGCGGCGGCGTAGTCGCGCATGAACTTGGAGGCTGCCGAGCCGGCGAAGAAGCAGGCCACGGCATCAGGCTTCAGGCTGGCGATCTCGGTCAGCAGCGCCTGGAACTCCACGCCCGGGAAGGGCAGGCCCAGTTCCTTGACGATGGTGCCGCCGGCCTTGGTGTAGCTGTCCCGGAAGCCCTCGAACGCCTCGTCGCCGGCGGCGTACTTATGCGTGATCCACACCGCGCGTTTCAGACCCCTGTCCATCATCGGCTTGCCCAGAGCGCTGGTCGGCTGGGCGTTGGTGAAGCTGGTGCGGAACACGTTGGGCGCACACAGCCCGCGCGTGGCCGCGTGCAGGCCCGCATTGGGGATGATGCTGAGCACGCCCGATTCGCGCGCCACGCGCTGGATGCCCATCTGCACGCCCGAGTGCACGGTGCCGATCAGCACATCGACCTTGTCGCGCTGCACCAGCTTCTGCGCGTTCTCGACGCCCTTGGACGGCTCGGACTCGTCGTCCACCTTGAACCACTCGATCTCGCGGCCGCCCAGCTTGCCACCCTTCTCGGCGATCGCCATGCGCACCGCGTTCTCGATCGCCACGCCCAACTGAGCGTAGGCGCCGGTGTAGGGCAGCATGAAGCCGACCCTCACCTTGTTGCTCTGCGCGCGCACGATCTGCGGCAGCAGCAGGCCCATGGAACTGGCGCCGACCACGGCGGCGCTGCGCGACAGCAGCAGGCGGCGGTTGAGACGGTGGACGAGAGGCTGTGAATTCATGTCGGGGCTCCTGGAGCGGGGGTGATGGCGCATTGTGGTTCACGTCCCGGTGCCGGTGGCTGCCGACTTTCCCTTACTTGGGACGCTTGCCGAGGTCTTGAGAGCGTTGGCAAGGCAGGTTGAAACATGAATTAAAGTGCTTACTTTGAAGAAGTATAGGCCAAGCGCTGCGCAATATGATTCATATTGCAGCCGAATTTCCTAGGGTTTTCCAGAGCGCCGGCCCACGGCGATGCGGTCGCCGGCGCGATTCAGAGCGAGAACAGCGCCGCCAACTGGCGCCGGTCGCGCCGCATCTTCCAGTTCCAGACCTCGCGACCTTCCAGGCCAAGCGGGCCCCAGACGGCAATGGCCTGGCCGTCGCCGCAGCCGACCACGCGCAGGCGCGCCGCGTCCAGGGGGGCCTTCTTGAAGTTGCCGCCGGCCAGCGCGGTGCGCAGGTTGGCCTCCAGCACCGGGCCGACCTCGGCCGGTGCCGCCGTCGGCACGATGAACACCTGGCGGTGGCTTTCGCTTTGCAGGCGCTCGTTGAGCACTGGCTGCCCCGCGTCGTCGAGCTGCAGGCCGGCCTGCAGCAGCCAGGCCGGCGGCTCGGCGCCGGGCAGCAGCAGTGGCGCATCGCACACCAGGCTGGCCCCGCTGGCGAGCTGCACGGCGCCGTCGTCGATGCCGGTGCAGCGGTCTTGCAGCACGGTGATGTTGAGCCGTTTCAGGCGCGCCAGTACGCGCCGCTGCAGCGCCGGCGGCTGATCGGCCAGCGGCAGCTGCTCGCCCGCCACCAGGCTGACGCGGCTGCCGTGCGGCGCGGCCAGCGCGTGCGCGGCGGCCATGGCCAGCTCCACCCCGGCCAGGCCGTCGCCGATGACGGCGACCTGCAGCGCGCGTTCGCGCGCCAGCGCCAGCAGTTGCGGCCACAGCTTGACGAAGCTCTCCAGCGGCCGCGTGAACAGCGCATTGCGGCGCGCGCCGGGAATCAGTGCGTCGATGTGCTCGCGGTCGACCGCCGGTTCGGTGTCGATCGACAGCACGTCATAGGACAGGGCGTCGCCGCTGGACAGCTGCACGCGCCGCGCCGCCGGGTCCAGCGCCAGCACATGCGCCGGCACGAACTGCACGCCGCTGGCTTCGACCAGCCGGTCGAGCGGGGTGCGGATGTCGTCCAGCGCGTAGTCGCCCGCCACGTAGCCGGGCAGCATGCCGGGCTCGATGTAATAGGGGTGCGGCGCGACCAGCGTGACGTTGAGATCGCCGATGCCCTGGCGCGCCAGGCCTTTCAGCACCTGCAGGTGGGCGCGGGCGGCACCGATCAGCACCAGATGTTTCCGGGCGGGGTTCACGGTCATGCCGGGAGTGTATCGACTGGGTGCCGCCGCACGCGGGCGTTGCAAACCGTTGCAGCGAGGGCTGGGCGCGTCACTGGGCGCCTCACCCGACCAGCGCCTGCGCGAACTCGCGCGCCTTGAAGGTCTGCAGGTCGGCCAGCTGCTCGCCGACGCCGATGAAGTACACCGGCACCGGCCCGGCGGCACGCTCCCCGCCCCAGCGCGCGATGGCGCACAGCACGCCGCCCTTGGCGGTGCCGTCGAGCTTGGTGACGACCAGGCCGGTGAGTTGCACCGCCTCGTCGAAGGCCTTGACCTGCGCCAGCGCGTTCTGCCCGGTGTTGCCGTCGATCACCAGCAGCACCTCGTGCGGCGCCGTGATGTCGGCCTTGGTGACGACGCGGCGAATCTTGGTCAGCTCTTCCATCAGGTGCTTTTGCGTCGGCAGTCGGCCGGCGGTGTCGACCAGCACCACGTCCTTGCGGCGCGCGCGGCCGGCGGCCACGGCGTCGAAGCTGACGGCTGAGGGGTCGGCGCCCTGCTGGCTGATGATTTCCACCGCATTGCGGTCGGCCCAGACGGCGAGCTGCTCGCGCGCGGCGGCGCGGAAGGTGTCGGCCGCCGCCAGCAGCACGCTGGCGCCGGCGTCGGCCAGGTGCTTGGTCAGCTTGCCGATGCTGGTGGTCTTGCCGGCGCCGTTGACGCCAGCCACCATGATCACCGTGGGGTGGTAGACGCCCACCACCAGCGGCCGCTCCAGCGGCGCCAGCATGTCGGCGATGGCGTCCTGCAGCAGCAGCTTGACCTGGGCCGGCTGGCTGGCGCGCTGGTCTTTCACGCGGCGGCGCAGGTCGGCCAGCAGGAATTCGGTCGCCGGCACGCCGGCGTCGGCCATCAGCAGCGCCGTTTCCAGGTCTTCGTACAGCGCCTCGTCGATCTGGGTGCCGGTGAAGACGGTGGTGATGCTGCCGCCGGTGCGCTTCAGCCCGGTCTTGAGCCGGTCCATCCAGCCGGCGCGCGCGGCCTGCGCGCTGGCCGTGGTGGGCACCAGTTCGAGATCTTTTTCGGCGATGACCGGCGCCAGTTCCGCGGGGACGGCGGCGGGTGGCTCCACCGTTGGTGGTGGTGCAGGTGTCGGCGCCGCTGCGGCCGGCGTCGCCGGTGGTTCGGTGGCCGGTGCCGGCGCGCCGCCGCCAAACCAGCGCGACCTCAGGCCACCGCTGGCGGCCGGCGTGGCGGCGGGCTCATCGTGCAGGACTTCCGGCGCGCCCTCGGGCGGCGCTGCGGCCAGCGCCTGCGCTTCCAGATCGTCCGGCGCCAGCGCGGGCGCGGCGTCGAATTCGGGCAGCTCGGCGGGTGCGGCGGCCGGCGCCTCGCCGGGGGCGGCCTCGGCCTTCTTGCGGCGGAAGAAGCTGAACATCGGCGACGATTCTAGGCGCCGGCCTTGGCCAGCCGCACGTCCAGCGGACGCTCGCCGGCCGGCAGCACGCGACCGACGACGGCCGCTTCGCCAAAGCCCTGCCGCTCGAACACCGACAGCACCTCGCGCAGGCTGTCCGGTGCGCAGGCCACCAGCAGGCCGCCGCTGGTCTGCGGGTCGGTCAGCAGGGCGCGCTCGGTGTCGCTGAAATCCGCGGGCAGCGCCACCTCGTGCCCGTAGGCGGCCCAGTTGCGGCCCGAGGCGCCGGTCACGATGCCGCGCGTGGCCAGTTCGCGCACGCCGGGCAGCAGCGGCACGGCGGGCCAGTCGATCTGCAGGGTGACGCCGGCGCCGCGCGCCAGCTCCAGCGCGTGGCCGGCCAGGGCGAAGCCGGTGACGTCGGTGATGGCGTGCACGCCGTCGATGGCGGCCAGCGCCGGGCCGGGCGTGTTCAGGCGCGTGGTGGCGGCCACCATCTGCGCGTAGGCCTCGGGCGAGAGCTGCTCTTTCTTCAGCGCCGCCGAGTAGATGCCCACGCCGAGCGGCTTGCCCAGCACCAGCACATCGCCCGGCCGGGCGCCGCTGTTGCGCTGCACGCGATCGGGGTGCACCAGGCCGAGCGCGACCAGGCCGTAGATCGGCTCGACCGAATCGATGGTGTGGCCGCCGGCAATCGGAATGCCGGCGGCGCGGCAGACGCTGGCGCCGCCGTCGAGGATGCGGCCGATGGTGTCCACCGACAGCACGTTGATCGGCATGCCGACCAGGGCCAGCGCCATGATCGGCGTGCCGCCCATGGCGTACACGTCGGACAGCGCGTTGGTGGCGGCGATGCGGCCGAAATCGAACGGGTCGTCGACGATCGGCATGAAGAAGTCGGTGGTGGCGACCAGCGCCTGCTCATCGTTCAGCCGGTAGACGGCGGCGTCGTCGGCGGTCTCGATGCCGACCAGCAGCTCGGGCGGCAGCGGCATGCCGCTGGTGCCGCGCAGAATGCCCGACAGCACGCCGGGCGCGATCTTGCAGCCGCAACCGCCGCCGTGCGAAAGACTGGTCAGGCGCGGTTCCGCGCGGGTGGACGGGGTGGCCAAAGGGGGCGGAACGCTCATGCGGCGATTGTCACCGATGGCTTTCGGCGCCGACCGGCGCCACGCGATGCGGCACACTGCGCGGATCGCCGGGCGGGAACGTTTGCCGCGCTCATCGACTCAGGTTCCAGGTCATGCCCTTCACCATCCCCACTTCTCTTCGCGCCACAGGCGCGCTGCTGCTGGCGCTGTTGCTTACGGCCTGCGCGCCGCTGGGCACGGCGCTCGCCCCGACAGCCACCGCCGCCCCGGTGGCTGCGCCCACTGCGGCGGCGGCGGTGAGCCAGTTCACGCTCGACAACGGCCTCACCCTCATCGTCAAACCCGACCGGCGCGCGCCCACGGCGGTGCACATGCTGTGGCTGCGCGTCGGCTCGATGGATGAGGTGGATGGCGCCAGCGGCGTGGCCCACGTGCTGGAGCACATGATGTTCAAGGGCACCGACCAGCTGCAGCCGGGCGAGTTCTCGCGCCGCGTGGCGCAACTGGGCGGGCGCGAGAACGCCTTCACCAGCCTCGACTACACCGGCTACTACCAGCAGGTGCCCGCCAACCGCCTGGGTGAGGTGATGGCGCTGGAGGCCGACCGTTTCGCGCACAGCCGCTACAGCGACGAGGAATTCGCCAAGGAGCTGGAGGTGGTGAAGGAAGAGCGCCGCTCGCGCACCGAGGACAACCCGCGCGCGCTGATGTTCGAGCAGCAGCGCGCCGCCACCTTCGTCGCCTCGCCCTATCGCCGCCCGGTGATCGGCTGGATGGGCGACCTGGACGCGCTGACGGCGCAGGACGCGCGCGACTTCTACCGCCGCTGGTACACCCCGGCCAACGCCGCCGTGGTGGTGGTGGGCGACGTCGATCCGCAGGCCGTGCTGGCGCTCGCCCGGCGGCACTACGGCGGGATCCCAGGTCAGGCGGTGCCGGCGCGCAAGCCGCGCCCCGAGCCGGTGCAGCCCGGCCTGCGCCGGCTTGAGGTGAAGGCGCCGGCCGAACAGGCGCTGGTGTCGCTGGCCTTCAAGGTGCCGCGCATGGAGGGCCTGGCCGCATCGCCCGGCAACGACGACGCGCTGGCCCTGACGGTGCTGGCCGCCGTGCTGGACGGCTACAGCGGCGCGCGCCTGGACCGCGCGCTGACGCAGGGGCCGGACCGCCTGGCCGATTCGGCCAGCGCCGGCAATGGCCTGCTCGGGCGCGGACCGCAGCTGTTCACGCTGAGCGGCGTGCCGGCCGCCGGCAAGACCGCCGCCCACGTCGAGGCGGCGCTGCGCGAGCAGGTGGCGCGGGTGGCGCGCGAGGGCGTGAACGAGGCCGAGTTGAACCGCGTGAAGACGCAGTGGGTGGCCAGCGAGGTCTACAAGCGCGACTCGGTGATGGGCCAGGCGCAGGAACTGGGCCACCTGTGGGTGCAGGGCCTGCCGCTGGACGCCGACGAACAACTGATCGCGCGCCTGCGTGGCGTGACGGCGACGCAGGTGCAAGGCGTGGCGCAGCGCTATTTCGGCGACGACCAGCTGACGGTGGCCACGCTGCTGCCGCAGCCGCGCGATCCGAATGCCAAGCCGCGACCGGCGCCCGCCGAGGTTGCGAGGCATTGAGCGGTGTGTTGGCTTGCCGCCGCGGGCGAGACAGGGATTCAGGTGATCGAATGACTACTTTCAAGCAATGGGCGTCCAGCGTGTTGGCGGCCGCGGCGGTCGGCCTGCTCGGTCTGCCGCCCGCGCTGGCCGCCATCCCGATCCAGCACTGGACGCAAGCGGGTGGCGCGCAGGTGTACCTCGTCGAAAGCCCGCACATTCCCATGCTCGACGTGCAGCTCGACTTCGACGCCGGCAGCCGGCGTGACCCGGCCCGTCAGGCCGGGCTGGCCAGCGTCACCGCGCTGATGGCGGGCAAGGGCGTGGCGGCACGGGGCGGCGAGCCGGCGCTGGACGAAAACCAGCTCGGCGAGGCCTGGGCCGACCTGGGCGCGTCCTTCGGTGGCAGCGCCGGCAGCGACCGCATGAGCTTCAACCTGCGCACCCTGACCGAGCCCGACCTGCTGAAAAAATCCGTGCACCTGGCCGCGCGCGAACTGGGCGAGCCCGCCTGGCCCGAGGACGTGTGGCGGCGCGAGCGCGAACGCATCTCGGCCTCGATCCGCGAGTCGCGCACCCGCCCCGGCACGCTGGCCGGCCTGGCTTTTTCTCAGGCCGTGTACGGCGCGCATCCGTACGGCTACGAAACCACGCCCGAATCGCTGGCGCGCATCGGCGTGGCCGACCTGCGCGCACGCCATGCCGACTTCATCCGGCCCTGCCGCGCCAAGCTCAGCCTGGTCGGCGCGGTGACGCGGGCGCAGGCCGACGCCATCGTCACGCAATTGCTGGCGCGCCTGCCGCCGAGCGCCGATTGCGCGCCGCTGCCCGCCGTGCCCGAGGTGGCGCCGCTGACGGCGCCCGTGGACGAGCGCATCGCCTTCGATTCGGCCCAGGCGCAGGTGCTGATCGGCCAGCCCGGCTACAAGCGCAGCGACCCGGACTTCTTCGCGCTGCTGGTGGGCAACCACATCCTGGGCGGCGGCGGCTTCACCTCGCGCCTGACCACGCAGGTGCGCGAGCAGCGGGGCTTGAGTTACAGCGTGTACAGCTACTTCGCGCCCGGCCTGCACGCAGGCGCGTTCACGCTGGGCCTGCAGACGCGCCCCGACCAGGCCGCCATCGCCGTCGAGGTGGCGCGGCAGGTGCTGCGCGACTTCGTGGCGCAAGGACCGACCGAGGCCGAGTTGCAAGCCGCCAAGGACAACCTCATCGGCGGCTTTCCGCTGCGGCTGGACAGCAACCGCAAGCTGCTTGACAACGTCGCCAACATCGCCTGGAACGACTTGCCGCT
This sequence comes from Burkholderiales bacterium, assembly GCA_016702555.1. Taxonomy (GTDB): domain Bacteria; phylum Pseudomonadota; class Gammaproteobacteria; order Burkholderiales; family Burkholderiaceae_C; genus Ottowia. The sequence goes on from JADJDV010000006.1 coordinate 431,294, forward strand.
GGACTACCTGGAGCACTGGAGCGAGCGCGTCCGCGCCGTCAGCGCGGCCGAGATCAAGACCGCGTTCCAGCGCGTGCTGCAGCCGGAGCGGATGGTGACGGTGGTGCTGGGCGGGCGCTGAGGGCGCGCAACGGCCTGGCCCGTCTGGCGCTACGCCGCGCCCTCCACCAGCAAGCGCACCCGCCGCGCCCCCTGCCATTCGTCCACTTCCAGACGGAAGGCCAGCAGCGCGCGCGCCGGCAACGGATCGGTGCGGCCGAACCAGATGCCGTCCACGGGCTGGCCCTGGTGGCGCAGCTTCAGTGCCAGGTGCTTGTCGCCGACCAGGCGCTGGCTGACCACTTCGAGCTCCTCGCTGAACACGGGCGGGGCAAAACCCTGGCCCCACACTTCGTGGTGCAAGGTGTCGACCATGTCGGGGCGGCGGTATTCGGGCGGCAGCGGGCCATCGGTTTCGAGCCGGCGCGAGAGCAGGGAGGCGTCCAGCCATTCGGCGGCGACTTGCTGCAAGGCTTGCTCGAAGCAGTCGAAGTGCTCCTCGGCGATGGTGCAGCCGGCGGCCATGGCGTGGCCGCCGAACTTGACCAGCACGCCCGGGTGGCGCTTGGCCACCAGGTCCAGCGCGTCGCGCAGGTGAAAACCGGGGATCGAGCGGCCGGAGCCCTTCAGCTCGTGCTCGCGCCCCGGCGCACCGCTGGCGGCGAACACGAAGGTGGGGCGGTGCAGGCGATCCTTCAGCCGCGCGGCGACGATGCCGACCACGCCTTCGTGGAAATCGGGGTCGAACACGGCAATCGCCGAAGGCGGCTCGTCCTCGACATCGAACAGGCCCTCGGCGATCTGCATCGCCTGCTCGCGCATGCCGCCTTCGATCTCGCGCCGCTCGCGGTTGATGCCATCGAGCGTGCGCGCCAGCTCGTCGGCGCGCGCCGCGTCGTCGGTCAGCAGCAGCTCGATGCCCAGCGTCATGTCGGCCAGGCGGCCGGCGGCGTTGATGCGCGGACCCAGCGCAAAACCGAAATCGAAGGTGCTCGCCTTCTGGCTGGCGCGGCTGGCGACCGAGAACAGCGCCTGCAGGCCGGCCGGCATCTGCCCGGCGCGGATGCGGCGTAGGCCCTGGGCGACCAGGCGGCGGTTGTTGGCGTCGAGCCGCACCACGTCGGCCACGGTGCCCAGGGCGACCAGGGGCAGCAGGGCATCCAGCTTCGGTTGACTGGCGGCATCGATGACACCCCGTGCGCGCAACTCGGCCCGCAGCGCCAGCAGCACATAGAACATCACGCCCACGCCGGCCATCGACTTGCTCTCGAAGTCGCAGCCGGGCTGGTTGGGGTTGACGATGCAGTCGGCGGCCGGCAATTCGCTGCCCGGCAGGTGATGGTCGGTCACCAGCACCTTCAGCCCCAGCTCGCGCGCGCGCGCCACGCCGCCGACGCTGGCGATGCCGTTGTCCACGGTGATCAGCACGTCGGCCCCCTTGGCCGCCACGCGCTCGGCAATCGGCACGGTGAGGCCGTAGCCATCGACCACGCGGTCGGGCACCAGGTAATCGAGCTGCTGCGCGCCCAGCAGGCGCAGGCCGCGGATGCCGACGGCGCAGGCGGTGGCGCCGTCGCAGTCGTAGTCGGCGACGATGCAGATGCGTTGCTGCGCGGCGATGGCGTCGGCCAGCAGCACGGCGGCGGCGTCAATGCCCTTGAGGCCGGCGGGCGGCAGCAGGCGCCCCAGGCCATCGTCGAGTTCGTCGGCGCTGGCCACGCCGCGCGCGGCGAACAGGCGCGCCAGCAACGGGTGCACGCCGGCCTGCTCCAGCGCCCAGGCGGCGCGCGGCGGCACGTCTCGGATCTCAATCTTCATGGCTCGGTACGGTGGTGCTTTCTGTGGGAGTGGCTCAGGCCGCTGCCACGATGAAATTCATCGTCATAGCTGCGCGCGCAGATCGGAAAAGCGCTGCGGCTTGAAAAGGCTGGAGACAGCAAAGCCCAGGCCGCGACCAGGCTGGAAGCTGAGTGCGCGGCGCGGGCCGCACAGCGTCAGGCGCACGTCGTCGCCCGCGGCCACCCGCGCGCCGAGCGGGGCGATGGCCTCGGCGTCGATGGCGCGCCAGGCCGCTTGCCAGCCGGGCAGGTCGGTGGCGGCGTGCGTCAAGCGCGACTCGACCTGCACGCCGGGTGAAGGCGCGATGGCGTGGTCCAGCATGCCCGCGCCTTCGATCCACAGCGCATTCACCGGCCATTGCCGGGCCTGCTCGCGCGCGTCGTTGACGGGGTGGCCGTACAGCAGCATCTGGATCTCGTTTTGCAAGCGGCGCAGCCGCGCGCGGTGTGCGGGGTCAGGCGCCAGCGCCAGCAGCTCGCGCGTCAGCGGCTGCCGGGCGGCGCGCGCCATCGACCAGGTGGTGAGGCCGCGCAGCAGCTCGCCCTGCGCCAGCCAGGCGTCGGGGCGCACGTAGCGCAGGGTCAGACCGTCGTCCTGCAGCAGCGGCTGCGTGGCGGCGAGCAGGGCGCGCGACTCCTCTTCCGACAGCGCGAGTTGCCCCGGCGGCAGCAGCGTCACGTGGTCCATGCCCAGTTGCCAATGGCAAGGCCGCAGCCAGGCGCAGGGCGCGCCCACGGTGCCGGTGTCGAATGCCGCCCACGGCACCTGGCCGGGCGCGCCGGGCAGGCCGTGCGCATGGGCCAGCGCGCGTTCGAGCGGGGTGTCGGGCGCCTCCTCATCGCAGCTGAGGGTGTCGGCCAGTCGCAGGCGCCGCAGCAAGGCGTCGAGCTGCGGCAAGGGCGGCAGCTCGGGAAGCGTGGCATCTTCGGGCAACAGCGGCAGGGCGTCGGCAATCAGCAGGTGAAACGGCGCGGGCGGGGCGGACATGGGCCGGATTGTGGGGGATGCGAGAATCATTCCCTTTGATTCGTGGGGCGGTCCGCCGGGCCGGCCCGCACCCGATTCGATGCCCCTGTCCCAGCGATTGCCCTACGAAATGCTGCTCGGCTGGCGCTACACGCGCGCTGGCCGGGCGACGCGGCGCAACGGCTTCATCAGCTTCATCTCGGCGGCGTCGATGCTGGGCATCGCGCTGGGCGTGGCGGCGCTGATCATCGTGCTCTCGGTGATGAACGGCTTTCAGAAGGACGTGGCCGGGCGCATGCTGAGCGTGATCTCGCACGTCGAGGTGTTTTCGCCCGACGGCGGCGCGCTGCCGGATCTGCAGCGCACGCTGAGCGAGGTGCGCGCGCACCGCGAGGTGATCGGCGCCGCGCCCTTCATCGGCGCGCAGGCGCTGCTGGCGCGCGGTGAGACCATGCAGGGCGCCATGGTGCGCGGCATCGACCCGGCGCTGGAGCCCAACGTCACCGACATCGCCGCCGACATGAAGGACACCTTGTTGCCGAAGCTGGTGCCGGGCGAATTCGGCATCCTGCTGGGCAGCGACCTGGCGCGCAAGCTGGGCGTGGGCGAGGGCGACAAGGTCACGCTGATCGCCCCCAGCGGCCAGGTCACGCCCGCCGGCGTGGTGCCGCGCCTGAAGCAGATGACGGTGGTGGGCACTTTCAGCAGCGGTCACTACGAATACGACTCGGCCCTGGCGATGTTGCACATCCAGGATGCGGCGCGCATCTTCCGGCTGGAGGGACCGACCGGCATCCGCCTGAAGCTGCGCGATCTGCACCAGGCGCGGCAGGTGACGGATGAGCTGGCGGGCAGTTTGAGCGGCCACCTGCTGCTGCTCGACTGGACGCGCCAGAACCGCACCTGGTTCGCCGCCGTGCAACTGGAAAAGCGCATGATGTTCATCATTCTCACGCTGATCGTCGCCGTGGCCGCCTTCAACCTGGTCAGCACGCTGGTGATGACGGTGCAGGACAAGCGCGCCGACATCGCCATCCTGCGCACGCTGGGGGCGAGCCCCGCCAGCATCATGAAAATCTTCATCGTGCAGGGTGCGTTGGTGGGCGTGATCGGCACGCTGGCGGGACTGGCGCTGGGCTTGGTTGTGGCCTACCACATCGACGTCATCGTGCCCTTCCTAGAAGGCGTGTTCCATGCCAGTTTTTTGCCCAAGGACATCTACCTGATCAGCAAGATGCCCAGCGACCCGCAGGCCCGCGACATCGTACCGATTGCGGTGATTTCGCTGCTGCTGGCGTTCGTTGCCACCATTTATCCGAGCTGGCGCGCGAGCCGCGTCAACCCCGCCGAGGCGCTGCGCTATGAATGAAATAGCTGCCGGCGTTTACGGCAAAAGCGCTGGCGCCGTATTGGAGGCGCAATTCGTCACCAAGCGCTTCCAGGAAGGCCCGCTCGACGTGACGGTGCTGCAAGGCGTTAATCTGCGGGTGAACGCGGGCGAAACCCTGGCCATCGTCGGCCAGTCGGGATCGGGCAAGAGCACGCTGCTGCACCTGCTGGGCGGGCTGGATGCGCCCACCACCGGCCAGGTGCGGCTGATGGGGCAGGACTTCAGCGGACTGTCGCAAGCCGCGCAGGGCGACTTGCGCAATCGGCACCTGGGCTTCGTTTACCAGTTTCACCACCTGCTGCCCGAATTCAGCGCGCTGGAGAACGTCGCCATGCCGCTGTGGGTTCGTCGCCAGTCGCGCGAGGACGCGGCCAAGGTGGCCGAGCGCATGCTGGGCTTGGTGGGGCTGAAAGAGCGCGTGCACCACCGCCCGGCCGAGCTGTCCGGCGGTGAGCGCCAGCGCGTGGCCATCGCCCGCGCGCTGGTTACGCAGCCGGCCTGCGTGCTGGCCGACGAACCCACCGGCAACCTCGACCGCGGCACCGCCGACGGCGTGTTCGCCCTGATGCTGGAGCTGGCCGCCAACCACGGCACCGCCTTCGTGCTGGTGACGCACGACGACGCGCTGGCCGCGCGCTGCGGGCGCGCGCTGCGGCTGGTGCAGGGGCGGCTGGCGACGGCCTGAAGACGCAGCGGCCACCAAGGGGCCCGGCGGTATTCCGGGCCGTCGCCGAGTGAAAACAGAGCCTATCGGGATTCCGAGCGCACGTTGACGGCGCTCTTCACCCTGATCCCTGGATGCGCGTCCCATCCACGATGCGGTCGTCCGGCTGCACGATCACGGTCTGGCCGGCCTCCAGCCCCTCCAGCACCTGCGCCGCCGTGGCTGAGCGCAGTCCGATCTGCACCGGCGTGCGGCGCGCCTTGCCGCCTTCCAGCCGATACACGGCCCAGCCGTCGCCAGCGCGAAACAGGGCGCTGCCCGGCACCTGCAACACGTCGCTGGCCTGCTGCACGATGAATTCGACCTCGACCCGGTAGGCGTCGCCCAGCGCCGACCATTGCTCGCGCGGCGTGGTGAAGTCGAGGATCACGCGCGTGCGCTGCTCTTCCACGCCCAGCGCCGACACCTTGGTGTAGCCGCCGGGCTCGACGCGCGCGATGCGGGCCGCCAGCACACCTTCGCCGCCCCAGCGCAGCACGCGCGCGGGCATGCCGGGCGACAGGCGAACGGCGTCGGTGGACAGCACTTCGGCCTCGATCTCCAGCGCGGTGGCGTCGCCGATCTCCATCAGCACCTGGCCGATGGGCACGGGCGTGGCGCTTTCCACCGGGCGCTTGAGCACGCGGCCGGCCACCGGCGCGGTGACCGTCAGCAGCTTGCCGCTGCCTGCGCGGCCTTCGTCGATCAGCAGGGCGCGGGCGGCGTTGGCGCGCTCGGTGGCGGCCTGCTCGTCGGCGCGGGCGGCGGCCAACTCGGCGCGCGTGCTGTCGGCGCGGGCGCGCGCCTGGTCGAGCTGCTCCAGCGCCACGGCGCCGGCGGCTTGCAGGGTTTGGGCGCGCCGCAGCTCGGTCTGCGCCAGCCGCTCGGCGGCCTGAGCGGCGCTGATGCGCTGGCGCACTGCCGCGAGTTGCGCGTCGGCGCCGCGCACGTCGGCCTGCGCCTGGCTGCGCGTGCGCGCGTCAAGCAAGGTGGTGGTGGCTGGGTCGATCTGGGCCAGCACCTGCCCCGCGCGCACCGCATCGCCCGGCTGCAGCGTGATGCGCCGCAGCGTGCCCGCCACCGGCGCGGTGACCACGTAGCGGTCTTTCAGCCGGGTCTTGCCTTCTTCCTGGAACGTCACTTCCAGCGGCCCGCGCGTGACCGGCGCGGTGCTGGCCAGCTGTACCGGCTCGCGCATGGCGGCCCAGGCCAGCAGCGCCAGCGCAGCGGCGGCGAGCAGCCAATACACGATCTTGCGGGTCAACTTCGGTTGGGTTGCCATGGGCCTATTCTCGGGTCTTGAGGACGCCGATCATGTCCAGCTGCCGGATGCGCCAATACACCGCCAGCGACGACAGCACGGCGCTGACCACGGTGACCAGCGCCGCAAACGCGAACGCCGATGGCGGCAGCACCACCGGCACGCGGTACAAATCGGACTGCAAACCCTGCGCCAGAAACCACGACAGCCCGTAGCCGGCGGCAAAGCTGAGCGGGATCGACACCAGCACCAGCAGCGCCAGCTCGCCCAGCAGGATGGTGGCCACCTCGGCCTGCGTGAAGCCCAGCACGCGCAGGCTGGCCAGCTCGCGCTCGCGCTCGGCCAGCGCGATGCGGGCCGAGTTGTAGACCACGCCGAAATTCACCACGCCGCCCATCAGCACCGCGATCCAGGTGAACACGCCGGTCATCTCGGCAATCGTCTTGTAGAAGGCGCTGACGGCGGCCAGGCGCGAATCGGCGCCGGCCACGCGCGGGCGGCGGTCCAGCTCGTGCAGCACGCGCTTTTGCGCGGCGCTGTCGACGGTCATCAGCACGGCGCTGATCACGTCGCCATCGCCCAGCGCGCGGTTCAGCGCATCCAGGTCCATGTAAGCCTGCACGCCCACGTATTCCTGCACCAGTTGCACCACCGGCAGTTGCAGGTGCTTTTGCCGGCCTTCCAGCACCTCGACCCACACGCGGTCACCCACACCCACATGCAGGCGCTGGGCCAGGTAGTCGCCCAGCACCAGGCCGCCGGGGGGCAGGGCGATGCGGCGCAGCTGCGTGTCGATGGGGCGGCGCAGCGTGCCGCCGGCGGGCAGGCCGTCGATGCTGGTCAGCACCCCGTGGTTCTCGTGGCGCAGGCGCACGGCCACGGTGCGCATGCCTTCCACCCGCTGCACGCCGGGCAGGGCGCGCAGCTCATCGGCGGCGCGGCGCGGCGAGGCCTCGATGAAGCTGGCCGAGATGTCGTGCTGCTGCGCCAGGCGGTAGGTGATATCCACCATGAAGTTGATCGAGCCGGTCTGAAAGCGCGCCATCATCATGATGCCGCCGGCCAGCGCCAGGCCGACCACCGTCAGCAGCGCCTTGCCGGGCCGCCGCTCGATCTGGCGCCAGATGATGCGCGTGGGTTGTGACAGCCAGTGCGTCAGCCCCAGGCGCTCGAACAGCGTGCGCCGAAAGCGCTCGGGCGCCGGCGGGCGCATGGCCTGCGCCACCGGCTCGCCGGCCGCTGAATAAACCGCGCGGCCGGTGCCTGCCAGCGCCGCCAGCAGGCTGACGCCCGCGCCCACCGCCACCACCGGCCAGCCGAGCGTGAAGTCGAGAAACGGAAAGCGGAAGTTGAGCTGGTACAGCCCCGCCAGGTGCGTGCCCAGCCACGCGCCCAGCGCCACGCCGAAGGCGGTGCCCAGCGCGCAGATCAGCGTCACGATCAGCCCATAGTGCAGCGCCACCTGCGCCGTGCTGTAGCCGAAGGCCTTGAGGATGGCGACCTGGTCGCGCTGCGTGCCGATCAGACGCTTGAACACCACGTTGAGCAAGAAAGCCGCCACGCCCAGAAAGATGGCGGGAAACAGCCGCGCCATGGTGGCCAGCTGCTTCAGCTCCTCATGCAGAAAGCGGTACGAGAGCTGGTCCATGCGACCCACGGCGCCGCGGCTGCCGTAGCGCCCCAGCTCACGGTCGATGGCGTCGATCACGTTGCGCTCATTGGCGCCGGGCGCGAGCCGGGCGGTGAGCTGGTTGAAGGCGCCGTCCATGTTCAGCGCCGCGCCCAGCGCGCGGCGGTGCGCCCACACGATGGCATAGCGCTCGTAGTCGGGAAACATCGCGCCCGGCTTGATCTGGTACAGGTACTCGGGCGAGACCGCGATGCCGACGATGGCGAACCACTGCGAGCGCCCGTACACCGTGGCGCGCAGGCGGTCGCCGGGTTTCAGCTGGTGCGCCTGCGCGAAGGCGTCGCTGACCAGCACCTCGCCATGCGCGAAGGGCGCCAGCACGCGGCCGGCGCGCAGGTACAGGCGGTTTTGCCTGGGCTCGCCGCTGTCGGGCAGCGACTGCACCAGCGCCTCGACCGGCTCGCCATAGCCCGGCACCTGCAGCTTGGCGCCGGCGGCCACGCGGGTTTCCACCTCGGCCACGCCGGGCAGGGCGGCGATGCGATCGGCCACGTGCTCGGGCGCGCGCTTGACGCTGGCCCACAGGTCGGAGAAGCGGTAGTCGGCATACAGCCTTGCGCGCGTGTCGCGCAGCGACTCCAGCGTGGCCTGCGACATCACCAGCATGGCGATGCCCGAGGCAATGACCAGTGCGATGGCCACCGCCTGCCCGCGCATCAGCCACAGGTCGCGCAGCGCCTTGCGGTGGATGGCCTTCACGCGCGCGGCCTCACCAATTCAGTTCGCTCGCATGGGCGCGCTCGGCGTTGACCTGTTCGCGCACGATGCGCCCATCGGCCATCCACAGCACGCGCTGCGCCATGCGGGCGATGTCGGCGTTGTGCGTGATGATCACCGTCGTCGTGCCCATCTCGGTGTTGACGCGCTCCAGCGCTTCCAGCACGCGGATGCCGGTGGCCGAATCGAGCGCGCCGGTCGGCTCGTCGCACAGCATCACCACCGGGCGCTTGGCAATGGCGCGCGCGATGGCCACGCGCTGCTGCTCGCCCCCCGAGAGTTGCGCCGGGAAGTGATCCAGGCGTTCGCCCAGGCCGACCATGGTCAGCGCATCCTCGGGCGGCAGCGGATCGGGCGCGATCTCGGTGACGATGGCGACGTTCTCGCGCGCCGTCAGGCTGGGGATCAGGTTGTAGAACTGGAACACGAAGCCCACGTGCTCGCGCCGGAACTGCGTCAGCCGCGCATCGCTGGCTTGCGTCAGATCCTCGCCGTGGTACCAGACCTGGCCGCCCGTCGGCACGTCGAGCCCGCCCAGGATGTTGAGCAGCGTGGACTTGCCGCTGCCCGACGGCCCGAGCATGACGACGAGCTCGCCTGCGCGCAGCTCCAGATCGACGCCGCGCAGCGCTTGCACCTCGACATCGCCCATGCGGTAGATCTTGGTGAGGGCCTGGGCCTTGAAGATGATGGTGTCGGAAGCGGTTGCCATGCGCGCGTGGATTATGGCGAGGGGTGTTGGGGTTGGAAGCCCTGCTGGCCGGGCGCATGTCCCGGCCAGCAGGGCTTCATCACCTCGTCAGCCAGCTATCCCAACACAAGCGCCTGCAGCTCAAAGAATCCGGTTGAACCACAACATCGACAGCCCGCCCGCCAGCAGCGCCAACCACGCCCCCAGCAACGCGAACAGCGCTGAAATCTCAGTCTCCTTCTTCTCCAGCGTCAAGCGCGAACTCAGGTTCTCGTACACCTTCTTCAGGTCCTGCGCCGTGCCCGCGTAGTAGTAGTCGGCGGCAGTGCGGTGGGCGATGGCTTTGAGCGTCTCCTCGTCCAGCCGCACGCGCATCGACCAGCCCTCGAAGCCGATGGTCTCGCCATCCACCGTGCCGACGCCCACCGTGTAGACCTTGACGCCGCGCTCGGCCGCCATCTTGGCGGCCTCCAGCGGATCGACGCCGGTGGTGCGCTGGCCGTCGGTCAGCATGATGATGGCGGCCGAGGTGTACGAGCCCGGCGGCACCGGGATGAACTCGTTCTGCTTCGGGGGCGGCTGGTCGAGTGAACGGCCCATGCCGCCGCGCATGCGGTCGAAGCTGAGTTGCTGCAGCTCGATCCCGGCGTTGGGGAAGATGGTCGCCAGCGAGATCACGATGGCGTTGCCGGTGGCGGTGGCGCGCTGCAGCTGGAAGCGGTCGATGGCGGTGGCCAGGTCGTCGCGGTTCAGCGTCGGCAACTGCGCCACCTGGGCCGAGCCGGCGAAAGCGACGATGCCCACCTTGACGTCGCGCGGCAAGTCCTTCAGGAAGGCCTTGGCCGCGTTCTGCGCCGCCACCAGGCGGTTCGGCTCGACATCGGTGGCGCGCATGCTGCCCGACACGTCCATGGCCAGGATGATGGTCTGCTGGTTCGACGGCAGGGCGACGACGGCGACCGGGCGCGCGCTGGCCAGAATCAGGGCGCCCAGCGCCGCCAGCAGCAGCAACGGCGGCAGATGGCGGCGCCAGCCGGGGCCCTTGCCCAGGGCTTCCTTGACGATGGCCAGGCTGGCGTAGCGCACCACCAGCTTTCGCTTGCGCCGCATCAACCACACGTACAGCAGCACCAGCAAGGGCAGCAACAGCAGCAGCCACAGGAATTGCGGCCACAGAAAACCCGGCTGCGGCAGCGCCGCGGGCCACTTCAGGAAGGCGGGCCAGGCGAAGTTCATGGGTCAGGCCGGAAGCGGCTTCATTGTGGCGCGATCGGCGCTTTTGCGCAGGTGCGCCGGCATGCCGCCGCCGGCGGCCAGGCGGGCGCGCTGTCGGCGCAACTCGGTGAAACGGACCACGGCCAGCGCCAGGTCGTCCTCGGTCGACAGCTCCAGCGTGTCGACGCCGGCGCGCGCCAGTGACGCGCGCAGCTCGGCCTCGCGCTCGGCGGCAAGCGTGGCGAAGCGGCGCCGGAAGCGCGCATCGTGGGTGTCGACCAGCACTTGCTCGCCGGTCTCGGCGTCGCGCAGCGTCAGCAGGCCGAGGTCGGGCAGCTCCCGCTCCAGCGGGTCGGTCAGGCGCACGGCCACCACTTCATGTCGCAGCGCGAGCTGGCCGAGCGGCTTTTCCCAGCCGGGCTCGCTGATGAAGTCGGACACCACGAAGATGGTCGAGCGGCGGCGGATGGCGTGGGCGCCCGCCAGCAGCAGTTCGGCCAGGCGCGTGCCCGACGATGTGGAGGGGACCGGCGTGGGCCGCTGCTGCATCGCGTGCAGCATTTGCAGCACATGCTGGCGGCTGGCGCGGGCCGGCATCATCTGCTCGACGCCGGCGCTGTACAGCAGCGCGCCGACGCGGTTGCCGTAGCGCGTCAGCAGCCGCGCCAGCACGGCGACGAACTCGGCCGACACCTGCCGTTTGCGCTGCGTGCCGGAGCCGAAATCGACCGAGGGGCTCAGGTCCAGCAGAAACCAGGCCGCCATCTCGCGGTCTTCGGTGAACACGCGCACGTGCGGCGCCTGCATGCGCGCGGTCACGTTCCAGTCGATGTGGCGCACGTCGTCGTGCAGCTGGTATTCGCGCAGGTCGGCCAGGTCCAGCCCGGCGCCGCGCATCAGCGTGCGGTAGTCGCCCTGCAGCACGCCGTCGAGGCGCTTGAGCACCGACCATTCGAGCCGGCGCAGCAACTGCTCGGCGTTCGGCGATGCGCTTTCACCCGGCGCAGGCGGGCGCGGCGGATTCGGCACCGCGTGCGGCAGCGGGGCCTTGTCGCGGCGCAGCCAGCGGATCATGCGGCTTGTCTTTCGTGCGCCAGCGGCTTCGGCGGCGGCGGCACCTTGGCCATGATGCGCAGCACGATCTGGTCGGCGCTCAGGGCTTCGGACAGCGCCTCGTAGGACAGCACCAGGCGGTGGCGCAGCACGTCGGGCACCAGGTCGCTCATGTCCTCGGGCAGGGCGTAGCTGCGCCCGCGCATCATGGCCAGTGCCTTGGCACCCTCGATCAGGCCGATGGTGGCGCGCGGGCTGGCGCCGAAGCTGATCATGGGCGCGAGATCCTTCAACCCGGTGTCGGCGGGCGTGCGCGTGGCCGACACCAGCCGCACGGCGTACTGCACCAGCGAGGGATCGACGTAGACCTGCTGGCACTGCCGCTGCAGGGCCGCCAGCTGCTCCATGCTGGCGACCGGATTGACGTCGATGCGCGGCCCCGTGACGCGCTGGGCGATGACGAACTCTTCCTCGTCGCTGGGGTAGTCGACCAGCACCTTCATCATGAAGCGGTCCACCTGCGCCTCGGGCAGCGGGTAGGTGCCTTCGGTCTCGATGGGGTTCTGCGTGGCCATCACCAGGAACGGCTCTGGCACGAAGTGCGTTTGCCCGGCAATCGTGACCTGGCGCTCCTGCATCACCTCCAGCAGCGCGCTCTGCACCTTGGCCGGTGCGCGGTTGATCTCGTCGGCCAGCAGCAGGTGGGTGAATACGGGGCCCAGCGCGGTGCTGAACTCGCCGTCGCGCTGGTTGTAGATGCGCGTGCCGATCAGGTCGGCCGGCACCAGGTCGGGCGTGAACTGGATGCGCTTGAACTGGCCTTGCAGCACGCTGGCCAGCGTCTTCACCGTCAGCGTCTTGGCCAGGCCCGGCACGCCTTCCACCAGCAGGTGGCCGCCGGCCAGCAGCGCCACCATCACGCGCTCCAGAAAGCGGTCCTGCCCGACCACCACGCGCTTGACCTCATAAAGGATTTGCTCCATCAGATCGGCGGTGCCGGTGTCTTGTGAAACGCGTTCGTCGAGGGTGTTCATGCCGTCATCTTCCAAAGAAATCAAATGGCCGCGGAGCAGGCCGTGTCAGCGGACGCCGTGCCCGGACCTGCGCCGGGCACTGGCGTTGTCCCCCTCCCGCAGGAGAGGGGGAAGGCGCGCCAGCGACTCAGGGGGTGCATCTCTAAAACGGCGGTTGGCCAGCCGCCGCGGCGGCGTTCTCGATCGGCACCGCGAAGCCGATGCCCAGGAAGGTGCGCGCCGAGGTCGGGTTGAGGATGGCGGTGACGATGCCGACCACCTGGCCGTCCATGGTGACCAGCGGCCCGCCCGAGTTGCCGGGGTTGGCGGCGGCGTCGAACTGGATCAGGTTGCTCATCACCTGCCCGCCGTCGGGCGAGCGAAAGCCGCGCTTCAGGCCCGACACCACGCCCGCCGACACCGAGGGCCCGATGCCGAACGGAAAGCCGATCGCCACCACCTCGTCGCCCGGCATCAGGTCGGCGGTCGATCGCATCGTCGCGGCCTGCAGGTCGTCCGGGATCTTCTGCGCGCGCAGCACCGCCAGGTCGTCCTCTGGGCGTTCGTTGACGAGGCTGGCCGGCGACTCCAGCCCGTCGGCGAAGGTCACGGTGATGTTCTGCGCGCCCTGCACCACGTGCAAATTGGTCAGGATGGTGCCGTTGTCGATGATCACCACGCCGGTGCCGACGCCGCGCCCCAGCTCGCTCTGGCCCTTGCGGTCCTTCTTGCCCACGACTTCGCCCTCGACCCGCACCAGCGACGGGCCCGCGGTGGCGGCCGCGCGCGTGGCCTGCGAGGGCAGCGTCTTCTGGCTCAGGGTGTGCAGCACCGCGGCGTCGATGTCGTCCTGCGTCAGCGCGCGCGGCGCCGTCCGCGTCCACGGGTGGACCGACAGCGCCAGGGCCAGCCCGAGCGCGCCGATGGCGGCCCACAAGGCGCCCGGGTGGCGGCCGATCGCGGTCAGGCGCTGGCGGCGCGAGTGCGGGACGGCGACAGGGGCGGCGGGCGCGGCTTCCGGCGGCGGCGCAGCGGCGGCCGGTACCGGGGTGGCGGCGGGAACGGAGCGACTGTAGAGCGCGGTTCGACGCATGCGGGTCACCTGACTGCGGGACACGTTGGAACCGCACGGTATCACGGTTCGGCGCGCTTGTGCATGCGCGGCGCGGCGCGGCGCCGCAGTCGGGCATGATGCGGCCATGGGCGCCTGGATCGACACCCACTGCCATCTGGACGCGGCCGAGTTCGCGCCCGACCTGGCGGCGGTGCGCGAACGGGCGCGGGCCGCGGGCGTGGCGACCTGCGTGATTCCCGCCGTCGAAGTCGGCGCCTTCGATGCCGTGCGCGCGCTGGCGCAGCGCTTTGGCGACGCTTACGCGCTGGGCCTGCACCCGATGTACGTGGCGGCGGCGCCGGACGATGCGCTGGCGCGCCTGGACGCGGCGCTGACCCGGCACGCGGACGACCCGCGCCTGGTCGCGGTGGGCGAGATCGGCCTCGACCACTTCGTGCCCGAGCTGACCGAGGGGCCACTGCGCGAGCGGCAGGAGCGCTTCTTTCGCGAGCAGCTGAAGCTGGCGCGCCGCCACGGCCTGCCGGTGATCCTGCACCTGCGCCGGGCGGTCGACGCGGTGCTCAAGGGCTTGCGCGAGATCGGCGTGGCCGGCGGCATCGCCCACGCCTTCAGCGGCAGCCGGCAGCAGGCCGATGCCCTGCTCGAGCTGGGCGTGTGGCTCGGCTTCGGCGGCGCCATGACCTACGAGCGCGCCAGCCGGCTGCGCGCGCTGGCGGCCGAGCTGCCGGCGGACGCCATCGTGATGGAGACCGACGCCCCCGACATTCCGCCGCACTGGCTGTACACCCGCGCCGAGCAGCGCGCCGCCGGCCGGCCCCAGGGCCGCAACCAGCCGGCCGAGCTGCCGCGCATCGGCGCCGAGCTGGCGCGGCTGCGCGGCCTGGCGCCGCCCGAATGGGCCGCCATCACCCGCGCCAACGCGCAGGCGGCGCTGCCCCGGCTGGCGCGGCTGCCGCGCCGCCATCCCGCCACCGGCGCGGGCGCCGTGCCCGCCCACGATCCCGAGAACCCATGACCACTTCCACCCTTTACCAAGCCGCCCGCCCCTTGCCGGACCTGACTGCCCTGACCGCCGCCGCCGGCGGCAGCCGCCCGATCCGCGTGCTGATGGTCTGCATGGGCAACATCTGCCGCAGCCCGAGCGCCCAGGGCGTGCTGGAGCAGCGCGTGCGCGCGGCCGGGCTGAGCCAGCGCATCGAGGTCGATTCCGCCGGCACGCACGACGGCCACCTGGGCGCGCCGCCCGATCCGCGTGCGCAGCGGCACGCGGCACGACGTGGCATCGACCTGAGCGCCTACCGCGCCCGCCAGCTGAGCCGGCAGGACTTCATCGACTTCGATCTGGTGCTGGTCATGGACGCCGACAACGAGCGCCTCGCGCGCGCCCTGTGTCCGGCCGGCCAGGGCCACAAGCTGCACCGTCTGACCGATTTCTGCACCCGCCACGCGGCCACCGAGGTGCCCGACCCGTACTACGGCGGCGCGGCCGGCTTCGAGGCCGCGCTGGACTTGATCGAGGACGCCTGCACTGGCTTGCTGGCGGCGCTGCGTCCGAGTGCCGCGCTGGGTTGACGCGCCGTGTCATGCCAGCACGATGCGGGCGTCTGTAATATGAACGCCGATCCGGTCGTCCCGCCAGGCGCCGCCTGCCGGTGCCGTCGCACCCGCCCGACACCTTCTGAAGGAGCTTGTCCATGACGCGAATCGATTCCTTGTCCGCCTCGCCCGCCGACTCGGCGCCCTGGATGCACACGCGGCCCGACCGGCGCCAGTGGCTGGCGGCCGGCGGCGCACTGCTCGGCGCCAGCCTGTGGGCGCCGCACGCGGCGCTGGCGCAGCGCGGGCCCGATCCGGCCTTCGAGCCGCAGACCGGCCAGGCCGGCAAGGACGTGATCTGGGTGCCGACGCCCGATGAGCTGGTCACGCGCATGCTGCAGCTCGGCGGCGTGACGGCGAAGGACTACGTGATTGACCTCGGCGCCGGCGACGGCAAGATCGTCATCGCCGCCGCCAAGCAGTTCGGCGCGCGTGGCCATGGCATCGAATACAACCCCGACATGGTGGCGCTGGCGCAGCGCCGCGCGCAGGCCGCCGGCGTGGCCGACCGCGCCCGCTTCGAGAAAGCCGACATCTTCGAGTCGGACTTCTCCAAGGCCGACGTGATCACCATGTATCTGCTGCCGGGGCTCAACCTCAAGCTGCGCCCGACGCTGATGAAGCTCAAACCGGGCACGCGCCTGGTCACGCACGCCTTCACCATGGGGGGCTGGAAGCCCGACGAGACCTCGCGCGCCGCCAGCGCCAGCGCCTTCCTGTGGCTGGTGCCGGCCAAGGTGACTGGTGAGTGGCAGCTGAGCTATCCGCAGGGCAGGGGCCGCCAGAGCGTGCGCATGGACGTCACGCGTCAGCACTTCCAGTTTCCCGAGGGCACGGTGCAGCTGGGCGAGATCGAGACCTCGCTGCGCGACGCGCGCGTGGCCGGCGATCGCGTGCGCTTCGCCTTCACCGGCACCGACGGCGTGCTGCGCAGTTTCGAGGGCAAGGTGAGCGGTGGCCGCATCGAGGGCGAAGTGAACGACGGCCAGCGCCGCCAGCCCTTCAGCGCCGAGCGCCGCGGTGATGGGCCCGACATCGACGTGACGGGCGATTGATACCTGACGGCGGCCTCAGGCCGCCGGCTGCAGGCATCGACCGTCGCTGATCAGGCGCCCGAAACCGGCCGCCAGCGCGTCCAGCAGTTGCCGCATCGCGGGGCGCATGCCTTGCCGGCTGGCGAAGGCCGCCTGCACCAGGCCTGGCGGCGGCGCCCAGCCGGGCAGCAGTTCCAGCAGGTCGCCGCGCGCCAGCGCGCCATGCACCATCAGGCGCGGCAGCGCGGCGCAGCCCACGCCGCTGAGTGCGGCGCACAGCAGCACATCCATGTCGTCCGCCACCAGGCGCGGGTTCAAGAGCAGCTCCGCCTGTGCGCCACCGGGGCCCAGCAGACGCCAGCGGCCTTGCTCGGGCGAGTTGCCCAGGCCCAGCGTCGGCAGGCGCGCCAGCTCGGCCGGCGTAGCCGGTGGCGCGGCATTGGTCAGCAGCCTGGGCGCGGCCACCAGCACGTGCGGGCTCAGTGCCAGTGGCTTGACGATCTCGTCCTGCGGCAGGGCCGCGCCGGGCGCGCGCACGCGCAGCGCCAGGTCCACGCCGTCCTGCCACACGTCGACGTTGCGGTTGGTGGCCTGCAGCTGCACGCTGACCTGCGGCCAGGCGTTGAGAAAGCGCGCCAGCATGTCCCCCACGGCGTGCTGCAGCAGCGCGGGCGGGCACGACAGCCGGACCGTGCCGCGCGGCGCGGCGGTGTGCTCGGTGGCCAGCGCCTGTACGCTGGCCGCCTCGGCCAGCATGGCGCGCGCGTGCTGCAGCGTGCGCTGGCCGATGTCGGTGATGGCAAAGCGCCGCGTGCTGCGCTGGATCAGCCGCACGCCCAGGCGCGCTTCCAGCTCGGCCACGCGGCGGCTGAGCTTGCTCTTGGGGATGCTGGTGGCCCGCTCGGCGGCGGCAAAGCCGCCGTGTTCGGCCACGTGAGCGAAGTAGGCGAGGTCGTTGAGGTCGTCCATGGAATGAGCGCTTCAAAATTACAGCCAAACAACCGGACGCAGAGGACGCAAAGGATTCGCAGAGGACGCAAAAGAAACAGCCAAAAGGTTGTCTTTGAATCTTTTGCATCCTCTGCGGAATCTCTGTGTCCTCTGCGTCTGGCTGTTCTGCATTGTTCTGCCGTTAGAACAATCTGATCGAATTTTGCCTGTTTAAGTCTGATTGATCTGCCCGTACCATTCAATCATGCGCCGACAGATCCGTTGGCGCCCCACGCAGCGCGGCCTTATCCGCGCTATCCAAGAGAGGTTATTGACATGACCACCACCACCACCACCGAGGTCCGCACTACCAGCGCGTCCAAGCGCGTCATCGACACCCGCAGCGCGCCCGGTCGCCACTGGGTGGGCGACGGCTTTCCGGTGCACGGCCTGTTCGGCTACAACGGCGCCGGCGTGGCTGAGCGCAGCCCGTTTCTGCTGCTGGATTACGCCGCACCCACCCACTTCAGCCCCAACGCCGGCCACCGGCGCGGGGTCGGCCAGCACCCGCACCGCGGCTTCGAGACCGTGACCATCGTCTACGACGGCGAGGTCGAGCACCGCGACAGCACCGGCGCCGGCGGCGTCATCGGCAAAGGCGACGTGCAGTGGATGACGGCCGGCGGCGGCATCATTCACGAGGAGTTCCACTCCGAGGCGTTCAGCCGCACCGGCGGGCCGTTCGAGATGGTGCAGCTGTGGGTCAACCTGCCCGCCAAGGACAAGCTGACGCCGGCGCACTACCAGGGCATCACCGACGCGCAGATCCTGTCCGTGGCGCTGCCGGGTGAGGCCGGCCGGGTGCGCGTGATCGCCGGCCAGTTCGGCGACGTGCGCGGCCCCGCCGCCACCTACACGCCCATGAACGTGTGGGATCTGCGCCTGGCCGCCGGCAAGACGGCCGATCTGAGCCAGCCCGAGGGTTGGAGCGCCATCGTGGTCGTGCTGGATGGCACGGTCCTGCTCAACGACACGCAGGTGCTGCGTGCGGCCGAGATGGCCACCTTGTCCACCGCCGGCACAGGGTTGACGGTGGAGGCCGATGGCGACGCCAAGCTGCTGTTGCTGGCCGGCGCGCCGATCGACGAGCCAGTGGTCGGCTACGGGCCGTTCGTGATGAACAGCCGGCCGCAGATCGCCGAGGCCATCGACGACTTCAACAGCGGCAAGTTTGGCCGCATGGGTTGAAGAGGTGGCTGAAACGGCCGAACATCCGGGCGTCGGAACGAAGAGGACGCAGACCAACCTCGAAGATTGTCTGCTTGAATTCTTTTTGCGTCCTCTGCGAATCCTTTGCGTCCTTTGCGTCCGGCTGTTTTTTTCAACCTCAAACACGATGCCCATGAACGTCCTGCACCAACCAGAAGCCCACCGCTTTGCGATCCAACTGGACGGCCACGTCGCCCGCGTGGACTACGCACTGCGCCCCGGCGCCATCGTGCTGAAGCACACCGAGGTGCCCGATGCGCTGGGCCGGCGCGGCATCGGCTCGGCGCTGGCGCGGCACGCGTTGGACTGGGCGGCGGCGCAGGGCCTGAAGGTCGATCCGCAGTGCGATTTCATGCGGGGCTACATCGACAAGCACCCCGAATACCAGGCCGGTTCGCTGGCGCACGGGGCATGACGGTTTTTTGACGGAGCACGGCATGAGCACATCCACGCAACGCATCCCCGCGCGCATGGCCGATATCGGCGGCGGCGTGACCGTGGCGCGCACGCTGCCGTCCAAGCTCAAGCGCACCATCGGCGCCTGGTGCTTTCTGGATCACGCGGGCCCAGCCACCTTCGCGCCCGGCGCCGGCCTGCGCGTCGGCCCGCACCCGCACACCGGCTTGCAGACCTTCACCTGGATGCTGGAAGGCGAGCTGCTGCACCGCGACAGTCTGGGCAACGAGCAGGTCATCCGCCCCGGCCAGGTCAACCTGATGACGGCCGGCCACGGCATTGCCCACACCGAGGAATCGGTGCCCGGTGCCACGCGCGTGCACACCGTGCAGCTGTGGATCGCGCTGCCCGCGCGCGTGGCCGACATGGCGCCGCGCTTCGACCACCACCCCGATCTGCCGCGCTGGCGCGAGGGCGGTGCCGACATCGCGCTGCTGGCCGGCGACTGGCAGGGCCGCCGCTCACCCGCGCTGGTGCACACGCCGCTGATGGGCGCCGATGTGTTCGCTGCCGAGGGCGCGCGGCTCTCGCTGCCGCTCGATCCTGCGTTCGAATACGGGCTCATGCCGCTCACCGGCGCCGCCACCGCCCAGGGCGAGGCGCTGGTGCAGGACGAGCTGCTCTACCTGCCGCCCGGCGCCACCGAACTGGCGCTGGAGCTGGCCGCCGGCACGCGTGCCATCCTGATCGGCGGCGAGCCGTTGGGCGAGGACATCACGATCTGGTGGAATTTCGTCGGCCACGGCAAGCCCTACATCACCGAGGCGCAGCGCGACTGGCAGGCCGGCAGCGCGCGCTTTGGCGAGGTCAAGGGCTTCAACGGCCCGCGCCTGGACGCACCGCCGGTGCCTTGGGCGACTTGAGCGGTCAAGCCGCGCCCCGCGGAATCAGGACGCGCCGAGCAGCAACGGCGACCGCGGAACCCGCGCGGCTGTGGCAGCTTGATGGTCATCAGATGCGACCTAGGGTAAACACCTAGTTCAAGGTTTCGTCGACGGCTTGGCAGAAGGCCAAGGATGACTAAAAATAGCACGACCGTTCGTTTTATTTTGACTATGCCCGGCAACCCATCTCCCACCCGCTCCAGCGCCTCGGCGGCGCGGCGGGCGCGTGTGCTGGTCAAGGGCCAGCAGACCAAGGCGGCGATCGTCGACGCGGCTCTGCACATGGCGTCGCGGGTCGGGCTGGAGGGTCTGTCCATCGGCGCCCTGGCCGAGGCCATGGAGATGAGCAAGTCGGGCGTGTTCGCCCACTTCGGCTCGCGCGACGAGTTGCAGATCTCGGTGGTGCGCGAGTACTACGCGCGCTTCGAGCAAGAGGTCTTTCAGCCCGCCATGGCCGAGTTGCGCGGTCTGCCGCGTTTGCGCTCGTTGTTCGAGCACTGGATGCGATTCACCAGCGCTGAGCTGGATTCGGGCTGCATCTTCATCAGTGGGGCGGTCGAGTTCGATGATCGGCCCGGTCCGGTGCGCGACGCTCTGATCGCCGCCGTCAGCGCCTGGATGGAGGCGATGGAGCGCGCCGTCGCCCAGGCTCGGAATGAAGGCCACTTGGCGGCCGGCATCGACGAGCGCCAGGTCACGTTCGAGATCCACGGGCTGATTCTGGTGCTGCACTACGAAGCCCGCTTCTTGAAACGCCCCGGCGCGATGGAGCGCGCCATCCAGGGCTTTCATAACATCCTGGCGCACAACCGCGCCTGATTTCTTCCAACCTCGTCCTTTACTTGGAGCGTTTTTTCGCCATGCCCAGCTACAACCCCCCTCTGCGCGACATGCAGTTCGTGATGCACGAAGTGCTCAACGCCGTCGATGAACTGAAAAGCATCCCGCGCTACGCCGACATTGACGCCGACACGCTGAACGCCGTGCTGGAGGAGGGCGGCAAGTTCGCCGGCGAAGTCATCCAGCCGATCAACCTCAGTGGCGACAGCGAAGGCTGCGTGCTGGATAAGGCCACGCACGAAGTCAAGACGCCGACCGGTTTCAAGGACGCCTACGCGCAGTACGTCGAAGGGGGCTGGGCCGCGCTGTCGTGCGACCCCGAATACGGCGGCCAGGGCCTGCCTCTTGTCGCCAACCAGTGTGTGTACGAGATGCTCAACAGCGCCAATCAGGCGTGGACGATGTACCCAGGCCTGTCGCACGGCGCCTACGAAGCCCTGCACGCGCACGGCACCGAGGAGCAGAAAAAGACCTATCTGCCCAAGCTGACCAGCGGCGAATGGACCGGCACCATGTGCCTGACCGAGCCGCACTGCGGCACCGACCTGGGGCTGCTGCGCACCAGGGCCGAGCCGCAGGCCGACGGCACCTATCGTGTAACCGGCAACAAGATCTTCATCTCGGCTGGTGAGCACGACATGGCCGAGAACATCCTGCACCTGGTGCTGGCGCGCCTGCCGGACGCGCCCAAAGGCAGCAAGGGCATCAGCCTGTTCCTGGTGCCCAAGTACCACGTGGGCGACGACGGCAGCCTGGGCGCGCGCAACCCGATCTTCTGCACCGGTCTGGAGCACAAGATGGGCATCCACGGCAACGCCACCGCGCAGCTCAGCCTGGACGGCGCCATCGGCACCCTGGTGGGTGAGCCCAACAAAGGGCTGCCGGCCATGTTCGTGATGATGAACGCCGCGCGCTTAGGGGTCGGCAACCAGTCGCTGGGCCTGACCGAGGTGGCCTACCAGAACGCGCTGGCCTACGCCAAGGAGCGCCTGCAGATGCGCAGCCTGTCCGGCCCCAAGGCCAAGGATCAGCCAGCCGACCCCATCATCGTGCACCCCGATGTGCGCAAGATGCTGCTCACCGCCAAGGCCTACGCCGAAGGCGGCCGCGCCATGGCCATCTACACGGCCATGCTGCTCGACAAGGCGCTGTATCACCCGGACGAAAAGGTGCGCAAGGACAGCGAGGAAGTCGTGGGCTTGCTGACGCCCATCATCAAGGCCTTTCTCACCGACAACGGCTTTGCCGCCGCCAACCACGCCATGCAGGTGTTCGGTGGCCACGGCTACATCCATGAGACGGGTGTGGAGCAGTTCGTGCGCGATGCGCGCATCAACATGATCTACGAAGGCACCAACACCGTGCAGTCGCTCGATCTGCTGGGCCGCAAGATCCTGGGCAACCAGGGTGCCACGCTGAAGAAGTTCGGCAAGCAGATCGAGGCGCTGATTGCCGAAGAAGGCGTGAACGAGAAGATGAGCGAGTTCATCAACCCGCTGGCCTACCTGGCGGATCAGATGACGAAGTTCACCACCGAGATCGGCTTCAAGGGCTTCATCAATCCCGACGAAGTGGGTGGCGCCAGCGTCGACTACCTGCGCGTGGCCGGCCACCTGGTGTTCGGCTATTTCTTCGCGCGCATGGCCAGCGTGGCGCTGCAAAAGATCGCAGCCGGCAGCACCGATCCGTTCTACACCGCCAAGCTGCAGACCGCGCGTTTCTACTTCGCGCGCTTGTTTCCCGAAACCGCCAGCCTGATGCGCACCGCGCGATCGGGCGTGGCCAACCTGCTCGACACCGAAGAGGCGCTGGCATGAACACCTGGATGAAAACCTGCCTGACCACCGGCCTGCTGCTGGCCGGTGGCTTCGCCGCCGCGCAGATGACGCCCGTGGGCACCTGGCGCAGCATCGACGACGAGACCAAGCAGCCCAAGGCGCAGATCGCCATCACCGACAGCGGCGGCGTGCTCACCGGCCGCATCGAGAAGCTCCTGCGCCCCGGCGCCGACCCCAACGGCGTATGCGATCGCTGCACCGACGACCGCAAGGACAAGCCCATGGTCGGCCTGGAGATCATCCGCGGCGCCAAGAAGGCCGAGGGCAAGGACGTCTGGGAAGGCGGCAAGATTCTCGACCCCGAGAAGGGCAGCACCTACGCGCTGCGGCTGACGCCGATCGAGGGCGGCGCCAAGCTCGAGGTGCGCGGCTCGGTGCTCGGCATCGGCCGCACGCAGACCTGGGTCCGCGTCCAGTAAAGGAAGCCTGATGTCCCGATTCAACGTGAAGAAAGTCGCCGTGCTCGGCGCCGGCGTGATGGGCGCGCAGATTGCCGCCCATCTCGTCAACTGCAAGGTGCCGGTGGTGCTGTTCGATCTGGCCGCGAAGGAGGGCCCGAAAAACGGCATCGCCCTGCGCGCCATCGAGAACCTGAAGAAGCTCAAGCCCGCGCCGCTGGGCGTGGCCGAGGACGCGGCGCTGATCGAGGTCGCCAACTACGACGACGACCTGAAGAAGCTCAAGGGCTGCGACCTCATCATCGAGGCCATCGCCGAGCGCATGGACTGGAAGAGCGAGCTGTACGCCAAGATCGCCCCGCACGTCGCCAAGCACGCCATCCTGGC
Organism: Burkholderiales bacterium; assembly: GCA_016702555.1. Taxonomy (GTDB): domain Bacteria; phylum Pseudomonadota; class Gammaproteobacteria; order Burkholderiales; family Burkholderiaceae_C; genus Ottowia. Next base: position 454,578 of record JADJDV010000006.1, read on the forward strand.
CAGCAACACCTCGGGCCTGTCGATCACCCGCTTAAGCGAGGCGCTGCCGGAGGCGCTGCGCCCGCGCTTTTGCGGCATCCACTTCTTCAACCCGCCCCGGTACATGTATTTGGTGGAGTTGATCCCGACGCCGACGACCCGGCCCGAGGTGCTGGATCAGCTGGAGAGCTTCGTCACCACCGCGCTCGGCAAGGGCGTGGTGCGCGCCAAGGACACGCCCAACTTCATCGCCAACCGCATCGGCATCGCCGGCATGCTGGCGACGATGAAGGAGGTCGAGCGATTCGGCCTGAGCTACGACGTGGTCGACGACCTGACCGGCAAGCGGCTGGGGCGCGCGTCCAGCGGCACCTTCCGCACCGCCGACGTGGTGGGCCTGGACACCATGGCCCACGTCATCAGGACGCTGCAGGACAACCTGTCGCTGGACACCGACCCGTTCTACGACAGCTTCGGCACGCCGCCGGTGCTGGCCAGGCTGCTGGAAGACAAGAACCTGGGCCAGAAGACCGGCGCCGGCTTCTACAAGAAGCAGGGCCGCGACATCCTGCGCTTCGACCTGGAAAAGGGCGAGTACGTGCCCAGCGGTGCGAAGGCCGACGAGGTGTACGGCCGCATGCTGAAGAAGCCGGCGGGCGAGCGCCTGAAGCTGCTGCGCAATGCCGAAGGTCCGCAAGGCCAGTTCCTGTGGGCCATCCTGCGCAACAGCTTCCACTACGCCGCCGTGCACCTGGCCACGATTGCCGACACCGCGCGCGACGTCGACCAGGCCATGCGCTGGGGCTTCGCCATGAAGCAGGGCCCGTTCGAGCTGTGGCAGCAAGCCGGCTGGCTGGAAGTGGCCAAGATGGTCCAGGAAGACATCGACGCCGGCAAGGCGCTGTCGAAGGCGCCGCTGCCCGACTGGGTGTTCAAGGGCCCGGTGGCCGAGGCCGGCGGCGTGCACACCGAGCAGGGCTCGTGGAACCCCAGCACCGGCCAGTTCGAGCCGCGCCGCCAGCTGGCCGTGTACCAGCGCCAGCTGTTCCCCGAACTGCTGCTGGGCGAGGGCGGCCCGCGGCCCGAGACGGCCGGCAAGACGCTGCTGGAGACCGACGCCGTGCGCGTCTGGACGCTCGACGACGAGGTCGTCATCGCCACCCTCAAGACCAAGATGCGCGCCATCAGCCCCGATGCGGGCGAAGGCCTGATGCAGGCCGTGGAGATGGCCGAGGCGGATTACCAAGGCCTGGTGATCTGGCCGGGCGACGACCCCTTCAGCGTCGGCGCCGACCTGCAGGCCATGCTGCCCGGCTACGTGGCCGGCGGCGCGGGCCTGGTCGATTCGATGGAAAAAGAGCTGCAGGAACTGATGCTGCGCCTGCGCTACGCCAGCGTGCCCACGGTGGCGGCGATGCGCGGCCTGGCCCTGGGCGGCGGTTGCGAGATTGCGGTGCACTGCGCGCGGCGCGTCGCCATCATGGAAAGCTATATGGGCCTGGTGGAAGTCGGCGTCGGCCTGGTGCCGGGCGCCGGTGGCCTGGCCTACATCGCGCGCCGCGCGGCCGAGAACGCGCAGGCCAGTACGGGCAAGGATTTGCTGCCCTTCCTGACCGAAGGCTTCACCGGCGCCGCCATGGCCAAGGTCGGCATGAGTGCACTCGATTCGCGCAAGCTCGGCTACCTGCTGTGGAGCGACGTGATCGTGCCCAACAAGGATGAGCTGCTGTACGTGGCCACCCGGCAGGCCAAGGCGATGTACGAGGGCGGCTACCGCCCGCCGCTCAAACGCCTGTTCCCGGTGGCCGGGCGCGACGGCAAGGCAACCATCATGGGCCAACTGGTCAACATGCGCGACGGCGGCTTCATCAGCCAGCACGACTTCCACATCGCCACACTGATCGCCCATGTGGTGACCGGCGGAGACGTCGACCCCGGCACGCTGGTGGACGAGGAATACCTGATGACCCTGGAGCGCCAGGCCTTCACTTCGCTGCTGGGCAACCCGAAGACGCATGAGCGGATCATGGGGATGTTGTCGACCGGCAAGCCGGTGAGGAACTGAAGACGCCAGCCCTCACCCCAGCCCTCTCCCGCCTGGCGGGAGAGGGAGCAAGACAATAAGGACGAATCCCCATGACCAAGCAAATTCAAGACGCCTACATCGTCGCCGCCACCCGCACCCCGATCGGCAAGTCGCACCGCGGCTACTTTCGCCACACACGGCCCGACGATCTGCTGGCGCATGTGCTGCGCGAGGCCGTCCGGCAGGCGCCGGGGCTGGATCCGGCCGCCATCGAGGACATCATCTGCGGCTGCGCCATCCCCGAGGCGCAGCAGGGCCTGAACGTGGCGCGCATCGGCGCGGTGCTGGCGGGCCTGCCCAAGAGCGTTGGCGGCATCACCGTCAACCGCTTCTGCGCCTCCGGCCTGTCGGCGGTGCAGATGGCGGCCGACCGCATCCGCGTGGGCGAGGCCGACGTGATGATCGCCGCCGGCGTCGAGAGCATGAGCATGGTGCCGATGATGGGCAACTCGCCCTCGCTGTCGCCGGCCATCTTCGCCAACACCGACAACGTCGACGACTACGGCATCGCCTACGGCATGGGCCTGACGGCCGAGAAGGTGGCGCAGCAGTGGAAAGTCTCGCGCGCGGCGCAGGACGCCTTCGCGCTGGAGTCCAACCAGCGCGCCGCGCGCGCCATTGCCGCCGGCGAGTTTAAGGACGAGATCACGTCGGTCGAGGTGATCGAGCGCAGCGTCGACCTGAAGAGCGCTGAAGTCAGTCAACAGCCGCGCACGGTGGACATCGACGAAGGCCCGCGTCCTGACACCACGCTGGAAGGCCTGGACAAGCTGCGCACCGTGTTCGCCGCGCGCGGCTCGGTGACGGCGGGCAACAGCTCGCAGACCAGCGACGGCGCCGGCGCGCTGATCCTGGCCAGCGAGGCCGCCGTCAAGCGCTTTGGCCTGACGCCGCTGGCGCGCTTCGTCAGTTTTGCCGCCAAGGGCGTGCCGCCGCACATCATGGGCATCGGCCCGATCGAGGCGATCCCGGCGGCGCTGAAGTACGCCGGGCTGAAGCAGGACGACATGGACTGGATCGAGCTGAACGAGGCCTTCGCCGCGCAGTCGCTCGCCGTCATCAACACGCTGGGGCTGGACCCAAGCAAGGTCAACCCGATGGGCGGCGCCATCGCGCTTGGCCATCCGCTCGGCGCCACCGGGGCTATCCGTTCGGCGACAGTGGTGCACGCGCTGCGCCGCCACAATAAGCGCTACGGCATGGTCACCATGTGCGTGGGCATGGGGCAGGGCGCAGCGGGCATCTTCGAGCGGGTTTGATGGCCCGAATGGGCTTCGCTCCGGTGCCGCCGGTGATCGCTATCGGAGTCCATTCTTGACCGCAAAGAAACTGCTGATGCAGCACCCGTTCGACGAGGCGCTGGCGCTGACACCGCGCCCGGCCGGCGCGCACGAGCACGGCGCCGCTGCGGCCTGCCACTACTTCGGTCGCACGCACCCGGCCTACGCCAACATGGTCGGCCCCTTTGGCGGCGTGACGGCGGCGCAGGCCCTGCAGGCGGTGCTGCGGCATCCGCAGCGGCTGGGCGATCCGGTCTCGCTCACCGTCAACTACGCCGCCGCACTGGCCGACGGCGAGTTCAGCATTGAAGCGCGGCCGCTGCGCACCAACCGCTCAACCCAGCACTGGCTGGTGCTGCTGACGCAGACCGGCGCCGACGGTGTCGATGCCACCGTGCTCAGCGCCACCGCCGTCACGGCGGCGCGGCGCCGCACCTGGAGTGCCGACGACGCCGTGATGCCGGTGGTGCCGGCGCCGCAGTCGATCGCGCGCCCGGTCATCGCCAAGCGCGTGAAGTGGATCGAGCGTTACGACATGCGCCCCTGCGCCGGCCCGATGCCGAGCCACTGGGACGGCAGCGAGGCCGACAGCCTGACCCAGCTGTGGATGCGCGACGATCCGCCGCGCCCGCTCGACTACCTCAGCCTGACGGCGCTGGCCGACGTCTTTTACCCGCGCGTGTGGCGCCGCCGCGCGCTGATGACGCCGGTGGGCACGGTGTCGATGACGGTGTACTACCATGCCGGCGCCGACGAGCTGGCCGCCAGCGGCGAAGGCTATCTGTTGGGCCAGGCGCGCTCGCAGTCCTTCTTCAACGGCTTCTTCGACCAGAGCGCCGAGCTGTGGAGCGAGGCCGGCCAGTTGCTGGCGACCACGCATCAGATCGTCTATTACAAGGAATGAGGCAGGAAATGAGCCAGCAGCCCGTGGCCCTGGTGATTGGCGCCGGCGACGCCACCGGCGGCGCCATCGCGCGGCGCTTTGCCGTCGGCGGCTACGCCGCCTGCGTGACGCGGCGCGACGCCGACAAGCTGGCGCCTTTGAAAAGCGCGATCGAGGCCGCGGGCGGCGTCTGCCACGTCTTCGGCTCGGACGCGCGCAAGGAAGAAGACGTGGTGGCGCTGATCGAGCGCATCGAGCAGGGCATCGGCCCGATCGAGGTGATGGTCTTCAACATCGGCGCCAACGTGCCCTGCAGCGTGCTGGAGGAAACCGCGCGCAAGTACTTCAAGATCTGGGAGATGGCCTGCTTCGGCGGCTTTCTGAACGCGCGCGAGGTCGCCAAGCGCATGGTGGCGCGCGGGCGCGGCACCCTCATCTTCACCGGCGCCACCGCCTCGGTGCGCGGCGGCGCCGGTTTCGCCGCCTTTGCCGGCGCCAAGCACGCGCTGCGCGCGCTGGCGCAAAGCATGGCGCGCGAGCTGGGGCCGCAAGGCGTGCACGTGGTGCATGTGATCATCGACGGCGCCATCGACACCGCCTTCATCCGCGACAACTTCCCCGAGCGCTACGCGCTGAAAGAGCAGGACGGCATCCTGCAGCCCGACAGCATCGCCGACGCCTACTGGATGCTGCACCAGCAGCCGCGCGACGCCTGGACGCACGAGCTCGACCTGCGGCCCTACATGGAGACCTTCTGATGAAGACCTTCGAATATTGGTTCGACTTCGGCAGCCCGGCCTCGTACCTGGCCTGGACGCAGCTGCCCGCCATCGAGGCCGCCACCGGCGCGCAGGCCGTGCCCCGGCCGATGCTGCTGGGCGGCGTGTTTCAGGCCACCGGCAACCAGTCGCCGGCCACCATCGAGTCCAAGGGCCGCTACACCTTCGCCGACTTCGACCGCTTCGCGCGCCGCTACGGCGTGCCGCTGACGCGCAACCCGCATTTCCCCATCAACACCCTGCTGCTGATGCGCGGCGCCACCGGCGTGCAGCGCCAGCAGCCCGAGCGCTTCGGCGACTACTGCCGCGCCATCTACCAGGCGATCTGGGTCGATGCGCGCAACCTGAACGATCCCGCCGAGGTGGGCGCGGTGCTGGCGGTGGCCGGCTTCGATCCGCAGCAACTGCTGGCGCTGGCCAATGAGCCGGCCACCAAGGAGGCACTCAAGGCCGCCACCGAAGAGGCGGTGCGCCGTGGCGTGTTCGGCGCGCCGACCTTCTTCGTCGGCGAGCAGATGTTCTGGGGCCAGGACCGCATCGATTTTGTCAAGGAAGCACTGCAATGAACGAGATCCTGAGCCACGCCGACGGTGGCGTGCTGACCCTCACCCTGAACCGCGTCGAGCGCAAGAACTCGCTCAACGTCGCCATGTACGCCGCGCTGGCCGATGCCATCGAGCAGGCGGCAGAGGACGCGGCCACGCGCGTGATCGTGATCCAGGGGCACGAGACCGTGTTCTCGGCCGGCAACGACATTCAGGACTTTCTCAAGAACCCGCCTGCCGGGGCGGAGTCGCCGGTGTTCCGCTTTCTGCGCGGCATCGCCACCTTTCCCAAGCCCTTGCTGGCGGCGGTGTGCGGGCCGGCGGTGGGCGTGGGCACCACCCTGCTGCTGCACTGCGACCTGGTCTACGCCGGCGACAACGCGGCCTTCTCGATGCCCTTCGTCAACCTCGGCCTGTGTCCCGAGGCGGCGTCCAGCCTGCTGGTGCCGCGCATGTTCGGCTATCACCGTGCGGCCGAGGCGCTGCTGCTGGGCGAGCCCTTCTTCGCCGAGGCCGCGCTCGAGGTCGGCCTGGTCAACCGCATCGTGCCGCCGTCCGAGGCCAACGCACTGGCGCAGCAGCAGGCGAAGAAGCTCGCCGCCAAGCCCATCAGCAGCCTGATCGAGACCAAGCGCCTGATGAAGGGCCCGCAGCAGGAGGTGGTGCTCAGGCGCATGGCTGAGGAGGGCGCCGCCTTCGGCCGCATGCTGCGCGAACCGGCGGCGCTGGAGGCGATGAACGCCTTCATGGAGAAGCGCCATCCGGATTTCAGTAAGCTTTGAGTTCGTCGCTCATTGCTGCTTCAGGGCAACAGGAACGCTGTCATTCCCGCGCAGGCGGGAATGACGGCTTGTGATTTGAAGTTGGCATGAGCAAACACCCGACCCCGCCACCCCAGGCCTTCGAGCCCGAGTTCATCGAAGGCCTGCGCCTGATGTTCGAGGAGCGCATCCGCTTCAACCAGGTGCTGGGCATCAAGCTGGTCGAACTGACCGGCGAGTGCGTGGCCGGGCGCGTCGACATGCGGCCTGAGCTGGTCGGCCACTACGCCTACAACCGGCTGCACGGCGGCGTCATCAGCGCCACGCTGGACGCCATGGGCGGCATGGCGGTGATGGCGGCGATCGGCGCGCGCCACATGGACGAGCCGCCGGCGCGCCGGCTGGAGCGCTTCGCCAAGCTCGGCACCATCGATTTGCGCATCGACTACCTGCGCCCCGGCCTGGGCGAGTACTTCACCGCCCATGCCGAGGTGATGCGCCTGGGCTCGCGCGTGGCCAGCACGCGGATGGAATTCCGCGACGCCCAGGGCAAGCTGCTGTCCACCGGCAGCGCCGCCTACATCATGTCCTGATCTCGCGCGCCGGCACCGGCCGTGGCCGGCCCTGATCGTCGATCGCCACATAGGTCAGCTGCGCCTCGGTGACCTTGATGTAGCGCCCCTGGTTGTTGAAGCGCTCGGCGTACACGCCCACGCTCACCGTCATCGAGCTGCGGCCGATGCGCTCCATCCTGGCGTAGAAGGACAGGATGTCGCCCACCCGCACCGGCGCCTTGAAGATGAACTGGTTCACCGCCACCGTGGCCATGCGGCCCTGCGCGTAGCGTGCCGGCAGCACCGAGCCGGCCAGGTCCACCTGCGCCATCACCCAGCCGCCGAAGATGTCGCCGTTGGCGTTGGCATCGCCCGGCAGCGGGATCACCTTGAGCACCAGCTCGTGGTCGGCGGGCACCACGGCCTCGGGGGCATCGACCGGCTCGGTGTTGGGCGCGCGCAGATGGCTGGTGACAGAGCTTGACAAGTGGGACATGGGCAGAATAGGCCACCCCCTGCGTCGCTTCGCGCCGTCCCCCTTGACGGGGGACAACGCCAGTGGCCGGGCCAAGCCCGCTCCACGGCGTTCGCTGACCTGGCCTGCGCCGCGGCCATCGGACTGCCTGGCAGGATGCGTGGCGAGCTAGCGCGGGGGTGCTGGTAGTTACGAGAAAGAAAGCGATTGTCCATCATGCGCGGTGTCCGCGGCCTGTCAGTTCCCCTTCCCACGACCGATGCCCCGAGCGGCCCGCGCTCGGACTGGCGCACGCTGGCGCGCCTGATTCCCTACCTGTGGCAGTACAAGTGGCGCGTGGCGCTGGCGCTGGTGTTCGTGATCGGCGCCAAGCTGGCCAACGTGGGCGTGCCGCTGCTGCTGAAAGAGCTGATCGACCGCATGACGATCCGCCCCGGCGACCCGGCGGCGCTGCTGGTGGTGCCGGCCGGGCTGCTGATCGCCTACGGCTTGCTGCGGCTGATGACCAGCGCCTTCACCGAACTGCGCGAACTGGTGTTCGCCAAGGCCACGCAGGGCGCCAGCCGGCAGATCGCGCTGCAGACCTTCGAGCACCTGCACGCACTCAGCCTGCGCTTTCACCTGGAGCGCCAGACCGGCGGCATGACGCGCGACATCGAGCGCGGCGTGCGCGGCATCGAGTCGCTGGTGTCGTTCTCGCTGTATTCCATCGTGCCGACCTTCGTCGAGGTGGCGCTGGTGCTGACCATTCTGGGCACCCGTTTCGACGCCGTGTTCGTCTGGATCACGCTGGCGGCGCTGGCGCTGTACATCGTCTTCACGGTGGTGGTGACCGAGTGGCGCACCCAGTTCCGGCGCGAGGCCAACCTGTCCGACTCGGCCGCCCACACCAAGGCAATCGACGCGCTGCTGAACTACGAGACCGTCAAGTACTTCAACAACGAGGAGTTCGAGGCGCGTCGCTACGACGAAAGCCTGGAGCAGTTGCGCCTGGCGCGCCTGAAGAGCCAGAGCACGCTGTCGCTGCTGAACACCGGCCAGCAGCTGATCATCGCCGTCGGCCTGGTGGCCATGCTGTGGCGCGCCACCCAGGGCGTGGTCGATGGCCGCCTGACGCTGGGCGACCTGGTGATGATCAACGCCTTCATGATCCAGCTCTACATCCCGCTCAACTTTCTGGGCGTGATCTACCGCCAGATCAAGGAGAGCCTGACCGACCTGGACCGCATGTTCACGCTGATGGACCGGCCGCAGGAGGTGGCCGATGCGCCGGGTGCGGAGGCCCTGCGTACCAACGGACCGGTGGACGTGCGCTTCGAGCACGTCGACTTTGCCTACGAGCCGGCGCGCCAGATCCTGCACGACGTCAGCTTCGAGATTCCGGCCGGCAAGACGGTGGCGGTGGTGGGGCCGTCGGGCTCGGGCAAGTCGACGCTGGCGCGGCTGCTGTATCGCTTCTACGATGTGGGCATACCCGGGCATCCGGACATGCCTTCTGGCCGCATCCTGATCGCCGGCCAGGACCTCCGCAGCGTCACCCAGGCCAGCGTGCGCCGTGCCATCGGCATCGTGCCGCAGGACACGGTGCTGTTCAACGACACCGTGGCCTACAACATCCGCTACGGCCGGCCCGACGCCAGCGATGCCGAGGTCGAGCAGGCGGCACGCGCGGCGCACATCCACGACTTCATCATGAGCACGCCGGGCGGCTACCAGACCATGGTGGGCGAGCGCGGCCTGAAGCTCTCGGGCGGCGAGAAGCAGCGCGTGGCGATCGCGCGCACGCTGCTCAAGGACCCGCCCATCCTGATCTTCGACGAAGCCACCAGTGCGCTCGATTCGGCCAATGAGCGCGCCATCCAGGCCGAGATCCGGCAGGCCGCACGCGGCCGCGCCGCGCTGGTGATCGCGCACCGCCTGTCCACCGTGGTCGATGCGCACCAGATTCTGGTGCTGGAGCACGGCCGCATCATCGAGCGCGGCACGCACCTGGAACTGCTGGCCGTGCACGGTCGCTACGCCGAGATGTGGGCGCTGCAGCAAAGCGCCGAGCGGCAGGCCGTCGCGGTCTGAGAAGGTGTGAACAAACCCGTCATGCCCGCTCTGGCCGCCAAAACGACGCCACGCTTCGTTACAAATGCTCGCCCTAGCCCGAGCTACGTCTGCGCTTTGCGCCTCGATTGGCGCCGTTTTGACGACCCGCTCGTGCTCGTCGGATTCATTCACACCTTCTGAGCGCCACGCCGCCGTGACGTATTTCTCGTTTTTGCGTCTGAAACAGGGTGTTTGCGCGCTGCTCTAGGGTTAGCCCCAAGTGCAATTCGACCGCCCGAGCGTTCATGCTAGACGGTTGCGGTGCTGATCGCACCCGAGTTCATTTACTGAAAGGAATCACGCATGAAAAAACAGCTTCTGGCCTTGGCCGTTCTGGCGCTCGCCGCCGGCACCGCGTCGGCGCAACTCAACGACACGCTGGCCAAGATCAAGTCCAGCGGCACGGTGAACCTGGGCGTGCGCGACTCGTCCGGCCTGGGCTTCACCATCGGCGGCGGCAAGTACGTCGGCTTCCACACCGAGATGGCCGAGCGCATCGTCGACGACCTGAAGAAGGTGGTCGGCAGCGACCTGAAGATCAACTACCAGGTCATCACCTCGCAGAACCGCATTCCGCTGCTGCAAAACGGCACCATCGACTTCGAGTGCGGCTCCACCACCAACAACGCCACCCGCGCCAAGGACGTGTCGTTCGCCGTCACCACCTTCGTCGAGGAAGTGCGCATCGCCACCAAGGCCAACTCCGGCATCAAGTCGGTCGCCGACCTGAACGGCAAGTCGGTGGCCGTGACCACCGGCACCACCAGCGTGCAGCACCTGCGCAAGCATGAGCGCGGTGCCAACATCGACTTCAAGACCGTGCAGGGCAAGGACCACGCCGACAGCTTCCTGCTGCTCGAGTCCGGCCGCGCCGACGCCTTCGTGATGGACGGCTCGATCCTGGCGGCCAACATCGCCAAGTCGAAGAACGCCAAGGACTACGCCATCGTCGGCGAGGTGCTGAGCGTCGAGCCGATCGCCTGCATGCTGCGCAAGGACGATCCGAAGATGAAGACCGCGCTGGACGACAGCATCAAGCGCCAGATCAAGGACGGCTCGCTCGCCAAGCTGTACGACAAGTGGTTCATGCAGCCGATTCCGCCCAACAACGTGGCGCTGAACATGCCGATGTCGGCCAGCACCAAGTCGGCCTGGGAGCACCCCAACGACAAGCCGATGGAAGAGTACGGCAAGTAATCCACCGCGCGCTCGTGCGATGATGCGACGCCCACCCCCGACCGGGTGGGCGTTGTCGATTGTGTTGAGGCCGCGTGGCCCATGGAGGAGGTCGGCATGAATTTCGAATGGCAGGTGTTCTGCCGGGATACCCTGACGACGGAGGCGGTGGCCGGGTGCTTCGGCACCGCGCGCGATCCCACCTATCTGAACTGGATCTTCAACGCCTGGGGCTGGACGGTGGGCGTCTCGCTCACCGCGCTGCTGCTGGCGCTGGTGTCGGGCTCGCTCATCGGCGTGATCCGCACGCTGCCGAACAGCCCCGGCCTGGTGCGCTTCGGCGACGCCTGGGTCGAGCTGTTCCGCAACATCCCGCTGCTGGTGCAGATCTTCCTCTGGTACCACGTGGCGCCGGCGCTGATCCCGCCGATGAAGTCGTTGCCGCCGTTCGTGCTGATCGTGCTGGCGCTGGGCTTCTTCACTTCGGCGCGCGTTGCCGAGCAGCTGCGCGCCGGCATCCAGGCGCTGCCGCGCGGGCAACGCCATGCCGGCATGGCGCTGGGCATGACCACGCCGCAGTACTACCGCTACGTGATCCTGCCGATGGCCTACCGGATCATCATTCCGCCGCTCACCAGCGAATCGATGAACATCTTCAAGAACTCGTCGGTGGCGTTCGCGGTGTCGATCCCCGAGCTGACGCAGTTCGCGCTGCAGGCTGGCGAGGAGACCTCGCGCCCGATCGAGGTCTACCTGGCCGTCACCGTGCTCTACGTGATCTCGGCGCTGGTCATCAACCGCATCATGGCCTTCATCGAGAAGCGCGCGCGCGTGCCGGGCTTCGTTGCTTCGGGCAGCGGCGCAGGAGGGCATTGATATGAGCCCCCCGCCCCGGGCCCGGGGGGGGGGGGGAGGCTTGAGATGTTGAACCTCGACTTCTCGATCCTCAACTGGAACCTGATCCAGGGCTTCATTCTCAAGGGCCTGTGGTTCAGCATCACGCTGACCATCGTGGCCACGCTGGGCGGCATCTTCTTCGGCACCATCCTGGCGCTGATGCGGCTGTCCGGCAAGAAATGGCTGGACGCGCCGGCCGCGTTCTACGTCAACGGCATGCGCAGCATTCCGCTGGTGATGGTGATCCTGTGGTTCTTCCTGCTGGTGCCCTTCATGATCGGGCGGCCGATCGGCGCCGAGTACTCGGCCATCGTCACCTTCATCGCCTTCGAGGCCGCCTACTTCAGCGAGATCATGCGCGCCGGCATCCAGTCGATCCCGCGCGGGCAGGTCTTCGCCGGCCAGGCGCTGGGCATGAGCTACGGCCAGAACATGCGCCTGGTGGTGCTGCCGCAGGCCTTTCGCAACATGCTGCCGATCCTGCTGACGCAGACCATCATCCTGTTCCAGGACACCTCGCTGGTGTATGCCATCGGCGCCTACGACCTGCTGAAGGGCTTCGAGACCGCCGGCAAGAACTACGGCCGCCCGATCGAGATGTACCTGCTGGCCGCCGTGCTGTACTTCGTCATCTGCTTTGCGCTGTCGACCATCGTCAAGCGCCTGCACAAGAAAATCGCCATCATTCGCTAAAGGAGCCGCCGTGGCAGAACCGATGATTCAACTCAAGGACGTATCCAAGTGGTATGGGCCGGTGCAGGTGCTGAAGGATTGCTCGGTCAGCATCAACAAGGGCGACGTGGTGGTGGTGTGCGGCCCCTCCGGCTCGGGCAAGTCGACGCTGATCAAGACCGTCAACGCGCTGGAGCCGGTCCAGCAGGGCGAGATCATCGTCAACGGCATCAAAGTCACCGACCCCAAGACCGACCTGCCCAAGCTGCGCAGTCAGGTTGGCATGGTGTTCCAGCACTTTGAGCTGTTCCCGCACCTCAGCGTGACCGAGAACCTGACCATCGCGCAGGTCAAGGTGCTCGGCCGCACGGCCGACGAGGCCAAGACGCGTGGCCTGAAAATGCTCGACCGCGTCGGCCTGATGGCGCACAAGGACAAGTTCCCCGGCCAGCTCTCCGGCGGCCAGCAGCAGCGCGTGGCCATTGCGCGCGCGCTCAGCATGGACCCGGTGGTGATGCTGTTTGACGAACCCACCTCGGCGCTCGACCCCGAGATGGTGGGCGAGGTGCTCGACGTCATGGTCAAGCTGGCCGGCGAAGGCATGACCATGATGGTGGTCACGCACGAGATGGGCTTCGCCCGCAAGGTCGCCAACCGCGTGATCTTCATCGACGTCGGCGGCCGCATCCTGGAAGACTGCGAGAAAGAGGAATTCTTCGCCCACCCCGAGAACCGGCAGGCGCGGACCAAGGATTTTCTGGCGAAGATTTTGCAGAATTGAGGGGGTTGGGCGATCGATCAAGTTATCTGGCTCAGTGGGTTTTTTGGCCGTTCTTTAAAGCGTGAACTCTTGATTGGGTTTGTGTTCGGTTTCACCTCAGCGCTGCCAACGACAGACTTCAGCCAACAATCGACGGTCTCGTACGCGCTTCCAACGTCGGGTCAAGGCACAACTGAGTCATTCGCGTTCGACGGCCTGAGCGACCGCTTCGCTCATGTCCGGCGTCAGCGAGGTTAGGGGCATTGACTCATGGCACGAGCCTACCCCCCTCACCAAGTCACAAGCTCTTGAAGGAAGTCTGTGAGCGCCCTTCTTGGATCATCCTCGTCGGATACGATCATCTCGATGCCCCAGTGCCTAAGGACTTCTTCTGCCGCGGGGTTTGGACGGTGCGTGAAGACGTAGGACTTTGGTCTGACGGATGCCAGCGGCGAGCGCCCCCACATCTCCGTCAGTCGATAAAACAAAAGCCGGACGTTGAAGTCCGTCAAGCTGTAGCCGACAAAGAGGACGGAATTGCTCAGTACGTCGTTGCGCAGCTTGATGTCCAGTGGCGTATCGAAGTTCAGCCGTTGATAGTAGCTGGTCTCGTCGAGGACGATCGACTCGTCGGCTGCGAAATCACCGTGGAACTTGATGATCTGTCGGTGACCGTCCCTTACGGCGACCATGTCCGCCACACTGGCAATTCTGTCGTATTTCACGCCGAACTCAGAATGCGCGATCTCAAGCCAACGGTCGTAGTTGGTGGTGTAAATCCGCGAGAAATTGCCCTGAGTGATCAACCGGTGAATTTCTGAGGTCTTGATGTCTGTGGACGGCTTGTGCCACTCCCGGTCCATCCAGCTTCGCAACTCACCGAGTCCGCCTCTTTTCTTCTTGTAGAACTCAGTAAGGGTTTGGTAGTTTCCGTAGGTGGCAAACACTGCGGGGTCATAGCCCAACTCCTTCGCGATCTGCGCGATGAGCTGACTCCAACTCGGCAGGCCGAGGTTCAAGGATACGCCGGCACCGACAAACAGCATCAGTTTTCCGCTTCGGTGGGCTTCAAGAAGCTCAACCCTCATTTCAAGCCCTTCGTGGCTGTGAGGTGGGCGGCGAACTTATCCAGCGCCTTGCGGCGCATGGAGATGTCGTCCTTGTCTGTACCCATCTCGGCGAACGTCTTCGTGCTGCCGTTGGGGATGAAGACACAGTCCCACTGGAAGTCCTCCGGGCCAGCAGGAACACGTGAAACAGTGCCTTCGATGGCACCCTCGAACAGGTGCATCTCCCGCCCGTCGCAGTATCCGAGAACCGTCTTTGCGGTGACCTTGTCATCAGCCAGGCCGGCCACTAGGTTAACGAAGCGGTTGGCTTCCAGCCGGTCCCAAAAAATTTGTGTCAAGCCTGCTGGGAGCCCGTTCAATCCGCCGAGGTATAGCCCAGTGTGCTCAACGAACAATGGGCGTCCGATCTCTTGGAACGCCTTGATCAGCTTGTCCCGCACGAGCGCGTAGACATCCTGCGTCTGCAACTCCTCGATCTTTCTGGATACCGGCACGATGTCCACACCAACCGGGGTGAGGATGCGTTGCACCTCCGCGATCTTGTTCTTGTTGCCGGACATGAATCGAATCTTCAAGTAAGCCCCTCCATGAATGAAAAGCGTTTGGCGACTTCGTACTGCGACTGCATGTCGCAGGCCGATAGGGCTTCAGCCATAGCTGCACCTTGGTCGTCAGCCAAGCCGCGTTGATGGACTGACAATCCGCGGGGAAGGTTCTTCCAGTCGCCCTCGGCCTCGATCAGCTTGGCTTGGGCGACGTTTGGCGTTGGGATGGATGGGATGTCGGCTGCGCCCATTCCCTTATAGACAAGGCCGGTGTTGTTGCAAAGTCCCAAATGCATAGGGCGCCCGTCCAGTCAGGGGATCGAGAGTCGAAGGGTGGGGTTTGACGATGAGATCGTCAGCGACCGCGTGGCTCGCGAGATGGCAACGTACAACAGCTTTGCCTGGGCGAGGCGCTCCCTCGCGAAGTGCGAGGCATCCGGAATGACTACATGGTCGAACTCAAGGCCTTTGAGCAGCAGTGGAGTCGAGACGGTTCGCCGGGGAAGCTTGCGCCCTGAATTGCTTGCCCTCTGGCGCACGGTCACCGTCGCCTCAAGCATCGCCGCAACGCGGCCGGAGGCCAGATCCGAAACGGCCCGCTCGCAGTCTCGCCACAGCTCGCCCCTGTAAAGCTTCCAGCGCGGCCGCTTGCGGGCCAGGGTCAGCAACTCGGCGGCTGCCACGGAGCCGTCGCCTTCGCCTAGGTTCCGTGCAGCCCCCAGCATGCGATCTCGAATCGCCTCGTCGTCCGGGTCGGCTGGCTCGCCTTCTGCCGGAGCACGCTTGTGGAAGCAGTCGTCGATGAGGGAGGTTACAGACCGCAGGCGGGACGCCGCGTCTCCCGCCTGATCCCACTCGGAGGCGAACTGGCGCAGGCGATTTGCCGCAATTTCCTCGATGGCCTGGTAGCCACCATTGGCGGCCCTTGCAAGCCGGTAGCAAAGGCCCTTGTTGCAGTGGATGGCCGCGAAGCTGCCTTCCTTTCCTTCCAGCCCCTCGAAGAGGGTTCCCATGTCGAAGGCGTCGCCGGATGCTCGGAACGTGATGCGGGGATCCCTGAGGTCGATGGGCTCGCCCCTTATTAGCTTGCCCCGAGTCTCAGCGATCCACTGGCCCAGCTCAGGATTCTTCCCGGCCCAGCGGTGGGGCGTCTCAAGCGTGCCGGCCGACGGGAAGGCGGGATGTATGTCCCGATCCCAGTCCAAGGTCGCTCCGGCGAATTCGAAGATGCCCTGCATGGGGTCGCCGAAGATCAAGGTGGGCACGATGGACGAGAGCTCGGCGGCAAGCTGATGCTGCAGCCCATGGCAGTCTTGATACTCGTCGATGAGGATGCGGTCGTAGGACGCGGCAATGACCTGGCGGATGGCGGTAACCCCAAGGGCTAGGGTCGCCCCCCGATGCAGTTGATCCCATTCATCAGCGTTTTGAGGCATGTCGGGCGGCGGCTTCGCCACGCCTGGAAATGAGTGGGCGTAGCGCATGCACCAGCCCGCGATGGTGTCCACGGCGACCCTCGAATGCGCAATGCCTAGTCGCTTGAGCCTGCTTCGGATCGCGTGGACTCCCGCGTGCGTGTGCGTGAGGATCAATGCGCGTTGCCCCATTGAGGCAATGTTGGCGATGATCTCCGTCTTGCCATGCCCGGCCGGCGCGACCACCGCTGCATTGCCCAGGGCGAAGAGTTCCTCGGCGTCAGGCATAGAGCCAGGCCTCGGCTTGTGAGAGTGCCGTGGCCAGCGGGGATTCTGGACGTTGCTCTGCAATCCTCCAGGCCAGTGATGACACCGCCCGGCCAAGCCTCTGCTCCTTGAACCACTTCTTCTTGTGGGCCACATCAGCGATAGCTTCTCGCAACTGGGAGCCATTGAGCCCTGTGAACAGCTCCCAGGTATCGAAGTCGAGTCGGATGGTTGCGACATCTAGATCGGCGATCTTGTTGTCCAGGCAGCTATCGACCGAGTCGGCGGTGTGCTCTTCCCGGGAGAAGAGCAACAGGGCTTGAACCATCTCGTCGCTGGCCGCGTAGATGATGGCCTGCTCAGTGTTGAGGCCGTTGCCATACTCGAACACGGGTATGCCCGCGGCCGCCAGGGCCGCTGCCTCGTCTGCCTTCATTGCCGCATCGGAGTCACGATAGACCGCGACCGTGTATCCAAGTGCGGCCACCGCAAGGGCTATGGCCGGGGCCTGGGCGCCATTGCCTTCAGCGATGGCTGAGCCAAGCTGCTCGATCGGCAGGCCTCCATGCCTCTGGGGCCAATGCTCGCGGACGCCCAGCAGCAAACCCAACTCTGTGTTGCCCTCCGTGACGAGGATGCGCCGCCCGAACAGGGCCCGCGGCATGTATCGAAGCAGTGGCTTGAGCAACTCGGGAGAGCTTGGCTTGGAGACGCTGGCCGCGCGCCCGGGCCTGGCGGTCGTCACGACACGTACGCTCTCGGCCCCCGCTTCGCCCAGGGCCACGTCCGAATGCGTGGTCATCAGGATTTGGCCAGTTGGCTTCCCCGCCGCTGCAGCAAGCGCCTGGTCGGCTTTGAGCTGGGAGATGGCGCCAATGATCCGATGGGGCTCAAGTCCATGTTCGATCTCATCGACAAGGACGATCGCGCCCTCGGCGATTGCGGACTTCTGGATGGCAAGCGTTGCCAGCCGCCGGGTCCCCAAACCGGCAAGGCGCAGCGGAACACCGTTGTCATGCAGCGCGATCGACCCTGACGACAGGCCTGAGCGGCCAAGCTCAAGGCCAGGCTCATAAACGCCTTCCACGTAGGCTCCCAGGCCCTTGGCGAAGCCCTCGGCGCGGGATGCTGCGTCGGCGAGCGACTCGATCTCGCCCAGGTTGGCGCTCTCTCGCGCCGAGCGGTAGGCCTCAGCCAGCCTGCCAGCCGCTTCCTTGTTGTCCCCGGTGAGCCTTGCGAGGACTGAGCCTTGCCCCCACGCCAGATGTCGGGCGTCCTCGCCGGCCAATCGAACGAGGCCGAAGAGGGCCCGGTCTCGATTGGAGAGCGTTCGCGGCTCATCGATGCGGTCGCACACCAGTTCCCAGGCGGGCTCCATGGTGGCATCGACCGTGAGGCGCACCGTCAGGACCGGCTCGTCATCGTCTTCAGGCTCGTCGCGAAGCTCGCCGGCAGCCGTCCAGCCCCGGATGTAGAGTCCAAGGCGCTCATCGGACTTCAAGGGTTTGGAGAGCTCGCCCGCGGTCGCCTCTATCACGATGGGCTTCGTGGTGTCGCAGTCTAGGAAGTCCGGTTCCGTGAAGGAGAACCACCGGGATGAGAGCGCGGCTTCGACAGCGTCGAGGAGCGTGGACTTGCCCGAATCTCCCGCGCCGATCAGGCAGCAGAACGGCGAGCCTGGCTTCCAGTCAAGAGTGGCGATGCCTCGAAAGTTCTGGATTCTGACCTGTCTAATCTGCATGGGCTCCCTTTCTGCGCCAGGCTGCTGAGTCTTGTATTGCGGCCGGAAGATGGTATGGCACCCCGCGACGAAGCCAAGTAACGCCAAGACCTAGGCTCGTATAGTCCGGAGGTTGCGACCGGTGTCTTTTGCAGCTTAGCCCACTTGTCGTTGCGGCGAATGCGGCGAGACAGGGTTCCTGCGATTCTCGTGCGTCACACAGTCACCGCCTCAAGTGACTGCTTGATGGCGGTCAGCGTGCGTTAAGCCTGCCCGACCGAAGGACAGCAAACGCCACTAACCGGCCAGTGCCCAGCTCTCGACTAAGTGCTTATCCGGATCGAAAGCCACCAAGCTGCGCTTCAAACGAAAAAAGCCCCGCAAGCGGGGCTTCCAAAATCAGCTCAATTCCCAATCACTGCTTCCGCCCCGCAATCGCCTTCTCGGCCATCGTCACCAGATCGGTCCCAATCTGGCCTTTCCACTTGTCGTAGACCGGCTTGGTCGCCTTCACGAAGGCTGCGCGCTCGTCGGCGCTCAGGCGCGTGACGGTGACGCCCATGCCCTCGATCTCTTTCAGCAGCGGCTGGCCGGCATCGGCCAGGCCCTTGCGGGCGATGGCGATTTCTTCTTTGCCGGCTTCGATGGCGGCCTGGCGCACGTGCTCGCGGTCGGCCGGGGTCCAGCTGTTCCAGACTTCCTTGTTGACCACGAACACCAGCGGATCGGCCACGTAGCCCCACATGGTGACGAACTTCTGGCCCACGTTCTGCAGCTTGGCGGCGGTGAAGATGCTCATCGGGTTTTCCTGCCCGTCCACGGCGCCGCTGGCAAACGCCGGTTGCGCGTCGGCCCAACTCATCTGCGTGGGGTTGGCGCCCAGGGCGGTGAAGGTGTCTAGGAACAGCGGCGAGCCGACGACGCGGATCTTCAGGCCCTTCAGGTCGGCCGGCGACTTGACCACATGCTTGGAGTTGGTCAGCTCGCGGTAGCCGTTCTCGCCCCAGGCCAGCGGCACCACGCCGGCCTTGTCGAGGATGGTGAAGATCTGCTTGCCGACTTCGCCCTGCGTCAGCGCGTCGATGGCGGCGTAGTCGGGCATCAGGAAGGGCAGCGAGAACAGGTTGAGCTGCTTGACCTGCGGCGACCAGTTGATGGTGGAGCCGATGGCCATGTCGATCACGCCCTGGCGCAGCGCGCTGAATTCGCGCGTCTGGTCGCCCTGGATCAGCGACACCCCGGGGTACAGCTTGATGTTGATGCGGCCGTTGGTCTTCTCCTTGACCTTGTTGGCCCAGATTTCGCCGCCCTTGCCCCAGGGGAAGGCGGTGCCGACCACCAGCGACATGCGGTATTCGGACTTGTAGTTCTGCGCCTGGGCGGCGGTGGGCAGGCCCAGCGCAAGGCCCATGCTGGCGGCGGCCAGCGCGGTGGTGATCAGGGTTCGGCGTGATTTCATGAGGGCATCTCCTTCAGGTTGCTATTGAAAAAGTATCTGCGTGACCGCATGCAGAAAAGGCTTGGAAACGATTTTGCGCTCACGGTCAAAAGCCCAGTGCGCGCGGCAGCCACAGCGCCAGCTCGGGCCACACGATCACCATCAGCACCACCACGCCCATGGCCAGCACCAGCGGCAGCACCCAGCGCACGGTCTGTTCCATGCTGACGCCGGCGATGCGGCACGAAATCATCAGGTTCACGGCCAGCGGCGGCGTGAACTGGCCCATCGCCACCATCAGCGTCAGCAGCACGCCGAACCACACCGGGTCCCACTGGTAGTGCTGCATCAGCGGCCACATCAGCGGCACGAAGATGAGGAAGATCGAGATGCCGTCCAGGAACATGCCCATCACCACCAGCAGCAGCACGATCAGCGCCAGCACGCCGTATTCGCTGAGGCCCGAGCCGACGATGGCCTGGGTGATCGGGTCGATCACGCCCAGGGTGGACAGCGAGAAGGCGAAGATGCTGGCCAGTGCCACCACGATCAGGATCACCGCCGACAGCTCGCCCGACTCCTTCAGCGCCACGATCACATCGCGCCAGCCCATGGTGCGGTGGATCACCATGCCCACGAACAGGCCGTAGAACACCGCCACCACCGCTGCCTCGGTGGGCGTGAACCAGCCCATGCGCATGCCGCCCAGGATCACCACCGGCGCCATCAGGCCCCAGATCGATTCCATGAAACTCTTCAGCAGGGGCGGGCGCGGCAAGGAGGCCTCCAGCTGGCCCATGCCGTGGCGGCGCGCCAGCCACACCGCCGGCACGATCAGCGAAATGCCCACCAGCACGCCCGGGATCAGGCCGGCGGCAAACAGCGCCGGCACCGAGGCGCCCGGCACCAGCACCGAATACACGATGAAGGCGATCGAGGGCGGGATCAGGATGTCGGTGGCCGCCGCCGCGCCGACGACGCTGGCCGAGTAGGCGCCCGGGTAGCCGGCGCGCGTCATGGCCGCGATCATCACGCCGCCCACCGCGGCGGCCGTGGCCGGGCCCGAGCCCGAGATGCCGCCCATGAACATGGCCACGGTGATGGCGATCAGCGGCAGCATGCCGGGGCCGCGCCCGACGATGGCGGTGGCAAAGTTGACCAGCCGCGAGGCCACGCCCGAGCGGTCGAAGATCGAGCCGACCAGCACGAACATCGGCAGCGCCAGCAGCGGGTACTTGCCCAGGCCGGCGTAGAAGTTCTGCGGCACCGCCAGCAGGCCGAACCACTGGGTCTCGGCGTTCGCCAGCCCGATGGCCGCGACACCCGCCAGGCCGAGCGCGGCGCCAATCGGCACGCCCAGCAGCATGGTGACGATGAACAGCGTGAACAGCAGCGTGGCGATCATGTGCCTGCCTCCCTGCATTGCTCCCTCTCCCGCTGGCGGGAGAGGGTTGTCCTGCTCCCTCCCCCTTTGTGGGAGGGCTGGGGTGGGGGCCACCCCCTTGCAGGGATGACGGCCCGGCCCCCATCCCTGCCTTCCTCCAGCGGGGGAAGGAGTTCAATGCCGGCCCTCATGGCGCGCGCTCCTCGTCGCGGATCGCGGGCGAGCTCGGGTGGCTCGGGTCGTCGGCGGCTGCGCGGCCGCCGCGCCGCATCACGCCGATGGCGCGCAGCGCGATGACCACACAGACGATGGGCATCCAGATCGTGTACCACCACTGCGGGATGCCGATGCCCGGCGAGGTCTCGCCGTACTGGATGTCGTCCCAGACCAGGCGCGTGGACAGCAGCGCGATCAGTGTGAACAGCAGGGCCACCAGGGCGGCGCCGAAGATGGCCAGCGCGCGCTGGCGGCGCGGCGGGCCGCTGTCGGCGAAGAACTCGATGCGGATGTGCCGGTTGCGCGCCACCGCGGCCGAGCCGGCCACCATAGCCAGCATGATCATCAGGAAGATCGACACCTCTTCCGTCCAGGCGAACGAGGCGTCGGTGAAGTAGCGCACCAGCACGTTGGCGAAGGTGATCAGCGCCAGCAGCGCCATGATGACTACCGTCAGCCAGTCCTCGATCGCCAGCGGCACGCGCGGCTTGCAGTCTGCCTCGGCGGTTTCTGGGGCAGGCACGGGTGGTGGGGAGGCAGGCATGGATGTCGGGATGGGCGCGGACCGGGCCGCGGCCCGAGCGGCGGCAGCCACGTATCTTAAGTCGCTTGGGCCGCGGGCCCTGGCGTTTGGCGTGCGGCGATACCCATGCAAACCCTGATCGCCGCCCGCCAAAAAAAGCAGCTTGGACCCGCTGCGCAGCGGCGCAGGCGCGGCGCTACAGTCCCGCCATGAATGCAGACACTTCACGCCCCGTCGCCGTGGTGACCGGCGCCGCGCGCGGCATCGGCAAGGCCATCGCGCGCTGGTTTCTGGCGCGCGGGCAGCGCGTGGCGCTGATCGACATCGATCTGCACACGCTCAACGAATGCGCCGAAGAGCTCGGCGCCGAGCACGGCGAGCGCGTGCTGGCGATTCACGGTGATGTCTCCGACAGCACGGCCGTGCAGGCAGCGATGGCGCGCGTCGACCAGGCGTTTGGCCGCATCGACGCGCTGGTCAACAACGCCGGTGTGGCGGTGTTCAAGCCGGCCGCCGACACCAGTTACGAGGAATGGCGCTTCGTCATGGCGACCAACCTCGATGGCCCCTTCCTGTGCTCGCAGGCGGCGCTGCCGCTGCTGCGGCGCGCGGGCGGCGGCAGCATCGTCCACATCGCCTCCATCTCGGGCCTGCGCGCCAGCACGCTGCGGGTGGCCTACGGCACCAGCAAGGCGGCGCTGATCCACCTGGCCAAGCAGCAGGCGGTGGAATGGGCCGCCTACGGGGTCCGCGTCAACGCCATCGCGCCCGGCCCGGTGGAAACCGCCATGGCGCGGCAGGTGCACACGCCCGAGATTCGCGCCGATTACCACGACACCGTGCCGCTGGCGCGCTACGGGCTGGAGCAGGAGATCGCCGCCGCGGTCGGTTTTCTGTGCACGCCCGATGCCGGCTACGTGACTGGACAAGTGCTGGCGGTGGACGGCGGCTTCGATGCCGCGGGTGTCGGGCTGCCGGCGTTTCGCCGCTTCGTCGGCTGAACGATGGGGCAAGGCCAAAGCCGATCCCATCCGGCGTGGCGCCGCTATGGGCGCGCATGGTGGTGCGGATAGTGGTGGTCATGGCGCGGACACGCTATCATCCGCCCATGTCGATGTCACACGTCATCCACGCGCCGCCGCAGCGGTGCGAGGCGCCAGCCGCAAAGGTCGGTGCCTGGGCGTGCGCGCGATTCATGCGTCGAGCGGTTCCGCGGGCCAATCCGGCCCGCCGTGCGAGCCTAATGGCCGCACATTCCTGAGCCCGACGATCCCACCCCGACTCTAAAAGCAGAGCGCCCCCCGGATTGTCGGGCCAGGCCAGCGGCGGCGCCGCCGCCATCGTCGATCCCTTTCTCGTGTTCCGGTCTGCAGCCACCACCCTGGCCGGACCGCATGACCCTCACCCCAGTGTTTTTTCGCCGGAGACTGCCATGACCAGCACCGACTTCAATCGCACCATCACCGAACTGGATCACGTGCGCATCTTCAACATGCTGCGCCGCCGCGCCGCGGCGGGCACGGCGGCGGCGCAGGCCGATGAGCTGTCGGAGCTGATCGACGCCGCCGAGCTGGTGCGCCCGCAGGAGATTGGCGCCGACATCGTCACCATGTATTCCAAGCTGCGCGTGGCCGATCCGGCCACCGGGCAGGAGCGCGCCATCACGCTGTGCTACCCCGAGGACGCCAACGCCGCGCAGGGCATGATCTCGGTGCTGTCGCCACTGGGCACCAGCTTGCTCGGCCTGCGCGTCGGCGAGACGGCCGAATGGCAGGGCGCCGATGGCAAGCCGGGTCAACTGATCGTGCGCGCCATCGAGTTTCAGCCCGAGGCCAGCGGCGACTACACCGCCTGACAAAGCTCCCCTGTGGCGCTGACGCGCCTTCCCCCTGAGGGGGACGATGCCAGTGGCCGGGCCAAGCCCGTTCCACGGCATCCCAGAATGGCCTGCTCCGCGGCCGCTTGAATTGAGAAAGCCATCGGCCTGCGGCGATGGCTTTGTCGTAAGGGGCGCTGCGCCGGTGGGACAATCTGTGCATGAGCAATGCACCGCAAACCCTCGCCCTCACGCGCCCAGACGACTGGCACCTGCACGTGCGCGACGGCGCCGCGCTGACCTCGGTGGTGCCGCACACGGCGGCCCAGTTCGCGCGGGCGATCATCATGCCCAACCTGCGTCCACCGGTGACCACGGCGGCGCAGGCGCTGGATTACAAGCAGCGCATCCTGGCCGCGGTGCCGGCCGGCGTGGCCTTCGAGCCGCTGATGACGCTGTACCTGACCGACAACACGCCGCCCGATGAGATCGCGCGCGCGGCTGAGGCCGGCATCGTCGCGCTCAAGCTGTACCCGGCCGGCGCCACCACCAATAGCGACGCCGGCGTCACCGACGTGCGCAAGACGTACAAGACGCTCGAAGCCATGCAGCGCGCCGGCCTCAAGCTGCTGGTGCACGGCGAGGTGACCGATGCCGACATCGACCTGTTCGACCGCGAGGCCGTGTTCATCGACCGCGTGATGATCCCGCTGCGGCGCGATTTCCCTGAACTGAAGGTGGTGTTCGAGCACATCACCACGCGCGAGGCCGCGCACTACGTCGCCAGCGCCGATGTGCACACGGCGGCCACCATCACCGCGCACCACCTGCTCTACAACCGAAACGCCATTTTTCAGGGCGGCATCCGCCCGCACTACTACTGCCTGCCGGTCTTGAAGCGCGAACTGCACCGCCAGGCGCTGGTGCAGGCGGCCACCAGCGGCAGCCCGAAGTTCTTTCTTGGTACCGACTCGGCGCCGCACCCCGCGCAGCTGAAAGAGCACGCCAGCGGTTGTGCCGGCTGCTACACCGCGCTGAGTGCGCTGGAGCTGTACGCCGAGGCCTTCGAGGCGGCCGGTGCGCTGGACAAGCTGGAAGGTTTTGCGTCGTTCCATGGCGCCGACTTCTATGGCTTGCCGAGGAACGGCGGGCGCATCACGCTTCGCAAAGAGGACTGGACGCTGCCGGAGGAGGTGGCCTTTGGGGAGGCGGTGGTGAAGCCGTTGCGGGCTGGGGAAGCGCTCCGATGGAAGCTTGTGTCGAGCTGATACCATCACAAGGCTGCCGGTCTTGATTGCATAAAACGATTGCATGAACGCGCCAATCAGCCTATCATTGCAATCATGAACAGCAAGCATCAGAAGACGCTGCAAGCGATCTTCACCAAGCCCACGCTGGGCACGTTGCCGTTCAGTGACATCGAGAAGCTGCTGCTGGCAGTTGGCTGCGCGCTGACGGAAGGCCAAGGCTCGCGAGTCCGGTTCGACAAGGATGATCTGGCATTTCTGTGCCATCGGCCGCACCCGGGCAAGGAAGCCAGGCGCTATCAGGTTGAACAGGCGCGCGAATTCCTGCAGAAACTGAAGATCACGCCATGAGCAAGATGACGCACAGGGGCTATACCGCCCACATCGAATACGACGACCGCGATGCGATCTTCGTCGGCCGCGTGCTGGGCATCGACGACATCATCGGCTTTCATGCCGACAGCGTCGCCGCGCTACGCAGCGCCTTCGAGGAAGCCGTTGATGATTACCTCACGACGTGCGCGATACTCGGCAAGCACCCGCAAAGCGCCGCCAGCGGCCGCATGATGCTGCGGGTGTCGCCGGAAGTGCATCGCGCATCGCTCATCGCCGCGCAGGCCGAAGGCAAGAGCCTGAACCAATGGGCCGAGCAAGTGCTGCAAGCTGCGGCCCACGGATGAGCACACACCCGTGACCGCCGACACCCCACCCCGCATCGTTGCCGACCACGCCCTGCACCCCGCGTACCTGAAGGAACACGCCAGCGGCTGCGCCGGCTGCTACACGCCACTCTCGGCGCTGGAGCTGTACGCCCAAGCCTTCGAGGCCGCCGGCCCGCTGAACAGGCTGGCGGGGTTTGCATCGTCTTTCGGAGCCGATTTCTACGGTTTCCCCAGGAACAGCAGGTGCGTCTAGCTACGGAAACAGGAGTAGGAACCGTCTCGGAGCAAGTGACGTTCGGGGAGGGGTGGTAAAGCCGTTGAGGGGTGGGAAATCCCTGAGCTGGCGACTGGATTGATCTGGAGGAAATCATGGCCGTAGAAATGGCACTGTGGCGCGTTGATGAAGACATGCCAAAGCGACTTGAGATGTCTGGTGCAGACCTTGAGCAAAAGCTTCAGGAACTGCTCGAAAAGGACTTGTCTATTGTCGCGCCCGAGTTGATGCTGCTCGGACGCCAAGTCACTGTCAAGCATGCGGATCGAAGCGAGTTCATCGATCTTCTCGCGATTGATCGAGCCGGCAATCTCGTGATCTTGGAATTGAAGCGCGATATCACGCGTAGGGAAGTCGTTGCCCAACTCATTGACTATGCCTCTTGGGTGGCAATACTTGACAACAGCGCGATTGCGGAGATTTTTGCGAAGCATCATCCCCTGTCCGGCGCAAGCGGCCAGTCTTTCGACGATGCCTTTAAGGCAAAGTTTGGCACCCCTCCACCAGATGAGCTCAACGGCTCGCATGAGTTGTGGGTCGTCGCAGCGGGCATCGATGCCGCCACGGAGCGCGTCATCCATTACTTGGCCGAAACGTACGGAATGCCGATCAATGCCGTATTCGTTCATTTCGTTCAGGATGGTGAGCGCGCCTACTTGGCGCGCGCTTGGCTACGCGATCCCGTACAGTCCGTGGACACAGATCGAGCTAAGCGGCAACAGGATTGGAATGGGGAGTTCTATGTGTCGTTCGGCCACGGACCGGACCGAAGCTGGGATGATGCAAGGAAGCTTGGATTCATCTCTGCAGGCGGAGGCAGTTGGTACACGCGCACCCTGGACATGCTTCAGCCGGAAGATCGGGTGTGGGTCAATGTGCCGGGGCGCGGCTACGTGGGCGTCGGCGTGGTAACCGGGTCGCCCAAACCAGTGACTGAACCGCTCCCCGGAGATACCCAGCCCCTGCGAAACTTGGCGCCGACCTTTGCATCCTCTCCACCGATGGACCCTGCTAGCGACAAGGTCGAAAAATTCGTACCGATTCATTGGTTGCATACCGTGCCGTTGGATCAGGCGGTCAAGGAGACTGGGTTCTTCGGCAATCAAAACTCCGTCGCGAAACCAGTGTCGGATCGCTGGGCTAGGACGATCGAGCGCCTGGAAGATCGTTTCGGGCTTCAGGAGGGTGGGACATGAGCGAACCCAATACCCAGCCCCGCATCGCCCTGCTCATCGACGCCGACAACGCGCCGGCCGAGTTGATCGACGAGATATTGACCGAGTTGTCCACGCTGGGCGTGATCAACATCCGGCGCGCCTACGGCAACTGGGCCAAGTCGGCGCTGTCGGGCTGGCAGTCGCGTCTGCTCGACTTCGCCATCCGGCCGATGCAGCAGTTCGATTACTCCAAGCGCAAGAACGCCAGCGACATGGCGATGACGGTGGACGCGATGGAGTTGCTCTACACCGAGCGGCCCGACGCCTTCGGCATCGTCTCGTCGGACGCCGACTTCACGCCGCTGGTGATGCACCTGCGTGCCAAGGGCGCGGCCGTGTACGGCTTTGGTGCGGCGCAGACGCCCATGCCGTTCGTCAACGCGTGCTCGCGCTTTCTGTACCTGGAGGCGCTGGCCGAGGCGCACGCCGAGGCCGAGGGCGCGCCGGCCGCCGAACCCCGGCGGTCGGCCGACCACGCCGCCGCGCCGGCACCCGCCCCGACCGCGCAGCGCATCCGCGTGCCGACCTCGCAATTGCGCCAGGACTCGGCGCTGATGAACCTGCTGCGCGACGCCGTGTACGCGGTGCAGGACGAATCGGGCTGGGCGCGCGTGGGCGCGGTCGGCACGCAGATCAGCAACAAGGCCTCGTTCGATCCGCGCAACTACGGCTACGCCACGCTCAGCAAGCTGCTGGCGGCAGTCGATGCCTTCGAGTGGCGCGACGAGGGCACCTCGCGCGTGTCGGTGCGCGACAAGCGCCAGCGCAAGAACAGCGCGGCGTAGGGGCCGCCGCTACGCGAGCGCCTCCACGGCCTCCACGGTTACGCGCCCGCGCAGCGAGTGCGGCAGCGCCTCGGTGATGTGCACGTCCAGCATCTGGCCGATCAGGCGCGCGCCGTTCGGGCCGGCGTCGAAGTTGACGATGCGGTTGCACTCGGTGCGGCCCATCAGTTCATGCGGGTTCTTGCGCGACGGGCCTTCGACCAGAATGCGCTGCACGGTGCCGACGCGGCTGGCGCCGATGGCGCGCACGTTCTGCTCCACGGCGGCCTGCAGCTGCTGCAGGCGCCTCAGCTTCAGTTCGTGCGGCGTGTCGTCGGCCAGGTTGGCGGCCGGCGTACCGGGGCGCGGGCTGAAGATGAAGCTGAAGGAGGCGTCGTAGCCGACGTCATCGATCAGTTTCATCATCTTGCCGAAGTCTTCCTCGGTCTCGCCCGGGAAGCCGACGATGAAGTCGCTGCTCAGGCTGATGTCGGGCCGCACCGCGCGCAGCTTGCGGATGATGCTCTTGTATTCCATGGCGGTGTAGCCGCGCTTCATCGCCATCAGGATGCGGTCGCTGCCGTGCTGCACCGGCAGGTGCAGGTGGCTGACCAGCTTGGGCACCCGGCCATAGACATCGATCAGCCGCTGCGTGAACTCGTTCGGGTGGCTGGTGGTGTAGCGGATGCGCTCGATGCCGGGGATTTAAGGCGCTGGCGCCCTTGACGCCGGCCGGCGGCAGGTGGTCGAACTTCTCGATTTCCGGAAAGCTGATGTCGACCTGCGGGCGATCCGTCTGCTCGCGTTTGGCCAGCAGCTCGGGCAGGCGGTGCAGCGTCTGCGGGCCGAACACCAGATCGACGTAGGGCGCGCGCTGGATGATGGCCTCGCCCTCCTGGCTGGCGACGCAGCCGCCGACGCCGATCAGCACGCCCTTCTGCTTCAGGTGCTTGACGCGGCCCAGGTCGCTGAACACCTTCTCCTGCGCCTTCTCGCGCACCGAGCAGGTGTTGAACAGGATCAGGTCGGCCGCTTCGGGGTCGTCGGTGGGCTCGTAGCCTTCGGCGGCGCCAAGCACGTCGGCCATTTTGGCCGAGTCGTACTCGTTCATCTGGCAGCCGAAGGTCTTGATGAATACTTTGCGGGGCATGACGGGTTCGTTCACCTTCTTAGTTGAGGTAGGCCGGGCTGACGCGCTCCGATGGTGTAGGCGTCTGGCCGGGCAGGGCGCTGGCGGCTTCCTCGGGCGTGAGGATCCAGATCTCGCGCACCACGCCGGCCGGGTCACGCAGGTAGTTGACCAGGAAAGTGCGGCCGCGCAGCGTGCCCGACAGCGCGATCATGTTGTGTTCATTGCGCACGCGTGCGCCGGGCGCCAGCCGCTCCGGACGGCCGTCGAGCAGCACTTGGGGCGGATCGGCAAAGCCGATCTGGCCGCGCTGCACGCCGTGCGGGAACAGGCGCTGCGCCTGTGCATTGGCCGGCGCGGGGGCCAGGGTGGCGGCGGCCATCAGGCCGAACGCCAGGGCCGCGGCAAGGCGCGGCCAGGGGTTTTTCGCGCAGCGGTTCATGGTATCTGTCCAGAGGCTGTTGAAAACGCGGGAAGCCGCGATTCTACGGCCGGCCTCTGAGAGCAGGGGACTTGCGCTCGACGCCAAGCGTGCTTGTTGCGATGATTCGATCCCATGACCATCAGCGCCCTCGACCTGTTCAAGATCGGCATTGGCCCGTCCAGCTCGCACACCGTGGGGCCGATGCGCGCCGCCTGCGGCTTCGCCCGCCATCTGCGCGATGCCGGCCTGCTTCAGGCCGTGCGGCGCGTGCAGGTGCGGCTGTACGGCTCGCTCGCGGCCACCGGCATCGGCCACGGCACCGACCGCGCCGTGGTCGCCGGCCTGATGGGCATCGAGCCCGACCAGGCCGACCCCGACGCCATGGCCCAGGCGGTGGACGGCGTGCAACTCGACGGCCGGCTGCCGCTGGCGGGCGGGCGTGAGCTGGCGTTTGACTGGCATCAGGACCTGAAGCTGCTGCCGGTCAACCTGCCCTGGCACCCCAACGCGCTTCGGCTGGCGGCGCACGGCGGTGGCGGCGTGGGCGATGTGCTCTACGAGAACACCTATTACTCGGTCGGCGGCGGCTTTATCGTCGACGAGGCGCAGGCCGCGGCGGGCCAGACCGGCACCGCCGACTTGCCGCTCGAGTTGCCCTACGCCAGCGGCGAACAGTTGCTGGCGCTGTGCCGCCAGCACGGCCTGAGCGTGGCCGAGCTGGTGCTGCGCAACGAGCGCGCCTGGCGCCCTGAGGCCGACACGCGCGCCGCGCTGCTGGCGATCTGGCAGGTGATGAAGGCCTGCGTGGCGCGCGGCCTGCGGCACGAGGGCGTACTGCCCGGCGGGCTGGAGGTGGTGCGCCGCGCGCCGGCCATGCATGCCCGGCTGAACGCGCGCGACAGCCGGCCCAACCTGATCACCCAGACCTTCTCGGCCATGGACTGGGTCAACCTGTACGCGCTGGCGGTGAACGAGGAAAACGCCGCCGGTGGCCGCGTGGTGACGGCGCCGACCAATGGCGCTGCCGGCATCATCCCGGCGGTGCTGCACTACTTCATGGACTTCCAGCGCGGCGCCCACGACGGCGACGTGGTCGACTTCCTGCTGGCGGCCACGGCAATCGGCGTGCTGATCAAGACCAACGCCTCGATCTCTGGCGCCGAGGTCGGTTGCCAGGGCGAGGTTGGCGCCGCCTGCGCGATGGCGGCGGCGGGCCTCACGCAGGTGCTGGGCGGCACGCCCGAGCAGGTCGAGAACGCCGCCGAGATCGGCCTGGAGCACAACCTGGGGCTGACCTGCGATCCGGTCGGCGGCCTGGTGCAGGTGCCCTGCATCGAGCGCAACGCCATGGCCGCCATCAAGGCCATCAACGCCGCGCAGCTGGCGCTGTCGGGCGACGGCACGCACATGATCAGCCTCGACGCCGCCATCCTGACGCTGCGCGAGACCGGCCGCGACATGCTCGACAAATACAAGGAAACCTCGCGCGGCGGGCTGGCGGTGGCCTATACCGAATGCTGAATTGAGTGGCTCCGGTCGTGTGCGTTGGCCGGGGGGCTGCATGGTCAGGTTTCGGACTGGGTGGAAGCTGACTTTTCGCGAGCCGTTGTGGCGCTTGCGGGGGTTGGAAGCACCCGCCGGCTGGCCATCGTTCCGGATGGCGAAGCGGGTTGGTGCAAGAATGTGGGCTTCGGCTGCCTGCTGCGATTCGCGCGGTTTCTGTTAACGTTTTTAGGCCTGAATTCACAAAATGAAACGAGACCCCCTTCCCCACGCCCAAAGCGTCCGTCTGCCCGAGCAGCCGATCTGCCACGATGTGCTGGCCGAGAAATACTTCAAGCCGGGCGAGACGTCGCTGGAGCAGCTGTACGGCCGCGTGGCGCGCGCGCTGGCCAGCGTCGAGAAGCCCGAATTGCGGGCCGAGTGGGAGCAGAAGTTCCTGAGCAACCTGTACGCCGGCGCCATTGGCGCGGGCCGCATCATGAGCGCCGCCGGCACCGACATCCAGGCGACGCTGATCAACTGTTTCGTGCAGCCGGTGGGCGACGCCATCCAGGGCCACGACGACGAGGGCTACCCCGGCATCTACGAAGCCCTGCGCGAAGCCGCCGAAACCATGCGCCGCGGCGGCGGTGTGGGCTACGACTTCAGCCGCATCCGCCCCAAGGGCGCCTTCGTCAAGGGCACGCACAGCATCGCCAGCGGCCCCTGCAGCTACATGAACGTGTTCGACCAGTCGTGCGCCACGGTGGAAAGCGCCGGCGCCCGGCGTGGCGCGCAAATGGGCGTGCTGCGCATCGACCACCCGGACGTCATCGAGTTCATCACCGCCAAGCGCACGCCCGGCCGCTGGAACAATTTCAACGTCTCGGTGGGCGTGTCCGACGCCTTCATGCAGGCCGTGGCCAGCGGCGCCGACTGGGAACTGGTGCACAAGGCCAAGCCCGGCCAGAAAGTGCTGGACCAGGGCGGCTACCAGCGCGCCGACGGCCAATGGGTGTATCGCAAGCTGCCCGCGCGCGAGCTGTGGGACACCATCATGAAGTCCACCTACGACTTCGCCGAGCCGGGCATCCTGTTCCTCGACCAGATCGGGCGCGACAACAACCTGAACTACTGCGAGACGATCGAGGCGACGAATCCTTGCGGCGAGCAACCGCTGCCCCCCTACGGCTGCTGCGACCTCGGCCCCATCATCCTGACGAACTTCGTGCGCCATCCGTTTGGCGATGGCGGTGAGCCCGCGTTCGACTTCGACCGCTTCGAGCAGGTCGTCGCCACCCAGGTGCGCGCGCTCGACAACGTGCTCGAAGTCACCTTCTGGCCGCTGGAGCAGCAGCGCGCCGAGAGCGCGGCCAAGCGCCGCATCGGCGTCGGCTTCACCGGCCTGGGCAACGCGCTGACCATGCTCAAGCTGCGTTACGACCGCGAAGACGGTCGGGACATGGCGGCGCAGATCGCGCGCCGCATGCGCGATGCGGCCTACCGTGCTTCGGTCGAACTGGCCAAGGAAAAGGGCGCCTTCCCCAAGTTCAAGGCCGATGGCTATCTGGCCGACGGCACCTTTGCCAGCCGGCTGCCCGAAGACATCCAGGCAGCGATCCGGCAGCACGGCATCCGCAACAGCCATCTGCTGTCGATTGCGCCCACCGGCACCGTCAGCCTGGCCTTTGCCGACAACGCGTCCAACGGCATCGAGCCGGCGTTCAGCTGGGGCTACACGCGCAACAAGCGCGAGGCCGATGGCAGCAAGAGCAGCTACCTGGTTGAAGACCACGCGTTCCGCGTCTACCGCTCACGGATCGATGGCAGGGTGACACCGGATCAGCCCGATGCGCTGCCCGAGTACTTCGTCAACGCGCTGCAGATGAGCGCGCAGGAGCACGTCGCCATGATGGAGGCGGTGCAGCCCTACGTCGACACCTCGATCAGCAAGACCGTCAACATCCCCGAGGACTACCCCTACGGCGACTTCAAGGATTTGTACCGCCAGGCCTGGCAGGCCGGCCTGAAGGGCCTGGCCACCTACCGCCCCAACAGCATCCTCGGCGCGGTGCTGGAAACCACGCCGGCCAAGAAGGAAGAGGCGGCCCCGCAGCCGCCGGCCGGCGCGCCCGCCATGCCCTCGGCGGTCTACGACCCGATGCGCTCGGTGATCGAGAAGCGCCCCTCCGGCGGCCTGCCTGCCGTCACCGAGAAGATCGAATACTGGACCAGCGAAGGCCAGCAGCGCCTGTACCTGATCGTCTCCTTCCTGCCGGTGCCCACGGCCGACGGCAAGGGCATGGTCGAGCGTGCGATCGAGTTCTTCATGCCGGTCGGCCAGAGCGGCGAATCGCAGCAGTGGATCACCGCCACCATGCGCATGCTCAGCCTGGCGGCGCGCGGCGGTTTCCTGGATCGCGCGCTGTCCGACATGCGCAAGGTCAGCTGGGACCGCGGCCCGGTGCGCCTGGGCACCTACGAGCGGGCCGACGGCACCCATGTGCCGCGCTGGCACGACAGCGAGGTGGCCGCCATCGGCTACGCGGTCGAGAACCTGATCGCCAAGCGCGCCGAAGCCGCGCAGGGCTCGCTGTTCGGTGCCGATGAATTGCTGCGGCCCGAGCCCGAGATCGCGCCCATCACCACGGCTCCGGGTGTGATGGCCGGTAAGAAATGCCCCGAGTGCGGCGCCCACGCCATGATCCGCAAGGACGGCTGCGACTACTGCACGCAGTGCGGGTTTGTGGGCAGTTGCGGGTGAGCAGCGGCGGTTACCCGAGGCGGTTGATCGGCAGGTGATCGCCGCGCTCAGTCGCGGCGCGCCAGCCATTGATCGACGCCGCGCGCCGCCATCACGCCGCTGGCCAGGCACGCCGTCAGCAGGTAGCCACCAGTCGGGGCTTCCCAGTCCAGCATCTCGCCGGCGCAGAATACGCCAGGCAGTCGGCGCAGTTGCAAGCCCTCGTCCAGCTCATCCAGGCGCACGCCGCCGGCGCTGCTGATGGCTTCGGCGACCGGGCGCGCGGCGGTGAGGCGCACCGGCAGCGCCTTGATGGCTGCGGCCAGTTGCTCGGCATCCTGCAGCGCCTCGCGCGGCAGCAGCTCGTTCAGCAGCGCGGCCTTGATGCCATCCAGCCCCAGGCGGCGGCGCAGGTGGTTGGACAGGCTTTGCGCGCCGCGCGGCGCGCGCACGGCGTCCAGTACCTGTTCGGCGCTGCGCGCCGGCAGCAGATCGAGCCAGAAGGTGGCGCTGCCGTGGGTGGCGATGGCCTCGCGCAGCAGATGGCTGGCGGCGTAGATCAGGCTGCCCTCGACGCCGCTGTCGGTGGCGACGAATTCGCCCGGGCGCTGGAACAAGGTGCGGCCAGACTCATCGCGCAGCGTGAGGGTGACCGACTTGAAGGGCTGGCCGGCGAAGCGCTGGCGAAAGAAATCCGACCAGCCGGCACCGTCGCGGCCGGCGGCATCGAAGCCGCAGTTGGCGGGCCGCAGCGGCGCGACGCCCACGCTACGCTCGGCCAGTGGCGCAGCCCAGGCACCGTCGGAGCCCAGGCGCGGCCAGCTGGCGCCGCCCAGGGCGAGCAGCACCGCGCGGGCGCTCACTTGCAATGAGCCTTGTGGCGTCTCGAAACGCAGACCATGGTGGGTGGGTGCGGGATCGGGCGTGCCAGCGACGTTGGCCAGATTGCTCTCGGTCGCCGCCCAACCGATCCACCGGTGCCGCATATGAAAGCGCACCGGCACGCCGCCGGCAGGCGGGTGGCGCAGGCGCTGCAGCCAGGCACGCAGTAGGGGCGCGGCCTTCATCTCGGCCGGGAACACGCGCTGCGAGCTGCCGACGAAGGTGTCGATGCCGAGGCCGTGCGCCCACTGACGCAGTTGCTGCGGGCCGAAGATGCGCAGCCAGGACTCGATGTGCGCCTGCGCGGCGCCGTAGCGGGTGACGAAGCGCGCGAAGTCTTCCGCGTGCGTCAGGTTCAGCCCACCCTTGCCGGCCAGCAGGAACTTGCGTCCGACCGAGGGCATGGCATCGAACACCTGCGCCGCGATGCCGGCGGCCGACAGTACTTCGGCCGCCATCAACCCGGCCGGGCCGGCGCCGATGATGGCGACGTCGGCGTGGAGTTCAGGTGGCGGAAGGGGCATGTTGGTACGGGTGGAGCCCGGCGATGGTAATCGGCGGCACCGGCATCGCAGGCGAAGCCGCGGTCATTCGTCCTTTGTCATGCGCCTGGTCGCCCGGGCTTAACCCCGGTCATTGCCAAGTCCATGGCTGGGCGCGTACAAGCAGGGCTCATGAACCAAGCCACGTCAACCGATCGCGCCACGCCGCCAAGTCCGCCATCCAGCCGCTGGCGCCTGTCCATGCTGATGGTGGCGCCGCACCGGCTGAGCTTCTTCCTGGCCATGCTGGTGCTGGTGGCGGCCAGCGGCTGGTGGTTGCTGGTGCACATTGATCGCGTGCACGGCTGGTTCGGCCTGGGCTACGCGCTGCCGCCCACGCTGACGCATGCCGCGGTGATGGTGTTCGGCTTCATGCCGCTGTTCTTCTCGGGGTTTCTGTTCACCGCCGGGCCCAACTGGCTGCGCGTCGAGCACCCGACCGCGCAGCAACTGCAGTGGCCGCTGGGCCTGCAGGCGGGCGGCTGGCTGCTGTGGCTGGCGGGCGCGCATTGGCATGCCGGTGTGGCGCTGGCCGGGCTGGCGCTGGCCTGCGCCGGACTGGCCTGGATGGTGGGCTTCTTCTGGCGCCTGATCCTGGCCAGCCGCGCGCCCGACCGCATGCACGCCAAGGCGGCGGGGGTCGGCGGCCTGGTCGGCAGCCTGTGCCTGGCCGGCGCCGGCGTCGCGCTGGCGGGTGAGCAGACGGCGCTGGCCCTGGTGCTGGTGCGCGGTGCCTTGTGGGGCTTCATCGTCGTCACCTACGTCAGCGTGGCGCACCGCATGCTGCCCTTCTTCACCGCCAACGTGCTGCCGACGGTCAAGTCCTGGCGGCCCTACTGGCTGCTGTGGCTGATGCTGGGCGTGGCGGCGTTCGAGGTGCTGGCGCTGTGGGTCGACTTCCTGCTGCCGGCCGCTGTCGCCTGGACATGGGTGGTGATGGCGGTCGAGCTGGCCGCCGGCGCGCTGCTGGTGGGGCTGGCGCTGCGCTGGGGTCTGGCGCAAAGCTTCGGCATCCCGCTGCTGGCGATGCTGCACATCGGCTTCGTCTGGCTCGGCCTGACGCTGCTGTACAGCGCGGCCTCGCAGGCGCTGTGGCTGTCCCGCGGCAGCCCGGTGCTGGGCCTGGGCGCGCTGCACGCGCTGTCGATGGGTTTTCTGGGCTCGGTGATGATCGCCATGGTCACGCGCGTCTCCTGCGGTCACAGCGGGCGCCCGCTGGTGGCCGACAAGCTGGTGTGGGCGTTGTTCTGGCTGCTGCAGATCACGGTGGGCCTGCGCCTGATCGCCGCCGTGCAGGGTGTGCCGGCCTGGCTGACCGGGCTGGTGGCG
Organism: Burkholderiales bacterium; assembly: GCA_016702555.1. Lineage (GTDB taxonomy): Bacteria > Pseudomonadota > Gammaproteobacteria > Burkholderiales > Burkholderiaceae_C > Ottowia. The sequence continues at coordinate 490,608 of JADJDV010000006.1, forward strand.
TTGTTGTGGGCGGTGGTCGTCACGGCCTGGACGCTGCGTTACGCTAGCTGGTATGGAAGACCCCGCATCGACGGCAAGCCCGGCTGAGGCCGTGCCCACCCTGGGCGACCCGCGTCCGCCCGAAGTGGTGGAGCTGGCGCACACCCTGATCCACACGCGCCAGACCATCCTGCCCAAGCGCCTGGGTGATCCCGGCCCGGACGCCGCGCAGACTCAGGCCATCCTGGGCGCGGCGGCGAGCGCGCCCGACCACCACGAACTGCTGCCCTGGCGCTTCATCGTCGTGCCGCCAGCGGCGCGCGGACGCCTGGCGGACGCCTTCGCCAGCGCGCTGGTGCAGCGCGACGCCAGCGCCACGCCGCTGCAGATCGAGCAGGCGCGCGAGAAGGCCTTTCGCGCGCCGCTGCTGCTGCTGGCGGTGGCGCGGCTGCGCGATCACGATGCCGAGATCGAGCCGCACGAGCGCATCGTGTCGGCCGGCTGCGCGCTGCAGAACATGCTGCTGATGGCGCATGCGCTGGGCTTTGGCGCGGCGCTGACCAGTGGCAAGGCGCTGGCCTCCAGCGCGCTGCGCAAGCTGTTCGACCTGCAGGCCGATGAGCAGGCGCTGTGTTTTGTCAGCGTCGGCACGGTGATCAAGGCCAAGCCGCGGCGGCTGCGGCCGGCCCTGGCGCACTACGTGAGCACGTTGCTGCCATGAGCCCGCAGACCAGCGCCCGCACGATGGCGGCCATCGGCGCGCCGATGCACCGTGGCGCGCTGGTGCTGTTTTCGGGCGGGCAGGACTCGACCACCTGCCTGGCGCACGCACTGGCGCGCTATCCGCGCGTCGAGACCCTGGGTTTCGACTACGGCCAGCGCCACCGCGTCGAGCTGGCGCAGCGCGAGGTGGTGCTGAGCGAGTTGCGTGCGCGCTTTCCCGCCTGGGCGGCGCGGCTTGGCGACGATCATGTGATTGACATGGCGGTGCTGGGCCGCATCAGCGAAACGGCGCTGACGCGCGACATGCAATTCGAGCTGGCGCAGTCGGGCTTGCCCAATGCCTTCGTGCCCGGGCGCAACCTGGTGTTCCTGACCTTTGCTGGCGCGCTGGCCTACCGGCGCGGGCTCGATGTCATCGTCACCGGCGTGTGCGAGACCGACTACTCGGGTTACCCAGACTGCCGCGATGACACCATGAAGGCGATGCAACTGGCCTTGTCGCTGGGCATGGACCGGCGCTTCCTGGTCGAGACGCCGCTGATGTGGATCGACAAGGCGGCGACCTGGCAGCTCGCGCACGATCTCGGCCAGCAGGCCGACGCGTCAGGCGGCGGCGAGGCGCTGGTGCGGCTGATCGTCGAGCACACGCACACCTGTTATCTGGGCGACCGTGAGCACCGGCGCGACTGGGGCCATGGCTGCGGCCAGTGCCCGGCCTGCGAGCTGCGCGCCCAGGGTTGGGCACGTTGGCGTGCCGCCGCGGTCTGAAACGCGCAGGCGGTTCACGCCGGGCGCATCAGACCATGGCGCCCTGTTCGACGCGGTAGCGCGCGGCGCCGCCCGCCGCCTGCGGCACGAAGCGCCAGCGGTACTGGTGAAAGTCCGCCACCGTGGGCCGGTGCGCAATCGACAGCAGGGCGCCGCCGGCGTCGCGGGTGAGTTCGCGCAGGCGCTGGTAGAGGGCGCGCTCGGCTTCGACGTCGAGGGCGCTGGTGGCCTCGTCGGCCAGCACCCAGGCGGGCCGCTTCAGCAGCACGCGGGCGATCGCCAGGCGCTGCTGCTCGCCACCGCTGAGTTTCTGCGTCCAGTTGTCGCGGTCGTCGAGCCGCTCGGCCAGCGCGGGCAAGAGGGCGTCGTCCAGCGCGGTCTTGAGCTGCGCGTCGGTGTAGATGCTGGCCGGCTCGGGGTAGGCCAGGGCGTCGCGCAGCGCGCCGTCGGGGAAGTAGGGGCGTTGCGGGATGAACATGGTGCGCGGCGGCAGCGCCACGCGGCCGCCGGCCCAGGGCCAGATGCCGGCCAGCGCGCGGAACAGCGTCGACTTGCCGCTGCCCGATGGCCCCTGAATCAGCGTGTGCTGGCCGGGCGCGGCGTGCAGCGTCACGCCTTGCAGCAGCGTGGCGCCACCGGGCAGCTGCAGCGTCAGGCCGAGCGCCTCGATGGCATTGGCATCGCCGGTAGCGAGTCCAACCGCGTCGCCCGGCGCCGCTTGGACGGACTTGGACAGCACCGCTTCGAAACTGGTCAGGCGCTCGGTGGTGGCGCGCCATGCCGCCAGGCTGTCGTAGTTGTCGACGAACCAGGACAGCGAGGCCTGCACGCGGTCGAAGGCGTTGCCGATCTGCATCAGCTCGCCCAGCTGGATTGCGCCCGAGAAAAAGCGCGGCGCCGCGATGATGAAGGGGAACACGGTCGCCGCCTGCCCGAACAGGTTGGTGAAGCCCACCAGCTGCTTCTGCTTGCCGATCAGCCGGAGGTAGTTGGACAGCACGGCGGAAAAGCGTGTGTCCAGGTTTTTCTCTTCCACCGCCTCGCCGTGGTCGAGCGCGATCGATTCGCTGTACTCGCGCACGCGCACCAGGTGGTGGCGGTAGTCGGCCTCGCGCTTCTGCTGCTCGAAGTTCAGCCCGATCAGCGGGCGGCCGATGTAGTGCGTCAGCACGCTGCCCACGGCGCAGTACAGCACCGCCATCCACACCATGAAGCCGGGAATGGTGAAGCTGTTGCCGCCGAAGCTGAATGAAAAGCTGCCCGACAGCGCCCACAGCACGCCGACGAAGCTGGCCAGCGTGACCACGGCGTTGAGAAAGCCCATCGACAGTCCGATGGTCTGGCCGGTGAACAGGTTGATGTCTTCCTGCAGGCGCTGGTCGGGGTTGTCGGGCACGCGCTGGTTGGGGTGCGGCAGGCCGGCTGCGGTGGTGGTCGGCTCGGCGGCGCCGGCGTAGCGCGCCAGTTCCATGCGATAGAAGGCATGGCCGCGGAGCCAGCGGTGCATCAGATCGCGCGTCATCCAGGCGCGCCAGCGCAGTTGCAGCAGCTGGGTGAGGTAGAAGCGGTAGACGGCGATGACGATGAAGATCATGGCCAGGTAGGTGAAGCGCCACAGCTGTGCCAGAAACACCGCCTGGTCCTTGTTTTGCAGCGCGTCGAAGAAGACGCGGTTCCACTCGTTCAACAGCACCAGCATGTACACCGCGCCCAGGTTGAGCGCGACGATGGCCGCCAGCAGACCGCGTGCCTTCCACTTCTCGTCGGAGGCGTGGAAATAGGGTGAGGAGAGGTGCCAGACCTGGCGCAGGAACAGCTTGAAGCGGGCGAGTTTGTCGGACCAGGTCATGCTGGACTTTCTTTTCGTGCGGTGGAAGAAGGCGGCATGCTAGCGCCGATGCCGCTCGTCGATGTCAGGCGCACGCCGGTGTGCGGGCACCAACAAGGCGGCGTGGAACCGGGGTGCTTTCAGCGGGTGGCGGCCGGCGCGGCGGATTCGCTGCGGGCAGACGCGCTGGCCTGCTGCTTTTCCTGCCGCTCGCGCTGGCGCTGCCGTTCGGCACGGCGGCGCTCGGCGACGGTGCGGATTTCCTGCTGCGTCAGATAGCCGTCGCTGTTCAGGTCGGCGTCGCGAAAATACTCGGCGATGGCCGGGCTGAGGCGGAATGCCACCCTGGCCTCGTCGCGCGAGATGCGGCCGTCCCTGTTGGTGTCGAGCATGTTGAACCACTTCAGCGCCTGCTGCTCGCCTTTGCTGGGTTTTTTGGCGGGCTCTTGCGCGGGCGCCGGGCTGCTGGCCGGCTGGCCCATGACGGGCATTGCCACGGCGGCAAGAACCATGGACGCGGACAAGAAGAGTGGACCCAATTTCATGAAGACTTGGAGCCGCGCCGACGCCGCGGAGTTTCCTGCGGTCTCGTCACATTGGTAACACCTGCCGCGACATGGCCGGCCGGCACGTGCCGCGCGGCGTGTTCGATGTGGCCGGTCTGGTCGTCGAAGAAGAAGTCGGGCTCGAACTCGCGCAGGAACTCGCCCTTGGGCAGGCCGCCCAGGAACATGGCTTCATCCACGCTCACGCCCCAGTGCATCAGCGTGTGGATCGCGCGCTCGTGCGCCGGCGCGCTGCGCGCCGTCACCAGCGCGGTGCGCAGGCGCATGCGCGCGCTGCCGGCGCGCTGCAGGCGGTGCAGCGCATCCAGCAGCGGCTTGAACGGGCCAGCCGGCAGCGGCAGCAGGGCCTTGCGCTGCTCGTGCTTCTGGAACGCCTCCAGGCCCTTGGCCTGGAACACCCGCTCGGCCTCGTCGGCAAACAGCACGGCGTCGCCGTCGAAGGCGATGCGCACTTCGCCCGGGTGGTTGCTGCCCGCCTGCGGCGAGCCGATGGCCACGCGCGCGGCGGGAAAACCCAGCGCCAGGGCCTGGCGCACATCGGCCTCGTTGGCCGACAGGAACAGGTGTGCGCCCAGCGGCCGCAGGTAGCCAAACGGGTCGCGCCCCTGCGTGAACACCCCGCGCTGCACCGCCATGCCGGCGGCCGCCACGCTGCGGAACACCCGCATGCCGCTGACCGGGTCGTTGCGCGACAGCACCACCACCTCGACGCGCTGCTGCTCCGGCTGATTGAATGCCAGCAGCTTGCGCACCAGCGAGAACGCCACCCCCGGCCGCGCCGGCTCGTCGATGCGCGCCAGCTGCGTCTGCATGTAAGCCGCCGCATCGCCGGATTCGAACAGGCGGTTCTCTTCCTCGAAGTCGAACAGCGCGCGCGAGGAAATGGCGACGACGAGTTGGTTTTGCAGGGTGGCGGCCATGGCTATTTCACCCATTGATTGAGTTGAATGATCGGCAGCATCACCGCCAGCACGATCAGCATCACCACCAGTCCCATGACGACGATCAGCAGCGGCTCGAGCACGGTGGCCAACTGCAGGGCGCGGCGCTGCACCTCGGCGCTGAGCTGGCCGGCGGCGCGCTGCAGCATCAGCGGCAGCTGGCCGGTTTGCTCGCCCAGGCGCGCGAACATGGCCAGCAGGCCGGGAAAGCGTTTCTTCTGCGCCAGGGCCGACGCCAGCGGCGCGCCTTCACGCACCATGACCAGCGCGTCCTCAGCGTCGGCGCGCATGGCGGTGTTGTTCAGGGTTTCGGCGGCGGCCTGCAGCGCGCGCAGGATCGGCACGCCGGCGCCGGCCAGCATCGCCAACGTGGCGCCAAAGCGCGCCGCGTTGTAGCCGCGCGCCAGCCGGCCGATCAGTGGCAGGCGCAGCCACAGGGCGTCGAAGGCCTGGCGCGTGGCGGGATGGCGCAGCGCCAGCCGGCCGCCGATGACCAGCAAGGCCAGTGCGCCCAGCAGCCACGCGCCGTAGTGGCGCACGAAATCGCTCAAGGCCAGCATCGCCACCGTCAACCAGGGCAGGGCGCGCTTGCTGCCGGTGAACACGGTGGCCACCTGCGGCACCACGTAGCTGACCAGGAACACCACGATGACGATCGACAGCAGCGTGACGATGGCCGGGTAAAGCGCGGCGCCGAACAGCTTGGCCTTGAGTGCCTGGCGATCTTCCAGGTCGTCGGCCAGGCGCTCCAGCACCAGGCCCAGGTTGCCGCCCTGTTCGCCGGCACCGATGACGGCGGTGTAGACGGCCGAGAACTCGCGCGGGTGCTGCGCCATCGCCCGCGCCAGCGGCGAGCCGGCGTTGACCTCGGCGCGCAGGCTGGCGATCAGGTTGCGCTGGCGTTCGTCCTCGGCCTCGTCGGCCAGCGCGGTGAGTGAGCGCTCCAGCGGCAGCCCGGACGTGATCAGGCCGGCCAGCTGCCGCGTCCAGATCGCCAGCCGGGTGCCGTTCAGCACGCGCCCGCCGCCGATCGGCCGCGTCAGCACCGAGCCGGCGCCGTCGCCGGCCACCGGCTCCACGCGCATCGGCACCAGCGCCTGCCCGCGCAGCAGCGCGCGCGCCGCCTTCACCGAGTCGGCGTCGATCACCCCCTTGCGGGTCTTGCCGTCGGCTTGCAGGGCTTCGAAGGTGTAGGCGGGCACGGGCGGGCGGTCGGGCGCGATGAGTTGGCGCCAATGGTAGTCGCTGGGTTCGCGGCGCGGCGGCTGCCCGCGCGCGGGGCTCAGGCCGGCGTGAACGCCAGCCGCACGTAGATCGGCGCGTAGGCCTCGGCCTGCGTCACCTCGACCAGGTTTTCCTTGGCCAGCTCCAGCAGCGCGATCAGCGTCACCACCAGCACCGGCACCCCCTTGGCTGGGTCGAACAAATCCTCGAACGGCGCGAAGCGCCGGCCCTGCAATTTCTTCAGCACGATCGACATGTGCTCGCGCACGCTCAGCTGCTCGCGCGTGATCTTGTGGTGCTGCACCAGCCTGGCGCGCCCCCGGATGTCGGCCCAGGCCGATTGCAGGTCGGCCAGCTCGACGTCGGGAAAGCGCGGCGCCAGCGCCTGCTCGACGTGCACCTGCGCCTTCAGGAAATCGCGCCCGAACAGCGGCAGATCGGCCAGCTGGCTGGCGGCCAGCTTCATCTGCTCGTATTCCAGCAGGCGGCGCACCAGCTCGGCGCGCGGGTCCTCGGGCTCCTGCCCTTCGACGCTCTTGCGTGGCGGCAGCAGCATGCGCGACTTGATCTCGATCAGCATCGCCGCCATCAGCAGGTACTCGGCCGCCAGTTCCAGGTTGCGGCTGCGCACTTCGTCGACATAGCTCAGGTACTGGCGCGTCACCGCCGCCATCGGGATGTCGAGGATGTTGAAGTTCTGCTTGCGGATCAGGTACAGCAGCAGGTCCAGCGGCCCCTCGAAGGCTTCCAGAAACACCTCCAGCGCGTCGGGCGGGATGTACAGGTCGGTCGGCAGCTGAAACAGCGGCTCGCCGTACAGACGCGCCACCGCCACGTGGTCCACCACCTCGGGCAGGCTGACCTGCGCCGGTGGGTGGTCCAGCAGCTGATCGGGATCGGCCAACGCCATGGATGTCATCGGTGGCAGCGCGGCTCACGCGCGCTGCCGCCGCCGCAGGGCGGGCGGGCGGGCGTGCGGTGCGTTCACTCGGTGCTCGGCGCCATGTCGTAATAGACATAGCCCGATTGCGCCACCTTGCCGGCGCGAAACTCGGCCTGCAGATCGCGGTCGATGCGCCTGTCCCACAGCAGGGCGCGGCCTTCGCGCTGCTTGCGGTCGAGTTCGGGCCGGGTCTGCTTGAGATCCTCGATGAACTGCGTGGCATCGGAGCGGTAATGCGGGCGTTGGAAGATGCGGGCGAGCGACATAATGCTTTTCCATGGTCCTTGTCGGACTGGTCTGACGGCGCCTCCACGGGCTGCCGCGTTACAAGACGGTTTCCACTCATTTTACCGGGCACACCCGCCATGATCCATCGCTTCGACCGACTTCGCACCCTTGGCCTTGCCGGCCTGCTGGGCGCCGCCCTGGCGCTGGCCGCCTGCGACCCGCAGGCGATCCGCGAACTGGAGGAGGGCGTCTCCAGCGAGGCCGACGTGGTGCAGCGCTTCGGCCAGCCCGAGCGCGTGTGGCCCGAGGCCGGCGGCGCCAAGACCTTCGAGTACAACCGCCAGCCGGAAGGCCTGCGCAACTACATGATCACCATCGGGCCCGACGGCAAGATGGCGGCGCTGCGCCAGGTGCTGACGGCCGACAATTTCCGTCGCGTGCAGCCCGGCATGGGCGTGGAAGAGGTGCGCCGCCTGCTCGGCAAGCCGGCCAAGCAGGTGCCGTATCAGTTGCAGAACCAGATCGTCTGGACCTGGAAGTTTCTTGAGCCGCCGAGCGAGACCAAGGCCTTCAACGTCGTGCTCAGCCCCGACTACCGCGTGATCCGCACCGAGGTGGGGCCGGATCCGGATGGGCCGGACATGCGCGGGGGCGGCTGAGGCGGAGGTTCGGCGTGCGGCGTTGAGCGTGAAAGCCGGACTGCTCGCGCCCGCTCAACGCTCAACGCTCAACGCCGAGTCCGGCAACGGCGGCATCAATGGCATGCGCCACGTCGGGTTGCAGGTCGTCCACCGCATCCTGCACCAGCAGCGCCTGCAGGCCGGTGCGGTGGGCGATGTCGAGCGGCTGGCCGATCAGGCCGGCGACGATCAGGCGCACGCCCTCCTTGCGGCAGGTCTTGAGCAGACTTTCCAGCGCCTCGGCGCCGGTCGAATCGAGGTAGATCACGTTCTTCAGGTCCAGCACCAGCGTGTGCGGCGGCAGCTGGTCTTCCAGTTGCTCGATCAGATTGGTGGCGCCGAAGAACAGTGCGCCGTACAGGCGCCAGGCCTGTATCTGCTCGGCGTGGCCCGCCAGCGCGGGGTGATCGGCGGCGCTCAGGCGCTCGGAGCGCGACAGGCTGGAAATGCGGTAGATGAAGGTCACGCAGGCGGCCAGGATGCCGAACTGCACCGCCACCGTCAGGTCGAACACCACCGTCAGCAGGAACACCCCCAGCAGCGTCACGCGATACGGCAGCCGGTAGTTCCTGAGATGGGCGAACTCGCGCCACTCGCCCATGTTCCAGGCCACGTACATCAGGATCGCCGCCAGCGTGGCCAGCGGAATCGAGGCCGCCAGCGGCGCCGCCACCAGGATCACCAGCAGCAGCGCCAACGCGTGCACGATGCCGGCGACCGGCGTGCGCGCGCCGCTCTTCACGTTGGTCATGGTGCGGGCGATGGTGCCGGTGGCCGGCATGCCGCCGAACAGCGGCGTGACGAAGTTGGCCAGCCCCTGCGCCATCAGCTCCTGATTGGGGTCGTGGCGGTCGCCGATGACGCCATCGGCCACGCGCGCGCACAGCAGCGATTCGATGGCGCCCAGCAGCGCCAGCGTGATGGTCGGCATCAGCAGAAAGCGCGCCGATTCCCAGCTGAAGCTGGGCAGCGCGAACTCGGGCAGCGCCGCGGGAATACCGCCGAAGCGGCTGCCGATGGTCTCCACCGGAATGCCGAACACGCCCACCGCCGCGGTGGCGATGACCAGCGCCACGATCGAGCCCGGCACGCTGCTGAGCTTGCCCGAGAACTGCACCTTCGGCCCCAGCGCCGGCATCCAGCGCTGCCAGCCGACCACGAGCAGCAGCGAGGCCGCCGCCACCCCCAGCGCCCAGGGGTTGAGCGTGCCAATGTGGGTGCCCAGCGCGCCCAGGATGCCGAAGAAGTCGCCCGGCATCTTCTCGATCGACAGGCCGAGAAAATCCTTGATCTGCGACAGCGCCACCAGCACCGCGATGCCGTTGGTGAAGCCGATGATCACCGAGATCGGGATGAAGCGCACCAGCGTGCCCAGCTTGAACAGGCCCATCAGGAACAGCAGCATGCCCGACAGCGCGGTGGCGATGATCAGGTTGGCGATGCCGTAGCGCTCGACGATGCCGTAGACGATGACGATGAAGGCGCCCGCCGGCCCGCCGATCTGCACCCGGCTGCCGCCCAGCGCGGCGATCAGAAAGCCGGCGATGATGGTGGTGAACAGCCCCGCCTCGGGCTTCAGGCCGGACGCGATGGCGAAGGCCATCGCCAGCGGCAGCGCCACCACCGCCACCGTCAGCCCGGCGCCGAAGTCGCGGCCGAAGTCCTCCCGGCGGTAGCCGTGCATGGAGTCGAGCAGACGGGGGCGGAAGCGGGCGATGGGCATGCTCAGGGAACAGATGATCGGCCGAAATGAATAGTCGGCCGATCAAGCCATTTATATCTGATCAGGCGAAGTGCACGAAACGCACTTTGCTGCAGCGCAAACGAGAGTCCGCATGGCTTTGTCGCCATCTGAACTCGCGCTGCGGCTATCGACTGCTCAGCGCACCCGCATTCCTGGCTGTGCGCCCGGCGTCGGCTCCAGCACGAAGATGCCGGGGTGGGCTTTCTCGTCGCCGTGGCTGGCGGCCAGCACCATGCCTTCGCTGACACCGAACTTCATCTTGCGCGGCGCCAGGTTGGCGACCAGCACCGTCAGCCTGCCCTTCAGGTCTTCCGGCTGGTAGGCGCTGGCGATGCCGCTGAAGACCTTGCGCAGTTTCGGTGCGCCGTCGTCGCCGGTCTCGCCCGCGTCCAGCGTCAACTGCAGCAGCTTGGTCGAACCCTCAACCGCCTCGCAGTCGACGATTTTTGCGATGCGCAGGTCGGTCCTGACGAAGTCGTCGATCGTGATGGTGGGCGCCAGCGCCTCGCCGCCTGGGGTGTGCGCACCAGCGACGGCTTCTGAATCGATCGCAGCCAGCGCTTGCGGCGTGGGCGCCGGGGGTTCAAACAGCGTCTCCAACTGCTTCATGTCCACGCGCTGCATCAGGTGCTTGTATTCACCGATCTGCGCGCCGGCGCCGAGCGGCTTCAAGGCATCGTCAAAGCTCTCGGGCGGCACCATCAGGAAGAAGGCCACGTCCGCCGCCAGCTTTGGCAGCATGGGCTTCAGGTAGATGGTGAGGATGCGGAAGGCCTCGATGCAGGTGCTGCACACGTCCTGCAGGCGCTCGTCCTGGCCCGCCTGCTTGGCGATTTCCCACGGCTTGTTGGCGTCAACATAGGCGTTGACCTTGTCGCACAGCGCCATGACCTCGCGCACCACCTTGCCGGTTTCCCGCTGCTCGTACAGCTCGGTGATGGCGGGCAGCGCGGCGCGCAGCGCGTCCAGCAGCGCCACGCCGTCGGCGCCGATCACGCCCAGGCGGCCGTCGAAGCGCTTGGCGATGAAGCCCGCGGCGCGGCTGGCGATGTTGATGAACTTGCCCACCAGGTCGCTGTTGACGCGCAGCATGAAGTCTTCGGCATTGAAGTCGATGTCTTCGTTGCGGCCCGACAGCTTGGCGGCGATGTAGTAGCGCAGCCATTCGGGGTTCATGCCCAGGCTCAGGTACTTGAGCGGGTCCAGGCCAGTGCCACGGCTCTTGCTCATCTTCTCGCCGTTGTTCACGGTGAGGAAGCCGTGCACGAACACCTTGTTGGGCACCTTGCGGCCGCTGAACTTCAGCATCGCGGGCCAGAACAGGGTGTGGAAGGTGATGATGTCCTTGCCGATGAAGTGGACCTGCTCCAGGTCGGGCCGCGCCATGTAGGCCTCGTAACTTTCGCCCCGCTTTTCAAGCAGGTTCTTCAGGCTGGCCAGGTAGCCAATGGGCGCGTCGAGCCACACATAAAAGTATTTGCCCGGCGCGTCGGGGATTTCGATGCCGAAGTAGGGCGCGTCGCGCGAGATGTCCCAGTCGCCCATCTTGGGCTTGCCATCTTCACCGGGGGCGATCCATTCGGTGATCTTGTTCAGCACCTCGGGTTGCACGGCACCACTGGTGGTCCATTCTTTCAAGAACTCGATGCAGCGCGGGTCGGACAGCTTGAAGAAGAAGTGCTCGCTGCTCTTCAGCTCGGGCTTGGCGCCCGACAGGGCCGAATAGGGCTCGATCAGCTCGGTCGGTGCATACACGGCGCCGCACACCTCGCAGTTGTCGCCGTACTGGTCCTTGGCGTGGCAGTTGGGGCATTCGCCCTTGATGAAGCGGTCGGGCAGGAACATGCCCTTTTCGGGGTCGAAAAACTGCTCGATGACGCGCGACTCGATCAGGCCATTGGCCTTCAAATCTTTGTAGATGGCCTGCGCGAGCGCGGTGTTCTCGGGGCTGTGCGTGCTGTGCCAGTTGTCGTGGCTGATCAGAAAGCCGTCAAGATAAGGCTTGCGCCCGGCCTGGATGCCGGCGACGAAAGCCTCGGGCGTCTTGCCGGCCTTTTCGGCCGCGATCATGATCGGCGCGCCGTGCGCGTCGTCGGCGCCGACGAAGTTGACCGCGTGGCCCTGCATGCGCTGAAACCGTACCCAGATGTCGGCCTGGATGTATTCCATGATGTGGCCGATGTGGAAATTGCCGTTGGCGTACGGCAGCGCGGTGGTGACGAAAATCTGGCGGGGGGCGGGCATGCGGCGCGGCTCTCGAAAGGCAGGGGAACCTGACATTTTAGGCAGCGCCGCCGTGGCACCCATGCTCAGCGCAGGTCGGGTGCCGTGTCGTGCCAGTGGAAGAAGCGGCAAATGTCGAGGCGCCGCTCGGGCGCCACCGTCGACCGCGTGTGGTTGACGCGCTCCAGTTGGTCAATGTCCATCGCCAGCGTGTCGAGGAAGATCGCCGACAGCGCATGGCCGGTCACCTGGGCCAGCGAGGGGTAATCGCCGGTCACCGACTCCGGCTGGCCGGCGCGCAGGTGGCCAGAAACACGACCGGGATCGCCGACGAGGCCATCAGGTGCTCGACGCCGATGCGCGTGTGCAGCGCGCGCCGCTGCGTGCGCGCCCAGTCCTGCATGTCGCCGACGGCGTCGTACAAGCTCAGGTGCTCGCCACGGGCATGGCTCGACGCGGTCACGGCCAACCCGCGCAGATGGCCGGCCGCCAGCAGCCCGGACAGGCACTCGAACGACAACTCGGCCTGCAGCAGTTCGCGCAGCGGCTGGTTGTCAAGCAGCGAGCGCGGCTGCCGCGGCGCGCCGCACCGCCAGGCCCTGCCCCGTCCCGGCAGCGCCAGTGCCTGCAGCACGCCGACCTGGTAGGCGGCGCACGCCTTGGGTGAGCGGGTCGATCGGCGCATTCATGGGTTTTCGGTGAGGTCTTGACTGGGCACAAGCGCGCGCGCCCACGTGCCGACTAGACTAGCGGCTCCATTGAAAGAGCGCAAATGACTATTCAGGATCAAGACGTACTGCAGGCTCTCGCGGCCGTCATCGACCCCAACACGGGCAAGGACTTCGTCTCGGCCAAGCAGGTGAAGAACCTGCTGGTGAGCGGCGGCGACGTGGCGTTCGACGTCGAACTGGGTTACCCGGCCAAGAGCCAGATCCCGGCGCTGCGCCAGGCGCTGATTGCCGCCGTGCGCGCGCTGCCGGGGGTGGACAACGTGTCGGTCAACGTCAGCACCAAGGTGATCGCGCACGCCGTGCAGCGCGGGCTGCAGTTGATGCCGAACGTCAAGAACATCATTGCCGTGGCCTCGGGCAAGGGCGGCGTCGGCAAGAGCACCACCGCCGTCAACCTGGCGCTGGCGCTGGCCGCCGAGGGCGCCGCCGTCGGTGTGCTGGACGCCGACATCTATGGCCCCAGCATGCCGATCATGCTGGGCGTCAGCGGCCGCCCCGAAAGCCGGGACGGCAAGAGCATGGAGCCGCTGGAGAACCATGGCGTGCAGGTCAGCTCGATCGGCTTCCTGGTCAACCCCGACGAAGCCATGATCTGGCGCGGCCCGATGGCCACGCAGGCGCTCGACCAGTTGCTGCGCCAGACCAACTGGCGCGCGCTCGACTACCTGGTGGTCGACATGCCGCCCGGCACCGGCGACATCCAGCTGACGCTGAGCCAGCGCGTGCCGATGACCGGCGCGGTGATCGTCACCACGCCGCAGGACATCGCCCTGGCCGACGCGCGCAAGGGCGTCACCATGTTCGAGAAGGTCGGCGTGCCGATCCTCGGCCTGGTCGAGAACATGGCCATGCACGTGTGCTCCAACTGCGGCCACGTCGAGCACATCTTCGGCGCCGAGGGCGGCAAGCGCTACGCGGCCGGGAAGGGCATCGACTACCTCGGTGCGCTGCCGCTGTCGCTGTCGATCCGCGAGCAGGCCGATGCCGGTCGCCCCAGCGTGGTGAGCGACCCCGACGGCGAGGTAGCCGCCATCTACAAGAGCATCGCGCGCCAGGTGGCGATCAAGATCGCCGCCAAGGCCAAGGATTTTTCCAGCAAGTTCCCGTCGATCAAGGTCTCGCACGAGACTTGAGAAAGTGTGAACGAATCCGCGGATTCGTTCACACCTTCTGACCCAAGCACATTCCGCAGAAGTGACCTCCGCAGTCAATAGGCGCCGAACAACGCATCCAGTGCGTTGACGATCAGGTGGCCTTGCGCGCGCAGGTTCGCCACCGGGGCTTTCAGTTCGGATGCAGGGATGGCGCCAATCGCCGCAGCATCCAGAAACACGGCGATGCCATCGACTTCAAAGCCGGGATTGAGGTCTCGCATGGGCAGGGGCAAGAGGCGGGCAGCCCGCATCGGCAGCACGACGCGCGTGTGCAGACCGTCGATGAAGTCGTTCTGCACGTCAAGCAGGAACGGCGTCGCCTTGCGCAAAGCCGCGTCGGGGTGCCGGTACACGTCGAAGCGCGCCATCGCTCAGAAACTCCGATATTTCGCCAGCGGCAGTCCTTCCTGGGCGATGCGCGCGTTGTACGCGGCAATGGCCTCCTGGTTGTCGGCATTCCAGCGCTCCCAGTAACGGCGCTGCACCTCCGCGGCCAGAAGCGCATCCACGGTCTGGGACAAATTCATGCCCATGCTGCGCGCAGCCTCCAGCACCTTGCTGTTGAGCGAAAGGTTGGTGGACTTCTTAGGCGCGTTATCGAAGCGGGGCATGATGGGTAAACCTGCACAATTGATGCGCATAGTTTATCCGCATCAATCATGAGCGTTCCTGCTCGCGCAGCTTGTAGCGCTGGATCTTGCCGGTGGCGGTCTTGGGCAGCTCGGTCACGAACTCGATGAAGCGCGGGTACTTGTAGGGCGCCAGGCGCTCCTTGACGAAGGTTTTCAGCTCGTCCTCGCTGGCCTGGGCGCCGGCCTTCAGCACCACGAAGGCCTTGGTCTTGGTCAGGCCGTCGGTGTCTTCCTTGCCGATCACGGCGGCTTCCAGCACGGCGGGGTGCTGCACCAGGGTGGCCTCGACCTCGAAGGGTGATACGTAGATGCCGCTCACCTTCAGCATGTCGTCGCTGCGGCCGCCGTAGGTGTAGCTGCCGTCTTCGTTGCGCACGTATTTGTCGCCGGACTTGGTCCAGCCGCCCTGGAAGGTTTCGCGCGTCTTGACGCGGTTGCCCCAGTACATCATGGCGGCGCTGGGGCCCTGGATATAGAGATCGCCCGGCTCGCCGTCGGGCACCGGCTGGCCGTCTTCACCGCGCAGCTCGACCTCGTAGCCGGGCACGGGCCAGCCGGTGGTGCCGTAGCGCACCCGGTCGGGCCGGTTGGACAGGAAGATGTGCAGCATCTCGGTGGAGCCGATGCCGTCGATGATGTCGACGCCGTACTGCGCCTTGAAGCGCTCGCCGATCTCGGCCGGCAGCGCCTCGCCGGCGGACGACACCAGGCGCATCGCCACCTGGTCGCGGCCGGGCAGCTTGGGGTGCGCCAGCATGCCGGCAAAACCCGTCGGCGCGCCGAAGAACACGGTGGGCTTGACGCCGCCGACGCCGCCGGTCCAGTGCCGGAAGGTGGCCTCGGGCGTCGGGCGCTCCCCCATCAGCAGGGTGCTGGCGCCCACCGTCATCGGAAAAGTCAGCCCGTTGCCCAGGCCGTAGGCGAAGAACAGCTTGGCGGCCGAGAAGCAGACGTCGGACTCGCGCAGCTGCAGAATGCCCTTGCCGTACAGCTCGCTGGTCCAGTAGGGGTTGGCGTGCGAATGCACCGTGCCCTTGGGGCGGCCGGTGGAGCCGCTGGAGTAGAGCCAGAAGCCGGGGTCGTCGGGGCCGGTGGGCGCCGGTTTGTCCGCGGGCGTGTGCGCGGCCAAAAAGGCCTCGAACTCGACCTCGGACGGGTGCAGCGGCGCCTGCGGGCGCGAGACGATGACCTTGCGCACCTCGTGGTCGCTCTTGATCATGGCCATGGTCAGTGTCGGCAGCAGCGCGCCCGACACCAGCACCGCCTGGGCGCGCGAGTGCTCCAGCATGTAGGCGTAGTCGTCGGCCGTGAGCAGGGTATTCACCGCCACCGGCACCACGCCGGCGTACATGCCGCCAAGAAAGGCTACCGGCCAGTCGGTGCCGTCGTGCATCAGCAGCAGCACGCGCTCTTCGCGGTGCAGGTTCAGGCCGCGCAGGCCCGCCGCCAGGCGGCGCACGCGCTCGGCCAGCGCGCCGTAGCTGAGGCTGCCGTGCTCATCGATGAAGGCGGCGCGGTCGGCGCGGCCCTCGTTCAGCGTCAGCAGATGCTGGGCGTAGTTGAAGCGTTCGGGCGGCGCGGTCACGGTGGGAGGGGTGTTCATGGGATGTCTCCGATTGCAATGTCGAACTTCCATCCACAGAGGACGCAAAAGAATTCACAAATTCCTGGATTCTTCTGCGTCCTCTGCGTCCGGCTGTCGGGGCTGTGATCACCCGCGCGCCGCATTGATCTTTTGCCGACCGCGTGATGAAATGAATTATTGTGCGCGCATCGTAAAATGCATTAAAGTGCATGTCAAGACAGGTTCCATGAGCACTGAAATTCAAGAGCGCCTTCCGATCGACACCGCGCCGGCTGAGCCGGCGCGGCATCCGTTCCTGCTCGCCTTGGGCGAGCGGGTGCGCAACCTGCGCTCGCGCCGCGGCATGACGCGCAAGGCGGTGGCGCTGGCCGCCGACGTGTCCGAGCGCCATCTGGCGAACCTGGAATACGGCACCGGCAACGCCTCCATCCTGGTGCTGTTGCAGGTGGCGCAGGCGCTGCAGTGCGAGCTGAGCGAGCTGCTCGGCGACGTCACCACCTCGTCGCCCGAGTGGCTGATGATCCGCGAGCTGCTCGAATACCGCAGCGAGCCCGAGCTGCACCGGGCGCGCGAGGCGCTGTCCGAGCTGTTCCATTCGCCCGGCACCGCCAACCGCGCGCGCACCACGCGCCTGGCCCTGGTCGGTCTGCGCGGCGCCGGCAAGTCGACGCTGGGTCGGCGCTTGGCGGAGGACCTGGGCTACGCCTTCATCGAGCTGAGCCGCGAGATCGAGCAGTTCGCCGGCTGCAGCATCCACGAGATCCACAACCTGTACGGCACCAACGCCTACCGCCGTTACGAGCGCCGCGCACTGGAGGAAGCCATCCAGATCTACCCCGAGGTGGTGATCGCCACGCCCGGCGGCCTGGTGGCCGATGCCGCCAACTTCAACCTGCTGCTGCAGCATTGCTACACCATCTGGCTGCAGGCCGACGCCACCGACCACATGAGCCGCGTGGCGGCGCAGGGCGACATGCGGCCCATGGCGGCCAGCCCCGAGGCCATGGACGACCTGAAGCGCATCCTGGCCGGCCGCACACCCTTTTACGCCAAGGCCGACCTGCGCTTCAACACCAGCGCCTGCAGTGAGGAAGAGGCTTTCCGCGCGCTGCGGCGCCAGGTGCGAGCAGCCATCGATCGGGAGGCATGATATGCAATAAAATGCATTGACACCGCCTGAAAGATGCACTATTATTCATTTGTGCCAGCGAACTGATGTTGTGTCGTTGGCGAAAGCGCCGTCCCCTGAACCCCTGCCGAGGATTCTTCACGCCATGAGCCAGCCCAATCCCAAGGTCGACTACCGCACCGACCCCAGCCAGTACCGCCACCTGCAACTGTCCTTCGACGGCCCGGTCGCCCGGCTGGCCATCGACATCGACGAGGACGCCGGCATCCGCCCCGGCTACAAGCTCAAGCTGAACAGCTACGACCTGGGGGTCGACATCGAACTGCACGACGCGCTGCAGCGCATCCGCTTCGAGCACCCCGAGGTGCGCACCGTGGTCGTCACCAGCGGCAAGGACCGCGTGTTCTGCTCGGGCGCCAACATCTTCATGCTGGGCCTGTCCAGCCACGCCTGGAAGGTGAACTTCTGCAAGTTCACCAACGAGACGCGCAACGGCATCGAGGACTCCAGCCAGCACAGCGGCCTGAAGTTCATCGCCGCGCTCAACGGCGCCTGCGCCGGTGGCGGCTATGAGTTGGCCCTGGCCTGCGACGACATCGTGCTGGTCGATGACCGCTCCAGCAGCGTCAGCCTGCCCGAAGTGCCGCTGCTGGGCGTGCTGCCCGGCACGGGCGGCCTGACCCGCGTGACCGACAAGCGCCACGTGCGCCACGATCTGGCCGACATTTTCTGCACCACCAGCGAGGGCGTGCGCGGCCAGAAGGCGGTCGATTGGCGCCTGGTCGATGCCATCGCCAAGCCGCAGCAGTTCGACGCCGTCGTGGCCGAGCGCGCCGCCAGGCTGGCCGAGGGCAGCGACCGGCCCGCGGCGGGCAAGGGCGTGCCACTGCCCAAGGTGGAGCGCACCGAGTCGACCGATTGCATTGCGTACCAGCATGTGAATGTCGCCATCGACCGCGCCAAGCGCGTCGCCACCTTCACGGTGAAGAGCCCGAGCGGCGCGCAGCCGACCGACGTGGCCGGCATTGAGGCCGCGGGCGCCGCCTGGTACCCGCTGCAGATGGCGCGCGAGCTGGACGACGCCATCCTCAACATGCGCACCAACGAGCTCGAGATCGGCGCCTGGGTGCTGAAAGCCGAGGGCGATCCCGCGGCGGTGCTGGCCAACGACGTGCTGATGCAGGCCCACAGCAGTCACTGGTTCGTGCGCGAAACCCTGGGCATGTTGCGCCGCACGCTGGCGCGCCTGGACGTGTCCTCGCGCAGCCTGTTCGCGCTGATCGAGCCGGGCTCGTGCTTCGCCGGCACGCTGGCCGAACTGGCCTTCTGCGCCGACCGCGCCTATCAGCTGGTGCTGCCCGAGACGCCGGCCAAGGCGCCGACGCTGACGCTGAACGAACTCAATTTCGGCACCTATCCCATGGTCAACGGCCAGTCGCGCCTGGCGCGCCGCTTCTATGAGGAAGCAGCACCGCTGGCGGCGGCCAGGGCCGCCATCGGCCAGGCGCTGGGCGGCGAGGAAGCGATGAAGCTGGGCCTGGTGACGTCCGCGCCCGACGACATCGATTGGGACGACGAGGTGCGCATCGCGCTGGAAGAGCGCGCCGCCATGAGCCCCGACGCCCTCACCGGGCTGGAGGCCAACCTGCGCTTTGCCCAACAGGAAAACATGAACACCCGCATCTTCGGCCGCCTGTCGGCCTGGCAGAACTGGATCTTCCAGCGCCCCAACGCCGTGGGCGACAAAGGCGCGCTGAAGGTGTACGGTAAGGGCGACAAGGCTCAATACGACATGAACCGCGTTTGAACTTCCGAATACCGGACGCAGAGAACGCAGAAGTTACGCAGAGGACGCAAAAAAGAACAGCCAAAAAATTTGGTATTTCTTCTGCGTCCTCTGCGAATCCTTTGCGTCCGGCTGTTTTGCATTGATTCCCACTTAAGGAGACCACCATGAGCAGCATCAACTACAGCGACAAGATTCCCAACAACGTCAACCTGTCCGAGGACCGCACGCTGCAGCGCGCGCTGGAAAGCTGGCAGCCCGACTACCTGCAGTGGTGGCAGGAGATGGGCCCCGAAGGCTCGGTCGATTACGACGTCTATCTGCGCACCGCCGTCAGCGTCGACCCGCAGGGCTGGGCGCAGTTTGGCTACGTCAAGATGCCCGACTACCGCTGGGGCATCTTCCTGAACCCGGCCGAGCAAGACCGCAAGATCCACTTCGGCGACCACCTGGGCGAGCCCGCCTGGCAGGACGTGCCGGGCGAGCACCGCGCCAACCTGCGCCGCATCATCGTCACGCAGGGCGACACCGAGCCGGCGTCCGTGGAGCAGCAGCGCCACCTGGGCCTGACCTGCCCCAGCCAGTACGACCTGCGCAACCTGTTCCAGGTCAACGTGGAAGAAGGCCGCCACCTGTGGGCCATGGTCTACCTGCTGCACAAGTACTTCGGCCGCGATGGCCGCGAAGAGGGCGAGGCGCTGCTGGAGCGCCGCAGCGGCCACGAGGACAACCCGCGCATCCTGCAGGCCTTCAACGAGAAGACGCCGGACTGGCTGAGCTTCTTCATGTTCACCTACTTTACCGACCGCGACGGCAAGTTCCAGCTGTGCGCGCTGGCCGAGTCGGGCTTTGACCCGCTGGCCCGCACCACCAAGTTCATGCTGACCGAAGAGGCACACCACATGTTCGTGGGCGAGACCGGCGTCGGTCGCGTGATCCAGCGCACCGTGGACATGATGAACCAGCTCAAGACCGACGACGTGCAGAAGCTGCGCAACGCCGGCGTGATCGATCTGCCGACGATCCAGCGCTACCTCAACTTCCACTTCAGCGTCACCATCGACCTGTTCGGCGCCGACGAGTCGAGCAACGCCGCCACCTTCTATTCGACCGGGCTGAAGGGCCGCTTCGAGGAAGGCAAGCGCACCGACGACCACCTGCTGAAGGGCCAGAGCTACAAGGTGCTGAACGTGGCCGACGGCAAGCTCAGCGAGAAGGAAGTGCCGATGCTGAACGCGCTGAACGAGGTGCTGCGCGACGACTACATCAAGGACTCCATCGGCGGTGTCGAGCGCTGGAATCGCATCATCGACAAGGCCGGCATTCCGTTCCGCCTGAAGGTGCCGCACAAGGCCTTCAACCGCAAGATCGGCGCGCTGGCCGGCGTGCGGGTGTCGCCGGAAGGCCAGGTGGTGAGCGAGAACGAGTGGAACGCCAAGGCCAAGGACTGGCTGCCCACGCCCGAGGACCGCGCCTACGTCGCCAGCCTGATGGGCCGCGTGGTCGAGCCCGGCAAGTTCGCCGGCTGGATCGCGCCGCCGGTGATGGGCATCAACCGCCAGCCGGTGGACTTCGAGTACGTGCGGTTCAACTAACCCCCGAATACCGGACGCAGAGAACGCAAAGGATTCGCAGAGGACGCAAAAGTAAAACCAAGACTTTTGGATTCTTCTGCGCCCTCTGCGGAATCTCCGCGTTCTCTGCGTCCGGTTTTTTCTGTCTTGCTGCCCGGAGCCAGCCTTGACCACCGCCATCCTCAAGCAACACCTGATCGATCCCGCCATCTGCATCCGATGTGGCGCCTGCGAGGCGGCGTGCCCGATCAAGGCGATCTCGCACGACTCGAACAACTACGTGGTCGATCCGTCGATCTGCGAGATGTGCATGGCCTGCATTCCGGTGTGCCCCACCGGCGCCATCGACAACTGGCGCATGGTGCCCAAGGCCAAGGCCTATGCGCTGGCCGAGCAGTTCAGCTGGTACGACCTGCCCGAGGAACTGACCGAGGCGCAACTGGCCGAGGCCGGCGTCGACATGGGCGCCCTGGGCGCCGACGCCGCGACGGCCGACGGGCCACTGCAGACCCTGGCGCAGGTGGAGGCGGCAGCGGCCCAGTCGGCGGCCATCGACCCGACCCAGCCTGGGGTGGGCGTGGCGGTGACCAGCTACAACGCGCAGTTGCCGCCCTGGTCGGCGGCGCACGCCTACACCAACCTGTATGGCGGACGCGCGGCGGAGAAGAGCGTCACCGCCACCGTGGTCGGTAACGTGCGCGTCACCGAGGTCGGCAGGGAATACGACACCCACCACCTCATCCTGGACTTCGGCGCCATGCCGTTCCCGGTGCTGGAGGGCCAGTCGATCGGCATCATCCCGCCGGGCCTGGACGCCAAGGGCAAGCCGCACGTGGCGCGCCAGTACTCCATCGCCAGCCCGCGCAACGGCGAGCGGCCCGGCTACAACAACTTGTCGCTGACCATCAAGCGCGTGCTGGAGGACTTCCAGGGCAACCCGGTGCGCGGCGTGGCCAGCAACTACATGTGCGACCTGAAGGTCGGCGACAAGGTGCAGGTGATCGGCCCGTTCGGCGCCACCTTCCTGATGCCGAACCACCCGCGCAGCAACATCGTGATGATCTGCACCGGCACCGGCTCGGCGCCGATGCGCGCCATGACCGAATGGCGCCGGCGCCTGCGCAAGAGCGGCAAGTTCGAGGGCGGCGATCTGGTGCTGTTCTTCGGCGCCCGCACCAAGGAAGAGCTGCCCTACTTCGGCCCGCTGCAAAGCCTGCCCAAGGACTTCATCGACATCAACTTCGCTTTCAGCCGCACGCCGAACCAGCCCAAGAAGTACGTGCAGGACGCCATGCGCGAGCGCGCCGCCGACCTGGCCAGCCTGCTGCAGGACGCCAACACCTTCATCTACGTGTGTGGCCTCAAGAGCATGGAAGAGGGCGTGGTGCTGGCGCTGCGCGAGGTGGCGCATGGCGCCGGCCTGGACTGGGACGAGATCGGTGCGCGCCTGAAGAAGGAAGGCCGGCTGCACCTGGAGACCTACTGACGCTGTTTCCAGCCTGAAGCATCAATGACTGTCATCCCCGCGCAGGCGGGGATTCAGGTTGCGCTCTCCGTGATCGACAAGCAGCGCCTGGCCGGCGTGATGACACAAGAATGGCCCGCAACCCAAGTCGGGGTGGGGGTGGCGCGAGTGCATGGCGCCTGCGCGCGACTCCAACCGCGCCTGCGGCCACCATCGGGGCCTTGCTCGCTCACATCCACGCCGTTGCGGACCCCTTGAGGGGAGCGTCGGGGATAGGCGTGAAATATCCGGGCTAGGCCATGTCGCTGGAATGCCAGAAGCCTTCCACCCACGCCGCCTGGCGCTTGGCGCGCACCACATCGAGCGCCTTGATCAGGATGACCACCCACGAGGCCAGCGACATCAGCAGCAGCGCCGCGAACACGCTGCGGGTGACCCAGTTGCCCTGGCTCCAGACAGGCATCAAACCCAAGTTATTGTTCACTTCACTCAAGCACGAAGTTGATCGGAACGTTGAACCACATGGCCTCCGGCACGCCGCCGCGCGTGCCGGGCACGTAGCGCCAGCGGTCGCGCGCGGTCTCCAGCGCCACCTGGTCGAGGCGATCGAAGCCGCTGGAGCGCTGGATGCGCGCCTCTTGCGCGCGGCCGTCGGGGCCGATCAGCACGCGCACCGTGACGCGCCCGCTTTCGCCCAGGCGCCGGCTCATGGCGGGGTAGGGTGGCGCGGGGTTGTTCAGGTAGGCCGCGCTGGACGAGGGCGGCACCACGGCCACGGGTGCCGGGCTGGGTGGCGCCACGGTGGCTGGCGCCGGGGATGCGGTCGGCGCGTTGGTCGATGACGCCGATGTCGACGCCGATGCCGACGCCAGCGCCAGCGCCAGCGCGGCGGGGGTCGCGGCAGGTGTGGCCTCGGTGAGGCTGGGCGCGCTGTCCGGCACCGCCAGCGGCACCGGTGCGGGGACCGGCCGCGGGGTCGGGCGCGGCTTCAGCGCCGGAACCGGCGTGGCGCGCGGCCGTGGCGTCGGCGCCTTGGGTGCGGGTGGCTCGACGGCTGGGGTGGGCGGAACGGGCGTGGGCGCAGGTGCCGCGGCGGGCGGCGATACCGGCGCGGCGATCAATTCGACCAGGATCTGCGCCGGCACGATCAACTCCGCCGGTGGCCGCAGCAAGCCCCGGTTGAGCGCCCACAGCCCCAGCGCGTGCATGAGCACGACGCTGCCAACGACGACGGCTTTGCGGCCAGGGGTGGGCACGGCGTGGGAAACAGGGAAGGCGAGGGACGCGGACATGATACGAAAGCGCCGCGACCGCGGGTCGGAGGTCAGCCGTGGAGGTGTCGAGAGCCTTTTTTCAGCCGCGCAAGACCCAGACCACCGCGCCGACGACCAGCGCCAGCGCGCCCAGGCTGGCCAGCGCCGGACTGAGGGTCCGCACGCACATGCCGCCACCTGCGCCCGGCGCTCGTTCAGCTCGGCGGCGTGCAAGGCGGCGACCGGCCGGCGCCGCACTGCGCCACCCGATCGCGCGCGCAGTCCTCGCAGCGACCGCAGCAGGTGCGGTCCTGCATCAGCTTTTCGGTCGTCACCGTCACGCTTTGCGCGATGTCGCGCAGCGCCTGCTCGTCCTTGCCGATCTCGGTGCGGCTGGCACGCAATCGGGTCTGGCGGTGGTTCGAGCCGTCGCCCAGTCACGAATCGCGCACGGCTTGGCGCGACTTCCTGATCTCGCCCAGCGCCGTGTATGGGGTATGCTTTAATTCATTTGGCGCAGGGAGATCGAGGTGTTGGAGGCTCAAGCCGTGAACAAGCTCATTTCGACTGTCCGTCGCCCGTGGAGAGGGCTGTGCATCGTGCTGCTCGCAGCCTTTGGAGTTGGGGTTGGTGGAGAGGCTTTCGCGCAGGACGATCCGGCAGCCATGTCCTGCGTGAGTTTGTACCAACAACCGTGGGAAATAAAGGGAATCGGCAGTTGGAGGCGTCTCACTGGGCCTCTTCCCGTGATCATCAAGGGCGATCCGGGCTCGACGCTCGTCTTTAGGCTAAGGCCGGAGCCTTTTGATACAGGTGAGGAGCAGATTCCGGCGGCGACGGCCGTGTCGTGGGGCATATTGAGCGACTACAAGAACCCCGATTCGATTGTAGGCAGCAGCACAGCTTTTGGCGAGGTGCTTCGGTACCCCTTGCCGAGTGTTGAGCCTTCTTCGCTTGGCTATTACTTCGATCCCAGCGTACTCGATGGCAACGTGACCCTGATGATCGGCTGCGAGCCACCGCCGCCGCCGGTGTGCTCAAAATTCGGTGCGGCATGGACGGTTGGTCGTTTTCAGGACCAGTGGGGAGAACCTGATCAACGCTTGGGAGACGGGACGTTTGCCTCCGTGGTGCCTGGCGACACCTTCACCTTGAAGATGTGGAAACCGACGGAACCAGGCGCGGCAACCAGCGCATCCTGGGAACTCATAGCGCTCGATATGGCGGGCTACACCCCCGGAGGTACGCCTCCCGCGCCTCTCGCGGTGACCTCCGGTGGCACGCTTGGGGGCAGCCTGACATACACCTCAACCTTTGCGGGCATTCTGGGGATCGGGTTCCAAATAGATGCCCAGATCGACGGCTCAGCCTTGATGATCGCCAGTTGCGTACCGGCGCCGCCCACGGTGAAGCTGACCAAAGTAGTGGAGCCCGCTACCGATGGGGGTCGGTTCAATCTGAAGATCAACGGCCAGATCAAGAACGACGCGAGCAATGGCGACAGTCTGACTTCGGCGCCGATTGCCGCCGGCAATTGGGTCATGGTGTCCGAAGCGTCCGGCACGGGCACCAATTTGTCGGACTACGACTCGCAACTGAGTTGCAAAGATGTCGATGGTACGGCCATCACGGTAAGCGATGGCGGTTTCGCCATGCCGACGGTCGATGTCGAATGCACTTTCCTCAATACGCGCAAGGGGGCACCGACGGTAACGCCCGTGCCCACGCTGTCCGAATGGGCGCTGATGCTGACGGGGCTACTGGCTGCCGGGTTGGGTGCATTGCGGCTGCGGCGCAGGGCCTGAGGCCAGGGGCCCATCCGGCGCGTGATCCTTGGGGACACACCAGCGCGGCGGATGACCCATAAAAAGCGACCCTCTCAGGCTCCCTCGGGCCGCCGGCGCGTCAGCGCTCAACTGCTCAACTCATCCATCTGGCTTTGCAGGTAGTTCTGCAGCCCGACTTTCTCGAGCAGCTCAATCTTGACGGTGGCCCGTGCCGCGCGCTCGAGCTTCGGGTCGCAGGCGAGGGTTCCGGGCACGTCCTGAACTGGCCCACCATCAGCTTGCTGGGTCCTGCAGTTCGGGCAGGCCGTCCAGCATCAGGATGCGGTCCATCAGCCGGTCGGCGTGCTTCATCTCGCCGATGGATTCCTCGTATTCCTTCTTTGCCGGCTTGTCGAAGCCCCAATGCTTGAGCACGCGGTAGCGCAGGTAGTACTGGTTGATGGCGGTCAACTCGTTTCTTGAGCTGCGCCTGCAGGAATTCGATGGCTTTAGGATCGCCTTTCATGGGTCGGCGCTCCTTCCCGATTCAAAGATTCAATTTAGGGCTTCGCCCGTCGACATCACCGGGGAGTGTGTTTGAGCGGCGGGTCAGCGCTTGTTGTAGCTCTCGATCGGCTCGTCGTTCGGCTTCGCGAACAGCGCGCGCAACTCGTCGGACAGCGGCAGGTTCAGGCTGACGTTGCGCGGCGGAATCGGCTGCACGAACCATTTGTCGTAGTGCTTGGCCATCTCGCCCGAGGCCATCATGGCCGTCAGCTCGCCGTCCACCGCCTGCTTGAAGGCCGGGTCGTCCTTGCGAAACAGCAGGGCGATGGGCTCGGATTGCAGCGTCGAGCCCGTCAGCTTGTACAGCTTGGGATCGCGCGAGTTGGCGACGATGCCGGCCAGCAGGTTGTCGTCCAGCACGAAGGCGGCGGCGCGGCCCATCTCGACGGCCAGCAGGCTCTCCAGGTTGTCCTTGGTCTGCATCGTGTTGAGCTTGATGTCGGCATCGCGCTCCAGCTTGCGCAGCAGCTGCACGGCGGTGGTGCCGGTGGTGACGGCCACGGCCTTGCCGTCGAGCTGCTTCCAGTCGCTGATGCCCGAATCGGCGCGCACGGCCATGCGCACCTGGCTGATGTAGGTGGTGACGGCAAAGGCCACCTGCTGCTGGCGCGTGAGGTTGTTGGTGGCGGGGCCGCAGCCGATGTCGACGGTGCCGTTCTGCACCAGCGGCATGGTGTTTTGCGGCGTCATGGCGAAATATTCCAGCTTGGCCTGCGGCGCCAGCTTGCGGATGATGCGCTCGCACAGCTCGACGTGGTAGCCGGTGTAGTTGGTGTTGGCGCCCAGCGCATAGGCCATGGGCGGCGAGGCCTCGCGCACGCCGATCACGGCCTTGCCGCTGGTGCGGATCTTGTCCAGCGTGCCGCCGGGGGTCTGGGCGACGGCGCTGGTGCCGAACGCGGCCAGGGCCCAGATGCCCAGCGCGGGTGCAATCATGCGAAGCTTGGATGCGAATGCCATGAGTCCTGTCTCCTTCAAGTTATTGGTGGACGTGGCAGTATGCCGTGGGTTCACGGCTTCCAAGCCGCGTCGATTCGCACAACAATGCACGCCATGCCGACCGAGACCAGCATCCAGATTCATCGGCGCCGCCCGCGCGCCCAACTGAAAGGGCGCCAGCCGACCGACGAGGCGCGCGCCGAAGTGCGCGCCCTCATTGGCGCGCCGCCGGCCGAAGGGCACCGGCGCGACCTGCTGATCGAGCACCTGCACAAGCTGAACGACCATTACCACGGCCTGTTCGAGCGCCACCTGGTCGCGCTGGCGGCCGACATGCGGCTGGCGATGACCGAGGTGTACGAGGTGGCGAGCTTTTATCACCACTTCGAGGTGTTGCGAGACGACGCCGTGGCACCGCGCCTGACGGTGCGCGTGTGCCAGTCGCTGAGCTGCCAGATGGCGGGCGCCGAGGCGCTGCTGGAGCGCCTGCCTGCGCTGCTGGGCGCCGACGTGAAGCTGGTGGCTGCCGCCTGCATGGGCCGCTGCGAGCAGGCGCCGGCCGCGCTGGTGGGTCAGCGTTCGTTGGGGTCGGCGACGGCGCCGGGCATTGCGGAGATGGCCGCGCCGGCATCGGAATCGAGCGCACCGATGCCGCCTGCGCCCGAATGCATTACGTATGCCGCCTACCGCGCCAGCGGCGGCTATGCGCTGGCGCAAAGCCTGGCGCGCGGCGAGCGCGATGGTGAGGGCGTCATTGCCGCGCTGGAGCACGCCGGCCTGCGCGGCCTGGGTGGCGCGGGTTTCCCGGCCGGACGCAAATGGCGCATCGTGCGCGACTTTGCGCGCCAGGCCGCCGAGCGCCGGGCCGCCCCAAGCGAGGCGACGGCCCCCTCGGGGGGCAGCGCAACACGCAAAGCGGTGGAGCGTGGGGGCGCCTTGATGGCTGTCAATATCGACGAAGGTGAGCCAGGGACCTTCAAAGATCGCTTCTATCTTGAGCGCGACCCGCATCGCTTTCTGGAAGGCTTGGCTGTAGCTGCGCATGTGGTTGGCTGCGAGGCCGTCTATATCTACCTGCGCGACGAATATCCCGAATGCCGTGCCATCCTGACGCAGGCAATGGCCGATTTGCAGGCCGCTCCTGATCTGCGCGACATGCTCCCGAAAATGGAGTTGCGGCGCGGCGCTGGCGCCTACATCTGCGGCGAGGAGTCGGCCATGATCGAGTCGATCGAAGGCAAGCGCGGCGAGCCGCGCCTGCGCCCGCCTTACATCGCCGAGGTCGGCCTGTTCGGCCGGCCGACGCTGGAGCACAACTTCGAGACCCTGTTTTGGGTGCGCGAGATTCTGGAGAAAGGCCCCGAGTGGTTCGCCGGCCATGGCCGCCACGGTCGCAGCGGTCTGCGATCTTTCAGCGTCAGCGGACGCGTGAAGCAGCCGGGCGTCAAGCTGGCGCCAGCCGGCATCACGCTGCGCGAGTTGGTCGACGAATACTGTGGTGGCATGGCAGACGGCCACGACTTGTACGCCTACCTGCCGGGCGGCGCCAGCGGCGGCATTCTGCCGGCGCGCCTGGCCGACGTGCCGCTGGACTTCGACACGCTGCAGCCGCATGGCTGCTTCATCGGCAGTGCCGCCATCATCGTGCTGGGCCACCACGACAAGGCGCGCGACGCGGCGCTGAACATGATGCGCTTCTTCGCCGACGAGAGCTGCGGTCAGTGCACGCCCTGTCGCGTCGGCACCGTGAAGGCGGCCGAGTTGCTGCAGGCGCGCGATTGGGACCACGCCACACTGGACGACCTGAGCACCGTGATGATCGACGCCAGCATCTGCGGCCTGGGCCAGGCGGCGCCCAACCCGGTGCGCTGCGTGCAAAAGTACTTCCCCCATGAAGTCGGAGGCCAACCATGAACGCCCCCGCCAAGGCGGCCGAACTGAGGCCGCCCACCATCGAGTTCGAGCTGGACGGCCAGCCGGCGCAGGCCTTAGCTGGCGAGACGATTCTGCAGGCCGCCGAGCGCCATGGCATCGAGATCCCGCGCCTGTGCTACCAGGACGGCCTGCGCGCCGACGGCAACTGCCGCGCCTGCGTGGTCGAGATCGAAGGCGAGCGCGTGCTGGCGCCCAGTTGCTGTCGCGCCGTGCAGCCGGGCATGAAGGTGAAGGCCAGCAGCGAGCGGGCGCGCAAGAGCCAGGACATGGTGCTGGAGATGTTGCTGGCGGAGATGCCGCAGGACGGGTTCAAGTGGAATGATGCCAACCCTCACCCCAGCCCTCTCCCGCGAGCGGGAGAGGGGGCAACAGCCACGCACGCCCAAGGCACATCCAACGGCACGGATCACTCCCTCTCCCGCCGGGCGGGAGAGGGTTGGGGTGAGGGTGACGTCGGCCAGCACGGCGAACTTACCCGATGGACCACGCCGCGTGGCATCCACGTGCGCGAAGCGCTGCAAAACCTGAAACGCCATCAGCCCGCGCCCGACCTCAGCCACCCTGCCATGGCCGTCAACCTGTCGGCCTGCATCCAGTGCACCCGCTGCGTGCGCGCCTGCCGTGAGGCGCAGGTCAACGACGTCATCGGCTACGCCGGCCGCGGCAGCCACGCGCGCATCGTGTTCGACCTGGGCGATCCGATGGGCGCCAGCACCTGCGTGGCCTGCGGCGAATGCGTGCAGGCCTGCCCCACGGGCGCGCTGATGCCCAAAACGCACATTGGCCCGCAGCAGGTGGACCGCAGCGTCGATTCAGTCTGCCCGTTTTGCGGCGTGGGTTGCCAGATCACCTACCACGTGCGCGATGAGCAGATCATCAGCGTGAGCGGCCGCAACGGCCCGGCAAACGAAGGGCGGCTGTGCGTCAAGGGGCGCTTTGGCTTTGACTACGTGGCCAGCCCGGACCGGCTGACGAAACCGCTGATCCGCCGCGCCGATGCGCCCAAGCACGTCGAACACTGCGAAGTACATCCCGACTGGCGCGAGGTGTTCCGCGAGGCGACGTGGGACGAGGCGCTTGAGTTGGCCGCCTGCAAGCTGGTCGAGCTGAAAAGCCGGCATGGCCCCAAGTCGCTGGCCGGCTTCGGCAGCGCCAAGGGCAGCAACGAAGAAGCCTATCTGTTCCAGAAGCTGGTGCGCACCGGCTTTGGCAGCAACAACGTCGACCACTGCACGCGCCTGTGCCACGCAAGCAGCGTGGCGGCGCTGCTCGAAGGCGTGGGCTCGGGGGTGGTCAGCAACCCGGTGCGGGACGTTGAATTCGCCGAGCTGATCTTCATCATCGGCTCCAATCCCACGGCCAACCACCCGGTGGCCGCCACCTGGATGAAGAACGCCGCCCAGCGCGGCGCGAAGATCGTGCTGGCCGACCCGCGCGTGACCGACATCGCGCGCCACGCCTGGCGCGTGCTGCCCTTCACGCCCAGCGCCGACGTGGCCATGCTCAACGCCATGCTGCACGTGATCGTGAACGAGGGGCTGGTGAACCAGGACTTCATCCGCGAGCGCGCCGACAACTTCGAGGCGCTGAAGGCCAACGTGCAGGGCTACAGCCCCGAAGCCATGGCGCCGATCTGCGGCATCCCGGCCGAGACCTTGCGCGAAGTGGCGCGCGCCTATGCCACGGCCAGGTCGTCCATCATCCTGTGGGGCATGGGCGTCAGCCAGCACGTGCACGGCACCGACAACGTGCGCTGCCTGATCGCACTGGCCACCTGCACCGGCCAGATCGGCCGTCCCGGCACCGGCCTGCACCCGCTGCGCGGCCAGAACAACGTGCAAGGCGCCAGCGACGCGGGGCTGATCCCCATGATGTTCCCCAACTACCAGCGCGTGGACAACGCAGAGGCGCAGGCGTGGTTCGAGGACTTCTGGGGTCAGTCGTTGGATGACCAACCGGGCTACACCGTG
Source organism: Burkholderiales bacterium (assembly GCA_016702555.1). Lineage (GTDB taxonomy): Bacteria > Pseudomonadota > Gammaproteobacteria > Burkholderiales > Burkholderiaceae_C > Ottowia. Next base: position 520,941 of record JADJDV010000006.1, read on the forward strand.
GTCGAGATCATGCACAAGGCGCTGGCGCCCGACGAGCGACCCGCACAAGATCCGCGGCATGTACATCATGGGCGAGAACCCGGCCATGAGCGACCCCGACCTGAACCACGCGCGGCATGCGCTGGCGAGCCTGGAGCACCTGGTGGTGCAGGACATCTTCCTGACCGAGACCGCCTGGCTGGCCGACGTGGTGCTGCCGGCAACGGCCTGGCCCGAGAAGACCGGCACCGTCAGCAACACCGACCGCATGGTGCAACTCGGACAGCAGGCGCTTACGCCGCCGGGCGAGGCACGGGCCGACCTGTGGATCATCCAGCAGATGGCGCAGCGCCTGGGGCTGGACTGGCGCTATGAGAGCGAGAGCTGGTCGCGTGCATCGGCTAAGGGTGAAAGCCCGATTTCATCTGAAAACCACCACGGCGTCGCCGTCGTCTATGACGAAATGCGCCAGGCAATGCACGGTGCCATCGCCGGCATCACCTGGGATCGCCTGCAACGCGACAGCAGCGTCACCTACCCCTGCCTCAGCGAAGACGACCCCGGCCAGCCCATCGTCTTCGTCGACGACGTGCCGACGCCGAACGGCAGGGTGCAGCTGGTGCCCGCCGACATCATTTCGGCCGACGAGCGGCCCGACGCCGACTTTCCCCTAGTGCTGATCACCGGCCGTCAGCTCGAGCATTGGCACACCGGCGCCATGACGCGCCGCTCCAGCGTGCTGCACGCGCTTGAGCCCGGGCCCACGGTCAGCATGCACGGCGACGACATGCAGCGCCTGGGCCTGGCGCCGGGCGCCACCGCGCGCGTGCAATCGCGCCGCGGCGTGGTTGAGCTGGCCGTGCGCCGCGACGACGGCACGCCGGTCGGCGGCGTGTTCATCCCGTTTGCCTACCGCGAGGCGGCGGCCAACCTGCTCACCAATGCCGCGCTCGATCCCTTCGGCAAGATCCCCGAATTCAAGTACTGCGCGGTGCGGGTCGAGGCGGTCGCGGCCGGTTGAGGCGCGCCGTCAGCGCCCGCCCGCCAGCTGCGCCGCGATGGCCCGCTTGAACGGCGTGACGCGGTCGGCCACGCGCAGCACCACGTCGCGCAAGCGGCGCGCCGGCGCGGTGTCGTTGGTGTACAGCGTGGCGACCAGGCGCGTGGCCTCGTACAGCGGCCGCGTCGCCAGCCGGTGATGGCGCTGGTAGCGCGCCAGCGGTTGTGGCGCGCCGATGTCGTGGCCGGCGGCGTGCGCCGCGCGCAACTCGCGCGCCAGCGTGGTCACGCTGAGCAACCCGAAGTTGAAGCCGTGCGCGGTCACCGGGTGCATGCCGACGGCGGCGTCGCCGATGCAGGCAAAGCGCTCGGCCACCAGCCGGTGCGGGTACACGCCGACCAGCGGATAGGCGTGGCGCGTGCTGGTCGATCGCATCGCACCCAGGCGGTGGTCGAAGCGGCGCGCCAGCTCGGCGCCGAAGGCCTCGGCATCGAGCGCCAGCAGCGGCTCGATGCGCTGCTGCGGCAGCGTCAGCACCACCGAGGCGCGGTGCGCACCGCTGACGGGGTCGTCGTTCATCGGCAGCAAGGCCATGGTCTGGCCGTGGCCGAACCACTCCCAGGCCATGTGCTCGTGCGGCAGTTCGTGCTCGACCTGCGACACCAGCATGGTGCGGCCGAAGTCGTGCAGGCTGGCGCCGATGCCCATGGCGCGCCGCGTCGGCGAGAAGCGGCTGTCGGCCGCCACCAGCAGCCGCGCCCGGTGCGTGGCGCCACTGGCCAGCGTGACCTGCGCCGCCTGCGCATCGGCGCCGACGCGCGCCACGCCATCGCCGGCCATCAGGGTGATGTCGCCATGTTGCGCCATGCTGTGCTGCACCGCCTCCCAGGCGGCGCGGCGGATCAGGTGGTTCGAGGCCAGCCAGCCGAGCTCGCTGCGCGCGCCGAGCCCATGCCCGATCACCATCGAGAACTTCGACGGCCCGTTCAGCACCTGCGCATCGCGCAGCGGCGACAGTGCCGCCGCGTCATAGCCCTCGATGCGCTCCCACAGGCCAAGCCGGCGCAGCGTGGCGGCCGAGCCCTGGCTGAGCGCGATCTCGCGGCCGTCGAAGGCCGGCTCGGCGATGGCGTTTTCGGGCTGCTGCTCCACGATGCCGATGGACAGGCCGATGCCCGACAGCGCCCGCGCCAGGCACAGGCCCGCGGGGCCGGCGCCGCTGATCAAAAGATCGAAGTGCATGGCGGGCAGCGTAGCAAGGCGCGGGGCCGGGGGCGTTGATGCGGGTCAAGCCAGCGGTGCGCGTCGGCGCGGCAGGCCGCCCTGGTGGCGCTGGATAATGCCTGCGTGACTGCCGCCGCCCTCTTGCCCGCCCGCGACGCAAACCCACCGCGCCCGCACGGTGGCGGCCGCGCATCGGTGAGCGCCGTCGCATGATTGCTGCCGACACCGCCTGGCGCCACGCGCGCGAGCACGGGTTGATCCCTTATGGCGGCACACTGCTGCTGATCGCGCTCGGCGTGCTGGCGCTGCTGTACCTGGTCAAGGGACCGCTGGGCAGCGCCCGCAACAACGGACCGCGCGCGATCGAGCGCTTTACGCCGTTCGAGCGCGCCGCGCACTGGACCAACGCCATCACCTTTTGCCTGCTCGCCGCCTCGGGCCTGGCGATGGCCTTCGGCCCTGGGTTGCTGCCGCTGCCGGACATGATCATCGATGCGCTGAAAGGCCTGCACAGCCTGGCCGGGCCGCTGTTTGCGGTCTCGCTGCCGCTCGTGCTGATCATCTTCCTGAACGACAACGTTGCCAGCCGTGGGGACTTGCGCTGGCTGGCCCGCGGCGGCGCCATGCTGGGCGGACAGCAGTTGCCCTCGCACCGTTTCAACCCGGCCGAGAAGATCATGTTCTGGTGGGGCATGTTCTTTCCGGGCCTGATCAGTGTCGGCTCCGGCCTGGCGCTCGATGGCTGGATTCCTGAGCTGGATGATTTGCGCCTGGCCATGCCGGTCGTGCACCTGATCCACCTGGCGGCCACGCTGGTCATGATGGCCGCGCTGGCCGGCCACATCTACATGGGCACGCTGGGCGTGCGCGGCGCCTACCAGGCGATGCGCGGCGGCTGGGTCGACGAGGCCTGGGCGCGCGAGCACCATCGGCTCTGGCACGACGAGGTGATGGCGGGCCACATCCCGGCGCGGCGCTCGGGCGCTGGGCCGGCGGGTGAGCGCGTCGATGACCGCGCGCCGTAGGCGGGCGCGCCGCAGCGCCTAAACTTGCGCCAGCCTGTGCGCGTCGCGGTTCTGGCGCGCTGCGCGGGCGCTGCATTGTTTCGACCTCTCATGCCGGCCCCCCAACTGACCCAAGCCCGCGCGCCGCTGACCGAGCGCGTGCCGGCCATCGACGAGCATGGCCAGGCGCAGCAGGTTTCGATCCCGGCCGAGCGCTCGCTCACCGTCTACGTCGACAAGCGCGAACTGGTCACGCTGATGACGCTGGGCGCACGGCCCGAATGGCTGGTGCTGGGCTATCTGCGCAACCAGCGCCTGCTGGGTAGTGCCGACGAGGTCGAGTCGATCAGCGTCGACTGGGAGGTCGGCGCCGCGTCGGTGAAGACGCGCCACGGCATTGAGCGCCTGGCCGAGCGCACCGCGCAGCGCGTGGTCACCACCGGCTGCGGGCAGGGCAGTGTGTTCGGCGATCTGATGGCCGACGTTGAAGAGATTCGTCTGGGCGACGCGGGCCTGACGCAGGCGCAGCTGTACGGTCTGCTGAACGCCATCCGGCTGCAGGAGAGCACCTACAAATCGGCCGGTTCGGTGCACGGCTGCGCGCTGTTCGCGGGTGAGCGCATGCTGTGCTTCATCGAGGACGTGGGCCGCCACAACGCCATCGACACCATCGCCGGCTGGATGTGGCTGCAGGACGCCGCCACGCAGCGCGGCGGCGACAAGATCTTCTACACCACCGGCCGCCTGACCAGCGAGATGATCATCAAGTCGGCGCAGATGGGCGTGCCCATCGTGGTCTCGCGCAGCGGCATCACGCAGATGGGCCTGCAGGTGGCCGAGCGGCTTGGCCTGTGCGCGATCGGCCGGGCGATGAACAAGCGCTTTCTTTGCTACAGCGCGCCAGGGCGCTTGCAGTGGCAGCCGGAACTGGCGGCTGCATCGACCTAATCGACTGCGCGTCAGCGCTTGCGCTCGTCCATGGCGCGGATCAGCGCCTGGGCCTCGGCGCCTTCGGGGATTGGGCGCCCGCTGTCGCGCCATTCGATGGCCGACTTGAAGCCATGCTCTTGCGCATGACGGCGGAACCACAGCCCTTCGGGGTTGTGCCGTGTGATGCCGTCGAACACCGTGGCCAGCGTTTGCGACTGCTCCAACCCCATGTTCAGCATCACCTGGTTGACCACCAGCTTGTGCATCTGCAGATGGCCGCGCGGCACGCCGGCGATGCGCGTGGCCAGGCGCAGCGTGGCGGCCTCCAGTTCGGCTGCCGGCACCGCCTGGTTGGCCAGGCCCCAGTCGGCGGCGGTGCGGCCGTCGATCACGTCGCCGGTGAACATCATCTGCTTGGCGCGCAGCGGCCCCAGGCGATAAGTCCACATCGCCGTCGTCGGGCAGCCCCACACGCGCGTCGGCATATAGCCGATGCGTGCGTCCTCTGTCATCAACAGCAGGTCGCAGCACAGCGCGATGTCGCTGCCGCCGGCCACCGCGGCGCCATGCACCTTGGCAATCGTCGGCTTCGGGCAGCGCCACAGGCTCATGAAGTCCTCGGTGCAGCGCTTCATGTGGCGGTAGTCGAGCATCGGGTCCCAGGGCGCGGCTTCCTGCTGGCAGGGGTGCTCGATGTCCTGCTCGGCGTAGGCCGCCAGGTCGTAGCCGCCGCAAAAGCCCTTGCCGGCGCCTTCGACCACGATCACGTGCACTTCATCCTGGCCTTCGGCCCATTCGACGGCGGCGCGGATCTCGCCCGGCATGGCGTCGTTGATGGCGTTCAGCCGCTCGGGGCGGTTCAGCAGCAGGCGCGCGATGCGCTGGTTATCTGGCTGCTGGTCGATGCGCAGGGTGCTGAATTCGGGCATGGCGGTCTCCGGTGACTGGGGCCGCATGGTAGGCCAGCGCTGCGGCGACACGCCCCCAACTTGCGTACAGTGCGCGACATGACGGTTTCTGCATGGACTTTGGGATGGCGCTCGCTGTGGCGCGATCTGCGCTCGGGCGAGCTGCGCCTGCTGATGGTGGCGGTGACGCTGGCGGTGGCCGCGCTGACGGCGGTGGGCTTTTTCGCCGATCGGCTGCAGGGCGGCCTGCAGCGCGACGCGCGCCAGTTGCTGGGCGGCGACGCGGTGGTGGTCAGCGACAACGCGCCGGCCGAGTTGTGGACGCAACAGGCGCGCGCGCTGGGGCTGGAGCAGGCGCTGACGCTGAGTTTCCCCACCATGGGCCGCGCCAGCGATGCGCAGGGCGGCGCCAGCCGGCTGGTGGCGCTGAAGGCGGTCGATGACGGCTACCCGCTGCGCGGCCAGTTGCGGCTGGCGCGCGATGCACAGGATCGCCTGGGCGCGCCGACCGACGCCATCCCGGCGCGCGGCGAGGTGTGGGTCGACCCGCCGCTGCTGGAGGCACTGGGGCTGGCCGACGGCGACACGCTGCTGCTGGGCGATGGCAGCTTTCGCATCGCGCGCCTGATCGCGCAGGAGCCCGACCGCGGCGCCGGTTTCATGAATTTCGCGCCGCGCGTGATGCTGAATGCCGCCGATCTGCCGGCCACGGGGCTGGTGCAGCCGGCCAGCCGCATCACCTGGCGGCTGGCGCTGGCCGGGCCGGAACCGGTGGTGCAGCGCTTCATCGCCTGGGCCGAGACCGAGTTGAAGAAGCCGGGCGTGCACGGCGTGCGGCTGGAGTCGCTCGACAGTGGCCGGCCCGAGATGCGCACCACGCTCGACCGGGCCGAGAAATTCCTCAGCCTGGTGGCGCTGCTGTCGGCGCTGTTGTCGGCGGTGGCGGTGGCGCTGGCGGCGCGCGGTTTCGCCGCGCGGCACCTGGACGACTGCGCCATGCTGCGCGTGCTGGGCCTGCCGCAGCGGCGCATCGCCGGCGCCTACACCGTGGAGTTCGTGCTGGTCGGCCTGACGGCCAGCCTGGCGGGGGTGTTGATCGGCTATGCCATGCACCATTTGTTCGTGCTGCTGCTGGGCGGGCTGGTCGAGACCGCGCTGCCCGCGTCGAGCGGCTGGCCGGTGCTGTTCGGTCTGGGCATCGGCCTGACGCTGCTGGTGGCCTTCGGCCTGCCGCCGGTGCTGCAACTGGCGCAGGTGCCGCCGCTGCGCGTGATCCGGCGCGACGTCGGCGCGCTCAAGCCCGCCTCGCTGGCGGTGCTGGCGCTGGGGGTGGCGGGCTTTGCGGCGCTGCTGCTGGTGGTCAGTTCGGACATCCAGCTGGGCCTGATTGCCGTGGGCGGCTTCGCCGGCGCGGTGCTGCTGTTCGCGCTGCTGTCCTGGGGCGCGGTGTGGCTGCTGCGGCGGCTGGTGAGCGAGGCCACGGCGCCGCGCTGGATGGTGCTGGCGACGCGCCAGATCTCGGCGCGGCCAGCCTACGCCGTGGTGCAGGTGAGCAGCCTGGCCGTGGGCTTGCTGGCGCTGGTGCTGTTGGTGCTGCTGCGCACCGACCTGGTCGACAGCTGGCGCGCCGCCACGCCGGCCGACGCGCCCAACCGCTTCGTCATCAACGTGATGCCGGAGCAGGCCGAGCCGTTTCGCGGCGCGCTGGACGCGGCCGGCGTCAAGCAGATGGATTGGTACCCGATGTTCCGCGGCCGCCTGGTGGCGATCAACGGCAGCGAAGTGGCGCCCGAGAGCTTCAGCGACGACCGCGCGCAGCGCCTGGTGGACCGCGAGTTCAACCTCTCGCACGCCGCCGCCAAGCCGATGCACAACGAGATCGTCGGCGGCCGCTGGCAAAGCGGCGAGGCGGGCGCCATCAGCGTCGAGCACGGCCTGGCCAAGACACTGGGACTGAAGCTGGGCGACACGCTGCGCTTCGACATCGCCGGCACGCCGGTGGATGCGCGCATCACCTCGCTGCGCAAGGTGGACTGGGCCTCGATGCACGTCAACTTCTTCGTCATGTTTCCGCTGGCGGAGATGCCGGACTTGCCGATCACCTACATCGCCGCCTACCGCGCGCCCGAAATTTGGCCCCCACGCTCTTCCGCTGCGCGTGATTCGCTGCCCCCCAAGGGGGCGCCCGCCATCTTGGGGCGGCCCGGCGATGGCGCGGCCGGCTTCGACAACGCGCTGGTGCGCCAGTTTCCCAACATCACCAACGTGGACATGGGCGCCACCATCGCGCAGGTGCAGCGCGTGCTGGACCAGGTGATCCGCGCGGTCGAGTTCCTGTTCGGCTTCACCCTGGTGGCCGGGCTGATCGTGCTGTTCGCGGCGGTGAGCGCCACGCGCGAGGAGCGTGCGCGCGAGTTCGCCATCATGCGCGCCGTCGGCGCCGGCAGCCGCTTGCTGGGCCAGGTGCAGCGCGCCGAACTGGTGGGCGTGGGCTGGCTGGCGGGTTTTCTGGCCAGCGCGGTGGCCATCGGCGTGGGCTGGGCGATGGCGTGTTACGTCTTCGATTTCCAGTGGACCGCCTCGCCCTGGGTGCTGCTGGCGGGCAGTCTGATTGGTGCCGTGCTGGCGCTGGTGGCCGGCTGGTGGGGGCTGCGCGACGTGCTGCGCCGGCCGGTGGTGGAGACGCTGCGCCGCGCCGCCGAGTAGGGCGGCACTGCGCCCCGCCCCGCCGTGCGGCGTGGCGCAGTGCCGACGCGCGTGTAGGCCAAGGCCGCGAAAAACGCCGAAATAGAGTTTCGCGTCCATTTTCGTCGCTTCGCTGTGCTTCACTTTGACGCATGAGTGAACGCACCAAGACCCTTCATCTGGCCCTTCAAGGGGGCGGCGCGCACGGCGCCTTCACCTGGGGCGCGCTCGACGCCTTGCTGCAGGATGGGCGGCCGCACTTCGCCGGCATCAGCGGCACCAGCGCCGGCGCCATCAACGCGGTGGCGCTGGCACACGGCTGGGCGCAGGCCGAAGACGAACAGCGCGACCCGCGCGAAGGCGCGCGCGCCACGCTGGCCCGCGTGTGGACCAAGGTGATGGAACTGGGCGCCGCCAGCGAGGGCGCGGCGCGCCTGGGCCGACTGATGATGGGCGCCTTGCCCGGCGCGCTGACCAGGCTCTCGCCCTACCAGGCCAACCCGCTCGACATCAACCCGCTGCGCCAGCTGATCGAGCAGGAGATTGATTTCGAGCGCCTGGGCCGGCTGAAGTCGCCGTGCGTGTTCGTTGCCGCCACCGACGTCGAGACCGGCCGCGCCGAGATTTTCGCGGGCCGCCGCCTGAGCGCGCAGGCGGTGATGGCCTCGGCCTGCCTGCCGCAGCTGTTCCAGGCGCCCGAGATCGACGGCCGGCTGTACTGGGACGGCGGCTACGCGGCCAACCCGGCGCTCGGCCCGCTGGTCGAGATGGGCGAGAGCCGCGACATCCTGCTGGTGCAGATCAATCCGCTCAAGCGCGCCGGCACGCCGACCTCGGCGGCCGAGATCGCTGATCGCGCGGCCGACCTCAGCTTCAACGCCAGCCTGATCGCGCAGATGCGCACCATCGCGCTGATCAATGAGCTGATCGAGCGCGGCCTGGCGCGCCAGGGCCTGGCGCCGATTCGCATGCACCGCATCGACGGCGGCGCGGCGCTGGCCGAGATGCCGGCGTCCAGCAAGATCTCGCCGCAACCGGTTACGCTGGAAAAGCTGTTCGACATCGGCCAGGCATCGGCACAGCGCTGGCTGGGGCGCCGCTTCGAGGCGGTCGGCGAGCGCGGCACGGTGAATCTGCGGCGCGATTACGGCGATCCGCTGAAGCTGTCCTTCGAGGTGGAGACCGAGGCCGACGCGGACACCACGCCGGCCAGCTATCTGTGGCCGCCCGAGGAGCGGGCGCGCGCCGCCGACGCCGCTGAAGAAGCGGCGCGCCAGGCGGTGCAGGCGGCGCGGCCGGAGCGGGCCGAAGCGCCGGCCGAGCGTGTGGCGCCTGCCGTGTGAGCGCACGGCGGATCCGACTCGCGGGCCTAGAATTGGCCCCTTGATGCCGCGCCCGCACCCTATGCCTGTACAGCGCGCCGGTCATCCGGACAGCGCTGGAGATTGACTTGATTCCCGATTCCGATCTTGAGGTCGACCAGACCTCGGTGACGGCCACGCCGTTCGAGTGGCTCGGCGGCGAGCCGGCGGTACACGCGCTGGTCGAGCGCTTCTACGACCTGATGGATCTGGAACCCGGCTACACGGCGGTGCGCGCCACGCACGGCCGCACGCTTCGGGAGGCGCGCGCCAAGCTGTTCTGGTTCTTGTGCGGTTGGCTGGGCGGGCCGGATCATTACGTGGAGCGCTTCGGTCACCCGCGCCTGCGCATGCGGCACCTGCCGTTTTCCATCGGCATCCGCGAGCGCGACGAATGGCTGGCCTGCATGGACCAGGCGATGCGCGAGACCGGCGTCGACGAGGCGCTGCGCCAGCGCCTGAACGACAGCTTCTTCCAGACGGCGGACTTCATGCGCAATCGGCGGGGGTGAGAAGGTGTGAACGAACCCGCCATACCCGCTCTGGCCGCGGCATGAGCAGGCCTGCCAACGCCCCCGCCCAGCCCGGCGCTTGGTGGAGCCTCACGGTCACCACCGCCATCCAGGCCATGGTGTCGATGGCGCTGCTGACGCTGCCGGCCATGGCGCCCAAGGTGGCGCGCGCTGGAGCTGCCGACCACGCTGGTCGGCACCTACGTGGCGCTGTGTTACCTAGGCGCCATGGTGGCCAGCCTGATCGGCGGCACGCTGGTGCGGCGGCTGGGGGCAATCCGCGTCAGCCAGTGGGGTCTGCTGCTGTGCGCGCTGGGCCTGCTGCTGTGCGCGCTGCCCTGGGTGCCGGCGGTGGCCGCCGGGGCGCTGCTGATCGGCTGCGGCTACGGGCCGATCACGCCGGCCAGCTCGCACCTGCTGGCACGCACCACGCCGGCGCACCGCATGTCGCTGGTGTTCTCGGTCAAGCAGACGGGGGTGCCGGCCGGCGGCATGCTGGCCGGGGCGCTGGTGCCGGGCATGGCGCTGGCGCTGGGCTGGCAGGGGGCGCTGCTGGCCGTGGCCGCCCTGTGCGTGGCCTGCGTGGCGCTGGCGCAGCCGCTGCGCGCGCCGCTCGACGCCGATCGCCAGCCCGGCCTGGGCCTGGCCCTGGGCGCGCTGGTGGCGCCGATCCGCATGGTGTTCGGGCACCGGCCACTGATGGTGCTGGCGGCGGTATCGGCGCTGTTCTCGGCGGTGCAGGTGTCGACCACGGCCTACATGGTCACCTACCTGAACGAATCGCTGGGCATGACCCTGCTGGCCGCCGGCGTGGCGCTGTCGGTGTCGCAGCTGGCGGGCGTGATCGGCCGCATCGCCTGGGGCGCCGTGGCCGACCGGATCCTGAGCCCGCGCAACACGTTGATCGTGCTGGCGCTGCTGATGATGGCCGGCAGCGTGCTCACCGCGCTGTTGCAGGCCAGCTGGTCGACGGCGCTGATCTGGGCCATCGTGGCGCTGCTGGGCGCTTCGGCCATCGGCTGGAACGGCGTCTACCTGGCCACGGTGGCGCGCCAGGCGCCGCCCGGCCAGGCCGGCACCGCCACCGGCGGCACGCTGCTGTTTACCTTCATGGGCGTGATGGCCGGCTCGCCTGCCTTTGGCGCCTTGGCCGGCGCCAGCGGCAGCTACCGCGTGGCTTTCGCGGCGCTGGTGGTGCCGGCGGCGCTGGCGCTGGCGCTGCTGGTGTGGCGGGCGCTGCAGGTACGGCGGGAAGCGGCGAATGCTGCTAAATAGATAGCGCCCCCCGAAGTCAAAAAAGCAGGGGCGCCGACCCGGATCAGAGCGTCGTCGCCCCAGTCTGATCATTCGCTCGCATGCCGTCGGGCCGCTTGAAACAAGCGCCCGCGCACCAGTTGCGTGGCCTGCGCGCGTTGCTGGCTGCCGGGCGACACGGTGGCGGTCGTTGCCACCACCAGCGCGAGCGGCGGATGGACCCAGATGAACTGGCCGCCGTAGCCGCTGGCAAAGAAGGTCGTGGCCGACGGCACCCACCAGCCCAGGCCGTAGGGCAGGCCGACGGGCGGCCCGCCCGCGCTTTGCGGCGCCATCATCTGCGCCGCCACCTCGGCGCTCAGCAGCGGCTGGCCGTTCCACTGCCCCTGCTGCAGCATCAGCTGACCGAGCCGGGCCATGTCCACGGTTCGCAGCGACAGGCGTCCGCCGTGGGTATAGCCGGGCTCGGCCAGGCCCATCGGTTGCACCAGTTGCGCGCGCGCGTAGTCGGGCAGTTTCTGGCCGGTGACGTGCTCGAGAATGGCAGTGACCAGCGTGGGCCCGCTGTTGTCGTAGGCGAACCGTTGCCCCGCTGGCGCGCGCAGCGGCCGCGACCAGGCGGGCGTGGGTTCGAGCGCGGCGGCCGTGCCGCTGGGGTCGTCGACATCGAAGCCGGCCGTCATGGACAACAGGTGTCGCAGCGTGATGGCCTCGGCCCGCGGGTCGGGGTTGAGGGCTTGCCAGTGCGGCATGAACTGGAGCACCGGCTGATCGAGCGATGCGATATGGCCCTGCCGCAACGCCGTGCCGACCAGCATTGCCAGCGCGCTCTTGGCCACCGACTGGGTGTCGCGCAGCGCCTCGGGATTGCCGTCGCGGTAGAACCGATACACCACGCGACCCTGCCGCATGACGACCACGGATTGCACGTCGGCGAGTTGTTCGCGAATTTCCTGATCCAGGCCGGCGAATGCGGCGGCGTCACGGCGCCGTTCGTCGGGCGTCGCTTCGCGCTCGGGTGGCGCAACCTGCGCGAAGGCGGGTGCAGCGGCCAGCAGGCCGCAGAACAGGACAAACCAGCGCATGATGACTTTCGGTTGGTGGTGGTGCAGGGCAGCACGATACGCGCTTCGCGGCAGCGCCGACGGCGTCACATGGTCGCCCGGCCACCCGCCGCCAGCAGCACCACCAAGGCCCCTGCGCCGCCCTCCAGCGGCCGGGCCTGCACGAAGGCCAGCACTTCCCGCTTCTGGATCAGCCAGCCGTGCACCTTGGCCTTGAGCACGGGCGCCCGGCCGGGCGAGCCCAGGCCCTTGCCGTGCACCACGCGCACGCAGCGCAGGCCGGCGCGCTGTGCCTGGCGCAGAAAGGCGCCGAGCGCCTCGCGCGCCGCGTCGGTGCGCAGGCCGTGCAGGTCGATCTCGCCTTGCACGGCCCAGTGGCCGCGCCGCAGCCGTGGCAGCACGTCGGGCCCGATGCCGGGGCGCCGAAAGCTCAAGTGCTCGTCGGTGTGCAGCAGCGTGCTGGCGTCGAACTCGTCCGAGATCGCCTCGCGCAGCACCGCCTGCTCGTCCAGCGCGCGCTGGCGCGGCGTGGCCGTGATCGGCGCCGCCGCATGCACCACACGGCCATGCGGGCGCAGCGGCTGCGTCGGGCCGATGGCGCGCGCAAACAGGTTTTTCTCGGCCTGCGCCTTCTTCGCGGCGGCGGCGCGCTCGGCGGCGGCCTGCGCTGCGCGCGCCTCGGCTTCGGCCAGTTGCGCGCGAATGACTTTGAGCTCCTGAAGCGACTTAGCTCTCATGGCCATACCGAAGGCCGCGAAGCCGGCCAAGCGGGAACGCCGTGGCTGAACCTGCGCCGGTTACCCGCCTTGTCCCCCTTGAGGGGGAAAGCCTGCCCCGGACCTGATCCGGGGGCGCGAAGCGACTCAGGGGGGATGTCATCTCACACCAGACCCTTCTCAGCCATCGACAGCGCCTCGCTCGGCGCCACGATGATGTGGTCGAGCACGCGCACGTCGACCAGCGCCAGCGCCGCCTTGAGCTGCTGCGTCAGCGCCTCGTCGGCGCGGCTGGGCTGCACGCTGCCGCTGGGGTGGTTGTGCGCCAGCACCACGGCGGCGGCGTGGTGGTGCAGGGCGCGCAGCACCACCTCGCGCGGGTACACGCTGGTCTGGGTGAGGGTGCCGCGAAACAGCTCTTCCAGCGCGATCAGGCGATGCTGGGTGTCCAGAAACAGCGCGGCGAACACCTCGTGCGGGCGCGGCGCCAGCTGCAGGCGCAGATAGTCCTTGACAGCGGCGGGCGAGTCGAAGATGGGCTGGTCTCTCAACTGCTGCGCCAGCGCCCGGCGCGCCAGCTCCAGCACGGCGACCATCTCGGCGCGCTTGGCGGTGCCGCCCAGGCCCTTGATGCGCTTGAGGTCGTCGGCGCCGGCGTGCAGCAGGCCGGCGATGCCGCCGAATTCGTCCAGCAACTCCTGCGCCAGTTGCAGCACGCTCTTGCCGGCCAGACCGGTGCGCAGCAGCAGCGCCAGCAGTTCGGCGTCGCTCAGCGCGCCGGGGCCGCGGGCCAGCAGCTTTTCGCGCGGGCGCGCGTCGGGCGGAAGGTCTTTCAGGAGCATGGCGCTGCCAAGCGAACGCTTTTCTACAATCGGGCCAGTTTATCTGGGGTATTCATGAGCGTCGTCGAACCGGGATCCTTTCTGACCCTGCACTACCGCCTGGCGGGGCCGCAGGGCGATGTCATCAACACCTTCGGCCAGCCGCCGGCCACGCTGTCACTGGGCGTGGGCGAGTTGGCCCCCGCGGTCGAGCAGCGCCTGATCGGCCTGGCCGAGGGCGCGCGCGCAAGCTTCGAGCTCCCGGCGGGCGAGGCCTTTGGCGAGCGCAATCCGGACATGATCCAGTGGCTGCCGCGACGTGAACTGGACGCCCTGGGCGACCCGGACGAGCGCTACGAGGTCGGCGAGGTGGTGCAACTGCCCACGCCCGACGGCCAGGGCCAGTTTGCCGGCGTGGTGCAGGCCGTGCGCGATGACGGCGCGCTGCGGCTCGACTTCAATCACCCGCTGGCGGGCCAGCCGGTGACCTTCGAAGTCCACATCGTCGGGGTGCTGTGATGAGTCAGGTTCTTCTGGCCGAGCCGCGCGGCTTCTGCGCCGGCGTCGATCGCGCCATCGAGATCGTTGAGCGGGCGCTCGCCAAGTTCGGCGCGCCGATCTACGTGCGGCACGAGATCGTGCACAACACCTATGTGGTCAATGACCTCAAGGCCAAGGGCGCGATCTTCATCGAGGATCTGGCCGACGTGCCGCCCGGCGCCACGCTGGTGTTCAGCGCCCATGGCGTGCCGAAGTCGGTCGAACTGGAGGCCGAGGCGAGAGGCTTTCGGGTGTTCAACGCCACCTGCCCTTTGGTCACCAAGGTGCACGTCGAAGTGGCCAAGCTGAACCGTGAGGGTTACGAATTCATCATGATTGGCCACAAAGGTCACCCCGAGGTCGAGGGGACCATGGGCCAGCTCGACAGCGGCATCCATCTGGTCGAGGACGCGGCCGATGTGGCGCGCATCCAGCCGGCGCAGACCGAGCGGCTGGCGGTGGTGACGCAGACCACGCTGAGCGTCGACGACGCGGCCGAGATCATGGCCGCGGTGAAGGCGCGCTTTCCCAACGTGCGCGAGCCCAAGCAGCAGGACATCTGTTACGCCACGCAGAACCGCCAGGATGCGGTCAAGCTGATGGCGCCCCAGGTGGATGTGGTGATCGTCGTTGGCAGCCCGACCAGCAGCAACTCCAACCGCCTGCGCGAAGTGGCGCACAAGCTGGGCACCGCGGCCTACATGGTCGACAGCGCCGACGAGCTGAAACGCGAATGGTTCGACGGCAAGACGCGCATCGGCCTCACCGCCGGGGCGTCGGCGCCTGAAGTCCTGGTGCAGCAGGTGATCGAACGGCTGAAGCGCTTGGGTGCGCTGTCGGTGCGCAAGCTTGACGGCATCGAGGAGACGGTGAAGTTTCCGCTGCCCAAGGGCCTGAAGCTTGAGGACGCGGCCGAGGTGAAGCTCTCGCACCTGCGCTGAATCGGCCACCATCGACTGCCGTGTGAACGGCCGGCGCCGGCAGGCGCCCACCTACAATTCGCCCATGCTAGATCCGATCCTGCTGCGCAAAGACCTCGGCGCCGTGCTGGCGCGCCTCGCCACCCGCAAGAGCCCGCAACCCTTTCTCGACGAAGCCGCCTTCAAGGCGCTGGAAGCCGAGCGCAAGACCATCCAGACCCGCACCGAAGAGCTGCAGGCGCAGCGCAACAGCGCCAGCAAGCAGATCGGCCAGCGCAAGG
The DNA here is from genome assembly GCA_016702555.1 of Burkholderiales bacterium. Taxonomy (GTDB): domain Bacteria; phylum Pseudomonadota; class Gammaproteobacteria; order Burkholderiales; family Burkholderiaceae_C; genus Ottowia. Next base: position 536,140 of record JADJDV010000006.1, read on the forward strand.
CCAAGGGCGAGAGTGCCGATGAGCTGATGGCGCAGGTGGCGTCGATCAAGGACGAACTCGAAGCCTCCGCGACGCGCCTTGATGCGATTCAGGGCGAGCTGAATGCGCTGCTGCTGGCCGTGCCCAATCTGCCGCACGAGAGCGTGCCGGTGGGCGCCGACGAGGCCGCCAACCAGGAAGTGCGCCGCTGGGCACCGCACGGCCTGACGCCGCGTGCCTTCGACTTTCCCGTGCGCGATCACGTCGATCTGGGCGAGAAGCTCGGCCTGGACTTCGAAACCGGCGTCAAGCTGGCCGGCACGCGCTTCACCTTCATGCGCGGCCCGGTCGCGCGCCTGCACCGGGCGCTGGCGCAGTTCATGCTGGACGTGCAGACCACGCAGCACGGCTACACCGAGTGCTACACGCCCTACATCGTCAACGCCGACACGCTGCGCGGCACCGGCCAGTTGCCCAAGTTCGAAGCCGACCTGTTCGCCGCCAAGAAGGGCGGGCAGGAAGGCGAGGGCGAACTGCTGTATCTGATTCCCACGTCCGAGGTCTCGCTCACCAACCTGGTGCGCGGCGAGATCGTGGCACAGGCCGAGTTGCCGATCAAGCTGACCGCGCACACGCCGTGCTTTCGCTCCGAAGCCGGCTCGGCTGGCCGCGACACGCGCGGCATGATCCGCCAGCACCAGTTCGACAAGGTCGAGATGGTGCAGATCACCCACCCCGACCACAGCTATGAGGCGCTGGAAGACATGGTTGGCCACGCCGAAGCCATCCTGCAGGCGCTGGAACTGCCCTACCGCGTGGTGCTGCTCAGCACCGGCGACATGGGCTTTGGCGCCAGCAAGACCTACGACCTGGAGGTGTGGGTGCCGGCGCAGAACACCTACCGCGAGATCAGTTCGGTCAGCAACTGCGAGGCCTTCCAGGCGCGCCGCATGCAGGCCCGCTTCAAGAACGAACAGGGCAAGAACGAACTTGTGCACACCCTCAACGGCAGCGGCCTGGCCGTCGGCCGCGCGTTGGTGGCGGTGCTGGAAAACCACCAGAACGCCGATGGGTCGATCAGCGTTCCGAGGGTGTTGCAGCCGTACATGGGAGGGTTGGACGTACTGGCGCCCTGAAACCTTCAGGCAGGCCTGGTGCCCTGCTAGAATCCGCCCTTCGACACAAACCCAGGAGAGGTGGCAGAGTGGTCGAATGCGCCGGACTCGAAATCCGGTATACGGTTCTCCGTATCGAGGGTTCGAATCCCTCCTTCTCCGCCAGAACAAGCCAGCCCAACTCGCTCACTGCGATTTGAAGGCGCCCGAAGCCCCGCATCACGCGGGGCTTTTTGCTATGGGCTCCTGACTGCGCTTTCACGCAAGTGGACCGAAAACCCGTCTCAGGGCCCGTTTGTCTCAGAACCTCCTGACTTTTTCAGGGGCGGTACGGCGCTTGAGGTTTGGGCGACCGGGCGGATTTCTCACCGTACTGATTGGGACTTGGTTTCGCGGAGCTGCGGCGGCTGGCTTGACCGGAAGACTGCACGATCCGGACAGCCGGACATGCTTGATTACGTCCTCGACAAGATGCGGAAGACTTCGCTAGATGATCGCGACAGCACGCTCTAGGCGTGGAACGACTTTATAGTTGATGTCCTAACTCCCTCCTTGGCCCTAAGTTCCACGAAGGTTTCAGCGATCCAGTCTGCGATGTAGTCCCGGGCATTCTCCATGTTGTCCGCGCTACAGTGTTCAACACCACCCTCCCGCGTGGTGAAAAGCTTTAGCTCCCGCTTGGGGCTATTGACGGCCCTTTCGTATTGCTGGTGCGCGAATTCCTGAGATGAGCCGCATGTGCGTAGGCCATTGCCAAGGGCATGTGATCGGTCATCTCGACGGCCTCTTTAGCGAAAATCTCCGCGTGCATGAGCTCGTCATCGACCGCGAGCAGCGCTTCGGCGACCAAGCCGCCACCGTCATCCTCCGCGTCGTTGATCATCTCGGTAACCATCACACGGATACTACGCAGGTGGTCGATGTGGCGAGCTGCGAGGGCCGTCTTGTGCTCGTCACTGAGCTTCTCGAGAGCCGCGCGGAATTCCGGCTGAGCCATCAGGGCAGCAGTGCTCTCGGCTCTGAGAATCTCGGCGGCGAGGTCATCGAAGTTACAGGGTTCATCACCTGCCGGTACACTAACCATACTCATTGGGGAGTTCCCTTCCCTGGTGACTGGGCCGAGGTGTTGCACCACCTGCGGCCCATTTTTTGTCCCGAAATCAAGGCGTTCGAGCATCGCACTTGCAAAGCATTGCTATATTTATGTGAGCAGTCAAGTATTATTGGGCGCACCTCCTAGTTGGCTCTGATTTTGCTGTCGCGCCAGACCAGCAGTTCGTCGGCGTCAAACAGCGTGCATCGAGCGGACAGCCGCCGTGCCAGCGGGAAATCGGGATCATTTGCCGCGTGCCGCTAAAAAGTTGACAGACCGATTCCCAGCATCTGTGCCGCTTGGCGTGGACGCAGCGAGATTTTTCTGTCGGAGTATTTATTGGAGATTTTCTGACGCATTGCTTTGATTAATATAAGAATATATTAGTTATATAACTAATTCATAAATTTAATAGCTGCTTAGGACTTGCTCGATAGTAGTCTGAATGAGCTCTTTCGGGGCGTCAAGAGGTGTTTTTGAGCATACTGAACTATAATCATGACCTATAGGTCATAACTCGACTAAATTTCATTGACCTAAAGGTCTATGAAATGGCGACAAGAATACAGAAAAAAGTATCGCAACTTACTGTTGTTGCTTATTTTTTTTGAGGTCTATATGACCTGTAGGTCATTAACTTGCGCATCATCAAGTCCGTCACGAGATCACCACAATTGACTCAGGGAGAAAATAGTTTCTATGAGTAACGGTCGAGGTTGACGATGTAGTTCTGTGCTGGGGCTGTGGACAGGACACGCCGTCTGGGAGCGCTACATCGGGGATGCGTACTGGTAGCGCTGTGCGACGAGGTTGGTGAGCGACGGCTCCCAACCTCCATCAATGACGCAGTGGCCTACCGTCATCAGCCACGTTGCCGTGCCTCGGCCATCGGGGCGATGTATGTGGCCGGGCCTTGAGGCACTCGAGTCCGACCTGTATCTTGTCGAGGGGTGCAGTTTGGCGTCGATCACCCACCAGATGCACGGCTAGCATCACCGTGCATGTTGGGTAAAATTGAGGGTAGAAAGCAAAATGCGGCCCGGAGGCCGCATGAATGCTATGTTTGTGGTGGAGAGGAGGAGGATCGAACTCCCGACCTCCGCATTGCGAACGCGGCGCTCTCCCAGCTGAGCTACCCCCCCACAAGCCAAGCGCGCATTTTAGCGCGCAGTCAGTCGGCTGGGGTGAGCAGGGTTTCCATCTGCTTTCGAATTCTGTAAGCGTGTGTGCTGGTGTCGATGGCGACGTCGTCCCAGGTCAGGCACTGGCCTTTGGCGACGGGGCGCACCAGCTTGATGTCGTGCGCCAGGCCGAGCGGCAGGCCGCCGAGGGCGACGGATTTCGCGGCCGGTTGCAGCTTTCCCCAGACGGTGTAGCCGCCTTCGCCGTCGAGCACTTCGCCGGCTTGCAGGTCGCGCTTGGCGGTGGCGACGACGTCGGCGTGCCAGCCTCGGGCCACGCCGGTGGGCTCGCCGCGCAGGGCGACGCTGGCCACGCTCATGCCGACTTCCAGGCCGATCAGGTGCCAGCGCTTGTAGAGGGTGAAGTAGCGGCCGCTGCCGTCGGTGCGGGCGTTGTATTCCTCGAAACAGTGCTTGATGTAGTCGGTCTCGGCCTCGACGGTCACCCACACGCCCATGCGGATGTCGTAGTCGATCGGCGTGCCGTCGGCGCGCAGGGACGAGATGACCTCGACCATGCCCTTGCGCTCCAGCACGCCGCCTTCGCTTTTGGGGCGCGTCAGGTTGGGAATCTCGTCGATGCCGCCGGGCGGGTAGAGCAGGCCGCCCGCTGGCACCGCCAGGCCGGTGGCGTTGGCGACGGCGGTGCTTTCGATCGAGGGCTTGCTGCCGTCGAGAAAGCTGTTGAACATCTTCGGGTTGAGTCCGCCGCGCGCAGCCTGCTCCGGCGTCAGGCCGTAGTGGCCCCACACGGTTTCGGGCGTGGATTCGCAGAAGTGCGGCAGCCACTTGTGGCCGCGCCCGGCCGCCACCACCGGAAAGCCGCAGGTGCGCGCCCAGTCGACCAGGTCGCAGATCAGCGCCGGCTGATCGCCGAAGGCGAGCGAATACACCACGCCGGCCTCGTGCGCGCGGCGCGCCAGCAGCGGGCCGCAGAAGGCATCGGCCTCGACCGTGACGTTGACCACGTGTTTGCCCGAAGCGAAGGCTGCCAGGCAATGATCGACGGCAGCGATCGGATGGCCGGTGCATTCGACCACCACGTCGATGGCCGGGTGGCGCACCAGCGCCTGCCAGTCGTCGCCGACGTGGGTGGTGCCCGACCGGATCGCCTCGTCGATCGACGCGGCTGCCACGCGCTCAGGTTGCCAGCCCACGCGCTGCAGATTGGCGCGCGCGCCGTCGGGCGACAGGTCGGCGATGGCGGCCAGGTGCACGCCGGGCGTGCGCGGCACCTGCGCCAGGTACATGGCGCCGAACTTGCCGGCGCCGATCAGGCCGACGCGGATGGGGCGGCCATCGGCGGCGCGCTGTTGCAGTTGGCGGTACAGGCTCATCGTGCGGCTCCTCTCAAGACATCCCGTTGCGCCGCGCCAGTTCGACGAACAGGCCGGAGTGGTCCAGGTCGGCGTCGCCGTGGTCGATGGCCTCGGCGTAGAGCCGCTCCAGCGCGGTGGTCACGGGCGCCGAGAAGCCCATGTCGGCGGCGGTCTCCAGCGCGTTGCGCATGTCCTTGAGCTGCACCGTCATGCGCGCGCGCGGGGCGAAGTCGCGCGTCACCATGCGCCCGCCGTGCAGTTGCAGGATGCGGCTTTCGGCGAAGCCGCCGCCAATCGCCTCGCGCACTTTCGCCGGATCGGCGCCACCCTTCTCGCACAGCAGCAGCGCCTCAGCCACGGCGCCGATGGTGATGCCGACGATCATCTGGTTGGCCAGCTTGGCGAGCTGCCCAGCGCCAGCCGGGCCGACGTGGGTGGCGCGGCCCAGCCGCTCGAAGATGGGCAGGGCGCGCGCGAAGTCCTGTGCCGTGCCGCCGGCCATGATGGCCAGCGTGCCGACCTCGGCGCCGACGGTGCCGCCCGACACCGGCGCGTCCAGCTGGCCGACCTGCAGCCGCGCCAGGCGCGCCGCGTGCTCGCGCGCCTCGCGCGGCTTGATCGAGGCCATGTCGATGAACAGGCTGCCGGGCCGCAGCGCGGCGGCCACGCCCTGCTCGAACAGCACGCTGGCCACGGCGGGGCCGTTTTCCAGCATGCCGATGACCAGCGTGCTGGCGGCCGCCGCCTTGGCCGCGCTGGCATGCACCTGGGCGCCGTCGGCGGCCAGCGCCTGCGCCTTGTCGGGACTGCGGTTCCACACGTGGACTTCGTGGCCGGCCTGGCACAGGCGGCGCGCCATGGGCAGGCCCATGCGGCCGATGCCGAGCACGCTGATGCGGATGGGTTCTTCAGTCATGTTTTTCGTGGGTGGTTCGGCCGCTGGCCGGGTCACGGTTTGCGACAATAAGGCCACCTATGGCCCCACCGACAGCTTATCCGCGCCGCGCAGGCGATGCGCCCGATGTCCAATGGCTTGAGCGCATGTACAACAACCGCATGCGGGTGCCCGAGCACGGCGAGTATTTTGCCCGCTGGGCGGCCCAGTCGGCCCTGGTGCGCAAGAGCCTGCCGGCCGAGCTGGACGTGCCCTACGGCCCCGCGGCGCGCGAGCGGCTGGATGCGTTCGCCGCGCCGCCAGGCGCGCGCGGCCGGCGCGGCGCGCCGCTGCTGGTGTTCATTCATGGCGGTTACTGGAAGGCGCTGGACAAGTCGTATCACAGCTTCATCGCCGCGCCGCTGCACGCCGCCGGCGCGGCGGTGGTGCTGCCCAACTACACGCTGTGCCCGCGCGCCAGCATTCCCGAGATCACGCTGCAAATGGTGCGTGCGCTGGCCTGGAGCTGGCGCAACGCGCGCCGGCTGGGCGCCGACCCGGCGCGCATCGGCGTCATCGGCCATTCGGCCGGCGGTCAGCTGGCGGCGATGATGCTGGCCTGCGACTGGCGGGTGTTCGATCCTGAGCTGCCGGCCGACCTGGTCAAGTCGGCGCTGGGGCTGTCGGGCCTGTACGACCTGCAGCCGCTGAAGCACACGCCCAGCCTGCAGGAGCGCCTGCGGCTGACGCCGGCGCAGGTGCGCGCGGCCAGCCCGGCGCGCCTGCCGCGGCCGGCGGCCGGCCGCCTGTATGCGCTGGTCGGCGCGCTGGAGAGCGGCGAATACCTGCGGCAGAACCGCCTGATCCAGCAGGCCTGGGGCCGCGAGCGCGTGCCCCTGGTCGCCACCGTGCCGGGGCTGAACCACTTCAGCATCGTCGATGCGCTGGCCACGCCGGGGCATCGGGTGCACCGGTGCGCGCTGGAGCTGATGCGCTGACGTGGTGCGGGCAGAATGCACGCATGACCGAACCCTTGGTGGCCCCCGACGAGGTGCTGCGCTTCTGGCTGGGCGCCGTGCCGCTTGACGCGCAGGCGATGCAAGCCATGCAGGCGCGCTGGTTCCAGAAGGACGACGCCTTCGACACCGAACTGCGGCGCCGCTTCCTGCCCACCATCGAGGCCGCGCGCGCCGGGCGGCTGGCGCATTGGGCCGATGCGCCCGAGCACTGGCTGGCGCTGCTGATCGTGCTGGACCAGTTTCCGCGCAATGCGTACCGCGGTCATCCCGACAGCTTCGCCAGCGATGCGCTCGCTCTGAAAGTCGCCCAGGATGGCATCGCGCGCGGCAACGACCAGCGCCTGCCGCCGCTGGCGCGCATCTTCTGCTACCTGCCGCTGGAGCATGCCGAAGATGCCGATTGCCAGGCGCGCAGCGTGGCGCTGTTTCAGGCGCTGTGCGATGCGCCGGACGCCGAGCCCAAGGCCTTTTTCGAGGTCACGCTCGATTTCGCACACAAGCATCAGGATGTGATCGAACGCTTCGGCCGCTTTCCGCACCGCAACGCCACCCTGGGCCGCGCCAGCACGGCGGCGGAGCTGGCCTATCTGGCGCAGCCGGGCGCGGGGTTCTGAGCCTGCGCCCGGCGCTGCGCGCTTTCATTTTTTCTCGAAAAAAAAAAGGGGGATTCGATGCCAAAAGACGTGAACAGCCAGTCAACCATGACCGCGAAGGCGGAGCGATCCGTGCACTTGTGCGGAAATCGAGCAAGGGGGCGTGCACACCGATTCACTCAGACGCTGCTGGCTGGCTGTCTGGCCGCAGTGCTGTCTGCCTGTGGTGGTGGTAGCAGTTCAGGCGAATCGGGCGCGCTGGACGCGGGCACTCAGCGCAACGCAGCCGATGTGCTGTGGCTGGATTCGTTCGACCGCGCGGCACTGCCGTTGGAAAGCCGGGAAGCCATGTTCGCGCCGAAGAACCGGCCCGACGCGCTCGCGACCCGCTTCTCGAACCATCTGAACGCGCTGCTGGCCGATCCCAGCGCGCTCACGCCCGACTACGGAAAGCTCTACGGCTTGATGACCCTGCAGACCGAAAGCTCGGCGCAGCAGATCTACGCCATGAACACCTTGCTGGGGCTGGACAGCGTCAAGGGCTTCCAACCGCTGCCCGCCGCCAAGGCGTTTACCTGGCCGATCGATGACCGGGTGCAGACGGAGTATCAGGTGGGCTGGCATTTCTTCGTCGGCAGCGTGTTCGCGGAGACCGGCGAGGAGTTTGGCGTGCAGCTGATGTTCTGGTCGCACTCGCTGCTGCCGCCGGCCGTGGCCGCCGCTGCGGGTCTGAGTCCGCTGGAAAACTTGATGTCCGAAATGCACCTGGCCGTCACGCCGGTGGGCGATCGCCACTACCGCGCGCGCCCGGCGGTGATCGCCGGCACCAGCGGGCTGCTGAAGATGTCGGACGCGCCGGTGTCGTTCGAGATCGGGCGCAACGCCATGCGCTCGCGCAGTGCCGAATCCTTCTTCCCGGTCGATCTGGTCGCCCGGGGCGTGGACCGCAGCCGGGCCGAGGCGGTGCCGATCGGCCTGAAGCTGAGTCTGCGGCAGACCAAGGGCTACGTGCTCAATGGCGCCGACGGCATGGCGCCCAGTTGCGACGGCATCGGCACGCTCTACTACTCCGTGCCCGGGCTGCAGGTTGACCCCGCCCTGAGCGAAATCGAAGTCAAGGGCAAGACCTACAAGATCAGCCACGGCAAGCTCTGGTACGACCACCAGTGGGGCACCGGCTTCATACCCAAGGGCCATGTGCGCCACCGGTCGATGCGTGCGCTGACCAACGCGCGCTTCGCCGCCGGGCTGGATACTTCGTATCCCGGCTGGGACTGGATGTTCGCCGCCTTCGACGACGGCACCGAGATGGCCTTGTCGGCGCTGCACACCACCGCACTGACCCATTTCTACGATCAGACCGGCCCCACGCCGCCACCGGTGATGACGGTGAACGCCACCGCCACCTACATCGACCAGGCGGCGCGCTCGCAGCAGGTGCCTGCCACCGTGCGCGTGATCGAATGGGGTCAAGAGCACCGCCTCGCACGGCGAGTTCGAGGCCACCGGCACCTGGTATCCGGATCGGGTCGAGGTCGAGACCGCCGCCGAGTCGATTCTCGCGGACAAGCGCCGCTTCACGCTGCGCCCGATCGTGCAAGGCGGGCAGCAAGGCTTCTTCGCCGCCGGAATGGAATACAGCGAAGGGGCGGTGTTCGTCGAGCAAGACGGGCGCGTGGTCGGCCGCGGCTTCCTCGAATCCACCGGCTACGCCGACAACACCCGACAGTCGCTGAAGCTGGCCGGCATTCCGGCCACTCCGGAGGCCCTGGAAGTCGTGCGCGCACGCGACAAGCCCGATCTGGCCCTGGCCGCAGCCAGCGCGCAGTACTTGGCCGAGCACCCGATCGAGGTCACCGACGATCCAGGCCGCGCGGGCGAGGCCAACGTGGTCGTCTGTCGCGGGCTCTTGTAGTTCCCTGTCGGCGCCGAAGCGCGCCGACAGCCGGGCTACCCCAGCATCTCGAAATCGATGAAGCCGCGCTCGACGTTGGTCGACACCAGGCGTGCGCGCACCTTGTCGCCCACCTTGACCTCGCGCCCCAGCGCCACCAGCAGCTTGCCTTCGGCCGGCGGGTCGAAGATGCGCAGCCAGGTGTTGCCCTTGGAGCCGCCGGTCACCACGCCGTCGAACGCGTCGCCGATGCGGTCTTCCAGCAGCATCGCCGCCTCGGACTTGCGCAGCTGGCGCTCGACCTTGTTGGCGGCGTCTTCCTGCTGTGTGCAGCGGTTGGCCAGAAATTCCAGTTCGGTCGGCGAGTAGGGCGTCTTCAGGTCGGCCAGCGCGGCCTTGATCAGGCGGCCGGTGATCAGGTCGGGGTAGCGGCGGTTCGGTGCTGTGCTGTGCGAGTAGTCGCGCACCGCCAGGCCGAAGTGGCCGATCTTGGGCCCGCCCGGTTGCTCGACCACGTATTCGCCGCGCCCCATCAGCTTGACGATGACCAGCGACAGGTCGGGAAAGCGCAGCGGGTCGCGCCGGCGCTCGGCGGCCAGAAACTGCTCCAATGCCAGCGAATCCGGGTCGGGCGGCAGTTGCCAGCCGCGCTCGGCCGCCACCTCGGCGATGCGCGCCCAGCGCTCGGGCGAGCGCACCACGCGCCGGATCGAGGGCCGCCGCTTGCCGGCCAGAAAGCGCGCCGTCACGCCGTTGGTGGCGACCATGAATTCCTCGATCAGCTGGCGCGCGCGGTTCTGCACCTGCTGCCTGATGGCCACCACCTGCTCGCCATCGAATTCGGCGCGTGGCTGGAAGGTCTGGAACTCCAGCGAGCCCTGCTCGCGCCGCCGCGCGCGCAGCTGCTGTGCCACCGAATCCTGCGTGCGCAGTTGCTGGTCCATGCCGTCCACGCGGTCGGCGGCCTCGGGCAGCGGGCCCTCGCCCTCGATCCAGGCCGATACGGCGTCGTAGGCCAGCTGGGCCTTGTTGCGCACCCGGGCGCGGGCGATGTGGCTGCGCGCCAGTGTGCCGTCGGGTAGGAACACCATCTCGGTCACCGTGGCCACGCGCACCTGGTTCGGGTTGAGCGAGGTCAGGTCGGTGCTCAGCTTCTCGGGCAGCATCGGGAAGATGCGCGCCGAGGTGTAGACGCTGGTGGTGTTGATCTGCGCGTGGCGGTCGATCGGGGTGTCTTTCTCGACCAGGGTGTCGACGTCGGCGACGGCGACCAGGATGCGCACCGAGCCGTCGTCCAGCACTTCGCTGGCGGTCAGTTGATCGAGGTCACGCGAGTCGTCGTTGTCGATCGAGCACCACAGCAGCCCCGTCAGGTCGACGATGCCGGTGCCGTCTTCTTCGCTCGGGCCGTCGATGCCGTCGAGCTGCTGTTTGACGGTGGTGGAGAACTCCGGCTCCAGCCCGCGCTCACGCATGGCGATCACGGCCAGTTCGGCCAGCTCTTCTTTCTGATGCGGGCGCAGGGGTTTGCTACTCATGAGGGTCTCACGCTTTCTCGGCACGCGCCAGCGTGTACAGCGGAATGTCGTGGGCCTGCGCCAGCGCGTCGAGCTGGCGGCGCGTCTTGGTCAGTGCCCAGGCGGCGATGGCTTCGTGCGCCTGCGGCGCGAACGGCGCGCGCGCGTCGGGCTCCGGCAGGCCGGCCACTTGGAACAGCGCGCGTGCGAAGTGCGGCTCCAGCGCGGCCACCGCCACGCGGCCGTCCTTGCAGCGGTACACGCGATAGCCGGCGTGGGCGCCACCGACGGCGCCGGTCGGCAGCGTCAGGCCCCAGCTGCGCGGCAGCGCCAGCCACTCGGCCGCCTGCGACAGCGCCACCTGGCGATGCACGCCCTTGCCACTGGCACGCGCTTGCAGCACACAGGCCAGCGCGGCCTCGGATGCCATCAGCGCGCCCGCCATGTCGGCCAGCAAGGTGGGCGGCAGTGTGGTGCCGGTGACCAGCCCGGCCTCGGCCAGATAGGTCAGGTCGTGCCCGGGCTCTTCGGCGCGCGCGCCGGGTGCGCCGACGATCTCGACCAGCGACAGCTGCGGAAACGAGCGCCGCAGCGATTTCCAGTCGAGCCCGAAGCGGACCAGCGCTGACGGCCGGAACGAGGTCAGCAGCAGGTCGGCGCGCAGCAGCTCGCGCGCCAGCTGGGCTTGGCCGCGTTCGTTCTTCAGGTCGATCTGCAGCACGCGGATGTCCTCGTGCATCACGGTGTAGGCGCCGATGTCGTACTGGCCCATCGGGTCGCCCGAGATCGGGCGCCCGGTTGGCGTCGTGCCGGGGCCGGGCGGCTCCACCTTCAGGCAGCGCGCGCCCAGCTCGCGCAGGCGCATCAGCGCCGCCGGGCCGGGCAGGTTCAGCGCCAGGCTGACGATGCGCACGCCGCGCAGGGGACGAAAGCGGGTGGTGGTGGCCATGGATGGTCGATGCCTTGGGTGGGTTGTGGTGTCCGCCGGTCAGCGGCGCGACGGCTAGAAGCTGCGCGTCAGGCCGCCGTCCAGGCGCAGATTCTGCCCGGTCATGTAGGCGCCCCCGACCGAGGCCAGCCAGGCGATCAGCGAGGACACCTCGTCGGCGCGGCCGTAGCGGCCCATCGGGATGCGCGTGCGGCGCTCGTCCTTCTCGGGCAGGCTGTCGATGAAGCCGGGCAGCACGTTGTTCATGCGGATGCCATCCGGTGCGTACTGGTCGGCGTACAGCTTGGTGAAGGCGGCCAGCCCGGCGCGGAACACGGCCGAGGTCGGGAACACCGGATCCGGCTCGACCGCGGCGAAGCTGGAAATGTTGATGATGGCGCCGCCGCCCTGCCGTTGCATCACTGGCGTCACCAACCGGGTGGGGCGGATCACGTTCAGCAGGTACACGTCCATGCCGGTGTGCCAGGCCTCATCGCTGATGTCCAGCAGTGGCCCCTTGGGGCCGTGGCCGGCTGAGTTGACCAGCACGTCGATGCGGCCCCAGCGCGCCATCGCCCCGTCGATCAGGCGCTGCAGATCCTCGGCCACCAGGTTGGAGCCGGTGACGCCGAAGCCGCCCAGTTCGCTGCCCAGCGCCTCGCCCTTGCCGGACGATGACAGCACGCCGACGCGAAAGCCATCGCGCGCCAGTCGGCGTGCCGCGTCGGCGCCCATGCCGCTGCCGCCGGCGGTGATCAGGGCGACTTTGTCCGTACTCATGAGGCGGGCTCCTTCGTGATCAAGAAAGCCCGCATGCTAGCGCGCTGGCGCTACGCGAGCTCCTTGCGATCGGCGAAGTCGAGCGGCAGGCCGACGTAGTTCTCGGCGATGGTGCGCAGGCCGGCCTCTGAGTGCATCAGGTAGCTCAGTTCGGCGCTCTGGAACTTGGCGGTGATGGCGCCGTCGTCCGGGAAGCGGTGCATCAGCTGCGTGAACCACCAGGAGAAGCGTTCGGCGCGCCAGATGCGGCCCAGGCACTTCTGCGAGTAGGCGTCGATGCCGGCTTCGCTCTTGTCCTTGTAGTACTCGACGATGGCGTCGTACAGATACTTGACGTCGGTGGCCGCCAGGTTCAGGCCCTTGGCGCCGGTGGGCGGCACGATGTGGCCGGCGTCGCCGGCCAGGAACATGCGGCCGAAGCGCAGCGGCTCGGTGACGAAGCTGCGCAGCGGCGCGATGCTCTTTTCCAGGCTCGGGCCGGTGATGAGTTCGTCTCGACCCTTTTCGTCCAGGCGCAGCTTCAACTCCTGCCAGAAGGCGTCGTCGGTCCATTCCTCGACCTTGTCGGTCAGCGGCACCTGCAGGTAGTAGCGGCTGCGCGTCTTGCTGCGCTGGCTGCACAGCGCGAAGCCACGCTCGGAATTGACGTAGATGAGCTCGTCGTTGACCGGCGGCGTGTCCGACAGCAGGCCGAGCCAGCCGAACGGGTAGACCTTCTCGTACTCGCGGATCGCCTCGCGCGGTGCGCTGGCGCGGCAGACGCCATGAAAGCCGTCGCAGCCGGCGATGAAGTCGCAGTCGATGCGGTGCTGCCGGCCGTCCTTCTCGTAGGTGACGTAGGGCTTGGCGCTGTCGAAGTCGTGCACCTGGGTGTTCTTCACCTCGTAGACGGTGGCGAGGCCGGCGGCGGCGCGCGCGTCCATCAGGTCGTGCGTCAACTCGGTCTGGCCGTACACCATGACGTGCTTGCCGTCCGAGTACTTGCCCAGGTCGACGCGGTGGCGCTGGCCGTCGAACAGCATCTCGATGCCTTCGTGCACCAGGCCTTCCTTGTGCATGCGGGCGCCGACGCCGGCTTCGTCCATCAGGTCGATGCAGACCTGCTCCAGGATGCCGGCGCGGATGCGGCCCAGCACGTATTCGCCCGAGACGCGCTCGACGATGACGGCGTCGATGCCGGCCTTGTGCAGCAGCTGCCCGAGCAGCAGGCCGGACGGGCCGGCGCCGATGATGGCGACCTGGGTGCGGGTGGTGGTCATGCGGTGCTCCTTGCTTGTTCGTTGGGGTCAGGCCACTAGCTTAGGCCCAGCCGCCACCGATTGCCAGCCACACTCCGCCCCATTGCGCGATGATCGAAGCGTTTGTGCGATCATCGCGCAACCATGACGATCGCGCACGCCGACACCATCGCCGGACTGGTCAAGGGCCTGGCGGTGCTGGAGAGCTTCGACACCGAGCGCCAGCGCCTCAACGCCACGCTGGCGGCGCAGCGTGCTGGCCTGACGCGCGCGGCCGCGCGGCGCCACCTGCTGACGCTGGCCCACCTGGGCTATCTGGAGAGCGACGGCCAGTTCTTCTGGCTCAGCCCGCGCGTGCTGCGCCTGTCCGGCGCCTACCTGGCCTCGGCGCGCCTGCCGCGCGTGATCCAGCCGACGCTGAACCGGCTGGCGGCCGAGACCTCGGACGTGTATTCGGCCGCAGTGCTGGACGGCGACGACATCGTCATCGTCGCGCGCAGCGCCGGGTTGGCGCCGTCCAACCAGCTGCTGGCCTACGGGCGCCATCTGGGCGCCCGTCTGCCGGCGCACGCCACCTCGACCGGGCGCGTGCTGCTGGCGGCGCTGCCGCGCGCCGAGCTGTCGGCCTGGCTGAAGGGCCGGGTGCTGCGGCGCATCACGGCGCACACGGTGACGGCGCCGCGCGCCTTCCGCGCCGTGCTGGCGCAGGTGGCCGAGCAGGACTACTGCGTCGCCACCGACGAGCACGAGTTGGGCGTGCACGCCGTCGCCGTGCCGCTGCGCCGGCGCCAGGGCCAGACTGTGGCCGCGCTCAACGTGGTGCTGGCGCCGGGGCGCGTGAGCGAAGCGGCGCTGGCCAGCGACATCCTGCCGCGCCTGCGCGAGGCGGCCAGCGAGATCCGGCAGTTGCTGTGAAGCCGTGATGACCTGCTCCCCTCTAGCCGTACCAATCTGAAGTAGCAGGAGTCCGCCAACCAGGAGAATGGCGGACATGAGGAAGAGCAAGTTCACGGAGGAACAGATCATCGGGTTCCTCAAGCAGGCGGAGGCCGGCATGGCCGTGGCGGAGATCTGCCGCAAGGGCGGTTTTTCAGACGCGACGTTCTACAAGTGGCGCGCCAAGTTCGGCGGCATGGAGGTGTCGGACGCGAGGCGGCTGCGCGAGCTGGAGGCGGAAAACGCCAAGCTCAAGAGCCTGCTGGCCGAGGCGCATCTGGACATGCATGCGCTCAAGAGCGTTCTCGGGGTAAAGCGCTAGCCCCACAGGTCAAGCGGGAAGCCATCGGCCAGTTGATCAATCAGCATCAGATGTCCGAGCGGCGAGCCTGCAGGCTTGTGGGGCTGAGTCGAGACAGCTATCGCAACGCACCGGAGGCCAGCGCGCAGACCGAGGCGCTGAAGTCGAAGATCGTTGAGATCGCCTACGCGCGCCGGCGCTTCGGATATCGACGCGTGCACGACCTGTTGCGCCTGGAGTTCCCCGGCGTCAATCACAAGCGGGTGTACCGGCTGTACAGCGACGCCAACCTGGCTGTGCGCAAGCGCAAGAAGGCTCGCAGGCCGCCAGCCGAGCGCATGGGGCTGAACATTGCCACCAGGGTCAACGAGGTGTGGAGCATGGATTTCGTCAGCGACAGTTTGGCCAACGGCAGGCGCCTGAAGTGCCTGACCGTGGCCGACGACTTCAGCCATGAGGCCGTGGACATCGCGGTGGACTACGGCATCAGCGGTCAGTACGTGACGCGGCTGCTTGACCAAGCGGCCCTGTTCCGCGGCTATCCGTCGGCCGTTCGGACAGACAACGGTCCGGAATTCACCAGCAGGGCATTCATTGCCTGGGCACAGGGCCATGGCATCAGACACATCCTGATCGAACCAGGGCGGCCGATGCAGAACGGCTACATCGAGAGTTTCAACGGGCGGTTTCGTGACGAGTGCCTGAACGAGCACTGGTTCGAGACATTGCACCAGGCGCGCAACATCATTGCCGCCTGGCGTCGCGATTACAACGAGGTCAGGCCCCACGGCAGCATCGGACGGATGCCACCCGCGCGCTTTGCCGAGGAGCATCGCCGGCATGCCGGCGATGCTCCTCGGCATCCCACCACTACAAGCAACGAGATCCAGTAATCTTCAAACCCAGGACTCCTACCAAATCATTGGCATGGCGGATGGGGGCAGGTCAGTGATGCTGCGGGGGGTAATAGTCCGGCGGATAGAAAAATTAGGCGAAGCATGTTAATGAGGGGCCGTAAGTTCTTGCTCACGGACTTTCTCTACCCGCCTGCTGCCAGGACGGGGCGCCATTCATACGACACATTTTGTCGTATCCATCAACTATCGTTCAGGACATTGGCTGGAGAGAACAAATGTCCGATCTTCCTAAGAAAATTGCCGAGACTGATCTGTTGTCGCACTCGATCGGGGCGGAATCCAGCGTGCTCGGCGGCCTGCTGCGCGACAACACCGGCTGGGATCGCGTTGCCGACCTGCTTACCGATTCAGACTTCTATCGCTACGAACACCGATTGATCTACCGGGCGATCGGTAACTTGATCAACCGAGCCGAGACAGCGGACGTGATCACCGTGGCCGATCATTGCTCTGACGACCACCCAGTCAACGCAGGACGCCAGAGAAGAACGCCGACAGTTCATCGAAACCATCCAGCGGCAAGACATGCGCGATGTACTGGTCGGGGCGGACCACCACCATGCATCCGGTGTCGCGGTCGATGCCACGCATGTCGAAAATGTCGCCGACGCCCTTGTGATCCACGCAGAAGACTTTTTCGTGGTCCTGCAGGCCCAGCCGGCCGGTCTTGGGCCGCAGCAGCGAGGGCATGTTCTCGTAGGCGAGTTGATCGAAGGTCTGCTGGAACACGGCGCGGAAGTCGATCACCGCGTCGATGTCCTCGCCCTGGCGGGTGTGCCTGACGACCGGGGATTGCGGGTGGGTCTCCAGCCAGTCTGCAAGTCTGTGGATTGCTGAGCCCGGGTTGGAACTGTCGGCCTTGCCGGCGAAGGCGTAGATGCGCCAACGCGCGTCGGCCTCGGCCACATGGCCGAGTTGCATTTGCTTGGCGTCTGACAAGCGCACCACTGGCGCCGAGTGGAAGCGACGGCCGATCTCCTCCCCCTTCGCCAGCGCCTGGTGGGTGGGGGCCGCGAACAGCAGCGAGGGGTCGTACTTCACGGCGGTGCCGCCGGTGAATTCGAGGTTGGCCTTGAACTGGCGAATGATGCGCGGTTCTTCCGTGCCGTCGCGCTCGGCGGGGGTGGTCGGCGCCGACATGATGCGCGCCCATTCGTGGTCGGTGTCGACCAGCCGTTTGGCTTCGGTCAGGCGCTCTTTGGAATAGCTGCGCAGCAGGCTGGGGTCGGCCCGGCCCTGCAGCACATGCACCAGTTTCCAGCCCAGGTTGAAGGTGTCCTGCATCGACACGTTCATGCCTTGACCGGCCTTGGGTGAGTGCGTATGGCAGGCGTCGCCTGCGGTGAATACCCGGGGGTTGCGGCCGGAGCCTGCGGGCACGTCGTCGAACTTGTCGGTGATGCTGTGACCGATGTCGTAGATCGACCACCAGACGATCTCCTTCACGTCGATCGAGTAGGGCCGGATGATGCGGTTCGCGGCCGCGATCATGTCGTCCTGGGTGAACTTGCGGCTGGCCGCTTTCTCGTCGGGCCTGAGCTTGTCGAGCTCGACGTACATCCGGAACACATAGCCACCCTCGCGCGGCAGGATCAGCACATTGCCTTCACTGGCGGAAGAGATCAGGCACTTCTGCCGCACGTCGGGGAAGTCGGTGTTGGCCAGGATGTCCATCACGCCCCAGGCCTGGTGCGCGGCATCGCCGTGCAGTACGCCGCCGATCGACTTGCGCACCGCCGAATGGGCGCCGTCGCAGCCGACCACGTAGTTCGCCCGCACCGTGCGCGTGGCCCACCAGTTCACGCCGCTCGCGTCCTTGAGCGTCGCGGTCACCGGGTGATCGTCGCTCGTCTCGTCCACGGTCACGCCCACGACTTCCCAGCCGTAATCAGGCTCCAGGCGCGAGGGCGAGTTCTTCATCACCTCAAGAAAGAGCTCGTGCAGCCGCGCCTGATTGATCAGGATGTGCGGCATTTCCGAGCTGTCGTCGGCCACGTCCTGTACCCGGCCGACCCGTTTGATGTGCTCGGGCTTGGCCGGGTCCGGCATCCAGAACGCGGTCTGGTTGACCCAGTAGGTTTCGCGCTTGACCTTGTCGGCGAAACCGAAGGCCTGGAACATTTCCATGGTGCGCGTGTTGATGCCGTCGGCCTTGCCCTTGATGATGTTGGCCGGCATGCGCTCGACGATCATGGTGTCGATCTCGGGGAACTGCGCCAGCTGCGCGGCCAGGCACAGGCCGGCGGGGCCGGTGCCGGCGATCAACACGTCGACCTGGTCCGGAAGCGGCTCGTGGGTGCCCCGGTTGCGCCGGTTGGGCGCGGCCTGTTTGACGTCGGGATTGCCGCCCCGGAAGCCATCTTTGTAGAACTGCATCCCAGTCTCCTTGAGTTGAACGGTGCCGTGAACGCGCTGCAGGTGTGATGACGAATGCGCTTCGTGCATAGGATTCACCACCCATATTATATGTGTACTTATTAATAGTGTGTTGCGACCCATTCTGCTTCACTTTCTGGCGCAGCCGACCTCATGCCGCAGTGCTGGCTGCGCCCGCGATCCGCGGAAGGTCAGCTCAGGCGCTGGCCTTCAATCAGCGTCGGGAGTTGAATCCGCGGGCAAGCGGGATTCACGCTGGGTCCGGACATGCATCAGGCGCGGCAGCAAACCGAGCACCAGCAGGGCGAGCAGGGTGGAGATGATGGCGGTCACTTCGCGCCCGAGACCGCAGGCGATGCCGATGGCGGAGGTGAGCCAGAGCCCCGCGGCGGTGGTGAGGCCTTCGATGCCGTGCCGGGCATCGCGCGACTTGAGTATGGTGCCCGCGCAGAGAAAGCCGACGCCGGCCACGAGGCCCTGGATCACGCGCGAGATGCCGGCGCTGTCAAGACCGATTTCAGCCGGCAGCATGACGAACACGGCCGATCCCAGGGCCACCAGCATGTGGGTTCTGACGCCGGCATCCTTGCCGTGGCTTTCGCGCTCATAACCCAGGACAAAGCCGAGCAGGCCGGCGGTGACCAGTCGGATCGTGATGCGCAACGCGGCGTCGAGATCGTCCAGGCCGGTGAACTCCTGGCCGATCATGCGGATCAGGGTGTCGATCGCGTTTTCCACGGGTTCCTCTCTTGCTTGGCGGGGCGTTGTCGATGCGTTGGCGGCGGGTGCGGTGAAGCAGGCGGCGCGGCGTTCACGGTGTGTGGTTTTCGATGGATACGAGCCTGATGGTGCGTCCATTGGCCGCCCGGCGCCATCAGGCGGCGCGCCTTGCGCTTGTGCGCGAAGGCTGACGGGGGCGCGATAGACTACCCGTTTGTCATCACTGCCCCACGGTGCAAGAGGCGCATGCGAGTGCGAACGACATGCTGACACGTCTTGTTCTGAACCAGCGCCCCGCGGATCTGACCCCGGCCGAGCGGGAGGTGTTGCGCGCCGCGATCACCGAGGTGCGCGAGTACGACGCGCAGGAGCTGGTCACGCCGGCGCACCGGCCGCTGGACAGCAGTGTGCTGCTGCTCGAAGGCATGATGGCCCGCTTCGTGGAGGACCGTCGCGGCGATCGGCAGCAAATGGTGGCCGTTCATGTGCCGGGCGATTTCGTTGACCTGCACGGCTACCCGCTGAAGGTGCTGGACCACGAGATCCGGACCTTGACGCCCGTCACCGCCGCGGTGGTGCCGCACCGCAAGCTGAATGTCATCCAGCAGCAACATCCCGATCTGGCGCTGAAGCTCTGGTACCTGACGATGCTGGATGCCGCGATGCACCGGCAATGGATTTTTCGTATTGGGCGGCTGCGCGCGCCGGCGCGTCTGGCGCACTTTCTTTGCGAGACCAACGCGCGCCTGTCCATCGTCGGTCTGTCGGACGGATGCCAGTTCGACCTGCCATTGACGCAAGCCGATCTGGGCGCCATCTGCGGCCTCTCCGCCATTTACGTGAACCGTGTGATGCGCCAGTTGCGTGAGCAGCATCTGGTCAGCTTCCATGGGTATCGCGTGCAGATCCACGATCTCGCGGGCCTGGTGCGGCTGGGGGAATTCCGCGCCGATTACCTGTATTTCAACGAGGATGTCGGGCGCCGCGTGACGGGCGTTCCGCCGCTTTGACGGTTGCGGTGCACACGCTTCGGCTTGGTGCGCGTGATTGCTCGCCACAGCCTGCGGGGCGCGACGATCTGGCTGCTTGGCACATTGACAAATGGCAAGACCTCGCCCGCTTTCCGGATGGTCTCGACTACCTCGGTATAGGACGATTCCTACAAAACCAGGCCTCGCTTCATCCGGAGAATTGGGCTTCCCATCGGGTCAACCCAAAATTCAGAACAGGGACTTTCCGAATTCAAGACGAGTAGGGGCGGTCAGCTTCCCGTGGGCTGGCCTTGCGAGGAGAAGAGGTCGCGAATGCAATGCTTTTCGCTGGAAATCATGCGCGCCGACGACGGCAACCACCAGTGGCGTATATGGCACAAGTGCGTGCCGACCGAAGACAGGTTTCGGCCCTACATCCGATCCTTGCCCATCTACCCAGTTTTCAAGGACGCGCTGGATGCCGGCGCCGTGATGCTGGCGCGCGCCGGCGGCGAGCCCTATGTCAACGTCGCCGGCAATTCGGATTCGGATGCGCTGGATGCGCACATCGACCGCGGCGATGCGGACGCATCGGCCTGTGTGATCGGGCATTCGCCACGACCGACGGCCTGATCGTCACGGGCCGCTTCAATCGACGCGGTGCCAGGCGGCGTGGCCTGCGCTTCTGGCCTGCTCCCAACTCAGGCGCGACTGGCCCTTGACGGCGGCCCAGTCCCGCTCCAGCGCAGCCTCCGCCTGCTGCCAGCTCTGGCCGGCATAGCGTTGACGACCCTGGTAGCCCAGGCGATAGGCGGCGGCGTAGTCGTCGTCGTAATCGAAGTCGGGCACGACGCCGGGCTGCCCGACATGCCGAGTTTTCCAATAGGTGTAGTCGGGGTCGGCCGCATCCACCGCCGCGTAGCCGCCCAGCGCCCCGAGGATGGCGCCGGCGGTGCCGCCGACGATGGCGCCCACCGGCCCGGCCATCGCGGTGCCGATGGCGGCGCCTGCCGCCACACCGGCCGCCATGCCGCCACCCATGGCGACGCTGTTGACTTCGCGCGCAGCGGTTTCGGCATCCATGGGCTCCTGGGCCGCCAGACGCGGATCCTGCGAGGCTTGTTGTAGTGGTGCCGGCGCGTCGGCCGGTGTGTTCTTGCGGGTGTCGGTCATGATGACTCTCCGAATAATGGATCGGTCACGGCTTGCACGGCATGCCAGCGGGAATGCTGGTCCGGCGGTTTACAAACGCCCCGCGGTCGCGGCCTCGGCCCGGGGCGTGGGATCGACCAGCTCCTCGATGACCAGCGTGCGGTAGTGATAGGCCAGCACCGCGCCGGCGGACCGCAGGGCGTCGCCCAGGGCACGGGTATCGGCCGTGCCCGCGTCGATCAGCAGGCCAGGCTTGCCGCCCCGGGCCAACTCGACAAAGCGCAGCATGAACTGGTCCTCGCGCTCGACCGAGGGGATGCCGCCCACGTCGGCGGCGCGCTGGGCGAAGGCCTGCTCGATGGCGGCGGCTGGCACCCGCTGGGCGGCACCAATGCCTGCGATCGCGGTGATCGCATCGGCGCCGCGCTGGGCCGCGGGTGCGTCGGCGAACATGGCAAACACATGGCCAGTGGGGTAGTAAGCGCCGCCCATCGTGAAATCAGCGGGGTCGGGGGTGAAGGGTGCATTCATGCGGCTGAACTCCAATGCTTGAACTCCGTGGGTCTATTCGATCCATTCTTCGCAAGCTGCGGGCGTGCGGCTGTAGGACATGCGCGCACGGCGACGGCGGTTGATCCCCACAAAGTCAGGGCGCGTCAACGGCGCGCAGCGGGATCAGTGGTAGCCGACGTCCGCCGCCACCTTGCCCCGGAACACGTGGTACGACCAGGCCGTGTAGCCCAGGATCACCGGCAGCAGGAACACCAGGCCCCACATCACGAAGCCCTGGGACGCGGGCGGCGACGCGGCGCCCCACAGGGTGAGTTGCGGCGGCACCAGGTAGGGCCAGAGCCCGAGCAGCAGGCCGGCGAAGCCGAGCGCAAACAGCGCCAGCGTCCAGACAAACGGCCAGGCGTCGTGCGCCTGCCCGTCCCGTGGGCCGTGCGCCGCATCGCGCCACAGCCGCCAGCCCACCGCCAGCGTGAGCATGGGCACCGGCGCCAGCCAGAGGAAGTGGCCGTCCTCGAACCAGCGCGCCATCACGCGCGAGTTCAGTGCCGGCAGCCACAGGCTGACCAGCGCCATGAAGGCCAGCACACCAAGCACCAGGGGCCGAGCCCAGCGGCGCGCGCGTTGGTGCAGCTGGCCTTCGGTCTTCAGGATCAGCCAGCCTGCGCCCAGCAGCGCGTAGCCACATGCCAGCGCCACACCGGTCATCAGCGCGAAGGGTGTCAGCCAGCCCCATATGCCGCCCGTGTACTGGCCATCCTGCATCCGCAGGCCCTGCACCAGCGCCGCCAGGATCACGCCCTGGCTGAAGGCGGCCACGATCGAGCCCAGGCTGAACGCTGCGCCCCAGGCGCGGCGTGCCCGCCCACGGCCCTTGAAGCGGAACTCAAACGCCACGCCGCGAAAGATCAGGCCCAGCAGCATGGTCAGCACCGGCAGGTACAGCGAGGACAGCACCAGCGCGTACGCCCGCGGGAAGGCCGCCATCAGGCCGGCGCCGCCCAGCACCAGCCAGGTTTCGTTGCCGTCCCAGATCGGCGCCGCCGTGTTCATCATGTGGTCGCGCTGGTCGCCGTCCGCGGCCAGCGGTGCCAGGATGCCGAGCCCGAGCACGAAGCCATCCAGCAACACGTACATCAGCACGCCGAAGCCGATCACGCCCAGCCAGACCACCGGCAACCAGAAGGCGGCGCCGTCGGCGGCGGTGAGGATCAGCTGGGCATCGTTCATGGCGCCGTCTCGACAGCGATGTCGGCTTCGCCCGCCGCCGACAGCGGTCGTGCGCCAGTGCGGGCGCCTGCACTCCGCGCGGGCGGTGTCTCGCCCACTTGCGGGCCCTTCTTCAGCAGCCGCCACAGATACCACATGCCGGCGCCGAAGATGATGGCGTACACGGTGGCGTAAGCGGCCAGCGAGGAGGCGACGGCGCCGGCCTGCAGGCCCGGGGTGACGGCATCGCGCGTGCGCAGCAGGCCGTGGACGACCCAGGGCTGGCGCCCGATCTCGGTCACCCACCAGCCCGCCAGCAGGGCGACAAAGCCCGAACCGCTCAGCCACTGCCAGCCGCGCAGCGTCCACACCGACTGCTCCAGCCGGCCACGCCACCAGGCCCAGGCCGACGCCACCACCACCAGCAGCATCAGCACGCCGATGCCCACCATCACGCGGAAGGCATAGAACACTGGCGCCACCGGCGGACGGTCCTCGGGCGGCACGCTGGTCAGGGCCGGGATGTCGCCGTCCAGGCTGTGGGTGAGGATCAGGCTGCCCAGACGCGGGATGGCGACTTCATAATCGTTGCGTGCCTCAGCCTGGCGCGGCACGGCGAACAGCACCAGCGGAACGCCCGTGCCGTCGGCCGCCGCGCGCCAATGGCCTTCCATGGCCGCCACCTTGATGGGTTGGTGCGCCAGCGTATTCAGGCCGTGCCCGTCGCCCACCAGCACCTGTGCCGGCACGGCGATGGCGCCGAAGGCGATCGACAGGCGCAGCATGGTCAGCGCCATCTCACGGTGCACGCCGCGCCGCAGATACCAGGCGGCGACGCCACCGATCACGAAGCAGGTGGTGATGAAGGCCGCCAGCACCATGTGGGTCAGGCGCCACGGGAAGGACGGATTGAACACGATGCGCCACCAGTCCTCTGGCGAGAACACGCCGCCCGCCAGCACGTGGCCTTGCGGGGTGTGCATCCAGCTGATCGCGGCGACGATCCAGAAGGTCGAGATCAGCGTGCCCAGCGCCACCATCACGGTGCAGAAGAAATGCACCGCCGGTCGCACCTTCTGCGCGCCAAACAGCATCACGCCCAGAAAGCCGGCTTCGAGGAAGAAGGCGCTCAGCACCTCGTAGCTGAGCAAGGGCCCGAGCACGTTGCCCGCGCGCTCGGACAGCACCGACCAGTTGGTGCCGAACTGAAAGCTCATCACGATGCCCGACACCACGCCCATGCCGAAGGAGGTGGCGAACACCTTGCTCCAGAACTTGTAGAGATCCCACCAGCGGCCCTCGCGCGTGCGCAGCCAGCGCCATTCCAGAAACACCAGCCAGCTGGCCAGGCCGATGGTGAAGGCCGGAAACAGGATGTGGAAGGAAATCAGGAACCCGAACTGGATGCGGGAGAGCAGCAGCGCGTCCATCGCGCCATTGTGTTGGGCGCGGTGGCGGTCGCGTGTAGGTGATGACCGATGATCGCGGCCGGCACGGGCGGCCGCGCCAGTGTGAGGATGCGGTGGGTCACCGGCTGCGCCGACGGATCACAGCCTCTCAGTCAAACCAGCCGTTGAGTTCTGCGCCCGAGGGAATCCCGTTGAAGCCGTCGAACCGGCCCCGTTCGGCGATGCCGCGCGCAGCCTGGAGAAAGCCGCCCCAGGCCGCGCGCGCCAGCGCGCCGCCGACGCTGATGCGGCGCACGCCAAGCTCTGCCAGATCCTGCACGCTCAGCTCGCTGGGCCAGCCGATCAGCACGTTGACGGGCTTGGGCGCGACGGCGGCGACGACGGTACGGATCTGCTCGCGCGTGCGGATGCCAGGCGCGTAGAGGCAGTCGGCGCCGGCCTCGGCGTAGGCCTGCAGGCGGGCGATGGCGTCGTCCAGGTCGGGCACGCCGACGAAAAAGTTCTCGGCGCGGCCAATCAGCAAGGTGTCGCCGCCGCTGTCGTCGATGGCGCGCCGCGCCGCGCGCAGGCGCGCCACGGCCTCGCCCAGCTCGCGCAACGGTGCCTGTGGGTTGCCGGTGGAGTCCTCGATCGACAGGCCGGCGATGCCGGTCTCGACCGCCAGCCGCACGCTGTGCGCCAGCTCTTCCAGCGTGTCGGCAAAGCCGCTTTCGAAGTCGGCGTTGAGGGGCAGGTCGGTGGCTTCGGCCATCTCGCGCAGGTGCGCCAGGGTGTCCGCGCGCGACAGCTGACCATCCGCGCGCGCCCGCGACCAGGCGTGGCCCGAGCTGGTGCTGGCCAAGGCCTTGAAACCCAGTTGCGCCAGCAGGCGGGCGCTGCCGGCATCCCAGGGGTTGGGCAGCACGAAGCAGCCGGAGCGGTGCAACTCGCGGAAGGCGGCGCGCTTTTGTTCGACCGCGTGTCGGGGCATGGACGTCTCCCAGGTCATGGCCCCGTGGGTGCCGGGGCGACTGCTGGAGTTTATGGGCGCGTCGGGTGGTGCGCTTGCGGTGTGGTCACCGCCTGGATTTCAACGCCTTGGTTGAGCCAGATCAACTTGATGCCGATCGTGGCCAACGGATCGAGCCCGAAGGCACTTGATCGTCATCGCTGATTGAACGATCATTCAATATACCGACGGGAAAGCTGCGTGAACACTCACCCGGCCATCCATCGATCGACCTCACTTTCGGAGACGCGACACATGCAACTCAGGGGCAAGACGGCCATCGTCACCGGTGGCGCATCGGGCATCGGGCGCGCCACCGCGCACAAGCTGGCGGAAGAAGGCGCGCACGTGCTGATCGGCGATCTGGATGAGCAGGGTGCCGCGGCGGTGGCGGCCGAGATCCGCGCCGCTGGTGGGCAGGCCGACGGCCTGCGCCTGGACGTGACGGACCTCGACTCGATCGCCAGCTTCAAGGCGCAGGTTGATCAGCGCGCGCCGCAGGTGGACATCGTCGCCAACGTGGCGGGCTGGGGCAAGATTCAGCCCTTCGTCGACAACACGCCGGACTTCTGGCGCAAGGTGGTCGATCTGAACCTGCTCGGACCGGTGGCGGTCACGCACGCCTTTCTGGGCGGCATGATCGAGCGCCAGCGGGGCGGCAAGATCGTCACGGTGGCCAGCGACGCCGGCCGCGTCGGCAGCATGGGCGAAACCGTATACGCGGGCGCCAAGGGCGGCGCCATCGCCTTCAGCAAGAGCCTGGCGCGTGAAGTGGCGCGCTACGACATCACGGTCAACTGCGTCTGCCCCGGTCCGACGGCGACACCGCTGCTGGCCGCCGTGCCGGAGAAGCACCAGGAGGCCTTCATCCGCGCCACGCCGATGCGCCGATTGGCGCAGCCGTCGGAGATCGCCGACGCGGTGCTGTTCTTCAGCAGCGCCCAGTCGTCCTTCGTCACCGGCCAGGTGTTCAGCGTCAGCGGCGGGCTGACGCTGGCTGGCTGAAGGTCGGCGCAGGCCGGCTACATGGACGCGAACGTGGCCCCGATCCGCCTGACCATCGACGACGGCATCGCCATCGCCACGCTCGACCGGCCGCCAGTGAACGCCATCGACGAGGCCTGGGTAGCTCGGCTGGATGCCATCGTCGATGGGGTCGAGGCGCGTGACGACGTGCGCGTGCTGTGGATTCGCGCCGCCGGCCGCGCCTTCTGCGCCGGCGCCGACCTGGCACGCATGCGCGAGCGCTTTGCCAGCGCCGACGGCCGCGCGCACATGGTCGATCTGACGCGCGCGATGCAGCGCCTGTTTGCCCGCATCGAGCGCAGCCCGCGCGTGTCGATCGCCGAGATTGGCGGCGCGGCGCTGGGCGGCGGACTGGAGCTGGCGCTGGCCTGCGACATCCGCATCGCCGCCGACAGCGCCCGGCTCGGCCTGCCGGAGGCGCGGCTCGGCCTGCTGCCGGGTGCCGGCGGCACGCAGCGGCTGACGCGCATCGGCGGCGATGCCGTCGCGCGCCAGTTGATCCTGGGTGCCGAAGTGATCGACGGCGCGCGCGCGGCCGCCCTGGGTGTGGTGCAGCAGTGCGTGCCGCTCGATGAGCTGGAAACCGCGGCACGCGCCCAGGCCGAGCGCATTGCCGCGGTGCCGGCCGCCGCGCTGGCGGCCTGCAAGCGCTGCATCACCGCGGCGGTGGACGGCACCGAGGACGGCTACGCCGCCGAGGTGCAGGGCACGGCCATGCTGTACGCCCACGCCGAGACGCAGGCGCTGGTGCAGCGGTTTCTGGCCGGTGCGAAAGGATGAGCATGTTTCACGACCGCAGCTGGCTCGACTGGCCGTTTCTCGATGGGCATCACCGCGCGATGGCGCGCGACATCGAGGCCTGGTGCGAGCGCGAATTGGGGCATGAGCACGATGCCGATGCCGATACCGACACCGCGTGCCGCGACCTGGTGCGTCGGCTGGGCGCGGCCGGCTGGCTGAAGCACGTGATTGGCGGCAGCGAGTGGGGCGGCGCTGGTGAGTACATCGACACGCGCGCCGTGTGCCTGCTGCGCGAGACGCTGGCGCGCCACTCGGGCCTGGCGGACTTTGCCTTCGCGATGCAGGGCCTGGGTTCGGGCGCGCTCACGCTGCACGGCACGCCGGCGCAAAAACACGAGTACCTGGCGCGCGTTGGCCGCGGCGAGGCGATCCCGGCGTTCGCGCTGTCGGAGCCGGATTCGGGCTCCGACGTGGCGGCGATGGCCTGCACGGCGCGGCGCGAGGGCGCTGACTATGTGCTCGATGGCGAGAAGACCTGGATCTCGAACGGTGGCATCGCCGACTTCTACGTGGTGTTCGCGCGCACCGGCGAAGCGCCGGGTTCGCGCGGGCTGTCGGCCTTCATCGTCGAGGCCGGCACGCCGGGCCTGGAGATCGCCGAGCGCATCGCCGTCATCGCGCCGCACCCGCTGGCGCGGCTGCGCTTCACGGCTTGCCGCATCCCGGCGGCGCAGCGACTGGGCGAGCCCGGGCAGGGCTTCAAGATCGCCATGCAGGTGCTGGACATCTTCCGCACCTCGGTGGCCGCGGCCGCGCTGGGCTTTGCGCGGCGCGCGCTGGCCGAGGCGCTGCAGCGCGCCACCACGCGCAAGATGTTCGACCAGGTGCTGGCCGACTTCCAGATCACGCAGGCCAGGCTGGCCGCCATGGCCACCGGCATCGACAGCGCGGCGCTGCTGACCTACCGCGCCGCCTGGCGGCGCGACCAGGGGCAGAGCGTGACGCGCGAGGCGGCCATGGCCAAGATGCACAGCACCGAGACCGCGCAGCAGGTGATCGACGCCGCGGTGCAGATGTGGGGCGGCATCGGCGTGGTGTCCGGGCATCCGGTCGAGCGCCTGTACCGCGAGATCCGCGCGCTGCGCATCTACGAAGGCGCGACCGAGGTGCAGCAGTTGATCATTGCGCGGCAGACGCTGAAGGCGTTTGCCGAGGCTTGAGTCGCCGATGCGCGCTACGCGCTGCGCCGCGTCTTGCGTGCCGGTTTGTCGGACTGGCTGTCCGGCGCCGCCGCGGGGCGCGCCTCCAGCGCGCGGCCGTAGGCGTTCTTGCCGCGCGTGGTGACCACCGGGTTCAGCATCAGCTTGAGGCCGCGGTCCAGGTAATCGTCGATGCCGAGGCGGCTCTTGAAGTGCCAGGACTTCAGCGCCCAGGCGTGGCAGAACATGACGATCTGGTAGGTGAACAGCTCGACGTCGATGTCCTCGAACAGGCCCTCGCGCACGCAGTGCTCGACGCAGTCCGAGATCAGCCGGTTGCTGTCGGCCTCCTTCTGCTTGATCAGGTCGCGGCGCTCGCGCCGCAGCGACTTGGTCTCGCGGTACACCAGCAGCGTGGCCTCGATGCGCTCGTCGATCACGTGGCCGTAGGCGCGCACCGCGGCGTTGAAGCGCGCCATCGGATCGGTCAGGCCGGCGAGTGCGCGCGGGATCTCGCGCAGGTAGGAATCCAGCACCTCGGTCAGCGCCAGGAACAGCACGTCCTCCTTGTCGGAGACGTACTGGTAGATCAGCCCGACGCTGACGCCGGCGCGCTGTGCCACCTCGCGGATGGTGGTGACGTGGTAGCCCTGCTTGCCGTACAGTGCCACGGCGGCTTGCAGAATCTGGCGCTGGCGCAGGGCGACCAGTTCCGGCACCTCGATCTTGCTGACGACCTTGACCGTCATGGCTGCAAATTCCTTGAATCGGCCGGCACTCAATCGCCCTCGAACACGGGCTTCTGCTTGTCGACGAAGGCGCGGTAGGCGCGCCCGTAATCGCGCGTCTGCATGCAGATCGCCTGCGCCTGCGCCTCGGCCTCGATCGCCTGGGCGATGCCCATGCTCCATTCCTGCTCCAGGCATTTCTTGGTCATGCCGTGGGCAAAGGTCGGCCCGGACCGCAGCTCGCGCGCCAGCGCCTCGGCCTGCGCCTCCAGTTCCTCCGGCGCCACCAGCTTGTTGAAGAAACCCCAGCGCTCGCCTTCCTCGGCCGTCATCACGCGGCCGGTGTACAGCAACTCGGACGCGCGGCCGTGGCCGATCAGGCGCGGCAGGATCGCGCACGCGCCCATGTCGGCGCCGGCCAGGCCAACGCGCACGAACAGGAAGGCGGTCTTGGCGCGCAAGGTGCCGATGCGCAGGTCCGAGGCCATGGCCAGGATCGCGCCGGCGCCGGCGCAGATGCCGTCGACCGCGGCGATGATCGGCTGCGGGCAGTGGCGCATCTCGACCACGGTGTCGCCGGTCATGCGGGTGAATTCCAGCAGGCCCGGCATGTCGTGGTTCTCCTGCATGCGCACCAGCGGGCCGATGATCTCGTGCACGTCGCCGCCGGAGCAGAAGTTGTCGCCCGCGCCGCGCAGCACCACCACCTTCACGTCCTTTGAGTAGCGCAGTTCGCGGAACAGGTCGCGCAGTTCGCCGTAGGAGTCGAAGGTCAGCGGGTTCTTGCGCTCGGGGCGGTTCAGCGTCAGCGTGGCGACGCCGTCGCTGACTTGCCACAGGAAGTGCTCGGCACGGTAGGAGGCGCCGTCAAAGGTTTTCATGTCGGGGTCTTTCGGTGTTCGTCACCGCGTGAGCATATCGAAGAATGATCAATCATTCAATATCCGGCACGATGACGATAGGAAAAACCGCGATGAGACACGGGGAGAATAGACGCATGCCGAAAACACCCGCCACCGCCGCCGCGCGCCACGCCAGCGCGCCGCGCGAGGTGCGCATCATCGGCGGCCGGTGGCGCCGCACGCGGCTGCCGGTGGTGGACCGGCCTGGTCTGCGCCCCACACCCGACCGCGTGCGCGAGACCTTGTTCAACTGGCTTGGCCAGGACCTGGGCGGCTGGCGCTGCGTCGATGCTTTTGCCGGCACCGGTGCGCTGGGCTTCGAGGCGGCCTCGCGCGGCGCCGCCGAGGTGCTGCTGCTGGAGCAGGACGCCGCGCTGATCGCCCGCTTGCGCGCACTGAAGCAGCGCCTGCAGGCCGGCACCGTGCGCGTGCAGCGCGGCGACGGCGTGGCGGCGCTGCGGGCGCTGGCGCCGGGCAGCATCGATCTGGTGCTGCTCGACCCGCCGTTCGAGGACGCCGCGGTGTTCGTCCCCGCGCTGGCCGCCGCCGCGCGCGTCGTGCGGGCCGATGGCTTCGTCTATCTGGAGGCGCCGACGGCCTGGGACGACACTGCCCTGGCCGGCGCGGGCCTGCGCGTGCACCGCCACCTCAAGGCCGGCGCGGTGCACGCGCACCTGTTGCGGCCTTCCGCATAATCCGCCCATCTGCAGGAGACCGATTCCCATGAGCCGCCAGGTCATCGCCGTCTATCCCGGCACCTTCGATCCCATCACGCTCGGGCACGAGGACATCGTGCGCCGTGCCGCCGCGTTGTTCGACCAGGTCATCATCGCGGTGGCGGTGGCGCACCACAAGAAGACGCTGTTCACGCTGGACGAGCGGCTGGAGTTGGCGCGCGACACCGCTGGCCGCCATGGCAACGTGAGCGTCGAGCCCTTTGACGGTCTGGTGCGTGATTTCGTCGTCGAGCGCGGTGGCAAGGTCATGGTGCGCGGCGTGCGGGGCGTGACCGATTTCGACTACGAGATGCAGCTGGCCGGCATGAACCGCAACCTGGCGCCCGATGTGGAAACCGTGTTCCTGACGCCGGCGGCGACGCTGCAGTCGATCAGCAGCACGCTGATCCGCGAGATCTCGCAGCTGGGTGGCGACGTTGCGCCCTACGTGCCGGCGCTGGTGCTGCAGCGCCTGCTGGACAAGCGGCGCGCGTGAACACCGCTGCGCATCAACCCTGCTGAGTTTGCTGGTTTCGGATCGTTGCAATCATCGGCCATCGATTTCAAGGAGAGCACCATGTCCGACGTCTGGTTGAATTCACTGATCACCGCCACGCCGCAGGAGGGCTTCGAGCTCGCCATCACGCTGAGCCGCCGCGGCGTCAAGTACACGCAGCCGGACACCGCCGTGCTGAAGGAACTGCGCCCCGAATACGCGCACTCGGCCGACGCGCTGACGGCGGCCTCGCACGTCATCGCCGTCAATTTCCAGACTGTCGCGGCCGCGAACAACTACTGGCGCGGCTGACGCCCGTCGGCGGCCGCCGACGGCCCTGCCTTATTGCTCGACGAAGGCGCGCTCAACCACGAAGTCGCCCGGCGTGGTGGTGTTGCCTTCCTTGAAGCCGCGCTCTTCCAGCACGTGCTTGATGGACTTCAGCATCTCGGGGCTGCCGCATAGCATCACCCGATCAAGCTGCGGCTGCAACGGCGGCAGGCCAAGATCGCGCGCCATCTGACCGTTCTCGATCAGGTCGGGAATGCGGCCCTGCGTCGGGAAGGGTTCGCGCGTCACCGTGGGGTAGTACTTCAGCTGCTGGGTCACCATCTCGCCCAGGAACTCGTGCTGCGGCAATTCCTGTGTGACGTAGTCGCGATAGGCCAGCTCCGACACCAATCGGCAGCCGTGCACCAGGATCACTTCCTCGAACTTCTCGTAGGTCTCCGGGTCGCGGATGATGCTCATGAACGGCGCCAGGCCGGTGCCGGTGCCAAACAGGTACAGACGCTGGCCGGGCAGCAGGTAGTCGATCAGCAGCGTGCCGGTCGGCTTGTGGCCGACGATCACCTTGTCGCCCGGCTGGATGTGCTGCAGGCGACTGGTGAGCGGGCCATCCTGCACCTTGATGCTGAGGAACTCCAGCGTCTCCTCGTAGTTGGGGCTGACGATGGAGTAGGCGCGCAGCAGCGGCTTGCCGTCCACGCGCAGGCCGATCATGGTGAAGTGGCCGTTGGAAAAGCGCAGACTCTGACTGCGCGTGGTGGTGAAACTGAACAATCGGTCCGTCCAGTGGTGCACACTGAGGACGGTTTCTTCGTCAAAGGCGGCCATGAATGGAGTGCGGCTGCACGGCAGCCGGTGGCGTTGAAGATCAACCCACGATTATCGCAGGTGCCAACTCATCGCGTCGTGCCGTCTGGTGACGGTGAACGGGTTTTCAGGGCGACGGCCGCGCCACCCTCACGCGCAGCGTCTCGACGGCATGGCCCTGGCTGCGCAGCGCGGCCAGCAAGGCCGGCGCCAGTTGGCGCAGCTTGGCGGCGGCCGCGTTGTGCGGCACCAGCAGGCACCAGTCGCTCTCCTGCGCGGCGCCCGGGCGCACCAGTTCGCGCAGGCCGGGCGGCAGCAAGGGGCGCACCACGGCCAGCCGCGCGGTCGATTCGGCCGCCATGCGGCCCAGCCGCGCCAGCGTCGGCGTCTCGGCCATCGCCTGCTGCAGCGTGACGGCGGTGCGGGAGCGAAGGGTCATGGCGGCGCGATTCGGGATCCGGACAGCTGCCTATTATCCAGGCCCGGCCGTCCAGCGCAGTAAAATGCCAAGTTGCGCGAAAAACCGCTGGCGGCGCGCAGGCCGCGCTTGTTTCCGCGGCTTTCGCCTCCAGCTTCGCACCACATTGATCAATCAGGAACTGCCGATCGCTGGCCCGGCTTGCCCGGGCCTCGCGGTGATGGCAGCGCACGCATGGCCACGAACTTCCTCACCAAGCTGTTTGGCAGCCGCAACGACCGCCTGCTCAGGCAATACCGCAAGATGGCGGCGCGCATCAATGCGCTGGAGCCGCAGTTCGAGCAGCTTGACGACGACGCCCTGCGCGCCAAGACGCAGGAGTTCAAGGACCGCTTCGCCCAGGGCCAGACACTCGACCAACTGCTGCCGGAGGCCTTTGCGGTGGTGCGCGAGGGCTCCAAGCGCGTCATGAAGATGCGCCACTTCGACGTCCAGCTGGTGGGCGGCATCGCATTGCACGAGGGCAAGATCGCCGAGATGCGCACCGGCGAGGGCAAAACCCTGACGGCCACGCTGCCGGTGTACCTGAATGCGCTGACCGGCAAGGGCGTGCACGTCGTCACCGTCAACGACTATCTGGCGGGTCGCGACGCCCAGTGGATGGGGCGCCTGTACAACTTCCTCGGCCTCTCGGTGGGCGTGAACCTGCCGCAGATGCCGCGCGAGGACAAGCAGGCCGCCTACCAGGCCGACATCACCTACGGCACCAACAACGAATTCGGCTTCGACTACCTGCGCGACAACATGGTCTACGAGACCGCCGACCGCGTGCAGCGCAAGCTCAGCTACGCGATCGTCGACGAGGTCGACTCGATCCTGATCGACGAGGCGCGCACGCCGCTGATCATCAGCGGCCAGGCCGAGGACCAGACCGCGCTGTACCTGGCCATCAACAAGATCGTGCCGCTGCTGACGCGCCAGGAGGGCGAGGCCGACCCGCGCACCGGCCTGGGCGTGATGAAGGAGGGCGACTTCACCGCCGACGAGAAGGCGCATCAGGTCTACCTGACCGAGCAGGGACACGAGAACGCCGAGCGCATCCTGTCCGAGCACGGGCTGATCCCCGAGGGCACCAGCCTGTACGACGCCGCCAACATCTCGCTGATGCACCACCTGAACGCGGCCCTGCGCGCGCACCACCTGTACCACCGCGACCAGCACTACGTGGTGCAGCAGGGTGAGCAGGGCACCGAGATCGTGATCGTGGACGAGTTCACCGGCCGCCTGATGAGTGGCCGCCGCTGGAGCGACGGGCTGCACCAGGCAGTGGAGGCCAAGGAAGGCGTGCCGATCCAGGCCGAGAACCAGACCCTGGCCTCGATCACCTTCCAGAACTACTTCCGCCTGTACGGCAAGCTGGCCGGCATGACCGGCACCGCCGACACCGAGGCCTACGAGTTCCAGGAAATCTACGGCCTGGAGACGGTGGTGATCCCGCCCAACAAGCCGAGCAAGCGCGACGACCAGCTGGACCGCGTCTACAAGAGCACCAAGGAAAAGTACGACGCCGCCATCGCCGACATCCGCGAGTGCCATCTGCGCGGTCAGCCGGTGCTGGTGGGCACCAGCTCGATCGAGAACTCCGAGCTGATTTCCGAACTGCTGCAAAAAGAGAAGCTGCCGCACCAGGTACTGAACGCCAAGCAGCACGCGCGCGAGGCCGACATCGTGGCCCAGGCCGGACGGCCGAAGATGATCACCATCGCCACCAACATGGCCGGTCGCGGCACCGACATCGTGCTGGGCGGCAACGTCGAGAAAGCGGTGGAGCAGGTCGAGGCCGACGAGACGCTGGATGAGGCCGCCAAGCAGGCGCGCATCGCCGACCTGCGCGCCAACTGGCAGAAGGACCACGAGCAGATCAAGGCGCTCGGCGGCCTGCGCATCATCGCCACCGAGCGGCACGAAAGCCGCCGCATCGACAACCAGCTGCGCGGTCGCTCGGGCCGCCAGGGCGACCCCGGCTCGTCGCGCTTCTACCTCAGCCTGGACGATGCGCTGATGCGCATCTTCGCCGGCGACCGCGTGCGCGCCATCATGGACCGGCTGAAGATGCCCGAGGGCGAGGCGATCGAGGCCGGCATCGTCACGCGCAGCATCGAGAGTGCGCAGCGCAAGGTCGAGGCGCGCAACTTCGACATCCGCAAGCAGCTGCTGGAGTACGACGACGTCTCCAACGACCAGCGCAAGGTGATCTACCAGCAGCGCAACGAGATCCTGGACGCCGAGGACCTGACGGCGCAGATCGACGGCCTGCGCGAGAGCTGCTTCATGGACCTGACGCGCCAGTACGTGCCGGCCGAATCGGTCGAGGAACAGTGGGACATTCCGGCGCTGGAAAAGGTGCTGGCCGACGAGTGGCAGATCGAGCTGCCGCTGCAAAAAGAGGTCGAATCTTCCAGCGCCATCACCGACGAAGAGATCACCGAGAAGGTGGTCGAGGCGGCCAACCAGGCCTACGCGGCCAAGCTGGAGCTGGTCGGCGTGGAGAACTTCCGCCCGTTCGAGCGCGCGGTGCTGCTGCAGGCCATCGACACCCACTGGCGCGAGCACCTGTCGGCGCTGGACTATCTGCGCCAGGGCATCCACCTGCGCGGCTACGCGCAGAAGCAGCCCAAGCAGGAGTACAAGCGCGAGGCCTTCGAGCTGTTTGGCCAGCTGCTGGACGTGGTCAAGAACGAGGTCACGCGCACCCTGATGACGGTGCGCATCCAGTCCGGCGAAGAGGTCGAGCAGGCCGCCGAGCAGATGGAGCAGCGCGGCGAACGCGTGACCAACGTCACCTACACCGCCCCCAGCGAAACCGGCGAGGCCGAGACCCTGCCGGAAGCGCAACTGCGCGGCGCCGCCGCGCTGGGCGTGGGCGCTGCCGCGGCGGTGCCGCGCGTCGGCCGCAACGAGCCCTGCCCCTGCGGCAGCGGCAAGAAGTACAAGCACTGCCACGGCGCGTTGACATGACCCCCCTGAGTCGCCTGCGGCGCCCTCCCCCCGAGGGGGACCACGCTGGTGGCCGGGGAGACCCCGGCCACGGCGTTCTGGCGTGGCCTGCTCCGCGGCCTCTGGGCTTTGCTCCCTCTCCCGCAAGCGGGAGAGGGTTGGGGTGAGGGTGACGGCGTGCCGTGAAACCCCCACACATCCCTAACGATTGACGTTCCGAGAAAGCCGAACATGCCTGTCAACCTCATCGCTCCCGATCCGTCCCAGCTGTTTCCCGTCGCCGGTGTGCGCGTCGGTGTGACCGAGGCGGGCGTGCGCAAGGCGAATCGCAAAGACGTCACGGTGTTTCTGCTGGACGAAGGTGCCAGCGTGGGCGGGGTGTTCACGAGCAACCGCTTTTGCGCGGCGCCGGTGCAGATCTGCCGCGACCGGCTGGCGGCGGGCGCGCCGATTCGCGCGCTGGTCGTCAACACCGGCAACGCCAATGCGGGTACGGGCGAAGATGGCCTGCTGCGCGCGCGCCAGGTCAGCGAGGCGCTGGCGCGCGAGATCGGCGTGGACGCTGGGCAGGTGCTGCCGTTTTCCACCGGCGTCATCATGGAGCCGCTGCCGGCCGATCGCATCGTCGCCGGCCTGCCCGCCGCCATCGCCGATGCGCAGCCTGGCCACTGGGCGCGCGCCGCCGAGGGCATCATGACCACCGACACCGTGCCCAAGGCCGCCAGCGCGCGCGCGCGCATCGGCGGCGCGGAGATCACCATCACCGGCATCAGCAAAGGCGCCGGCATGATCCGCCCCAACATGGCGACCATGTTGGGCTTTCTGGCGACCGACGCGCGCGTCGACCCGGCGCTGATGCAGCGGCTGGCGCTGGAACTGGCCGAGGGCTCGTTCAACCGCGTCACCATCGATGGCGACACCTCGACCAACGATTCCTTCATCGTCATCGCGACCAACCAGGCCGCCAACGCGCCCGTCACCTCGCTGGATTCCGCCGATGGTCAGGCGCTGAAGACTGCCATGCTGAGCGTGGCGCGCCTGCTGGCGCAAGCCATCGTGCGCGATGGCGAGGGCGCGACCAAGTTCATCACGGTGCAGGTGGACGGCGGCAAGACGGCGGCCGAATGCCGCCAGGTGGCCTACGCCATCGCGCATTCGCCGCTGGTCAAGACCGCGTTCTTCGCCAGTGACCCGAACCTTGGCCGCATTCTGGCGGCGGTCGGCTATGCTGGCATCGAGGACCTGGACCAGACCAGGATCGACCTGTATCTGGACGACGTGCACGTGGCCGTGAACGGCGGGCGCAACCCGAGCTACCGCGAGGAAGACGGGCAGCGCGTGATGCAGCGGGCCGAGATCACCGTGCGCGTCAAGCTGGGTCGGGGCACGGCAAGCGACACGGTGTGGACTTGCGATTTGAGCCACGACTACGTCAGCATCAACGCTGATTACAGATCGTGAGCATCTCCCTGAGCGGTTGATGCCGCTTCCCCCCTCTCTCTGCGGAAAGGGGGCAATGCCAGTGCCCGGCGAGAGTTGAGGGTACGGCGTTCGCTGGAGCGGTCTGCGCGGCGACCATTCGAATCAAGGACAAGCTTCTGATGACTGAAAATCTTGCGCGCCTGATCGATCGGGCCGAACAACTCATCACCCGCATCGAGGCGGTGCTGCCGCGGCCGCTCGGCGCACCCGACTGGTCGCAGGGCGTGGCCTGGCGCTACCGCAAGCGCGCGTCCGGCCACGGCGTGCTGGAGCCGGTGCGCCACCTCGCCGCCATTACGCTCGATGACCTGAAGGAAATCGATGCGCAAAAGGACCGGATCGAGCGCAACACGCGCCAGTTCATCGAAGGCCGCCCCGCCAACAACGTGCTGCTGACGGGCGCGCGCGGCACCGGCAAGTCCTCGCTCATCAAGGCCTGTCTGAACGCTTTCGCGCCGCGCGGGCTGCGCCTGATCGAGATCGACAAGGGCGACATGACCGATCTGCCCGACATCGTCGAACTGGTGGCGGGCCGACCGGAGAAGTTCATCGTCTACTGCGATGACCTCAGCTTCGAAGAGGGCGAGCCGGGCTACAAGGCGTTGAAAAGCATTCTGGACGGCAGCGTGGCCGCCAGCACGCCCAACCTGCTGGTCTACGCCACCAGCAACCGGCGCCACCTGCTGCCCGAGTACATGAGGGACAACTTGAGCTACACCCACACCGATGACGGCGAGGTGCATCCGGGCGAGGTGGTGGAGGAAAAGATCTCGCTGTCCGAACGCTTCGGCCTGTGGGTCAGCTTCTACCCCTTCAGCCAGGACGAATACTTGGCGATCGCGGCGCAATGGCTGAGCGCGCTCGGCGCCACGCCGGCGCAGATCGAGGCGGCGCGGCCGGAGGCGCTGGTGTGGGCGCTGGAGCGCGGCTCGCGCTCAGGCCGTGTGGCCTATCAGTTTGCGCGCGACTTCATGGGTCGCGCAGCCGCCGATGCCTGAGGGGCCGGGGACGGACGGCGCCGTGCTGCACGCCGACGTGCAGGTGCGGCGCGAGGGCGGTGCCGAGCGCGCAGCGGTCAATGTCGCGGTCGGCGTGCTGCTCAAAGGTGATCGCAGCTTTTTGCTGACCACTCGGCCCGCTGGCAAGGTGTACGCGGACTACTGGGAATTTCCGGGCGGTAAGCTGGATGCCGGCGAAAGCGTTGAGCAGGCGCTGGCGCGGGAGTTGCGCGAAGAGCTGGGCATCGAGGTCGATCCCACCGCCGTGCGGCGCTGGCGCGAGCAACTGGTCGATTACCCGCACGCGCTGGTGCGGCTGCACTTCTGCCAGCTGTTCGATTGGCGTGGCGAGCTGCAAATGCGTGAAGGCCAGCGTTTCAGCTGGCAGCGGCTGCCAGTGCAGGTGGCGCCGGTGCTGCCGGGCGCGCTGCCGGTGCTGCGGTGGCTGGAAGAAGAAGACGGCGCCTGAGGCGCTGACGCCGGATCGTTGCCGGCGGCCTCAGCGAGTTATGGCCCGCCGCCGTCCAGCGGCACCTCGGCGCCATCGCTTTCCTGCGCCTCGACGCGAAAGCTCTCGCTGGCCCAGGCGCCCAGGTCGTGCAGCTTGCAGCGCTCGCTGCAAAAGGGGCGAAAGCGGTTTTCCGGCGCGAACAGGCTGGGGCCGCCGCAGGCCGGGCAGCGTACGGTGCGGGTGGCGGGTCGGGGAGACGATGGCTGGGTCATGCGCACAAGGCCAGTTCCAGTGGCGCGTCTTCGCGCGCCAAGTGCAATTTGCCGTCGGCCTCGTGGCGCATCAGGCGCACCGACACCACCATGCGGTTGCCGCTGATCTCGGGGATCAGCTGCAGCGACTCGTCGATGCGCAGGCGCAGCAACTGGAAGGCGCGGCCTTGTGGCAGCCCCTGCTGGAACTGGCCGGCCGTGGCCATGATCTTCTGCGGCTTGCCGGAGTCGCGCAGCAGTTGCAGCAGCAGGGCGATGGCCTGCCCCAGGGGCGCCAGCGAACCGACCCAGTGCATCAGGTCGTGGCGGCGCGCCTCGGCCGGCCGGTGTTGCCAGGCGTGGTAGGCCGGCAGGTCGAACGAGCAGGTGCCGGCGGGAATCACGGCGCGGCTGCGGATGGCCATCAGCCACTCGTGCTCGGCGAGCTCGTGCCCGGGCTTGCCGAGCTGCTGGTTGAGTTGCGCGAAGACCTGCTCCAGCCGATCCAGCATGGCCTCAAGCGAGGCTTCGGAGATGGCCGGGTTGCCGCGGTAGGCGGTGAGGTGGGCTTTTTGTTTTTCGAGGTCCTTCAGCGCGTCGGACTTCAGGTCGGCACGGCTGCAGACATCGAGCACCTCGAACAGGGTGATCAGTGCGAAATGGTGGTCGACGGCCTCGGTGCGCGGCAGCAACTGGCCCAGTCGGGTGAACAGGTGCTCCAGCCGGAGATAGGTGCGGATGCGTTCGTGGAACGGGTATTCGTACAGGATCACGCGCGGGGTTTTCGCTGGCAGGCCGGCATCATAGACCGAAGCGCGCGGCCCAGGTGTGCACTTGTGTGTGCAGCGCGGTCAGCGTCACGCCGGCACCATTGAACAGCACGGCATCGGCCGCGCCCAGGCGCTGCGCGCGCGTGACCTGCGCGGCGATGATGCGCTCGATTTCCTCGCGCGGCAGCTGGTTGCGCGCCATCACGCGCTCGATCTGGGTGGCGGGGTCGCAATCGACCACCAGCACGCGGTCGACACGGGCGCGCCAGCGTGGGCCCGACTCCACCAGCAGCGGCACGTCGAACACGATCAGCCGGCGCCCGGCGTCGAGGGCGCGTTGCGCCTGGCGGTCGATCTCCTGGGCGACCAGCGGGTGGACGATGGCCTCCAGCCGCTGGCGCGCGCCGGCGTCGCGGTACACCAGCGCGCGCATGGCGGCGCGGTCGAGTGCGCCATCGGCGCCGATCAGGGCCGCGCCGAAGGTCGCCGCGATGGCTGGCAGCGCGCCGCCGCCGCCGGCGGTGCTGGCGCGCGAGATGGCATCGGCGTCGATGACGGCGGCACCGCGCTCGGCCAGCAGCGTGGCAACGGTGCTCTTGCCGCTGCCGATGCCGCCGGTCAGGCCGATCTGTCGTGTGGAGGGCATGGCCGGATGCTACAGGCCGATGGCGCGCAGGATCGCCTGCGGCCCGAACACCATGCCGACGATGCCGGCCAGCGCCAGGAACGGCCCGAACGGCACCACGCCGCCTTCGCGCAGTGCGCCGCGCAGCTTCATGGCGATGCCGACGGCGGCGCCGATGGTCGAGGCCAGCAGGATCAGCGGCGCCAGCGCCAGCCAGCCGAACCAGGCGCCGAGCGCGGCGAACAGCTTGAAGTCGCCGTAGCCCATGCCGTCCTTGCCGGTGGCCAGCTTGAAGGCCCAGTACACGCCCCACAGCGACAGGTAGCCGGCCACCGCGCCCCAGACCGCGTCGGTCACGGTGACGCCGGTCCAGCCCAGGGCGGCGGCGATCAGGCCGGCCCACAGCAGGGGCAGCGTCAGGTCGTCGGGCAGCAGCGTCGTGTCCCAGTCGATCAGGGTCAGCGCCACCAGCACGGCGGCGAAGCCGCACCAGGCGGCGGCGCTCCAGGTCGCGCCCCAGCGCCACAGGCACCAGGCGAACAACAGTCCGGTGGTCAGTTCCACCAGCGGATAGCGCAGGCCGATCGGCGCACGGCAGGCCGAGCAGCGGCCGCGCAGCGCCAGGTAGCTGAGCACCGGGATGTTCTCGTGCCAGGCGATCGCATGGCCGCAGTGCGGGCAGCGCGAGCGCGGTCGCACCAGGTTGAAGGGCTCCTGCGATTCGGCGGGCGCCTGGCCGTGGGCCTCGGCGCAGTCCTCGGCCCACTGGCGCTCCATCATGCGCGGCAGCCGGTGGATCACCACGTTCAGAAAGCTGCCGATCAGCAGGCCGAACACGCCGCCGACGACGGCCAGCAGCCCGCCGGGTTCGAGCATCAAACGACTTGCCCCAGCTTGAAGATCGGCAGGTACATGGCCACCACGATGCCGCCGATGATGATGCCGAGGATCACGATGATGATCGGCTCCATCAGGCTCGACAGCCCGGCCACCATTTCGTCCACTTCCGATTCGTAGAAGTCGGCCGCCTTGCCGAGCATGTGGTCGAGCGCGCCGGATTCCTCGCCGATGGCCGTCATCTGCAGCACCATGCCGGGAAAGATGCGCGTGTCGGCCATGGCGGCCGCCAGGCTGCTGCCGGTGGCCACTTCCTGCTGGATCCGATCGGTGGCCTGGCGGTAGAGCATGTTGCCCGAGGCGCCGCCGACCGACTCGAGCGATTCCACCAGCGGCACGCCGGCGGCGAACATGGTCGACAGGCTGCGCGTCCAGCGCGCGATCACCGACTTGCGTACCAGCTCACCAAAGATCGGCAGCCGGAGCAGCAGCCGGTCCATCACCATGCGCACCTTCTCGCTGCGCTTCCAGGACTGCGCCAGGAAGTAAGTGCCGCCGATCAGCACGGCGAAGATCAGCCACCACCAGCTGACGAAGAATTCGCTCACCGCAATGACGAACAGCGTTGGCGTCGGCAGATCGGCGCCGAAGGACGAGAACACTTCCTTGAACGCCGGGATGACGAAGATCATGATCACCGCCACCACCACGAAGGCGACCAGCACCACCGCCGTCGGGTACATCAGTGCCGAGCGGATCTTGGACTTCAGCGCCTCGGTCTTTTCCATGTAGGTGGCGAGCCGATCCAGCAGGGTGTCCAGCATGCCGGCGGTTTCGCCGGTCTCGACCAGGTTGCAGTACAGGTCGTTGAAATGGGTCGGGTGCTTGCGGAACGCCGTCGCCAGCGACGTGCCGGTCTCGACGTCGGCGCGGATGTCGTTCAGCAGCCGGGTCACGCCTGGGTTCGGGTTGCCGCGCCCCACCACGTCGAAGGACTGCAGCAGCGGCACGCCGGCCTTCAGCAAGGTCGCCAGCTGGCGCGTGAAGATGGCGATGTGCTTGGGCTTGATGGTGCGCCCGGCGCGCATGCGGCGCTTCTTGATCCGGGTGACGAAGACGCCGCGCCGGCGCAGCGTGGCCTGCACCTGGTTCTCGCCGCTGGCACGGGTTTCGCCGCGCACCAGCTTGCCATTGCGATCCTTGCCTTCCCATTCGAACACGAATTCCTTGGCGCCGCTGGCGCCGGCAAGCTGGGTGGCCATGCTGATCTCCCTGTCGTTTTCCTTGTGCCTTGGCGTGATTATCGATGGGCGGCTATTGATTGGTGACGGCCAGCACTTCCTCCAGTGAGGTGACGCCGAGCCGCACCTTCTCCAGGCCGGCCTGGCGCAACGTGCGCACGCCCTCGCGGCGCGCCTGCGCGGCGATCTCCACCGAGCTGCCGTCGGCCAGGATGATGCGCTGGATGGCCTCGCTGATCGGCATCACCTCGTAAATGCCTGCCCGACCCTTGTAGCCGTTGTTGCAGGCATCGCAGCCGACCGGCTTGTAGGGCGTCCAGCCGCCGGCCAACTCGGCTTCCTCGAAGCCGGCGTCGAGCAGCGTCTGGCGCGGCAGCTCGATCGGCTGTCGGCAGGTCGGGCACAGGCGCCGGATCAGGCGCTGCGCGGTGATCAGGATGACGCTGGAGGCGAGGTTGAACGGCGCCACCCCCATGTTGCGCAGCCGCGTCAGCGTGCTGGGTGCGTCGTTGGTGTGCACGGTGGCCAGCAGCAGGTGGCCGGTCTGCGCCGCCTTGACGGCGATGTCGGCGGTCTCCAGGTCGCGGATTTCACCCACCATGATGATGTCCGGGTCCTGGCGCAGGAAGGCGCGCAGCGCGACGGCAAAGCTCAGGCCCGCCTTCTCGTTGACGTTGACCTGATTGACGCCCGGCAGGTTGATCTCGGACGGATCCTCCACCGTGGCGATGTTGACGCCCGGCTTGTTGAGCAGGCTCAGGCAGGTGTACAGCGACAGCGTCTTGCCGGAGCCGGTCGGCCCGGTGACCAGCACCATGCCGTAGGGGCGCTGGATCGCCTCCAGCACGCGCGCCTTTTCCACCGGCTCGTAGCCGAGCGCGTCCAGCCCGAGCTTCAGCCCGCTGGAGTCGAGCAGGCGGATCACGATCTTCTCGCCGAACAGCGTCGGCAGGGTGCTGACGCGGCAGTCGATCAACCGGTCCGGCCCCAGCTTGAGCTTCATGCGGCCGTCCTGAGGCACGCGCTTCTCGGCGATGTCCAGGCGCGAGATCACCTTGATGCGCGAGGCCAGCTTGTCCTTGATCGCCAGCGGCGGCGAGACCACGTCGCGCAACTCGCCGTCGATGCGAAAGCGCACCCGGTAGTGGTGCTCGTAGGGCTCGAAATGCAGGTCCGAGGCGCGCATGATGAAGGCGTCGCGCAGCATCTTGTGCAGAAAGCGCACGACGGGCGCGTCGTCGATGTCGCTCTTCTGGGCCGCGTCCTCGGCCGCGTCGGCGATGCCGAGCGCGCTCTCGTCAAACTCGAAGTCGCCGCCCAGGATCTCGTCGATCTCCTCCAGCGTCGACTTGGCCATCGCCTCAATCACTCGCCCCAGCTTGTCGAACTCGGCGACGACCCAGTCGATGCCGGTCTGAGTGGCGAACTTGATCTTCTCGACCGCCTCGTGGTTGGACGGATCGGCCGTGGCCACGACGGCGCGGCCATTGCGCCAGCCCAGCGCCAGCACCTGGTGGGCGACCGCCAGCCGGGGTTCGATCAAGTGCCGGGGCAGCTGGCGCGGATCGAGCGCGTCGACGTCAATCAGCGGCGCTGCGAAGGCCTGCGACATGACCTGCGCCAGCGCCGCGGCCGGCACCTCGCCGGATTCGGTCAGTTGCGCGACGAAGCCGCGCCGACTGGCCTGCGCCTGGCGATAAATATGCTCGGCGCTCTTCTGGCTCAAAGCGCCGGCCAGCACCAGGGCACGCCCGACGCCAGGCAGCAGATGAGCAGGAGGATTCTGGGACACGGTGTCGGCAACGACCATTGACGAATCGAGGGGTGTGCGAAGCCACCAATGATCGCCGATCCGTAAGCACCTGTAAATCCCGCCGAAGGCGGATACCGATGGCAATCAGGGGATTGGTCGGGGTGAGAGGATTCGAACCTCCGGCCTCTACGTCCCGAACGTAGCGCTCTACCAGGCTAAGCTACACCCCGATGGTGACAGCGAGCTAGGAGCGCCGCTGCAAAAGCTGAGCCGCCAATTCTAGCAAACTGTTGGTGTACTCATTGGGCGGAAATGCGCGCGCGGCATCGACGGCGCGCTGCGCCTGCTCGGCGGCGGCGGCGCGCGTGCCCTCCAGTGCGCCGCAGCGGCGCACGATGTCGACGATGCCTGCCAACTCGGCGGTGCTGCCGGTCTCGATCGCGTTGCGAATCGTGGTCGCTTCGCCTGGCGTGGCGGCCTGCATCGCCAGGATCAGCGGCAGCGTGGCCTTGCCCTCGCGCAGATCGTCGCCCAGGTTCTTGCCCATCTCGGCGGCGTCGCCATCGTAGTCGAGCACGTCGTCGATGACCTGGAAGGCGGTGCCCAGCGACAGGCCGTATTCGGCGCAGGCGTCCTCCAGCGCCGCCGGCGCGCCGGCCAGTACGGCGGCCAGCCGGCTGCTGGCTTCAAACAGCTTGGCGGTCTTGGACCGGATCACGCGCAGGTAGGCGGCCTGGTCCAATGCTGCGTCGTGCATGTTCATCAACTGCAGTACCTCGCCCTCGGCGATCACGTTGGTGGCGTCGGCCAGGATCTGCATCACGCGCATGCTGTCGGTTTCGACCATCATCTGGAAGGCGCGCGAATAGAGGAAGTCGCCCACCAGCACGCTGGCCGGGTTGCCGAACACCTCGTTGGCGGTGGCGCGGCCGCGCCGCAGCGTGGACTCGTCCACCACGTCGTCGTGCAACAAGGTGGCGGTGTGGATGAACTCGACCACCGCCGCCAGATTGAAGCGTTGCGTGCTGGCGCAGCCGAGGGCGCCGCAGGTCAGCAGCAGCAGCACCGGCCGCAGGCGCTTGCCGCCGGCCGAGATGATGTAGCGCGCGACCTCACCGACCAGCGGCACGCCCGACTCGAGGCGGCGTGCAATGGTGGCGTCGACCTCGCGCATGTCCGCGTCGACGAGCGCCAGGGCGCGACTGAAAGGGGCGGCGACAGGGG
Organism: Burkholderiales bacterium; assembly: GCA_016702555.1. Classification (GTDB taxonomy): domain Bacteria; phylum Pseudomonadota; class Gammaproteobacteria; order Burkholderiales; family Burkholderiaceae_C; genus Ottowia. Next base: position 581,109 of record JADJDV010000006.1, read on the forward strand.
ACAAGGCGGGAGGCGCGGCGAAGAGGGATGGGTGAAGTTCCACGCGGCGCGCGAAGCGGCCGGGTGCCGCGGCATTATAGGTTTGCCGGCGTCACGTACCGGGTGCCGCGCGCTGTGATTTGCCCGTTCGCCGCGGCGCTGATACAATGCGCGGTTCCCCGGAAATCCGTCCGGCGGAAGCTTTTCATCGACGAAGAGGTTTTCACATGTACGCGGTCATAAAAACCGGCGGCAAGCAGTATCGCGTTGTCGCTGGCGAGAAAATTAAAGTAGAACAGATTGCTGCGGACGTTGGCCAGGAAATCACGCTGGATCAGGTACTGGCTGTCGGCAACGGCAGCGAGTTGCAGATCGGCGCGCCCCTGGTGTCCGGTGCCACGGTGGTGGCAAAGGTCGTCGCCCATGGCAGGCACGACAAGGTGCGCATCTTCAAGCTGCGCCGCCGCAAGCACTATCAGAAGCACCAGGGCCATCGCCAGGGCTATACCGAACTCGAGATCGGCACCATCCATGGTGCCGGCGCGTCCAAGGAGTAACACACCATGGCACAGAAGAAAGGCGGCGGCTCCACGCGAAACGGCCGCGACTCCAACCCCAAGATGCTGGGCGTGAAGGTGTTCGGCGGCCAGACCATCAGCGCCGGCTCGATCATCGTGCGCCAGCGCGGCACCAAGTTTCACCCCGGCAGCAACGTCGGCATCGGCAAGGACCACACGCTGTTCGCGCTGGTCGACGGCCAGGTGTCCTTCACGACCAAGGGTGCGCTGAACAAGCACACCGTCGAGGTCACGCCCGCGGCGGCCTGAAAGCCGCGCGCCCGGCTGACTGGAGCCCCGCCCGCGCGGGGCTTCGCCGTTTCTGAAGGGAACAGCGCTGGCTACACTTGAATGACCATGAAATTCGTCGACGAGGCCTTCATCGACGTCGCCGCCGGCGACGGCGGCAACGGCTGCGTCTCGTTCCGGCACGAGAAGTACAAGGAATTTGGTGGACCCGACGGCGGCGACGGCGGTCGGGGCGGGCACGTGTACGCGCTGGCCGACCCGAACCTCAACACCCTGATCGACTTCCGCTATGCGCGCCGGCACGAGGCCAAGCGCGGCCAGCACGGCATGGGCTCCGACCGCTTCGGCGCGGCGGCCGACGACATCACGCTGAAGATGCCGATCGGCACGCTGATCTGCGATGCCGAAACCGGCGACGTGCTGCACGAGCTGATGACGCCGGGCGAGCGCGTGCTGGTCGCCAAGGGCGGCGACGGCGGCTTCGGCAACCTGCGCTTCAAGAGTTCGATCAACCGCGCGCCACGCCAGAAGACACCCGGTTGGCCGGGGGAAAAGAAAAGCCTGAAGCTGGAGCTGAAGGTGCTGGCCGACGTCGGCCTGCTGGGCATGCCCAACGCCGGCAAGTCAACCTTCATCACCGCCGTCAGCAACGCGCGCCCAAAGATCGCCGACTACCCGTTCACCACCTTGTATCCCCACCTGGGCGTGGTGCGCGTGGGGCCGGAGCAGAGCTTCGTGGTGGCCGACATTCCCGGTCTGATCGAGGGCGCGAGCGAAGGCGCCGGCCTGGGCCACCAGTTTCTGCGCCACCTGCAGCGCACGCGCCTGCTGCTGCACATCGTGGACATCGCGCCCTTCGACGAAGGCGTCGACCCGGTCGCTCAGGCGCGCTCCATCGTCGCCGAGCTGAAGAAGTACGACAAGGCGCTGCACGCCAAGCCGCGCTGGCTGGTGCTGAACAAGCTGGACATGGTGCCGGCCGAAGAACGCGCTGCGCGCGTCAAGGACTTCGTGCGCCGGCTGCGCTGGAAGGGACCGGTGTTCGAGATCTCGGCGCTCACGCGCGAAGGTTGCGAGCCGCTGGTGCAGGCCATCTACCGCCACGTGCGCGCCGAGCAGGACGCCGCCGCGCCGGATGCGCCGCGCGATCCGCGCTTCGACGATTAGATTCATCCATCCAGGGCCAAAGCCCACATGACCGATAAGAACATTTCCGAGGTATTGCGCCAGGCGCGCCGCATCGTCATCAAGGTTGGCTCTACCCTGGTGACCAACGAAGGGCGCGGGCTGGACGAGGCAGCCATCGGCGAATGGTGCCGCCAGGTCGCGCTACTGGAGCATGGCGACGCGGCGCAAGGGCTGATTGGCCAGCGCGAGGTGATCATGGTGTCCAGCGGCGCCATCGCCGAGGGCATGAAGCGCTTGGGCTGGGCCAAGCGCCCGAGCGAAGTCAATGAGCTGCAGGCGGCCGCCGCCGTTGGCCAGATGGGCCTGGCGCAGATGTACGAGACCAAGCTGCGCGAGCACGGCCTGCGCAGTGCGCAGGTGCTGCTGACGCACGCCGACCTGGCTGACCGCGAGCGCTATCTGAACGCGCGCTCGGCGCTGCTGACCCTGCTGGAATACCAGGTGCTGCCGGTGATCAACGAGAACGACACCGTGGTCACCGACGAGATCAAGGTGGGCGACAACGACACGCTGGGCGCGCTGGTGGCGAACCTGGTCGAAGCCGATCTATTGGTGATCCTTACCGATCAGAAGGGTTTGTATACGGCCGATCCGCGCGGCAATCCGGCGGCGGAATTCGTGCACGAGGCGCGCGCCGGCGACCCGGCGCTGGAGCGCATGGCCGGCGGCGCCGGCTCCAGCATCGGCAAGGGCGGCATGCTGACCAAGATCCTGGCGGCCAAGCGCGCGGCGGGTTCGGGTGCGTCCACGGTCATCGCCTGGGGGCGCGAGCCCGATGCGCTGCTGCGGTTGGCGCGCGGCGAGCGCATCGGCACGCTGCTGGTGGCGCCGACGCAGAAGACGCAGGCGCGCAAGCAGTGGATTCAGGACCACCTGCAGCTGCGCGGCGCGCTGGTGGTGGACGATGGCGCCGCCGCCAAGCTGCGCGGCGAGGGCAAGAGTCTGCTGCCGATCGGCATGACGGTGGTGGAGGGCGTGTTCTCGCGCGGCGACGTGATCGCCATCCGCGATGGTGCCGGCACCGAACTGGCGCGCGGTCTGGCCAACTACTCCAGCGCCGAGGCGCGCCTGCTGTGCCGCAAGCCCTCAAGCGCGATCGAGGGGCTGCTGGGCTACAGCGCCGGGCCCGAGATGGTGCACCGCGACAACCTGGTGTTGACGCGCTGAGGCGCGTCGGCTGTACGAGTCAGTAGTACAGCGTCGCGTTGCCCGATTTCAGCTCGCGCACCATCTCGGCCACCGCGGGGCGCACGCTGGAGCCGATGCAGATGCCGTTGCGCGCCAGCCAGTAGGGGTGCTGCACCATCACGCTGCTTTGGCCGCGCATGCTCTTCCACGCGCCGTCCTCGTTGTTCGACCAGGGGTTGCCCTGGGTCTGGCGCGCGTAGACGCGGAATTCGCCGGTGGCGCAGCGAATGCCCTCGTAGCTGGCATTGAGCGCCGACGGACCGCGCGCCAACACCACGTAGCGCACGATGCCGGTCTCGCGATTGATGGTGATGGTGGCCGGATCGATGCCCATCTTCACGCTCGACGAGCGCGGCATATCGATCTCGATCAGGCCGCTGGTGCTGTATGCGGGCGGTGGCGGGACGGCGTCTTCCTTCCAGTCGGCACGGTCCAGATCGGCGTATTGCGCCAGCGCGGGCGCGGCGAGCGCGGCCAGCGCCAAGCCCGTCAGCAGGCGGCGCCAGTGCGCCAGCCAAGGCAGGGCGGTGCGGCTCACGATGGATCGCGGCCCAGGAAGCCGCGCTGCGGCAGCGCGTCCAGGCTGGCGTCGGGTGGCAGTTCGAACGCCATCGGCGCGCGCCGGCCCTGTGTCTGGATCGGCCCGGGCAGACCGTCCTCGCGCGGGCGCGTGCCGCCGCGCAGGTAGCGGTTGCGGTATTCCTGCCGCGGCAGAAAGCGCGCCAGCTCGGTCAAGGCCATTTCGTAGACGCCGCGCTTGAACTCGACCACCACGTCCAGCGGAACCCAGTAGTCGTTCCAGCGCCAGGCATCGAACTCCGGCTGGGCGGTGGCGCGCAGGTTCAGGTTCCAGTCGTGGGCCATCAGTTGCAGCAAATACCAGATCTGCTTCTGGCCCTTGTAGTGGCCGCGCGCATCACGGCGGATGTAGCGGTCTGGCACCTCGTAGCGCAACCAGTCACGCGTTCGGGCGACGATGCGCACATGCTCCGGCTGCAGGCCGACTTCCTCGTGCAGTTCCCGGTACATGGCTTGCTCGGGAGACTCGCCCCGATCGATGCCGCCTTGGGGAAACTGCCAAGAATGGGTGCGTATGCGTTTGCCCCAAAATACCTGATTCTTCTGGTTGAGCAGGATGATGCCGACGTTCGGGCGAAAGCCTTCACGGTCAAGCATAATCGGACCTCAAAATCAATAAGTTGTTGCCATTATGCACCGCGCCCCACGCGCGGCAAGTGGGCACAAACCCCATGCGCGGCATGGACTCGCGCTGCACCCCATGAAAGCCTCCCAGTTCCTGATTTCCACCCTCAAGGAAGCCCCCGCCGATGCCGAGATCGTCAGCCACAAGCTGATGATGCGCAGCGGCATGATCAAGCGCCTGTCGGCCGGCATCTACACCTACATGCCCATGGGCCTGCGCGTGATCCGCAAGGTCGAAGCGATCGTGCGCGAGGAGATGAACCGCGCCGGCGCCATCGAATGCGCTATGCCGGTGGTGCAGCCGGCCGAGCTGTGGCAGGAAAGCGGGCGCTTCGAGAAGATGGGCCCGGAGCTGCTGCGCATCAAGGACCGCCACCAGCGCGACTTCATCGTGCAGCCGACCAGCGAGGAGGCGGTCACCGACATCGCGCGCCAGGACTTGCGCAGCTACCGGCAGCTGCCGAAGAACCTGTACCAGATCCAGACCAAGTTCCGCGACGAGCGCCGGCCACGCTTCGGCCTGATGCGCGGGCGCGAATTCATCATGAAGGACGCCTACAGCTTCGATCGCGACGAGGCGGCGGCCAAGCTGAGCTACCAGAAGATGGCGGCCGCCTACCGCGCCATCTTCGACCGCTTCGGCCTGACCTACCGCGCGGTGGCGGCCGATTCGGGCGCCATCGGCGGCGACTTGAGCGAGGAGTTCCAGGTCATCGCTGCCACCGGGGAAGACGCCATCGTCTACTCCACCGGCAGCGATTACGCCGCCAACATGGAAAAGGCCGAGGCGCTGGCGCCGCAGGGTGGGCGTCCGGCGCCGGCGCAGCCGATGACCCGAACGCCCACGCCCGGCAAGGCCACGTGCGCCGACGTCGCCGATCTGCTGAGCATCCCGCTGGTCAGCACCGTCAAGTCGCTGGTGCTGGCCACCGACGAACTGAACGAAGCCGGCGAAGTCGCCAAGACCCAAGTCTGGCTGTTGCTGCTGCGTGGCGATCACGACATGAACGAAGTCAAGGCGGGCAAGGTGCCGGGGCTGGACGCGGGCTTCCGCTTTGCCACCGTGCCCGAGATCATCGACCACTTCGGCACCAAGCCGGGCTATCTGGGCCCGATCGGACTGAAGAAGCCGGTGAAGATCGTCGCCGACCGCGAGGTGGCGGTGATGGCCGACTGGGTCTGCGGTGCCAACGAGGAAGACTTCCACATCACCGGTGTCAACTGGGGCCGTGACCTGCCCGAGCCCGACCACGTGGCCGACCTGCGCAACGTGGTGGCGGGCGATGCGGCGCCGGACGGCCAGGGGCAGCTGGCGATCGAGCGCGGCATCGAGATCGGTCACGTGTTCTACCTGGGCACCAAGTACAGCCGTGCGATGGACGCCAACTTCCTCGATGAGGACGGCAAGCCCAAGCCCTTCGAGATGGGCTGCTACGGCATTGGCATCACGCGCCTGCCGGCGGCGGCGATCGAGCAGAACCACGACGAGCGCGGCATCATCTGGCCCGATGCCATCGCGCCCTTCACGGTGGTGATCTGCCCGGTCGGCATGGACCGCAGCGAGGCGGTGAAAACCGCCGCCGAGGGTCTGTACGCCGAGCTGCTTTCGGCCGGCGTCGACGTGATCCTGGACGACCGCGGCGAGCGCCCGGGCGCCATGTTCGCCGACTGGGAGCTGATCGGCGTGCCGCACCGCGTCACCATCGGCGACAAGGGCCTGAAGGACGGCCAGCTCGAATACCAGCATCGGCGCGATGCCGGCGCGACCCGGGTGCCGGTGGGCGAGATGGCGGCGCACGTCAGGAGCCGGCTCGGCGCATGAGCGGGCGCGCAGCGCGGCCAATCGACGGCGCGAACCCGTCCCGACGCCGCTGCCTGGCCAGCCTGATCGGTGCGCCCGGGCTGTTGCTGGCGCCGCTGCCGGCGCGTGCGGGCGGCCAGTTGGAGGAGCCACTGGCCGATTCGGTGCGCACTGCGCTGTCCTCGGCGATCGCCAACAGCGCGCCCCCGGTGCCGACCTTCGCCAGCACGCCGGCGCGCCTGGCCTACCTGCGCTGGCTCTCGGCCATGAGCGACCGCCTGTACAGCCGCAAGAAGGATTTCACTGAGCGCCTCGATTTCCTCGGCACGGTCTGGTACGAAAGCCGGCGCGCCGGTCTTGACACCTCGCTGGTGCTGGGCCTGATCCAGGTCGAGAGCGCCTTCCGCAAGTTCGCCGTTTCCAGCGTCGGGGCGCGCGGCTACATGCAGGTGATGCCGTTCTGGACCCGCGTGATCGGCGACGGCGACGCCGGCAAGCTGTTTCACATGCAGACCAACCTGCGCTTTGGTTGCGTCATCCTGCGCCACTATCTGGACCGCGAGCGCGGTGATCTCTTCATGGCCCTGGGCCGCTACAACGGCTCGCGCGGCAAGTCGCCGTATCCCAACGCGGTGTTCGGGGCGCAAAAGCGCTGGGCGCACGCAGCCTGAACTCGACCCGCGTGCAGCCGCCTCATCGAAGGGCGCCGCCCGCGGGCGCGTCGCCGCGCGTCACCAGCACCTGGTCGATGCGGTAGTTGTCCACATCCATCACCTCGAAGCGGTGGCCGCCCCACACCACGCTGTCGGTGCGGCGCGGCACGCGGCGCAGCATCACCATCAGAAAGCCGGCCAGCGTGTCGTAGTCGTCGGCGCTGGGCAGGTCGTCCAGGTCGAGCGCGCGCTGCACGTCGGTCATCGGCGTGTGGCCGTCGATCAGCCACGAGCCGTCGTCGCGCCGCACGATCAGCTCTTCGTCCTCGGGCGTCACCAGCTCGCCCATCACGGTGCTCATCACGTCGTTCAGCGTGACCACGCCGACCACGGTGCTGTATTCGTTGACGATCAGCGCGAAGTCCTCGTGCTGCTCCCGAAAATGCAGCAACACCTCGGACAGGCTCAGGGTGTCGGGCACCAGCACCAGCTTGTGCAGCAGCGATTCGTCGGTCAGATGGATCGGCGTGCCGCTGAGCACGCGCTGGAACAAGTCCTTGGCGTCCACGTAGCCCAGCACATGGTCGAGCACGCCATCGCACACCGGGTAGGTCGAGAACGGCTCGGCGGCGATGCGCAGGCGCACGGCCTCGTCACTGTCGTCGTGGCGCAGCCAGGCGACGCGGTCGCGCGGCGTCATGGCGCTGGTCACGCTGCGCGTGTCGAGCTCGAACACGTTCTCGATCACCTGCTGCTCGGGGCGGTCGATCACGCCCGCCTGCGTGCCGGCTTCGGCCAGCGCCAGGATGTCGTCGGGTGTGATGCGCTCGTCGCGCTGGGTGGGCAGACCCAGCAGACGCATGATCAGGTCGGTGCACCGGTTGTAGAACCACACCGCCGGCCGGAACAGCAGCAGCACCTGCTGCATCGGGCCCACCAGCCGCATTGCCAGCCGCTCCGGCTCGGCCATGCCCAGGCGCTTGGGCATCAGGTCGGAGAAGATGACGAACAGCGAGGTCACCAGCGCCACCGAACCGGCAAACGCCAGCGCCGCGGCCGTGCGCTCGGGCAGCCAGTGGTGCAGCAGGCCTTCGATGTAGGGGCTGAACAGGCCCTCGCCGACGATGCCGCCCAGGATGGCGATCACGTTGACGCCGATCTGCACGGTGGTGAAGTAGGAGCCGGGCTGCTCCTGCACCCGCAGCACCTGCAGCGCGCGCGTGTGGCCATCGTCGGCCATTTGCCGCAGGCGCAGGCGGCGCGAGGCGGCCAGCGCGATCTCGGCCGCCGAGAAAAACGCGCCGGCGACGATCAGCAGAACGATGAACAGCAAGCTTTGGCTGAAGCTCATGGGCAGGTCGGGTGAAGCGGACGCGGCGCCGGCATGGCGCGGCGGGCGCGCATCCAAGGCGCCAGCACCGGAATTCGGCAGTGTACACAGCGGCCGGACGGCGCCCGTGGGGCTGTAGGAGACGGACCACAAGGCGGGGTCGCCGCGCTTCCTATAATTTTGCCCAGCAGGAGGGTGCGCTTCATCGCGCGTGCCGCGCGCGGGCGCGGCGTCAATCCAGGCCCTTCGCGCACGATCTACAATCAGAAAGGTTCCCCCATGTTTGACGTATTGATCCGCGAAGCCGGCGCCCGTTTCGGCCTCGGCGACAAGGCCTTGCCGCTGCTGCAGATGCTGCTGGCCGCCATGACCAACCGGGACACGGGTGGCCTGGCCGGCTTCCTGGAGAAGTTCAAGGCGGCCGGGTTCGGCCCGATCATCCAGTCCTGGCTGGGCGGCGGCCCGGCCGCGCAGCCGATCAGCAACAGCCAGCTCGAGACCGTGCTGGGCAACAGCGGCGGCCTGCTGTCGATCATCACCTCGAAGCTGGGTCTGGGTCGCGACAACGTGGCCTCGGCCCTGGGCTACCTGCTGCCCAACCTGGTCGGCAAGCTGACGCCGGGCGGCAGCATTCCGTCGACCCTGCCGCCCGAGGTGCTGAGCCTGGCGGCCGCGGGCCAGAGCCTCCTGACCGCCGCGCCGGTGGCCGCCAGCGCGGCCGTCGCGCCCAGCAGCAGCGGCTTTGCCAAGTGGCTGCCCTGGATCATCGTCGCGCTGGCGGCGCTGTTCGGCCTGAGCTACTTCACCAAGCAGCGCGCGCCCGAGGCGCCGCCTGCGGCATCGGCGCCCGCCCCAGTGGTCGAGCCGGCCACGCCGCCAGCGAGTGAAGCCGCGCCCGCGGCCTCCGAGCCTGCATCGGCACCGGCTGTCGCGCCGGCCGCCGAGGCCAGCGCCGCACCCGCCGCGAGCGCCGTGGCGCCCGCCGGTGACGAGCCGGCCGGCGCCGGCGTGGTGGCCTCGAGCGCCCACGACATGCCGGCGCTGAAGGTGTACTTCGATTCCGGCAAGACCGAGGTGCACGCCGACTTCGCCGCCAAGGCCGCCGAATTGGTGGATTATCTGAAAGCGCACGCCGACACCAAGGCGGTGATCTCCGGCTACAACGACCCGACCGGCAATGCCGCCGCCAACGCCGAACTGTCGAAGCAGCGCGCGCAGGCGGTGCAGGCTGCGCTGGTGGCGCAGGGCGTGGCGGAAGACCGCACGCTGCTGGAGAAGCCGGCCGAAACCAGCGGCACTGCGGCGACCAACGCGGCGTCGCGCCGCGTCGAGGTGGTGCTGCGCAAGTAAACCGCGCCGCACCATGAAAAACGGACGCCGAGGCGTCCGTTTTTTCTTGTCCGCTGCGGAGCTCAGGCGCTGGCGCCGGTCACCAGTGGCTGCAACTCACCCGACTCGTACATCTCCATCATGATGTCCGAGCCGCCGATGAATTCGCCCTTGACATAGAGTTGGGGAATGGTCGGCCAGCTACTGTAGTCCTTGATGCCCTGGCGCACGGCTTCGTCTTCGAGCACGTTCACGGTGGTGATCGCGCCTGGCTCGACGCCGCTGGCTTTCAGGATCTGGATCGCGCGGCCCGAAAAGCCGCACATCGGGAAATTGGCATCGCCCTTCATGAACAGCACGATGCCGTGCTGCTTCACCAAGTCGTCAATGCGCTGCCGGGTACTTTGGTCCATCGGTTTGATTCCTTCCATGTAATGGCGGGATTATTCCATCTTCGTCAAACGGTTGCTGGCGCGCTGGCAGAAGCCGGGGTCTTCGCCAGGCTGGCAGGGCTCTTCTGGCCATGAAAAAAGCGCCCGCAGGCGCTTCTTCCAACGACTCGGCCGGCGATCAGGCGATCAGGAAACGCGTGCGGTCCTGGCCGTCGATCCACTTGGGCGCCTTGCCGCGGCCGGTCCAGGTCTGGCCAGTGGCCGGGTCGCGGTATTTCGGCGCCACCTTGGCGCCGGTGCCGGCGGCTTTGCCAGCACCGCGGCGGCCCGAGGGAAACACGTCCTGCGCGGTCAGCCCGTATTCATTCACCAGCGCGCGTACTTTTGCCACGGCGTCGGCGAGTTCCAGCTTGCGCGCTTCTTCGATTTTCAGCGCCAAGGCTTCCTGTTGTTGCAGCAGTTCCTTGTAAGTGGCCATTTGAGTCAAGCTCCGTTGTTATCGAGGGTATTGAATATACCATTTTTCATTCTATATCCCCAACTTCAATCGAATATCATGGATCTTTCGATTCATCGACCGATTCGACAGCACGCGCCAGCACCTGGTCGATGCGGCGACCATCCAGCTGGGCCACCTGAAATACCCAGCCTACGCACTCAATCTGGTCGCCTTCGGCCGGCATATGCCCGGAAACCGCCATCAACAGCCCCGCCACGGTGTTGTAACGGCCCTTGTCCTCCTGCGGCAGCTCGTCGATGTCCAGGCGCGCTTTCAGCTCGGAAATCGGCATCAAGCCGTCCAGTATCCAGGTGCCGTCTTCGTGCTGACGTGCCCAAGGGTCAATATGCGCGTCGGATTTCAATTCGCCCGTGATGGCTTCCAGCAAGTCGTGCGGCGTCATCAAACCCTGCACCACGCCATATTCATCGACGATGAAGACCATGCGCCCCGATTTGGTGCGCAATTGCTCCAGCATTTCCATGGCGCTCAGGGTTTCCGGCACGAATGCCGCCGGCGTCACATGGGCTTCCAGCAATTCGTCCGATTGCTGGCCGAGTTCCAGCAGATGCGCCACCGAGATAATCCCGACCACCTCGTCCAGGCTGCCGCGGTTGACCGGGTACCAGGAATGCGCATTCTTCTGCCCGCGCCCGGCCACATAATCCAGCGCCTCGGCCACGGTCTGGTGCGCGTCCAGCCATTCGATTTCGCCGCGCGACACCATCAGCGAGGTCAATGGTCGGTCGTCCAGGTGAAACACGTTGCGCACCATCTGGTGTTCGTGCTCCTCGATCAGGCCGGCGTCCACGCCTTCCTCCAGGCTGGCCGAGATTTCCTCCTCGGTCACGGCGCGGCCGTGCGATTCGTCGATGCGCAGCAGTTTCAGCATCGCTTGCGTGCACAGTGATAGCAGCGCAACGAAGGGTTTGGCCGCCACCGCCAGCCAAGTCATGGGCTGGGCGATCCAGCGCGCCACCGTTTCGGGGAACATCTGGCCGATGCGCTTGGGCACCAGCTCGCCGAAGATGATGGTGATGAAGGTGATGCCGGTCACCACCAGCGCGGTGGCGGTGATCGAGGCCGCCGTGTGGCGCATGCCAAGCCCGGTCAGCCAATCGGCCACCGGCCCACTGAAGGCGGCCTCGCCCACGATGCCGTTGAGCATGCCGATCGAGGTGATGCCCACCTGCACCGTGGAGAGGAACTGCGTCGGCTGCTCCATCAGCCGGATCGCCGCCCCGGCGCCGTTGTCGCCGCTTTCCTCCATCACCACCAATCGCGCCTTGCGCGCCGAGGCGATGGCCAGTTCCGACATGGCGAACAGGCCGTTGAGCAGGGTGAGAAAGGCGATCAGCAGGAAATCCATGCAAGCCGGAGGTCGCGTGTCCGGTGGAAAATGGGCAGCATGGCACTCTACCTGATCGGCGATGTGCAGGGCTGCGATGCGGCCCTGGGCCGCCTGCTTGATGCGGTGGCGTTCTCGCCCAGCCGTGACCGCCTGGTGCTGCTGGGCGACCTGGTCAACCGCGGCCCGGCCTCGCTGGCGGTGCTGCGGCGGGCGATGGCGCTGGGCGACGCGGCCACCTGCCTGCTGGGCAACCACGACCTGCACCTGCTGGCCATCTCGCTGGGGGTGCGCCCCCCGCACCGCAGCGACACCGTGGACGAGGTGCTGCATGCGCCCGACCGCGCCGCGCTGCTGGACTGGCTGCGCCGCTGCCCGCTGGCGCTGTTTGAGCGCGGGGTGCTGATGGTGCACGCCGGCGTGCTGCCCGAGTGGACGGCGGCGCAGGTGATGCACTTGGCGGCCGAGGTCGAAGCGGTGCTGCGCGGCCCCGACTGGGGCGACTTCATGCATCAGATGTACGGCAACCAGCCCGACCGCTGGCGCGATGATCTGCGCGGCGCCGCGCGCCTGCGCGTGATCGTCAACGCCCTGACGCGGCTGCGCTTCTGCTCGCCCGACGGGCAGATCGATTTCGACACCAAGACCTATGCGCCCGACAGCGCGCCGCCCGGCTTCATGCCCTGGTTCGACGTGCCTGGGCGCCGCACGGCCAGCGGCGTGGTGGCCTTCGGCCACTGGTCCACGCTGGGCTGGCTGGAGCGGCCGGACCTGATCTCGCTTGACACCGGTTGCGTCTGGGGCGGCGCCCTGAGCGCCGCGCGCCTGGGCGCCGACGGGCGCGAGCGCGAGCTGATCCAGGTGCGCTGTCCGCAGGCACAGGCGCCGGGCGCGGCATGACGGCGCCTGTTGTGCGCGTGCGCGATGCCGCCGGCATGAAGCGCGTGGCGCTCGGCCTGCTGCTGATGGCGGCCGCGACCTATGTGGTCGCCACCGCGCTGGCGCCGCGCCACGCCGCCTGGGGCTACGTCGCCGCCTTCGCCGAGGCCGGCATGGTCGGCGCCATCGCCGACTGGTTCGCGGTGGTGGCGCTGTTCCGGCACCCGCTGGGGCTGCCGATCCCGCACACGGCCATCATTCCGGCCAACAAGAACCGCCTCGGCGAGAACCTGGCGACTTTTCTCGGCACGCATTTTCTTGCTACCGAGCAGGTGCTGCCGCGGCTGCGCGAGTTCGACGCGGCCGGCCGCCTGGCCGCCTGGCTGGGGCGGCCGGCGAATGCCGAGCGCGTGGGCGCGCGCCTGGCCGAGGCCGGCCGCTGGGCCGCCGGCGCGCTGGACGACGAGCGCGTGCGCGGCTTCGTTACCGATCTGGCGCGGCGCGGCCTGGGCCAGGTCGACGTCACCCTGCTGTCCGGCCAGGTGCTGGAGAGCATGACCCAGGACGGCCGCCACCAGGAGCTGCTCGACGGCGTGCTGGTGCAGCTGGCGCGCCTGCTCGGTGAGGATGCGGTGCAGGACAGCATCAGCGAGGCCATCGCGCGCGAGGTGAGGGCGCTGAAATACGTCGGCCTGGATCAGGTGGCGGCGCGGCTGGCCACGCGCAAGGTGGTGGCCGTGGTCGCCAGGACCATCGTCGACATGGCCGAGGATCCGGCGCACAAGCTGCGCCTGCGTTTCGACGAGACGATGGGCAGCTTCGTGGCGCGGCTGAAGGACGACGAGGCGCTGCACCAGCGCGGCGAACGCCTGAAGGCCGAACTGCTGGCCAACCCGGTGCTGGGCCGTTACGTGGCCGAACTCTGGGGCGAGCTGCTGGCCTGGCTGCAGGCCGATCTGGGCCACGACGACTCATCGATCCGGCGTCGCATCGCGCAGGCCGCGCAAACCCTGGGCGAGCGGCTGGCGGCCGATGCCGATCTGCGCGACTGGATCAACGGCGAGCTGCAGGCGGCGGCGCCGGCTCTGATCGAGCGCTACCGCGAGGACATCCGCCGCTACGTGGTGGCGCGCGTGGCCGACTGGGACGCGCTTGAACTCAGCAATGAACTGGAGCGCCACATCGGGCGCGACCTGCAGTTCATCCGCATCAACGGCACGCTGGTGGGTGGCCTGGTCGGGCTGCTGATCCACACCGCGACGCACGCGTTTCGCTGAGCCGCCGCCGAGCGCGGCGGGGTTCGACGCTCAGGCGGTGGGCGTCGTCTCGGAGCGCTTGAACAGCGCCGCCACCTTGCGCTTGGGCTTGATGTTGGCCGACAGGCCGCTGCGGGCCGGCGCGGCGGTGCTCTTCTCCCAGGCTGGCGGCTCTTGCGACGACTCGTCCGGGGTCTCGTAGGGGCGCTCGAAGAACGGATCGACCGGCGCGGCGGCGCGGCGTTCCGGATGACGGCGCTCGGCGCGCTCGCGGCGGACGTCGTCGCGCGCGTCGCCGGTCTCGTCGCCCTGCCAGCGGCGGCGGCCGTCGTTGATGCGGCCGCGCGGCTTTTCCTCGTCGAACTCCAGGTGCTCCAGCTCGACCTTGGTCTTGAGCAGCTTTTCCAGCTCGCCCATCAGGCGCTGATCGTGCTTGGTGACCAGCGTGACCGCCAGGCCCGAGGCGCCGGCACGGCCGGTGCGGCCGATGCGGTGCACGTAGTCCTCGGGGTTGAAGGGCACGTCGTAGTTGAAAACGGCGGGCACGTCCTTGATGTCGAGCCCGCGCGCGGCCACGTCGGTGGCCACCAGCAGATCGACCTCGCCCTGCTTGAAGGCCTCGAGCGACTTCAGCCGCTCGTCCTGGCTCTTGTCGCCGTGCAGCGCGGTGGTCTTGAGGCCGTCGCGCTCCAGCGCGCGCGCCAGCCGCGCCGTGCCGAGCTTGCTGTTGCAGAACACGAAGGCCTGGCGCAGCTGCTTGTCCTTCAGCACCTGGCGGATGGCGCGGCGTTTGTCGTCGTCGTCAAGCAGGTAGAAGTGTTGCTCGACCGTGGCGGCGGTGGCGTTGGGGCGCGCCACCTCGATCAGCACCGGGTTGTGCAGGTAGCTTTCGGCCAGGCGCTTGATCTCGGGCGAGAAGGTGGCCGAGAACAGCAGCGTGGTGCGGCCGCTCTTGGGCAGGTAGCTCAGGATGCGTTGCAGATCGGGCAGGAAGCCGATGTCGAGCATGCGGTCGGCCTCGTCGAGCACCACGTACTCGACCTGGTTCAGCACCGCGGTCTTGGCCTCGATGTGGTCCAGCAAGCGCCCCGGCGTGGCCACCAGCACCTCGACGCCCTTGCGCAACTCGGCGATCTGCGGCTTCATGTCCATGCCGCCGAACACCACGGTGCTGCGCAGCTGGGTGTACTTGGCGTACTGCTTGACCTGGTCGGCCACCTGCACCGCCAGTTCGCGCGTGGGCAGCAGCACCAGCGCGCGCACCGGGTGGCGCGCGGGGGACAGCGAGGCGGTTTCGTGCTTGAGCAGGCGCTGCAGCAACGGCAGCGAGAAGGCCGCCGTCTTGCCGGTGCCGGTCTGGGCCGCGCCCATCACGTCCTGGCCGGCCAGCACCACCGGAATCGCCTGCGCCTGGATCGGCGTCATGGTCTCGTAGCCCATGTCGGCCACGGCGCGCTTGAGCGGATCGGCCAGCGCGAGGTCTGAATATGCAGTTGTCATCTAACCCGATATTGTCGCACCGCAGCAAAGGCTGTGCGTGACACGCTGTGCACTCGCTATCCGGAGGGGATCAGGCGGGCGCGGAGCAGGCCACGCCAGACCCCGTCGCCGGACCTGTGCCGGCGACTGGCGTTGTCTCCCTCCGGGGGGAAGCCGCGTGAGCGGCTCAGGGGGGTTACAAACTCTGCGCGGCGAATGTGTCGCACGCTTGGATGCTGCCGGTCTTGAAACCCTGCGCGAACCAGCGCTGGCGCTGGGCGCTGGAGCCGTGCGTGAAGCTGTCGGGCACCACGTAGCCCTGGCTGCGCTTTTGCAGTGCATCGTCGCCGATGCGGGCGGCGGCGTTCATGGCCGATTCGATGTCGCCCTGCTCCAGCCAGTTGCGCGCCTGCTGCGAGCGCGCGGTCCAGATGCCGGCGTAGCAGTCGGCCTGCAGCTCCATGCGCACCGACAGGTTGTTCTGCTCGCGCTCGCTGATGCGCCCGCGCATCGAATCGACCTTGCCGGTGGTGCCGGTGAGCGTCTGCACATGGTGGCCGACCTCGTGCGCGATCACGTAGGCGCGCGCGAACTCGCCCGGCGCACCCAATTGGCGCTCCAGCGTGTCGAAGAAATTCATGTCCAGGTACACGGTCTGGTCGGCCGGGCAGTAGAACGGCCCCATCGCCGACTGGCCCATGCCGCAGGCGGTGCGCGTGGCGCCGCGAAACAGCGCCAGCTTGGGCTCGCGGTACTGCGCGCCGGCGTTCTTGAAGGCCTGGTTCCAGACGTCCTCGGTCGATGCCAGCACGGTGGCGACGAAGGCCGCGCCCTTGTCGCTGGCGGGCGGCGCCTGGCCCGGCGCCTGCTGCACCACCGCCGGGCTGCCGCCACCACCGCTGAGGATGCCGATGATGGTCAGCGGGTTGATGCCGAAGATCCAGCCGCCGATCAGCGCGATCACGATGGTGCCGATGCCGATGCCGCGGGCGCCGAACATGCCGCCGCCCCCGCCACCGGCGCGGCGGTCTTCCACATTGCCTGACTGGCGATTGCCTTCCCATCTCATGATTGGCTCCTGAAAGCGCGTGTTTGCGCTAGATTGCGGCAATGTTAGCTGCCCCGCGACCCCCCCGTCCGTCAGACAAGCGCCACAAGCCGCCGCTGGTGTTGCTGACCGGCTTCGACGCCTTTGGCGGCGACCCGGTCAACCCGAGCTGGCGGCTCGTGCGCGCCCTGCACCGGCGCCAGATCGCCGGCCACCGGGTGCTGGCGGCGCAGCTGCCGACGCGGTTCGGCGCCTCGATCGAGCGCCTGCACGCGCTGCTGGCCGCGCACCGGCCGGCCCTGGTGGTCTGCCTTGGCCTGGCGGCGGGCCGTGCCGCGCTGTCGCTCGAACGCATCGCCATCAACGTCGATGACGCCCGCATCGCCGACAACGGTGGCGCCCGGCCGATCGACACGCCGGTGATTGCCGGCGCGCCGGCGGCCTACTTCAGCACACTGCCGATCAAGGCCATGCGGGCGGCGATCGAGGCGGCGGGCGCGCCGGCCGAGATCTCGCAGAGCGCCGGCACCTTCGTCTGCAACCACCTGTTCTACGGCCTGATGCACCAGCTGGCGCGGATGCCGGCCTTGCGCGACACGCGCGGCGGCTTCATCCATGTACCGCTGCTGCCCGAGCAGGGCACGCCCAGCCTGCCGCTGGCCGTGATGGCGGCCGGCCTGAGCGCGGGCATCCGCGCCGCGCTGACCGTGCGCGACGACCTGCGCGTGGGCGGCGGCGCCTTGCACTGACCCACAATCTGGCGCATGAACATCCTGCTCGATGCCGCCCAAACCGCCGCGCGCCTGCCCTGGCCCGCGCTGGTCGATGAGATCGAAGCCCTGCTGCACGACGGGGCGGTGCAGGTGCCGCCGCGCACCGTGCTGCCCATGGCCGGTGGCGCCTTCCTGTTCGCCATGCCGGGCTGCGACGCGCGCGTGGCGATGACCAAGCTGATCAGCTTCACGCCCGCCAACGTCGGCAGCGCCACGCCGACCATCCAGGGCGACGTGACGGTGTTCGATGTCGCGACCGGAACGCGCCAGCTGATCCTGGATGGTCCCACCGTCACCGGCCGCCGCACCGCCGCCGTGTCGGCATTGGCGGCGCGCCGGTTGGCGCCGAATCTGGCCGGGCCGATGCTGATCGTGGGCGCGGGCGTGCAGGGCTGGGCGCACGTCGAGGTGTTCGCCGCCGCGCTCGGGGTGAAAGACTTTCGCATCGCGTCGCGCCGCCGTACCAGCGCCGACGCCCTGGTGGCGCGCGCACAGGCCCTGGGCTTGCGCGCCGAGGTGGTGGGCGATGCCGATGCCGCGCTGGCCGACTGCCCGCTGGTCGCCACCTGCACGCCGGCCAGCGAGGTGGTGTTGCGCGCGACGCCCCGTGCCGACGCCTTCATCGCCGCCGTCGGCGCCTTCACGCCGCGGATGGTCGAACTGGACGCCGGGCTGTGCCGTTACATCGCCGTGCAGGGCCGCATCGTGCTGGACGCGCGCGATGCCGAGCACGAGGCCGGCGATCTGCTGCAGGCGGGACTCGACGTGGCGGCGCTGCCCGCACTGGCCGACATCGTGCGCGCCCAAAAAGAAGCCCGCGACGGGCGCGGGCCGGTGTTGTTCAAGAGCTGCGGCTGGGCCGGCTGGGATCTGGCCGCCGCGCGGCTGGCGCTGCGCTGACAGTTTGGCGGAATTCAGCGCGAAAAACTGACGCGCTGCAGCCCGCCTTCGATGCGCAGCAGGTCGGGCTTGTCGGGCCCGCCGTGGTTGGCGTAGAACTGCGGTGTCGCAGGCTGGGGGGCGGATTCGGCAAAGCGGAAATCCTCGCCTTTTTGCACCTGGGCGCGCGCCACGCTGGCGATCGCGGCCAGCATCAGCAGCGCCGCCACCACGCAGGCGACGGTCAGCACCAGACGGGCGGGCGAGAGCAGGCCGGCATCGTTGGCGGGCCCTGGGCGATGGCCGGCTGGCGCGCCGGTGCGTTGGGTGAAACCTGTGTTCGTAGCCATGGCCGCATCGTAGGTGCGCACACTCGCCCAGCGCCCCGGCGCACGCCGCAGACCGCTGTAGGACAAGCCCGAAGCGCCGAATAAGTCACAAGCCCGTGGCCGGAACGCCGCAGTCGCGCGCGGCTGGCAGCGGGCTTGGGTCGCTACGCCTTCGGTAGCGTCACGCCGACCTGGCCCTGGTACTTGCCGCCGCGGTCCTTGTAGCTGACTTCGCACACCTCGTCGCTCTCGAAGAACAGCACCTGCGCGCAGCCTTCGTCGGCATAGATCTTGGCCGGCAGCGGCGTGGTGTTTGAAAATTCCAGCGTCACATAGCCTTCCCATTCGGGCTCGAAAGGCGTGACGTTGACGATGATGCCGCAGCGCGCATAGGTGCTTTTTCCTAAGCAGATGGTCAGCACGTTGCGCGGGATGCGAAAGTACTCCACCGTGCGCGCCAGGGCAAAGCTGTTGGGCGGGATGATGCAGACGTCGCCATGGAAATCGACGAAGCTTTTCTCGTCGAAGTTCTTCGGATCGACCACCGTGCTGTGGATGTTGGTGAAGATCTTGAATTCCGGCGCGCAGCGGATGTCGTAGCCGTAGCTGCTGGTGCCGTAGCTGACGATGCGCTGGCCATCGCGCTCGCGCACCTGGCCGGGCTCGAACGGCTCGATCATGCCGTGCTGCTCGGCCATGCGGCGGATCCACTTGTCGCTCTTGATGCTCATGACGGTTGACTCTGATTTTGATAGCTGACCGCGCTTGGTGCACAGGCGGCCATGCTTATTTTGCTTGAGAAACGACGGTGCGCTCGACCACCCGGTCGTCGCCCAGCACGATCAGCGCGAACAACAACTCCGCGAGGCTATCGGCTGCGCGCGTGCGGCGCGCCAGCAGCGGCGTCGCTTCGGGGTTCAGCACCACGAAGTCGGCCTCGTTGCCCGGTTGCAGGCTGCCGACCACGCCTTCCAGATCCAGCGCCTGCGCCGCGCCCGCCGTGTGCAGCCACCACAGGCGCTCGGGCGACAGGCTGATGCCGGGCTTGGGCTCCAGCCCCGTGGTGGCGGCGCGGGCCACGAAATAGGCGGCGCGCATGGTGACGAAGGGCGAGAAGCTGGTGCCGCCGCCCACGTCGCTGGCCAGGCCGTGGGCGAAGGGCGCGCGCTTGGCGCTGGCGAAGTCGAAGAAGCCGCTGCCCAGGAACAGATTGCTGGTCGGACACACAGCCGCCGCCGTGTGCGTATCGCGCATCAGCGTGCGGTCGGCGTCGTCAAAGTAGATGCAATGCGCGTACACGGCGCGGCGGCGCATCAGGCCGTGGTCGGCGTAGATGGCCAGATACGAACGTGAATCGGGAAACAGCGCGCGTGCCCAGTCGATTTCATCGACGTTCTCGGCCACGTGGGACTGGATCCACACATCCGGGTACTTGGCCGCCAGCTCGCCCGCGCCGCGCAGTTGGGCATGGCTGCTGGTGGGCGCAAAGCGCGGCGTGATGGCGTAGCCCAGGCGATCCACACCGTGCCATTGGTTGATGAGCGCCTCGGTGTCGACCAGGCTTTGCTCGGTCTCGTCGCGCAGGCCGTCGGGGCTGTGGCGGTCTTGCAGACATTTGCCGGCGATGAGCCGCAGGCCGCGCTTCTGTGCTTCTGAAAAAAGAGCATCCACGGACTGCGGGTGCGTGGTGCAAAACGTCAGCGCCGTCGTCACGCCGTGGCGCTGCAACTCATCGCAGAAGAAGCTGGCGACCTCGGCCGTGTGCGCCGGGTCGGCAAACTGCGCCTCGGCCGGAAAGGTGTAGTGCTGCAGCCAGGGCAGCAGTCCTTCGGCGGGCGAGCCGATCACGTCGAGCTGCGGGTAGTGGACGTGCGTGTCGATGAAGCCTGGCGCCAGGATGCGGCCGGGCAGATGGGTCACGGGCACATCGGGGTACTGCGGCGCCAGTGTGCCGTGCGCGCCGGCCGCCAGCACGCGCTGCACGCCTTGGTCGTCCGCCGCGGTGACCAGCAGGCCGTCCTCGTCGAAGACGGCCTGGCCGTCGGCGTCGAAGCGGAGAAGGGATGCGCGCCAAGCCTGCTGCATGCGGCGATTGTGCCCGCTGATGTGGGCGTAGGAGCTCAGTTCGGCAGCCGGGTGCCCACGCCTTCCACCAGCCAGTTCATCTGCAGGATCTGCGCATCGCTCAGCGTCTGTCCCTTGGCGAGCTGCGGCCGGCCGGTGTTGTCGGTGATCGGTCCGGCGAAGGGGTGCAGGCGCCCGGCAACGATGTCCTGCTGTCGCGCCAGCACCTCGCGCTGCACCGACGGCGGCACCTTGGGGCCGAAGGCATCGACGCGGATCATGCCCTCCTTCACGCCGCCCCACAGGTCGGTGCTGTGCCAGCTGCCATCCTGCACGGCCTTGACGCGGCGGGTGGCGTAGTCGCCCCACAGGTGGGTAACGGCGGTCAGCTGCGCCGTGGGCGCGATGGCGCGCATGTCGGAGTGGTAGGCCACGGCCAGCTTGCCGCGTTCCTCGGCCGCCGCCATGACCGCGGTGGAGCCGGTGTGAAAGGCCAGCACGTCGGCGCCCTGGTTCATCAGCGTCATGGCGGCCTCGCGCTCGCGCGGCGGGTTGAACCACTCGTTCAGCCAGATCACCTTCACCTCGGCCTTGGGGTTGACGCTGCGCAGGCCCAGCGTGAAGGCGTTGATGCCCTGCAGCACCTCGGGGATCGGAAAGCCCGCCACGTAGCCGGCCAGCCCGGACTGCGTCATGCGCCCGGCGGCGATGCCGGCCAGATAGCGTCCCTCGTAATAGCGTGCGTTGGCGGTCGCCACGTTGGGCGCGCGCTTGTAGCCGGTGATGGATTCGAACTTCACGTGCGGAAACTCGCGCGCCACCTTCAGCGTCGGCTCCATGTAGCCAAAGCTGGGCGTGAAGATGATCTGGCTGCCCTGCGCCGCCAGGTCGCGGATGACGCGCTCGGCGTCGGCGCCCTCGGGCACGTTCTCGACGTAGCTGGTGTGCACGCGCGCGCCCAGGGCCTGCTCGACCGCGCGGCGGCCCTGGTCGTGCTGGTGCGTCCAGCCGGCGTCGGTGAGCGGGGTGACGTAGACCCAGGCCGCCTTGATGGGCGCGGGCGATTGCGACAAAGCGGGCGATGAAAAACAGGCGGCGGCGAGCGTGCAACAAAGGGCGACACGCAGCGACGCGGCGAGGTTTTTGTACATGGTTGTCCTCGACATGGCCCCGACAAAGCACTGCGCGCCACCACCGGGGCACGGGCCGGCGCGCGGCGGATTCTAAACTGGCGCCTTTGCCCGCACCCGCGCCACAGAAGGAATCCCGCCATGCCCATGTTCGTCGACACCTCGCCGCCCGGTCAATGCATCTTCTGCCGACTGGTGGCGGGCGACATCCCATCCGCCCGCGTATTCGAGGACGAGCTGACGCTGGCCTTCATGGATCTCGGGCAGGTCAATCCCGGTCATGTGCTGGTGGCCAGCAAGCGCCACGCCGCCACGCTGTTCGAGCTGACGGGCGACGAAGCCGCCGCCCTGATGCGCACCGCGCAGCGCATCGCGCTGGCGGTGCGCGCCGCCTTCGACCCCGACGGCGTGATGCTGTTGCAGGCCAACGGCGCGGTGGCCGGGCAGACCGTCGGCCATGTGCATCTGCACGTGGTACCGCGCCATGCGGGCGACGGCATCGACTTCAGCTGGCCGCGCAAGGAGCCCGGGCCGGCGGTGCTGGAGGATTACGCTCAGCGCCTGCGCGCGGCGCTGTAGCGCTCGGGGGCCGCCGTCAGGTGCGGTGGCGTTCGAAACATTCGTCGAGCTGCTGCCGCCAGCGCCGCTTGTCCGCGGCGGCGGCAAAGCTGGCCTCGAAGCTGTTGTGCGCCAGTTGCCAGGCGTGCTGCGCCGTCAGGCCGGTGGCGGCGAACACGGCCTGGAAGTTGTCGTTCACGTAGCCGCCGAAATAGGCCGGATCGTCCGAGTTCACGGTGGCGCACAGGCCGGCGTCGAGCAGCGCCTTCAGATTGTGGTCGCGCAGCTCGGGGAACACGCGCAGCTTCTGGTTCGACAGCGGGCACACGGTGAGCGGTATGCGCTCGGCCGCCAGGCGCTGCATCAGCGCGGTGTCGTGCACCGCCTGCACGCCGTGGTCGATGCGCTCGACACTCAGCACATCCAGCGCCCGCCGGATGTAGTCGGGCGGGCCTTCCTCGCCGGCGTGGGCGACCAGGCGAAAGCCCAGCTCGCGGCAGCGCGCGAACACGCGGGCGAACTTTTCCGGCGGATGGCCGAGTTCGCTTGAATCGAGCCCGACGCCGATGACATGCTCGCGCAGCGGCAGCGCGTCTTCGAGTGTCTCGAAGGCCTCGCGCTCGCTCAGATGGCGCAGAAAGCACAGGATCAACGCGGCGCTGAGGCCATGGCGCGCCTGGGCGTCGGCGCAGGCGCGCGCCAGGCCGCGGATCACGGTGGCTATGGGCACGCCGCGCGCGGTGTGGGTCTGCGGATCGAAGAAGATCTCGGCGCGCCGCACCTGGTCGGCGGCGGCGCGCTCGAAATAGGCCATGCCCATGTCGTGGAAGTCCTGCTCGGTCCGCAGCACGCTGGCGCCGGCGTAGTAGATGTCGAGAAAACTCTGCAGGTCGGTGAAGGCGTAGGCGCGGCGCAATTCATCGACGCTGGCGTAGGGCAGGGCGACGCCGTTGCGCGCGGCCAGTGCGAAGATCATCTCCGGCTCCAGCGAGCCCTCGATGTGCATGTGCAGCTCGGCCTTTGGCAGGGCGGCGAGCAGCGCCGGCAAGCGTGCTGCGGCAATCGGCGGGAGGGTTTGGCTCATGCAATGACTCCGAAGCGGATGCCGGCCTGCCTCAGGTAGCGGCGGTAGGCCGTGGACAGGCGATCGGCCGCGCCATGCGCCTCGGCGTCGGGAGCCAGCGGCAGACGCTTGGGGCGCTGCGATTCCAGCACCGGCCGGTCCTGGCCGAAGATGTGGTCCTGGAACTCGATCAGCCGCGCGTCGGGCGAATCGAAATCGTTCATCGCCATGCGCGTCCAGACCACGCTGCTTTCTTCCGTGACCGGGCAGACGAACATGGCGATGGCCTCATGGTGATCGTCGATGGCGCTGCTGCCGGGCTCGGGCTGTTTGGTCAGCACCGCCATGTAGGGCGCGGTGACCTCGTAGCTGTACTCGACCTCGGCGCCGCTTTCGGCGTGGATCGATGAGCGTGGTTGCCACGCACGGCAGCCGGTGGCCAGCACGCCGTAGGGTGTCGGCCGCACCTCGTAGGGCGCGATGGCCGTGTGCTCACGGCTGCCCAGCCAGCCCTCGTGCACCAAGCCGAAATGCGCCATGTCGAGAAAGTTCTCGATGATGCGCGGCGCGCTGGCGGCCACCGCGTAGGGGCCGCTGGTGGTCTTGCGCAGACTCAGTTCATCCTCGGCGGCGAAGCGCGGCAGCGCGTGGATTGGCAGCGGCGGCCCTTCGGGTTCGGCCAGCCGCACCCACAGCATGCCGTAGGCTTCTTGGGCGGCGAAGCCGTGCGCGCCGTGGCGCGGGCCGGGCTGGAAATCGGGGGCGGCCGGCATGTGGGTGCAGCGGCCACCCGCCGCGAAGCGCCAGCCGTGATAAGGGCATTCCAGCTCGCCGCCCACCACGCGGCCCAGCGACAGGCGCGCGCCGCGGTGCGGACACTGGTCCCGCCACGCCTGCGCCACGCCCGCATCGTCGCGCCACAGCACCAGTTCCTCGCCCAGCAGCGTGGCGGCCTGCGCCTGCGCACCGACGGCCTGGCTCAGCGCGACGGGGTGCCAGAGGGTGTGTTCCAGCATGGGTGAGTGTTCTCCTGGCGACGGGTGGCGCCTGCCGGCCAGCGTTGGCGCGGCTCAAACAAAAACGCGGCGATGGTCACCCACCGCCGCGCCGCATGATTTACGCGAGGCGCGCGATCACTTGCCAGGCACCTTGCCTTCCACGCCCTTGACGAAGAAGTTGATGCCGCCCAGGAATTTGTCGTCGGCCACGGCGTCGGCGGCCAGCACTTCCTTGCCGGTGTTGTCGCTGATCGGGCCCTTCCAGATCTGGTAGCTGCCGTCCTTCAGGCCGGCGCGCACCTCGTCCAGGCGCTTCTTCGCGTCCTCGGGCACGTCGGCGGCCAGCGAGACCAGATCGATCGCGCCTTCCTTCACGCCCCACCAGGTCTGACCGGTGGCCCACTTGCCGTCCAGTGCGTCGCCCACCGCCTTGATGTAGTAGGGCGCCCAGTTGATGATGGCCGAGCCCAGGTGCGCCTTGGGGCCGTAGGCGGTCATGTCGCTGTCCCAACCGAAGCCGCGCTTGCCCATCTTCTCGGCGGTCTGCAGCACGGCCGAGGAATCGGTGTTCTGGAACAGGATGTCGGCGCCGCCGTTGATCAGCGAGGTCGCGGCCTCGGTCTCCTTCGGCGGGTTGAACCACTCGTTCACCCACACCACCTTGGTGGTGATCTTGGGGTTGACGCGCTGCGCGCCCAGCGTGAAGCTGTTGATGTTGCGCACCACCTCGGGGATCGGGATCGAGGCCACCACGCCCAGGGTGTTGCTCTGGGTCATGGCGCCGGCCACCACGCCGGCCATGTAGGCGCCCTCGTAGGTGCGGCTGTCGTAGGTGCGCATGTTCTCGGCCGTCTTGTAGCCGGTGGCGTGCTCGAACTTCACGTCCTTGTGGTCGGCGGCAACCTTGAGCATCGGCTCCATGTAGCCGAAGGTGGTGCCGAAGATCAGCTTGTTGCCCTGGCCGGCCATGTCGCGGATCACGCGCTCGGCGTCGGCCGACTCGGGCACGCTCTCGACGAAGCTGGTGACGATCTTGTCGCCGAACTCCTTCTCGATCGCCTTGCGCGCGTTGTCGTGCGCGAAGGTCCAGCCGCCGTCGCCGACCGGCCCGACGTAGGCGAAGGCAATCTTCAGCGGCTCGGCCTTGGGCGCCGGCGCCTCGGCGGCCGGAGCGGGTGCGGGTGCGGCGGCCGGCGCGGGTTCGTCCTTCTTGCCGCAGGCCACCAGGGCCGCCGCCGCGGCGGTGATGGCGGTCAGGCGCAGCAGGCTGCGTTTGTTCAGATCGGTCATGGTGTCTTCCTATCCGGCTGGGATCGAGGTTGAGAAAGCTGAGATTCTAGAGCCCGGAAACTATTTGTATACACCCCGCGCGCGCTGCAGGGCCTGCGCCAGCAGCCGGTCGTGGCCGTACAGGTCGGGCACGAAGTGCATGCGGCCGTCGTCCGCGGCGATGGCGGTGCGGTAGGTGATCAGCACCGGCACCGGCTCGGGCAGGCGCGCAACGATGGGGCGCGGCCGACCCATCGACTCGCGCACGCGCGCCTCGGTCCAGCGCGCATCCTCGTGCAGCACCCACAGCGCCAGCGCCACCGGCTCCTCGATGCGGATGCAGCCGTGGCTGAAATCGCGTCGCGCGCGCTCGAACAGGCCGGGCGCCGGCGTGTGGTGCAGGTAGATGTTCTGGTTGTTGGGCAGCATGAACTTGATGTCGCCCAGTGCGTTTCGCGGCCCTGGCCGCTGGCGCAGGCGCATCTGCCCGGCCAGCACGGCGTCCAGGTTGGCCGCGGTGACGGCGGTCGAGACGCCGCCCGCGCCGACGAACTCCATGCCTTGCGCCGCCAGGTAGCCGGGGTTGGCGCGCAGCTTCGGCACGGTTTCCTGGCGCGCGATCGAGGCCGGGATGTTCCAGTAGGGGCTGAACTCGATCCACAGCATGTCCTCGTCGAACAGCGGCGTGCGGGTGTCCAGGGCCTTGCCGACGATGACGCGCATGGCCAGCGCCTGCCGCACGGCGCCGCCGTCCTGCTGGTAGGCGCGCAGCATGAACTCGGGCACGTTGACGCTGACGAAGCGCGGCGCCGAGGGCAGCGGGGTGCTGCGCAGGCGCTCCAGCGCCAGCTCGATCTGGCGCACGCGCGCCGCCGGCGGCACGGCCAGCGCCTCCAGCGTGGCCTGGCCGATGACGCCATCGGCGGCCAGGGCGTGGCGCTGCTGGAAGGACTTGACGGCTTCCTGCAAGGCGGCGCCGTAGCTGGCGGCAGACGCCGGATCGGGTGCCGAGGCGTGCGCCGCCGTGCCGGCAAGGGCGGGCGTCACCGGCAGGTCGCCCAGCGCCGTCAGCCGCTCGGCCAGCGCGGGCAGTCCGGCCCAGCGCTGGCCGGCTTGCAGCTTGCCACCGGGCACGGCGGGCAGCGGCTGCCGCCAGGCCGCGTGGTCGGCCAGCGTGCGGTAGTGCGCCAGCGCCGTGCGCAGCGCGGCGTACTGCGGCCACGGCGGGGTGGCCGCGCGCAGGGCGTCGGCCGGCTGGCCGCGCGCCACGGCCTCGCGCAGCAGGGCGGACAGGTCGGGCGCCGGGGCGGTGTCGCTGTCGTAGCGCGCGCCCAATTGGCGCGGATCGACGCGGCCATGGCGCAGGTCGGCGAGGTAGCGCTGCACCGCCTGGGTGATTTCGGCCTCCAGTGGCGCCGCGGCCTCGGATGCGACGGGGCCGGCCAGCGCCTGCGCCAGCCGCGCGGCGCCGTAGTCGGCCGGTTGCAGACCATCGCGGTCGGCGTGGGTCAGCCAGGCGACCGCCTCATGCGCGGCCGGGCGGGGCTGACCGGCGTCGTCCAGCCACAGGGTTTGCGCGCCTGCCCATTGGGCCAGCGCCAGCAATAAGCCGGCGGCCGCGATCCTGCTTACTTCAAGACGTCGCCGAGGCACAGGTACTTCATTTCCAGGTACTCGTCGATGCCGTGGCGCGAGCCCTCGCGGCCCAGGCCCGACTGCTTGACGCCGCCGAACGGCGCCTGCTCGACCGAGATGATGCCGGTGTTGATGCCGACGATGCCGTATTCCAGCGCCTCGGCCACGCGCGTCACGCGGCCGACGTCGCGCGCGTAGAAGTAGCTGGCCAGGCCAAAGATGGTGGCGTTGGCGGCGTCGATGGCTTCTTGCTCCGTCTTGAAGCGGAACACCGGCGCCAGCGGACCAAAGGTTTCCTCGGTCGCGCACAGCATGTTGGAGCTGGCCTCGGCCACCACCGTCGGCTGAAAGAACTGACCCTTCAGCTTCGCGCCACCGGTCAGCACCTTGCCGCCTTTCTTGACCGCGTCGGCCACGTGCTTGGCCACCTTCTTCACGGCGGCGTCTTCGATCAGCGGGCCGATCTCCACGCCCGTCTCGAAGCCGCTGCCGACCTTCATGGTGGCCACGCGCGCCGCCAGCTTCCTGACGAATTTGTCGTAGATGCCGTCCTGCGCGTAGAGGCGGTTGGCGCAGACGCAGGTCTGGCCGGCGTTGCGGTACTTGCTGGCGATGGCGCCCTCGACCGCGCTGTCGATGTCGGCGTCGTCGAAGACGATGAAGGGCGCGTTGCCGCCCAGCTCCAGGCTGAGCTTCTTGATGGTCGGCGCGCACTGCGCCATCAGGATGCGGCCCACCTCGGTCGAGCCGGTGAAGGACAGGTGGCGCACCGTGTCGCTCTCGCACAGCACCTTGCCGTAGGCGGCGCTGTCGGTGCCGGTGATCACGTTCAGCACGCCGGCCGGAATGCCGGCGCGCTGCGCCAGCTCGGCCGCGGCCAGGGCGGTCAGCGGCGTCAGCTCGGCCGGCTTGATGATCACGCTGCAGCCGGCCGCCAGCGCGG
Source organism: Burkholderiales bacterium (assembly GCA_016702555.1). Lineage (GTDB taxonomy): Bacteria > Pseudomonadota > Gammaproteobacteria > Burkholderiales > Burkholderiaceae_C > Ottowia. Next base: position 609,128 of record JADJDV010000006.1, read on the forward strand.
GCGCCACCTTGCGCGTGATCATGGCGAGCGGGAAGTTCCAGGGCGTGATGGCGGCGCAGACGCCGATCGGCTGGCGCAGCACTGTCAGGCGCTTGTTGGGGTCGGAAGTGGCCAGGGTTTCGCCGCCGACGCGCTTGGCCTCCTCGGCAAACCATTCCACGAAGCTGGCGCCGTAGGCGACCTCGCCCCTGGCTTCCGCCAGTGGCTTGCCCTGCTCGGCCGTCATCAGCCGGGCCAGGTCGTCCTGGTGGTCCATCAGCAGGGCAAACCACTTCATCAGCAGCGCGTGGCGCTGCTTGGCGGTGCTCTGGCGCCAGCCGATCCAGGCAGCGTCGGCGGCGCTGATGGCGGCCTTCACGTCCTTGGGCGCCAGGTCGGCCACATCGGCCAGCTTCTGGCCGGTGGCCGGGTCGATGACGTCAAAGCGCGCCTTGCCCTTGACCCACTTGCCGTTGATCAGGGCATCGGTCTTCAGCAGGGACGGGTCTTTCAGCAGTGCGAGCGGGTTGGCCTGGGCGTCCATGGTGGGGTCTCCTCAAGGGTTTGAAATCATTGTAGGCAGCGCCCATGGCTACAACAGCGGTGAGGCCAGCCGCGCCACGGCCTCGAACAAGCGCTGGTGCGGCGGCGATCGGCGCTGGGTGGGCACCAGTCGGCAGTGCGAGAGGTCGGCCTCGAACATCTGCCCCAGCTGTTCATTGAAATCGCGGTCCAGCACCACCGCCGCCACCTCGAAGTTGAGCCGGAAGCTGCGGTTGTCGAAGTTGGCGCTGCCGACCATGCCGTAGTGCCGGTCGACCAGCAGGGTCTTGGCGTGGAACATGCGGCCGTGGTATTCGAACACCAGCACGCCGGCGTCCTGCAACTCCTGGTAGTACGAGCGCGCGGCGGCGCTGACGATGCGCGAGTCGCTGCGCTCGGGCACCATCAGCTTGACCTGCACGCCGCGGTAGGCGGCGTTGGTGAGGGCGGTCAGCGCCGCCTCGGTGGGCACGAAGTAGGGTGTGGCCAGCCAGATGCGCTGGCGCGCCATGCCGATGGCATCGATCATGGTGCGGTGGATGGCCTCGGTGTCGGAGTCGGGGCCGGAGCTGACGATCTGCACCGGCAGCGGGCCGGGCGCCTGCTCGGGCAGCAGCTCCTCCTCGCGCGCCGGCGGGTCGCCTTCGGCGTAATGCCAGTCCTTCAGGAACACGTACTGCAGCCAGCGCACGGCGCCGCCGCGGATCAGCAGATGGGTGTCGCGGTAGGCGTGGTCGGGGCGCACCTGCTCGTTCTCGTCGTCGGTCACGTTGATGCCGCCGACGAAGCCGGTGTGGCCGTCGATGACGACGATCTTGCGGTGCGTGCGCAGGTTGACCAGCGGGCGCAGGCGATCGAGCCGGGTCGGGTGGAACACGGCGAACTCGCCGCCGGCGTCGGCGAAGTCGTGCAGCAACTGGCGGTGCCGGCGCGACAGCAGCGCGGGCGAGCCGATGGCATCGACCAGTAGGCGCACTTGCACGCCGCGCCGCGCGCTGGCGATGAGCGCGTGCAGCAGCCGGGTGCCGGTCTGGTCGGGCTCGAAGATGTAGTACTCGAGGTGCACGTGGTCGCGCGCGGCCTCGATCTCGGCCAGCAGCGCGTCGAGCGTGGCGCCGCCGCTGGGCAGCAGGGTGACGCTGTGCGCGCTCGACATGGCGATGCCGCTGGCCGACTGGATCAGGCGCGCGTGCAGGCGCACCCAGGGCGGCACGTCGGGCTGGCCGGCGCGCAGGGCGTTGACGTCCTCGCGCGACAGCAGCGCGGCGCGCTGGTGCCAGCGCCTGAGCCGCTGGCGCTTGATGCGCTGCGGGCCGAAATAGGCGTAGATCAGCAGGCCCAGCACCGGCAGCAGGTTCAGCACCATGATCCAGGCCAGCGTGGACACCGGCGACTTGCGCTGCAGCACGATCCAGGTCGTCAGCACGACGCTGGACACCGTCCACACCCAGCCGAGCCAGAAGGTCCAGTTGCGGCCGGCGATCAGCAGCTGCGGCAGCTCGTCCATGCGGGTGAAGGCGAGGGTGGCGCGCTTATCCCAGGCGCTCGGCCCAGTCCTCGGGGGCGAAGCCGACGGTGATGGCGCCGTCGGGCCATTCGACCACCGGGCGCTTGATGGCGCTGGCTTCGCGCTGCAGCAGCGCGGCGGCGCTGGCGGCGTCGGTCACGCCGGCCTGCGTGGCGGCATCGAGCTTGCGCCAGGTCGTGCCCTGCCGGTTCAGCACCGTCTGCCAGCCGGCGGCGGCGATCCAGCGATGCAGGTGGTCGGCCGGCACGCCCTGCTTCCTGAAGTCGTGGAAGACCACGTCCGCGCCCTGCGCCGCCAGCCAGGCGCGTGCCTTCTTCACGGTGTCGCAGTTGGGGATGCCATACAGCCTGAGGAGCGCCGTCATGCCGCTGATCATGCCATGGGCTTTCGGGTCGTCGGTCACAATCCATGATCCCAGAAACGACAGTTGACTGCTTTCGCCTTTCAGCAGAGCCGCATGGATATTGACTCTTACGCCTTCGACAACGTTCACTTATCGGGTGAGCGCGCTACGCGCCCGATCGCACCGCGCTGGCTGCGCCATGCGGCGTTGCTCGTCCTAGCAGGCACCAGCCTGCGTTGTCCTCGCGCCTTGCCTGGCACACCCATCACGGCACGCTCGGGCGCGTTCAACTGGCGTTTCTAGGATCCCGTAATGAAAACGCTTGACGACTGGCTCGCGCACTGCGAGCGCCTGCACCCGAACGCCATCGACATGGGCCTGGAGCGCGTGCGCGCGGTGGCCGAACGCATGGCGCTTGCATTCGACTGCCCCGTGTTCAGCGTGGCCGGCACCAACGGCAAGGGCTCGACCTGCGCCATGCTGGAGGCCATCCTGCAGGAGGCGGGTTTTCGCACCGGCGTCTACACCTCGCCGCACCTGGTGCACTTCGAAGAGCGCTGCCGCGTGCGCGGCGCCCCGGTGACGGCGGCCGATCTGCTGCCGGGCTTCGAGGCGGTGGAGGCGGCGCGCGCCGGGGCGACGCTGACCTACTTCGAGTTCACCACGCTGGCGATCCTGCACACGCTGGCGCGCGCCGGGCTCGACGCGGTGATCCTGGAGGTCGGCCTGGGCGGGCGGCTGGACGCGGTCAACCTCATCGACGCCGACTGCGCCATCATCACCAGCATCGACGTCGACCATGCCGAACTGCTGGGCGACACGCGCGAGGCGATCGGGCGCGAGAAGGCCGGCATCCTGCGCGCCGGGCGCCCGGCCATCGTCAGCGACCCGGTGCCGCCGCACAGCGTGACTGAGCACGCCGAGGCGATCGGCGCCGACCTCTGGCTGCTGGGGCGCGACTACAACTACGCCGGCGAGCCGCAGCAATGGGCCTGGGCCGGGCGCGGGCGGCGCTACAGCGGGCTGGCCTACCCGGCGCTGCGCGGCGCCAACCAGCTGATCAACGCGGCCGGCGCGCTGGCGGCGCTGGAAGCCATGCGCCAGCGTCTGCCGGTGACGGCGCAGGCGGTGCGCAACGGTTTCGCCCTGATCGAGCTGCCGGGGCGCTTTCAGGTGGCGCCGGGCCGGCCCTCGCTGGTGCTGGACGTGGCGCACAACCCGCATTCGGTGGCGGCGCTGGCGCACAACCTGGAGATCATGGGCCGCTACCCGACCACGCACGCGGTGTTCGGCGCCATGGCCGACAAGGATCTGGCGGCGCTGCTGGCGCGCATGGACCCGCTGGTCGACATCTGGTATTTCACCGACCTGCCAACGCCGCGCGCGGCCAGCGGCGCAGCGCTGCAGGCGGTCTGGAAGGGGTTGACGCAGCACCCCGGCGCGGCCGCGGCGCTGTTCGCCACGCCCGCCGACGCCCTGCGCGAGGCGGCGGCCAACGCGGGGCCCGCGGATAGAATCGTCGTCTTCGGATCGTTCTACACCGTCGGCGGCGTGCTCGAGCAGGGCGTTCCGCGATTGCAAGCCGGCCAGCCCAGCCTCGGGGCGCGCGGCTGACCTCAGGAATTCATGGCTTTTTTCAAGTTCCGCCAGCGCGGCCAGCCGCAACCCGAGCCGCGTCGCCGTGGCGACGCCCGCGCCGCCGAACCCCAGGAAACCATTGACAGCATGCGCCGCCGCGCGCGCCACCGCCTGGTGGGCGCCGCCGTGCTGGTGCTGGTGGCGGTGATCGGTTTCCGCTGCTGTTCGACACCCAGCCGCGCCCGGTGGTGGTGGACGCGCCGATCACCATCCCCGACAAGGACAAGCTGCCGCCGCTGCGCGCCCCCGCCGCCGACAGCGTGCCAGCGCGCGCCAGCCTGGACGACAGGGAAGAGGTGCTGAGCCCGGCGCCCAAGAATCCTGTCGTCGCTCAGGCCAGCACGCCGCCGGTGGCCGCCAAGCCCGCTGCGCCAGCGCCTGAAACGCGGCCCGCCGTGGTCGAGCCGCCGGCGCGGCCCGCCGCCAAGCCGGACACCCGCACCGACGACGCGCGCGCCGCCGAAGAGGCCGCGCGCGAAGCCGCGCGTGTCAAGCGCGAGCAGGAGGCCGAAGCCCGCGCCAAGCGCGCGCAGGAAACACAGGCGAAGCGCGATCAGGACACGCAAGCCAGGCGTGAGCAAGAAGCCCAGGCCAGGCGCGAACAGGAAGTGCGTGCCAAGCGCGAGGCCGAGGAAACCGCCAAGCGCCAGGAAGCCGCGCGCGCCCGCGCCCTGCTGGAAGGCCGCGGCACGGCCGGCGCCGACGCGGCGGCGGCCAAGGTGGCCAGCGACAGCGGCCGCTTCATCATCCAGGTCGGCGCCTTCGCCGACGCCGACAAGGCGCGCGAAGTGCGCCAGCAGGCCGAGCGCGCCGGCGTCAAGACCTATGTGCAGGTGGTCGATACCGCGCAGGGCAAGCGCACCCGGGTGCGCGTGGGGCCCTACGCCAGCCGCGCCGAGGCCGAGAAGGCGGCGGCGGCGCTGAAGAAGGCTGGCCTGTCGGGCGCGATCCTGTCGCTGTAAACCGTGTCGGCGATCGACTGGATCTGCCTGGGCGTATTGCTGGCCTCGCTGCTGCTGGGCGCCTGGCGCGGCCTGATCTACGAGGTGCTGGCGATTGCCGGCTGGGTGGCCGCCTTTCTGGTGGCGCGCTGGGCGGCGCAGCCGGTCGGCCTGTGGCTGCCGATGGGCGAGTCGCCCGAATCGCTGCGCTTTGCCGCGGGTTTCGTGCTGGTGTTCATCGCCACCGCCTTTCTGTGCGGCATGCTGGCTTCGCTGGCGCGCCGCGCCAGCCGCAGGCTGGGCCTACGCGCGGTCGACCGCGTGTTCGGCGCCGCCTTCGGCACGCTGCGCGGCGTGCTGCTGCTGCTGCTGGCCACGGCGCTGGTGCGCGCCACGCCGATGCACCAGGAGGCCTGGTGGCGCGACTCGCTCAGCGCGCGCTGGCTGGAGCCGGCCCTGGCCCAGTTGCAACCTTTGCTGCCGGACGCGGTGGGCAAGTACCTTTCGGCCTGACAATCAGGGATTCGTTTTTGCTTTAGGACTGGCACCCATGTGCGGCATCGTCGGCGTTGTCAGCAACGCACCCGTCAACCAGCTGCTCTACGACGCGCTGTTGCTGCTGCAGCACCGCGCCAGGATGCGGCCGGCATCGTGACGCAACAGGAGCGGCGCTTTTTCATGCACAAGGCCAAGGGCATGGTGCGCGACGTGTTCCGTACCCGCAACATGCGGGCGCTGCCGGGCAACAGCGGACTGGGGCAGGTGCGCTACCCCACGGCCGGCAACGCCGATGCCGAGGAAGAGGCGCAGCCCTTCTACGTCAACGCGCCCTTCGGCGTGGTGCTGGTGCACAACGGCAACCTGACCAACGCCGATGCGCTGCGCGCCGAGCTGTACTCCACCGACCACCGCCACATCAACACCGGCAGCGATTCCGAAGTGCTGCTGAACGTGCTGGCGCACGAGCTGGAGCAGGCCACGCGCGGCGCCGCGCTGGGGCCGGAGCAGGTGTTTGCGGCCGTGGCCGGCGTGCACCGGCGCGTGCGCGGCTCGTATGCGGTGATCGCCCACATCGCCGGGCGCGGCATGCTGGCGTTTCGTGATCCGTTCGGCATCCGGCCGCTGTGCTTCGGCCACGGCGCCGATGGCGCGCTGATGGCGGCCAGCGAGTCGGTGGCGCTGGAGGGCACCGGCCACGTGCCCGAGCGCGACCTGGCGCCGGGCGAGGCGCTGTTCGTCACGCTCGATGGCGCCGTGCACGCGCGCCAGTGCGCCGGGCGCGTGCAGTTGTCGCCCTGCATCTTCGAGTACGTGTACCTGGCGCGGCCCGACTCGGTGCTGGACGGCATCTCGGTCTACCAGGCGCGCCTGAACCTGGGTCAGACACTGGCCAAGCGCGTGGTCTCCACCGTGCCGCCGGATCAGATCGACGTGGTGATCCCGATCCCCGAGTCCAGCCGCCCCAGCGCCAGCGAACTGGCACGCCTGATCGGCAAGCCCTACCGCGAGGGCTTCGTGAAGAACCGCTATGTGGGCCGCACCTTCATCATGCCCGGGCAGTCGGTGCGCAAGAAGTCGGTGCGCCAGAAGCTCAACGCCATCGCCAGCGAGTTCGCCGACCGCAACGTGCTGCTGGTGGACGACTCGATCGTGCGCGGCACGACCTCGCGCGAGATCGTGCAGATGGCGCGCGAAGCCGGCGCCCGCAAGGTCTACATGGCCAGCGCCGCGCCGCCGGTGCGCTTTCCCAACGTCTACGGCATCGACATGCCGACCAAGAGCGAACTGGTGGCGCACGGCCGCAGCGTCGAGGAAGTGCGCCAGATCATTGGCGCCGACGCGCTGATCTATCAGGACGTGGACGCCATGAAGCGCGCCGTGGGCGAACTGAACCCCGCGGTGCAGGGCTTCGACGCCTCGTGCTTCGACGGTGTCTACGTCACCGGCGACATCAGCGAGGGTGACATCGTGCGCCTGCACCAACAGCGCCCTGCCATGAGCGAAGACCGCGCCGACAGCATGCCGCTGGGCCTGTCCAATGTAGGTGGCTGACGCCGGCGCCCACGCCAGATTCATCCGACCAGATTTCATCCGACATCGGCGCCCCCGCGCGGGGCGCAGCAGAACATGAGCACCGATTCACTGACACCCAGCGCGCCGCCCGACGGACTGCCGCCCGACCTGCACATCGACACCCTGGCGGTGCGCGTGGCGGTGCCGCGCAGCCAGTGGGGCGAGCATTCCGAGGCGCTGTACCTGACCAGTTGCTTCGTGCAACCCGACGCCGAAACCTCGGCGCGGCGCTTCGCGATGCAGGGGGAAGGCTACACCTACACGCGCACCAGCAACCCCAGCGTGACCAGCTTCGAGCGCCGGCTGGCGGCGCTGGAGGGCGCCGAAAACGCCATCGCCACCGCCAGCGGCATGTCGGCCATCCTGCTGATGGGCATGGGCCTGCTGAAAAGCGGCGACCACGTGATCTGCTCGCAGTCGATGTTCGGCTCCACCATCAAGCTGTTCGGCTCCGACTTCGCCAAGTTCGGCGTGCAGACCACCTTCGTGTCGCAGACCGACGTGGCCGAGTGGCGCGCCGCCGTGCGTCCCAATACCCGTCTGCTGTTCGCCGAGACACCCACCAACCCGCTCACCGAGGTGTGCGATATCGCTGCGCTGGCCAGCATCGCGCACGACGCCGGCGCGCTGCTGGCGGTGGACAACGTGTTTGCCACGCCCGTGCTGCAAAAGCCGCTGGCGCTGGGGGCCGACCTGGTCATCCACTCCGGGACCAAGTTCCTCGACGGCCAGGGTCGCGTGATGGCCGGCGCCATCTGCGGGCCGCGCCAGTACATCGACCAGGTGTTCGCGCCGCTGATCCGCTCGGCCGGCATGGTGCTGTCGCCGTTCAACGCCTGGGTGGTGCAAAAGGGCATGGAGACCCTGGGCATCCGCGTCAAGGCGCAAAGCGCCAATGCCCTGCAGCTGGCGCAATGGCTGGAGCGGCATCCGGCGGTGGAGCGCGTGGTTTACCCCGGCCTGCCCTCGCACCCGCAGCACGCGCTGGCGATGGCGCAGCAGTCGGACATTGGCGGCTCGGTCATCGCCTTTGCCGTGCGCGCCGACAGCCCCGAGCAGGCGCGCGTGCGTGCCTTCCACGTGGTCGACAGCTGCCGCGTGTGCAGCATCGCCACCAATCTGGGCGACGTGAAGACGCTGATCAGCCACCCCGCCAGCACCTCGCACGGGCGCCTGAGCGAGGCGCAGCGCCAGGCCGCCGGGGTCACGCAAGGGCTGCTGCGGCTGTCGGTGGGGCTGGAGCATGTGCCCGACATCCAGGCCGATCTGGCGCGCGGGCTGGACAGCCTGGGCGAGGCGCGAAACCCATGAGCATGACCACCACGACATCCGCCGACGCGCGCGTGCGCACCCGCTTCGCCCCGTCGCCCACGGGCTTCATCCATCTGGGCAACATCCGCTCGGCGCTCTACCCCTGGGCGTTCGCGCGCGCCCAGGGCGGTGACTTCATCCTGCGCATCGAGGACACCGACCTGGAGCGCTCCACGCAAGCCGCGGTGGACGTGATCCTGGAGGGCATGGCCTGGCTTGGCCTGGACCCGGACGAAGGCCCCTTCTATCAGATGCAGCGCATGGACCGGTACAAGCAGGCGCTGGCCGAGCTGCAGGCCGCCGGCCACGTCTACCCCTGCTACATGAGCGTGGCCGAACTCGACGCCCTGCGCGAACGCCAGATGGCAGCAAGGAAAAGCCGCGCTACGACGGCACCTGGCGACCCGAGCCGGGCAAGCAACTGCCGCCCGTGCCGGCCGGCGTGCAGCCCGTGCTGCGCTTTCGCAACCCGCTGAATGGCGTGGTGGTCTGGGAGGACAAGGTCAAGGGCCGCATCGAGATCGCCAACAGCGAACTCGATGACCTGGTGATCGCGCGCCCCGACGGCACGCCCACCTACAACTTCTGCGTCGTCGTCGACGACATCGACATGCGCATCACGCACGTCATCCGCGGCGACGACCACGTCAACAACACGCCGCGGCAGATCCACATCTTCCGCGCTCTGGGCCATGAGCCGCCGGTGTACGCGCACCTGCCCACCGTGCTGAACGAGCAGGGCGAGAAGATGAGCAAGCGCCACGGCGCCAAGCCCGTCACCTGGTACCGCGATGAGGGTTTTCTGCCCGAGGCCATGGTCAACTACCTGGCGCGCCTGGGCTGGAGCCACGGCGACGACGAGATCTTCAGCCGTGCGCAGTTTCTGGACTGGTTCGACCTCGACCACCTGGGCCGCAGCGCGGCGCAGTTTGACGAGGCCAAGCTGCGCTGGGTCAACGCCCAGCACCTCAAGAGCATGGACGACGCGGCGCTGGCGCCGCTGGTGGCCGCGCAGCTGCAGCGGCGCGGCATCACCGCCGACGGGCGCCTGCCCGCGCTGTGCGGCCTGTTCAAGGACCGCTGCGACACCACGGTGGCGCTGGCCGACTGGCTGCGGCCGTACTACGCCGACGTCACGCCGCAGCCGGAAGACCTGGCCAAGCACGTCACCGACGCCGTGCGACCGGCCATCGCCAGCTTCGCCGAACGCCTGCGCACGATCGACTGGAGCGCCGAGGCGATCGCCGCCGCGCTCAAGCAGACGCTGGCCGAGCACGGCCTGAAAATGCCGCAGCTGGCCATGCCCGTGCGCGTGCTGGTCATGGGCACGCCGCAGACCCCGTCGGTCGACGCCATGCTGGCGTTGCATCGGCGCGAAAAAGTTCTGGCCAGCTTGCTGAACGTGTGAACTTCGACATATAATGCAAGGCTCGACACCCGAGAGGGGGTATAGCTCAGCTGGGAGAGCGCTTGCATGGCATGCAAGAGGTCATCGGTTCGATCCCGTTTACCTCCACCAAAGTTGTCGAAAAGATTCTAGGTTTTGACCCTATCGTCTAGAGGCCTAGGACACCACCCTTTCACGGTGGGTACCGGGGTTCGAATCCCCGTAGGGTCGCCAAGTTTGGCTGCGCTTGACTCGCGAGAGTGCAAAGCAGCCACCGACGCGGAGTGGTAGTTCAGTCGGTTAGAATACCGGCCTGTCACGCCGGGGGTCGCGGGTTCGAGTCCCGTCCACTCCGCCAATTTATAAGGCTCTGCTGCTAGGAAACTGGTAGCAGAGCCTTTTCTGTTTCAGAATTTGGAATAAGGCCGTCGGTTTATGACTGGACCGGCTTCCCCAACTCGCCGCGCTTGGCATCCCACGCGGTATCGGTTTCCGGCAAGTCGCTGAGCAAGGTCGCGGCGCCGCAGGCGGTGCAGTTCACGGTTTCGCTCGGTTGTACCTGCTCGGCATCGACGAATTGATCGCAGCCGCACTGCGGGCAGTGCAGCGAAAGCTGTTTTTTCATGTGAATGCGCCTCGGTTGGATAACGGTCGGGATCGGCTCATTCTAGGAACACCCCTTTTCCGCTGCTGCCGAGGTATTTGTGGGCGTGGTGATGCGACAAGAGCATGGATTGCCGCACAACGCTGGTTCACCATCGCTGTTCCTGAGTGCGCGTATCTCACAGGGTGGCAGATGTTCACGCCGCCCTAGAATTCAACGGCTTGCACGCTGAAAAGCCGCAAGCTTTTCTTGCTTGTACTGCCGCATCACATGCACGCTGTCCACGTCGATCCCCCGATGCGCCTGGCGCTTGACCTGGCGGCACGCGCGCGTGCGGTGTGCGCGCCCAATCCGGCGGTGGGTTGCGTGCTGGTGGATACTGGCGGGCAGGTAATCGGGCAGGGCCAGACGCAGGCGGTCGGCCAGGCGCATGCCGAGGTGATGGCCTTGCGCGATGCGGCGGTGCGTGGGCATTCGGTGGTAGGCGCGACGGCCTACGTGACGCTGGAGCCGTGCGCGCACCAGGGCCGCACCGGGCCGTGTTGCGAGGCGCTGGTGGCGGCTGGCTTGGGCAGGGTGGTGGCGTCGATTCAAGACCCGAACCCGCGTGTCTCTGGCCAGGGTTTTGCGCGCTTGCGCGCGGCAGGCATCGAAGTGCTGGTGGGCCCGGGTGCCGAGGAATCGCGCGAACTGAACATCGGTTTTTTTAGCCGTATGCGGCGTGGCCTGCCCTGGGTGCGCATGAAGGCAGCCAGTTCGCTCGATGGCCGCACGGCGTTGCCGAACGGCGCCAGCCAGTGGATCACCTCAGCCGAGGCGCGTGCCGATGGCCACGCCTGGCGCGCGCGGGCCGATGTGGTGCTGACCGGTATCGGCACCGTGCTGGACGACGACCCACGGCTGGACGTGCGCCTGGATGGCGTGAGGCGCCAGCCGGTGCTGGCGATTGTCGACAGCCAGTTGCGCACGCCGCTGAATGCGCGCCTGTGGGAGGTGACCGCACGCGGCGTGCGCCTCTACGGTGCTGTGGACGATGCCGCACGGCGGCGGGCGTTGATTGAGCGCGGCGCCGAGGTGGTGCTGCTGCCGGACGCGCACGGGCGGGTCGATCTGGCGGCGCTGCTGCGCGATCTGGGTGGGCGCGAGGTGAACGAGGTGCACGTCGAGGCCGGGCACCGCCTCAATGGCGCGCTGCTGCGTGCGCGCCGGGTGGACGAGTTGCTGCTGTACCAGGCGCCGCTGCTGCTGGGCGAGGGGCCGGGCATCGCCGCCCTGGGGGCGCTGGACACGCTGGCGGAAGGCTGGCGCTTCGAGTGGCACGAGGCGCAGCGCGTGGGGTCCGATCTGCGCCTGCGGGCGCGCGCGCCGGGGCGCGAGGAACTCTGAAGCTCACGGCGCCGCCGTGCCGCCAACCCGGGTTCTGTGCTTACTGGCCACCGTCTTTGGCCGGGCCGGTTGGACCGTCCTTGCCCTTCTTGTCGGTGTCGAGCACCGCCATCTGCATCGACACATCGAACAGGCGCACCTTGCTGGCGTAGTGGCGGTCCAGGCGCCACTCATCAAGGATCTGCATGGCCAGCTTGAACTGGGCGGCGTCTAGCAGGTAGAGGTCGGCGATGGGGAAGTCGGCTTCCGATTCCAGCGCCAGCACCAGGCGCGACAAGGTCTTGGCGTTGGCGTCGCCGGGTTTGCGTTCGATGAACTTGCGGGCTTCCTTGATGGCGCGCATGGGGTGGCAATCCTTTCGATGTCCTTATGGGGGCAGCGTACTGAGCAAAGCGCCGACGCAGTTGGCGCGTCGCCGCGATCCGGCGACGCGGGCGTTGTCCGGCACATTCCGGATCGGCGATGCTGCACTGCAGCAATTAACCGTGGCAACGGAACGCATGCTAGCCGATCGATGCACGCGCCGCTACCGCATCATTTGTTTGTCATAAAAGTGACATGAGGGGGTTGGTCCGCCGAGTGTTTTCGAATCCGGTCGGATGGCCTGCCCGGCAGGACTCGAACCTGCGACCTGCTGCTTAGAAGGCAGCTGCTCTATCCAGTTGAGCTACGGGCAGACGGAGAAAAAAGGCCCGACGTGGCGGGCCTTGATGCAAGAAAAAGTGGTCGGAGCGGCGGGATTCGAACTCGCGACCCTCTGCTCCCAAAGCAGATGCGCTACCAGGCTGCGCTACGCTCCGACGAAGACGGCATTCTACCTTGCGGCGCCTAGCGCTTTTGGTACTGCGTGGCGCCGAACAGCACTTCCTTCTCGGCGTCGCTGCGTATCGGCTGGCGCAGCTCGGCCATCACGGCGACGCCACGCTGCACGGCGGGGCGGGCGCCGACGCGGTCGAACCAGGCCTTCAGCGCCGGGTAGTCGGCCCAGTCCATGCCCTGGTTCTCCCAGTTGCGCAGCCAGGGGTAGATGGCGATGTCGGCGATGCTGTAGTCGTCACCGGCGATCCAGGCGCCGGTGCGCTCGATGCGCTTGTCCATCACGCCGTACAGGCGCCGCCCTTCGTTGGTGTAGCGGTTGATGCCGTAGGCGATGCGCTCGGGCGCGTAGATGCGGAAGTGGTTGGCCTGCCCCAGCATCGGGCCGACGCCGCCCACCTGGAACATCAGCCACTGCAGCATCTCGTACTTGCCGCGCGCGTCGGACGGCAGAAACTTGCCGGTCTTGTTGCCCAGGTAAAGCAGGATGGCGCCGGATTCGAAGAGGGTGATGGGCGCGCCATCGGGGCCATCGGGGTCGACGATCGCCGGAATCTTGTTGTTCGGGCTGATGGCCAGGAAGTCGGGATCGAACTGGTCGCCCTTGCCGATATTGACGGGGGTGACGCGGTAGGGCAGGCCGCATTCCTCCAGCATGATGTGAATCTTGTGGCCGTTGGCCGTGGGCCAGGAGTAGACGTCGATCATGGTCGGGCTCCTTGTAGAACGTCGATGGGTCAAGCGCCGATTGTGGCGCCTGCACGCGTCGAGCAAGAAAAACGGCGCGGCGACCGGAGGGGCCACCGCGCCTGCGAACGGGCAACGCGTGCCGTCGATCAGCTGCCGCGCGTGACGGGCATCTCCACTTCCTTGGCGCTCACCGCGTGCTTGGCCAGCTCCAGCTTGGCGAGCGCATTGCGGTGCACCTCGTCGGGGCCATCGGCGAAGCGCAGCGTGCGCTGGTGCGCGTAGCTGTAGGCGAGCGGGAAGTCCTGGCTGATGCCGGCGCCGCCGTGCGCCTGCATGGCCCAGTCGATGATGCGGGTCGACATGTTGGGCGCGACGATCTTGATCATGGCGATCTCGGCCTGCGCGACCTTGTTGCCCACCGTGTCCATCATGTAGGCGGCCTTCAGCGTCAGCAGGCGGGCCTGTTCGATCATGCAGCGCGATTCGGCGATGCGCTCGCGCCACACGCCCTGCTCGGAGATGCGGCGGCCGAAGGCGGTGCGGCTGTTCAGGCGCTGGCACATCAGCTCCAGCGCGCGCTCGGCGGCGCCGATGCTGCGCATGCAGTGGTGGATGCGGCCCGGGCCCAGGCGCCCCTGCGCGATGGCGAAGCCCTGGCCTTCGCCCACCAGCAGGTTGCCCACCGGCACGCGCACGTCTTTCAGCTCGACTTCCATGTGGCCGTGCGGCGCGTCATCCCAGCCGAACACGTTCAGCGCGCGGATCACCTTGACGCCCTTGGCGTTGGAGGGCACCAGGATCATCGACTGCTGCGAATGGCGCGCTGCCTCGGGGTCGGTCTTGCCCATCACGATGTAGACGGCGCAGCGTGGGTCGCCGGCGCCCGACGACCACCACTTGCGGCCGTTGATCACGTACTCGTCGCCCTCGCGCCGCATCGAGCATTCGATGTTGGTGGCATCCGACGAGGCCACGGCCGGCTCGGTCATCAGGAAGGCCGAGCGGATCTCGCCCTTGAGCAGCGGCTCCAGCCACTCGTCCTTGTTGGCCTCGGTGCCGTAGCGCTCGATGGTTTCCATGTTGCCGGTGTCGGGTGCCGAACAGTTGAACACCTCGGGCGCCCAGGGCACGCGGCCCATGATCTCGCACAGCGGCGCGTATTCGAGGTTGGAGAGGCCCTCGGGCGCGCGCGGCGACTGGGGCAGGAACAGGTTCCACAGGCCGGCGGCGCGCGCCTTGGGTTTCAGCTCTTCGACTATTTTTGTCGGCACCCAGGCGTTGCCCTTGGCGCGGTTGGTGGCGACCTCGTCGTAGTAGGTGTTCTCGTTCGGGTAGATGTGCTCGTCCATGAAGGCCAGCAGCCTGGCCTGCATCTCCCTGACCTTGGGGCTGTAGTCGAATTCCATGTCTTCTCCTTCTGTTCTCAGATTGGAAAGTCCGCCAGCGCTTGTCTGGCGGGTGGTGGCAGCTAGGCTTTTTGAGCAAACTTCCAGGCCAGCTCGGCCATGGGCCTGGCGCCCGCGCCGCTGGCCTTGGCCTGCGCGCTGCTGGCGGTGCCGGCTAGGGCCCGCTTGGCGATGCCTTGCAGGATGGCGGCGATGCGGAACATGTTGTAGGCCAGGTAGAAATTCCAGTCGGGTGCCAGCGCCTGGGGCGTGGTGAAGCCGGTGCGCTCGCAATAGCGGCGGATGTAGTCCTGCTCGGACGGGATGCCCAGGCTTTGCACATCGACGCCGCCAATGCCGCGGAAGGTGCCCGGCGGAATGTGCCAGGCCATGCAGTGGTAGCTGAAGTCGGCCAGCGGATGCCCCAGGGTGGAGAGCTCCCAATCCAGCACGGCCAGCACGCGCGGCTCGCTGGGGTGGAAGATCACGTTGTCGAGCCGGTAGTCGCCGTGCACGATGGAGGTCAGGCCTTCGTCCCTGGCCGCCGCCGGGATGTTGGCGGGCAGCCATTCGATCAGGCGGTCCATCGCGGGGATGGGCTGGGTGACGCTGGCGACGTACTGCTTGCTCCAACGGCCGATCTGGCGCTCGAAGTAGTTGCCGGGCCGCCCGTAATTTTCCAGCCCGCGCGCCTTGTAGTCGACCTTGTGCAAGGCGGCGATGACGCGGTTCATCTCGTCATAGATGGCGGCGCGCTCGTCGTTGCCCACGCCCGGCAGGGTCTGGTCCCACAGCACGCGGCCCTGCACGAACTCCATCACGTAGAAGGCGCGGCCGATGACGGATTCGTCGTCGCACAGCGCGTGCATCCGGGCGACCGGCACGTCGGTGCCGGCCAGGCCGCTCATCACCGCGAACTCGCGCTCAATGGCGTGCGCCGAGGGCAGCAGCTTGGCGACCGGGCCCGGCTTGGCGCGCATGACGTAGCTTTTCGCGGGCGTGATGAGCTTGTAGGTCGGGTTGGACTGGCCGCCCTTGAACATCTCCACGCTCAAGGGACCGGCAAAGCCATCGAGGTGTTGTTCCAGCCAGGCGGTCAGCGCGGCGGTGTCGAAGGCGTGCGTTTCCGAAACAGGCCGCGTGCCAATGAATTGGTCGGTGTTGCTCATGTCAATGGCGCTTCAGGGCGCAGCAAGAAAAGAAGGCCGCGCAGCAGGCCGGCAAATGGCGGCGGAGCAAGCCAGATGGGAACGCCGTGGCCGGACCTGCGCCGGCCATTGGCGTTGTCCCCCTCTGGGGGAAGGCGCCGCAGGCGTCTCAGGGGGTGCATCAATCCTCTTGACCAATCGCAATCAGCGCCTGCCGATCGCACACCACCAGGCCGGCCGATTCGATGCGGATGATGCCCTCGCGCTCCATCGTTTTCAGCTCCTGGTTGACGCGCTGGCGCGAGGCGCCCAGCAATTGCGCCAGTTCTTCCTGCGCCAGTTGCAGGGTGATGCGCCACTCGTCGTCCGACGACAAGCTGGGCACGCCGTAGCTGCGCACCAGGTGACCGAGTTGCTTGGCCAGGCGTGCGCGCAGCGGCAGGGTGTTGAGGTCTTCCACCTGCCCGAACAGCAGGCGGATGCGGCGCGCCTGCAGCTTGAGCAGCGCTTCGTACAGCTCGGAATGCGCCGCCAGAATCTTCTGGAAATCGGCGCGCGCCACGCACAGGATGGTGGTCGGGCCATGCGCATACGCATCGTGCGTGCGCCGATCGCCGTCGAACATGGCGACGTCGCCAAACCAGATGCCCGGCTCCACGTAAGTCAGCGTGATCTGCTTGCCCGTGAGCGTGGTCGAACTGACGCGCACCGCACCCCGGGCACAGGCGATCCATTGCTCCGGCGGCTCGCCGCGAGCGCAGATGAGGTCGCCGTCCTGATAGCGTTTGACGTAGGCGCATCGAAGAATGTCGTGTCGAAGCGAGGGCGAAAGGGAGCAGAACCAGCGACCCTGGTTGATCGCTGTGCGTTCCTCCATGGTAAGAATGGGGTCGTCCATGGGCTGTCTTATGGGTGACTACGAAGCATCGGATTGTCGCCCGGGGGACGAGCGGCGGATGACGAATGACTTCACCGCTGCGCGGCGGCGATGACAAATGACGAATGTGATCGGTTGGCGTCAACGACGGGCGAGGGCGTTGCGCGGCGTGCGGTGCCTTGTCATGGCGACGCGGCAGCCGTCACCCGCGCGCCGCGAATCATTTGTTATTCGTAGCGCGGCACCTGCTTGGCCAGAAACGCCGCGATGCCGATGCCGCCGTTGGGGTGGTGCAGGTTCTTCACGAAATGATCGCGCTCCAGCGCCAGCTGCGTGGGCAGGTCATTGGCGCTGGCTTCGCTGATCAGCTCCTTGATGCTGGCCAGCACGTTGGGTGCTCGTGCGCCCAGCTTGTCGGCCCAGTCGAGCGCGGTGCCACGTGCCTGGCCGGCATCGCACAGGCGGTTCACCACGCCCAGCTCGTGCAGGCGCTGCGCGCCGATGCGCTCACCGGCCATCAGCAACTCGCTCACCAGCTGGCGCGGCAGCGCGGTGCCCAGGCTCCAGCTGCCGCCGCCGTCGGGCGACAGCGCCACGCTGCTGTAGGCCATGACGAACACGGCGTTGCGTGCGGCCACGATCAGATCGCAGGCCAGCGCCAGAGAAAAGCCGGCGCCGGCGGCCGGCCCTTCGACCGCGGCGATCACGGGCTTGGGAAAGGTGCGGATGGCCTCGATCCAGTTGTGCAGGCCCTCGATGCTTTGCGCCTGCACCTCGGGCGGTTTCTGGCGGTTCGCCTGCAGGCGCTGCAGGTTGCCACCGGCGCAGAAGGTGTCGCCCTCGCCGGTCAGCACCACGCAGCGCACCTCGGCGCTGGTTTCGGCCACGTTCAGGGCCTCGACGCCGGCGGCGTACATCTCGGGGCCGAGCGCGTTGCGATGCTCGGGGTTGCTGATGGTCAGCACCATGGTGCTGCCCTCGAAGGTGCTGCGCAGTTCGGCGGCCATGGCGTGGTGTCTACTCGGGCGTGGACGGATCGCCGTCGGCGCCCGGTGCGGACTCGGCCTGGCGGGCGAGTTCCTCGTCGCTGACCGGCGGCAACCGCTCCAGCTCGTCGAGTTCGCGCAGTTCCTCGGCGCTGTGACCGGACTGTTCCAGCACCACGCGGTCGATCTCGGCCTGCAGCAGCGCGTCGGGGTTGGCGATCACGCCTTGCGGCTTGGCGGCGGCGTCCTCTGGAGCGGGTGCGTTCATGTCACGCCTCCTCGTGCAGCAGGCTCAGGCCGATGGCGCCGCGCCGGCGCAGCCAGGGGCTGGGGCGGTAGCGCGGATCGCCGTACACGGTCTGCAGGTTGAACAGCACTTCCAGCACGTTGGCGGGGCCGTATTTGTCGCCCATGGCCAGCGGCCCCAGCGGATAACCCAGGCCCAGGGTGACGGCGGTTTCCAGATCCTGCGGGCTGCACACGCGCTGCTGGCATATGTCGGCGGCGATGTTGACGATGGTTGCCACCACGCGCTGCGTGACGAAGCCGCCCGAGTCGCGGATCACGCTCACCGCCTTGCCGTCCCTGGCGAACAGCGCGTGCGCGGCGTCGCGCATGTCGCTGCGCGTGGCCGGATTGGTGGCCAGCACGCGGCGCTTGGTGGCCTTGTCTTCGATCAGCATGTCGATGCCGAGGGTGCGCGCAGGGTCAAGCCGCTCGACCACCGCCACCGTGGTCACGTCGAAGCCCAGCGGCGCCACCAGCGTCAGCGCTTGCGGCGAGGGCGACTGGCCGGTCTCGATCTTGGCGCCTAGGTCTTTCAGCAACTGGTACAGCTCGGCGCGGCGTGCGGCGCGGGTGGAGACCCACACGGGCGGGATATCACCCACTGGCGGCACCGCCGGCTCGGCAGCAATTTGCGCCGCGCCGTCGACGTAGCGGTAAAAGCCGTCGCCCACCTTCTTGCCCACCACGCCGCCGGCCAGGCGCTGCGCGGTGATCACGCTGGGGCGAAAGCGCGGCTCGTCGTAGTACTGGCGGTAGATGGATTCCATCACCGGGTGCGAGACATCCAGCGCGGTCAGGTCGAACAGCTCGAACGGCCCGAGGCGAAAGCCGACCTGGTCTTTCAGGATGCGGTCGATGGTGGCGAAATCGGCCACACCCTCGCTCACGATGCGCAGCGCCTCGGTGCCGTAGCCGCGGCCCGCGTGGTTGACGATGAAGCCAGGGGTGTCGCCCGCCTGCACCGGCGTGTGGCCCATCTGGCGCGCGTATTCGGCCAGCGCCTGGCACACCGCCGGGTCGGTCTTGAGGCCGGCGATGCATTCCACCACCTTCATCAGCGGCACCGGGTTGAAGAAGTGGTAGCCGGCGAACTGCTGCGGGCGTTTCAGGCCCGCCCCGATGGCGGTGACCGACAGCGACGAGGTGTTGCTGGCCAGTACGGCGCCGGGTCCAACGATGCCTTCCAGCTCGCCGAACAGCTTTTGCTTGACGTCCAGCCGCTCGACGATGGCCTCGATCACCAAATCGCAGCCGGCCAGATCGGCCAGCGCGGCGGCGGGTTTCAATCGTTCTTTTTGCGCGGCGGCGGCGTCGGCTGTGAGGCGGCCTTTCTCGACCAGCCGGTCCCATTGCGCGCCGACGGAATCGCGCGCCTTGGCGATGGCGTCCGGCTGAGTGTCGAACAGCAGCACGGTACTGCCGGCCTGGGCGGCGATCTGCGCAATGCCGCGCCCCATGGCGCCGGTGCCGACGATGCCGACGGTTTTGAAACGGGGAGTGTCCATGACGGCGCATTATGGTGCAGCGCCCGTCGCGTGGCCCACCTTCAACGCCGCATTTGCAGCGCGCCCGGGTTGACGATGTTGGTCGGCGTGCCGCGCAAGTAGTTGACGACGTTGTCGAAGGCGGCGCTGAAGTAGAGCTCGTAGGTGTCCTGCTCGACGTAGCCGATGTGCGGCGTGCAGATGCAGTTCTCCAGCCGCAGCAGCGCGTGGCCTTGCAGGATCGGCTCGGTCTCGAACACGTCCACCGCCGCCATGCCGGGGCGGCCGCGGTTGAGCGCGCCGACCAGCGCATCGGGCTCGATCAGTTCGGCGCGCGAGGTGTTGACCAGCAGTGCGGTCGGCTTCATGCGGCTCAGGTCCTCCAGCTTGACGATGGCGCGCGTGGCGTCGACCAGACGCAGGTGCAGCGACAGCACGTCGGACAGCGCAAAGAACTCGGCCCGCGTCGGCGCCGCGTGGTAACCGTCGGCGCGTGCGCGCGCCATCGATTCTGGCGAACCCCAGACCATCACCTGCATGCCGAAGGCGCGGCCGTAGCCGGCCACCAACTGGCCGATCTTGCCGTAGCCCCAGATGCCCAGCGTGCGCCCGCGCAGCACCTGCCCGAGGCCGAAGTTGGGCGGCATCGAGGCCGTCTTCAGCCCCGACTGCTGCCAGGCGCCATGCTTGAGGTTGCCGATGTACTGCGGCAGGCGCCGCATGGCAGCCATCACCAGCGCCCAGGTCAGCTCGGCCGGCGCCACCGGCGAGCCGACGCCCTCGGCCACGGCAATGCCGCGCTCGGTGCAGGCGGCGATGTCGATGTGGCTGCCGACACGGCTGGTCTGCGAGATCATCTTCAGCTTGGGCAGCTTCTCGATCAGCTGGCGCGTGATCTGCGTGCGCTCGCGGATCAGCACCAGCACCTCGGCGTCGCGCAGGCGCACCGCCAGCTGCCCCAGCCCCTTGACGTTGTTGGTGTAGACCTTGGCCGGGTAGGCCTCCAGCTTGGACGCGCAGGCGAGCTTGCGCACGGCGTCCTGATAATCGTCGAGGATCACGATGTTCATGCCGCGCATTGTGCCTGCGCCGCTGTCCGGCGGGCGCGCGCTGTCACGCCGCCACGGGGTGAATGTGCGCAGGTGCGGCGTGGCGGAACCGCTCAGGCGCGGCGTGCCAGTTCGGCCGCGGTTTCGGCGGCGGCCAGGCGTTCCAGCTCGGCGCAGACGTCGATCAGCCGCCCCGAGATGCGCAGCCGCGCCGCCGGCAGCGGAGCGCCGGCATCGCCGCTTGGCCGCGTGACGCGCACGCTGTGCGCCGGGTTGACGGGCGCCGCATCATTGCTGGCCCGGGCCAGCCGCTCGGCCACGCGCCGGTGCGCCATGGCCGACCAGTTGGCCGGCGTGCCTTGAATGACGGCAGCGGCGCGCGCGCGGGCCGGCCGTGGCCGGCGGTAGCTGGGCACCAGGTAATCGGCCAATTGGATGATGTTCGTTCCCATGTAAAACCTTTCTAACCTTGGAGGTTGGACACAGGCGAGATTCGATGGAAAGAGGCAGTGGGCCTCTTTCGGTTGCGCTGCCGCAGGGTGTGTGCGATGACGGGATGGCTGCCGCCCCCGCGTCGCCTGCACGCCCGCCACCTGCGGCGGTGCAAAAGACCGGGCTTACATCAGCATGCTGTTGCGGATCAGGCCGACGGCCAGGCCCTCGATCTCGAATGGCTCGCCCGGCCGCACCACGATGGTGGGGTAGTCGGGGTTCTCGGCGTGCAGTTCGATCTGGTCCTTATGCCGGTGAAAGCGCTTCACGGTGACGTCGTCGCCCAGGCGCGCCACCACGATCTGCCCGTTGCGCGCGTCGCGCGTGGCCTGCACCGCCAGCAGGTCGCCGTCCATGATGCCGGCGTCACGCATCGACATGCCGCGCACGCGCAGCAGGTAGTCGGGGCGGCTTGCGAACAGGGTGGGCTCGAGGTGGTAGGTCTGGTCGACATGCTCTTGGGCCAGGATCGGTGAGCCGGCGGCGACACGGCCGACCAGCGGCAGCGCGAGCTGGTCCATGCCCGGCAGCGGCAGGCTGAAGCCGCCTGCGCGCCCGTCGGGGCGCCCCGCGCCCTTGAGCCGGATGCCGCGCGAGGTGCCGCTGACCAGCTCGATCACGCCCTTGCGCGCCAGCGCCTGCAGGTGCTCTTCGGCCGCGTTGGCCGACTTGAAGCCGAGTTGCGCCGCGATCTCGGCGCGCGTGGGCGGCGCACCGGTGCTGGCGATGGCGTGCTGCACGAGCTGCAGGACCTGCTGCTGGCGGGCGGTGAGCTTGGGCGTGTCACTCATGGCGGGCCTTCCAAGACGAAATGCGTAAACCTGTGTTGATATCCAGTAACTGTATTTTTGACCAGTTTTCCTGTTTATGCAAGCGGTGGTTCATGCGCGCCATGAAAAAAGGGCCTTCGCGAACGAAGGCCCTTGCCGGTGGGGGAGGAGTAGACGCCGTCAGCTGGCCAGCGCCTGCAGCGCGCGCGCCGTGATTTCCTCCACCGTGCCGCTGCCGCTGATGGCGCGGTACTTGGGCGCGGCGGCGGGATCCTTGGCGGCCCAGCCACCGTAGTAGTCGACCAGCGGACGGGTTTGCTGGTCGTACACCTCCAGGCGCTTGCGCACGGTTTCCTCCTTTGTCATCGTCTCGCTGCACCAGCGGCTCGCCGGTGACGTCGTCCTTGCCTTCGGCCTTGGGCGGGTTGTAGCGCAGGTGGTAGGTGCGGCCCGAGGCCGGGTGGCTGCGGCGACCGCTCATGCGCTCGATGATGGCGTCGAAGGGCACGTCGATCTCCAGCACGTAGTCGAGCTTGACGCCTGCCGCCTTCATCGCCTCGGCCTGAGGAATGGTGCGCGGGAAGCCGTCGAACAGGAAGCCGTTGGCGCAGTCGGGCTGCGTGATGCGCTTCTTCACCAGGTTGATGATCAGGTCGTCGCTCACCAGGCCGCCGGATTCCATCACGCTCTTGGCCTGCAGGCCCAGCGGCGTGCCGGCCTTGACGGCGGCGCGCAGCATGTCGCCGGTGGAGATCTGCGGGATGCCGTACTGCTGGCAGATGAAGGTGGCTTGCGTGCCCTTGCCGGCGCCCGGGGCGCCCAGAAGAATCAGTTTCATCGTGTTCCTTGGGTGGAGTGGCGGGAGGGTCGGGACGTCGGCCGCGCGACCATCCCCGGACGTTCGATTCGAGAATATCACGCGAGGCCCTGCGCCTGGCTGACGGAGCGCAGGAATGTCCCCGCTCAGCCGAACAGCGCGCGCACGCGGGCCAGGTCTTCCGGCGTGTCGACGCCGGGGCCGGGCGCCGTGGGCGCCAGATGCACGGCGATGCGGTGGCCATGCCACAGTGCGCGCAGTTGCTCAAGCGCCTCACACTGCTCCAGCGGCGCCGGTGGCAGCGCCGGAAACGCGCGCAGAAAACCGGCGCGGTAGGCATAGATGCCGATGTGGCGCAGCGGCGCCGGCTGTGTCGGCAACGCCGTCACCCCCTGCGCGAAGCCGTCGCGCCACCAGGGCAGCGGCGCACGCGAGAAGGTCAATGCCAGGCCCTGGGCGTCGGTGATCACCTTCACCACGTTGGGGTTGGTGAACTCCACCACGCTCGCTATCGGGTGCGCCGCCGTCGCCATGCGCGCCAGCGGCTGGGCCACCAGCAGCTGCGCCACGGCATCGATCAGCGCCGGGTCGATCAGCGGCTCGTCGCCCTGCACGTTGACCACCACGTCGTCGCCGTCCAGGCCAAGCAACTCGCAGGCCTCGGCCAGGCGATCGCTGCCGCTCGGGTGGTCGGCGCGCGTGGCGACGGCGCGCACGCCGTGCGCGGCGCAGGCGTCCAGAATGGCCGGTGCGTCGGCGGCCACCACCACCTGCGCCGCGCCCGACGCTTCGGCCCGCTCGGCCACCCGCACCACCATCGGCTTGCCGGCGATGTCGGCCAGCGGCTTGTCGGGCAGGCGGGTGGAGGCCAGGCGCGCCGGGATCAGAACGGTGAACGTCATGGGGCACACCCGGTCATGCGCGCATGGCACGCCGGGTGGTCATGACAGGCCGCGCCAGCGCGGGCGCGGGTTTGCCAACCGGATCGGTTCACTGCACCGAGATCTGCTTGGCGCTTGCGCTGGCGTCGAAGATCAGTTTGCCCGGCCAGTTCGGCCAGGACACGCCCAGCGCGGCGTGGTTCGGGTTGCCGGTGCGCGCGAACGCGGCCAGGGTCCCCACCATCGCGTCCGACAGGGCCAGCCGGCCGGCCTGGTTGGCATCGCTGACGATCACGTTCGAATACAGCGAGGGACCGAAGTTGCCGAACAGGAAGGGCAGATCGAAGGCGTGCGCCGCACCGTACACGTCGTTCCAGGGGGCAGGCTCCTGCTTCCAGTCGAAGCGGTAGCTCCAGACCTGGTTCGGTGTCTGGGTGACGAGCGAATTCAGCAGGTTGTCGCGCAGCGCGACGAAGAACTTGGTATCCAGATCGGCGATCGCGGGATCGTAGACCGCGCCATCGGCGTAGGCGGGGTGAATGATGTCGCCGAACGTCGCCGCCTTGGCCTTGGCGGCGTCGAACAGGATCGGGAACAGCTGCGCATCCGGCAGCTTGATGCCCGGCGGGTGGCCAACCAGCGGCAGGAAGGACGACAGCAGCTTGGATTCGCTGTGCGCCAGCCCCGCCAGCACCGGCACCTTGGTGTAGTTGCCAGCCAGGATGGCGGCGATCGGGTCGGTGGCGACCACGGTGCCCTCGGGGATCGGGCCCGAGCCGGTGGTGTTGGGCATGCCGCCCACGGTCTTCAGGCCGACCTTGAGGATGGTGCTGGCCGACTTGCCGCGCAGGTAGGCGGCGATATCGGCGTTGGAATGCGCGCCGACCCAGGCCGTGGCGGTGGCCGCGTCCGCGGCGGTGCCGTCGTCGACCAGCAGCTTGAGCAGCAACATGCCGGACAGCAACTCGTAGGTCGGCGCGGGCGTCAACGCGGCGATGTAGCCGTTGTTGCCGGCGAGGTTGTTGGCCGGTTGCGGAAAGCCCGGGCTGGTGGCGACCGAGATGCCGCCCGACAAGGGCACCAGCTTGTGGAACAGCCCGGTCGCGCGCTGGCCCGGCGCCGTCAGCACCGCCAGGATGTTGATCGCGCCCGCCGACTGGCCCGACAGGGTGACGTTGTTCTTGTCGCCGCCGAAGCTGGCGATGTTGCCCTGGACGAACTTGAGCGCCTGGATGATGTCGAGCACCGCGTAGTTGCCCGACTGGTCGTCGGCGGTCAGCGTCGGATCCACGGCCTTGTCGCGCAACGCGGGGTGGCGGAAGAAGCCGAGCTGGCCGAGCCGGTAGTTGGCCGATACCACCACCGCATTGGCTTTTTTCGCCAGCGCCGCGCCGTCGTACATCGGGTCGGCGCTGTAGCCGGTGATGTTGCTGCCGCCGTGGATGAACACGATCACCGGCAGGCCCTTGTCGTCGTTGGCGGGACGCCAGATGTTCAGCGACAGGCAGTCTTCGCTGCCCGGGGTGTTGCCGGTCACCAGGTTCTCGCCCACGCTGGCGTCGAAGGTGTTGGTGTTGCCCGGGCTGTACAGGCGCGGGTTCTGGATGCACGAGGCGCCGAATTGCTTGGCGTTCAGCTTGCTGCCCCACTTGGCGGGCTCGACCGGGGCCTTCCAGCGCAGCGCGCCCACCGGTGCCTTGGCGTAGGGGATGCCCTTCCAGAAGTAGGTGCCCGAGCCGGCGCTGTCATTGACGCCCTCGACCTCGCCATAGCTGGTCTCGCGTGTCTGCGGATCGCTGCCGCCCCCGCCACAGGCGCCCAGGGTCAAGGCCATGACCGCGGCGGCGACACCCAGCCGCCCGCTTTTGCTCAGCAGATTCATCTCGGTTTGCTCCTCGTGGTGTTGATCGCGCTGACCAGGCCGCGCGCCACCGCATCGTAATGCGCCGGCAGGTGCGCTTCAATCCCTTGCGGACGCTGGCCGAAAAGAGGACTGGGTCGAATCCTGCCGCAGGCCGTTCAGCCCACCAGCGGCGTGCGTGCGGGCAGCGCATCCAGTTCCTCATCCGACAGCGTGCGCGCTTCGCTTTCGAGCATGATCGGAATGCCGTCGCGGATCGAGTAGGCGAGGCGCGCCGAGCGTGAGATCAGCTCGCTCTTGTCGCGGTCGAAGTCGAGCGGGCCCTTGGTGACGGGGCAGACCAGCAGTTCCAGCAGTTTGGGGTCCATCTCAGTGTCCTGACGATGTCGAAGAAAGGTTCATTAGCGCCACGCCACCGATGATCAGCGCGATGCCGGTCAGCGCCGGGGCATCCACCGCGTGAAGCCGTCGCTGGCCTTGAGCGCGCTGGTGCCCACCACCTCGGCGACGATGGCGGCGGTGAGCAGCAGCCAGGGCTTCATCGCGCGGCGGCCGGATAGACGCTGACCTCGATCAGGTTGCCGTCCGGGTCGTTGAAGTACACCGACTCGATTGGCCCCTGAGCGCCGGATTTGGCGACCGGGCCTTCCAGCAGCGATACGCCCTCGGCGGCCAGATGGGCCATGACATCGGCCAGCGCCCAGTCGGTGATCAGGCACAGATCGCCCGAGCCGACACCGGCGCGGT
This sequence comes from Burkholderiales bacterium, assembly GCA_016702555.1. Lineage (GTDB taxonomy): Bacteria > Pseudomonadota > Gammaproteobacteria > Burkholderiales > Burkholderiaceae_C > Ottowia. The sequence goes on from JADJDV010000006.1 coordinate 635,152, forward strand.
TGCGCAGCTCTTGCCCCAGCGTCTGCAGGTTGATCTTCTGCTGGCCCAGTTTGAGCGCGCGCCGGCCGCCGGCAAAGCTGACCGGCTCCATGCGCAGCACGCGCTGGTAGAAGGCCACCGAACGCTCGATGTCGGCAACCGTGAGGACGACATGGTCGATGTGCGAGATCATGGGGCGGTGTCGGGAGGGTGCGAGGGATGATAGCCCTGCGCCGCCAGGCGCTCGTCCAGCGCGGTGAAGAAAGCGGCGGGCACGTCGAGCAGCAGCGGCGCGGCCAGCGCATCGGGGCGCAGGCGCCACAGCTTGAGCGCGTCCTTCTCGGTGCAGATCAGCGGGCCGCGGGGCAGGCTGGCGACCAGCGCCGGGTCGAACGCGCGGTGGTCGGGCAGGGCGAGGGTGCGGGCCAGCGTCAGGCCGGCGGCCTGCAGCATGGCGAAGAAGGCCTCGGGGCGGGCGATGCCGGCCAGCGCGGTGAGGGGTTGGCCGCGCAATTCGGCAAGCGGCACGCGGCTGCCGTCGGCGCGCCGGGCGTGCACGGCCAGGCGGCGGCTGGCGCGGAAGGCGCCGGGCGTGTGCGGCTGGGTCGGGCTGGGCTCGGTCCACAGCACCAGATCGACGGCGCGCGGCCAGGGCTCGCGCAGCGGGCCGGCGGGCAGCAGCCAGCCGTTGCCCACGCCGCGCGCGTCAAACACGCAGATCTCGACGTCGCGCGCCAGCGCCAGGTGTTGCAGGCCATCGTCGCAGAGCAGCAGATCGCAGTCGGGGTGCGCGGCCAGCAGCGCGCGCCCGGCCTCGGCGCGGCGCGCGGCGACGAAGACCGGCACCTTGGCGCGCTGGCGCAGCAGCAGCGGCTCGTCGCCGACGGCGCGCGGGTCGCTGTCCGGCAGCACTTCGCGGCAATCGCCCGCGTTGCGGCCGTGGCCGCGCGACAGGATGCCGGGGCGCCAGCCGCGCGCCTTGAGGTGCGCCACCACCGCCAGCGTGGTGGGCGTCTTGCCGGCGCCGCCGGCGACCACATTGCCGACCACCACCACCGGCACCGGCAGGCGCATCGGCACCGCTCGGCGCCGCTCGCGCGCCGCCAGCGCGCCGTACAGGCGGGACAGCGGCCACAGCAGGACGGCCACTGGCCCGCGCCGCGTCCAGGCGGCGCGCAGGCGGTGTTCCAGGCTCATGGCGCGCCCAGCGCGCTGCTGGTCTGTGCCGCGAAGGTGATGCGCGTCAGCCCCTCGCGCCGCGCGGCGTCGAGCACGCTGATGACCGCCTGCACCGGCGCCGCGGCGTCGGCGCTGACCACGAGCACGCTGCCCTCGACCGCCAGCGGGCGCAGCGCCTGTGCCACCGCCTCGACGCCGCGCGCCGTCAGCGGGGTGCGGTTGATGGCGTAGCGGCCATCGGCGGCAATGGCGACGACGATCTCCTGCGGCCGCTCGCGCAGCGCCTCGGCATCGGCCACCGGCAGGCTCAGTTGCAGCTCGGTGAAGCGGCTGTAGGTGGTGGTCAGCATCAGGAAGATCAGGATCACCAGCAGCACGTCGATGAAGGGGATCAGGTTGATCTCCGGCTCTTCCGGGCGCTGTCGGCCGAACTTCATGGCGCGGCCTCCGCCATGGCCACCGCGTTGGGGCACAGCGTTTCGAGGTGGCGCGCGAAGCGCTCCGCCGCCAGCTCCAGCGCCAGCACGTAACCATCGACGCGGGCGCGGAAGTAGCGCCAGAAGATCAGCGCCGGCACCGCGATGATCAGGCCGAAGGCGGTGTTGTACAGCGCCACCGAGATGCCGTGCGCCAGTTGCGCCGGGTTGCCGCCGGTGAGCGCGCCGCTGGGCGCCTGCGAGCCGAAGATCTCGATCATGCCGACCACCGTGCCCAGCAGGCCCAGCAGCGGCGCCGCCGAGGCGATGGTGGCCAGCGCCGGCAGGTAGCGTTCCAGCCGGTGCGCGACCTGACGGCCGGCGGACTGCATGGCGGCGCGCATCTCGGCCGGGCTGCAGCGGGGGTTCTCGTGCAGCGCGCGCCAGCCGGCCGCCAGCACTTCGCCCTGGGCGCAGTGGCGCGCCAGCCGGTCGATGATGTCGGGCCCGGGCACGGCGTGGCGCGAGACGCCGATGGCGTCGTCGACCAGCCGCGGCGACAGGATGCGCGCCGGCTTGAGCTGGATGAAGCGCTCGATGACGAAGGCCAGCGCCAGCACCGAGCACAGGATCAGCGGCCAGATCGGCCAGCCGGCGGCTTGTATGATCGAAAGCAAGCTTGGTTCTTTCCGTCGATGCGGCGCGCCGTGCGGCCAGCTGGCCCCTCGTCGCCGGGACAAACGCGGGCCATTATGAACCAGGCTGGCGGCCGCGCGCGGTGCATTCGGCGGCGGACCGGCGAGTGCGGCGGTGGTGCCCAGTTCATGCACACAATCTGTGGATAACTTTGTGAAGAAAGCTGCCCGAAGCGCCGCAAAAGCGTGTGCTGGCGCGGTCGATGACGGTTTGATGACGTTTTAGGCAAAAGAAATTTCATTTGAATCAATGACTTGCACCTATTCCCGCGGCTTTGCGGCCGGTTCTGACCGGTTCGACCTGGGTGGCGCACGACTGTGGAGTAGTGGCCCGGCCGGCGCGGCTTGGACCGGTCGCCAAGCGGCATGAAACCTGGGTTTTCGCCTTTGGACCCCGCAGCGGCGCCGCGCGTGTGGCAAGTTGGGGCACTGACGCGCGCCGTGGCCCATGCGCTGGAGGCGCGCTTCAACCCGGTGGCGGTGCGCGGCGAGGTGTCGGGCTTCGCGCGCGCGGCCAGCGGACATTGCTACTTCGCGCTCAAGGACGCCACCGGGCAACTGCGCTGCGCCATGTTCCGGCGCGCCGCCAGCCTGCTGGACTTCGTGCCCGCGGAGGGCGACCAGGTCGAGTTGCGCGGGCGCCTGTCGGTGTACGAGCCGCGTGGCGAGCTGCAGCTGGTGGTCGAATCGATGGCGCGCGCTGGCCAGGGTGCGCTGTTCGAGCAGTTCCTGCGCTTGAAAGCCCGGCTCGAGGCCGAGGGTTTGTTCGACGCCGAGCGCAAGCGCGCGCTGCCGGCGCTGCCGCGCGGCATCGGCGTGGTCACCTCGCTCGGTGCGGCGGCCTGGCGCGACGTGCTGCATGCGCTGGCGCGGCGCGTGCCGCACATCCCGGTGCTGCTGGCGCCGGCGGCGGTGCAGGGCGCGGGCGCGCCGGCCGAACTGCAAGGCGCGCTGCGGCAGCTGTACCGCCGGGCTGAGCCGGACGCCGCCCAGCCGATCGACCTGATCCTGCTGGTGCGCGGCGGCGGCTCGATCGAGGATTTGTGGGCCTTCAACGACGAGACGCTGGCGCGCACCATCGCCGCCAGCCCGGTGCCGGTGATCAGCGGCGTAGGCCACGAGACGGACTTTACCATCGCCGACTTCGTGGCCGACCTGCGCGCGCCGACGCCCTCCGCGGCGGCCGAGCTGGCCAGCGCGCCGCGCGAGCACTGGCTGGCGGCGGCCCAGGCGCAGCACGAGCGCCTGCAGCGGGCGCTGCGGCGCCGGCTCGACGCCGAGGCGCAACGCATCGACTGGCTGGCCGGGCGCCTGGGTCGGCCCTCGGGCGCGCTGGCGACCGAGCGGCTGCGGCTGGACCGCGCCACGCAGCGACTGCGCCACGCGCTCGCCTTGCGGCTGGAGCGCGAACGTGCCCAATGGGCGCGCCGGGCCGAGCGCCTGGCGCGCACCGCGCCACCGCTGCTGGCGGCCGAACGCCAGCGCCTCGCCCGCCTGGCCGAGCGCCTGCCCGCGGCGCTGATGCGCCAGCGTGACACCGCCCATGAGCGCCTGACGCGCGCGGTGCTGCGCCTGGACGCGCTGGATCCGCAGCGCGTGCTGGAGCGCGGCTACGCCTGGCTGGAAGACGAGCGTGGCCGCCCGGTCACGCAGGCGGCGCAGACCCGCCCTGGCCAGCCGCTGGCCGCCACCCTGGCCGATGGCCAGGTCGACCTGACGGTGGTCGATCGGCGCTTGGGCTGAGTTCCTACAATGGATTGGCGCCGAACGGCCTATCATGGATCGTTCAACCGAGTTATTCCCTCCGATCGAGAAAGAAAGGACACCCACATGGAACGCACCCTGCCCCCGCTGCCCTACGCCATTGACGCGCTGGCGCCGCACTACAGCCAGGAAACGCTGGAATACCACCACGGCAAGCACCACAAGGCCTACGTCGACAAGCTCAACGAGCTGCAGAAAGGCACCGAGTTCGAGAACATGGAACTTGAGGATGTCGTCAAGAAGTCGAGCGGCGGCATGTACAACCAGGCCGCGCAGATCTGGAACCACACCTTCTTCTGGAACTGCATGAAGCCCAACGGCGGCGGCGAGCCCACCGGCGCGCTGGCCGAGGCCATCAACAAGAAATGGGGCAGCAGCGCCGACTTCAGGAAGGCCTTCGTCGCCAGCGCCGTCGGCAACTTCGGCTCGGGCTGGACCTGGCTGGTCAAGAAGGCCGACGGCAGCGTCGACATCGTCAACATGGGCGCCGCCGGCACCCCGCTGACCACCGGCGACACCGCGGTGCTGACGGTGGACGTGTGGGAGCACGCCTACTACATCGACTACCGCAACGCGCGCCAGAAGTTCGTCGAGACCTTCTTCGACAAGCTGGTCAACTGGGACTTCGCGGCCAAGAACTTCGGCTGATCGATTTCACCACGCATGAAGCAAGCCACCGCAAGGTGGCTTGCTTCATGGTGCGCGCCGAACGTGCAGTGATACGCCGGGTGACTTTCAGTGATCGCCGTCCGCAGGCAGCAGGCCCGCCTCGCGCATCACCTGCCGCTCGTCCTCCTGCGAGATGTAGAAGGCCACCTTCGGCCCGTTGCCGGGATCGAACAGGAAATAGGTGATGTCAAAGCGAAAGTCCTGCGGCTGACCGGCTGTCTTTTCGAAGCGCAGGTGCCAGTGCACCTTGGCCATGGTGTAGTGCGCGTCCAGCGGCGTAGCGGCCACAGCCTGCACCCTGGCGAAGCGAAAGCCGATCTGCTGCATGAAATCGCGCCGCGCCGGCACGGCCTGGCGCATTGCGGCCACGCTCATGCTGGCCACGCCGTTCGGGTCGCCGCCCATGAACGGATCGGTGTAGAGCGCGGCCACCAGTTCGGGATCGAAGCTGTTGGCGCTTTGCTCGTAGCGGGCGAAGAAGGCGTCGATCTCGCTCATGCGCGCGAGCTTACCGCGCCGCCGATTCCTGACGCCACGACGTCCCAAAGGGACAAGCCCAGCCGCACTGGGATGGTCTGCCAGCCGGTGCGCGCGCCGATCCGTGTGGCGTCCCTACGACTCCAATCGACCCCTGTTTTGGTCACAAGGTTGCAGTTGACTTATGTCAAGAATCGCCTGTCCATGCCGTGTGACGATCAACTTGTGGACTGGATATCGGGCGGTCCGTCATGAGAGTTTCATGCGGTGCGTTTCACATCGCATACCGGGGTTTTCACACGAGGAGAGCGTATGGGCTTCAGGCCGTTGCCGGCGGCCATCGCGTTGGCGATCGGCCTGGTCATCTGGTTCGTCATCCCCGTGCCCGAGGGCGTCACGCCCAACGCCTGGCACTTGCTGGCGCTGTTCGTGGGCACCATTGCCGCCATCATCGGCAAGGCCATGCCGATTGGCGCGCTGTCGATGGTGGCGGTGGCCCTGGTGGCCGCCACCGGCGTCACCAACGAGAAGGCGGCCGGCGCCATCGCCGATGCGCTGAGCAGCTTCTCCAACCCGCTGATCTGGCTGATCGGCGTGTCGATCATGATCTCGCGCGGCATCATCAAGACGGGGTTGGGCGCGCGCATCGGCTACCTGTTCATCGCCGTGTGGGGCAAGAAGACGATCGGCATCGCCTATTCGCTGGCGCTGTCGGAGCTGATTCTGGCGCCCGTCACGCCCAGCAACACGGCGCGCGGCGGCGGCATCATCCACCCCATCATGCGGGCCATTGCGGGCAGCTACGACTCTGACCCGGAGAAGGGCACGCAGGGCCGCATGGGCCGCTACCTGGCGTTGACCAACTACCACGCCAACCCCATCACCTCGGCCATGTTCATCACCGCCACGGCGCCCAACCCGCTGGTGGTGAAGCTGATCGCCGACGTGACCGGTGCGCAGATCTCCTTGAGCTGGGGCACTTGGGCGCTGGCCATGCTGCTGCCCGGGCTGGTGGCGCTGGCGCTGATGCCACTCATCGTCTACTGGCTGAACCCGCCTGAGATCAAGAGCACGCCGAACGCCGCGCAGTTCGCCATCGAGCGTCTGCGCGAGATGGGACCGGTGACGCGCGGCGAGTTGATCATGCTGGGGGTATTCGGGGTGCTGCTGGTGCTGTGGGCCGGCCTGCCGACCTTTGTGTTCGGACCCGGCGCGGCGGTGGACCCGACCACCACCGCCTTCATCGGCCTGTCGCTGTGCCTCATCACCGGCGTGCTGAGTTGGGACGACGTGATCAAGGAAAAAAGCGCCTGGGACACCATCGTCTGGTTCGGCGCGCTGGTGATGATGGCCACCTTCTTGAACAAGCTGGGCCTGATCGCCTGGTTCGCCAAGAGCATCGAAACCGGCATTGGCAGCCTGGGCCTGGGTTGGATGGGCGCCACGGCGCTGCTGATGCTGGCCTACCTGTACGCGCACTACGCGTTTGCCAGCACCACGGCGCACATCACGGCGATGTTCGCGGCCTTCTACGGCGCCGGCCTGGCGCTGGGTGCACCGGCGCTGCCGTTCGCGTTGATGATGGCGGCGGCTTCCAACATCATGATGACGCTGACGCACTACGCGACCGGCACCTCGCCGGTCATCTTCGGCTCGGGCTACACCACGCTGGGCGAATGGTGGAAGACCGGCTTCGTGATGAGCGTGGTGCTGATCGTGATCTGGCTGGTGGTGGGCGCCGCCTGGTGGCGTGTGCTGGGCTACTGGTGAAGGTTTGGTGCGGGCGGCACGCCGCCGTTTGTCACAATACGCGGGCGACCGAGGCGGCGCCGTGAGCGCTGCGTCAGGAATGCATGCCAACATGCCGAGCCGGCCACTTGCGCGCCGGCCGGCGCCCACAATGAAAAACCGGAGAGACCCATGACCGACAAGTCATCCACGATCGTCTACACCCTGACCGACGAGGCGCCGCTGCTGGCGACCGCGTCGTTCCTGCCCATCGTCCAGGCCTTTGCCAAGCCGGCCGGCATCGACGTGACCACCAGCGACATCTCGGTGGCCGGCCGCATCCTGGGCCAGTTTCCGGAATACCTGACGGAAGAGCAGCGCGTCACCGACAACCTGGCCGAGCTGGGCAAGCTGACGCTCAAGCCCGAGGCCAACATCATCAAGCTGCCCAACATCAGCGCCTCCGTCGCGCAGCTGATGGCGGCGATCAAGGAGCTGCAGGACAAGGGCTACAAGATCCCCGACTTTCCCGAGAACCCGCAGGACGACAAGGAAAAGGACATCCGCGCGCGCTACAACAAGTGCATCGGTTCCGCCGTGAACCCGGTGCTGCGCGAGGGCAACTCCGACCGCCGCGCGCCGCGGGCCGTGAAGGAATACGCGCGCAAGAACCCGCACAGCATGGCCGACTGGAGCCAGGCCTCGCGCAGCCACGTCTCGCACATGCACCACGGCGACTTCTACAGCGGCGAAAAGTCGATGACGCTGGACCGCGCGCGCGACGTGAAGATGGAGCTGATCACCAAGAGCGGCAAGACGATCGTGCTGAAGCCCAAGGTCAGCCTGCAGGACCGCGAGGTGATCGACAGCATGTTCATGAGCAAGAAGGCGCTGATGGCCTTCTATGAGAAAGAGATCGACGACGCCTACAAGACCGGCGTGATGTTCTCGCTGCACGTCAAGGCGACCATGATGAAGGTGTCGCACCCGATCGTGTTCGGCCACTGCGTGCGCATCTTCTACAAAGACGCGTTCGCCAAGCACCAGAAGCTGTTTGACCAGCTGGGCGTGAATGTCAACAACGGCATGGTCGATCTGTACAACAAGATCGCCGACCTGCCGCGCAGCCAGCAGGACGAAATCCGTGCCGACCTGCACGCCTGCCACGAGGGCCGTCCCGAGCTGGCGATGGTCGATTCGTCCAAGGGCATCACCAACTTCCACTCACCCAACGACGTGATCGTGGATGCGTCGATGCCCGCCATGATCCGCAACGGCGGCAAGATGTGGGGCGCCGACGGCCGCCTGAAGGACGTCAAGGCCGTGATGCCCGAGAGCACGTTTGCCCGTATCTACCAGGAGATGATCAACTTCTGCAAGTGGCACGGCGCCTTCGATCCGAAGACGATGGGCACCGTCCCCAACGTCGGCCTGATGGCGCAGCAGGCCGAGGAATACGGCAGCCACGACAAGACCTTCGAAATCCCGGAAGACGGCGTAGCCAACATCACCGATATCAACACCGGTGAAGTGCTGATGAGCCAGGACGTGGAGCAGGGCGACATCTGGCGCATGTGCCAGGTGAAGGACGCCGCCATCCGCGACTGGGTCAAGCTGGCCGTCACGCGCGCGCGCAACTCGGGCATGCCGGTGGTGTTCTGGCTCGACCCGTACCGCCCGCACGAGAACCAGCTCATCACCAAGGTCAAGATGTACCTGCATGAGCACGACACCGCGGGTCTCGACATCCAGATCATGAGCCAGGTGCGCGCCATGCGCTACACGCTGGAGCGCGTGGTGCGGGGCCTCGACACCATCAGCGCCACCGGCAACATCCTGCGCGACTACCTGACCGACCTGTTCCCCATCATGGAACTGGGCACCAGCGCCAAGATGCTGTCCATCGTGCCGCTGATGGCCGGCGGCGGCATGTACGAGACGGGCGCCGGCGGCTCGGCACCCAAGCACGTGCAGCAGCTGGTGGAAGAAAACCACCTGCGCTGGGATTCGCTGGGCGAATTCCTGGCGCTGGCCGTGTCGCTGGAAGACCTGGGGATCAAGACCGGCAACGCCAAGGCCAAGCTGCTGGCCAGAACGCTGGACGCCGCCACCGGCAAGCTGCTGGACAACAACAAGGGCCCATCACCCAAGACGGGCCAGCTCGACAACCGCGGCAGCCAGTTCTACCTGGCCAAGTACTGGGCCGAGGAGCTGGCCGCGCAGACTGAAGATGCGGAGTTGGCGAAGAGGTTTGCGCCGCTCGCCAAGGCGCTGGCCGACGGCGAGCAGGCGATCGTCAAGGAACTGACTGACATCCAGGGCAAGCCGGTGGACATCGGTGGCTACTACCAGCCCGACCCGGCCAAGCTGGCGCAGGTGATGCGCCCGAGCAAGACCTTCAACGACGCGTTGGTGAAGGTGGCGGCCTAAACGGCTTTGAACGCAAAGTACGCAGAGTTTTCGCAAAAGTCGCAGAAGATGCTTCAAACACCGTCTGCGGGCTTTGCGTCATCCCGGCGGTCTTCGCGTTCAAGAAGACGTCAAAGATCCGAGCTGGCAGCGTTGTTCACATGAACGCTGCCGCCCGCTGATCTGAAAACTGAAAAATCAGCGCGGCGCCGCAAACATCGGCCCGCGCAGCTTGGCGCCCGCCTTCAGGTTGCGCTGCTTGAACCAGCCCTGGTTCATCTCCAGCACATAGCGCACCGGCTTGGTCGAGCAGTGGCTGGATTCATCCAGCGGCTGCATGTCGGCCAGGTTGACGATGCCGCCATCGTCCTGCACGAAAGCGGCGGTGAGCGGGATCAGCGTGTTGCGCATCCAGAAACATTGCACGGAGGGCTGTTCGAACACGAACAACATGCCCTCGTGCTGCGGCATCTCCTTGCGGTGCATCAGCCCGGTCTGGCGCTGCGGGTGCGTGGACGCCACCTGCACGTCGATGCGATGCATGCCGATCGACAGCTCCGAGCGCGGCAGGTCGAGTTGCGGCGTGCCGGTGTCTGCGCGCTGGGCCAGGACCGGCGTGGTGGCGAGGGCGACGATGAGCGTCAGCAGGGCGCGGCGAATCGGTGGGTGCATGGCGAAGGGTGCGGGCTAAAAAACGGGAACGGGCTTGCCGGACATGGAGTCGGGCCGATCGCAAAGGTTCGGCGGCCGGTGCCCGAGCGCGATTGTCGCCGCTGTCGCATGGCGTGCGAGACGCCCTAGAATGGGCCGCGCGCCTGGCGCGATTCGATGCGTGGCGAGTGGGCGCGGCCCCGATGGCGCCCCTTTTTCCCCGGAGACGACACATGTACCAGCACATCAAGGTGCCCGCGGGCGGTCAGAAGATCACCGTCAACCCCGATTTTTCGCTCAAGGTGCCCGATCAGCCTGTCATTCCCTTCATCGAGGGCGACGGTACCGGCGTCGACATCACGCCGGTCATGATCAAGGTGGTCGATGCGGCCGTCGCCAAGTGCTATGGCGAGCGCCGCAAGATCCACTGGATGGAGGTCTACGCCGGCGAGAAATCGACCCAGGTGTACGGCGCCGACGTCTGGCTGCCGGAGGAGACGCTGGCGGCGCTGAAGGAGTACGTGGTGTCGATCAAGGGGCCGCTGACCACGCCGGTGGGCGGCGGCATCCGCTCGCTCAACGTGGCGCTGCGCCAGGAACTGGATCTGTACGTCTGCCTGCGGCCGGTGCAGTATTTCAAGGGCGTTCCTTCGCCCGTGAAAGAGCCCGAAAAGGTCAACATGGCGATCTTCCGCGAGAACTCGGAAGACATCTACGCCGGCATCGAGTGGGAAGCCAAGAGCGCGCAGGCGCTGAAGCTGATCCGCTTTCTGACCGAAGAGATGGGTGTGCGCAAGATCCGCTTTCCCGAGACTTCCGGCATTGGCGTCAAGCCGGTGTCGATCGAGGGCACCGAGCGCCTGGTCCGCAAGGCGATTCAATACGCCATTGACAACGACAAGCCCAACGTGACCATCGTGCACAAGGGCAACATCATGAAGTACACCGAAGGGGGCTTCCGCGACTGGGGCTACGCGCTGGCACAGCGCGAATTTGGGGCCGAGTTGATGGACGGCGGGCCCTGGTGCAAGTTCAGGAACCCCAGGACCGGCAAGGACATCCTCATCAAGGACGCGATTGCCGACGCCTTCCTGCAGCAGATCCTGCTGCGCCCGGCCGAGTACAGCGTGATCGCCACGCTGAACCTCAACGGCGACTACATCAGCGACGCGCTGGCGGCGCAGGTGGGGGGCATCGGCATCGCCCCCGGCGCCAACATGAGCGACAGCGTGGCCTGTTTCGAGGCCACGCACGGCACAGCGCCCAAGTACGCCGGCAAGGACTACGTCAACCCGGGCTCTGAAATCCTCAGCGCCGAGATGATGCTGCGCCACATGGGCTGGATCGAGGCGGCCGACAAGATCATCGAATCCATGGAAGCGGCGATCCTGGGCAAGCGCGTCACCTACGACTTCGCCCGCCTGATGGACGGCGCCACCCAGGTCAGCTGCTCAGGCTTCGGCCAGGTGATGATCGAGCACATGTAGCCGTTTTCCGCAGGTGGCTGCTCTGAGCCATCCGCGCGAAACCCTCATTCCGTGGTTACCATTCCGTATCCGGTCGCGGTACCGATCTGCATGGTGCGGATCGCTGCGGTGTCGGCGCCGCTGACCTGGCTGCACTGGCGAACGGCTGGCGGCGCTGGGCGACAGGAGGAAGACGATGACTGAACATGGCCATGGCACGCAGCGTGCCGACGACAGCGAGCCGCTGGACCAATTCTCCGACTGCCACGCCGGCATCATGCGGCAGTTGCAGTCGCTTGGCGAACTGCCGGCGCTGGCCGAGGCGGCGGCGCGGGCGCGCCGCAGCGCCGAGGCCACGCTGCGCTTCTTCGACGACGTGATCTACGAGCACCATGCGCAGGAGGAGCAGGAGCTGTTCCCGGCGGTGCTTGCCAGCGCGGTGGCCGGCGAGGAGCACGATCGCGTGCGCGGCATCGTCGAGCAACTCACGCGAGAGCACCGTGAAGTCGAGGCCACCTGGGCCAAGCTGGCGCCGGCGCTGAAGGCGATCGCCAAGGGCCGCGACGCCAGCTTCGACGCCGCCGCCATCGAGGCACTGGTGCAGCGCTACCGCGCGCACGCCGCCTTCGAGGAAAGCGAGTTCCTGCCCTTGTCGGAAACCATTCTCGGGCGCGACAGCCAGCACAAGGCGGCGCTCGGCCTGTCCCTGCACATGCGCCACGCGGTGCCGGATGCGCTGGCGCGCTTTCCGGCCCGGATCTGACATCGCGCCATGCGTGCGGCATGAAAAAGCCCGGGGCGGCCCGGGCTTTTTCATGTGGGTAGGGCAACTGGGTGATAGGGCGGTGGTGCTCAGTGCGCGGCGGGCGGCTGGTCGGCGTCGATCGTCGCCATTTCGCCCGGCAGCGGCGCCGCCTCTTCGGTGCGGATGCGTTGCGCCAGCAGCCCCTTGGGACCCTGGTTGACCTCATAGCTGACGCGGGCACCTTCCTTCAGCGTCTTGAAACCCTCCATGTCGATGGCGGAAAAATGCGCAAACACGTCGGGGCCGCCGCCATCTGGCTCAATGAACCCAAACCCTTTGAGGTCGTTGAACCACTTGACTTTTCCATTGGGCATAGGAATCTCCTCTTATGACTTCCATCCTGCGGGATACAGTGTGCTGTAACAACTTCCGGCTTGTCAACAAAACGGCGCTTTGGCGCGCCTTCCCCACACCGCCAGCCGGCCCGAAGCCGGGCTTATAGAATGATTTTCATGCTGATATCGAATGCAACTCGTCCACCGGTGCCCGCAGGTCCGGTCGTGCCCACGCGCCGACCCGCCGGCGGCGGCGAGGTGGTGCTGGAGCGGGTGCCGCAGAAGGCCAAGCCGCCACAGATGTACCAGGTGGTGATGCTCAACGACGACTACACGCCGATGGAGTTCGTGGTGGTCGTGATACAGGAATTTTTCGGCAAGGACCGCGAGACCGCGACGCAGATCATGCTGAAGATCCACCTCGACGGCAAAGGCGTGTGCGGTGTGTACTCGCGCGACGTGGCGGCCACCAAGGTCGACCAGGTGCTGGATGCCGCCAAGCAGGCGGGCCATCCGCTGCAGTGCGTCAGCGAGCCGATCGAATGAGCTTGTCCACCCGAGCGGAGATGCTGGCGTTGAAACCGAACGAACTTCCCCCATCTGCTACTGTCGAAGCCGTGAGACATCGTAAGCTCGCGGCGTAAAGGAAACCCCACCATGATTGCCCAGGAACTGGAAGTCAGCCTGCACATGGCCTTCGTCGAGGCCCGGCAGCAGCGCCACGAATTCATCACTGTCGAGCACCTGCTGCTGGCCCTGCTGGACAACCCCAGCGCGGCTGAGGTTTTGCGCGCCTGCTCGGCCAACATCGACGACTTGCGCAAGTCGCTCGGCAACTTCATCAAGGACAACACGCCGCAGGTCGCCGGCACCGACGACGTGGACACCCAGCCCACGCTGGGCTTCCAGCGCGTGATCCAGCGCGCCATCATGCACGTGCAGAGCACGGGCAACGGCAAGAAGGAAGTCACCGGCGCCAACGTGCTGGTGGCCATCTTCGGCGAGAAGGATTCGCACGCCGTCTACTACCTGCATCAGCAGGGCGTGACGCGCCTGGACGTGGTCAACTTCATCGCCCACGGCATCCGCAAGAGCGATCCGCCCGAAAGCACCAAGCCGGCCGAAGGCCAGCAGGGCGGTGGCGGCGAGGGCGAAGCCGAGGGTGGCGAGAAGAACGAGAAGGCCTCGCCGCTGGAGCAGTTCACCGTCAACCTGAACCAGCACGCCAAGGACGGCAAGATCGATCCGCTGATCGGGCGCGACTACGAGGTCGAGCGCACCATCCAGATCCTGTGCCGCCGGCGCAAGAACAACCCGCTGCTGGTGGGCGAGGCGGGCGTGGGCAAAACCGCGATTGCCGAAGGCCTGGCCTGGCGCATCACCGAGGGCACGGTGCCCGAGGTGCTGGCCGACGCCACCGTCTATTCGCTCGACATGGGCGCGCTGCTGGCGGGCACCAAGTACCGCGGCGACTTCGAGCAGCGCCTGAAGGGCGTGCTGAAGAACCTCAAGGACAAGCCCGGCGCGATCCTGTTCATCGACGAGATCCACACCCTGATCGGTGCCGGTGCGGCCTCGGGCGGCACGCTGGACGCCAGCAACCTGCTGAAGCCCGCGCTGTCCAGCGGCGCGCTCAAGTGCATCGGCGCCACCACCTTCACCGAGTACCGCGGCATCTTCGAGAAGGACGCGGCGCTGTCGCGGCGCTTCCAGAAGGTCGACGTGGTCGAGCCGACGGTGCAGGAAACCGTGGACATTCTCAAGGGCCTGAAGAGCCGCTTCGAGGAACACCACAGCGTCAGGTACGCCACGGCTGCGCTGCAGGCGGCGGCCGAACTGTCGGCCAAGTACATCACCGACCGGCACCTGCCCGACAAGGCCATCGACGTCATCGACGAGGCCGGCGCGGCCCAGCGCATCGCCCTGGCGAGCAAGCGCAAGAAGACCATCGGCAAGCACGAGATCGAGGAGATCGTCGCAAAAATTGCGCGCATCCCGCCGGCCAGCGTCAGCAACGACGACCGCAGCAAGCTGCAGACGCTTGAGCGCGACCTGAAAAGCGTGGTGTTCGGTCAGGACAAGGCGCTCGACGTGCTCGCCGCCGCCGTCAAGATGGCGCGCTCAGGGCTCGGCAAGGGCGACAAGCCGATCGGCTCGTTCCTGTTCAGCGGCCCCACCGGCGTCGGCAAGACCGAAGCCGCCAAGCAACTCGCCTACATCATGGGCGTGGAGCTGATCCGCTTCGACATGTCCGAGTACATGGAGCGCCATGCGGTGAGCCGACTGATCGGCGCGCCTCCGGGCTACGTCGGCTTCGACCAGGGCGGCCTGCTCACCGAGGCCATCAGCAAGAAGCCGCACTGCGTGCTGCTGCTTGACGAGATCGAGAAGGCGCACCCCGACATCTTCAACGTGCTGCTGCAGGTCATGGACCACGGCACGCTGACGGACAACAACGGGCGCAAGGCCGACTTCCGCAACGTCATCATCATCATGACGACCAACGCGGGCGCCGAGACCTTGAACAAGAGCACCATCGGCTTCACCACGCAGCGCCAGGCGGGCGACGAGATGGCCGACATCAAGCGCCTGTTCACGCCCGAGTTCCGCAACCGGCTGGACGCCATCGTCAGCTTCAAGCCGCTCGACGAGCAGGTCATCCTGCGCGTGGTCGACAAGTTCCTGCTGCAGCTGGAGCAGCAGTTGGCCGACAAGAAGGTCGAGGTCACCTTCACCGACCACCTGCGCAAGTTCCTGGCCAAGAAGGGCTTCGATCCGCTGATGGGCGCGCGTCCGATGCAGCGCCTGATCCAGGACACCATCCGCAAGGCGCTGGCCGACGAACTGCTGTTCGGCCGCCTGACAGAAGGCGGGCGCCTGACGGTGGATCTGGACGACAAGGACGAGGTGCTGCTCGACATTACGCCGCTGCAAAAGCGTGAGCGCGCGCGCGGCGCTGAGCCGGCCGAGCCGGAAGAAGAGTTGACGGCGGATTGATCGTCCGCCAGGCTTGACGTGAAAAAGCCGGTCACCGACCGGTTTTTTCATGGGCGCTCGCCGTGCTGGTTATGCTTGGCGCCATGGCCGCCCACACCTTTCTCTGGCACGACTACGAAACCTTTGGCACCCGTCCGCGCCGCGACTGGCCGGCGCAGTTCGCGGCCATCCGCACCGATGCGGAACTGAACGAAATCGGCGAGCCGCTGATGCTGTACTGCCAGCCGCCGACCGACCGCCTGCCCGAGCCGGAAGCCTGCCTGATCACCGGCATCACGCCGCAGGCATGCGCCGCCAGGGGCCTGCCCGAGCATCGGTTTGCCGCGCGCATCCACGCCGCGCTGGCCGAGCCGGGCACCATCGGCGTCGGCTACAACTCGATCCGCTTCGACGACGAGGTGACGCGCTTTCTGCTGTGGCGCAATCTGATGGAGCCCTACGGCCGCGAATGGCAGAACGGCTGTGGCCGCTGGGACCTGCTGGATGTGGTGCGCTGCGCCCATGCGCTGCGGCCCGAGGGCATCGAATGGCCGCTGGGTGAGGACGGCCACGCCAGCTTCAAGCTGGAGCGTCTGAGCGCCGCCAACGGCCTGGCGCACGAGTCGGCGCACGACGCGCTGTCGGACGTGCGCGCCACCATCGCGCTGGCGCGTCTGCTGCGGCAACGGCAGCCGAAGCTGTTCGAGTTCTGCCTGTCGCTGCACAAGAAGGACCGGGTGGCGCGAGAGCTTGGATTGCCGACCACGCTGCGCGAAGCGCGGCCCTTTCTGCACGTCAGCGGCCGCTTTGGCGCCGCGCGTGGCTGCATCGCGCTGATGGCGCCGCTGGCCATGCACCCGACCAACAAGAACGCGCTGCTGGCCTGGGATTTGAGTCAGGATCCGGCCGAACTGGCTGAACTCAAGGCGGACGAGATGCGCACACGCTTGTTCACCGCCAGCGCCGATCTGCCCGACGGTGTGGCGCGGCTGCCCATCAAGGGCGTGCACCTGAACAAATCGCCCATCGTGATTTCCAACCTGAAGACGCTGCGCCCCGAACTGGCCGAGCGCTGGGGCATCGACCTGGCGCTGGCCGAGCGCCATTTCGAGCGTCTGCGCGCGCTGCCCGATCTGAGCCTGCTGTGGCCGCAGGTGTACGCACCGCCGGCCCCGGACGGCGCGGTGGACGTGGACGAGGATTTGTACGGCGGCTTCCTGAGCGACGCCGACCGGCGTCGCCTGGAGCGCCTGCGCGCCCTGAATCCGCAGGCACTGGCGGCCGCGCGCAGCGGCTTCGACGACGCGCGCCTGCCGGAGCTGTTGCTGCGCTACCGCGCGCGCAACTTTCCCGACACGCTCAACGAATCCGAGCGCGTGCAGTGGCAGGCGCACCGGGCGGCGCGGCTGCTGCATGGCGAGGCGGGGGCGCTGACCATCCAGGGCCTGTTCGACCGCATTGATGCGCTGGCCGACGGCGTGGACGACGAGCGCGGGCAGGGCGTGCTGGAGGCGCTGTACGACTGGGCCGAGCAGCTGGCGCCCGAGCACGCCTGAACCCTGGGGCCGTGGGCAAGCCCTACGCGCGCAACGCCGCCCACCACAGGCGCGCCCGCATGCCCAGCTCGCTGGTGTAGCCCACGCTGGCGCTGCGCACCTGGCCACTGGCATCGATGACGACGAAGGCCGGCACCGCGCCGATGCCGTAGCGCCGCGTCAGCTCGCCGCGCGCATCGACCACCGTCGGCCAATCCAGGCCGCGCCGGCCCAGCGCCTGCCGCACCGCGGCCACGTCACCCGATTGCAGCGCCACCGTCAGCACCGGCCAGTCGGCGCCGACGCGGCTGACGTTGGACTGCTGCAACTTGCAGATCGGGCAGCTCTCGGCCCAGAAGTTGAGCGCCACCGGCCGCCCCGGATGCGCCGCTTGCCACTGCGCCAGCGACAGTTGCTGGTCGGCCTGCACGCTGACGGCCGGCAGGCTGAAGGCGGGCGCCGGTCCGCGTGGCACCTCACTGGCGCGCCAGTGCTGCGCGCCCAGCCACACCGTGAGTAGCAGCGCCAGCGTGAGTGCGCGCTGGCGCCAGACGCGCCCGCGCGAGTCGGCCGGCGACCTCGGGTTTGTGCGCATCCACGCGGAGCTTTTTGGCCTCATGCGACAGGCATACTACGTGATTCCCCCATTGATGACACCGAGAGGAGAGTGGCGTTGAGCACCCAGACCAAGTACCTGTTGCAGGAAAGCCAGATGCCCAAGTTCTGGTACAACATCCAGGCCGACCTGCCGCAGCCGCTGCCGCCGGTGCTGCATCCGGGCACTTTGCAGCCGATCGGGCCGGACGATCTGGCGCCGCTGTTCCCGATGTCGCTGATCCTGCAGGAAGTCAGCACCGAGCGCGAGATCGAGATTCCCGAGCCGGTGCGCGAGGTGTTCCGCCTGTGGCGCCCGGCGCCGCTGTTTCGCGCCCACCGGCTGGAGCAGGCCCTGGGCACGCCGGCCAAGATCTTCTACAAGTACGAGGGCGTCAGCCCGGCCGGCAGCCACAAGCCCAATTCGGCGATTCCGCAGGCCTTCTTCAACAAGGAAGCCGGCGTCAAGCGCCTGTCCACCGAGACCGGTGCCGGCCAGTGGGGTAGCTCACTGGCGATGGCCGGGCAGTTGTTCGGGCTTGACGTCACCATCTACCAGGTGCGCGTCAGCTACGACCAGAAGCCCTATCGCCGCGCGCTGATGGAAACCTATGGCGCGCGCTGCGTGGCCTCGCCCAGCAACGAGACCGAATACGGCCGCAAGGTGCTGGCCGAGCGGCCGGATCACCCGGGCAGCCTCGGCATCGCCATCAGCGAGGCGGTCGAGATTGCCGCCCAGAACGACGACACCAAGTACGCGCTGGGCTCGGTGCTCAACCACGTGCTGCTGCACCAGACCATCATCGGCCTGGAGGCGATGGAGCAGATGCACATGGCCGATGCCTGGCCCGACGTCATCATCGGCTGCACCGGCGGCGGCAGCAACTTCGCCGGCATCGCCTTCCCCTTCATCGGCCATGGCCTGCGCGGCGGCGCCAAGCCGCGCATCCTGGCGGTGGAGCCGGCCGCCTGCCCCAGCCTGACGCGCGGCAAGTACGCCTACGACTTCGGCGACACCGGCCACATGACGCCGCTGACCAAGATGCACACCCTGGGCAGCACCTTCACGCCGCCCGGCTTTCATGCCGGTGGCCTGCGCTACCACGGCATGGCGCCGCTCATCAGCCATTGCAAGGAGCTGGGGCTGCTCGAAGCCGTGGCCTACACCCAGGGCGAATGCTTCGCCGCCGGCGTGCAGTTCGCGCGCACCGAGGGCATCGTGCCGGCGCCGGAGGCCAATCACGCCGTCAAGGGCGCGATCGAGGAAGCGCTGCGCTGCAAGCGCGAGGGCAAGGCAGAGACCATCCTGTTCAACCTGAGCGGCCATGGTCACTTCGACATGGGCGCCTACCAGGCCTACTTCTCGGGCAGCCTGAAGGACGAGCACTACGACGAGAAGGAACTGGCGCAGGCGCTGTCGGGTCTGCCGGCGGTGCCGGCCTGAGGCGCCGTGCCGGGCGGTGGCATATCCTGTAGCGATGCTGCCCCGTCCGGCTTTTCCGTTCTTCCTGATGGGGAGTTGCCGTCATGAGTGAGGCCTACGTGGTCGGCCACATCACCGTCAAGCGGCCGGAGCAATGGGACGAATACCGCGCCCGGGTGCCCGCGACGCTGGCGCCGTGGGGTGCCGAGCTGGTGTTTCGCGGGCAACAACGGCCGGCGCTGGCGGGTGAGCTGTCACACCCCGACATCGTGGTGATCCGCTTTCCCAGCCTCGACGCGGTCAATGGCTGGTTTGCCTCGGCCGCGTACCAGGCGCTCATCCCGCTGCGGCAACAGGCGGCCGAGGTGGTGCTGTTGTCTTACGAGGCCTGATCCGACCGGTCCCGCGCGCCGCGTGGGCGCAGGCGCTCACTGCCCGTCGAACAGCTCCAGCAGGCGATCCAGCCCGCCCATGTCGATCGCCACCCTGGCCTGATCGCGCACCTTGGGCTTGGCGCGGTAGGCGACCGACAGGCCGACGGCGTCCATCATCTCCAGGTCGTTGGCGCCGTCGCCCATGGCAATCGCCTGGCTGGGGTCGCAGCCGATCAGGCTGCAGGTGCGCAGCACGGTCTGGCGCTTCATGGCGCCGTCGCAGATGTCGCCCCAGCTTTGCGGCAGGATGCGGCCCGTCAAGGCGCCATCGACGATTTCCAGCTTGTTGGCACGGGCGAAATCCAGCGCCAGCCGGTCGCGCAGCCGGTCGGCGAAGTAGGTGAAGCCGCCCGACACCAGCAAGATTTTCAGCCCCGCGGCCTTGCAGGCCAGCACCAGTTCGGCCGCGCCGGGGTTCAGGCGCAGGCGGGCGCGGTAGACCTGCATCAGGTGCTCCTCGCGCACGCCTTCGAGCATGGCGACGCGGCGGCGCAGGCTTTCCTTGTAGTCGGTGATCTCGCCGCGCATGGCGGCCTCGGTGATGGCGGCGACCTCGGCCTTGCGGCCGGCGGCGTCGGCGATCTCGTCGACGCATTCGATGTTGATCAGGGTCGAATCCATGTCGAACGCGATCAGCTTGAAGTCGCGCAGCACCAGCGGCGGCGCGACTCCGCGCAGCGTCAGGCCGGGGCTGATCTCGCGTGGGCAGTCGGAGGGAAGAGGGGCGCTCATCTGCTTCGTTATCGATAGCTGCAATAGTCCGCGAATTCAGCGCGGATCGTGATGCACCCGATTATCCATGGCGCGCGGCGGCCTTGCGTGCGCCGGCCGGGAATGGGGAAAAGCGGTGCCGGCAAGCGCAGCCGGCGGCGCCTTCAATCGGCGCGGTGCTGCGCCACCCGCGCCGGCGCTGTGCCGTCGGCAAACGGGAACACGCTGGCGATCGGCTTGGTCTCCGGCAGCACGTACACCACGCCCGCCGAGCGGCTGAACATCAGGTCGACGTAGCGATCGTAGAAGTTCGCCGGAACATTGACGCAGCCAAAGGAAATGCGGTTGTCGGCCACGGTGGGCGTGAGCAGACGCTTGGTGCGGAATTCGTTCGGCACGTTGCGCACCCGGTGCATCGATAGGGCATTCTCGTAGTCGAGCCAGACGATGTCCTCGCCCTTGTGGTTCTTGCCAGGTTCGGTGACGTAGCGGCCCGCCGAGGTGATCTTTTCGTGCAGCTTGACCCTGGACAGCGGACGCTGGCCGATGTCGGCCGGTGCCACGTCGCCCGTGGCCTGGCCCACCAGCACGGGGGTGTGCGCGACGGCATGGCCCTGTTTGTCGAAGAGCCACAGCGTCGCCGCCTGTTTGTCGATGACACCGAAGGCGCGGCCTTCGGCGTCGCCGCTGCGCGTCACGCTGCTGGCGAACTCGCTGACGCGGCTGGCCGCGGCGGCATCGGGCGGTGCGTAGGCGTCACCGTCGGTGCCGGTCGCCATGACATGACCCGCCGTCGCCAAGGCCAGCGCGCAGAGAGTTTGACGACAGAAGACGCGAAGGGAAGGCATGAACGGAGTTTTTGAGCGCGCTGCCGCACGAGTTGAAATCGAGAAAGACTTCAGCTTATACCCGCTGATCGCCTGTTGAGTTCCGCACCGATGGTGTGATCAGCCAGAAAACCAGATGAAAGCGGGTTTGTTGCCGCTGCACCACGCGCTTGCGCGTGCTGCGCTTTGTGCGCAGCGGCATCAAAAAGAGCCTCGTAGGGCGAGGCTCTTGCCGCATCAACCGCGGTCAGGGCGCGCCGGGCGCGGTGCTGGGGGTGGCGGCGGCGGCGGCGGGGGCGGCGGAGGAGGTGCCACCGCAGGGGGCGGAGGCGGCGGAGGCGGCGGTGCCACTGGCGGTGGGGGCGGTGGGGGCGGTGGGGGCGGCGCCACGACGATCGGTGCTGGCGGTGCGACGTAAGGCCCGGTCGGGTTGAACTCGCCGGCATCCGGGAAACCCCTCTCCTTGAACGGCGAGTTGGGCCACGAGCGGTCGCTGTTCTGCGCGCTCTGGTTGGGGTCGTCCTGCGCCATGGCCGGTCCGCTCAAGGCGGCGGCAATGGTGAGCAGGGCCACGGAAGTGAGTTTGGTCATCTCGTGCTCCTTGTAGGTTCTGGGGTGGCCGCGTGGTGCTGCCGGGACGCAGGGGTTTCACGCAAGGCCTGCGCCGACTTTAGGCGTCGCTCTGGCGCGCCGCTGTGGAACAGCGGCTGCTTCGGGTGTAGGACGTTGCGCTTTTCGCTGTCAGGCAGGCACGGCGGCGGGCTGCAGGTTGCGCAGCACGTCGCGCACCAGCTGCGCGCGATCTTTCGGCTCGGGCATGGCTTTTTCAATGCGCAGCTTGTCGTTGCCCGCCAGCTTGATGTGCTTGTTTTTCTGGATCATCTGGATGATGGCCATCGGATCAATCGGCGGGTTGGGCTTGAAGGCGATGTTGATCACGCCGGGTGCCGCATCCACCTTCTGCACGCCATAGGGCTGGCTCAGGACCCGCAGGCGGTGCACGTCGATCAGGGTTTGCGCCTGCGGCGGCAGCTTGCCGAAGCGGTCGACGATTTCTTCCAGCAGCGTGTCGATCTGCTCGCTGGTCTTGGCGGTGGCCAGCTTCTTGTAGAACGACAGGCGCAGGTGCACGTCGCCGCAGTAGTCGTTGGGCAGCAGGGCGGGCGCGTGCAGGTTGATCTCGGTCACGGCCTGCATGGGGCTGAGCAGGTCGGGCTCCTTGCCGGCCTTCAATGCTTTCACCGCTTCGGCCAGCATCTCGTTGTAGAGCTGAAAGCCGATCTCCATCATGTTGCCGCTCTGGTTTTCGCCCAGCACTTCGCCGGCACCGCGGATTTCCAGGTCGTGCATGGCTAGGTAGAAGCCGCTGCCGAGTTCTTCCATTTGCTGGATGGCGTCGAGCCGTTGCGATGCCTGCTTGGTCAGGCTGTCGATCTCCGGCACCATCAGGTACGCATAGGCTTGGTGGTGGCTGCGGCCCACGCGGCCGCGCAACTGGTGCAGCTGCGCCAGGCCAAACTTGTCGGCGCGGCTGATGACGATGGTGTTGGCGGTGGGCACGTCGATGCCGGTCTCGATGATGGTGGAGCACAGCAGCAGGTTGTGGCGTTGCGCCACGAAGTCGCGCATCACGCGCTCCAGCTCGCGCTCGGGCATCTGGCCGTGGGCGATGGCGATGCGCGCCTCGGGCAGGATCTCTTCCAGCTTCTGGCGGCGGTTCTCGATGGTCTCCACCTCGTTGTGCAGGAAGTACACCTGCCCGCCGCGCTTCAGCTCGCGCAGCACGGCTTCGCGGATCACGCCCGTGCCTTCGTTGCGCACAAAGGTCTTGATGGCCAGGCGGCGCTGCGGCGCGGTGGCGATCACGCTCAGATCGCGCAAGCCCTCCAGCGCCATGCCCATGGTGCGCGGGATGGGTGTCGCCGTCAGCGTCAGCACATCCACTTCGGCGCGGAACTGCTTCATCTGCTCCTTGTGGCGCACGCCAAAACGGTGCTCCTCGTCGATGATGAGCAGGCCCAGGTTTTTGAATTGCGTCTTGTCGCTCAGCAGCTTGTGCGTGCCCACCACGATGTCCACGCTGCCGTCCTGAATGCCTTTGAGCGTGGCGCTCACCTCTTTGGTCGAGTTGAAGCGGCTCATGCCCGCCACCTTGACCGGCCACTTGGCAAAGCGGTCGGCCAGCGTCTGGTAGTGCTGCTCGGCCAGCAGCGTGGTGGGCGCCAAAAAGGCGACTTGCTTGCCGCCCGTGACGGCGACAAACGCCGCGCGCAGGGCAACTTCCGTTTTGCCAAAGCCCACGTCGCCGCACACCAGCCGATCCATCGGTTGCGGGCTGATCATGTCCTGCACCACGGCGTGGATGGCGGCTTTCTGGTCGGCGGTTTCCTCAAAGCCGAAGTCGTTGGCGAAGGCCTCGTAATCGTGCGGGCTGTAGCGGAAGGGGTGGCCCTCGCGCGCGGCGCGGCGGGCGTAGATGTTGAGCAGCTCGGCGGCGGCATCGCGCACCTGCTCGGCGGCCTTGCGCTTGGCTTTTTCCCACTGGCCGCTGCCCAGCTTGTGCAGGGGCGCCTCGTCCGCACTCACGCCGGTGTAGCGGCCAATCAGATGCAGTTGCGACACCGGCACGTACAGCGTGGCGTTGCCGGCGTATTCCAGGTGCAGCATTTCCTGCAGCGCGGGCGAGCCATCGGGTGCTTTTTCGCCTAGGTCCATGTTCACCAGCCCGCGGTAGCGGCCGATGCCGTGCTGCGCGTGCACCACCGGGTCGCCCACGTTCAGCTCGCTCAGATCCTTGATCAGCGCATCGACGTCGCTGACCTGCTCTTGCTTGCGGCGCCGGCGCGTGGTGGGGCCTTGGGCGAACAGCTCGGTCTCGGTGACGAAGTCGATGCCGGCTTCCATCCACGCAAAGCCTTGCGCCAGCGCGGCGGTGGCGATGCCGGTGGGTTCGTCGCTGGCCTGGAACTCGGCCAGCGAATCGAAGGCCGGCGGGTTCAGGCCGCTGGCGCGCAGAAAGTCGAGCAGGCTCTCGCGCCGACCATCGCTTTCGGCCAACACCAGCGCGCGGTGCGGGCTGGCGCGCAGGTGGGCTTGCAGGCGCGACAGCGGGTCGTCGGCGCTGCGTACCACGGTGAGGTCGGGCAGGTGGTCGATTCGACGAAGGGGCTGTCTTCTTTCTCCCTCCCCGCTGGGGAGGGTTGGGGTGGGGGCCGCGCCCGTGCTGCCGGCAGCCGCAGCTGGCCCCTCCCAGCCTCCCCCAGCGGGGGGAGGGGCAAAACCACGCACCGCCAGTTGTGCATGGGGCTTGGCCTGGACATAGAACTCTTCTGCATCCAAGAACAGCGCTTCAGGCGGCAGCACCGGCCGCTCGGGGTCGCCCTGCGCCAGTCGGTAGCGCTCGCGTGTGTCTTGCGCAAACTGCTGAAAGGCGGCCTCCAGGTCGCCATGCAGCACCAACGTCGCATCCGGCCCCAGGTAATCGAACACCGTGGCCGTGTCGTCAAAGAACAGCGGCAGGTAGTACTCGATGCCCGCCGTGGCCACGCCATTGCCCATGTCCTTGTAGATGCGGCTGCGCGTGGGGTCGCCCTCCAGCAGCTCGCGCCAGCGGCTGCGGAACTTGGCGCGTGCCTCGTCGTGCGTGGGGAATTCGCGCCCGGGCAGCAGGCGCACCTCGGGCACGGGGTACAGGCTGCGCTGCGTGTCGGGGTCGAAGGCGCGGATCGAGTCGATCTCGTCGTCGAACAAATCGACGCGAAACGGCTGCACGCTGCCCATGGGGAACAGGTCGATCAAACCGCCGCGCACCGCGTATTCGCCGGGGCTGACGACCTGCGTCACGTGCGTGTAGCCGGCCAGCGTCAGTTGGCTCTTCAGCGCCGCCTCGTCCAGCTTTTGCCCTTGCTTGAAGTGGAAGGTGGTGCCCGCCAGAAACGACGGCGGCGCCAGCCGGACCAGCGCCGTGGTGGCGGGGATCAGCACCACGTCGGCCTGCTGCTGGCGGATGGCCCACAGCGTGGCCAGGCGCTCGCTGATCAAATCCTGGTGCGGGCTGAAGGTGTCGTACGGCAGCGTCTCCCAGTCGGGAAACATCACGATGCGCAGGCCCGGGGCGAAGAAGGCCAGCTCGTCCTGCAGCCGGCGCGCATCGCTGGCGTCGGCGGTGACGATGGCGGTGAGCTTTTTGGCCGCCGTGTCGCGCTCGGACAGCTGCGCCAGCAGCAGCGCATCGCTGGACGCGGGCGGGCGGGGCAGGGCGTGGCGTTTGCCGGGGATGAGCTTGGGCAGGTCCATGGGGCAGATGTGGGCGCAGCGGAAACGACAAAAACCCCCGGCCGGCTGGGGCGGGGGTGTAGGCGTGATTTTACGCCTATCAAGATAAACGTGTTTTTGGCCTGAAACCCTTATGCAGCAAGCGCAAGCAGCTATAAAAATAAAAGCATTCATTGACCCCGGAAGAGCTTGCGCTGTGGCAGTGGCGCCCCGTCTATAGTTGCCCTCAACCGTCCACAGGAGCCTGCCCATGAGCGATGCCGCCCCCACCCTGACCCCCCCGCGCTTCGGCAGCGGCCACGCCGTCAAGCGGCTGGAAGACGACGCCCTGCTGCGCGGCCAGGGCCGCTACACCGACGACCTGGGCGGGCTGGGTGATGGCTGGCTGGTGTTTGTGCGTTCGCCGCATGCGCACGCGGCCATCAAGGCCGTGGATGCCGAGGCCGCGCGTGCGATGCCCGGCGTGCGCGCCGTCATCACCGGCGCCGACCTGGCCGACATGCCGCCCTTGCCCACCGGCGCCGGCTTCAAGCGCGCCGACGGCAGCGATGGCGCATCGCCCCTGCGCCGCGCGCTGGCGCACGAGGCCGTGCGCCACGTGGGCGAGGCCGTGGCCGCCGTGGTGGCCGATACGCTGCAACAGGCCAAGGACGCGGCCGAGGCGGTGCTGGTCGATTACGACGAACTGCCCGCCGTGCCCACGCTGGCCGCCGCGTTGGCGGGTGGCGCGGCCGTGGTGGACAGCGCGCCCGACAACATCGCCTGCGAGGCGCGCCACGGCGATGTGGCGGCGGCCCAAGCGGCGTTCGACCAGCCGGCGCACGTGGTGAAGCTCGACATCACGCACCAGCGCCTGGCCGCGCTCACGCTGGAGCCGCGCGCCGTGCGTGCCGCGTGGGACGGCGCGCGGCTCGACGTGCACGCCAGCTCGCAAATGCCCACGGCGGTGCGCGGCGCCATCGCCACCGCGCTGGCGCTCAAGCCCGAGGACGTGCGCGTGCGCGTGGGCGACGTGGGTGGCGGCTTCGGCATGAAGACCGGCTCGTACCCCGAAGACGTGGTCATCGCCTGGGCCGCGCGCGCCACCGGCCAGCCGGTGCGCTGGACGGGCGATCGCAGCGAGGAATTCACCAGCACCACGCACGGGCGTGACGTGCAGGCGCATGCCGAGCTGGCGCTGGATGCGGGCGGCAAGATCCTCGCCCTGCGTGTCCACTCGCACGCCAACGTGGGCGCCTACCCCACGGGTACGGGCGTGGCTATTCAGCTGCTCATCGGCCCCTGGGTGCAGACCAGCGTGTACCACGTGCCGGTGATTGACTTTCACTTCAAAGCCGTGCTGACGAATCAGGCGCCGACGGGGGCGTACCGTGGCGCGGGCCGGCCCGAGGCCATCTTCAACATCGAGCGGCTGATGGACGAAGCCGCGCGGCAGACCGGCATTGACCGCATCGAATTGCGTAGGCGCAACTTCATCCGCCCCGAGCAGATGCCCTACAAAAACCCGATGGGCCAGACCTATGACGTGGGCCGCTTCGAGCATGTGATGGACCAGGCGCTGCCGCTGGCCGACTGGGCGGGCTTTGAAACGCGAGCGGCGGAATCGAGAGCAAAAGGTCTATGGCGCGGCTTGGGCATCGCCACTTTCCTCGAATGGACGGGCGGCAACGTGTTCGAAGAGCGCGTGACGATTGACGTGAAGGCCGACGGCGTCATCGAGGTCTATTCCGCCGTCAACCAGATGGGCCAGGGCATCGCCACCACGCTGGCGCAACTGGTGGTCGACGCCTTCGGGGTGCCGATTGAACAGGTGCGCGTGGTGCTGGGCGACACCGATCGTGGCAACGGCTTCGGCAGCGCGGGCTCGCGCTCGCTGTTCACGGGTGGATCGGCCATGCGTTCGGGCGCCGACAAGACGCTCCATGAAGCCAAGCAACTCGCGGCCAAGGCGCTGGAGGCAGCGCCGGAAGACATCCGCTACGAGTCCGCACGCTTCTTCGTCGCCGGCACCGATCACGCCATCGGCCTGTTCGAGCTGGCCGGTCGGCAAGACGGCGGCCACATCTTTGTCGACCACACGCACACCGTCGCCGGCCCGACCTGGCCCAACGGCTGCCACATCAGCGAGGTGGAACTCGATCCGCAAACCGGCGCCATCGCCATCGTTGCCTACGCCAGCGTCAACGACGTCGGCCGCGTGGTCAACCCGATGATCGTGCGTGGCCAGCTCGACGGCGGCGCCATGCAAGGCATTGGCCAGGCGCTGACCGAGCAGATCGTGTACGACGACAGCGGCCAGTTGCTCACCGGCAGCCTGATGGACTACGCCGCGCCGCGCGCCTTCGACATGCAGACCATGTTCAAGACCGAGATGGACGAATCCACCCCGTGCCGGAACAACCCGCTGGGCGTGAAAGGCGTGGGCGAACTCGGCACCATCGGCGCCACGCCCAGCATCGTCAACGCGGTGGCCGACGCGCTGGCGCGCGGGGGGCGGGCTGACCTGGCGCCCAAGCTGCAAATGCCGCTCTCGCCGGGGCGGGTGTGGGCGTTGCTTCAATCCATGGAAGCTTGATACCAATTCGCGCGCTGTCGTTTAGGAAACGTTCGCACTGAGCTTGTCGAAGTGCATGTGCCACGCAGGGTTTCGACAGGCCTGTCATGAGCCAGTCGAATGGTTCAGCCCGAACGGCTTATCTTGTTGATTGCAAATCCGCATGAGCCAAATCGGGCTGTAGCGCTTGACGGGAAAGGGGGAGCAGCTATTGAAAGCGTAGTTCGTCAAGACCGATCCGCTTACTACAATGGCGGCGACCATGCCCGTGCACACCCCACCCGACCGCTGCTTTGCCTTGCTGCCCTGCGCCGGCAGCGGTTCGCGCGCCGGCACCGCGCAGCCCAAGCAATACCAACCCGTAGCCGGTCAGCCAATGGTGCGGCACACGCTGGCGGCGTTCGCTCGCGTGCCGCGCATCGCTCAGGTGCTGGTGGTGGTGGCGCCTGGCGATCGCACTTTGCAGGTGCCGGATGCTGCGTATTCAACAGCTGAGTGCGGCGGTGCCACCAGGGCCGAAAGCGTTTTCAACGGCTTGAACCACCTGCTCGCCACCGGCGCCGCTCTGCAGAACTGGGTGCTGGTGCACGACGCCGCGCGCTGCCTGGTCACGCCCGCGCAGATTGACGCGCTGATCGACGCCTGCCTGCCCGATACCGTGGGCGGTTTGCTGGCGCTGCCGCTGCCCGACACGCTCAAGCACGCACGTGGTGGCCGGGTCGACTCCACCATCGACCGTGCCGACAAATGGCTGGCGCAAACGCCGCAGATGTTCCGCATCGGCGCGTTGCGCGATGCGCTGGCGCCGCACGCGGCCAGCGGCTTTGCCGGCATCACCGACGAGTCCAGCGCGATGGAGGCCGCCGGCCACCAGCCGATGCTGGTGCGCGGCAGCGCGCAGAACTTCAAGGTCACCTATCCCGAAGACTTTGCACTGGCCGAAGCCATTCTGAAATCACGAGACGCATGACCACG
This sequence comes from Burkholderiales bacterium, assembly GCA_016702555.1. Classification (GTDB taxonomy): domain Bacteria; phylum Pseudomonadota; class Gammaproteobacteria; order Burkholderiales; family Burkholderiaceae_C; genus Ottowia. Next base: position 663,969 of record JADJDV010000006.1, read on the forward strand.
AACGAACAACATCTGCCGCCTTTCCGCATCGGCGAAGGCTGGGACGTGCACGCTCTGGTGCCCGGCCGGCCGCTGGTGCTGGGTGGCGTCACGATCCCGCACACGCATGGCCTGCTGGGTCATTCTGATGCCGACGTGCTGCTGCACGCCATCACCGACGCGCTGCTGGGCGCGGCGGGCCTGGGCGACATCGGCACGCATTTCCCAGACACCGACGACCGCTTTGCCGGCGCCGAGTCGCACGCTCTGCTGACCGAAGCCGCGCGCCGCGTGGCCGCGGGTGGCTGGCGCATCGGCAACGTCGACAGCACCGTCATCGCGCAGGCGCCACGGCTGGCCCCGCACATCGGCGCCATGCGCGCGCGCATCGCCGACGCGCTGGGCGTGGCGCAGACGCAAGTGAACGTGAAGGCCAAGACGGCCGAGCGGTTGGGCCCGGTGGGGCAGGGCGCCAGCATGGAGGCGCGCGCCGTCGTGCTGCTAGTGCGTTAGTAGCGCGGCCGCGCGTCAGCCCTAGTGCGTGCCGTGCTTGTCCGCCGCAATCGGCGATGCGACCTGTAGGCCGATCCGCGTGGCCAGTCCACCGTCCGGGTGGTTGTGGAATTCCAGGCTGCCACCCATGTTGCGCAGCATCTTGGCAACGATGGCCAGGCCCAGGCCGGCGCCCGTGGCTTCGGTGCGCGCACTGTCGCCGCGGAAGAAGGGGCGTGTCAGGCTGGCCAGCTGTTCCTTGGGCACGCCCTGGCCGTGGTCGCGCAGGTGCAGCACGACACGCTTGCCCACGGCCCGGGCGCTGATGTCGACCTGGGCCAGCGTGCCGTCGGCCGATTTGCCGTAGCGGCGCGCATTCTCCAGCAGGTTGGCCAGCACGCGCGAGAGCTCGACCTCATCGCCCAGCACGTGAAGATCGGCCGGGATGTCGATGTGTACCCGCATGTCGTCGCGCAGCAGGAAGGGCACGGCGCTGGCGTCGACCAGTTCAGCCAGCGGCAGCGCTTGTAGGTTGGCGTGGTCGGGGCGCGCGTAGTCGAGGAATTTGGCGATGATGGTGTCGACCTGCTCGATGTCGGCCACCATGTGCTGGCGCGCTTCGGCATCGGGTACGCTCATCTCGGCCTCCAGCCGCAGCCGCGCCAGCGGCGTGCGCAGGTCGTGCGAGATGCCGGCCAGCATCTGGGCCCGGTCCTGCTCGATCTTCGACAACTGCTCGGCCATGCGGTTGAAGCCGATGTTGACGGCGCGCACCTCGCTCGACAGCGCGGTCTCGTCGAGCCGGCCGTGCTGGTAGTTGCCCTCGCGCACGCGCGCGGCGGCGCGCGAGAGCTGCTGCAGCGGCCGGTTGATGAGCCGCGCCAGCAGTGCCGCGCCCAGCAGCGACAGCGCCACCAGCGTGGCCAGCCACAGCAGCCAGGCGCCGCCGCCCAGCAGTGCGCCCACGCGCGAGCGGTCCATCAGCAGCCAGTAGGAATCGCCCTCGATCGAGAAGCCGACCCACAGGCCGGGCTCGTCGTTGACCTGGCTGGCCACCACCGTGCCCGGGCCCAAGCGCGCGACCAGCTCATGGCTGAGACGGCGCTCCAGCGTGGTCTGGGCGAAGGGGTGGAAGCTGTCGTCCGGCTCGCGCGGCAGGATGCGCACCTTCTCCTGCTCGGCCAGCGTCTTCATCAGCGAGATGCGCGCGATGGCGTCGGAGTGGATCAGCGCGGCGCGCGACAGGTTCACCAGCGAGGCCACCTGGCGCGCGTTGTCGATCACGCGCGGCTCGTACTCCAGCGTGCGGAACAGCTGGTACCAGCCGATCGCGCTGCTCAGCAGCAGCAAGCCGAGCAGGACGAAGGTGCGCCAGAACAGGCTGATGCTGAACGGCTGCCGCCGGGCCTCGGAGTCGGGCGTCGCCATGTCGGTGAGGCCGGGTGGAAGCGCTTTCGTCATCGGCGGCAAGGCAGTGGGCAGGCGCCGCGGTGGTGCGCCCGGCCGCGGCGGGTTCGTGGGCGGTCGCTCAGCCGATGCCGTCCGGCACGAACACGTAGCCCACGCCCCAGACGGTCTGGATATAGCGCGGGCTGGCCGGGTCGTTCTCGATCAGCTTGCGCAGGCGCGAGACCTGCACGTCGAGGCTGCGGTCGAAGGGCTCGAACTCGCGCCCGCGCGCCAGCTGCGCCAGCTTCTCGCGCGACAGCGGCTGGCGCGGGTGGCGCACCAGCGCCTTCAGCATGGCGAACTCGCCGGTGGTCAGCGGCACTTCCTGGCCGTTCTTCTGCAGCGCGCGCGCGCCGAGGTCGAAGTGGAACGGCCCGAAGCTGACCGATTCGTTCTCGGCCGAGGGCGCGCCCGGCGCTTCCTGGGGCGGGCGGCGGCGCAGCACGGCGTTGATGCGCGCCAGCAGCTCGCGCGGGTTGAACGGCTTGCCGAGGTAGTCGTCGGCGCCGACCTCCAGGCCGACGATGCGGTCGACGTCCTCGCCCTTGGCGGTCAGCATGATGATGGGCGTCTTGTCGCCAGCGGCGCGCAGGCGGCGGCAGATCGACAAGCCGTCCTCGCCCGGCAGCATCAGGTCGAGCACGATCAGGTCCACCGAGTCGCGCAGCAGGATGCGCGACAGCGCCTTGGCGTCCTCGGCCAGGATGACCTCGAAGTTTTCCTGCGTCAGATAACCCCGCAGCAGGTCGCGGATGCGCGCGTCGTCGTCGACGACGACAATCTTGTCCATTCGGTTGACGGGCTGGTTCATCTGGGCCTTGAGTCGAATTTGTAACAGCGGCATTGTGACCACTTTGCGAGCGGGTTCGGGGTAAACCCGAGCCGCCTTTTCACAGTGTTACACCTGTTGCCCTGCCGGGCGCCAATCAGAAGGATAAACACCCGCCGCTGTGCGATGGTTGCTCTTGTCATGAACGCGATGAAGCTGAGCCTGTGGACTTGTGGCGCCGGCCTGTGGCTGCTGGCGTCGGCGCTGGCCGCGCCACCCGGTGACGGCGCGCCCGAGGTCGCCACCACATTGCCCGAGCCGGCCGGCAAGGCAGCCGACGCCGCCAGCGCCGCCGTGCGCAGCTCGTTGTGGCTGGCGGTGGACGCGCAGCGCCGCAGCCACGAGGCCGCCGCGCCCGAGGCGCAGCGGCAACTGGGCGCCGAGCAGCGCTTGGAGTTGCGCGAGCAGGTGCGCCGCGCCGCCGCGATGTGGTCGACCGGGACGCCGCCCATCGAGCAGCGCACACCCTGAGCTTTGCCTCTTGAAATTCGCCTCCTGGCGATCAATCCGCGCGCTTGTCCGACAGATCGGCAGCGCCTGCTGTGCCACCATGGGCACCTCCCCATTCATTCACCCGACTTGCATGAACGCACTGCTGCGCCTTTTTCCCTTGAGTTTTCTGTCGCTGGGCCTGGCTGCGGCCGCCCAGCCCGCCGCCCCCGCCACCATGACCATTGCACCGCCCCTCAATGTGCTGCACCTCAGCGCCGCCAGCCAGGTTGAGACGCCGCAGGATTTGCTGACGCTGTCGCTGTCCACCACGCGCCAGGGCGCCGAGGCGGCGGGCGTGCAGGCGGCGCTGCGCCAGGCCGTCGAGCAGGCACTGACGGAAGCAAAGAAGTCGGTGCAGGCCGGCCAGATGGACGCGCGCAGTGGTGACTTCAGCGTGCACCCGAGCTACAACCGCGACGGCAAGATCAGCGGCTGGCAGGGGCGCGCCGAGGTCGTCCTGGAAGGACGCGACTTCGCCCGCATCACGCAGACGGCGGCACGCATCGGCTCGATGAGCATCGGGCAGATCAGCTTCGGCCTGAGCCGTGAGCAGCGCGCGCGCGTCGAGGCCGAGGCGCAGGCGCAGGCCATCGCGCAGTTCCGGCAGAAGGCGGCCGAGGTCGCCAAGGCCTTCGGCTTCGCCGGCTACACGCTGCGCGAGGTCACTGTCAGCGGCGACGGCGCCATGCCGCAGCCGCGCATGATGGCCATGGCCAAGGAGATGCGCGCCGCCGCGGCCGATGCGCCCGTGCCGGTCGAACCTGGCAAGAGCGTGGTGCAGGTGACGGTGTCCGGCGCGGTGCAGGCGCACTGAGCGGAAGGGCCTGGCGCGTATCCCCGCGCGCCATCCGGGTTGCACAGGGCGGCAGACCGCGCCGCCAGTGTTTGAATTACGATGCCGCAAGGCAGTCGCACCGGCTGCGTTTGCCCCGATCCCGACCGCCATGACCGATCCCACGCTGCACCACGTCCACTGCGCCGACACCGCCGAGGGTCATCGCATGGCCTGGTGGCAGTGGGGCGATGCGCAGGCGCCGCGGCTGATCGTCTGCGCCCACGGACTGTCGCGCCAGGGACGTGATTTCGACGTGCTGGCGCGCGCGCTGCTGGCGCGTGGCGAGCAGCAAGGACGGGCGTTGCGCGTGGTCTGCCCGGACGTGGTCGGCCGCGGCGAGAGCGACTGGCTGAAGGACCCGCTGGGCTACCAGTTCCCCACCTACGTCGCCGACATGCTGGCCATGCTGGGCACTCTGCAGGCGCAGGCGCCGATCGGCGCGTTCGACTGGGTCGGCACCAGCATGGGCGGGCTGATCGGCATGATGCTGGCCGGCACGCCGCAACTGCCGCTGCCGGTGCCGGTGCGCCGCCTGGTGCTGAACGACGTCGGCCCGGCGGTGGAGTGGACGGCGCTGGCGCGCATCGGCGAGTACCTGGGCAAGGCCGGCACCTTCGACAGCGTCGAGGCCGCGGCGGCCACCATGCGCGCAATCTCGCAGGGCTTTGGCCCGCACACCGACGAGCAGTGGCTGGCGCTGTCGCGCCCGATGCTGCGCACGCTGCCGGGCGGCGGCTGGCGCCTGCACTACGACCCCGCCATCGCCGTGCCCTACGCGGGCGTGACGCAGGAATCGACCGCGCAGGGCGAAGCCCTGCTGTGGCAGCTGTACGAACAGGTGCAGGCCCAGACCCTGGTGCTGCGCGGCGCCGACTCCGATCTGCTGACCCCGGCGACGGCGCGCCATGACCGAGCGTGGGCCGCGCGCGCGCGTCGTCGAATTCGCCGGCGTCGGCCACGCGCCGACCCTGATCGCAGACGATCAGGTGCGCACGGTGCTCGACTTCCTGCTGCCGGACGCGGCGGGCGCCTCATGAAGACCACGCCGGTCGCGGCGCGCCCGGCCACGCAGTCGGTGGCCGACGTGATCGCGGCCACACGCGACGGGTTGAACGAATCGGCCGACATCCGCGCCCGCGCGCGCCTGTTCGCCGAGCCGCTGCTGACCGGCGAGACCACCAGCTCGGGCGAGAACCTGCTGGCGCACGCCGACGCCGTGGCCGACATCCTGGCCGGCATCGGTGGCGCCGAGGCGCTGCAGGCGGCGGTGTACCTGAGCTACGCCAGCGCGCAGTTGAACCGACCCGAAGAGGTGATCGGCAAGGCCTTCGACGACAGCTTCGCGCGCCTGGCGGTGGAAACCTCCAAGCTCGAACGGGTGCAGACGCGCTCGCGCGCCGGGCGCCAGGAGTACGCGCCCGATTCCGACCAGGCCGGCCAGCAGACCGAGTTCGTGCGCAAGATGCTGCTGGCCTTCAGCCGCGACTTGCGCGTGGTGCTGCTGCGTCTGGCATCGCGCCTGCAGACGTTGCGCTATTGCGCCTCGGTGCGCAAGCTGCCCTCGCCCAGCCTGCTGCGCGAGTCGCACGAAGTGTTCGCGCCGCTGGCCAACCGGCTGGGCATCTGGCAGATCAAGTGGGAGCTGGAAGACCTGGTGTTCCGCTTCCAGGAGCCGGACACCTACAAGCGGGTCGCCACGTTATTGGAGGACAAGCGCGTCGAGCGCGAGGCCGCGCTGGATCAGCGCCGCGCCGAGATCGAGGCGGCGCTGCGCGCACGGCATTCGCGCCAGCGTGAGCGGCCGGCCCAAGCACATCAGCTCCATCGTGCGCAAGATGCGTGGCAAGGGGCTGGACTTCGAGCAGGTGTTCGACATCCGTGCGCTGCGCATCCTGGTGCCGACGGTTCATGATTGCTACAACACGCTCGGCTGGGTGCATGAGCGCTTTGCCGCCGTGCCCGACGAGTTCGATGACTACATCGCCAAGCCCAAGATCAACGGCTACCAGTCGCTGCACACCGTGGTGCGCGACGCCGACGGCAAGGCCTGGGAAATCCAGATCCGCACGCCCGAGATGCACCAGCACGCCGAGCACGGCGTGGCCGCGCACTGGGCCTACAAGGAGGCCGGCACCAAGGGCTACACCGGCGTGTCCGCGGGCAGCGATTACGACGCCAAGATCGCCGTGCTGCGCCAGCTGCTGGCGTGGGAGCGCGACCTCTCGGGCGGTTCCGCGCAGCCCGGCCTGTTTGAAGATCGCATCTACGTGCTGACGCCCCAGGCTTCGATCGTCGAGTTGCCCGCCGGCGCCACCGCGGTCGACTTCGCCTACACCGTGCACACCGAACTGGGCCACCGCTGCCGCGGCGCGCGTGTCGACGGCGCCATGGTGCCCTTGCACACGCCGCTGACCAACGGCCAGACGGTGGAAATCGTTGCCGCCAAGGAGGGCGGCCCCTCGCGCGACTGGCTGAATGCCGAGCTGGGCTATCTGGCCTCATCGCGCGCCAAGGCCAAGGTGCGCGCCTGGTTCAATGCCCAGCACACGCGCGAGACCATCGCGCGCGGCCGCGAAATGGTCGAGAAGCTCCTGCAGCGCGAAGGCCGCACCGCGCTGTCGCTGGAACAGCTGGCGAACGAGCTGGGCTTCAAGAGCGCCGACGCGCTGTTCGAGACCGTCGGCAAGGACGAGCTTTCGTTGCGCAGCATCGAAACCGTGCTGCACCCGCCCGAGCCGCCGCCCAACGTGGATGAGCAGGTGCTGCTGCGCAAGCCGCGCGCCGAAGGGGGTGCGCGCGGCGGCGTGCTGGTGGTCGGCCTGGATTCGCTGCTGACCCAGCCGGCGCGCTGCTGCAAGCCGGCGCCACCCGACGAGATCGCCGGCTACGTCACGCGCGGGCGCGGCGTCAGCGTGCATCGACGCGACTGCGCCTCGTTCCGCGACCTGCAGGCGCGCGAGCCCGAGCGCGTCATCGAGGTCGCCTGGGGTACGCCCGCCACCGGCCACGCGCCCGCCTACCCGGTCGACGTCGGCATCGAGGCGGTCGACCGGCAAGGCCTGCTGCGCGACATCTCCGAGGTGTTCGCGCGCGAAAAGATGAACGTGATCGGCGTGCAGACCCAGACCGTGAAAGGCTGGGCCCGCATGACCTTCACGCTCGAAGCTGAGCGACACCGGGCGCCTGCCCCAGGTGCTGCGCCAGGTGCAGGACGTCGCCGGCGTGCGCGTGGCCAAGCGGCGCTGAGGACGGGGCGGCTGAGCCAACCCGATCTGCTACAATTCGCGGCTTCGAATCTTCGTGCAGGCGCGTAGCTCAGCTGGTTAGAGCACCACCTTGACATGGTGGGGGTCGTTGGTTCGAGTCCAATCGCGCCTACCAATGAAATCAAAGACTTATGGCACTTTCAGGTGCCGTTTTTCATTGGAGTACGGAAAAAGTACGGAAAACCATTTCCAAAAGCCGGCTCTATCGGTGTAATTTCTTCCGCCACACGCCCGGGCTTTGCCAGACGGTCCGCGACAGCGTTGAGCGCAAAACAGGCGGTGCCACGGCCTCGCAACCGGATCGACCTGCTATTCACGATGATCAGAGCGGTAATGCGACCCTGTTCAATCCCTGGGTCCATCCTCATGCCGGATCATCAAGTCGACCTGACCGACTACCTGCTGAGGCTTGCTCGCGTCAATGCTCGGATGGCGAAAGACGTTGCCAGCTACTCCGGCTGGCAGAAACTGGCACGCCATGTCGTTGACCAAGAGCGTGAAGACTTTTTACGCCGGCTTCCATGCGACGTACTGCTCGCCATCGCTGCCGGAGAGGCTGATCCTGCTACGGCAGCCAAGGCCGCGTTGGCTCGGGAGGCTTCCTGCGAATTTTAGGCGGCGCAGACTTTGCAGGGCTTGATCGGCTGTAGCCTGCTGACACCCATCATCCGGTGCCGAACCTGCTTATCGAGGAAAGGCCGCTTGGTGCCGTGCCGTGCCGCTCGCCCGATAGCTCAAGAAATAGCTGACCAGCTAATGCTTACAGGGAAAGATGGGAAATCTGTTTCGTCAGTTGGTGGGGGTCCTCCAGGCAGCGGCAATCCAGGATGAGGCGGTCGTCGGCGATGCGGCCGATCACCGGCAAGGGCAGCGCGCGTAGCGCCGTGGCGAGTTGGTCGAGGGCGCGGCCGGCGCCTTTCCTTTCGGCCGGGGCGATGGCGAGGCCCGCCGAGCGCAGGCGCTCGACGGGCAATGAGCCAGAGCCGATCTGGCCCTGCAGAGGCACGAGCGTCACCGTGTAGCGCGGAGCCAGCGCGGCGCTGAGGGCCGGCAACACGGCGTGCGCCGTGGCCTCGATGTCGGCCAGCGGGCGCGTCAGCAGACGCAGCGTGGGCAAGTCCTGCGCCAGGCGCTCGGGGCGCAGGTAGAGCATCAAGGTGGCTTCCAGCGCCGCCAGCGGCAGCTTGCTCATGCGCAGCGCGCGCTTCATCGGGAACTTGCGGATGCGGTCGACGGCGGCACGGGTCCCGACGATCAGGCCGGCCTGCGGCCCGCCCAGCAGCTTGTCGCCGCTGAAGCTGACGACGTCGCAGCCGGCTTTCAGCATGTCCTGCGGCAGCGGCTCGCGCGGCAGGCCGTAAGCGGACAGGTCGATCAGCGCGCCCGAGCCCAGGTCGGTCGCCACCGGCAGGCCGCGCGCGTGGGCGATGCCGCACAGCGTGGCCTCGTCGACCGCGCTGGTGAAACCTTGCACGGCGTAATTGCTGGTGTGCACCTTCATCAGCAGCGCGGTGCGGTCGGTGATCGCGCGCTCGTAATCGTGCGGGTGGGTGCGGTTGGTGGTACCGACCTCGACCAGCCTGGCGCCGGCGCTTTCCATCACGTCGGGCATGCGGAAGGCGCCGCCGATCTCGACCAGCTCGCCGCGCGAGACGATGACCTCCTGGCCACGCGCCAGCGCGGCGATGGTCAGCAGCACGGCGGCGGCGTTGTTGTTGACCACGGTGGCGGCCTCAGCGCCGGTCAGCTCGCACAGCAGGCCCTCGACGATGCTGTCGCGGTCGCCGCGGCGGCCACTTGCCAGGTCGTACTCAAGGTTGTTGGGGCCGGCCATCATGGCCAGCAGGTGCTGCAGGGCGCTGTCGGCCAGCAGAGCACGGCCGAGGTTGGTGTGGATGACGGTGCCGGTGAGGTTGAGCACTGGCGTCATGCGCGGTGCCAGCCGCTCGGCCACGCGCGTCTGCAGGCGCTGGGCCAGCCGCTCCGGCGCGATGTCGCTGCGCGGCAACTGCTGCGCCAGCGCCTGCGCGCGCAGCGCGTCGAGCAGGCCGCGCGCCTCGCCAGCCACCAGGGTGTGGCCGTGCTCGGCGATCAGCGCACGGCTGGCGCCGGTGCGCAGCAGGCGGTCGACCGCGGGCAGGTCCGGGGCAGTGGCGAGCGCTTCAGAGGCTGGAGGGCTTGGGCTGGCCGGGGAACCGTGGACCACGGATTCGTCGGGCCGCGACATTAGCCCAGCCCTCGTTCAGGAGGCGCCTGATCGCCGCCTTCGGAGTCACCGAACAGCAGCATCAGGTTGACGCCGTGGCGCGAAAACCCCGCTTGCGAGACCAGCAGATCGAGGGTCATCGAGGCCAGGTCGTCGGCGACGGGCTCGACTTGCGCATCGCGGTCCATATGCAGGATCTTCAGGTAGTGCTGGCAGGTGGCGCAGGTTTCGGCTTCGATGGGCGACAGCCGCGAGGGTGGCGCGGTCTCGGTCACTGGCTGCAGTGCTTCGTAGTGAACGCCCTCGGTGCCCAGGCAGTGCGTGCATTGGACCCGCGCCATCTGCCATTCGACGTTGCAAAGCGCGCAGTGCAGGTAGCGCTGGCCCTGGCGCTTGCCACCCGAGCGGGTGATGCTGGTCGTGGGCAGGCTGCCGCAGCAGGGGCAGCGGGTGGCGTCGTTGGTGTCGCCGAGCAGCTGTCGCGGATCGGCCGCCGCCGCTCGGAGGGTGAGGACGGTCCAGTAAAGCTGCAGGCCGGCGGCGATCAAGGGGGCGCTGCCCACGTCCAGACCCAGGGTGATGCCCGTCAGCAGGCGCGCGGCCTGCTGTTCCAGCGCATCGTCGCCAAGCGCCGACGCGGCCTGCACGCCGGCCCGCGCCGGACTGCCTTCGGGCAGATGCGTCAGCACATCGGCCATCAGGGTGCGCCACTCGTCACGCCAGACAGGATCGCGTGGCCAGGTGTGGATCGACAGCAGCGGCTGGCGCGCCTCGGAGGCCGCTTGCACCTGCTGCGGTGTCGGCAGCGCCACCGGTGGAAAATCCGGCAGGCGCCGGTGCTGCGCCTCGCAGATCACGGCCATCAGCATCAGGTAGTCGCGCAGGCTGTGGTTGGCGGCCAGCTGGCGCAGGCGCAGGGCGCGTTCGGCGAAGACGCCCGCCTCGGGCATCAGCCGCAGCTCCGGATCGGTGCCGCCGGCGCGCAGTGCGATCTCTTCGGGGCTGAGAATTCGGTTAGGTGGAGTACTGCTCATGGACAACTAAAAAGAGGGACGGCGGCAGGTGCCGCGCGCCCCTCGGGAAGTGACAATCGTCGCGGCGCCTTGTTTATAAGCTCTTGACGTTCGGATCGGTGGTCAGGGCGCCACGCTTGTCCTGCTCTTCATACCAGAGCGCATGGTGGCGGCGCGCCCAGCCGGCGGTCACGCTGCCGCGCACCATGGCGTGCAGCGTGCCCTTGACCCAGATGGCGGCGTAGATGTGCACGATGGCGGTGAGCACCATCACGAAGGCCGCCACCGCGTGCAGCAGCACGGCGATGCGCTGCAGCCAGATCGGCACGCTGGAGGCGAACCAGGCCTGCCAGAACAGGCAGCCGGTGATCAGCAGGACAACCAAGCACCAGGTCATGGACCAGAACACCAGCTTCTGCCCGCCGTTGTATTTGCCCACCTTCGGCATCTTCGACTCGTCGCCGCTGCCGACCATGCCGGGTGCCTTGCCAAGCCACTCGGAATCGCGGCTGCGCCAGATGTTGGCGCCAACGAACATGATGAACATGAACAGGAACAGCACGAACATCGCGATGCCGATGTAGGGGTGCAGGATGCGCGCCCACTGTGGCCCGCCCACGAACGCCGTCAGCCAGAACAGGCTGGGATGGAACAGCGCCAGCCCGGAGAAGGCGGCCAGGAAGAACAGGATTGCCACGATCCAGTGGTTGGCGCGCTGGTTGGGGCTGTAGCGCTTCACGTAGAGTTGCTTCATGACCGGTCTCCTTGCGTGGCCGACGGCTCAGTCGTGACCACGCTGGTATTGGCGGCAAGTTCGGCGGCGGCAGCCTCCTCCTCGTCTTCCGATATCTCCAGCGGGCCCTTCCTGACGTAGTGGAACATGCCGGCCAGGGCGGCCCCGGCCATGGTGGCCAGGGCGATCGGCTTGGCCAGACCCTTCCAGACCGAGACCCAGGGGCTGATGCTCGGATTCACGGGCAGCCCGGTCAGCCCGGGTTGGTCGGCGTGCTTGAGTACGTACATGACGTGCGTGCCGCCAACACCGGCCGGGTTGTACAGGCCGGCGTGCTGGTAGCCGCGCTCCTTCAGGTCGGCCGCGCGCTGCTCGCCGTAGGTCACCATGTCGTCCTTGGGGCCGAAGGTGATGGCGCCGGTGGGGCAGGTCTTGACGCAGGCCGGCTCCAGGCCCACGCCGACGCGGTCGGAGCACAGCGTGCACTTGTAGGCCTTGTTGTCGAATTCGCTGATGCGCGGCACATCGAACGGACAGCCCTTGACGCAGTAGCCGCAGCCGATGCAGTGCTCGCTGATGAAGTCGACGATGCCATTGGCGTACTTGACGATGGCCCCGGGCGACGGGCAGGCCTTCAGGCACCCCGGATCCTCGCAGTGCATGCAGCCGTCCTTGCGGATCAGCCACTCCAGCTTGTCCTTCTCGGGTTCGACCTCGAAGAACTTCATCACTGTCCACGATTGCGGCGTGAGGTCGGTCGGGTTGTCGTACACGCCGATGTTGGTGCCGACCTCGTCGCGCAGGTCGTTCCACTCCATGCACGCCACCTGGCACGCCTTGCAGCCGATGCACTTGGACACGTCGATGAGCTTGGCCACCGCCGGCACGTGTGAACGCGCCTGCGGGCTGGGTGTCGTTGTCGCCGAGCGGGCGACCACGTCCTGGGTTTGCAGACTGGACATGGCTTACACCTTCTCAATGTTGACCAGGAACGCCTTGAATTCCGGCGTCTGGGAGTTGGCGTCACCCACGAAAGGCGTCAGGGTGTTGGCGATGTAGCCGTTCTTGGTCTGGCCCTTGAAGCCCCAGTGGAACGGAATGCCCACCAGGTGCACCTTCTGGTCGTTGCAGTCCCAGGGCTTGATGCGCTTGGTGACCACCGCCTTGGTGACGATGTGGCCGCGGTTGCTGCTGACCTTGACGCTGTCGCCGTGGCGGATGCCTTTCTCCTTGGCGAGCTCCTCGCTGATCTCGACGAAGGCTTCGGGCTGCAGCACCGCGTTCAGCCGGGCGTGCTTGGTCCAGGTGTGGAAGTGTTCGGTCAGGCGGTAGGTGGTGGCCGAGTACGGGAACTCCTCCTTCTTGCCGAAGGCCTCCATGTCGCCCTTGAACACGCGCGCCGCTGGGTTGTTCAGCGCCTTCGGGTTGTCGGGGTGCAGCGGGTTGACGCCGATCGGGGTCTCGAACGGCTCGTAGTGCTCCGGGAATGGACCTTCGGCCATGCCGATGGCATGCAGGCGTGCCACGCCTTCCGGGTTCATGATGAACGAACCCATGCCGACTTCGGGCGCCACGGCGGGCGCCATGTCGGGCACGTCGGCGCCGGTCCAGGCCTTGCCGTTCCAGTACTCGTACTTCTTGTTGGGCGCCCAGGGCTTGCCGTCCTTGTCGGAGCTGGCGCGGTTGTACAGGATGCGGCGGTTGGCCGGCCAGGCGAAGCCGAAGTTCGGAAACACGCCCCAGCCGGTTGGGTCGCTCAGGTCGCGGCGTGCCGTCAGGTTGCCGGCCTCGGTCCAGCAACCCGAATACAGCCAGTTGCCGCAGGAGGTGGAGCCGTCGTCACGCAACATGGCGAACCCGCTCACCTGCTGACCGGCCTTGGCCACCACGGCGCGGGGTGCGTCGGGGTTGTTCGGGTCGGCCGGCGCCAGCAGGTCGGTGATCGCCTTGCCGTTGATCTCGCGCAGCAACTCCTTGGACGACGGCACGTTCGGCAGCACGTAGTCCCAGGCCAGGTTGGCGATGGGCTCGGGCAGCGCGCCGCCGTCCTTGGCGTACATCTCGCGCAGACGCATGAACAGGCGCGCCACGATCTCCGAATCGACCTTGGCCTCGGCCGGCAGCGGTGTGGCCTCCTCCTTCCAGATCAGGACCCGGCTGGAGTTGGTCAGGCTGCCTTCCTCCTCGGCGAAGCAGTTGCTGGGCAGTCGGAAGACCTCGGTCTGGATGTCCTCGGGCTTGACGTCGTTGAACGGGCCGAAGTTCTGCCAGAACTCGGCGGTCTCGGTCTCCAGCGGATCAATGCTGACCAAGTATTTCAGCTTGGACAGTGCCGTCGACAGCTTGTTCTTGTTGGGCACCGTGGCCAGCGGGTTGAAGCCCTGGGTGATGAAGCCGTTCATCTTGCCCTGGTGCATCAGCTCGAACATGTGCATGGTGTCGAAGCCGCCTTCCAGCTTGGGCAGCCAGTCGTAGCAGAAGTTGTTCTCCTTCGTCGCCGCCTTGCCGTAGTAGGCCTTCATCAGGCTGTTGAAGAACTTCGGGAAGTTGCTCCAGTAGTTCAGCTGATTGGGCCGCATCGGCTTGGGCGTGCAGCGCGCCATGTACTTCTCGTAGCTGTCGTCGCCGTCGCGCGGCGCGCTCAGATAGCCCGAAAACACCTCGGCATAAGCGTTCATGTCGGTCACGCCCTGCACGTTGGAGTGCCCGCGCAGCGCGTTCACGCCGCCGCCCGGCCGGCCCATGTTGCCCAGCAGCAGCTGGATCATGGCCATGGTGCGGATGTTCTGCGAGCCCACCGAGTGCTGGGTCCAGCCGAGCGCGTACAGGATGGTGCTGGTCTTGTCGGGCGCCGACATCTCGCCCAGCATTTCGCAGATCTTGATGAACTTGTCCTGCGGCGTGCCGCAGATCTTGCTCACCATCTCGGGCGTGTAGCGACTGTAGTGCTTCTTCAGCTGCTGGTACACGCACAGCGGATCCTGCATGGATTCGTCGACCTTGACGTAGCCGTTCTCGTCCAGCTGGTAACCCCAGCTGGACTTGTCGTAGCGGCGCTTGGCCTCGTCATAGCCGCTGAAGATGCCGTTTTCGAGCTTGAACTCGGGCTTGGTCAGGAAGGTGGCGTCGGTGTTGAACTTGACGTAATCGTGGTGGATCTTGTCGTTGGCGAGCAGCCAGTTGATGACGCCGCCGAGGAAGGCGATGTCGGTGCCGTTGCGGATCGGCGCATAGATGTCGGCCACCGCCGACGTGCGGTTGAAGCGCGGGTCGACCGAGATCAGCCTGGCCTTGCGCTTTTCCATCGCCTCGATCGCCCATTTGAAGCCCACGGGGTGTGCTTCGGCGGCATTTCCGCCCATGACGATGATGAGGTCGGCATTCTTGATATCCGTCCACGAGTTGGTCATCGCTCCGCGACCGAAAGTCGGGCCCAGACTGGACACCGTCGGCGCGTGTCAAACGCGAGCTTGTGTATCGATCCCCACCATCCCCAGGCCGCGTGCAACCTTGATGGTCAGATAACTGGATTCGTTGGAGGAGGAGCTGCAGATCAGGAAACCGGTGGTGGTCCAGCGGTTCACCGTGGTGCCGGCGGCGTTGGTGGTCTGGAAGTTGGCGTCGCGATCGGCCTTCATGTGCTTGGCGATGCGGGTCAGCGCCTCGTCCCAGCTGATGCGCTTCCAGCTCTTGCTGCCGGGCTCGCGCACCTCGGGGTACTTCAGGCGCGCCGGCGAGTTGATCATGTCGAGCACGCCCGCGCCCTTGGGGCACAGCGAGCCGCGGCTGACCGGGTTGTCGGGGTCGCCCTCGACGTGGATCACGCGCTCCTTGACGTTCTTGGAGGCGTCCCCCAGCTTGTAGATCAGCATGCCGCAACTGACTGAGCAGTAAGGGCAGATGCTGTGTGAAACCTTGGCGTGGGTCAGCTTGAAGGCGCGCGTCTCAGCCAATGCGGCGGTGGGCGAAAAGCCCAGGGCCACCAGGCTGGACGCCGCCAGTCCCGCGCTGGTGACGCGGAAGAACTGTCGGCGGTTCATGTCCATCGGGGATGCTCCTCATTTTGATGCGCCACGCACGGCATGGGCCTCGGTAGGCGCCCTCCAAGTCTAGGTACTGGTAGGGGGTTTAGTAGACAGGGTAAACACTCATGTAGGCGCACCCATCGGAGATGGCCCGACCCCAATGACAATACTCATGAAATGGCTATTCAGTGCTGCGGATTTCGGAGCGTGCCGTATCTTGGGCGCACGCCGGCCAATCGCTGTCAGAACACCAGCGTTTTCCAGCCAGGCTCGCACACGCGGGCCATGAACTGCACCGCGCCGCCGCGCCCGGCGCACTCGGCGATCAGCTGCCCGCCATCGATGCCGTGCGCGTCGAGCGCGTCGCTGCACGCCAGCAGGCGCGCCCCGTGCGCAACCGCTTCGCGCATGTTGTCGTAAATTGTCTTCGCGTGGTGCGCACTGGCGTGCAGGCCGGCGGCCACGCCCGGCACCAGCAGGCGCACGCTGGCGGCGGTGAAGTAGATTTCGACCGGCACATCCAGCGCGGCGGCGGCGGCGGCGTGAAAGAACGGGGTGGCCAGGCGCTCGGGCACCGAGGGGTCAGCGGCCCAGAGCAGGATGGCGATGCCTTGCACGACATCGCCGGATGGCGGCGTCATGGCGTCCACTCGATGCGGTTCAGCCGGGCGTGCTCGACCATCGCCGGCACCACGGCGTCGCCGTGCAGCAGCCGGACCTGGTCGGCGGCAAAGTCCTCCACTTCGATGCGTGCTACCCAGCCGTTCCCATAAGGGTCGAGGTGCACCAGTTCCGGCCTATTCTCCAACTGCTCGTTGGTGGCAATGACGCGCCCGGTCACCGGCGACTTGACCGAGACAATCGACTTGGCCAGTTCCACCACCGCCACCGAGCGACCCTGCTCGACGCGCTTGCCGACACGTTGCGGCCGGCACATGAAGATCTCGCCCGATTGCCGGATGCCCAGTGCGGTGACACCGACGGTGGCGCTGCCGTCGCCGTCCAGGCGCGCCCAGACCTGGTGTTCGATGAGGTAGTGGAGGTCGGCGGGAAAGTCCATCTCAGAAGTGGGCTGCTGCGAGTGCGCAGTCAAAAGCCAGGTGGCGGAAGGAAACGGGAGTCGAACCCGCCCGGCGACGCATGGCGCCACCCACCGGGTTTGAAGCCCGGCCGACCCACCAGGATCGTTTTCCTTCCTTCGTGTTCATGGCACCGGGTCCAGGAACAGCGCCGAGTCTAAGCGCAGCCGGTGCTCGTCGCCGATGCGGCGCGTCAGGCCGATGCGGTCGAAGTGTTCCAGCACCTGGATGGCGCGCTTGCGGCCCAGGCCGGTGGCGTCGCGGAACTGCGCCGCCAGCACCACGCCGTCGTGCGCGGCACCGACCTGGCGCGCCAGCGCGGCCAGGCGCGCCATGCTGGCGGGCGGGTAGTACAAGTCCTTGACCACCTGGTGCAGCTCGCCGCGCCGCGCCAGCCGCGCCAGCGTGGCGCGCATCAGCGGCTCGGATTCCTGCGCGTCGCGCGCCAGGTCGCGCGCCCAGGCACCCTCGAAGCCGGCTTGCGCCAGCGCCGGCGCCACCTTCTGGGCGATGCGCTGCTCGCTCGCCGACAGTTGCGCGCCGTGCTCGGGCAAATGCACGCAGGCGCCGCGCAGCAGCAGGCGCTGCTCGCCTTCCATGTGCTGCAGCAGACCTTGCCACAGGGGCGGTGGCAGGCGCGGCGCGGCCAGCCGGCGCAGGCGGGCGGCGTCGGGGCCCAGCTCGTCGGGCTGCTGTTCGTGAAAACGCGCCAGCGCCGCCAGTGTGGTGCCGGCGAAGACCTCGGCCTGCGCCGCGCCAAGCGCGTGGCCGGCATGGGTCAGCGCGGTGTCGTCCAGCCGGAGCGCGGCGGCCCCGCCGTGCAGGCCTTGCGCCGCCGCAAAGCGCGCCAGGTCGACGCCGTGCGGCGCCACCGACAGCAGCGCGCGCAGCCGTTCGGCCACGGTGGGCCGGGCCAGCGCGTCCAGTTCCGCCAGGCGCTGCGGCGTGCGGCGATAGCGCGCCGGCGCGAACGGGTCGAGCACGCTGCCGCCGGCCAGCGTGCGGCTGGCCGAGGCGTCGCGCAGCAGCACGCGCTCGCCGTGCCAGGCGCCGACCGGTGCGCGCAGCACCAGTTGCACGCGCCCCGTGGCGCCGGGCGCCAGGCTGTCGCCATCGAGCACCGCCACTGTGCCCGGCACGCTGGCCGCGCCCAGGTGCACATGCACCGGCGTGCCCGAGCGCAGCGCGCGCGCCTCGCCCCGCCACAGCGTCAGTGTGGCGTCGATGCGTGCGCTGGCCAGCGCCACCTCGGGTGCGCACAGCCACTGGCCGCGCGCCACCACGTCGCGCGGCACGCCGGCCAGCGCGACGGCGCAGCGCTGGCCGGCGTGCGCCTGGGTCACAGGCCGGTTCTGCGCGTGCAGGCTGCGCACGCGCACCCGCAGCTGTCCGGGCGCCGGGCCGGCCGGCAGCAGGATCAGCTCGTCGCCGACTTGGACGCGGCCAGCGTGGATGGTGCCGGTGACCACGGTACCGGTGCCTTCGAGTGTGAAGCCGCGATCGAGCGCCAGGCGAAACGCGCGTGCGTCGGCATCGGTGTCGGCGTCGGCGTGATCGGCGCGCGCGGCGTCGAACAGCAGCGCGCGCAGGGCATCGACGCCAGCGCCGCTGGCGGCCGAGACCGGCAGCACCGGCGCGCCTTGCAGCGGCGTGCCCTGCAGCAGCGCGGCGGCCTGCTCGCACACCGCCTGCACGCGCTCGGGCGGCGCACGGTCGGCCTTGGTGACGGCCACCGCGCCGCGCGCCACGCCCAGCAGCGACAGCACCGCCAGATGTTCCAGCGTCTGCGGCATGGGGCCGTCGTCGGCCGCCACCAGCAACAGCGCGAAGTCGATGCCCGAGGCGCCGGCCACCATGGTGTGCACCAGGCGCTCGTGGCCGGGCACGTCGATGAAGCCGATGCGCGCGTCATCCCGTGCGTCCAGGTAGGCGTAGCCCAGCTCGATGCTGATGCCGCGCTTTTTTTCTTCCGGCAGGCGGTCGGTGTCCACGCCGGTGAGCGCGCGCACCAGCGTGGTCTTGCCGTGGTCGATGTGGCCCGCGGTTCCGACAATCATGCGACGACGCTCAACACGGCCAATCAGTCACCCATGACCACGCCCTCGCGGCGCGGGTCGGCGCCGCCCAGCCACATCGGCTGGCCGTGCACGGTGGCGCGGGTGAGGGCCTGCAGGCCGCTGGTCATGTTCATCTCGCGCACCTCGGCGCCACGCGTGCGCAAGGCCTCCACCGTGGCGGGCGGGAATTTCTTTTCTTCCAGCATGCTCGGCCCGTTGACCGAGCCGAAGTTGGGCAGGTTGATGGCCTGCTGCGGCGTCAGGCCCCAGTTCAGCACGCCGTGCAGCGTCTTGGCGGTGTAGTGGATGATGAGCGCGCCGCCGGGGCTGCCGCCGCTCATCAGCAGCGGGCCGCGCGTGCCGTCGGCATTTTTCTCGAACACCAGCGTCGGCGCCATCGACGAGCGCGGGCGCTTGCCCGGCTGCACGCGGTTGGCGATGGGCTGGCCGTCGGCGCCGGTGGGCGCGAAGCTGAAGTCGGTCAGTTCGTTGTTGAGCAGAAAGCCCTTCACCATCTGGCGCGCGCCGAAGGCGTCCTCGATGGTGGTGGTCATGGCCAGGGCGTGGCCGCGGCCATCGACGATGCTGATGTGGCTGGTGCCGTATTCGGGCTGATCCGGCATCGGCGCCCAACTGGTCTTCAGCGCGCCGGGCTGGCCGGGCTGCGCCACCTTCAGGCTCTGCGCGCCGATCAGCGCGGCGCGGCTCTTCAGGTAGGCCGGATCGAGCAGGCTCAGCCAGTTGCCGGCGGGCGCCGGCACGAAATCGGGGTCGGCCACGTACAGGCCGCGGTCGGCAAAGGCCAGGCGCGAGGCCTCGGTGTAGTAGTGCAGCCAGTCGGCCGTGGGCAGGCCGGCGGCGTCCAGTTTCATCGCGGCGCCCGGTGTCTGCGCCAGGATGCCGAGAATCTGTCCGACGGCGATGGCGCCGGACGATGGCGGCGGGAAGCCGCAGACCTCGTAGCTCTTGTTGGCGGCCGCCACGCGCAGGTCGTGGCACAGCGGCGCGCGGCGCTTGGCCTGGTAGCCGGCCAGATCGGCCAGCGTCATCTTGCCGGGGTTGCTGGGGTGGCCGTTGACCTTGTCGACGATGGCCTGCGCCACCGGGCCCTGCAGCAGTGCGGCCGAGCCGCGCGCGGCGATGCCTTTCAGCACGTCGGCCAGCTCGGGGTTCTTCAGCACGTGACCGACGGGCCAGGGCTTGCCGGCGGCGTCGTAGAAATAGCGCGCGGCCACCGGGTCCTTGGATAAATGCTTCTCGTTGGCCAGCATGGTGGCGAGGCGCGGGCTGACGTGAAAGCCCTGCTCGGCCAGCTGGATCGCCGGCTGGATCAGTTCCGCCCACGGCAGGCGGCCGTGCGCGCGGTGTGCCTGCTCCAGCATGCGCACCGTGCCCGGCACGCCGACCGAGCGGCCACCGACCACGCCGTCGTAGAAGGGCATGGGCTTGCCATCGGGGTTCAGGAACAGCTTCTCGTTGGCGGCGGCGGGCGCGGTCTCGCGGCCGTCCCAGGCCACCACCTCGCGGCCGTCGCTGTGCAGCAGGAAGGCACCGCCGCCGATGCCGCTGGATTGCGGCTCGACCAGACTCAGCACCATTTGCACCGCGATGGCGGCATCCATGGCGCTGCCGCCGGCCTTGAGCACCTGGTAGCCGGCGTCGGTGGCGAGCGGGTTGGCGGCGGCGACGGCGAACTTGCCCATGGCCCAGCCGGGCTTGTCGATCCAGCCCGAACCGCCCTCGGGCGTGATCGGCGCCGCCGTGGGCGGGGTGTAGCGGAAACCACTGGCGCAGCCGGCGAGCAGCGCGGCGCTGGCGAGGGCGGTGAGGGCGAACAGGCGGCGTGAGGTCATGGGGTGATCGTTCAGTCCAAGGGGTGGGCAAGAATCCATGGTAACGCAGCACCTGCCTGTGCTCGCGGGTGATGGCGCGGCGTCGGCGCCGATCGAAACGGGGTGGATCAGGCCGCTCGCGGCTTCGCGCGCCGGGCCGGCTTGGGTCGCGGCGCGGGCAGCGCGACGGCGGTGGCGCGCAGCAGCGCGCGCAGCCACTCGCGCTCGTCCCAGCGCTCGGGCGACACCAGCAGATGCGGCTTGGCCTTGTCGTAGAAGCGGCCCCACACCGGCGGCACCATCAGCGCCTGGCCGGCCGCGGTCGGCTTGACGTACAGTAGGTCGTCGCAGACGAAGGCGACCGGCTTGTCGTCGAGATAGACGCAGTACTCGCCGAACATGCGCCGCGTGCGCAGGCCGGGCAGCTCGCCCAGCTGGTCGAGCAGGTAGGCCAGGGTTTCGGGGCGGGTGGACATGGCGCTGGCCGGAGCGGCGGCGGCCGCTCCTACCAAATCATTTCGGCGCCAGGCGAATCGCGCCGTCCAGCCGAATCACCTCGCCGTTCAGCATGTCGTTCTCGATGATGTGCTTGACCAATTTTGCGTAGTCGGCGGGCGTGCCGAGTCGGCTGGGAAAAGGCACGCCGGCGGCCAGCGCGTCCTGCACCTCCTGCGGCATGCCGAACAGCATCGGCGTGCCAAAGATGCCGGGTGCGATGGTCATGTTGCGCACGCCGTTGCGGCTCAGATCGCGTGCGATCGGCAGCGTCATGCCGACGATGCCGCCCTTGCTGGCCGCGTACGCCGCCTGGCCGATCTGGCCGTCGTAGGCGGCCACGCTGGCGGTGCTGATCAGCACGCCGCGCTCGCCGGTGCTCTCGGGCTCGTTCTGGCACATGGCGTCGGCCGCCAGGCGGATCATGTTGAAGCTGCCGACCAGGTTGACCATGATGGTCTTGGTATACACGTCGAGCTTGTGCGGGCCGGCCTTGCCCACGGTGCGTTCGGCCGGTGCGATGCCCGCGCAGTTGACCAGGCCCATCAGCTTGCCCATCGACGTCGCCTGGGCCACCGCGGCCTGGCCATCGACCTCGCTGCTGACGTCGCACTTGACGAAGGCGCTACCGATCTCCTTGGCCACGGCCTCGCCCTTGTCGACCTGCATGTCGGCGATCACCACCTTGCCGCCTTCGGCCGTCAGCATGCGCGCCGTGCCCTCGCCCAGGCCCGACGCGCCGCCGGTGACGATGAAAACCTTGTCCTTGATCTGCATGGGTGCTCCTTGGGTGGTGGGTGGAATCAGCCCACGATTATCCGGCGGCGTCCGCCGTCGCAAAGCGCCCCAGCCCCAGCTCCAGCCAGCGCCCATCGCGGCGCAGCAGAAACAGCGCTTCCAGCCCCATGCGCTGCGCCAACGCCAATCCATCGGACGGCCCGGCGACCAGCAGCGCCGTGGCCCAGGCGTCGGCGCTCATGCAGTCGGGCGCCAGCACGGTGACGGAGGCCACGCCGTTGTTGACCGGCGCGGCGCGGCGACCGTCCATGGTGTGCGAGACGCGCGCTTGGCCGACCTGCAACCAGCGGCGGTAGTCGCCCGAGGTGGCCACGGCCACGTCGGCCAGCTCCAGCACGCCACGCGCGGCGCGGCGGCCGGGCTCGGGGCTTTCCACGGCCACGGCCCAGGGCTGGCCGTCGGCCTGGGTGCCGAGTGCGCGCAGTTCGCCATCCAGCGCGACCAGCGCGTGCGCCACGCCATGGCTTTGGAGCACAGCAGTCATTTGATCGACGCCGTAGCCTTTGGCGATGCCGCACAAGTCGATTTGCAGCGGGGTATGTTTGCGCGCCCGGCCTGCGTGGCGATCCAGGTCCAGGCGTTGGTGCGCGGACGACTGGCCCGCCTGCGCGGCGACGCGGATGGCCGCGACATCGGGGTCGTCGCGCTCGGGGCCAAAGCCCCAGGCGTTGACCAGCGTGCCCACGGTGGGGTCGAACGCGCCGTCGCTCAGGCGCGCGACTTCCAGCGCGCGGGCCAGCACGGCCATGATTTCGGGCGGCAGGCTCACCCATTCGCCTGGCGCGGCGCGGTTCAGGCGCATCAGGTCGCTGTCGGGCTTCCAGGGCGACATTTGCTGGTCTACCCGATCCACGGCGGTGGCCAGTGCTTGCTGCAAGGCAGCCTGGTCGATCGAGCCGGCTACGTCGCACAGCACCGACCAGCGCGTGGCCATGGTGGGGCCGTTCAGGCTCAGGCGCTTCAGCTGAGGACTGACGCAATTCGCCTTGACTTCACCTGTTTCGCGCTTTGCTTTGCGCAGGAGGAAGTTCCTTTTTGCGTAAGCCGGGGGCTCAGAACACGTCTTCGGCATAGCGCCCCCGGGCTTTGAGTTGTTGCACGCTCAGGTTGAGGCTGGCCAGGATGGCGTCAAGCGTTTGCGCCACGCCTTGCGCCATCGGCCGGCTGCCGCACACGCGCACCACGGCGCCGCCCGACACCAGCTGGCGCAGCCGGTCGGCATCGCGGTGCAGCGCGTCTTGCACGTAGCCGCCGCCATCCGGCACACGCGAGAAGGTGGTGTGCAGGCTGGCTAGGCGGCGCTCTTGCAGCCAGCGTTCGATTTCGGGGCCGAAGAAGTAGTCGAGCCCCGGATCGCGCACGCCGTAGTACAGGTGCATGGGGGCGCCGCGCGTGTTGTCGCGGATGAAGCCCGCCAGCGGTGCCACGCCGGTGCCGGCGCCGATCAGCATCACGGGCGCGCGGGGCGACTCGATGGTGAACGCCGGGTTGGGCCGGATGAAGGCCTGGACGCGCGCACCGGGTTGCAGGCCGTGCAGGTAGCCCGAGCACAGGCCGCCCGGCAGCTTGCGCACGCAGATTTCGACGAAGCCATCCTGCCAGCCGGATGCCAGCGAGTAAAGGCGAGGGACCGTGGACTCAGGTGGCAGCACGCCAATCAGGTCGCCGGCGACAAAGCGCCGCAGGCCGCGCCCGCGCAGGCGATCGGCCCAGCTTTGCGCCGGCCAGGCAAAGCGCAGGATGGTGGCGGGCTGGTCGTCACCGCCGGGAAAGTCCTGGCGCGACAGCAGCGTCAACTCGGTCGTGGCCGGCAGGCGCGGGCGGTAGTCGATGGCCAGCGGCTGGCCCAGGGCTTGCGCCACGGCCTCGATCCAGCGGGCGAATTGCTGGGCGGATTGCTGGTGGATGCGCTCCAGCGGCAGCAACTGGGGCCAGCCTTTTGCGCGCAGCGCGTCTTCCACCGCCTGGCCGTAGGCGCAGAAGGCTTCGAACTGCCGGTCGCCAAAGGCCAGCACCGCGACGCGCGCCGACGTGGCCGGCTGCTGTGCGATGCGATCCAGCGCCCGCGCCGCGTGGGCCGGCGCCTGGCCGTCGCCGTAGGTCGCGGCCAGCACGAAGATGTTCTGGGTCGCCGGGCCGGCGCCGAACCGCTCCAGCGCGCCGGTGTGCACACGGTGGCCGGCGCGCACCAGGGCGGTGTGCAGCGCTTCGGCAAAGCCCCAGGTGCTGCCGTTTTCGCTGGCGACAAAGATCAGGGTGTCGGCCTGCGGCAGCGCGCTGTTGTCGGCGATGCGCGGCACCTGGCGGCGCGCTTGCAGCCACAGCAGCAGGCCAGTGACCCAGAACACGGGGATGCTCAGCGCCCCCAGGCCCAGCACCAGCGCCCAGGCCCAGGCGCTTTGGCCGGTGTGCAGCACCATGGCCCAGTCTTGCAGGCGCTGCGCCGTGCTGGCGTTGTGCCAGGCCAGCGTCTGACCCGAAGTGCGGTCGACCCAGCCCTGACCTTGATGGGTGATCACGCGCCAGGTGTCGGTGGGGTCGTCGGCGGCGGGGAAGTTGAGCTTGCGCAGGTCCTGCACTTGCAGTTGTTGCAGCAGGGGCACGCGGGCCACGGGCAGCGGTGCCGTGGTGGCGGCGACAGGGGTGGAGGCCACGTTGGGTTCGGCATCCTCGTCCACGGTGACCAGGCCGAAGGTGACGGCACTCATGAACAGCGCCGTGACCGACGACACGATCAAAACCGCCACAGCCGCCTGTCCAGCGATGACGTGAATGCGTTGCAGCAGCGTGCCACGCGCCCGGCTGAACACCCGGCGCCAGCCGCCCTGGCGGCGTTGCAGCAGCACCAGACCGGAGACCGACAGCAGCAGCATCGACAGCGCCACCACGGCGGCTGTGATGCGCCCGGCATCGCCCAACAAGAACGAGCGGTGCAGGCTCTTGAACCAGCGGAACACGGGCGATGCCTGGTAGTCGCCCAGCACCTGGCCGCTGGCCGGGTCGATGCGGCTGGCCATGGCCTGGCCGGCGTCAAAGCCGTAGACCACGATGTCGCCCGAAGGCAGGCGGCGGATTTCTTCTGCGCCCGGCACCGTGGCCGACACGCGCTCGGCGAGCGTTGCCACCGTCAACTCGGCGGGCGCCGGGCTGGCCTGCCAGGCCCACAGCACCGGGTCGATCGCCAGCACCGTGCCGGTGATGGCGATCACCAGCGCCAGGGCGCCGGCGACCAGGCCCAGCCAGCGGTGGATTTGCCTCCAGACCATTCCTGCCTCCTCTTACTGCAACTGGTAGGTGAGCGACTGGATGTATTGCTTGCCGGTGTGCGGCTTGCCGGCGTTGGCGGCATTCAAGGGCGCGCGCACTTCCGACGGGCTGTCGCGCATGTCTTCGGCGGCGGCGTCGATGCGGATTTCGTAGCCGGCGTCGATCAGCGCGTCGGCCAAGTCGGCTGTGACTTTCAGCGTGCGGCCGGCGCCGACGCTGGCGCCCGTCACGCCTTGCAGGCGCTTGCTGTCGGCGGCGGACAGGCGGTTCCAGTCGGCCAGGTGCTTGTAGTACTTGGCCTTGCCGCCGGCCACCCACAGCGTGCGCACGTAGGCGCCCTTGGCGTCGGTCAGGTACACGGCCAGGTAGGCGCCGTCGCCGCCGTAGTTTTTCAGCGGGATCGACAGCGTCACCGGGCGGGCTTGCGCCACGGCGGGCAGGGCCACGGCGAGGGCGGTGGCCAGGGTCGTCATGAGGGGTTTGAGGGGTTGGGACATGGTCGTCTCTCCTGGTCAGGATGGGTTTATTCGATGGTGGCGCGCGATCCGCCGGGGGGCAGCGGGGCCGTATCGGCCGGGGCGGCGTTGCGCTGGGGTTGGGTTTGGCCGCGATCGCGGCGGCGTTCGCGGCTGGCGCGGTCGTCGTCATCGTCGTGGTCGCGCTGCTTGAGCTTGACGACGGCCAGCGTGCGCGGATCGATCTTGGCCTTGAAGGCGCGGCCCTGGGCGTCGCGCCCGCGCAGTTCGTAGCAGCCGTCGTCGATCTTCAGACGCTGCACCTGCCAGCCCTGCTGGGCGGCCATTTGCATCACCGCCTCGCGCGACTGCCATTGCCGGGTCGGCGCATCGCAGTCGTTGTCGGCCATCGCGGGCAGGGCCAGCAGGCTCATCGACAGGACCAGTGGACCGTAGGTGGTGGAACGAAGGGATTTCATGGTGTGCACTCCTGTCGGCGTGGGGGAGGGAGTTCCCGGTGCCGTGCAGCCATTCTTGGTGCCCTGTCTGAACCCTTTCTGAAGGGCCGGTGGCGAATCGGTAAAGCTGATGGGGTGTGCGCTGGACGCCACAGAGCCCGTCGGCGGTCATCGGTCGATTGTCAGATCACCGACCAGCGAAGCGGCGCGCACCCAACAAAAAACGGTCTGGTGCAGGTGGAACCTGCGCCAGACCGCCGGGTGGCTAGGAGGGGCGTCTGATCAGCGCTGGAGCTCGCTCAGCTTGCCGGTCCGGTCCTTCCAGTCCTCGTGGTCGGGCAGCGGCTCCTTGCGCTTGGTGATGGTCTTGAAGTTGGGCGACTTGACCAGCTCGGCGTTGATCGCCGTCATGTGCAACTGGTCCTTGGGCAGGTCTTCTTCGGCGTAGATGGCGTTGACCGGGCACTCGGGGATGCAGACGGCGCAGTCGATGCACTCATCGGGGTCGATGGTGAGGAAGTTGGGACCTTCGAGAAAGCAATCGACGGGGCAGACGTCCACGCAATCGGTGTATTTGCAGCGGATGCAGGCTTCGGTGACGACGTGGGTCATGGGTAGGGGGATACGACTTCGGATGATTCTTGAATGGCGCGATCGCGGGCGATGCGCAGGGGCTGGATTTTAGGCGCTCAATGCAGCAGCACCGCACCGGCGGTCTTGTGGCTGGCGGTGTCGACCAGGATCAGCGCGCCGAGCGTGCGGCTGTGCGCGAAGGCGGCGGCGGGGATGGGCTCTTGCAGCAGCAGTTCGACGTGGCCGATGGCACCCGGCTCCAGCTGCGTGCTGGCTTCGCGCGCGAGGGTATGAATGTTGAGCCGCTCCGTGATGCGCGCGACGCGGGCCTTGACCCAGCGGTGGCCATGCAGCGCCCAGTAGACGCGGCCGGCCACCAGCGGTTCCTCGTCCATCCAGGCCACGGTGGCGGTCAGCGCACGCTGCAGCGGCCAGGCCGGCCGCGATGCGGTGTCGTCGAAGTCGTCGGCGCCGATGGCGGGCGTGGGCGCGGCCACGATCCAGTCGCCGCGCGACACGTCCAGCTCGCGATCCAGCACGACGCCGGCGCTGCGGCCGGCGCCGACAACCTGGGGTGCGCGCGCATGGTCGAGCACCTGCGCCACCACCGCGCTCTGCCCGCCGGGCAGCAGCTGCACGGGCGTGCCGGGCGCGATGCTGCCGGTGGCCACGCGGCCCCAGAATACGCGGCGGCCCTGGCGGGTGTCGGACGATGAGGAAAACTTCTCGACCCATTGCACTGGAAAGGCGAGAGGCAACGGGGTTTCGCGCGGCGTGACGGGCAACTGCTCCAGAATTTCCAGCAAGCTCGGCCCGACGTAGCCACACCAGCCGGGGTTCTGCTGTCCCAGATCGACCACGTTCCAGCCCTTGAGCGCCGAGGTCGGCACGACGGCGGCGGCGTCGAGGCCGGCACCGACGCTGAAGGCCTGCAGCGCGCCGCGGATGTGCTGGTAGGCGCGCTCGGGCTCGGCCACGGCGTCGAGCTTGTTGATGGCGAACACGACGGAGGGCACGCGCAGCAGCTGCAGCAGCAGCGAATGGCGGCGCGTTTGCGGCAGCAGCGCCAGCCCGGCGTCTTGCCAATCGAGCTTGGTGGCGTCGACCAGCACCACGGCGGCATCGGCCTGCGACGCGGCGGTGACCATGTTGCGCGTGTACTGCTCGTGCCCGGGTGCGTCGCCGATGATGAATTTGCGCGATTCGGTGGAGAAGTAGCGCCAGGCGACGTCGATGGTGATGCCCTGCTCGCGCTCGGCCTGCAGGCCGTCGGTGAGCTGCGCCAGATCGGCCTCGCCGCCGCGCGTGACGCCGGCCAGATGGTCTTGCAGCACCGCCCGGCTGTCCACCAGCAGGCGCCCGATCAGCGTGCTCTTGCCGTCATCGACGGAGCCGCAGGTGATGAAGCGCAGGGCGGTCTGGGTGTCTTTCTGGCTGCTCGCGTTTGTGAGGGGTGCACGGGCAGCTATGGATGTTGTAGTGGTCATGGAAATGCTTTCTTGAACAACCGGACGCGAAGGGCGCGAAGATCACGCGAAGGACGCGAAAAAGACAAATTCAAAAAGGTTTTCTTTCGCGTCCTTCGCGGAACCTTTGCGTCCTTCGCGTCCGGATGTTTGGTTTTTTTTAGAAGTACCCATCCTTCTTGCGCTTTTCCATCGACGCGTCGCTGGTCTTGTCGTCCATGCGCGTCGCGCCGCGCTCGCTGACGCTGACGGTCAAGGTTTCGATGACGATCTCGCCCGGCGTGGCGGCGGGGCTTTCGACTGGGCAGGTGCAGGTGATGTCGCCCACGGTGCGAAAGCGTACGGTGCGGGTTTCGACCACTTCACCATCCTTGGCCGGCGTGAGCGGTGTCACCGGCACCAGCAGGCCGCGGCGCTCCACCACTTCGCGCTCATGGGCGTAGTAGATCGAGGGCAGGGCGATGTTTTCGCGCTCGATGTATTGCCACACGTCCAACTCGGTCCAGTTGCTGATGGGGAACACGCGGAAGTGCTCGCCTGGCTTCAGACGGGTATTGAACAGCGTCCACAACTCAGGGCGCTGCGCCTTGGGCTGCCACTGGCCGAAGCTGTCGCGGTGACTGAAGATGCGCTCCTTGGCGCGCGCTTTTTCCTCGTCGCGGCGCCCGCCGCCGATCAGGGCGTCGAAGCGGAATTCCTCGATGGCTTCCAGCAGCGTGACCGATTGGTGCACGTTGCGCGATTCGCCGGGGTGGGCCAGGCGCACGCTGCCGCGCGCCATGCTGTCCTCGACGCCGCGCACGATCAGTTCGGTCTTCAGTTCCGCCGCGCGCTGGTCGCGGAAATCGGTCACCTCGGGAAAGTTGTGGCCGGTGTCGATCATCAGCAGCGGGTACGGAATGCGGCCGACGCCGAACGCCTTCTCAGCGCAGCGCAGCATCACCAGCGAATCCTTGCCGCCCGAGAACAGCAGCGCGGGGCGCTCGAAGGCGGCGGCGACCTCTCGCAGGATGAAGATGGTTTCTTCCTCCAGCGCATCAAGGTGGGCGTTGCTCAGCGTGGGGGTGGGCTGCGCGGCGTGCAGCAGCTGGGGTTCGGTGCGGGCGTTCATGACTGAGCTTCTTGTGCCAGGTTTGACTCCCTCGCCCCTTTGGGGAGAGGGTGAAATACCGGCGCTGCGGAGTTGGAATCCTTGACGTGCAAGCCGCACTCCTTGGCAGCCTCGTCCTCCCACCACCAGCGGCCGGCGCGGAAGTCTTCGCCCAGTTGGATGGCGCGGGTGCAGGGTGCGCAGCCGATGCTGGGGTAGAACTGGTCGTGCAGCGGGTTGTAAGGCACCTGCTCCGTGGCGATGTAGTGCCACACGTCGCCCCAGCTCCAGTCGGCCAGCGGGTTGTATTTCAGCCGGCCCGTGCTCGGCCATTCAGAGCGGTCGACCAGCGGCACCTCGGCGCGCGCGCCCGATTGCTCGCGCCGCAAGCCGGTCACCCAGGCGGCCTTGCCGGCGAGTGCGCGGTCCAGCGGCTCCAGCTTGCGGATGCCGCAGCAGGCCTTGCGCAGCTCGATGCTCTGGTACATGGCGTCCTCGCCCTCGCGCGCGACGAATTCGGCCGCCGCCTGCGGCTCGGGCCGGTAGACGGTGAGCGGCGCGTGGGGGTGCGCGGCTTGCTGCGTCTTCAGCTGGGCCAGCAAGGCCAGCGTCTCGGCGTGCAGCCTGCCGGTGTCGAGCACGAAGACCTCGATCGGCAACTGGTGCCGGTTGATCAGGTGGGTGATCACCATGTCCTCGGCGCCCAGGCTGCTGGCCTGCGTGACCGGGCCGGTGGCGGCGGCCTTGAGCAGGGTGACCACGGTTTCGCGCAGCCTGGCGGCGTAGTCCGGCGAGGGCCGTGCGTACAGCTCGATGGCCGACGCCGCCGCCTTGGGCGGGGTCAGCAAAGCCGCGACCGTGCTCATGCGGCCTGCCGTTCGTCGTTGCGGGCGAAGTGCGGGCGCGGTTCGATGACGTCGCCCTGGTAGAAGGCGGCGTAGCGCGCGAACTGGCGCGCGGCGGCGGCGGCGTCCTGGCCCGGTGGCAGCACGGCGCTGGTGAAGCCGCTGCGGTGCATGTGCACCAGCAGGTCGATCAGCACGTCGCCGCTGCCGCGGATGTCGCCGGCAAAGCGGTAGCGGCGGCGCAGCAGCACGGCCTGGCTGAGCGCGCGGCCGTCGGTGAACTTGGGAAAGTCGAGTTCGATGCGGTCCACGCCATCGAACGCGCCGTCGGCGGCCAGCACGGCCAGATCGGCGTCGTTGTCGATGCGCAGCGCGCGGTGGCCCACCGGATCGGTGGGCGACTTGTCGTGGGCAAACAGATTCATGGCAAGAGATCTCCGGGGTGTCAGACGAGCGCGGCTTCGACCCGCACGGTGGTGCTGCGTGGCTGGGCGCTCAGCCGCGCGCCGTTGGCGGCGGCCTTGAAGGGCTCGTGGCCGACGCGGCGCAGGGTGTCGATGAAGCGCTCGGCGGCGCTGCGGCGCAGCTCGCGGTAGGTGTCCAGCAACGCCTCGACCACGCCCGGCACCTCGGCGGCCGAGAACGCCGGCCCGACCACCTTGCCGGGCGTCGCTGGTCCCGACAGCGCCGAGCCGTCGCTGCCGCCGAGCGTGACCTGGTACCACTCCTTGCCGTCCTTGTCGACGCCCAGGATGCCGATGTGGCCGCTGTGGTGGTGGCCGCAGGAATTGATGCAACCGCTCATGTGCAGGTCGATCGGCCCCAGGTCGGTGACCTCGTCGATGTCCTGGTACAGCTCGGTCAGCGCGGCGGCGATCGGCAGCGAGCGCGCGTTGGCCAGCGAGCAGAAGTCGCCGCCGGGGCAGACGATCATGTCGCTGATCAGGCCGATGTTGGGTTGCGCCAGGCCAAGCGCCTTGGCGCGCTCGTACAGCGCCGGCAGGTCGCTGGCGTGCACCCAGGGCAGCAGCAGGTTCTGCTCGTGCGTCAGGCGTGCCTCGCCCGAGCTGAAGGTGTCGGCCAGTTCGGCCAGCGCGTCCAGCGTGTCGGCGCTGGCGTCGCCGGGCGCCCAGCCGGGGCGCTTGAAGGACAGGGTCACCACGCACAAGTCGTGCACCCGGTGCGCGCCCACGTTCTGCGTCAGCCAGCGCTGGTAGGGCTTGGCGGCGATGTTGACCAGGCTGGGGATGCCGGCGGCGCGCAGCGGCGGCACGTGGAAGCCGGCCTGCACGCGCTCCAGCTCGTCGCGGGTGATGGTGTGCGGCGCGCCGTCCTGCTCGAGGATGGCGCGGTACTCGGTCTCGATGTCCTCGACGAACTTCGGGCCTTCGGCCTTGACCAGGATCTTGATGCGCGCCTTCCACTTGTTGTCGCGCCGGCCCCAGCGGTTGTAGACGCGCACGATGGCCTCGATGTAGTTGAGCAGCTGGTCCCAGGGCACGAAGTCGTTCATCACCGCGGCGATCACCGGTGTGCGGCCCATGCCGCCGCCGGCCATCACGGTGAAGCCGACTTCGCCGGCGGCATTGCGCTGCGCCTGCACGCCGATGTCGTACCAGCCGGTGGCGGCGCGGTCTTCGGCGCTGCCGTTGAAGGCGATCTTGAACTTGCGCGGCAGGAACGCGAACTCAGGGTGCAGCGTGCTCCACTGGCGCGTGATCTCGGCGAACGGGCGCGTGTCGACGATCTCGTCCGGCGCGATGCCGGCGAGCGCGTCGCAGGTGATGTTGCGGATGTTGTTGCCGCTGGTCTGGATGCCGTGCATGTGGACGCTGGCCAGCAGGTCCATCACGTCGGCGGCCTTGGCGAGCGGGATCCAGTTGAACTGCACGTTGGTGCGGGTGGTGAAGTGGCCGTAGCCGTACTTCAGCGGCGGCGCGTTGACGGTCAGACCGGGCTGCGAGGCCTGCAGCGCGTCCTGCGTCTGCTGGGCGTGCGCCAGCAGCTCGGGGTCGGGGCGGTCGTACTCGCGCGCGATGCGCGCCAGCATGCGCAGCTGCCGGCTGCTGATCTCGCCATAGGGCACGGCAATGCGCGCCATCGGGGCGTAGCGCTGGATGTACCAGCCGTTTTGCAGACGCAGGGGCAGCAGCTGTTCGTCGCTGAGTTCGCCGCGCTGCCAGCGTTCGAGTTGGTCGCGAAACTGCTGCGCGCGCAAGTGGACGAATTGGCGATCGAAATCGGTGTATTGGTACATCGCGGGGCACAAGGGGTTCAAGTCAGGGCGCGAATGTAGCAATGCTTTATGCCAAAACCAACCAATAGTTTATTGTTGATATATGCCAAACGAGAATATGAACAGGCGGCGTCGGACGACGCGCGTGTCAGACGGCAGCCCACAGCGCGGTGCGGATGCGGGGGCTAAGGTGGCTGGGTGGTTTCATTCCACCCCGGCCCCGAGCGGGCCACTCACCCAAGGAGTCATCCCATGACCGTTGCCAAAGTCATTGAAATCAGCGCATCCAGCAGCAAGAGCTTCGAGGACGCCATCCTGGCTGGTGTGGCGCGTGCCACAGACAGCATTGATCAGGTGAAAGGTGCCTGGATCAAGGAGCAGAAGGTCGTCATCGAAGGCGGCAAGATCAAGGAATATCGGGTCAACATGAACGTGACCTTTGTGGTCGGGCAGGTGGACAAGTAAGCCGCAGGACTCACCGGATAACCAGAACAGCCGGACGCAGAGGACGCAGAGATTTCGCAGAGGACGCAAAAAGAATTCCAGAACTGATTCTTGGTTTCTTCTGCGTACTCTGCGTAACTTTCGCGTCCTCTGCGTCCGGCTGTGGGGTGTTCGGGGGGATTTATAAGAAAACACCGTTTGCGCAGGCAGAGCCGGCGCAAGCAGCCATCAAGCAGATAGCAAATCGGCCAGGGCGCGCGCGATCACCTTGGTGGCCCGGCGCAGGTCTTGCAGTTCGACGCGCTCGTCGGCGCGCTTGGCGTGGCTCTCCAGCACCGTGCGCGGGCCGGCGCCGTAGATGACGCCGGGAATGCCGCGCTCCACATACAGGCGCACGTCGGTGTAGAGCGGGGTGCCCACGGCCGGCGGCTTGTCGCCAAACACCGCTTCGCCGTGCTTCTGGATCGCTTCGACCAGCGGCGCGTTGCCGGGCAGCGGCGTCATGGCCTTGGCCAGCAGCAGGCGCTTGATGTCGACGCGGATGCCCTCGTCGGGCCGCCCGGCGTTGAAACCATCGACCGCGTCGGCAATCACCTGGCGGATCAGCGCCTCGACGTCGGCCGGGTTCTCCTCGGGGATCATGCGGCGGTCCAGCTTGAACACGACCTTGCCCGGCATCACGTTGGTGTTGGTGCCGCCCTCGATGCGGCCGATGTTCAGGTACGGGTGCTTGATGCCCGGCACGCGCGAGCTGATGCCCTGGTAACGCCGGTTTTCGGCGTACAGCTTGTTCATGATGGCCACGGCGCCCTGCAGCGCGTCGATGCCGGTGTGCGGCACGGCGGCGTGCGCCATCTTGCCGTGCACGGTCACTTCCATTTGCAGGCAGCCGTTGTGCGCGGTGACCACTTCGTAGCTGAAACCGGCGGCGATCATCAGATCGGGTTGGGTCAGGCCTTTTTCCAGCAGCCAGCCGGGGCCGAGTTCGCCGCCAAACTCTTCGTCGTAGGTGAAGTGCAGCTCCACCGCGCCTTTGGTCGGCTTGGCCACGGCCTCCAGCGCACGCACGGCGAAGGTGAAGGTGGAGAAGTCGCTCTTGCTGACGGCGGTGGCGCGGCCGTACATCTGGCCGTCCTTGATTTCAGCGCCATACGGATCGTGCGCCCAGCCCTCGCCAGGCGGCACCACGTCACCGTGGGCGTTCAACGCGATGGTCTTGCCGCCATCACCATAGCGGCGCCGCACGATCAGGTTGGTGATGCTTTCCATGCCGTAGTCGCGCACGGCCTGTGCGGGCACGTGGTGCTTTTCGGCGTCGAAGCCGAAGGCCTGGATCAACTCGGCGGTCTTGTCGGCATGTGGCGCGTTGTTGCCGGGCGGTGTGTCGGTGGGCACGCGCACCAGTTGCTGCAAGAAAGCGACTTGTTCGTCGAAGTGCTGGTCGATCCAGGTGTCGAGGGCGGCGTAGGTGTCTTGGGTCATGGTGTTCAAGCGCTTAAGAAAACCGGACGCGAAGGACGCGAAGGTCACGCGAAAGGCGCGAAAGAATTCAAAATTTTTTGGTCTTCTTTTGCGTCCTTCGCGAATCCTTTGCGTCCTTCGCGTCCGGCTGTTGGTGTGTCATTCCGCCGCCAGATCATCCAGCAGCCGTTGCATGGCGCGCACCGCCAGTTCGATGTCGTCGGCGTGGGTGGATTCCAGCGGGTTGTGGCTGATGCCGGCGTTGCCGCCGCGCACGAACAGCATGGCCTGCGGCATCACCTCGTGCAGCTTCATGGCGTCGTGGCCGGCGCCGCTGGGCATACGGAAGAGGGGCAGGCCGAGCGATTCGACGGCGCGCTCCCAGCGCTGTTGCCACGCCGGGTCGCTGGGCGCGGCGCTGGCGCGCAGGGTTTCCTCCAGCGTGTAGGCCACGCCGCGGCGCTCGGCGATCTGCTTGATCTGTGCCAGCACGTCGGCGTCCAAGGCGTCGCGCTGCGCGTCCGTGGGCGCGCGCAAATCCAGGCTGAAGGCGCAGCGGCCGGGCACCACGTTGATGGAGCCGTTGGGCACTTGCAGCAAGCCCATGGTTGCTACCGAATCGCCATCCTGCGCAGCGCGTTGCTCGATGTACAGCGCCAGTTCGGCCGCGGCGCAGGCGGCGTCGCGCCGGCGGTCCATGGGCGTGGTGCCAGCGTGGCTGGCCTGGCCGATGAACTCGCCCAGGTAACGCACGCTGCCGTTGATCGAGGTGACGATGCCCAGCGGCAGGTTCAGCTCGTTCAGCACCGGGCCTTGCTCGATGTGCACTTCGACAAAGCCGAGGTAGCGCGACGGATCGCGCTTGAGCTTGGGAATGTCGTCCATCGCCAGGCCCGCCTGCTGCATGGCCTGGCGCATGGTCACGCCGTCGGCGTCCTGCTGATCGAGCCAGGCGGGGTTGAATTGGCCGATCAGCGCGCCAGAGCCCAGGAACGTGGCCTTGTAGCGCTGGCCTTCTTCTTCCGCAAACCCGATCACCTCGATGTCGAAGGGCAGGCGGCGGCCCGCGCGGTGCAGCTCGCGCACGCACATCACGGGCACCGAGATGCCCAGGCGCCCGTCGTACTTGCCGCCATTGCGCACGGTGTCGAAGTGGCTGCCGGTCATCAACGTTTTGGCGTTCTCGAGCGCAGGATCAGCCCGATAGCGTCCAACGACGTTGCCCACCGCGTCCTGCGTCACCTCGTCAAAGCCCGCCTCGCGCATGGTCTGGCTGATGAAGGCCGCGCAGGCGCGGTGCGCGTCGGTCAGGTAGGTGACGGTGAGCTGGCCCGCCTCGGCAAAGCCGGGGTCGCTGTGCTGCGCCAGTTGCTCGTGCCAGTCCCACACCTCGTTGCCCAGCGCGGGATCGGCTGCGAACTTGTCGGCCAGGCGGATTTCGGCAATGCGGTGGATGTTGCGCAGCGCTTCAGCCCGCTCGAAATCGGGGTGGTTGGCCAGGCGCCGGGCAAAAGTGTCGATGATCTGCTGCTTGTTCAGCCCCGTGCCGCGCGGGCCGCGCACCGCCAGGATGAATGGGAAACCAAATCGTGCGTTGTAGTCGGCGTTGAGCTGCTGGATGCGCGCGAATTCCTCCGGCGTGCACTCGGTCAGGCCCGCCTTGCCTTGCTCGTTGGTCGATTCGGCAGTCAGCGTTTTCGCCACCATGGCCTTGCCGGCCAGCTCGGGGTGGGCGCGGATCAGGGCCAGGTGCTGCTCGGTCGTGCCGCGCGCCAGCACGTCGGCCATGGCGCGCTTGAGCTGGGCGAGCGACTTGAAGGGGCGCGCCTTCAGCGCCTCGGCGGCGATCCAGGGCGTGTGCTCGTACAGGCCATCCAGCATCTGCTCGGCTTCGGCGGCCGGCGCGGCGTTGAGTTGGTCGAGCGTGAGGGGCATGGTCATTCCTGATGGGGGTGCGTGGCGATCCAGTGGCGCGCGATGTCGATGCGGCGGCACATCCACACGTCGTCGTGTGCCGCGATGTGGTCCAGAAAGCGCTGCAACGCCGTGATGCGCCCCGGCCGCCCCAGCAGGCGGCTGTGCATGCCGATGCTGAGCATCTTGGGCCGGTCGAGCCCCTGCGGGTCGCCCTCGGCGTACAGCGCATCGAAGCTGTCGCGCATGTAGGCAAAGAAGGGTTCGGCATGGCTGTAGCCCTGCGGCAGCGCAAAGCGCATGTCGTTGCAGTCCAGCGTGTAGGGCACCACCAGGTGCGGCACTGCCGTGCCGTCGGTCTTGCGCACCTTCATCCAGAAGGGCAGGTCGTCGCCGTAGTAGTCGCTGTCGTACAGCAGGCGGCCATCGTCCACCACCAGACGGCGCGTGTTGGGGCTGTCGCGGCCGGTGTACCAGCCCACGGGCCGTTCACCGCTGAGCTCTTCTATGGTGTCCAGCGCCTCGGCCATGTGGGCGCGCTCGGTGGCTTCGTCGACGTTCTGGTAGTGGATCCATTTCAGGCCGTGGCAGGCAATCTCGTCACCGCGCTGCTGGAACACCTTCACCATCTCGGGGGTGCGGGCCAGCGCCGTGGCCACGCCGAACACCGTCAGCGGCCAGCCGCGCGCGTCGAACTCGCGCAGGATGCGCCACACGCCGGCGCGCGAGCCGTACTCGTAGATGCCGTCCATGCTCATGTGGCGCGCCGGATAGGCGGCGGGGTTGAACAGCTCGCTGAGGAATTGTTCGCTGCCGGTGTCGCCGTGCAGCACATGGTTCTCGCCGCCTTCCTCGACGTTGAGCACGAACTGCACGGCAATGCGCGCGCCGCCGGGCCAGCGCGCGTGCGGCACGTCGCGGCCGTAGCCGGCCAGGTCGCGCGGGTAGGGGGCGGTGCTGTCGTAAATCGGCGTCGTCATGTCGGGGTCTCGGGCGTGAGGGATTGCAGTGCGGCTTTCAGGTCGTGCGTGGGCGCGGACGGGTGCAGATTCAGGCCGGCTTCCACGTGGGCGAGGTGGGCGCGCATCAGTTTGACCGCCTGCGTCAGCTTGCCGGTGGCAAAACAGTCCACCAGCGCGGCGTGTTCGGCGGAGGAGTCGTGCGCGGCGCGACTGCTCTGGTACATCAGTGTGACGAGGGCGCAGCGCGCCAGCAGGTCGCGCAGCACCTCGGCCAGCACGGTGTTGCCGATCAGCTCGGCCATGCGCACGTGGAAGTCGCCCAGCAACTCGGTGCGGCCGGCGACGTCGCCGCGCGCCACGGCGGCCTGCTCCTGCCGCACGTGGGCGCGCAGCGCCTCAATGCGCTCGGGCGTGGCGGCGCGCACGAAGGCGCGGGTGAGTTCGACTTCCAGCATGCGGCGCACCGCGAACACCTGGCGCGCTTCGTCGATCGAAGGGCTGGCGACGAAGGCGCCGCGCGACGGGGCCAGCCGCACCAGGCGCTTTTGCGAGAGCTGGAACAGCGCCTGGCGCACGAGGGTGCGCGAGACACCGAAATGATCGGCCAAGGCCTGCTCGGCCAGCTTGCTGCCGGCCTGCAGGCGGTGATCGACGATGGCGCGGGTGAGCGCCTGCACGATCATGTCGGTGCTGGAGGCCTCCATGGTGTGCCATCATAGGCACAAGCGGGGAAACTGTATGCAGTTTTGTGGACAAACACTCAGGAAAGGAGCTTGGCGATGGGCCTGAGCACGCACGTTCTCGACACCATGCACGGCACGCCGGCGGCCGGTATGACGGTGGCGCTGTACCAGACGCAGGGCGAGCGCGCCACGCTGGTCAAGCGTTTCACGCTCAACGTCGACGGGCGCAACCCTGACGGGCCGCTGATGGACGATGCCAGCCTGCGGCCCGGCACCTACCGGCTGGCGTTCGAGGTGGCGGCGTACTTTCGCGCGCGCGGCGTGGCGCTGCCGCAGCCGCCGTTCCTGGACGTGGTGAACCTGGACTTCGGCATCGCCCACGCCGATCAACACTACCACGTGCCGCTGCTGTGCAGCCCCTGGAGTTATTCGACCTACCGTGGCTCGTAGCGCGGCTCTTTCTCCACGCAAGTCAAAAGGCCGCGGAGCAGGCCATGCGGGAACGCCGCGCTCGGGGGCTCCCCGAGCGCCAGCGTTGTCCCCCTTCGGGGGAAGGCGCGCAGCGCCTCAGGGGGAGCGTCAATCCTGCCCTTCGGTCAGCGTGTCGAGCTGCCACTTGCCGCTCTTGTGCCACAGCCAAGTGTCGGTGTAGATCAGCCCGCCCACGCGCGCCGGGGGCGGGAACGGCTCGGCCGCGCGCACCAGGCGTTCGATCTGGCGCATCACCTCGGGCGCGTGGCTGGGCGCGCGCATCCAGCTGATGGTGCCCACGCGGCCCTGGCCGTCGACATGCACTTGCAGCACGCCGATGGCGTACAGCAGCGGCGGCATGCGGCCCTGGTAGATGCTGCCCAGGTTCAGGCTGTAGAGGTGGCGCGCGGCGTCCTTGCGGTAGGCGCGGGCGGTGGCGGCGTCCGACGCCTCGGGCACCGGCACCGGGCGCGCCGACGACTGGCCGGCGGCCGGGCGCACGCGCCGGCGCGGCTTGATCGACCGGGCCGGGCTTTTGCTGGCGTTCTTGCTCGCCGTCGATGGTCGCTTGGTCGCGGCGTCGGCGGCCGGCGCTGGCAGGCTGATCAGCAGCGCGGCCAGCGCGCCGGTGGCAAGCGCCAGGCTGCGGCCAGCGAGGTGGCTTCCGGTGCGGGCGGTGAGGGGGTTCAAGCGGGCTCCTGTCGTGCGGCGGCATACTGTCCGCATCGCCCGCCCGTTTGTCAATCGGAGTCTTGAGCCGCGTGCCTGATCTCGAGGATTTTCTGCAACGCCTGCGCGCGGCCGATGCCGTGCTGGTCACGGTGGCGCGCGCTGAAGGGTCGACGCCGCGCGAGCCGGGCGCCTGGATGGCGGTGTTTGAAGACGCCGTGGTCGGCAGCATCGGCGGCGGCCATCTGGAGTGGCAGGCCATCGCGCACGCGCGCCAGTGCCTGACGGCAGGAGCGGCCGATGCGGCGCCACGCCGCTGCGCGCTGGGACCGAGTCTGGGGCAGTGCTGCGGCGGCGTGGTGCACCTGGGCTTCGAATTGGCTGGTGCGCGCGATGGCGCCGCGCTGCGGCAGCGGCTGGCGCGTGCGGGCACGCCGGTGGCGCTGTTCGGCGGCGGCCATGTGGGCCACGCCATCGTGCGACTGGTCGCCGAGCTGCCGTTTTCCCTGCACTGGATCGACAGCCGCGACGAGGTGTTTCCGGATCAGGTGCCGGCCCACGTGCGCTGCGAGCACTCCGAGCCGGTGCAGGCGGCGGTGCGCACGCTGGCGCCAGGCAGCCGGGTG
Organism: Burkholderiales bacterium; assembly: GCA_016702555.1. Classification (GTDB taxonomy): domain Bacteria; phylum Pseudomonadota; class Gammaproteobacteria; order Burkholderiales; family Burkholderiaceae_C; genus Ottowia. The sequence goes on from JADJDV010000006.1 coordinate 703,169, forward strand.
CTGATCATGAGTTTCAGCCACGCCGAGGATCTGGAGATCGTCGCCGCCTGCCTGCGGCGCCAGCGCGAGCGGGCCGATCTGCCCTTCATCGGTCTGATCGGCAGCAAGACCAAGTGGGCCACTTTTCGCCACCGACTGCGCGAACGCGGCTTCGATGCACAGGAACTGGCCGCCGTGACCTCACCCATCGGCGTGCCGGGCATCGCCGGCAAGCAGCCGGCGGTGATTGCCCTGTCGACCGTGGCGCAGCTGCTGCAGACCGTGCCGCCATGACGACGGCGCCCGCGGGCGCCGTGTCGGTGGCAGGCCGGGCTCAGCCCTGGTGCGGGCGCTTGCCGGGGTTCTTCTTGCTGCGGGTGTGGGTGCCGCGCTCCAGACTGCTCTTCTGGCCTGCGCCCTGCTTCAGGCGGGGTGCGCCGGGCAGCGGCGGCGTGGCCTTGCGCATGGCTTCGGTGACGAGTTTGTTGCCCATGATGTGATCCTCTGATCCTTGATGAAGGGGCCGTCGCTCACGCGGCGGCAAACCCGCTATTTTCCACGATTTCTGGCGCACGGGGTGGACTGCCTCCCGGGGCCAGCGGGCAGCGTCATGGACCATGGCCGGCACGCGCCGGCCGTCGCGTGACGATTTGACACTACACTTTGCGCGGATCGCAGCGGTGCCCCGGGGCCGCGCTCCGGTGGCGGAGCACAGGCCCGATGCGCGATCGCCCTGGAACGGCTTGCAGCGCCCGCGGTGGCGAGTCGGATGGAAAGGCCATGGATCGATGGAAGCCTATCTGCTGGACTGGGCCAATCTGCTGTTGCGCTGGCTGCACGTCATCGTCGCGATCGCGTGGATTGGCTCCTCGTTCTATTTCGTGTTTCTTGACAGCAACCTGCTGGCACCGACCGCCGAGGACCTGAAGGACAAGGGTGTGGACGGCGCCATGTGGGCGGTGCACGGCGGGGGCTTCTACCACCCGCAGAAATACATGGTGGCGCCCAAGGGCGGCATCGACAGCAAGCTGCACTGGTTCTACTGGGAAAGCTATTCCACCTGGTTGTCGGGCTTCGCGCTGTTCGCCGTGCTGTACCTGTGGAACGCCAGTGCCTTCCTGATTGACAAGCAGGTGCTCGACTGGTCGCCGGTGGCGGCGGGCTTCACGGCGGTGGGCCTGCTGGCGGCGTTCTGGTTCATCTACGACGCCATCTGCCGCGTCTTCGGCTTCAGGCCCCACGGCGAGCGCATCGTCGCCGCGCTGCTGCTGGGGGTGGTGGCGCTGGCCTGCTGGCTGGCCACACACCTGTTCTCGGGCCGCGCGGCCTTCCTGATCGTCGGCGCGATGCTGGCCACGGCCATGAGCGCCAACGTGTTCTTCTGGATCATTCCCGGCCAGCGCAAGGTGGTCGCGGCCATGACCAGCGGCCGGCCCTACGACGCCGACGCGTTGGCGATCCACGGCAAGCGCGGCAAGCAGCGCAGCGTGCACAACACCTACTTCACGCTGCCGGTGCTCATCGCCATGATCAGCAACCACTACGGCTTTCTCACCAGCCACCCGCAGCGCTGGCTGGTGCTGTTCCTGCTGATGCTGGCGGGCGCGCTGATTCGCCAGTTCTTCGTGCAGCGGCACGGCTGGCACCTGGGGCGCGCGCGCCATCCCTGGCCCTACGCCGCGCTGGGTGTGGCGCTGCTGCTGGGCCTGGTGGCCTGGCTGCGCCCGGCGCCCGCGCCGGCCGCGGCGGCACTGCAGGCGCAGGTGGGCTATGCCGAACTCAAGCCGGTGATCGAGCAGCGCTGCCAGTCCTGCCACGGTGCGGCGGTGCAAATGAAGAACCTGCGGCTCGACTCGCAGGCCTTGCTTGAGCAGCACGCGCAAATGGTCTACCAGCAGGTGGTGGTGACGAAGATCATGCCGCTGTCCAACGCGACGCAGATGACCGACGCTGAGCGGGCGCTGGTGGCGCGCTGGTTCGAGGGCCAGGGCGCGGCGAAATAAAACCCGCCGGCCGAAGCGTCGGCGGGCGGGCGTTCCAGGTGTGCGGTCGGGCGATCAAGCCGTGGCCGGATCGGCACCCGCGCGCGCCTCGCCGTGTTGCGGGTGCTCGCCCGCGTCGGTGACGGCATCCGCGGGCGCCGGCAAGGCCAGGGGCGCGGCCAGCGCCACGCGCACGCAGTCGCGGATGTGCTGCTCGCCCAGGTACTGCAGCGCCGCGTAGCCCAGCGCGCCCGACACCAGCTGTCCGGCAATCGGCACGTACTTGGCGGCTTGCGCGGTGGTCAGTCGCATGCCCAGCAGCTTGGCGAAGCGCAGCACCAGCCCGCGCGTGACCACGCGCCCGACCAGCACCGAGCCGACCATGCCGATGGCTTTTTGCACGCGCTCTTTTTCGCGTGCGTCGAGCTTGGCGATCTGGTGCGGCGCCAGGCCGAACTCGGCGTTGATCTTGGGCAGCAGCTGCGTCAGCATGGCCGCATCGGCCGCCCAGTCCAGGCCGGGCAGCGGCACGGCGCCGGCCACGCCGGCGACCAGCGCGCGCTTGCGCAGCATCTGGCGGCTGCGCAGCACGGCCTGCTCCAGCCGCGTGTGGCCGTGGGCCAGCGCCAGTGCGTCGGGTGGGGCGATCTTGGCCATAGGGCTGCCGGTTCGTGTGCGAGTGCCCGCGGGTGCGGCGCTCAGCCCTTCCTGGTGATCATGCCGTAGAGCCACAGCACCACGATGGCGCCGATCACGGAAGCGATCCAGCCGACCGCGCCCGAATAGCCCAGCGCCTGCATGATCAGGCCCGCCGCCAGGGCGCCGACGATGCCCAGGATGGTGGTCATGATGAAGCCCATGCTCTGGTTGCCGGGCATGATGGCGCGCGCGATCAGGCCCACGATGAAGCCGACGATGATGGTGACGATGATGCCCACGAGAGTTCTCCTGCCGAAGCGGTAATGAGTGACAGGCGGCACTTTAACCGCGCTTGACCGCTCGGCGAGGCACGTTGGCGCAAGTTGCGGTGTTGGCCTACAGGACCGGTGGGCTCAGGCCGGTGCGGTCGCCTGCTCGATGGCTTCGATCTCGCCCGACAGGCGCAGCCACTCGTCTTCCAGCGCATCCAGCGCGTCGCCCACGGCCTTGAGCCGACGCCCGGCTTCGGCAATGTCGGCCGGCGGCAGCGGGGTGCTCAGGCGCTGCTCCAGCGCGCTGCGCTCGTCGCCCAAGGCCTGCATGCGCTGCTCGGCCTGCTGCAGGGCGCGCTTCAGCGGCTTGGTTTTTTCGGCCAGCTGCTGGCGGCGCTGGGCGTCGAGCCGGCGCTGCTCGGCGGGGTTGACGACTGGTTGAGAGTCTTTTGGGGCTCCAGCGCTTGCTGGGTCTGCGCCAGAAGCTACTGAATCGGTAGCGAGTTCAGGGGCCGCCAGCTCGCGCAGGCGCTTGGCCTCGTCCAGCAGGTAACGCTGGTAATCGTCCAGATCGCCCTCGAACGGCTCCACGCGCCCGCGCCCGACCAGCCAGAACTCGTCGCACACGCTGCGCAACAGGGCGCGGTCGTGGCTGACCAGCATCAGCGTGCCCTCGAACTCGTTCAGCGCCACGGCCAGCGCCTCGCGCGTCGCCAGGTCGAGGTGGTTGGTGGGCTCGTCCAGCAGCAGCAGATTGGGCCGCTGCCACACGATCATGGCCAGCACCAGGCGCGCCTTCTCGCCGCCGCTGAACTGGCCCACCGGCTGCGTCACCATCTCGCCCGGAAAGCTGAAGCTGCCCAGGAAGTTGCGCAACTGCTGTTCGCGCGCGGCCTCGGCGTTCTCCTGCCCGGTGGCGCGCGCCAGCCGCACCATGTGTTCCAGCGGCGTGCTGCCGGCGTGCAACACGTCCAGCTCCTGCTGGGCGAAGTAGCCAATGGCCGGGCCCTTGCCTTCGGTGACCTGACCGCCCAGCAAGGGTAGGGTACGCGCAATGGTCTTGACCAGCGTCGATTTGCCCTGGCCGTTGGCGCCCAGAATGCCGATGCGCTGGCCCGCCAGCACGGTGCGCGTGACACCGCGCAGGATGATGCGGTCGCCTGGCTGCGGTTCGGGTGGCAGTTCGCCACGCGCCGCCAGCTGTGCGTGCAGCGTGGCGGTGGTGGCGTAGTCGCTCAGCGCGGGTGGTGCGTCGAGCGACCCATCGGGTGTGGCCGCACCGACGCCGGCCGCTTCCTTCTTCTTGGTGTCGTCCGCCCGATAGCCGAACACTGCGTCGCGAATCGCCAGCATCGGGTTGGGCAGGTTGTCCGGCTCCTTGAACTCGAACTGAAACTCGGCGTCGGCCAGCACCGGTGCCACGCGCTCCATGCGCTCCAGCGCCTTCACCCTGCTTTGCGCCTGCCTGGCCTTGGTGGCCTTGGCCTTGAAGCGGTCGATGAACTTCTGCAGGTGCGCGATCTTCTCCTGCTGCTTGGCGAACGCCGCCTGTTGCAGACTGAGCTGCTGCGCGCGCAACTCCTCAAACGCGCTGTAGTTGCCGCCGTAGCGCGTCAGCCGCTGCTGTTCGATGTGCAGGGTGATGCGCGTGACGGCGTCCAGGAATTCGCGGTCGTGGCTGATCACGATCAGCGTGCCGGCGTAGCGTTGCAGCCAGCCTTCGAGCCAGACCAGCGCGTCCAGGTCGAGGTGGTTGGTGGGTTCGTCCAGCAGCAGCAGGTCGCTGGGCGCCATCAGCGCACGCGCCAGCTGCAGGCGCATGCGCCAGCCGCCCGAGAAGCTGTTGACGGGCCGCTGCAGTTCGCCGACCTTGAAACCCAGCCCCAGGATCAGCGCCTGCGCCCGCGCCGTGGCGTCGTGCGCACCGGCGTCGTGCAGGTCGCTGTGCGCTTGCGCGATGGCCAGGCCGTCGCCGGAGTGCTCAGCTTGGGACAGCTGATTGTGCAAGATCGTCAGGCGCTCATCGCCCGAGAGCACGAAATCGGTGGCGGCCTGATCGGTCTCCGGCATGTGCTGCGCCACCTGCGCCAGCCGCCAGCCGGCGGGCATCGAGAAGTCGCCGCCGTCCTCGTGCAGCGTGCCGTTGAACAGCGCGAACAGCGTCGATTTGCCGGCGCCGTTGCGCCCCACCAGCGCGACCTTTTCGCCGGGGTGGATGGTGACGCTGGCGCCGTCGAGCAGTATCTTGGCGCCGCGGCGCAACACCACGTTCTGCAACTGGATCATGGGACGAGCGCCTCGCGCGTGAGCAGCAGCACCTGGTCGCCGCCCGCGCTGGTGTCCAGCCAGACGGGGTTCAGCTGCGAGAAGGCGGCCTCGAAGTGCGCGCGTTCATGGCCGATTTCCAGCACCAGCACGGCGTGTGCGCCCATGCGCGTCGGGGCGTCGCGAAGCAGCGTGCGCACGAAGTCCATGCCATCGCTGCCGCCCGCCAGGGCCAGCGTGGGTTCGGCGCGGAATTCGGGCGGCAGCGCGGCCATGCTGGCGGCGTTGACGTAGGGCGGGTTGCAGAGGATCAGGTCGTAGGGGCCGTGGCACCGGGCCAGGCCGTCGCTCTCGATGAGCGCGATGCGGTCCTGCAAGCCGTGCTGGGCCACGTTGATGCGCGCCACCGCCAGCGCGTCGGCGCTCAGGTCGGCGGCGTCGACTTGCACCTTGGGCCAGGCCAGCGCGGCCAGCACGGCCAGGCTGCCGTTGCCGGTGCACAGGTCCAGCACGCGCCGCGTCTGGCTCGATAGCCAGGGGTCGATGCTGCCATCGGCGATGCATTCGGCGATCAGGCTGCGCGGCACGATGGCGCGCGGATCGATGTAAAAAGGCAGGCCTTGCAACCAGGCTTCGTTCAGCAGGTAGGCCAGTGGTTGGCGCGTGGTCAGGCGCGCTTGTAGCAGCGCAGCGGCCTTTTCATGTTCCGCGCTGGTCAGTGGCCCTCTTTGTTGCGACACCGCGTCGATATCGCTGTCCAGCGGCAGGCCGAGCGCATGCAGCACCAGCCAGGCGGCTTCATCGCGGGCGTTGGTCGTGCCGTGGCCAAAATGCACGCCGGCGGCGTCAAGTCGGCGTTCGGTATCGGCAAAAAGCTCGGCGAGCGTCATGCCGCGGCCAGGTTTTCCAGCACGCGGCGGTAGATGGCGGTCAGCGGCTCGATGTCGGCCAGCACGATGTGCTCGTCGATCTTGTGGATGCTGGCGTTGGGCGGGCCCAGCTCCACCACCTGTGGGCAGATTGGCGCGATGAAGCGGCCGTCGCTGGTGCCGCCGGTGGTCGACAGCTCGGGCTCCAGGCCGGTTTCGGCGCGGATCGCCGCCCGCACCGCATCGACCAGGCTGCCCGGCGGCGTGAGAAAGGGCAGGCCGCCGAGCGTCCACTTCAGCTCGTAATCGAGCGCGTGCTTCGTCAGGACGGCTTGCAGGCGCGCCTGCAGCGACTCAGGCGTGGATTCGGTGCAGAAGCGGAAGTTGAAATCCACCACCACCTGGCCCGGGATGATGTTGCCCGCGCCGGTGCCGGCGTGGAGGTTGCTGACCTGCCAACTGGTGGGCTGGAAGAAGTCGTTGCCGCGGTCCCATTCGATGCCGACCAGCTCGGCCAGCGCCGGTGCCAGCTCGTGGATGGGGTTCCTGGCCAGTTGCGGGTAGGCGATGTGGCCCTGGATGCCTTTGACGGTGAGCTTGCCCGACAGCGTGCCGCGCCGCCCGTTCTTGATCATGTCGCCGGTCTGTTTGACCGCGGTCGGCTCGCCGACGATGCACCAGTCGAGCCGCTCGCCGCGCGCCTTCAGGGCGTTGCAGACGACGACGGTGCCGTCGAGCGCCGGGCCTTCCTCGTCGCTGGTGAGCAGGAAGGCGATGTTCAGCGGCGCGTCGGGCTGCGCGGCCAGGAATTGCTCGACCGCGACGACGAAGGCCGCGATCGAGGTCTTCATGTCGCTGGCGCCGCGGCCATACAGCTTGCCGTCGCGCTCGGTCGGCGTGAAAGGATCGCTCGACCATTGCTCGAGCGGGCCAGCCGGCACCACGTCGGTGTGGCCGGCGAACACCAGTGTTCTTGCACCCTCCTTGGCTGCCGGCCGCTTGGCCCACAGGTTGCGCACGCGGAATTCGGGCGGGCCGCTGTCGATGATCTCGTTGACGAATCCGAGCGGCGCCAGGCGCGCGGCGATCAGATCGATGCAGCCGGCGTCCTGCGGCGTGACGGAGGCGCGGGCGATCAGGACTTCGGCCAGGCGGCGTGTGGCGTAGGGCATGGCGGTGGAATTCACACCATCGTGTCAGTAGGGCGTGCCACGGAAGCGGCGCGATTCGACCACCGCCGGCAGCACGCCGCCATCGGGCTCGGCCGGCACCTCGAGCGTGATGCCGCTGAACGAGGGCGCCAGCGTGCCGACGTGCCCGACGTCCAGGCTGGCCGCGCCGGCGCGCTCGTTCTTCAGCCGCCACAGCAGGTTGGCCGAGGAGTCGGCCTGGGCCAGCGCCTCCTGGCGGTCGATGCGGCCCTCGGCGACCAGGCGCGCCAGGTCCTGCTCAAACGTCTGCGAACCCTCGGCCAGCGTGCTGTCCATGGCCTGCTTGACGCCGAGAAAGTCGCCGCGCTCGATCAGCTCGGCCACCAGCGGTGTGCTGAGCAACACCTCGACCGCCGGCAGCTGGCCGCCCTCGGTGCTGCGCAGCAGCCGCTGCGAAACCACCGCCCGGAGTGCGCCGGCCAGGTCGCTCAGCAGCGACGGCCGCACCTCGGGCGGGAAGAAGTTGGTGCAGCGGTGCAGCGCCTGGTGGCTGTTGCTGGCGTGCAGCGTGGCCAGGCACAGGTGGCCCGTCTGTGCGTAGGCGAGGGCGGCGGCCATGGTCTCGCGGTCGCGGATCTCGCCGATCATGATGACGTCCGGTGCCTGGCGCAGCCCGTTCTTCAGGCCAATGTGAAAGCTCGCGGTGTCGCTGCCGACCTCGCGCTGGTTGACGATCGAGCGCCGGTTGGTGAAGACGTACTCGATCGGGTCCTCGATGGTCAGGATGTGGCCCGGCAGATGCTGGTTGCGGTGGTCGAGCATGGCCGCCAGCGTGGTCGACTTGCCGGCCCCGGAGGCGCCGGCGATCAGGATCAGGCCGCGTTTATCCAGCACCAGCCGGCTCAGGATGGCGGGCAGGTTGAGCGTGTCCAGCGGCGGGATGTGGGCCGGCACGTGGCGGATCACCGCCGCGTAGCTGCCGCGCTGGCGCAGCGCCGACAGGCGGAAATGGCCCAGCCCGGGCAGCGAAATCGCCAGGTTCAGCTCGCCGCTGGTTTGCAACTGCTCGATGCGCTCGGGCGTCAGCAGTTCGGCCAGCAGTTGCAGCGGCGCGTCGTCCGACAGCGACTGCTGGTTGGCCGGCAGGCTCAGGCCCTTGATCTTGAACGTCACCGGCGCCTGCGCCGACAGGTAGACGTCCGAGGCCTGCCGCTCGACCATGGTCTGCAGGATGCGGTACAGCATCGAGTTCTGCGCGTTGGCGGCGGGCGAGCTCATGGCGGTCAGGGCCTCAGCAGCTCGTTGATGCTGGTCTTGGAGCGGGTTCGCGCGTCCACCGTCTTCACGATCACGGCGCAGTACAGGCTGTAGGGCGTGCCGTCGGCGCTTTGGCGCGGCAGGCCGCCGCTTACCACCACGCTGCCGGCCGGCACGCGGCCGTAGCTGATCTGGCCGCTGTCGCGGTGGAAGATCGGGGTGCTCTGGCCCAGGTACACGCCCATGCCGAGCACCGAGTTCTCTTCCACGATCACGCCTTCGACCACCTCCGAGCGCGCGCCAATGAAGCAGTTGTCCTCGATGATGGTGGGGTTGGCCTGCAGCGGCTCCAGCACGCCACCCAGGCCGACGCCGCCCGACAGGTGCACGTGCTTGCCGACCTGCGCGCAACTGCCCACGGTGGCCCAGGTGTCGACCATGGTGCCTTCGCCCACGTAGGCGCCGATGTTGACGAAGCTGGGCATCAGCACCACGCCGCGGCCGAGAAAGCTGCCGCGCCGCGCCACCGCCGGCGGCACCACGCGCACGCCGGAGGCGCGCAGACTGGCTTCGTCCGTGTCCGCAAACTTGGTCTGCACCTTGTCGAGAAAACCCAGGTCGCCGGCGCGCATGGATTCGTTCTCCTTCAGGCGGAACGACAGCAGCACCGCCTTCTTGATCCACTGGTGCACCGTCCACTGGCCGACGCCCTCGCGCGTGGCCACGCGCAGGCGGCCGGCGTCGAGTTCGTCGAGCACGTGCTCGACCGCGTCGATCACGTCCTTGAGCGCGTTCGATGGCGACAGGTTGGCGCGCTGGTCCCAGGCGTCGTCGATGATTTGCTGCAGTTGCTGGCTCATGGTGGCGCGTCAGGCCCTGGATTGGATGAATTGAACGATGCGCTCGGCCGCTTCCACGCATTCGGCGGTCTCGGCCACCAGCGCCATGCGCACGCGGCCCTGGCCGGGGTTGGCGCCATCGGACGCGCGCGCCAGATAGCTGCCGGGCAGCACCGTCACATTGTATTGAGCCAGCAGTTCGCGGGCGAAGCCGATGTCGGCGCCCTCCCACGCCGCCGGCACGCCGGCCCACAGGTAGAAGCCGGCGTCGGGCAGGCGCACGTCCATCGCTTGCGCCAGCAGCGGCGTGACGGCGGCGAACTTCTCGCGGTACAGGCGGCGGTTGTCCTCGACGTGGGCCTCGTCGTCCCAGGCGGCGATGCTGGCGGCCTGCACCGGCGGGCTCATGGCGCTGCCGTGGTAGGTGCGGTACAGCAGGAACTGCTTCAGGATGGCCGCGTCGCCCGCCACGAAGCCCGAGCGCAGGCCCGGCACGTTGCTGCGCTTGGACAGGCTGGTCAGCATGATCAGGTTCCTGAAATCCGAGCGGCCGAGCCGCGCCGCCGCTTCCAGCCCGCCCAGCGGCGGTTCGTCCCGAAAGTAGATCTCGCTGTAGCACTCGTCCGAGGCGATCACGAAGCCGTGGCGGTCGCTCAGCTCGAACAGCAGGCGCCATTCCTCCAGCGGCATCACCGCGCCGGTCGGGTTGCCGGGCGAGCAGACATAGACCAGCTGCGTGCGCGCCCACGCCTCGGCCGGCACCCGGTCCCAGCGCGGCGCGAAGTTGCGCGCCGCGTCAACCGCCACGTAATGCGGCTCGGCCCCGGCCAGCAGCGCCGCGCCTTCGTAGATCTGATAGAAGGGGTTGGGGCAGACCACCGCGGCGCCGGGCCGGCTGGCATCCACCACGGTCTGCGCCAGCGCGAACAGCGCCTCGCGCGAGCCGAGCACCGGCAGCAGCTGCGTGGCCGGGTCCAGATCGACGCCATAACGCCGCCGCAGCCAGCCGGCGCAGGCGGTGCGCAGCGCGGGCGATCCGGCCGTCGGTGGATAGCTGGCCAGGCCGGTGGCCAGCTCGTCCGCCAGCGCCTGCTGGATGAAGCGCGGCGTGGCGTGCCGTGGCTCGCCAATCCCCAGGCTGATCGGGCGGTGCGCTGGGCTGGGCGTCACGCCCTCGAACAGCTGGCGCAGGCGTTCGAACGGGTAGGCTTGCAGCCGCGACAGCAGGGGATTCATGGCGCCGGATTATCCGCTCTGCCCGGCCGCTGCGGCGGCCGTTTTCTGTGCGCCGGACGTGGCCAGACCGTTGTCCAGGTGCGCGGGCCGGGCGCGGTGCGGCCTCGTTCCGGCGCCGCGCGCGGGCGGGTGCACGGTATCATCGACGCCTCGTTTCGTCCCCCGTCTTGCCGGCCCGCGGGCCCCAGCGTCAGTGCGTCTCAACTCGATCAAGCTCTCGGGCTTCAAGTCTTTCGCCGAACCCACCAATTTCATGCTGCCGGGCCAACTGGTGGGCGTGGTGGGTCCCAATGGCTGCGGCAAGTCCAACATCATGGACGCGGTGCGCTGGGTGCTGGGCGAGTCCAAGGCGTCGGAGTTGCGCGGCGAGTCGATGCAAGACGTCATCTTCAACGGCACCACCACGCGCAAGCCGGCATCGCGCTCGTCGGTGGAGCTGGTCTTCGAGAACGCCGACCACCGCGCCGGCGGCCAGTGGGCGCAGTTCGCCGAGATCTCGGTCAAGCGCGTGCTGACGCGCGACGGCACCAGCAGCTACTACATCAACAACCAGCCGGTGCGCCGGCGCGACGTGCAGGACGTGTTCCTGGGCACGGGCCTGGGGCCGCGCGCCTACGCCATCATCGGCCAGGGGACGATCTCGCGCATCATCGAGTCGCGCCCCGAAGAGCTGCGCCTGTTCCTGGAAGAAGCCGCTGGCGTCAGCAAGTACAAGGAGCGCCGGCGCGAGACCGAGAACCGCCTGACCGACACGCGCGAGAACCTGACGCGCGTCGAGGACATCCTGCGCGAACTCAACAGCAACCTCGACAAGCTGGAAAAGCAGGCCGAGGTGGCGCAGCAATACCACGGCCTGCAGGCGGCGGCGACGCTGAAGCAGAACCAGCTCTGGTTCCTGAAGCGCGCCGAGGCTGAAGAGGGCCAGGTCAAGCTCATGACCGACGCCGAGACAGCCGTCAACGACCTCGAAGCGCGCGTGGCCGATCTGCGCCACATCGAGGCCGATCTGGAGACCATTCGCCAGGCGCATTACGCGGCCGGCGACCAGGTCAACCAGGCGCAGGGCCTGCTGTACGAGGCCAGTGCCGAGGTCGGCCGTCTCGAGGCCGAGATCCGCTTTGTCGTCGAGGGTCGCCAGCGCGCCGAAAACCGCTTGCTGCAACTCAAAGAGCAGGTCGCCCAGTGGGCCGCGCGCAAGGAGGAAGCCGAGACCGAGATCGAGCAGCTGGCCGAGCAGGACGCCGAGGCCGAAGAGAAGAACATCACCCTGGCCGCGCAACTGGAAGAGCAGCAGGGCGCGCTGCCCGATCTGGAAGAGGCCTTGCGCGGCGCGCAGGCGAAGTCGGCCGAGCAGCGCAGCGCCGTCGGCCAGGTGCAGCAGCAGATCCAGGTGCTGGCGGCCGAACAGCGCGGCATCGAAGAGCAGGCGCGCCAGCTGAACACGCGGCGCGACAAGCTGAGCGCCGACAAGAACGCGCTGGCCGCGCCCGACGAGCAGCGCCTGCTGAACCTGCAAGCGCAGCTCGGCAGCGCGCAGGAGGCCGCCGAAATCACCGACGCCCGCCTGCAAGAGCTGCAGGACAGCGTGCCGCAGCTGGACGACGCGCGCCGCGCGGCGCAGCAGGCCGTCAACAGCGAAAGCGCCCGGCAGGCCGATTTGTCGGCGCGGCTGGAGGCGCTCAAGGCGCTGCAGGAGCGCGTCAAGACCGACGGCAAGCTCAGGCCCTGGCTGCAAAAGCATGGGCTGGACGGCTTGCAAGGCCTGTGGAGCCGCATCCACGTCGAGTCCGGCTGGGAGAACGCGCTGGAGGCCGCGCTGCGCGAGCGCATGGCGGCGCTGGAGGTCAGCCGCCTGGATCTGGTGCGCGCGTTTGCGCAGGACGCCCCGCCGGCCAAGCTGGCCTTCTACAGCCCGCCGAACGCCGTGCCGCCAAGCCAGGGCGGCGCCCTGCCGCGCCTGGCCGATCTGCTGCGCCTGCACGACGCGGGGCAGAAGGCGCTGCTGGCCGACTGGCTGGCCGGCTGCTACACGGCGGCCAGCCTCGAAGAGGCCCTGGCCGTGCGCGGCCAATTGCAGGGCGGCGAAGCCATCTACGTGAAAGACGGCCACTGCGTCAGCGCGCACAGCGTCAGCTTCTACGCGCCCGATTCCGAGCAGGCCGGCCTGCTGGCGCGCGCGCAGGAGATCGAGAACCTGGAAAAGCAGCAACGCGCCCAGTCGCTCATCAGCGACGAGGCGCGCAATGCGCTGGTCAAGGCCGAGGCCGTGTACAGCGATGCGGCGCAGCGTCTGGTCGGCACGCGCCGCGAAGCCGCCGAAGCGCGGCAGCGCGCGCACGAGCTGCAGGTCGAGACGCTGCGCCTGACGCAGCTGGCCGAGCAGACGCGTGCGCGCAGCGAGCAGATCGCGGGCGACCTGGCCGAGGTCGATGCGTCGCTGGACGATTTGCAGGAGCGGCGCGTGACCGCCGAGGCGCGCTTCGAAGAGCTGGACATGCAGCTGGCCGACACGCAGGAGCGCCACGCGCAGCTTCAGGATCATGTGATTGAGGCTGAGCGCCAGCTGGCCGAGGCGCGCGAGCAGCAGCGCACGCTGGAGCGTGAAAAGCAGGAAGCGGCCTTCGCCCAGCGCAGCCTGCAGGCGCGCCGCGCCGAGCTGGCGCGCACCATCGACACCGCGGCCAGCCAGACGGCCGGCGTCGAGGCCGAGCAGCAGCGCGCGCAGGACGAGCTGGCGCGCCTGACCGACGCCGCCGCGCAGGCCGGCCTGCAGAGCGCGCTGGCGCTGAAGCTGGAGCGCGAACAGGCGCTGGGCGCGCAGCGCAGCAGCTACGACGACCTCACCGCCAAGCTGCGCGCCAGCGACGAGCGGCGGCTGGCGCTGGAGCGCGAGCTGGACCCGCTGCGCCAGCGCATCACCGAGCTGCAGCTGAAGGAGCAGGCGGCGCGCCTGGGCACGGAGCAGTACACGCAGCTGCTGCAGGACGCCGAGGCCGACCTGGCGGCGGTGGCGCAATCGATTGGCGAGGGCAATGTGCGCCTGGCCGGCCTGCAGGGCGAGATCGAGCGTTTGCACCGCGAAGTGCAGGCGCTGGGCGCCGTCAACCTGGCGGCGCTTCAGGAACTGACGGCGGCGCGCGAGCGCAAGCAGTTCCTCGACGCGCAGTCGACCGACCTGATGGACGCCATGTCGACGCTGGAGGACGCCATCCGCAAGATCGACGCCGAGACGCGCGAGTTGCTGGGCAGCACCTTCGCGACCGTCAACGAGCACTTCGGCCGCATGTTCCCCGAGCTGTTCGGCGGCGGCCACGCGCGGCTGGTGATGACCGGCGAGGAAATCCTCGATTCCGGCGTCCAGGTCATGGCGCAGCCGCCGGGCAAGAAGAACCAGACCATCCACCTGCTGTCGGGCGGGGAGAAGGCGCTGACGGCGATCGCGCTGGTGTTCGCCATCTTCCAGCTCAATCCGGCGCCGTTCTGCCTGCTGGACGAGGTCGATGCGCCGCTGGACGACGCCAACACCGAGCGCTATTCCAAACTGGTGACCCGGATGAGCGGGCAGGGCACGCAGTTCCTCTTCATCAGCCACAACAAGATCGCGATGGAAATGGCCGAGCAGCTGATTGGCGTGACCATGCAGGAGCAGGGCGTGTCGCGCATCGTGGCGGTCGACATGGAACGCGCGGTGGGGATGGCGGAGGCATGAGGCACCCCCCTGAGTCGCTGCGCGCCTTCCCCCCTGAGGGGGGACGCCATCAGTGGCCGGCGCAGGTCCGGCCACGATGGCCCTGGCATGGCCTGCTCCGCGGCCTCCTGAATGGCAAGACTTGCGATACGGTCGGGAGCCGGGGCGTGTCGCGCGATCCGATGAGAGGAACGTCGGAATGAGTTCTCTGCAAGTGGGCCTGGCGGTGGCCGGTGGCCTGATTCTGGGCGGCGTGATCGCCTACAACACCTGGAACGCGCGGCGCAACGAGCCGCGCCAGGCGCAGCCCGATGCGTCGGTGCCGACCGAGCGCGTGGAGCCGGCCGGGGACGGCGCCGGCATGGCCGAGCCGGCGCGCGTCGAGCCCTCCTTTGATCCCGCCGCCTCGCTGCCGCCGCTGGGCCCACTGCCCAGTCCGGAAAAGCGCCCGCGCCTGGACGCGCTGATCGACGTCATCGCGCCGATCGCGCTGGACGGCCGCGTGGTCTCAGGCGACGCGCTGCTGGCGGCGCTGCCGCACACGCGCCGCGTCGGCAGCAAGCCGTTCGCGGTCGAGGGGCAGAACGAGTCGAGTGGCGAGTGGGAGTTTCCCGTCGCCGGCCAGCGCTACACCGCCGTGCAGGCGGGCGTGCAGCTGGCCAACCGCACCGGCGCGCTGAACGAGATCGAGTACTCCGAATTCGTGATGAAGGCGCAGCACTACGCCGACAGCGTGGGCGGCGCGCCGGAGTTTCCGGAGATGTTGCACGAGGTGACGCGCGCGCGCGAGCTGGATCAGTTCGCCGGCCAGCACGACGCGCAGCTCGGCCTCACGCTGCGCGCGCGCGGCGCCGCCTGGAGCCCCGGCTTCATCCACCAGCAGGCGGCGCGCCTGGGCTTTGTCGCCGGCGCGGTGTCGGGGCGCATGGTGCTGCCCTCCAGCGAAGCGGGGCTGCCGCCGGTGCTGGACCTGAGTTTCGACGCCCAGGCCGCGCTGGCCGAGGACCCGACCCAGACGGCGATCAAGGAAGTGACGCTGAACCTCGACGTGCCGCAGGTGCACCGCCACGAGCAGCCCTTCCTGCGCCTGCGCGAGGCTGCGTTCGCGCTGGCCGAGGCGATGGACGGCCTGGTCACCGACGACGCTGGCCAGCCGCTGCATCCGTCGATGATCGACACCATCGGCGCCGACCTGGACCGCCTGTACGACACGCTGGAGCAGCACGATCTGGCGGCCGGTTCGGCCCAGGCACGGCGCCTCTTTAGTTGATCGCCAAGCGCCATTTGGGGCTCTGGCGCGCATCCGACAGGTGCGAGAAGCTATGAATATTGAAACAAAAGCGGCTCAACTGCGCGCCGCGCTGAACCGTGCCGCGCATCAGTACTACACGCTGGATGCGCCCGAGATCCCCGACGTCGAATACGACCGGCTGTTCCAGGAACTGCAAGCCATCGAGGCCGCGCACCCCGAGCTGCGCACGCCCGATTCGCCCACCCAGCGTGTCGGCGCCGCCGTGCTGGCGGGCTTCACACCGGTGCGCCACAGCGTGCCCATGCTCAGCATCCGAACCGAGACCGACACCACGGCGGCGGGTGCCGAGAAGTTCGACGAACAGGTGCGCAATCACCTGGCCAGCGAACAGCGCCGCACCGAATTGAAGCCCGGCGACCCGCGCTACCGTGCCGAACCGCTCGACCCCATCGCGCAAGCCGTGCTGGCCGGCCAGCCGATCGGCTACGTGGCCGAGCCCAAGTTCGACGGCCTGGCGATCAGCCTGCGCTACGAGCACGGCGTGCTGGTGCAGGCCGCCACGCGCGGCGATGGCGAGACCGGCGAGGACGTGACGCAGAACATCCGCACGCTGCGACAGATTCCGTTGGTGCTGAGCGGGGAGATCAGTGCGCGCTCGCTCCCTCTCCCGCTGGCGGGAGAGGGTAGGGGTGAGGGTGGTTGGCCCATCCCCCCCATCCTCGAAGTGCGCGGCGAGGTCTACATGCGCCGCGACGATTTCGAGGCGCTGAACGAGCGCATGCGCGAGCGCATGGCGGCGGGCGACAGGGCGGCCAAGACCTTTGTCAACCCGCGCAACGCGGCGGCCGGCGCGGTGCGTCAGCTCGATCCCGCGATCGCGGCGCAGCGGCCCTTGAGCTTTTTTGCCTATGGGCTGGGCGACATCACGCCGCCCGAGGCGGGCGGTCCCGACTTCAGGGCCCACTGGGAGGTGCTGCAGGCGCTGCGCGCCTGGGGCTTGCCGGTGTCGGCGCTGGCCCGACGGGCGCAGGGCGCCGCCGAACTGGCGGCTTTCCACGCCGACGTTGCGGCCGAGCGCGACGGCCTGCCTTTCGACATCGATGGCGTGGTCTACAAGGTCGACAGCCTGGCCTTGCAGCGCGAGCTGGGCTTTGTCACCCGCGAGCCCCGCTGGGCGGTGGCGCACAAGTACCCGGCGCAGGAGCAGCTGACCACGGTGCAGGCCATCGACGTGCAGGTCGGGCGCACCGGCAAGCTGACACCCGTCGCCAAACTGGCGCCGGTGTTCGTCGGCGGCGTCACGGTGACCAATGCCACGCTGCACAACGAGCTGGAGGCGCGGCGCAAGGACGTGCGCGTGGGCGACACGGTGATCGTGCGCCGCGCCGGCGACGTGATTCCGGAAGTCGTTTCCGTGCTGGCCGACCAGCGCCCGCCCGGCGCGCCCGAATTCAGCATGCCGGCGCGCTGCCCGGTGTGCGACAGCGAGGTGGTGCGTGAGGAGGGCGAGGCCGACCACCGCTGCACCGGCGGCATCTCGTGCCCGGCGCAGCGCAAGCAGGCGCTGCTGCACTACGCCTCGCGCCGCGCCATGGACATCGAGGGCCTGGGCGAGAAGCTGGTCGACCAGCTGATCGACGGCCGCGTGGTGAACAGCCTGCCCGACCTCTATCGCATGGGTTTCGTCAGTCTGGCCGCGCTGGACCGCATGGCCGAGAAATCGGCGCAAAACCTGCTGGAGGCGCTCGAAAAATCGAAGCAGACCACGCTGGCGCGCTTCCTGTACGCGCTGGGCATTCGCCACGTCGGCGAAACCACGGCGAAAGATCTGGCGCGCCATTTCGGCACCCTGGACGCCGTCATGGCCGCCTCTACCTCCCAGTTGCTGCAAACGCCCGACGTCGGCCCGGTGGTGGCCGGCAGTGTCCACACTTTCTTCGAGCAGCCGCACAACCGCGAGGTGGTCGAGCAGTTGCGTGCCGTCGGCATCTACTGGGCCGAGGGCAAACCGGCGCCCGCCGCCTTGCTGCCGCTGGCGGGCAAGACTTTCGTGCTGACGGGCACGCTGCCGACCTTGAGTCGCGACGAGGCCAAGGACATGCTCGAGGCCGCCGGCGCCAAGGTCAGCGGCAGCGTCAGCAAGAAGACGAGTTACGTGGTGGCCGGCGCGGAGGCCGGCAGCAAGCTCGAGCGGGCCCATGCGCTGGAAGTGCCGGTGATCGACGAGGACGGCCTGCGCGCGTTGCTGGGCGGCGGCGCGTGAGCCAGGCGCCGGGCGTGCGCCTGGGGCTGGACCTCGGTGGCACCAAGATCGAGATCGCCGCCCTGGCGCCCGACCGCGCCTTTCTGTTGCGCCAGCGCTGCGCCACGCCGCAGGGCGACTACGCGGCCACGCTGCGCGCCATCGCCGCGCTGGTGGCGGCGGCCGAACAGGCGCTCGGCATGCCGGGTCTGCCGCTGGGCATCGGCATGCCGGGCAGCCTGTCGCCGCTCACCGGCCGGGTGCGCAACGCCAACTCGACCGCGCTCAACGGCCAGCCGCTGCGCGAGGACTTGCAGGCGCTGCTGCGGCGGCCGATGCGGCTGGAGAACGACGCCAACTGCCTGGCGCTGTCGGAGGCCACCGACGGCGCGGGCGCGGGGGCCGAGGTGGTGTTTGCCGCCATCCTGGGGACGGGCGTGGGCGCCGGCATTGCGCTGCGCGGGCAGGTGCTGACCGGGCGCAACGGCATCGCCGGCGAATGGGGCCACAACCCGCTGCCCCTGGCCAGCGGCGAGGAGCTGGCGCGACCCGCCTGCTGGTGTGGGCGGCGTGCCTGCCTGGAGACCTGGCTGTCCGGCCCGGGCCTTGCCGCCGACCACGCTGTGGTCACGGGCCAGCGTCTGGAGCCGGAGCAACTCGTGGCGGCCATGCGCGCCGGTGACGGCGCCGCGCAGGCCAGTTTCGCGCGCTACGTCGATCGGCTGGCGCGCGCGCTGGCGCAGGTCATCAACGTCCTCGACCCCGACGTGATCGTGCTGGGCGGCGGCATGAGCAATGTCGCCGAGCTGTACGAGGCCGTGCCGCGGCTGTGGACACCGCATGTCTTCAGCGACCAGGTGCGCACGGCACTGAAGCCGGCGGCGCATGGCGATTCCTCCGGGGTGCGCGGGGCCGCGTGGCTGGCGGCCACCTCCGTGTAGCCTTCGGGGCGACACCGGCCGCCCAGCTTTACACGGCCGGGCTACAGTGCAGGTCAACGCCGGGCGCAGGCTCGGGCGTTATCAAGAGAATCCATTCCTCAGGAGAAGCTGCCATGGCGGTTCGATGCTCTTCTTCCTTCGCCCGGCGCGGCGCCCTGGCGCTGGCGGCCGGTGCGCTGGCCTTGCTGGGTGGCTGCGTGGTGGCGCCGATCGATCCCTACTACGAAGTCGGTGCGCCGATGGTGGTCCAGCCGGGGCCGTCGTACGGTTACAGCACGCCGTATTACGCGGCGCCGTACTACAGTGGGCCCTACTGGCAGCGGCCCTACTACGCGGCGCCGCCGGTGTCGATCGGCATCTGGGGGCACGTGGGCGGCGGTTACCGGCACGGCCATCGCCACCGGCCCGGGCGGCACGGTTTCCGGCGCTGAACCGGCATCACGCCAGCGCGTGCGAAGATGCGCACATGGCGATTCACCCGATCCTGAAAATGGGCGACCCGCGGCTACTGCGCGTGGCGCAGCCGGTGCGCGCGTTCGACACCGACGAGTTGCACCTGCTGGTGCGCGACCTGGTCGACACCATGCGCGCCGCCGATGGTGCCGGCCTGGCGGCGCCGCAGATCGGCGTCGATCTGCAGCTGGTGATCTTCGGCACCGACGCGGTCAATCCGCGCTATCCCGACGCGCCGCCGGTGCCGCGCACCGTCCTCTGCAATCCGGTCATCACGCCGCTGTCAGACGAGGAGGAAGACGGCTGGGAAGGCTGCCTGTCGGTGCCCGGCCTGCGCGGACTGGTGCCGCGCTGGCGCCGCATCCGCTACGCCGGCTTCGACCCCTACGGCGATCCGATTGAGCGCGACGCCGAGGGCTTCCACGCCCGCGTGGTGCAGCACGAGTGCGACCACCTGAACGGCAAGCTGTACCCGATGCGGATGCGCGACTTCACGCGCTTTGGTTTCACCGAGGTGCTGTTCCCAGGCCTGGAGGCGCAGGACGACTGAGGCCGTTGCATGAAAAAGGGGTCCTGCTGGACCCCGTTGCGATGAAACTGGCGGAGCGCCTAGATCCGATCCATGCCGCCCAAATCCGATTCGATCACGGTGGTGGCGGGCCGGCTCAGGCCGCCGCCGAGCCGCACGCTGGTCGGCGCCGGCGAGTCGCGGCCGATCACGCGCGGCAGCACGCTGGTGGAGGCGGTGGAGACGCTGGCTGAGTTCTCGCCCTCCAGCACGCGGCGGGCGCCATTGAAGCGGGTCTGCCAGTAGCTGATGTTCATGTTTTCCACCCGCACGTGCGCGCCGGTGCGTGGGGCGTGGATAAACTTGCCCTCGCCCAGGTAGATGCCGACATGGCTGTAGGCGCGGCGCAGCGTGTTGAAGAAGACCAGATCGCCGGGCTTCAGATCGGTGCGCTCGATGCGGGCGGTGGCCGCGGCCTGCTCGGCGGCGGTGCGCGGCAGCACCATGCCGATGGTCTGTTCGTACATCGCGCGCACGAAACCGCTGCAGTCGAAGCCGGTTTCGGCCGAGGTGCCACCCAGGCGGTAGCGCACGCCGATGGCGTTCATGGCGTTGCTGACCAGCTCGGCGGCGCGGTCGGTGGCCTGGTAGATGGTGTCGCCCAGACGCGAACTTAGGCCTTTCTGGGTGAGGAATTTTTCGAGGTCGTCCACCGGGGTGGCTTGGGCGGACTGCAGGCCGGCGATGGCCAGCACGATCAAGGCGGCGATTTTCTTCGACATGAATCCCGTTTTTTTGTTCGCGCGTCGCGGTCGGATCAAGAAGCCAGACAGCCGGGATCGGCGCAGAGCGCCGCGCCCTGCAGGGCATGAAAATGCCGCGGGAAGCGGCGAGGCGTAGTGTAGGACAAATACTGGCGTATCTGTGAATAAATTCCGACAAAAAACTGAAGGTAATCGCATTATTCTTGACGTGGCGTTGTTCCTGTTGTAGGCCCTTTATCGGTTGTCGCGGGATGCCACGCCCGCCATCGGCCCACACACCGAAAGGATCATGGACTTGCCACCTGATTTTTATTTGAACCTCTGCGTGCGCGCCGCAGCGCCCGGCGCGCCACGTGCGGTCCGGTCGATCGGATTCGGTCTGCTGGCGCTGCTGCTGTGCGCGCCGCTGGCGGCGCAGGGGCCGGCCGTGCGCGCGCAGACCGTGGCCAGCGGCCTGCAACACCCATGGGCCGTGGCCTTCTTGCCGGAGGGCCGCTTTCTGGTGACCGAGCGGCCGGGCCGCCTGCGCGTGGTCGAGGCCGACGGCCGGCTGCAGCCACCCGTGCAAGGCCTGCCCGAGGTGGCGGCGGGCGGGCAGGGCGGCTTGCTGGACGTGATCACCGATTCGGCCTTCGCCAGCAACCGCACCCTTTATTTCTGCTTCAGCGAGCCGGGCCAGGGCACGACCAACAGCACGGCGCTGGCGCGGGCGCGCCTGTCGGCCGATTTCAGGCGGCTAAAGGACGTGAAAGTCATCTTCAGCCAGCAACCCAAGTTCAGCAGCAGCCTGCACTTCGGTTGCCGCATCGTCGAGCGCCAGGTGGATGGCAAGCCCGACGGCACCCTGTTCCTGACCCTGGGTGACCGCTTCTCACGCCGCGATGACGCGCAGACGCTGAACAACCACCACGGCAAGGTGGTGCGCGTGGGCAAGGACGGCACAGTGCCCAAGGACAACCCCTTCGTCGGCCAGACCGGCGCGCTGCCCGAGATCTGGAGCTATGGCCACCGCAACGGCCAGGGCGCCACGCTGGCGCCCGATGGCAGTTTCTGGATGCACGAGCACGGCGCGCAGGGCGGCGACGAGATCAATCGGCCGCAGTCGGGCAGGAACTACGGCTGGCCGCAGATCAGCCACGGCGTCAACTACGACGGCAGCCCGGTTGGCAGCGGCAAGCGCAGCGCGCCCGGCATGGAGCCGCCGCTGCACCACTGGACGCCGTCGATCGCGCCTTCGGGCATGGCCTTTTTGACCAGCGACCGCTACGGCCCGGCGTGGCAGGGCAATCTGTTCGTCGGCTCGCTCAAATTCCAATACCTGAACCGGATCGCATTGAAAGACGGCCAGGTGGTGGCTGAGCACAAGCTGCTGCAGGACGTCGGCCAGCGCATGCGCGATGTGCGCCAGGGGCCGGACGGGTTGCTCTACGTGGTGACCGACAGCCCGCAAGGGCGCTTGATCCGGGTGCTGCCGGATCGCTGAGCCGATCCGGCAGGGTGGTACCCATGCGTCGGCTTACTTGAAGCCCACGCGATCCAGCATCTGCTGCACCTTCACCTGATTGACGCCGACGGCGCTGATCGGGATGGTTTCGGCCTTGAACTGGCCGCCGCCCGTCATGGATTTGAGGGCGGGGTTGTCGGTGACGACGCCCTTGGCCACCGGCCACTCGTTGTTGCCGTTGGCGAAATAGTTTTGCGCCGAGGGGCTGGCCAGGTACTCAAGAAACTTCACCGCGTTGGCGGTGTTCTTCGAGTGCCGCGCCACCGCCGCGCCGGCGATGTTGACGTGCGTGCCCCAGCTCGACTGGTTGGGGAACACCACGCCCACCTTCTCGACCACGGCGCGATCCTCCGGCTTGTCCGAGCGCATCAGGCGCGCCAGGTAATAGCTGTTGGTCACCGCGATCTGGCATTCGCCGGCGGCGACGGCCTTGATCTGGTCGGTGTCGCCGCCCTTGGGCGCGCGCGCCATGTTGCCGACCAGACCCTTCAGCCAGGCCTCGGCCTTCTGCGCGCCCAGGTGCTCGGTGACGGCGCCGAACAGGCTCAGGTTGTAGGGGTGCGAGCCGCTGCGGATGCACAGCTTGCCCTTGTTCTTGGGCTCGCCCAGTTCCTCGTAGGTGTCGACGTCGGCCGGCTGCACCTTGAGCTTGTCATACACCACCACGCGCGCGCGGGTAGAAAAGCCGAACCAGGGCGTGCCGCCGTCGGCCGCCGGCTGCGCGCGCAGGCTGGCCGGGATGGCGTCTTCCAGCAGCTTCGACTTAATCGGCAGGAACAGCCCGTCCTGCTCGCCGCGCCACAGGCGCGCCGCGTCGACCAGCAGGATCACGTCGGCCGGTGAGGCGCTGCCTTCGGCCTTCAGGCGCGCGATGATGCCGGCGTCGTCGGCATCGACGCGGTTGATCTTGATGCCGGTGGCCTTGGTGAAGTCGTTGTAGAGCGCCTCGTCGGTTGAGTAATGGCGCGCCGAATACAGGTTGAGCACCTGATCCTGCGCCAGCGCGGCGCCGCTGCAAAGGGTCGCCACGGCGGCGGCCAGTGCCCAGTGTTTTTTCATCGGAAAGCTTTCTTGCGGGGGGAGGATGGAGATCGACAGGCGAGGATGATAACTCTAACGAGAATAGTTCTCAATACGATTTGTTGATCCAACGCAAAGCATGGTCGCTTGGTTGACCGGGCCGGCGCGCCGCAGCGCCAAAGATGGACTTTGTCCTCGGATCGTCGGCGGCTGGGCGCGCAAAAAAAGGGCTGATCTTGCGATCAGCCCTTGAAGGGATCCCTGAACCCGAAGGTGTCGAAAGGATCCGAGGAGACAACTGTCGGGTGTCTTGCGCACCAGAGCAAAACCTGCGCTGGAGGGCACCGGCTTTGCTCTGGCGGCTGTGCCAGCCCAAGGGCCGACACAGCACGCAGCGTGTGATTAACGCTTCTTGGCAGCGGCGGTGGCCGACTTGGCCACGTTGGTGGCGCTGGTGGTCACGGCGGCGAAGTTGGCTTCGGCGACGTCGGAAGCCTGCTTGACGGCCTTCTGCACCGACTCGAACGCGTTGTTGGCGGCGGCCACGGCGCTCTTCATCATGGCGACGGCGGTCTCGGAGCCGGCGGGGGCGTTCTTGGCCATGTTGTCGACCACCGAGGCGAACTGCGCCTGGCTCTCGGCAACCTTGCCTTCGAAGGCCTTGCTGAACTCGGCGCTGGTGCCCGAGGCGATGTCGTACAGGTGGCGGCTGTAGGCAGCGGCTTTCTCGGCCAGCGGCTGGAACAGGCTGGCTTGCAGGGCGATCAGCTCTTGCGCGTCCTTGACGGACAGCAGGGCCTGGGTGTGCTGGGCGGACTCGTTCAGAGCGGCCTTGGTGGCTTGCAGGTTCAGTTCAACCAGTTTTTCCACGCCTTCGAAAGCCTTGGCGGTCAGGCCGTGCAGGGTTTCCAGGTTGGCTTTCTGGGTGGCGACGAGTTGTTCGGGGGTCAGCATGGGTCTCTCCTTGACAATGGTGGGTAGGGTTTCACTTGTGCCGCCCTGAACCACTTCTTATGTTGCAGTGCAGCATGGCTATGAATTTTAGGCGCTCTCGAGCCAATTGCAAGTTGATTTGCTGCAATGCAGCATTTTTAGATGCGGCGGCCTAACTCGGTGCCGCGTGGTGGCCAGGGCGCGGCGTGAAAGCCTTTTACTCGACCCATTTCGTGTTGCCGCTGCCGGCGGGCCATCGCTTTCCGATGGGCAAGTACGAGCGCCTGCGCGATCGGCTGGCGGCCGAGTTGCCGCCGTTGCGGTTGGCCCAGGCCGAGCCGGTGAGTGACGCTGATCTGGCGCTGGCGCATACGCCCGAGTACATCGCCGCCGTCGCCAGCGGCACGCTGGACGAGCGGATGCAGCGCGAGATCGGCTTTCCGTGGAGCGCCGCCATGGTCGAGCGCTCGCGCCGCTCGGTCGGCGCCACCGTGCAGGCGGCGCGCGCCGCCCTGGCCGAGGGCATCGCCGCCAACATCGCCGGCGGCACCCACCACGCCAGCGCCGGGCGCGGCGGGGGCTACTGCGTCTTCAACGACGTCGCCGTGGCCGCACGCCTGCTGCAGCGCGAGCACCTGCGCCAGCGCCCGGGTGCGCGCCGCCCGCGTGTGGCGGTGATCGATCTGGACGTGCACCAGGGCAATGGCACGGCGGCGATCTTTGCGCGCGACGACTCGGTGTTCACGCTGTCGCTGCATGGCGAGAACAACTTCCCGTTCCGCAAGGTGGCGGGCGACCTCGACGTCGGCCTGCCCGACGGCACCGGCGACGACGACTACCTGGCCGCGCTCGATCTGGCGCTGGAAGCGCTCGATCAGCGCTTCGGCGCCGAGCGGGTGTTTTACCTGGCTGGCGCCGACCCGCACGAGGGCGATCGCCTGGGGCGGCTGCGCCTGAGCTATGACGGCCTCATCGCGCGCGACCGGCGCGTGTTCGACTGGGCCTGGCGGCGCCAGCTGCCGCTGGCCTTCAGCATGGCCGGCGGTTACGGCCACGACATCGAGACCACCGTACAGGTGCAGATGAACACTTTTGCCGTGGCGCTGGAATACTGGCGCCGCTGGCAGAATGCGGCGCGATGAACACGCCCGACCGACCCCAAGCCGAGCCGCGCGACGCCTACCGCGCCTTCCGCACCATCACCACGCGCTGGATGGACAACGACCAGTACGGTCACGTCAACAACGTCGTCTATTACTCCTGGTTCGACACCGCCGTGAACGCGCACCTGATCGAGCAGGGCGTGCTCGACACCGCCGCCGGCACCGTGATCGGCTTCGTGGTCGAGACTCAGTGCCACTACTTCGCGCCGCTGGCGTTTCCGCAGGACGTCGAGGCCGGCATCCGCGTGGCGCGCCTCGGCGGCTCCAGCGTGCGCTACGAGGTCGGCCTGTTCGCTGCCGACGCGCCGCTCACGGCCGCCAAGGGGCATTTCGTCCACGTCTACGTGGATCGCGCGACGCAGCGGCCGGTGCCCTTGCCGGCGCCGCTGCGCGCCGTGCTGGAGCGACTGCAATGACGCGCGTGCAGGCCCGCATCGCCGATCCGGCCAGCGTCGATGCGGCGATCGAGAACCGCATGTGCGCGCGTGCCTTCCTGTCCACGCCGGTGCCGCGCGAGTTGCTCGAGGACATTCTGCGTGTGGCCAGCCGCGCGCCCAGCGGCACCAACGCCCAGCCCTGGAAGGTGTATGTGCTGCAAGGCGCGGCCAGGAATGAACTGGTCAGCAAGGTCTGCGCGGCGCACGACGCGCAGCACCAGCAGCCCGGACTGGATTTCAGCGATCGGCAGGATTACGACTACTACCCGCGCCAATGGGTCGAACCCTACCTGAGCCGGCGACGCCAGATCGGCTGGAGCCTGTATGGCCTGCTGGGCATCGCCAAGGGCGACAAGGACAAGATGCACGCGCAGCACCAGCGCAATTTCCGTTTCTTTGATGCGCCGGTGGGCTTGATGTTCACGCTGGACCGTGTGATGGGGCAGGGCAGCCTGGTCGATTACGGCATGTTCCTGCAGAACATCATGTTGGCGGCGCGCGCACGTGGCCTGCACACCTGTCCGCAGGCGGCCTGGAACGACTACGCCACGGTCGTGTTGCCGCACATTGGCGCCACGGCCGAGGAGATGCTGGTGTGCGGCATGTCGCTGGGGTGGGCGGATAAGGTGGCGACGGTGAACCGGTTTGAGACGCCGCGGGAGGCGGTGGGGCAGTTCACGCGCTGGCGGGGTTGATGGGAATGTGATTGCTGCTTTGACGCTTGGGTTCGGGGTGGGTTTCTTCGGGTTGGATGTGCTGCTGGCCGGGAGGTGCGCCCGGCGGCGCAGTTGCTTTCTTTTTGTCTCGCCAAAAAGAAAGTAACCAAAGTTCGCGAAGCGGGGTTCGCTCACTTCGCGCTGCGAAGTTATGCGAACACAAAAGGGCGAGCCCACTGGCCGTGTCCCTCCGCTTCGCTGCGGGGCAACCTGCGATGCTCGGGCGTGGGGCGGCGCTGCGAAACTCGCTTTGCGCCTGCGGCGCTCCGTTCGAACAACCGCAGCGAGTCAGAGCACGAGGCCGGGCATGCTTCGCTGCGCGCCCGCCCCACGCCCTGCGCTTCTCGGCACGGCCAGAGAGGAGTTAAGAAAAACCATTCAGGCCATCGCTGCGCTCGGCCTTGCCCCTGCATTACTCCCTCTCCCGCTTGCGGGAGAGGGTTGGGGTGAGGGGGCTGTTTCTCTTACTCCCTGTGGCTGTGACCTGCTCCCCTCTAGCCGTACCAATCTGAAGTAGCAGGAGTCCGCCAACCAGGAGAATGGCGGACATGAGGAAGAGCAAGTTCACGGAGGAACAGATCATCGGGTTCCTCAAGCAGGCGGAGGCCGGCATGGCCGTGGCGGAGATCTGCCGCAAGGGCGGTTTTTCAGACGCGACGTTCTACAAGTGGCGCGCCAAGTTCGGCGGCATGGAGGTGTCGGACGCGAGGCGGCTGCGCGAGCTGGAGGCGGAAAACGCCAAGCTCAAGAGCCTGCTGGCCGAGGCGCATCTGGACATGCATGCGCTCAAGAGCGTTCTCGGGGTAAAGCGCTAGCCCCACAGGTCAAGCGGGAAGCCATCGGCCAGTTGATCAATCAGCATCAGATGTCCGAGCGGCGAGCCTGCAGGCTTGTGGGGCTGAGTCGAGACAGCTATCGCAACGCACCGGAGGCCAGCGCGCAGACCGAGGCGCTGAAGTCGAAGATCGTTGAGATCGCCTACGCGCGCCGGCGCTTCCGGATATCGACGCGTGCACGACCTGTTGCGCCTGGAGTTCCCCGGCGTCAATCACAAGCGGGTGTACCGGCTGTACAGCGACGCCAACCTGGCTGTGCGCAAGCGCAAGAAGGCTCGCAGGCCGCCAGCCGAGCGCATGGGGCTGAACATTGCCACCAGGGTCAACGAGGTGTGGAGCATGGATTTCGTCAGCGACAGTTTGGCCAACGGCAGGCGCCTGAAGTGCCTGACCGTGGCCGACGACTTCAGCCATGAGGCCGTGGACATCGCGGTGGACTACGGCATCAGCGGTCAGTACGTGACGCGGCTGCTTGACCAAGCGGCCCTGTTCCGCGGCTATCCGTCGGCCGTTCGGACAGACAACGGTCCGGAATTCACCAGCAGGGCATTCATTGCCTGGGCACAGGGCCATGGCATCAGACACATCCTGATCGAACCAGGGCGGCCGATGCAGAACGGCTACATCGAGAGTTTCAACGGGCGGTTTCGTGACGAGTGCCTGAACGAGCACTGGTTCGAGACATTGCACCAGGCGCGCAACATCATTGCCGCCTGGCGTCGCGATTACAACGAGGTCAGGCCCCACGGCAGCATCGGACGGATGCCACCCGCGCGCTTTGCCGAGGAGCATCGCCGGCATGCCGGCGATGCTCCTCGGCATCCCACCACTACAAGCAACGAGATCCAGTAATCTTCAAACCCAGGACTCCTACCAAATCATTGGCATGGCGGATGGGGGCAGGTCAGCTGCGCCGAGGAACGCAGCGGGCGGGGTGAGCGGGTGCAGCGCAGCATGCATCCGCCTCGTGATCTGACTCGCTGGCGATGTTTGAACCCAGCGGCGCAGCCGCGCAGTGAGTTCGACAGCGCACCCCGCACGCGAGCACCGCAGGGTGCCCCGAAGCGAATGCGAAGGGGTCGCAGCCCGTGGGGGCGCACTTCTTTTGCCTACTTTTCTTGTGCGAGCAAGAAAAGTAGGTCGCCTGCCGGGGCGAGACCCGGCCAGCAGCGCATCATTGAACGCTGCCCCTCAACCGGCCAACAAGTTCTTCCACCCCAGCCACTCTTCCCGCCCAATGGCGAACTTGCGCACGCTGGCGCCCCAGCCCTGGCCGGACGCAATCGCATCGGCCAGCGCCTGGCCATCGATCACCTGCGTGCCGCATAGGCGCGTGACACCGCGCGCGAACAGCGCGTCGGGCCAGAGGCCGGCCGAGGGGCCGATCAGCGCGAACTCACGGGCGGCGCCGCAGGCAGCCAGCATGGCATCAAGGGTGTCGTTGAGCAGCATGGTGGACGTGCCGACGATTTGCTGGCAGTCGCCCAGCGCGGCGCGGTCGAGCGTGGCGTGGGCGGCGGGAAAGCGCGCCTGCGCGGCGGCCACCTTGGCGGCGTCCAGCTCGACGATGGTCAGGCGCGCGCCGTGGCCCAGCACACGCTCCACCAGCGGCGTGAAGCAGCCGATCATGCCCAGGTGGTCGGCTGATGACAGGGCGATGTCGCCAATGGAGTTGCCGGCCGCCGGCGGCACGTAGCCGGCGTGCCGCCAGGCCGACTGGGTGAGGGCGTTGATGGCGGCCAGGCCGAGCGCGCGGGCGCAGGCGTCGGTGCTGGCAAAGCCATCGGCAAGCCGCAACGCGTCGGTGCTGGCCAGCGGCGCCGCGCCGTCGTGCCGCGCCAGCAGGTGGTTCAGCGTGTCGCCCAGCAGCAGAAAGGACAGGCCGAAGGCGCCGTCTTCCAGCTCCAGCGCGCAGAATTCGGCTTCCGGCGCCGCGCCGCAGTCGCCGGCCACGCGCGCCGGCAGGTGCAGCCGCTTGATGCGCGGCGGCGGCAACCGGGTGGCGACCGCATGGACCTGCGCGAGCAGCGTCTCGGCAATGGATGTCGGCATGGTGGCATTGTGCCGCCGCCTCAGCGCGGCAATGC
Source organism: Burkholderiales bacterium (assembly GCA_016702555.1). Lineage (GTDB taxonomy): Bacteria > Pseudomonadota > Gammaproteobacteria > Burkholderiales > Burkholderiaceae_C > Ottowia. The sequence continues at coordinate 732,202 of JADJDV010000006.1, forward strand.
CGCTACACTGCCACGGCGATCGCCGGGTTCACGCATCCGCGAGGCGGCAAGAAGAGAGAGACAAGAGAGACAAGAGAGACAAGATCACCATGCCCGGCATCATCCAGAGCCTGCTCGATACCGACCTGTACAAGTTCACCATGATGCAGGCGGTGCTGCATCAATTCCCGGGGGCGCAGGTCGAGTACAAGTTCAAGTGCCGTTCGCCCAACGTCCAGCTGGCGCCCTACATCGACGAGATCCGTGACGAGATCCGCCAGCTGTGCGAGCTGCGCTTTGACGAGGACGAACTCGACTACATGCGCAGCATGCGCTTCATGAAGAGTGATTTTGTCGACTTCCTCGGCCTGTTCAGGCTGAACCAGAAGTACATCACGCTCACACCACAGGACAACGGCGAGATCGACATCCGCGTGCGCGGCCCCTGGCTGCACACCATCCTGTTTGAGATTCCGGTGCTGTCCATCATCAGCGAGGTGTACTTTCGCAACACGCAGCCGGGCCTGGATCTGAGCGAAGGGCGTCGGCGGCTGCACGAGAAGCTGGAGCTGATCCGTCGGCCCGAGCTGGCCGGCATCCGCATCGCCGATTACGGCGCGCGCCGGCGCTTTTCGCGCAACTGGCAGCGCGAGGTGCTGCAGACGCTGAAGAACCATCTGGGTACCCGGCCGGACAGCCAGCTCACCGGCACCAGCAACGTGCTGTTCGCCAAGGAGCTTGATCTGCGGCCGATGGGTACCATGGCGCACGAATACCTGCAGGCCTGCCAGGCGCTGGGGCCCCGTCTGCGCGACACCCAGGTGTTCGGCTTCGAGAAATGGGCGCAGGAATACCGCGGCGACCTGGGGATCGCGCTGTCCGACGTGTATGGCATGAATGCCTTTCTGCGCGACTTCGACATGTACTTCTGCAAGCTGTTCGATGGCGCGCGGCACGACTCGGGCGATCCCTTCGAGTGGGGCGAGCGCATGATCGAGCACTACACCGTCAACCGCTGCGATCCGCGCACCAAGGTGATCGTGTTCAGCGACGGACTCAACTTTCCGCGCTGCATCGAGCTGTTCCGGCGCTTCGACGGCCGCATCCAGCTGGCCTTTGGCGTCGGCACCAACCTGACCAACGACGTCGGCCCCGAGGCGCTGCAGATCGTGCTGAAGATGATCGAGTGCAACGGCCAGCCGGTGGCCAAGATTTCCGACACGCCGGGCAAGACCATGGTGGAGGACGAGGGTTACCTGGCCTATCTGCGTCAGGTGTTCGACCTGCCGGCGCCGCCGCGCACCGGGCCGGTGCTGCGCGAGCCGCCGGTCACCCGTTAAAATACTCCGCTATCAATAGCAACACAACGAGATGGGAAGAGCTTTGCAGCCTGGTTTGAACGACAGCGCCACTTCGACCGCCGCCCGCCCCGGACGCCACCACGCCAGCCACCGCTGGCCGGCGCGAATCCTCACGCTGCTGGGCGCGCTGGCGCTGAGCGCGCCGGCCCAGGCCGCCGGCCTGGACGGCAGCCAGCTGTCGTTGATTTGGGCCGTGCCCTTCGTCGGCATCCTGCTGTCGATCGCCATTTGGCCGTTGGCCGGCCCGCACTTCTGGCACCACCATTACGGCAAGATCTCGGCTGCCTGGGCGGCGGCCTTTCTGATGCCGTTCGCGCTGCTGTTCGGCCCCGGCGCGGCCTGGGCCGGTTTCGTGCATGCGGCTCTGGCCGAGTACGTGCCCTTCATCCTGCTGCTGGTGGCGCTGTTCACGGTCTCGGGCGGCATCTACATCCGCGGCAACCTGCGTGGCACGCCGGCGCTCAACACCCTGATCCTGCTGGTCGGCGGCGTTCTGGCCAGTTTCATGGGCACCACCGGCGCGTCGATGCTGCTGATCCGCCCGCTGATTCGCGCCAACGACAACCGCAAGAGCAACGCGCATGTGGTGATCTTCTTCATTTTCATCGTCAGCAACATCGGCGGCTCGCTGACGCCGCTGGGCGACCCGCCGCTGTTCCTTGGTTTTCTCAAGGGTGTCACCTTCTTCTGGACCGTCAGCCACATCCTCCCGGATACCTTGTTCCTGATGGTGGTGCTGCTGGCAATGTTCTTCGCGCTCGACAGCTACCTGTTCAAGCACGAGGGCGTGCGGCCGCAGGACCCGACGCCGACCGATGAGCGCTTCGGCTTCGATGGCGCCAAGAACTTCATCCTGCTCGGCTGTGTGGTCGCGCTGGTGCTGATGAGCGGCATCTGGAAACCCGGCATCGAGTTCGACATCTACGGTACCCACGTCGGCCTGCCCGGCCTGGTGCGTGATGTCGGCATGATCGTCGTCACGCTGATCTCGCTGGCCATCACGCCCAAGTCGGTGCATGACAGCAACCAGTTCGGCTGGGCGCCGATGCAGGAGGTCGCCAAGCTGTTCGCCGGCATCTTCCTGACCATCATCCCGGTCATCGCCATGTTGCAGGCTGGGGTTGACGGCGCCTTCGGTGCGGTGGTGCGTGCCGTCACCAACGTCGACGGTACGCCCAACCCGGCCATGTACTTCTGGGCCACCGGCATGCTGAGCGGCTTCCTTGACAACGCGCCGACCTACCTGGTGTTCTTCAATACCGCCGGGGGCGACGCGGTCGAGTTGATGGGCCCGCTGGCCACCACGCTGGCGGCCGTCAGCGCGGGCTCGGTGTTCATGGGGGCGCTGACCTACATCGGCAACGCGCCCAACCTGATGGTCAAGGCCATTGCCGAGGACCGCGGTGTGAAGATGCCCAGCTTCTTCGGCTACATGGTCTGGAGCTTCGGCATCCTGGTGCCGCTGTACATCATCCTGACCTTCCTGTTCTTCGTCTGATCAGGTTCTGAATTCCGGCGGTCGCGGAGCAGCTGGTCACGCGGAAACGTCGTAGTGGGGATTCCTCGACCACCAGTGTTGTCCTCCTCAGCGGGAGCTACAAGTCCGTGCGCAGCCGCCACAGCTCGGGGAACAGCACCACGTCCAGCATCTTGCGCAGATAGCTGACGCCGCCGGTGCCGCCAGTGCCGCGCTTGAAGCCGATGATGCGCTCCACCGTGGTGACGTGGCGGAAGCGCCAGAGGCGGAAGGCGTCTTCCAGGTCAGTGAGTTTTTCGCCGAGCTGGTAAAGGTCCCAGTGCTGCTCGGGTGCGCGGTAGACCTGCAGCCAGGCTTGCTCAACCGCTGCGCTGGCCTGGTAGGGCAAGGTCCAGTCGCGCTCCAGCCACTCGACCGGAACGGCCAGCCCCGAGCGCGCCATCAGCCGCAGCGCCTCGTCGTAGAGCGAGGGCGCCTCGAAGAACGATTGCACCAGCGCCAGCCGCTCGGGGTGGTGCGCGTGCGGCTTCAGCATGGCGCCGTTCTTGTTGCCCAGCGCAAACTCGATGCAGCGGTACTGGTAGCTCTGGAAACCGCTCGACGGCCCGAGGTAGGGCCGGATGGCGCTGTATTCGGGCGGCGTCATCGTCGCCAGCACGTCCCAGGCGTGCACCAGCTGCTCCATGATGCGACTGGCGCGCGCCAGCTTCTTGAAGGCGGGCGGCAGGCGGTCTTCGCGGATGTCGCCCATGGCCGAGCCGAGCTCGGTCAGCAGCAGCTTCATCCACAGCTCGCTGGTCTGGTGCTGGATGATGAACAGCATCTCGTCGTGCGCGGGCGACAGCGGGTGCTGTGCGCTCAGGATCTGGTCGATGTGAAGGTAGTCGCCATAGCTCATGCTGCGGGAAAAATCGAGCTGGGCTTTTTCGGCGTGGACGATGGATTCGGGGGTGGTCATGGGGCTGTCTCCTGGCCAATCGAAGTGAACAGCCGGACGCAGAGGACGCAAAAGTAAAACCAAATTCTTTTGAATTTCTTTTTGCGTCCTCTGCGTCCGGTATGTGGTTTTCAGGTCACCGCCTGCTTGCGGTTGAATTCGGGCAAGGTGTACTCCTTGTTCATTAGCACGTCGCGCAATGCCTGCGCCGCCAAGAGCGCGTTTTCATACGACAGATAAAGCGGCGTGAAACCAAAGCGCAGGATGTCCGGCTGCTGCGCATCACCCGCACGGAAGTCGCCCACCACGCCGCGCGCGATCAGCGCCTGCACGATGGCGTAGGCGCTGCCGGCGGGCAGTTGCGATGTGGGCGTCAGGCACACCTGCGAGCCGCGCCGGGCGTGCTCGCGGGGTGTGACCAGGGTGAATGCGTCGGGGCACAGCTGCTCGACCGCGTCGATGAACAAATCGGTCAGCGCCAGCGACTTGGCGCGCAGCGTGGCCATACCGCCGAATTTCTCTGCTTCGTCAAACACGTTCAAGGCGCAATCCAGCGCCGACAGGCTGACGATGGGTTGCGTGCCGCACTGGTAGCGCGTGATGCCGGCGGCGGGCTGGTAGTCGGGCGTGAAGGCGAAGGGCGCTGCGTGGCCCCACCAGCCGGCCAGCGGCTGCCAGAAGCGATCGACGTGGCGTGGATGCACCCATACGAAGGCCGGCGCGCCGGGGCCACCGTTCAAATACTTGTAGCCGCAGCCCACGGCGTAGTCGGCGCCCGCACCGCTCAGATCGACCGGCACTGCGCCCACGCTGTGGCACAGGTCCCACACCATCAGCGCGCCGGCGGCGTGGGCGGCCTGGGTGACGGCGGCCATGTCGTGCATGGCGCCGGTGCGGTAATTGACGTGGGTGAGCATCAGCACCGCGACGTCAGGGCTCAGGCTGGCGGCGATCTCGTGCGGCTCGATCAGCCTGAGCGTGCCGCCGCGTGCCTTGCACAGCGCCTCGGCGATGTACAGGTCGGTGGGGAAGTTGCTGCGCTCGCTGACGATGACGCGGCGGCTCGGTGCGTCTTGCGCGGCCAGGTGGAGCGCGGCGGACAGCACTTTGTAGAGGTTGATCGAGGTGGTGTCGGCCGCCACCACCTCGCCCTGGCCGGCGCCGATCAGCGGCGCGATGCGGTCGCCGACGTGGCCTGGCAGGTCGAACCAGCCGGCGGTGTTCCAGCTCTGGATCAGATCGCGCCCCCACTCTTCGGCCACCACCTGCGCCACGCGCGCGGGCACGGCGCGCGGCAGGGCGCCGAGCGAATTGCCATCAAGATAGATCACCCCATCGGGCAAGTCGAACAGCGCGCGCAAAGGGCTCAGCGGATCTTGCGCATCGAGTTGTCGGGCCTCGGTCAAAGTCATCATGAATGCTCTTTAAGGAATAGCCAGGTCAGTCAAGCGCCATCGGCCGATTTGATAAAAAAAACTTCTGCGCCTTTTGCGCCGTCTTCGCGCCCTTTGCGTTCAAAAAAAGCACCTCAACACCCACCCACCGGCAAGGCGCGCAGCACCGCGCGCACCGGCGAGGCATCTGCGGTCATCAGTTTCAGCGGCAGGGCGATCAACTCGTAGTCGCCCTCGGGCACCTCGTCCAGCACCAGGTTCTCCAGCACGCGCAGCTCGCGCCGGCGGATGACCTGGTGGCTCGGCAGCCGCTTGCTGTCGGCCGGATCAATGCTGGCGCTGTCGATACCGATCAGTTGCACGCCGGCGTCGGCCAGGCGCTCCACGGTGGCGGGCGCGAAGGCCGGCAGCGCCGGGTCCCACGCAGCGGCCGGCATGTGCGCGTAGGCGCGCACCAGCACGCGCGGCGGCAAGTCCTGCGCGGCGTGTGCCAGGTGCTGCCACAGAATGAGCGGGCGCGCGCCGATGGCGTGGATCACGCGGCAGCGGCCGAGGTAGGGCGACAACCCAAGCGCGCCGATGGCAGCGCCTTGCGGGTCGTAGTGCAGCGGCGCGTCGGCGTGGGCGCCGACGTGGGGCGAGAGCGTGAGCTGGCCCACATTGACCGGGCAGCCTGGCGCAATCTCGGCCGACCAGCGTTGCTGGTACGGCGTGTCGCCCGGAAACACGGGCGAGTCGGCGTGGACCGGCGGCGAGATGTCCCAGAGCGTGCGCATGGATTCGCACCTTAGCGATTTGGTGTCGCCGTGGTGTCGGTAATTTCCAACAGAGGCGCACGCCGCACCGGGCGCCTGTGGCGCAACTACACCCAGCCGGCCGCCTGCAGCTCCTTCTTGGCGTAGGCGTAGAACAACGGCGCCGCCACCAGTCCGGCGGGGCCGAACACCGCCTCCATCACGAACATGCCCGCCAGCAACTCCCACACGCTCATGTGGGTGCGGTGGCCGATGACCTTGGCGTTGATGAAGTATTCGGCCTTGTGGATGGCGACCAGGAAGGCCAGGCAGGCCAGCGCCACCCAGGGCGAGACCGACAGGCCGACCAGCGTCAGCACGCCGTTGCAGATCAGGTTGCCGACGATCGGCACCAGCCCGGCGACGAAGGTCAGCAGGATCAGCGCCCAGCTGTAGGGCAGGCGATAACCCCAGCTGGGCAGGATGGCCATCAGGAAGATCGCCGTCAGCAAGGTGTTGAACAGCGCGATGAAGAACTGCGCCACCACGATCTGGCGGAAGGTCTCGCCAAAGCGCGTCACGCGCAGGTGCAGCTGTGCCGACAGCGGCCGCAGCAGGATCACCGGCGAGCGCGCCGCCGCCAGTGCGCCGATCAGCAGGCCGATGAAGGCGAACAGCAGGCCCGACAGCCAGGCGCGCCCGGTGGTCGCCAGCGTGCCGGCCTTGCTGGCCAGATAGGTGGCGATGGCGCGCTGCACGTCCTCGGCGCCGCGCGGCAGCTGCGCCGCGATGTCGGGCGGCAGCTTGTCGCTCAACTCCATCACGGTGCGCGCCAGAAAGGCCAGCAGCTCCTGGTATTGCGACGGTGCGTCCAGCACGACGCCGCGCGCGCGCGGCACCATGAGCGCGATCAGCACGATGGGGATGAGCGCCACCAGCGTGGCCGCCAGGCGCGGCGCCTGGCCATCGCCGGCGCGCGTCAGCATGCCCAGACGCGGGCTGAACCAGCGCGTGGCCAGAAAGCCCAGGCACACGCACAGCAAGCCGGGCAGCAGGCCCTGCCACATGATCAGCAGCAGCGCCGCCACCATCAGGGCGTGGCTGGCCCGTGCGGCGGCGGTTTCGCGGGCTTGGTAGGGGTCGATGCGCAAGGGGATGCGGGGATGAGGCGCGGGGCGGGTCGCTTCGTCGACGCCGTGTCAGTCGACCCGCACGGCGGCCCCGGCGCCGCGGGGGGCGATGCGGCCGATCTCGAACACCTGCTCGCCGGCCGCGCGCAGCGCGGTGGCGCAGGCCGCGGCCTGATCGGCGGCGATCACCAGCACCATGCCGATGCCGTTGTTGAAGGTGCGGTTCATCTCGGTGTCGTCAATGCCGGCGGTTTGTTGCAACCAGGCAAACAGCTCGCTTTGCGGCCAGCTGCCTTTGCGCAGGTGCGCGGCCAGGCCGCCCGGCAGCACGCGCGGAATGTTCTCCAGCAGGCCGCCGCCGGTGATGTGGGCCAGCGCCTTGATGCCCTGTGCTGAGCCTATCGAAGCAGGATGCGCGGCCAGCGCGGCCAGCACGTTCTTGACGTAGATGCGCGTGGGCGCCATCACGGCCTGGCGGAACGGCTGGCCGTCCAGGGTAGCGGGCAGGCCGTCGCCCGCGCGCTCGATGCATTTGCGCACCAGGCTGAAGCCGTTGCTGTGCACCCCGCTGCTGCCCAGACCCAGCACCACGTCGCCCTCGGCCACGTCGCGCCCAGTGAGGATTCTCGATTTCTCGACCGCGCCGACACAAAAGCCGGCCAGGTCGTATTCGCCCGGTGGGTACATACCGGGCATCTCGGCCGTCTCGCCGCCAATCAGCGCGCAGCCGGCGAGCTCGCAGCCCTTGGCGATGCCGCCCACCACACTGGCGGCGGTGTCCACATCCAGCTTGCCGCAGGCAAAGTAGTCGAGAAAGAACAGCGGCTCGGCACCCTGCACCAGCACATCGTTGACGCTCATCGCCACCAGGTCGATGCCCACGGTGTCGTGCATGTCCCATTCAAAGGCCAGGCGCAGCTTGGTGCCGACGCCATCGGTGCCGCTGACCAGTACCGGCTCGCGGTAGCGCTTGGGGATTTCGAACAGCGCGCCAAAGCCGCCCAGACCCGAGAGCACGCCCTCGCGCATCGTCTTTTTGGCCAGCGGCTTGATGCGCTCGACCAGTGCGTCGCCGGCGTCGATGTCGACGCCAGCGTCTTTGTAGCTCAAGGGGGCAGAAGAAGAATTCATGGGCACGCCGGACGGGAAACACCAAAAGCGCCGCAAACCGTGCGCCTGCTTAAAATCAAGCTCTCAATTCTAGGCGCTGCATTCCTCTTGTTTTCCCCTTTTCCATCGCTCCGCGTCCCGCTTTTGCCCATGGCACCCTTGTGCATCAGAAGGCTGCGGAGCGGGGCTTGCGGGAATGCCGTGGCCTCATCTCCACCGGCCGCCAGTGTGGTCCCGCCTCAGGGGGGAGCCCCTTCTTGAAGCAGATTGCGCTCGATATCGGCCTGGCGCCCGAACCGACGCTGGCGGGTTTTCTGACCGGCGGCAATGGCGCGGCATTGCAACACCTGCGCCTGTGGAGCGCGGGCGCGCAGCGCTCGCCGGTGCCGACCTATCTTTGGGGGCCGCCCGGCAGCGGCAAGACGCATCTGTTGCGCGCCGCGCGCCAGGCACTGCTGGCGCAAGGCCTGGCCACCGGCTGGCTGGACGCCGAATCGCCGCCGCGCGCGCCTTTTGATGAGGCCTGGGACGCGGTGCTGATGGACGACGTGCACGGCTACAGCGCCGAGCAGCAGCACACCGCCTTCAACTGGTTCGTCAACGCCGTGGCGCCCGCGTCAGGGCGCCCGCGCGCCGTGCTGGCGGCGGGTGCGCTGCCGCCGGCCGATCTGGTGCTGCGCGAAGACCTGCGCACGCGCCTGGGCTGGGGCCATGTGTTCGAGCTGCAGGTGCTGCCCGAATCCGAAATGCGCGCCGTGCTGCGCCGCGCCGCCGACGCGCGCGGCGTGTTCCTGTCGGACGAGGTGATGAACTTCGTGCTGGGCCGCTTTTCGCGCGATCTGGGCAGCCTGATGCAGTTGCTGGAGCATCTGGACCGCTACGCGCTGCAAACCCAGCGCGCCATCACCATCCCGCTGGTCAAGGCGATGCTGGAGAATGAATAGCAAACAAACCTGAACAACCGTACGCGAAGGACGCGAAGGATTCGCGAAGAACGCAAAAGGAACAGCCGAAAAGGTTTTCTGGTCTTCTTTTGCGTCCTTCGCGTGACTTTCGCGCCCTTCGCGTCCGGCTGTCCTGTATTTCGACCCCGCGCCCATGAAACTTGCCCTCTTCGACCTCGACCACACCCTGATCCCGATCGACTCGGACCACGCCTGGGGCGAGTTCACCACCCGCATCGGCTGGACCGACGCGGGCGAGTTCAAGCGCCGCAACGACGCCTTCTACGAGCACTACAAGGCCGGCACGCTGGACATCGCCGATTACATCCGCTTCACCACCGAGCCCATCCGTCGCCAGGGCGCGGGCAAGTCGGCCGAAGCGCACGCGCGCTTCATGCGCGAGGTGATTGCGCCCGCCATCACGCCGCAGGCGCGCGCGCTGGTCGAGCAGCACCGAAGGGCGGGCGATCAACTGGTGGTCGTCACCGCCACCAATGAATTCGTCACCCGTCCCATCGCGCACAGCTTTGGCATCGATCAGCTGATCGCCGTCGACCTGGCGCGCGGCCCCGGCGGCTGGGTCAATGGCGAGATCGCCGGCACGCCCTCGTTCCGCGAAGGCAAGGTCACGCGCGTGGCCGACTGGCTTGCGGCGCGCGGGCGCAGCTTTGGCGATGTCGAGATCACCTTCTACTCCGATTCACACAACGACCTGCCGCTGCTGGAGAAGGCGCAGAATCCCGTGGCCACCAACCCCGACGACACGCTGCGCGCCATCGCCACCCAGCGCGGCTGGCGCATCCTCGAACTGTTCCAAAAACAATGATCAAGAACTTCATCGGCAAGCTCATCGACAAGGCCACGTCGGGCAACAACGGGCGTAGGCGCTTCGGCAAACGGGCCGAGATCGGCCCGCAAGGCCATGCCATCAACCCCGCCCTGGTCGATGAGCGCGCCGCCAACGTGGTGCGCACGCTGAAAGAGGCGGGCTACGACGCCTACATCGTCGGCGGCGCGGTGCGCGACTTGCTGCTGGGCCTGAAACCCAAGGACTTCGACGTGGCGACCAACGCCACGCCGGAGCAGGTCAAGGCGCTGTTCCGCCGCGCCTTCATCATCGGCCGGCGCTTTCGCATCGTGCACGTGGTGTACGGGCGCGGGCGCGACCATGAGGTGATCGAGGTCTCCACCTTTCGCGCCTACGTCGACAACGCCACCGCCAACGCGATGGTTCAGGGCAACGAGCGCACCGCCAAGGGCCAGCTGGCCGGCATGAAGCACGCCGTGGACACCAGCGGCCGCGTGCTGCGCGACAACGTCTGGGGCTCGCAAGAAGAAGACGCCGCGCGGCGCGACTTCACCGTCAACGCCATGTATTACGACCCCGAGTCGCGCGTGGTGGTCGACTACCACAACGGCATTGCCGACGCGCAGAAAAAGCTGCTGCGCATGATTGGCGACGCCGCAACGCGCTACCGCGAAGACCCGGTGCGCATCATGCGCGCCGTGCGCTTTGGCGCCAAGCTGGCCGCGCTCGGCTTCAAGCTGGAGCCCAAGACGGCCAAGCCGCTGGTCGAAGCCCGCTCGCTGCTGGGCGAAGTGCCGCAAAGCCGTTTGTTCGACGAAATGATCAAGCTGCTGCAAACCGGCCACGCCGTGCCCAGCATCGAGCAGCTTCGCAAGCTGGGGCTGGGCAAGGGCATTTACCCGCTGCTCGACCTGGTGGTGGAGCGCGCCGACCAGCCGTTTGTGAAAGCCGCGCTGCTCGACACCGACCGCCGCGTGGCCGAGGGCAAGCCCGTGGCGCCGTCCTTTCTGCTGGCCAGCGTGCTGTGGCAGGACGTGCGCGACGGCTGGAATGCGCGGCTGGCGCGCAAGGAGCACCCTTTCCCGGCGCTGCAAGACGCCATCGACGAGGTGTTCGACGCCCGCATCGGCGACGTGTCGGGCCGCGGCAAGCTGGGCGCCGACATGCGCGAGATCTGGATGATGCAGCCGCGCTTTGAAAAGCGCAGCGGCAACACGCCTTTCAGCCTGACCGAGCAGCCGCGCTTTCGCGCCGGCTTCGATTTCCTGCGCCTGCGCGCCGACGTGGGCGAGATCGATGAGGAACTGGCCGACTGGTGGCAAGCCTTCAGCCTGGCCGACGACGGCGTGCGCGAAAGCCTGGTGCGTGAGCTGCGCATCGAGCAGCAGCGCAGCAAGCAGCAGCCGCCGCGCGCTCACCGGGTGCCAAAACAGGCTGCAGCGCCCGACGGGAAAGCGCAAGCAGCCCCTGAATCGGTAGCGGAGGAGGCTGGCGAAGACAGCGCCGCCACACCCGCCAAAAAGCGCCGCCGCCGGCGCCGCAAACCCTCTGCGGGCAACGGCAGCGCGCCTGCTGCGCCCGCGCCCAGCGACGGCGATTGAGTTTTTTTGGGCTCCTTGCACGGCGACCACGCCCATGTCCGTTGCGCGCGAGCCCGTCACCGCCTACGTGGCGCTGGGTGCCAACCTGGGCGATGCGGCGGCGGCGCTGCAACAGGCCATCGGCGCGCTGGGCGCACTGCCCGGTACCCGCGTCACTGGGCACTCCGGCCTGTACCGCAGCGCGCCGGTCGATGCCACCGGCCCTGATTACATCAACGCCATCGCAGCACTTTCCACGCAGCTGACCGCGCCCGATTTGCTGAAGGCGCTCCAAGCCTTGGAGCAAGCCGCCGGCCGCCAGCGTCCCTATCACCATGCGCCGCGCACGCTGGATTTGGATCTGCTGCTGTACGGCGATGCCCGCATCGACAGCCCGCGCCTGACGGTGCCGCACCCGCGCATGGGGCAGCGCGCCTTCGTGCTGGTGCCGCTGCATGAGATCGCGCCCGCGCGGGTGGGGCCGGATGCCTTGGCGGCGGTGGCGGGGCAGGGCGTTCAGCGCCTGGACTGATGGCGCACAGGGATAGCCAAAATATCAGTCAAATCAGCCTCTGTCCCTTATCCGGCCAGCGCAAGCAGCTATCAAAACCAAAGTTTCACGCCACCATGTTGCAAACCCTGCAATCGCTGCCCATCCCCTTGCAGACGGTGCTGCTGCTGGCCGCCAGCAACGTGTTCATGACCTTCGCCTGGTACGGCCACCTGAAGAACCTGGCCACCGCGCCCTGGTACGTGGCCGCGCTCATCAGCTGGGGCATTGCGCTGTTCGAATACCTGCTGCAGGTGCCGGCCAACCGCATCGGCCACCAGCAGTTCAGCGTGGCGCAGCTCAAGATCATGCAAGAGGTGATCACGTTGTCGGTGTTCGTGCCGTTTGCGCTGATCTACCTGAACGCGCCGCTCAAGCTCGACTACCTGTGGGCGGCGCTGTGCATGGTGGGCGCGGTGTATTTCATCTTCCGTGGGGCTTGAGCGACATCGCTGGCCACGCCACGCCCGGCCTTGACCCGTGTCAGGGAAGCGCCGATTGGCGCGGCTACACTTGGGTAAAGTCATGCAACCGTCATGGTTGTTTCATGCGTCAGTCACCGAAACCCGCGGAGCGCTCACCCCATGCTGTTCAGCAAGCTGTTGCCCAAGGAGGGCAATTTTTTTGAGTTGTTCAATCAGCACGCCGACCGCATCGTCGAGGCGGCGCAGGCCTTCGAGAAGCTGGTGGACCACTACGCCGACGTGCCCGCGCGCGCCCAGTACGCGCAAGAGGTGGACGATGCCGAGCGCGCCGCCGACCGCGTCACGTCCGAGGTCAACCGCCTGATCCACACCACCTTCATCACGCCGATCGACCGCGAGCAGATCCACACGCTGATCAACCTGATGGACGACGTGGCCGACCTGCTGCAGGACTCGGCCGAGACCATGGCGCTGTACGACATCCACCACATGACGGACGAGATCAAGCGCCTGGCCGATTTGGCCGTCAAGTGCTGCCAGCGCGTGCAGGCGGCCGTCAAGCTGCTCAGCAAGATCGCCGAGCAGCCGGTGGCCGAGGCGACGCTGAAAACCTGCGAGGAGATCGACCAGCTGGAGTCCGACGCCGACCGCGTGCTGCGCAGCGCCATGAGCAAGCTGTTCCGTGAAGAGCCCGACGTGCTGGAGGTCATCAAGCTCAAGGCCATTTACGAGTTGCTGGAGACCGTGACCGACAAGTGCGAGGCGGTGGCCACGCAGATCGAAGGCATCGTGCTCGAAAACTCCTGAAGGCGGGGCAAACCAATGGATACCGCCCAGGCAGCCCTGTGGGTCGTGGTGATGCTGGTCGTGCTGGCGATCGCGTTCGACTTCATGAACGGCTTTCACGACGCCGCCAACTCGATCGCCACCGTGGTCTCCACGGGTGTGCTGAAACCCACGCACGCGGTGCTGTTTGCCGCGTTCTTCAACTTCATCGCTGTCTTTGTGTTCCACCTGAGCGTGGCGGCCACGGTGGGCAAGGGCATCGTGCAGCCGGGGGTGGTGGATACGCACGTGGTGTTCGGCGCGCTCATGGGCGCCATCACCTGGAACCTGATCACCTGGTACTACGGCATCCCCAGCAGCTCGTCGCACGCGCTCATCGGCGGCATCGTGGGCGCGGTGGTGGCCAAGTCGGGCATTGGCCAGCTGATCGGCGCGGGCATCTTCAAGACCGTGGCCTTCATCTTTGTGTCGCCGCTGCTGGGCTACCTGCTGGGCTCGCTGATGATGGTGGCGGTGGCCTGGATCTTCCGGCGGACGCGGCCGATCCGCGTGGACAAGTGGTTCCGCCGCCTGCAACTGGTGAGCGCCGGCGCCTACAGCCTGGGCCATGGCGGCAACGACGCGCAAAAAACCATCGGCATCATCTGGATGCTGCTGATCGCCACCGGCTACACGGCCGCGGGCGACAGTGCGCCGCCGCTGTGGGTCATCATCAGCTGCTACGCGGCGATCGCGGTGGGCACCATGTTTGGCGGCTGGCGCATCGTCAAGACGATGGGGCAGAAAATCACCAAGCTCAAGCCCGTGGGCGGCTTTTGCGCCGAGACGGGCGGTGCGCTGACCCTGTTCATCGCCACCGGGCTGGGCGTACCGGTCTCGACCACGCACACCATCACCGGTGCCATCGTGGGCGTCGGCTCCACCCAGCGCGCCAGCGCGGTGCGCTGGGGCGTGGCGGGCAACATCGTCTGGGCGTGGATTCTGACCATTCCGGCCAGCGCCTTCGTGGCGGCGCTGGCGTATTGGTTCAGCCTGATGGTGTTCTGAAGGCGGCGCGGTCCGCGCCGCCGGTCATTGCGAAATCTTGCGTGCCTCTTCGATCTGGTATTCAAAGTAGCGCTGAAAGCTGAACGCGAACGAGGCCATCAATACCGCCGTACCGATCAGCAGCGCGGTGGCGATGCCGAGCACGGTGAACCAGTTGGTCTGTGCGGGCGCCGCGTCGGGCGCCAGCGACGGGTTGAAGCGGGCGTTCCATTTCTCGGGCGCCATCAGGCCGTAGATGATGGCCATCAGCGCGCAGCCGGCGATGGTGAAGCCCAGCAGAGGGATCAGCACCCAGCTCCAGTGGTCGTCCTGGCCGAACTGCTGTACGCGCTCTATGCCGTACAGGCCGAGCGCGGTCGGGATCGGCAGCAGCCAGCCCAGCAGATCGCCGAAGCCCTTGAGGTAGAAGCGGTGCAGCCCGAGCGGGCCACCGAAAAAAGTGAGCCAGGTGGCGAGGGTCTTGTGCTTGGGTCGGGTCATGCGGGAATGTCCTGGGGCGGTGTATCGGCGCCGGCGCCGAGCGTTTTCTCCATCAGCACGATGTCCAGCCAACGGCCGAACTTCCAGCCGCAGGCGGCGATGGTGCCGACGGGCGTGAAGCCGAGCGCGCGGTGCAGGCCGATCGAGGCGGTGTTGCCGGAGTCGCCGATGACGGCGATCAGCTTGCGCACGCCGGCGCGGCCGGCCTGGTTGGCCAGCTCGGCCAGCAGCGCGCGGCCCAGGCCGTGCCCGTGCGCGTCGGGGTGCAGGTAGACCGAATCCTCGGCCGAGAAACGGTAGGCCGCGCGCGGCTTGAACCAGTTGCAGTAGGCGAAGCCTATCACCTGCTTGGCGTCCTCCGCGACCAGCCAGGGCAGGCCACGCGCCCGCACGTCCTGCCGGCGTGTGGCCATCTCCACCACGCTGGGTGGCTCGGTCTCGAAGGTGCCGGTGCCGTGTCGCACGTGGTGCGCGTAGATGGCGGTGATGGCGGCCAGGTCGGCGTCGACGCTGGGGCGGATCAGGGGCATGGTGGACGGGTGAGATGAGGAGAATCGCGGCAGCCGACAGCAGCGCACCGGCAGCATGGCAGAGGCCATGCGGCGAAGCTATAATCATAGGCTTTTCGATGTGTCGCTGGCCGGGTGGCCATGTCGCGTGTCTCAACATCGGAAAACCCTGGCGCGGTCAGCCTAAAACCGTCCGCGCCAAGTCACCACCCACAGGATTCAAACACATCATGGTCGTTATTCGTCTTTCGCGTGGCGGCGCCAAGGCCCGCCCGTTCTTCAACATCGTCGTCGCCAACAAGAGTGAGCGCCGCGATGGCCGCTTCATTGAGCGTATCGGCTTCTACAACCCCAGCGCCTCCGGTGGCGAGGAAAGCCTGCGCATCGCGCAGGATCGCCTGAGCCACTGGGTCGGCGTCGGCGCGCAGCCGTCGCCGACGGTGCAGCGCCTGGTCAAGCAGGCCGCCAAGGCCGCTCCCGCCACGGCCTGATCGGGCGCGGCGCCCGATGCAGCCCCAGTGGGAGCCGGCCGAGCTGCCGGCGGATGCGGTCGAAGTCGGCCGCGTCCTTGATGCCTGGGGCATCCAGGGCTGGTTCAAGATCCTGCCCTACAGCGCCTCGCCCGAGGCGCTTTTTTCTTCCAAGCGTTGGTATCTGCAGCCGTCGGATCGCGGCGCCAGGACGAGTTTCGACGGCACTGTGCTGCTGAAGATCAAGCGGGCGCGCGAGCACGGGGACGCGGTCATCGCCAGCGCACACGAGGTGCCGGATCGCACGGCCGCCGAAGGGCTGAAGGGCGCGCGCATCTTCATCGCCCGCTCGTCCTTCCCCACGCTGGGTGAGGGCGAATACTACTGGGTCGACCTGATCGGCTTGGCCGTGTTCAATCGCGAGGGCGTGGCGCTGGGCACGGTGACCGACCTGATGTCCACCGGCCCCCAACAGGTGCTGGTGATCGGCTACGAGGCGGATGGCAAGCCGCAAGAGCGGCTGATTCCCTTCGTCGATGCCTATGTGGATGCGGTCGATCTGGAGGCCAGGCGCATCACGGTGGACTGGCAGCCGGATTACTGAGCGGCCGCTGGGTGCCGCGGCGTCTCAGCGCGGCGTCACCTGCACGAAGATTTCGTTGGGCTTGACCATGCCCAGTTCCATGCGCGCCTTTTCCTCGACCATGCCGAGACCTGCGCGCAGATCCTCGACCTCGGACGCCAGTTGATCGTTGGCCAGCTTGGCCTTGATGTTGGCGGTGACCTGCGCGTCCAGCTTGCGCTGCAGCGCCGCCACGTTGAGCAGGCTGCCGCGGCCAGTCCACAGCTGCGCCTGCACCACCACCAGCAGCGCGATCAGCACGACGGGAACGATGCGGTTGACCATGCCGATGGCGTTGCGAGGCGGAGTGGAACTGCTATGAGTTTAGTAGAAATCAGCGCAGGTTGTAAAACGCTGCGCGGCCCGGGTACTCGGCCATGTCGCCCAGATCCTCCTCGATGCGCAGCAACTGGTTGTACTTGGCCATGCGGTCCGAGCGGCTTAAAGATCCGGTCTTGATCTGGCCCGCGTTGGTGCCGACGGCGATGTCGGCGATGGTCGAGTCTTCGGTTTCGCCCGAGCGGTGGCTGATGACGGCGGTGTAGCCGGCGCGCTTGGCCATTTCGATGGCCTGGAAGGTTTCGGTCAGCGTGCCGATCTGGTTGATCTTGATCAGGATCGAGTTGGCGATGTGCTTCTCGATGCCTTCCTTCAGGATCTTGGTGTTGGTGACGAACAGGTCGTCGCCGACCAGCTGCACCTTGTCGCCGAGCTTCTCGGTCAGCAGCTTCCAGCCGTCCCAGTCGCCCTCGGCCATGCCGTCCTCGATGCTGATGATGGGATATTTGTCGACCCAGGTGGCCAGCATGTCGGTCCAGCCGGTGGCGTCCAGCTGCAGGCCGCCTTCGCCGGCCAGCACGTACTGACCATCCTTGTAGAACTCGCTGGCGGCGCAGTCGAGCGCCAGCACGATGTCCTGGCCGGCGGTGTAGCCTGCCTCTTCGATGGCCTGCAGGATGAGCTGGATGGCGGCCTCGTGGTTCTCCACGCTCGGCGCAAAACCGCCTTCGTCGCCCACGGCGGTGGACATGCTCTTGCCGTCGATGATCTTCTTCAGCGCATGGAACACCTCGGTGCCCTGGCGCAGCGCCTCGCGGAACGAGGGTGCGCCCACCGGCACGATCATGAATTCCTGCAGGTCGAGGCTGTTGTTGGCGTGCGCGCCGCCGTTGATGACGTTCATCATCGGCACCGGCAGCTGGCAGCCGTTCATGCCGCCGAAGTAGCGGTAAAGCGGCAGGCCGCTTTCTTCGGCCGCCGCGCGCGCCACCGCCATCGACACCGCCAGCATCGCGTTGGCGCCCAGGCGCGACTTGTTGTCGGTGCCGTCAAGGTCGATCAGCGTCTTGTCCAGGAAGGCCTGCTCGCTGGCGTCCAGGCCCAGCACGGCCTCGGAAATTTCGGTGTTGATGTGCTCGACCGCCTTCAACACGCCCTTGCCCAGGTAGCGTTTCTTGTCGCCGTCGCGCAACTCGATCGCCTCGCGCGCGCCGGTGGATGCGCCGCTGGGCACGGCGGCGCGGCCCATCACGCCGGATTCCAGCAGCACGTCGCATTCGACGGTCGGGTTGCCGCGGCTGTCGAGAATCTCGCGGCCGACGATGTCAACAATGGCACTCATGTCAGTTCCTTGAAGTCAAAAAAATAATCGGGATCACAGCGTGGGCGCGTGCGGCGACCTGCGCTCACACGCCCTCGACCAGCACCATCCGCATGACGGCAGCACCTTCACGTGCGGCGCGCGCCTTGGTGTATTCGGGCGAGTGGTAGAAGCTGCGGGCGGCGTCCACGCTGGAAAACTTCAGCACCACGGTGCGGCCGGGGTTCCAGTCGCCTTCGAGCACCTCGACGGCGCCGCCGCGCACGCAGACCTCGGCACCGTGCGCCTGCATGGCGATGCTGGACCACTGCCTGTATTCCTCGTACTGCACGGGATCGGTCACGGTGACGGAGGCGATGATGTAGGCGCTGGGCATCGGGCAAATCCTTGAGGGGCGATCAGGCGGAAAAATCGTTTTCGAGCAGCGGCTGGCGCTTGGTCACCTCGTCGAGCGCGCGCAGGGTTTCGAGCAGCGCCTTCATGTGCTTGAGCGGGACGGCGTTGGGGCCATCGCTGAGTGCGTTCTTCGGATCGGGATGCGTTTCCATGAACAAGCCGGCCACACCCACGGCGACCGCCGCGCGCGCCAGCACCGGCACCATCTCGCGCTGGCCGCCGCTGGACGTGCCCTGGCCGCCCGGCAACTGCACCGAATGCGTGGCGTCGAACACCACCGGCGCGCCGGTCTCACGCATGATCGCCAGGCTGCGCATGTCGCTGACCAGGTTGTTGTAGCCAAAGCTGGCGCCGCGCTCGCAGGCCATGAAGTTGTCGGTAGGCAGGCCTTTTTCAGCCGCCGCCGCGCGCGCCTTGTCGATCACGTTCTTCATGTCGTGCGGCGCCAGGAACTGCCCCTTCTTGATGTTGACCGGCTTGCCCGATTGCGCCACTGCACGAATGAAGTCGGTCTGACGGCACAGAAAGGCGGGCGTCTGCAGTACGTCGACCACCTGCGCGACGGCGGGGATCTCGGCCTCGGTATGCACGTCGGTCAGCACGGGCAGCTTCAGCTCACGCTTGACCTTGGCGAGGATCTCCAGTCCCTTGTCCATGCCCGGGCCGCGAAAGCTGGCGCCCGACGAGCGGTTGGCCTTGTCGTAGCTGCTCTTGAAGATGAAGGGGATGCCCAGGCTGGCCGTGATCTCCTTCAACTGGCCGGCCACGTCCATCTGAAGCTGCTCGCTCTCCACCACGCAGGGGCCGGCAATCAGAAAAAAGGGCTGATCCAGCCCGATGTCGAATCCGCACAACTTCATTTCACTGCCTTCAGGGTCTTGGCATCGCCATGCGCAGCCTGATGCGCCAGCGCCGCCTTGATGAAGGCGTTGAACAGCGGATGCCCGTCCCAGGGCGTGCTCTTGAACTCGGGATGGAACTGCACGCCGATGAACCAGGGGTGCACGCTGGTTGGCAGTTCGATGATCTCGGTCAGGTGCTCGCGCTGCGTCAGCGCCGAGATCACCAGGCCGGCTTCGCGCAGGCGGTCGAGGTAGTGCACGTTGGCCTCGTAGCGGTGGCGGTGGCGCTCGGTCACCACGTCGCCGTAGATGCTGTGCGCCAGCGTGCCCGGCTGCACGTCGGAGCTTTGCGCGCCCAGGCGCATGGTGCCGCCCAGATCGGACTGGTCGTCGCGCTGCTGGATGCTGCCGTCGGCGTCCTTCCACTCGGTGATCAGCGCGATCACCGGGTGCGCGCAGTCGCGGTCGAACTCCGTGCTGTTGGCGCCCGCCAGGCCGGCCGCGTGGCGCGCGTACTCGATGGTGGCCACCTGCATGCCCATGCAGATGCCCAGGTAGGGCAGTCGGTGCTCGCGCGCGAAACGCGCGGCGCTGATCTTGCCTTCAACCCCGCGCGAACCAAAGCCGCCCGGCACCAGGATGGCGTCGTAGCGCGCCAGCCGTGCCGCCGTCTCCGGGGTGATGGTCTCGGAGTCGATGTGCTCGATGAGCACGCGCGCATGGTTGTGGATGCCGGCGTGGCGCAGCGCCTCGTTGACCGACTTGTAGCTGTCGCTCAGGTCAACGTACTTGCCGACCATGGCGACGGTGACCTCGTGGCGCGGGTTCTCGACCTCGTGCACCAGCGCATCCCAGCGGTTCAGGTCGGCCGGGCGCGTGTTCAGGCGCAGCTTGTCGCAGATCAGGCCGTCCAGGCCCTGCTCGTGCAACAGGCGCGGCACCTTGTAGATGCTGTCCACGTCGGGCATGCTGATCACGCCCCAGGGCTGCACGTTGGTGAACAGGCTGATCTTCTCGCGC
The DNA here is from genome assembly GCA_016702555.1 of Burkholderiales bacterium. Lineage (GTDB taxonomy): Bacteria > Pseudomonadota > Gammaproteobacteria > Burkholderiales > Burkholderiaceae_C > Ottowia. The sequence goes on from JADJDV010000006.1 coordinate 752,403, forward strand.
TCTTCCTGCGGGATGCTGCGGTCGGCACGGCACAGCAGCGCGTCGGGCTGGATGCCGATCTCGCGCAGCTTCTGCACCGTATGCTGCGTCGGCTTGGTCTTCAGTTCGCCCGCGGCGGCGATCCAGGGCAGGTAGGTCAGGTGCACGAAGGCGCTGTGGTTCGGACCCATCTTCAGGCTGAGCTGGCGCACCGCCTCCAGAAAGGCAGCGACTCGATGTCGCCCACGGTGCCGCCGACCTCGACGATGGCGACGTCCGCCGCGCCGGCACCGCCGACCCCGGCGCCGCGCTTGATGAAGTCCTGGATCTCGTTGGTGACGTGCGGAATCACCTGCACCGTCTTGCCCAGGTAGTCGCCGCGGCGCTCCTTCTCGAGCACGCTCTTGTAGATCTGGCCGGTGGTGAAGTTGTTGGCGCGCTTCATGCGCGTGGTGATGAAGCGCTCGTAATGGCCCAGGTCCAGGTCGGTCTCGGCGCCGTCGTCGGTGACGAACACCTCGCCGTGCTGGAACGGGCTCATGGTGCCCGGATCGACGTTGAGGTAGGGATCGAGCTTGATCAGGGTGACTTTGAGGCCGCGCGATTCCAGGATCGCGGCCAGGGAGGCCGAGGCGATTCCCTTGCCCAGGGAAGACACCACACCGCCGGTGACGAAGACGAATTTGGTCATGTCATGACGAAGGGCGTGTGCCTTCGCTCGGTGGGAAATTCCAATTATAGGAAAGCCCGCCTGTGCACCGCCATTTGCTACATTGCGCGCCATGAACGCGAACACCACTCAGAGCGTTGCCGGCGAACTGGCCGGCCGCCACATCGTGCTGGGCCTGTCGGGCGGCGCGGCCTGCTTCAAGGCCGCCGAATTCTGCCGCTTGCTGATCAAGGCCGGCGCCACGGTGCAGGTGGTGATGACCGAGGCGGCCTGCCAGTTCATCACGCCGGTGGCGATGCAGGCGCTGTCGGGCCGGCCGGTGTATGTGTCGCAGTGGGATGCGCGGCCCGACAACAACATGGCCCACATCAATTTGAGCCGCGAGGCCGACGCCATCGTCGTCGCGCCGGCCAGCGCGGATTTCATCGCCCAGCTGGCGCAGGGCCGCGCCGGTGAACTGCTGGCGCTGCTGTGCCTGGCGCGGCCGATCGAAAGCGTCCCGCTGCTGCTGGCCCCGGCCATGAACCGCGAGATGTGGGCGCACCCGGCCACACAGCGCAACCTGGCACAGGTGGCCCAGGACGGCGCCTTCGTGCTGGGCGTGGCGCATGGTGACCAGGCCTGCGGTGAATTCGGCGATGGCCGCATGCTGGAGGCGGCCGGCCTGCTGGAGGAGTTGATCGCCTTCCTGGCGCCCAAGCCGCTGCTCGGGCAGAGTGTGCTGGTCACGGCGGGGCCGACCTTCGAGGCCATCGACCCGGTGCGCGGCATCACCAACCTGTCGAGCGGCAAGATGGGCTTTGCCATTGCCCGCGCGGCGCGCGAGGCGGGCGCCGAGGTCACGCTGATCGCCGGCCCGGTGCACCTGCCGACGCCGCGCGGCGTGCAGCGCGTCGATGTCGATTCGGCGCGCCGCATGCACGCCGCCGCCGTCGAGCGCGCGCAGGACGCCGACATCTTCATCGCCACCGCCGCGGTGGCCGACTGGCGGCCCGCCAACGCGGCCGAGCACAAGATCAAGAAGGACGGCTCGGGGGAGGTGCCGGCACTGGCCTTCGTCGAGAACCCCGACATCCTGGCCGAGGTGGCGCACTCGCCGCGCGCGCAGGCGGGCGAGCTGTACTGCGTCGGCTTTGCGGCTGAAAGCCAGGATCTGCTGGCCAATGCCCAGGCCAAGCGCGCGCGCAAGGGCGTGCCGCTGCTGGTGGGCAACATCGGGCCGGCGACTTTCGGCAAGGACGACAACGCGCTGCTGCTGGTCGACGACGAAGGCGCCACCGAACTGCCGCACGCCAGCAAGCGCGTGCTGGCGCAGCAACTGGTGCAGGAAATCGCGCGCCGCGTGTCGGGGCTGGACGCATGAAGCTGGATGTCAAATTGCTGGACGAGCGCCTGCGCGAGCAGCTGCCCGCCTACGCCACGCCCGGCAGCGCGGGGTTGGACCTGCGTGCCTGTCTTGAGGCGCCGCTGACGCTGCAGCCCAACGCCTGGCAGCTGGTGCCGACCGGCATGGCGATCCACCTGGCCGATCCGGGCTACGCCGCGCTGATCCTGCCGCGCTCGGGCCTGGGGCACAAGCACGGCATCGTGCTGGGCAATCTGGTGGGCCTGATCGACAGCGACTACCAGGGCCAGCTGATGGTCAGCGCCTGGAACCGCAGCGACGTCGCCTTCACCATCGAGCCGATGGAGCGCATCGCGCAACTGGTGATCGTGCCAGTGGTGCAGGCCCGCTTCCGGCTGGTGGACGAGTTTCCGGCCTCGCAGCGCGGTGAGGGCGGCTACGGCTCAACCGGGCGTGGCTAACGGTTCGCGTGCGTGGTTTGTGCGCCGGTTCCTACCCGCGCGCGGCGCAACGGCCGACCCGCCGAAGCGATGGCAGCAACTGTCTTTACCTCGCCGAAACGGATCGAATGCCAAGGTGACGCGTTATTCCATCACGGCGCCTGAATCCAGGGGCCACTACAGGAGAAAACCCATGAAAATCCATTCCCGTCTGCTTTCGTCGGTGGCAGCCGTCAGTGCCACGCTGGCCCTGGTGGCCTGTGCCGTGCCCGGCCAGCAGCCGGTGGGCAGCACCTACCCGGCCGGCAGCTACCCGACCACCTACCCGAGCAATCCGGCCTACGCCAATTACGGTCGCGTCAGCAACGTCGAATACGTGCGCGGCGGCCAGTCGCAAGGTGTCGCCGGTGCCGTGGTCGGCGGTGCGGTCGGCGGTCTGGCCGGCAGTCAGGTCGGCGGCGGCAGTGGCCGCACGGCGGCCACCGTGGCCGGCGTGATCGGTGGCGCGCTGATCGGGCGCGCGCTGGAGCAGAACATGAACCGCAACCAGGTCGACCATTACCGCGTCACAGTGCAGTTCGACAACGGCAGCGTGCGCAGCTTCGACTACGCGCAGCCGCCCAATGTGCAGATCGGCGATCGCGTGCGCGCCGATGGCGATCAGCTGTATCGCTGATTCGCCGCGCTCGCGGTTGTAACAAGAAAACGGCGCCTGCGGGCGCCGTTCTCGCGTGGGGTGCGGGGCGCGGGTGGGTCAGTGCAAGAGGTCGTTGCCCGGTGCCTGCGCCTGCAGGCTGAAAAAGCCGGTGCCCGCGCTGCCGCGCCCGACCTCGTCCACGGTGGCCTCGCGCACGCGCGCCACGTGCAGGCGCAGACGCAGGCCGATGCCGGCCAGCGGGTGGTTACCGTCCAGCACCACGTGTTCGGGGTAGATCTCGGTGATCGTCAGCACGCGGTCGGGCGCCAGTCCGTCGGCGATGCCGGCCGGCAAGGAGCCCGCCTCGATCAGCAGGCCTTCGTCCAGCGCCTCGGGCAGTTGCTGGCGTGGCGCCAGAAAGATCAGCTGCTCGTCGAAATCGCCGAAGGCGTCTTCCGGCTCCAGGTTCAGCATCAGCGTGGCGCCGGCCTCGTGGCCTTGCAGCGCGGCTTCGATGGCCGGCAGCAGGTCATCGCCGCCGACCAGGAACTCGACCGGCTCATCCAGTTGATCCAGCGTCTCGCCCAGGCTGTCCTTGAGCGTCCAGGTCAGCGCCACCACGCAGGGGGAAGTGATATCCATGCGCGGATTGTCGCATCGCAAACGGGCACCGCCGCCGCTTGCGTATGCTTGCGGCATGGACGTCGACCACCCCTTGCCCCTGCTCGGCGGGCTCAGCCCCGCGCAATTCATGAAGCGCCACTGGCAGAAGAAACCGCTGCTGGTGCGCCAGGCCATTCCTGGCTTCACCGCGCCACTGTCGCGCCCGGCCTTGTTCACGCTGGCCGGTCAGGAGGGCGTGGAGTCGCGCCTGGTCAGCGCGGGGCCCAAGGGCTGGCAGCTGCGCCATGGCCCGTTCACTCGCCGCGCGCTGCCGCCACGGACGCAGCCGCAGTGGACGCTGCTGGTGCAGGGCGTCGATCTGCACAATGCGGCCGTGCACGCGCTGATGCAGCAGTTCCGCTTCGTGCCCGATGCCCGGCTGGACGACGTCATGATCAGCTACGCCAGTGACGGCGGCGGTGTCGGCCCGCACATCGACAGCTACGACGTGTTCCTGCTGCAGGCGCACGGGCAGCGGCGCTGGCGCATTGGCCGGCAACGCGAAACCGCCCTGGTGGAAGGCTTGCCGTTGCGCATCCTGGCCGAGTTTTACCCCGAGCACGAATACCTGCTCGAACCCGGCGACATGCTGTACCTGCCACCGCGCTGGGCGCACGACGGCGTGGCAGTGGACGAATGCATGACGTATTCCATTGGCTTCCAGCAACCCAGCTGCGTCGGGTTGGCGCAGGAGTTGCTGCAGCGCCTGGCCGACGAGGCCGTCGATGCGCTGGGCGAGGTCGCCTATCGCGACCCCGGCCAGGCGGCGGTGGCCACGCCGGGCCGCATCCCGGAGGCCATGCTGGCGTTCGCGCGCGACGGGCTGGATCGCCTGCTGCGCCAGCCCGATCTGCTCCCGATGCTGCTGGGCGAAGCGCTGACCGAGCCCAAGCCGAACGTCTGGTTCGAGGCGGCCGAGCCTGAGACGTTCGAGCAGACGGCGACGTTCGGCGCCGGTGTTGCGCTGGATCGCCGCACGCGCATGATGTACGACGAGCGACACGTGTTCATCAATGGCGAAAGCTTTCGCGCCAGCGGCCGTGATGCGCGCCTGATGCGCCAACTGGCCGACACGCGCCGCCTGGACGCCGCCGAGCTGCAGGCGCTGAGCGTACCGGCGCGGGAGTTGCTGGCGGACTGGCACCTCGCCGGCTGGCTGCAGGACCTGTGACGCAGGGCCGACCGCCTTCTTTGGGGGTCATAGTTGCGTACAACCGACGCAGTTGTGACATTTTGCCGCGCTGTAGCTCGCCCGCACTTCTGAATACGCATTGTTGCAGTGCAGCAAGCTTATAATTTGGGGTTGAGCGGAAAGAGTTCGAGTGCTTTCTCTCAGCTGGGGACGGCGCGTTTCGCATCGGGCCTCAGGGCTTTCCGAAACACCTTTTCACTTTTCCAACGAGGACCATCGAAATGAATAAATCGCTTCTCATGGCTGCGCTGATCTCCGCCGTCGCCCTGGCCGCCTGCGGCAAGAAAGAAGAGCCGGCGCCCGCGCCCGCGCCGGCACCGGCCGTTGAAGCCGCGGCCTCCGCTGCCAACAGCGCTGCCTCCGCCGCGGATTCCGCGGCTGCTGCCGCTGCCAACGCCGCTTCCGCCGCGGGCGCCGCCACCAGCCAGGCCGCCGATGCCGCCAAGGACGCCGCTTCCGCTGCTGGCGCTGCCGTGACTCAAGCCGCTTCCGCCGCCGGCGCCGCCGTGGGCGCTGCCGCCGACAACGCCGCCGCCGCTGCCGCCAACGCCGCCGCCACCGCGGCGGCCGCCGCCGCGAGCGCCGCCGGTGCCGCTGCTGACTCCGCGAAGAAGTAAATCCAGGCCGGCAGCCGCCGGCCTCGCATGGGCTGCGGCCCGCGTCAAAGCCACCTCCGGGTGGCTTTTTCGTTTTCCGGCGCAAGCCAGGTGTCTGCGCGTCAGACGCCGAGCCAGTCCAGTCCTGCGCGGCCGCTGAGCAGCACCTCGCGTTCGGCGCAGTCGAGGGCGCCGGCCAGCGTCCGGCGGGCCAGTGCCGGCTGGTTGTTGCGCTCGCTCAGGTGCGCGCCGACGATGGTGTGCAGGCGCGGATGGCGCAGCGCCGCCAGTGCGGCGGCGGCCTGCGCGTTGCTGAGGTGCCCGTGCTGGCCGGCGATGCGCCGCTTGAGAAACGGCGGGTAGGCGGAGCGCGCCAGCAGCTCGGGGCAATGGTTGCTCTCCAGCAGCAGGGCGTGGCAGCCCGCCAACTGGCGCAGCGCGTGGGGCGTGACGTGCCCCAGGTCGGTCAGGATGCCGAGCCTGCGGTCGCCGTCGGAGCAAACCAGTTGCAGCGGCTCCTACGCGTCGTGCGGCACCGTGAAGGGGCGCAGCTGCAGTCCGCCGATGGCCAGCGTCTGGCCGTCGCGGGCGATGTGCCATGTCGGCGGTGGTTCGGCGCAGCGCAAGGCGGCGAAGGTGCCGGCGCTGGCGCACAGCGGCACCCCGAAGCGCGCGGCGATGAGCAGCGCGCAGCCGACGTGGTCGCCGTGCTCGTGCGTGATGAAGATGGCGTCCAGCTGGGACGGCGACAGGCCGGCGGCCGTCAGCCGCGCAGCGAGCTGGCGCGCACCCAGACCGCAATCGATCAGCACCCGGGTGCGGTGCAGGCCATCGAAGGCCTCGACCAGGGTGGCGTTGCCTGAACTGCCGCTGGCCAGGCTGCGAAAGCGCAGCATGGGGCGCGGGTTCAGCGCAATTCGTCGGTCAGAACCTGGACGATGCGCTGCGCGTCGGCCGCAGGGGCGGGGGCACCGTCGCCGCCCTGCACGGTGACGGTGCTGCTCTGACCCTCGCTGCGCACCGCGACCTGGTATTTGCTGGTCGGCAACGGCGCGCTGCCGCGACCGAACAGCTTGCCGAAGAAGCCGGGCTCCTTCTTTTCCAGCGTCGGATCGACGTAGCGCACGAAATAAATGCCCTTGCTGCGGTCGCGGTCCTCGACGGTGAAGCCGGTGCGGTCCAGCGCCAGCCCGACGCGGCGCCAGGCGCGGTCGAAGTCATCGCTCAATTGCACCGCCGGCACGCCGCCGCTCAGGGCCACCGCGCGCGCGCTGGGCGCGGTGGCCTGCTGCGCCGACGCGGCGGCCGCCAGCATGGCCTTGGACTGCTCCTGCGACACGCCCAGGCGCACCATCAGGCGGCGCAGGAATTCGGCTTCCAGCTCGGGGTCGCGCGCGCGCGGCTGCCAGACCGTGGCTTCCTTGGTGCTGCTGGTGTAGACCTCTTCCATGCCGCGGTGGGTGATGAAGACGTCCGTGCCGCCGGCCGCGTTGCGCTCCAGCCGGGTGCGGAACTTGTCGCGCTCGCCGGTGGAGTAGAGCGAATCGAACACCTTGCCCAGGGTCGCGCGGATGAAGTCCTGCGGAATCTTGGCCCGGTTCTCGGCCCAGTCGGTTTCCATCAGGCCCATGTTGGACTGGTCGACCGCCATCAGAAAACCGCTTTCCAGCCAGAAGTCGCGCACCTCGCCCCACAGCTTGTCGGCCGGGCGGGCCACGCGCAGCCAGCGCTCGCCGTCCTGGCGCATGAACTGCACATCGGCGATCTGGTTGGCGGCGGTCGGCGCGCCGGCGGCCACGGTGGCGGCCTGTCCCGCCTGGTAGCTGCTGGCGGTGACGCCGCCGCCGCTGACGGTGTAGCGCGACTGGCCCGGCAGTTGCGTCAGGTCGGGCGGCACTTCCAGCGACACGCCGCGGCCCGAGCTCTTGTAGTCGATCTTGTCCGGCTCAAGCATCGAGCAGGCGCTGGTGACCAGCAGCGCGGCGGTGCCGAGCCAGGTCAGGCAAAAGCGTTGGGCAGACTTCACGTTGCTCATTCCTTCAATAGGGGTCGGGCGGCGGTCCGGGCGGGCGGTGCGCCGTCCGTTCACAGCAGACCGCTGGCGCGCAGCGCCTGCTCGACGACGGCCTCGTTGGTCCTGGACAGCGGCGTCATCGGCAGCCGCATGGCGCCGCCGATCAGGCCCATGCGCGCCATCGCCCACTTGACCGGGATCGGGTTGGCCTCGACGAACAGCTGCTTGTGCAGGGGCAGCAGCTTCAGCTGGATGGCCATTGCCGTCTTCACGTCGCCGGCGATGGCGGCCAGGCACAGCTCGTGCATCAGGCGCGGCGCCACATTGGCGGTGACGCTGATGTTGCCCTGACCGCCGCACAGCATCAGCGCCACGGCGGTGGCATCGTCGCCGGAATACACGGCAAAGCCCTTGGGCACGTCGCGGATCAGCCACTGCGCGCGCTCGATGTTGCCGGTGGCTTCCTTGATGCCGACGATGCCCGGCACCTGGGCGCAGCGCAGCACCGTGTCATGCAGCATATCGGCCACGCTGCGGCCGGGCACGTTGTACAGCACCATGGGCAGGTTGCCCACGGCTTCGGCAATGGCCTTGAAGTGCTGGTACTGGCCTTCCTGCGTCGGCTTGTTGTAGTAGGGCACCACCTGCAGCTGGCAGTCGGCGCCGACCGTCTTGGCGTAGCGCGCCAGCGCGATCGCCTCGGCGGTGGAGTTGGCGCCGCAGCCGGCCATGATGGGCACGCGCCCCTTGGCCTGCTCGACGCTGACGCGGATGATTTCCTGATGCTCCTCGACGTCCACTGTGGGCGATTCGCCGGTGGTGCCGACCACGCCGATGCAGTGCGTGCCCTCGGCGATGTGCCAGTCGATCAGCTTGCGCAGGGCGGGGTAGTCGACGCGGCCATCGTCCTGCATGGGGGTGACGAGGGCGACGATGCTGCCGGTGATGGGACTCATGGATGGCGTGGGTAGCGGCGGGAGGAAAAAGGCATTTTAGTGCGCGGCGCCCCGGCTTTGAGCCGTCACAGCGGATAACGTTCCGGCGCTGCGGTGCCGTGCGCAGTGCGGCGCACGGCGGCGATGCGCTGCACGAAGCGATCCGGGCTGCTCAGAAAGCCGTCCTCGTAGGCCACCACGTGCCACTGGGGGCCGGCGCAGGCGGCGAGCAACTCACCGTGTTTCAAGAGGAAGTCGGGGCGCGCCGGCCGACCCACGCTCTCATTGCCTTCGGCAAACGTCTCGCAGATCAACACGCCGCCCTCCGCCACGCTGTCCAGCAGGGTCGGCAGCAGCGGCCGCCACAGGTAGTTGGTGACGACCACCGCGCCGAAGCGCCGGCCCGCCAGCGGCCAGGGGCCGTTCTCAATGTCGGCCTCGATCGCCTCGCCCAGCGTGCGCACCGCGGCGATCGCCGCCGGGTCGCGGTCGATGCCGGTGACTGGGTGGCCGCGCTGGGCAAACCAGCGCATGTGGCGGCCCTGGCCGCAGGCCACGTCCAGCACCGCGCTGCCGGCGGGCACCAGCGGCGTCCAGCGCCAGACCCAGGGCGAGGGCTGTGCGTGGGAAACGGGTGAGGTCGAAGGCACGGGTGGCGATGGCGGTGACTTCGGCAATGGTAGCTGCTCGTGGCAGCAGCAGGGGGCAATCTGTGTTTGTATCCAGTGAAACAGGCGTGCCGGGTTAAAATGCGCGCTTATGTCCAGCCATACCGCCACGCTCTCTGCCGCGTATTCCGAGGGTTCGATCCGCGTTCTCAAAGGCCTGGAGCCGGTCAAGCAGCGACCGGGCATGTACACGCGCACCGACAACCCGCTGCACGTGATCCAGGAAGTGATCGACAACGCCGCCGACGAGGCGCTGGCCGGGTTCGGCAAGAAAATCCGCGTCATCCTGCACGCCGACGCCTCGGTCAGCGTTGAGGACGATGGGCGCGGCATTCCCTACGGCCTGCACCCCGAAGAGAAGGCGCCGGTCATCGAGCTGGTCTTCACCCGCCTGCATGCGGGCGGCAAGTTCGACAAGGGCAAGGGCGGCGCTTACAGCTTCTCCGGCGGCCTGCACGGTGTGGGCGTGTCGGTGACCAACGCGCTGGGCAAGCGCATGGAGGTGAGCAGCCACCGCGAAGGCATGGTCGCCAGCATGGCTTTCGAGGGCGGCGATGTGGTGCAAAAGCTGCACTTGCGCAAGCAGATCGAGGGCGATCGCCGGCAAGGCACCTCGGTGCGCGTGTGGCCGGACCCGAAGTACTTCGAGTCGGCGCAGCTGCCCATGGGCGATCTGGTGCACCTGCTGCGCAGCAAGGCGGTGCTGATGCCGGGCGTCACCGTGCAGCTGATCGACGAAAAGAAGAAGGACACGCAAAGCTGGCAGTACAAGGGCGGCCTGCGCGACTACCTGATGCAGACGCTGCCGGCGACCCGGTGATTCCGCTGTTCGAGGGCGAGGGCTACGCCGACAAGCATTCCGACAGTTTTGCCGAGGGCGAGGGCGCGCAATGGGCGGTGGCCTTCACCGAGGACGGGCACCCGGTGCGCGAGAGCTACGTCAACCTGATCACCACCACGGCCGGCGGCACGCACGACAGCGGCCTGCGCGACGGGCTGTTCCAGGCCGTCAAGGGCTTCATCGAACTGCACGCCCTGCTGCCCAAGGGCGTCAAGCTGATGCCCGAAGACGTGTTCGCCCGCGCCAGCTACGTACTGTCGGCCAAGGTGCTCGACCCGCAGTTCCAGGGCCAGATCAAGGAGCGGCTGAACTCGCGCGACGCGGTGCGCCTGGTGTCCAGCTTCGTGCGCCCGGCGCTTGAGCTCTGGCTGAACCAGCACGTCGATTACGGCAAGAAGCTGGCGGAACTCGCCATCAAGGCGGCGCAGACGCGCCAGCGCGCCGGCCAGAAGGTGGAAAAGCGCAAGGGCAGCGGCGTCGCCGTGCTGCCGGGCAAGCTCACCGACTGCGAAAGCCGCGACATCGCCGACAACGAGGTGTTCCTGGTCGAGGGCGACTCGGCCGGCGGCAGCGCCAAGATGGGGCGCGACAAGGAGACCCAGGCGGTGCTGCCCCTGCGCGGCAAGGTGCTGAACACTTGGGAGGTCGAGCGCGATCGCCTGTTCGCCAACACCGAGATCCACGACATCTCGGTGGCCATCGGTGTCGATCCGCACGGGCCGGCCGACAATGCCGATCTTTCGGGGCTGCGCTACGGCAAGATCTGCATCCTGTCGGACGCCGATGTCGACGGCTCGCACATCCAGGTGCTGCTGCTGACCTTGTTCTTCCGCCACTTCCCGCGCCTGATCGACGCCGGCCATGTGTATGTCGCCAGGCCACCGCTGTTTCGCGTGGATGCGCCGGCGCGTGGCAAGAAACCGGCCGCCAAGATGTACGCGCTGGACGAGGGCGAATTGAACGTCATTCTCGACAAGCTGCGCAAGGATGGCGTTTCTGAGGGAAAATGGACGATTTCGCGCTTCAAGGGTCTGGGTGAAATGAGCGCGGAACAATTGTGGGAAACCACGCTCAACCCCGACACCCGCCGTCTGTTGCCCGTGCAGTTGGGGCGCTTCGATTTCGTGCAGACGGCGGCGGAGATGACCAAGCTCATGGGCAAGGGCGAAGCCGCTGCGCGACGCGAGCTCATGGAACTGCACGGCGACGCCGTGGAAATCGATATCTGACGACACCATGTCCGCTGATTTCGTTTTTGCGCGCCTGCGGGCGCGCTCGCCCTGGCTGGTGCTGGCCCTGGCGCTCTCCCTGTTTCACCTGCCGGCGCACGCCGACCTGTGGGCCTATGTCGACGCCCAGGGCGTCACCCATTTCGCCGCCACCCAGGTGGACGAGCGCTACCAGCTGTTCTACCGAGGCACCGATGCCGGCAAGCTCAATCTCGCCGGCGGCGAGGCGACCCGGCTTGATGCGCCGAAAGAAGAGCGCCTGGGGCTCAAGGCCAGCGGCGGCAGCGGCGCACCGGCGTTCACGCTGCCCAAGCGATTCGCCCACATTGACTCGTCGAAAGGCTACAAGGCGGTGCAAAAGCACCTGCAGGCCGCCGCACGCGCGCACAAGGTTGACTACGAGCTGCTCAAGGCCGTGGTCGCCGCCGAATCCGGCTTCGATCCCGAGGCGGTGTCGCCCAAGGGCGCCGTGGGCCTGATGCAGCTGCTGCCCACCACCGCCGAGCAGTACGGCGTGCTGGCCGACAAGGCCGAGCGCCGCGACCGCAAGGGCAAGGTGCTGCCGGCGCGCTCGGTGGAAGAGAAACTGACCGATCCGCAGACCAATATCCAGGCGGGCGCGCGCTATCTGGCCTACCTGATCAAGCTGTTCAAGGGCGAGCTGGAACTGGCGGTGGCGGCGTACAACGCCGGCGAGGGCGCGGTGCAGCGCGCCGGCAACAAGATCCCGAAGTACAAGGAAACCCAGAGCTACGTCAAGACCGTGATGGGCTTGTACGGCGTGTTCAAGCCCGAACCCACGGTGGTGGCCGACGCCCGCGCGACGGCGGCGCAGTCGGTGGCCAGGGCCGCCGGGCGCATCGGCAACGGGCGCGTGCGGGTCGAACTGGCCGGTGAAGGCCGGGCGGCAGACGCAGCCCGTCCGGCACCGTCGGCCATGGCGGCCGATGCGGCGGCCAGCGTGCTGACGCCGGTGCTGTTCACCGCACCCACGCTGAGCGCGGACGTGCGCGTGGGCACCTCGACCAGCGGCAGTTGATCCCCTCTTTTTCTCCTTTTCCTGAATGAACGATCAAACGGTCCTCGATCTGACCGGGGACAGTAGCGGGTCGGATGACGACCTGGCGCTGGCCACCTACGCCCAGCGCGCCTATCTCGAATACGCGCTGTCCGTCGTCAAGGGGCGCGCGCTGCCCGATGTGGCCGACGGCCAGAAGCCGGTGCAGCGCCGCATCCTGTACGCCATGGAGCGCATGGGCCTGGGCTACGGCGGCACGGGCGGCAACACGCCGGCCAAGCCGGTCAAGAGCGCGCGCGTGGTCGGCGACGTGCTGGGGCGCTTTCACCCGCACGGCGACAGCGCCGCCTACGACGCGCTGGTGCGCATGGCGCAGGACTTCAGCCAGCGCTACCCGCTGATCGACGGTCAGGGCAACTTCGGCAGCCGCGACGGCGACGGCGCCGCCGCCATGCGCTACACCGAGGCGCGCCTGGCCAGGATCACGCGCCTGCTGCTGGACGAGATCGACGAGGGCACGGTGGATTTCGTGCCCAACTACGACGGTTCAACCGAAGAGCCGCGCCAGCTGCCGGCGCGCCTGCCGTTCGCGCTGCTCAACGGCGCCAGCGGCATCGCCGTCGGCCTGGCGACCGAAATCCCCAGCCACAACCTGCGCGAAGTGGCCGACGCCTGCGTGGCGCTGGTCAAGAACCCCAGGCTGAGCGACGACGAACTGTTCGCGCTGATCCCCGGCCCCGACTACCCCGGTGGCGGCCAGATCATCAGCGCCGCCAGCGACATCCACGACGCCTACCGCGGCGGCCGCGGCAGCCTGAAGGTGCGCGCGCGCTGGAAGATCGAGGACCTGGCGCGCGGCCAGTGGCAGCTGGTGGTGACCGAGCTGCCACCCGGCACCTCCTCGCAGAAGGTGCTGGAAGAGATCGAAGAGCTCACCAACCCCAAGGTCAAGAGCGGCAAGAAGGCGGTGACGCAGGAGCAGAGCCAGCTCAAGGCCAGCGTGCTCGCGGTGCTGGACGAGGTGCGCGACGAATCCAGCAAGGACGCCGCTGTGCGCCTGGTGTTCGAGCCCAAGAGCCGCACCATCGGGCAGGACGAGCTGATCCACACCTTGCTGGCGCACACCAGCCTGGAGTCCAGCGCGCCGATCAACCTGACCAGCGTCGGCCTCGACGGTCGCCCGGTGCAGAAGTCGCTGCGCCAGATGCTGGTGGAGTGGGTCGAGTTCCGCCAGCAGACCATCACCCGGCGCAGCCAGCACCGCCTGCAAAAGGTGCTGGACCGCATCCACATCCTCGAAGGCCGGCAGCTGGTGCTGCTGAACATCGACGAGGTGATCGCCATCATCCGCACCAGCGACGAGCCCAAGGCCGCGCTGATGGCGCGCTTCACGCTGACGGAGCGCCAGGCCGACGACATCCTCGACATCCGGCTGCGCCAGCTGGCGCGGCTGGAGGCGATCAAGATCGAGCAGGAACTGGCCGAGCTGCGCAAGGAGCAGGGCGGCCTGGAAGACATCCTGGGCAGCCCCGCCAGCTTGAAGCGCCTGATGGTGAAAGAGATCGAGGCCGACGCCAGGCAATTCGCCGATGCGCGCCGCACGCTCATTCAGACCGAGAAGCGGGCCGTGGCCGAGGTCAAGGTGCTGGACGAACCCGTGACCGTGGTCGTGAGCGAGAAGGGTTGGGTGCGCGCGCGCCAGGGCCATGGGCACGAGGCGGCCGGCTTCGCGTTCAAGGCCGGCGACGCCTTGTACGGCACGTTTGAATGCCGCACGGTGGACCACCTGCTCGTGTTCGGCAGCAATGGCCGCGTCTATACCGTGGCGGTGGCCAACCTGCCCGGCGCGCGCGGTGATGGCCAGCCGATCACCACGCTGATCGATCTGGACGCCGGCACGCAGCCGCTGCACTATTTCGCCGGGCCGGAGGGCGCGACCCTGCTGCTGTCGGGCTCGGGCGGCTACGGCTTTCTGGCGCGCGTCGAGCACATGCTGTCGCGCCAGCGCGGCGGCAAGGCCTTCATCAGCATCGGCGACGGCGAGCAGGTGTGCCGTCCGTCGCTGGCGGCGCTGGGCGATGGGGCGGTGGTCAGCACCGCCGAGCCGTCACCGACCGCGCCGCCCGGCGCGCCGGCCACGCACGTGGCCTGCGCCTCCACCGGCGGCCGCATCCTGACCTTCGAGATCGGCGAGTTGAAGCTGATGGAAAAGGGCGGTCGCGGCCTGACCCTGATCGACTTGGAACCCAAGGACAGCCTGGCCGGCGCGGCGGCCTACACGCGCAGCGTGCGCATCCACGGCATCGGCCGTGGCGGCAAGCCGCGCGAGGAGCAGCTCGAGATCCGCAGCCTGAACAACGCCCGCGCCGCCCGCGCGCGCAAGGGCAAGTCGGCCGACCTGGGCTTCAAGCCGGCCGGCATCGTGAGGGTGCTGTAATGCCGCTCGACTGGTCCGTCGTCGGCATCTTCCTGATGGTGGTGTGCTCCATCGGCAGCTTCTTCCTGGGGCGCCATTTCTCGCGCGGCTGGCGCGCGCGGCATCGCGCCAAGGAAGAGGCCGCCGCGCGCGCCCGGGAGACGCGCCAGCAGCGGCGCGCCAGAGAGCGGCGCCAGCGGCCGCGCTAGCTGCGCGCGCCGCTCAGGCGTTGACCAGCACCAGCTTGCCCTTGACCTGGCGCGAGTTCATGCGCGCGTAGGCCGCCTTCAACTCGCTCATCGGCAGCTGGGCATCGATCATCGGCCTGATCTTGCCGTCCATGTACCAGCCCACCAGTTCCTTCATCATGGCGGCGTTGGCCTGCGGCTCGCGGCGCGCGAATTCGCCCCAGAACACGCCGACGATGCTGGTGCCCTTGACCAGAGGCAGGTTGATGCGGATGGCCGGTATCTCGCCCGCGGTGAAGCCGATCACCAGAAGCCGGCCGCGCCAGGCCAGCGAACGCAGCGCCGGCTCGGTGAATTCGCCGCCGACCGGGTCGTAGACGACGTCGGGGCCGTTGCCGCCCGTCAGCTCCTTCAGCCGCTCGCGCAGGTCCTGGGTGCTGTAGTTGATCGTCTCATCGGCGCCCAACTCTTGGCAGAAGGCACATTTCTCGTCGGTGGAGGCGGCGGCGATCACCCTGGCGCCGGCCAGCTTGGCGATCTGGATCGCCGACATGCCGACGCCGCCGGCGGCGCCCAGCACCAGCACGGTTTCGCCGGCCTTCAACTGGCCGCGGTCGAGCAGCGCGTGGTGGCTGGTGCCGTAGATCATGGTGAAGGCGGCGGCGTCGGCGGGGGCGAAGCCGGGCGGCAGCGGCAGGCACAGCTTGGCGGGCGCCAGCGCGTGGGTGGCGAAGC
Source organism: Burkholderiales bacterium (assembly GCA_016702555.1). GTDB lineage: Bacteria > Pseudomonadota > Gammaproteobacteria > Burkholderiales > Burkholderiaceae_C > Ottowia. Next base: position 767,969 of record JADJDV010000006.1, read on the forward strand.
CGCCGGTGCCGGCCAGGCAGGCCACGGCCTGGCCGACCTGCAGCCCGGTCACGCCTTCACCCACGGCCTCGATCACGCCGGCGTATTCGGCGCCGGGCACGAAGGGCAGCTCGGGCTTGATCTGGTACTTGCCCTGCACGATCAGCAGGTCGGGAAAGTTCAGACTGGCGGCCTGGATGCGGATCAGCACCTGGCCCTTGGCGGGCGCCGGCGTGGGCAGCTCTTTCCAGGTCAGGGCGTCGACGCCGACGGGGTTTTCGCAAAGCCAGGCGTGCATGCGGGAATCTCCTTTGTGGTGCGGATGGTGTGCGGTGGCGGCGATCATAGAAGCGGCCGGGAAAGCGCGCCTGTCTCAGCAGCGACGCGGTGGGCGTGAGCGGCGTGCGATGGGGGCGGGCCGACTGGTCGCCGGCCTACAATTGCTTGCACCCTTGTATCCCACGATGAGAATCCTGCTCTGCAACGACGATGGCTACCAGGCCACCGGCATCGTCGCCTTTCATGAGGCCCTGAAGGCGCTGCCGGGTGTGCAGGTGGAGGTGGTGGCGCCCGAGCACAACAACAGCGCCAAGTCGAACGCGCTGACGCTGAGCGCGCCGCTGTACGTCTACCAGGCGGCCAACGGCTTTCGCTACGTCAACGGCACGCCGGCCGACTGCGTGCACATCGCGCTCACCGGCCTGCTCGATTACCGGCCCGACCTGGTGGTTTCCGGCATCAACAACGGCGCCAACATGGGCGACGACACCATTTACTCGGGCACCGTGGGCGCGGCGATGGAGGGCTATCTGTTCGGCATCCCGGCGATCGCGTTCTCGCAGATCCAGAAGGGCTGGACGCACATCGACGCCGCCGCCGCCAAGGCGGCCGAACTGGTGCAGCGCATCGGCGCGCATCAGACCGAGGGTGGCAAACCCTGGCTGCTGAACGTGAATATCCCCAACCTGCCGCCCGACCAGCTCAAGAGCCCGAAGATCTGCCGCCTGGGGCGCCGCCACGCGGCCGAGCGGGTGATCACCATGCCCAACCCGCGCGGCGACACCATGTACTGGATCGGCGGTGCCGGCGCCGCCGCCGACGCCGCCGAGGGCACGGACTTCCACGCCACTGCCTCCGGCCACGTCGCCATCACGCCGCTGAAGGTCGATCTGACCGACCACGAGGCGCTGGCTTACTGGGCGCAGGGCATGGGCCATATGCTGGCCGGAGCCCCCGGCTGATGGCCGCGCCGCCGCAGCGCCCGGGTTTTCCGGCGCGCATCGACCTGGGCAGCGGCGCCCGGCCGCCGGCGCGGCCTGCAGGGCGCCCGGCAGCGGCCGCCACGGTGGCGCAAGCGGCGCCCGTCACCAGCGCCTCCGCGCCGCAGGCGGCCAGCATGGCGCGCGACCCGATTCCGGCGCGCGCGCGCATGCTGCAACAACTGATGGCCGAAGGCATTCAGGACCCGCTGGTGCTGCGCGCCATGGGCGCGGTCGACCGGCACCACTTCGTCGACGGCGCGCTGGTGCCGCAGGCCTACGAGGACACGGCGCTGCCGATCGGCCTGGGGCAGACCATCAGCAAGCCCAGCGTGGTGGCGCGCATGACCGAGCTGCTGCTGCAAGGCGGTGTGCGCGGGGCCGACGGCCGGCTCGGCCGTGTGCTCGACATCGGCACCGGCTGTGGCTACCAGGCCGTGGTGCTGGCGCAGCTGGCGACCGAGGTCTACAGCATCGAGCGTCTGCGCGAACTGCATGAGAAGGCGCGCGCCAACCTGCGCCCGCTGCGCCTTGCCACCGTGCACCTGATCCTGGGCGACGGCATGGTGGGCTTTGCCAAGGGCGCGCCGTACGCGGGCATCATCGCCGCGGCCGGCGGCGAGGCCGTGCCGGAGGCCTGGATCGACCAGCTGGCGCACGGCGGGCGCATCGTGGCGCCGGTGGCGGTGGCCGGTGGGCAGCAGGCGCTGATGGTGATCGACAAGTCGCATCAGGGCGTGCAGCAGACGATTCTGGAGGCGGTGAACTTCGTGCCTCTAAAATCGGGCCTTGCTTGAGTACCTTACAGGAAAGCCCCCTATGCATTTGACAGGTCGCAAGTCTTGGACCGTGATGTCGTTGCTGCTGGCACTGGCCTTGGCCGGCTGCACCAGCACTTCAGTCAACCGGGCGCCCGTCGAGGATCGCGGCGTCGGCGGCGCGCCCAGCGCGGCGGGCATCGACCCGGCCACGCTGCCCGGCGCCGAGAACGCCGGCAAACCCGGCTACCACACCGTCAAGGCCGGTGACACGGTGATGCAGATCGCGCGCGAGCACAACCAGAACTGGCGTGACATCGCGCGCTGGAACAACCTGGAGAACTCGAACCTGATCGAGGTCGGTCAGGTGCTGCGCGTGGTGCCGCCGGCTGGCGCCCCTGCGCCCGCCCGTCCGCCCGCCGCCGCGGTCGCCACGCAGACCACGCCGGGTGTCGCCCCGGCGCCTGCGCCTGCAGCGGCCGCGACACCGGCACCGGCGCCGGCCGCCACGCCCGCGCCGCCCTCGGCCGGCGCCGACGACGTCGATTTCATCTGGCCGGCCAACGGCACGCTGGTGGCGTCGTTCGACGAAGCCAAGAACAAAGGTCTGGGCATCGCCGGCAAGGCGGGTGACCCGGTGCTGGCCGCCGCGGACGGCCGCGTGGTCTATGCCGGCGCCGGCCTGCGCGGCTACGGCAACCTGATCATCCTGAAGCACAACAACACCTTCCTCACCGCCTACGCGCACAATCAGGCGCTGCTGGTGAAGGAGGACCAGAGCGTCAAGCGCGGCCAGAAGATCGCCGAGATGGGCTCGACCGATGCCGACCGCGTCAAGCTGCACTTCGAGATTCGCCGCTCGGGCAAGCCGGTGGATCCGGCGCGTTATCTGCCGTCGCGTTGATCCCGGGCATTCGAGAACGCGCCGACGATTGATTCCGTCATTCCCGCCTGCGCGGGAATGACGAATTTCAGGTCCGCGATGAACCCAGAACCTGACACCTCCTTCGTCCAACGCGTGTCGGACCTGCCCGAAGACTGGCTGCACATCGACTCGATGGACCTCGACGCCCAGGGCATTGCCCGCCGTCTCGACGGCAAGGTCGTCTTCATCGATGGCGCGCTGCCAGGCGAGTTGGTCAGCGCCAGCGTCAACCGCCGCAAGAACCACTGGGAAGCCGCCGCGCTGACCGAACTGCACCGCGAGAGCAGCCTGCGCGTGCGCCCGCGCTGCCCGCACTTCGGCCTGCACCAGGGCGCCTGCGGCGGCTGCAAGATGCAACATCTGGACACCGCCGCACAAGTCGCCGTCAAGCAGCGCGCGCTGGAAGACCAGTTGTGGCACCTCGGCAAGGTCAAGCCCGAGCTGATCCTGCGCCCCATCGAAGGCCCCGCCTGGGGCTACCGCTACCGCGCGCGCCTGTCGGTGCGCCACGTGCAGAAGAAGGGCGAGGTGCTGATCGGCTTTCACGAGCGCAAAAGCCGCTACATCGCCGACATGCGCGAATGCCCGGTGCTGCCCGAGCACGTCAGCCGCCTGCTGCTGCCGCTGCGCGCGCTGATCTTCAGCCTGGAGGCGCGCGACACCTGCCCACAGATCGAACTGGCCTGCGGCGACGAAGTCACTGCGCTGGTGCTGCGCCACCTGCAGCCGCTGTCCGACGCCGACCGTACCCGGCTGCGCGCCTTCGGCCAACAACACGCCATCCAGTGGTGGCTGCAGCCTAAGGGCCCCGACACCGTGCACCGGCTGGACGAGGAGGGCGGCGAACTGGCCTACGCGCTGCCCGAGTTCGGCATCACCATGCCCTTCAGGCCAACCGACTTCACCCAGGTCAACCCGCACATCAACCGCGTGCTGGTCGGCCGCGCGCTGCGCCTGCTGGACGCGCAGCCGCACGAGCGCGTGATCGACTGGTTCTGCGGCCTCGGCAACTTCACGCTGCCGCTGGCTACCCAGGCCGGCAGCGTGCTCGGCGTGGAAGGCAGCGAAGCCCTGATCGCCCGCGCGCGCCAGAACCACGAGCGCCATCGCGCCGCTGCGCCGGCAGGCCGCGCACTGGCGCCGACCGATTTCGTCGCCCGCAACCTGTTCGACATGACGCCCACGCAACTGGTGGCCGATGGCCGCGCCGACCGCTGGCTGGTCGATCCGCCGCGCGAAGGCGCCTTCGCCCTGGTCAAGTCGCTCGCCGCCATCCACCAGGCGCGCCGGGGCGCCGCAGACGCCGAACCCCTGCCACCAGGCGCCGACCGGTGGCGGCCGCCGCAACGCATCGTCTACGTCAGCTGCAACCCCGCCACGCTGGCGCGCGACGCCGGCCTGCTGGTGCACCAGGCCGGCTACCGCTGCACGGCGGCGGGCGTGGTGAACATGTTTCCACACACAGCACACGTCGAGAGCGTGGCGGTGTTTGAGCTGGGTTCCGGATCGATGGCGGCCAGTACAATCAGCGGTTCTCAACCCGATACCTGACCGCGGCTTCGCCAGGCGATGTGGCGGTCATCTTTTTTGCGTATGGGCAATCTCCAGATCACCACCATGGCCCTCGGGCTGGGGCTGGCGGCGGTGATCCTCTACCTGGTGCGGCGCGACCACCTGTACCTGCCACACGGCGTGTTCTGGTTCGTGGTCGCTATCTTTGCCGTCGTTTTCGGCTTGTTCCCGCGGCTAATTGACACGGTTGCCGTGTGGGTGGGTGTGGTCTACCCACCGGCCTTTCTGTTCCTTGCCGTCGGCGTGGTGTTGTTCATCAAGGCGCTGCACGCCGACCTGGTCAATACCCGCATCGAACGGCAGTTGCGCCGATTGAACCAGGAGATCGCGATCCTGGGGGCCAGCCAGCCCCGGCGCAGAGTCGAGTCCGGCGCCGGCTTGGCCGCTGAACCACCCCATGAAACCTAATCAGCTGATTCCCGTCATCCTGTGCGGCGGCAGTGGCACCCGGCTGTGGCCGTTGTCACGCGAGTCGTATCCCAAGCAGTTCCTGGCGTTGGAAGGCGACGGCTGGTCGATGCTGCAGAAGACTGCGCGCCGGCTGGGCCGCCTGGGACCCGAGGTGCCGCGCGCACCCGCGCCGATGGTGGTCTGTAATGCTGAACATCGTTTTATCGCCGCCCAACAATTGGCCGAGGCTGGCGTGGGCCAGGCGCGGTTGTTGCTGGAGCCAACCGGCCGCAACACCGCACCGGCACTGACGTTGGCGGCTTTGCAGGCCGCGCAGGATGCGGGCAACGCCGACGACCCGGTCCTGCTCGTGATGCCGGCGGACCACGTCGTCACCGATGAGCCATCGTTCGTGCAGGTGGTCGAGACCGCCTGGCGCGTGGCGCGCGGCGATGCCCTCGTCACCTTCGGCATCGTGGCCGATCGCCCCGAAACCGGCTACGGCTATATCCGGCGCGGCGCGGCGCGCGACGATGGCGCGCTGGCGGTGGACAGTTTCGCGGAAAAACCCAGCGCTGAACTGGCGCGTGATTACATCGATTCCGGCGAGTACCTCTGGAACAGCGGCCTGTTCGTCGTGCGCGCCGGCGCCTGGCTGCAGGCCATCGAGCGCTACCGGCCCGACATCCTGCAAGCCTGCCGCGCCGCAATGGATACGGCCGTCACCGACCTGGATTTCGTGCGACCGGGCGCCGATGCGTTCCGGGCCTGTCCCGCCGAATCAATCGACTACGCCGTCATGGAGCGCCTGCCTGGCGATGCGGATGTCCCTTTGCGCGCCTGCGTGGTGCCGCTGCAGGCCGGCTGGTCCGACCTGGGCACCTGGGACGCGCTGTGGCAGGTACTGCCGCGCGATTCCACTGGCAACGCAGCGGTGGGAGAAACCATCAGCGTGCAGTCGCAGAACTCACTGCTGTTGTCCAGCGGGCGCCTGGTGGCCGGTGTCGGACTGGATCATGTCATCGTCATCGAAACGCCGGATGCAGTGCTGGTGGCTGACATGCGTCAGACGCAAGCCGTCAAGCAGGTGGTCAGCGCTCTCAAGCTGCGTGGCAAAACCCTGGCCGATATGCACCGTAAGGTCGTACGCCCCTGGGGTTGGTACGACGCTATCGACAGCGGTGACCGTTTTCAGGTCAAGCGCATCGTCGTCAACCCCGGCGCGTCCTTGAGCCTGCAGATGCACCACCACCGTGCCGAGCACTGGATCGTCGTCAAGGGCACGGCCGAAGTGACCAAGGGTGACGAAGTGCTGCTGCTGTCCGAGAACGAATCCACCTACATCCCGCTGGGCCATGTGCACCGTCTGGCCAACCCCGGCAAGCTGCCGCTGGAGATCATCGAGGTGCAATCCGGCAGCTACCTGGGCGAGGACGACATCGTGCGCTACGAAGATACCTACGGGCGCTTGCCCGAACAGCCAACAACCAGCAAGGCCTGATCCGATGCCCGGCCTGCAGATGCTCAGGGCCCTGTGGGCCTACCGCCAGTTCGTCTGGAGCAGCGTGCGGCGCGATTTCAGCGCACGTTACCGCGAGTCGCTGCTGGGCGCTTTCTGGGCCGTGGCCAACCCGCTGGCCATGATCATCATCTATACCGTGGTGTTCTCGCAGCTGATGCGGCCTACGCTGCCCGGGCAGCAGAACGTGCCGTTTGCCTTCAGCATCTTCCTGTGCGCTGGCGTGCTGACCTGGAACCTGTTCGCCGAGATGCTGGGCAACCTGAACAACGTATTCCTGGCTAACGGCAACCTGATCAAAAAGTCCAACTTTCCGCGCATCTGCCTGCCGGCCATCGTGGTGGTGTCGGCATTGGTCAACTTCGCCATCGTCGCGGTGCTTTACCTGGCCTTCCTGGCATTGATCGGCCATTGGCCCGGCTGGCCGTTGCTGGCGGCGCTGCCGCTGCTGGCGCTGCAAATCCTGTTCGCGCTGGGCCTGGGCATCTTTCTTGGCACGCTGAATGTCTTCTTTCGCGACGTCGGGCAACTGACAGGCATCGTGCTGCAGTTCTGGTTCTGGCTGACCCCCATCGTGTACTCCATCGGCGCGCTGCCCGCCGCGGTGCAGAAGGTGTTCAAGCTCAACCCCATGATGCCGCTGATGCAGGCCTACCAGATCATCTTCCTGCAGCGGCAGTGGCCGGCGTGGGAGGCTTTGCTGCCGCTCGTGCTGCTGACAGTGATCGTTCTTGTCCTGGGTGCCACGTTCTTTCTGCGCCGGGTGGGTGAACTGGTGGACGAACTTTGATGAGTGCGCTGGTTGTCTCCAACATCGGCAAGGCCTACAAGCGCTATCCCGGCAAATGGGCGCGCGTTCGCGAGTGGGTGACTGGACGACCGGGGCACCAGCAGACTTGGGTCTTGCGCGACGTAAGCTTCAGTGTCAGTCTTGGCGAGGCCGTCGGCATCATAGGCGTCAACGGCGCCGGCAAGAGCACCCTGCTCAAGATCATTACCGGCACCACACAGCCCACCGAGGGCAACGTCCGCGTCCAGGGCCGGGTAGCCGCGCTGCTCGAACTCGGCATGGGTTTCCACCCCGATTTCACTGGCCGGCAGAACGTCTTCATGGCCGGCCAGTTGCTGGGCCTGCGCGTGGACGAAATCGCCGGCCGCATGTCCGAGATCGAGGCCTTCGCGGAGATCGGCGGCTACATCGATCGCCCGGTGCGCCTGTATTCCAGCGGCATGCAGGTGCGGTTGGCCTTCAGCGCGGCCACGGCGGTGCGACCCGATATTCTCATCGTCGACGAGGCACTCTCCGTTGGCGATGCCTACTTCCAGCACAAGAGCTTCGACCGCATCCGGGATTTCCGCCACCAGGGCACTACCCTGCTCATCGTCAGTCACGACAAGCAAGCGATACAAAGTGTCTGCGACCGCGCCATTTTGCTGAGCGCCGGGCGAAAGGCGATGGAAGGGCGGCCTGAAGCCGTGTTCGATTACTACAACGCCATGCTGGCTGATCACCAGAACCAGCAGGTCAGGCAACAGGAGCGGGGCGACGGCAAGATCGAGACCGTGTCAGGCACCGGCGAAGCCGCCGTGACGACCATTGCCTTGGTGGACGAGGCTGGCCGCGCGCTGGAGATGGTGGACGTGGGGCAGCCGGTGCATCTGCGAATCGAAATCCTCGCCCATGCGGACATCAAACGTCTGGTGTTGGGCTATGGCATCAAGGATCGTCTTGGTCAAGTGATCTTTGGCACCAACACGCACTTGAAAAACCAGTCGCTGCTGGAAGTGGCGGCCGGTGATCGATATTTGTTTGACATCGCCTTTCCGGCGAACCTGGGGCCAGGAAGCTACTCTGTCCAAACTGCACTGCACAGTACAGACACACACCTGGTCAACAACTACGAGTGGCGCGATCTGGCATTGATTTTTCATGTCATTAACGTCGATAAACCCGATTTTTCCGGCATTGCCTGGCTGGATCCGCAGATAGAAATTTCACGCGCATGACTTTCATTTCTTACGCGAAAAATTTTGAAGATGTGATGTTGTGGCGAGCGCTGAAGCATGTCGGCAGCGGTTTTTATGTTGACGCCGGTGCCGCATGGTCCGACGAACATTCTGTGACCAAGGCGTTTTATGAGCGCGATTGGTGTGGAATCAATATTGAGCCGAATCCGATTCTTCATGTCCAGTTGGAGCAGCAACGACCCAAGGGCATCAATGTTTGTCTTGCCGTGAGCGATCACGATGTGACGCAGGCCATGAATCTCATGGCCTGCACCGGACTGTCGACCTTGAACGATGACATTGCACAAGAGGATCGTCGGCGTGGCTGGAGCGTGGATCCTCGGCAGCTGACCGTGACCTCGCTCGACGCAATCTGGCGCCAGCACGTTCCAGACGATCAGGATGTGCATTTCCTCAAGATCGGTGTAGAGGGTTCCGAGGCAGCAGCGCTGCAAGGCTTGAATCTGCACGAATTCCGTCCCTGGATTGTCGTGGTGGAATCCACTCTGTCGCTGTCGCAGGTCGAACCACACGCTGTCTGGGAGCCGGTTCTTCTCAACGCCGAGTATCTGCTCGCTTATGCGGATGAATTTAACCGGTACCACGTTGCCAAGGCCCATGACGAATTGTTGCCGGTGTTCAGGGATCCGCTCAATGTGTTCGATGGGTTCAAGCTGGCGACAGAGTTGAGCGCGGAAACCCGGGTCCAACAGGCGCAGGCGCATGCCCAGCAGATGGAGGCGGGCGCACGGAAGGAAATCCAGCGGGCTGAGGCTACTCGGGCCGAACGCGACACAGTGCGTGCGAGTTGGTCTTGGTGCATCACAGGTCCGCTGCAGTTCGGCGGGGTTTGTTGATGCTCCTCGGAAAAATACTGCGCGGCGGTGCAAACTGCCTCGTCCGACATTTCATCAACGCGTTCCAGCGGCCACTCTCGCGCTTGATGGCAGTCGTCTTGCGCAACGGGCGCTTCAGTGAGGGCGTCAACCATTGGCTGCTGACTCGTTATCCAGCCCTGCATGGGCAGTTGCGGGATGTCGCTGCCCGCCATCGCGTGGTGGAAGTGGTGATAAGTTCCGGGGATGACCTGCAAGAGAGGTTGGACCCAACGAACCTGCCTTCCCATGCGCAGCGGATTTATGCTGAATTGCAAGCCGCCATCAACAAGCGTCGGGAAGTGACTTGATGCGGATCGTCATCGACATGCAGGGTGCGCAAACCGCGAGTCGCTTTCGCGGTATCGGGCGCTACACGATGGCGTTCGCGCAGGCCGTCATTCGTAATCGAGGCGAACATGAAGTCGTTCTTGCTCTCAACGGGTTGTTCCCGGACACGATCGAGTCCATACGCGCCGCGTTCGAAGGACTGCTGCCGCAGGAGAGTATCCGTGTCTGGCATGCGCCGGGTCCGGTAAGCGAGGTGAACGTCAATAACTGCGGTCGACATGATATCGCCAAATTACTCCGCAGCAGATTTTTTACCAGCCTTCAGCCGGATATTATTCATATTCCGAGTTTGTTTGAAGGTTATGTAGATGATGCTGTAACAAGTGTCGGTGGTTTCGATAGAAAAACACTTGTCAGTGTCACGATGCATGATTTGATTCCATTATTGAATCCAGCGCAATATCTAGCGCCCTCTCCTGGATATAAAAAATATTATCTTCATCAGGTTGATTCTCTAAAAGAGGTAAACATATTTCTTGCCGTCTCGGAGTCGTCTCGGCGAGAGTTGGTTGATAGTTTAAGGTTTGATAGTGATTCAATAATAAATGCAAGTGAAGGTGTGGATTCTGATTTTCGAGTGATTGCAGGAGGTGATGCTTTTTCCTCATTGCGAGTAAAATTTGAGCTAAATTTACCGTTCGTTCTTTATACGGGTGGCACTGACGAGCGCAAGAATCTGCCGCGATTGATAGAAGCCTGGTCATTTTTGCCGTCTGTGCTGCGCCAGCAGCATCAGCTCGTGTTCGCAGGCAAGATGCCACAAAACGCTGTCGGGCAACTCACGGGTTTAGCGAGTCGCCATGGCCTGCGAGGCGACGAACTTCGGTTCACCGGCTATGTCGATGACGAGGAACTGATACAGCTGTACAACCTGTGCGAGCTGTTCGTATTCCCGTCCTGGCACGAAGGCTTCGGATTGCCGGCACTGGAGGCCATGGCCTGTGGCGCCCCCGTCATTGGCGCCAACACCAGCAGCCTGCCGGAAGTGATCGGCCTGGAGTCGGCATTGTTCGATCCCTTCGATGTCATGCAGATGCGCGACAAGATCGTGCAGGCGCTCACGGACGACGCATTTCGGGCCAGTCTGCGCAGCCATGGAAAGGAGCAATGCAAGCGCTTCAGCTGGGACAGCACGGCGCAGCGAGCGATCCAGGCCTGGGAAGGTGCCGTTGCGGCAGCTGGTACTGAGGTTACAGCGGGTGCGATGGCGCGCCGGCGGCCACGGCTGATCGAAGCCATCGCACCCGCGCTGGGTTCGGCAAGTCCCGAACAGCTTGCTTTGCTCGCCGTGCACATCGCACGAAACGAGCGAGCCGGTATCGAGCGTCAACTACTGGTCGATATTTCTGAACTCTGTCAGTGTGACGCCGCCACGGGCGCGCAGCGCGTGGTCAGGAGTTACCTGCGGCAACTGCTGCAGTATCCGCCAGCCGGCTTTCGCGTTGAACCTGTGTATGCCACGCGCAGCGGCGGCTACCGATACGCGCGTTTGTTCGTCTCGCGCTTTCTCGGTTATGAGGAAGATGGCGAGGAAGACCGCCCCATCCAGTGGCAGCGGGGAGATATCTTCTTTGGCCTGGACATGCAGCACCATGTGCAGCTTACACACGCGAAAACCTACCGGCAGCTTCGGCAGGATGGTGTGGTCGTCAAGTTCCTCGTCTACGATCTGCTGCCAATCCAGTTGGCAGACTCGTTCAAGGACGATAAGGCCAAGGCTTTGTATGAACAATGGCTGCGCATGATCGTGGCACAGGATGCGGCAATTTGCATCTCGAGTGCCACTACCGAAGCGCTGACACAGTGGATGAGCGCCAACGCGGAGACCGTCGCCCCGGGGTTCGGCATCGACCGGCTGCAGCTGTACCAGTCGGACAGCGATCCGCCGTCAAACACCATGCGCTGGCTGAGTTGGCGGCAAAGTTGCGAGCAATTAAAAACCAAGCTCGTTGATAGGCACTATCGCCGGCGTCAGTTGCTGGTGGACATTTCCGAACTGGTGCAACGTGATGTCAATACCGGGATCCAGCGTGTGGTGCGGAGTGTGTTGCTGGAATGGCTGAGGCGCCCGCCACAGCACTACCGTGTGGAGCCTGTCTATGCCAGGGTGAACGGGCCTTATCGTTATGCACGCCAATTCATTCAGCGTTTTCTGAATCTTAGCGATCACGGAGATGCAGAAGACGCCCTCGTCGAATATTCACCGGGGGACAGGTTTTTCGGTCTCGACTTGCAACCTCAGGTGGCGCTTGCGCATGCGGCAACGTATCGTGCCATGCGTGCTGGTGGAGTCCATGTATCGTTCCTGGTGCATGACCTGCTTCCTATGCGAACACCCCAATACTTCGGACCCGGTGCGGGGGAGGATTTTGAGCGCTGGCTGAACGTGGTCGCCGAAAGCGACGGTGCAATCTGCGTATCCAGAACGGTGGCGGAAGATCTTGGCCTCTGGATGTTCGACACGCGCCCGGACAGGGCTGTGCGATTCAAGATTGATTGGTCTCACAACGGCGCTGATATCGCAAACTCTGGCTCATCTTCTGGATTGCCGCCAGGCGCGTCAGAAGTGCTCGATTGGCTGCGACAACGGGTGAGCTTCCTGATGGTGGGAACGCTCGAGCCGCGTAAAGGCCATCAGCAGGTCTTGGATGCGTTCGAGCTGCTGTGGGATTCAGGAATCGATGTGAATCTGGTGGTGGTCGGCAAGGTTGGGTGGATGAGCGAAAAATTGATGGCGCGGATGCGCAACCACCCTGAGCGAGACAAGCGGTTTTTTTGGCTGAATGGCGTCAGTGACGAATATCTCGAACTGGCGTACAGCGCTTGCAACTGTCTGATCGCTGCTTCATACGGAGAAGGTTTCGGGCTCCCGTTAATCGAATCGGCCCAGCACAGATTGCCCGTCATGGCTCGTGATATTCCCGTGTTCCGGGAGGTGGCGGGTCCGCATGCCTATTATTTCAGTGCGACAGAGCCGGAGCAATTGGCACAAGCCGTGCGTGACTGGCTCAACTTATACCAGCGAGAGCAGCATCCAACATCTGAAAAAATGCCTTGGTTGACTTGGCAACAGAGTGCTCAAGTTTTATTGCAGAAGATCATGGGCGTCAATTAGTGGTTTGCTGGAAGAAATACCGATCATTGAATTAAATGCGAGCAAGTGTCGGACCTTATACGAGAAGATGGTCGGCAGTGGGATTGGCATGGCAGTGGCCACTGGCCTTGTTAGCAGCGGCCGGTGTTGTGTGCAGGCTGCCTGCGCTTCTTTTGGTCTGGCCGCATGTGATGCGGCCGATACAGGCTTGCTGCGTGCGGCGATCGGGTAGTGGGGCGGCGTGCCGTTGTGCGACACGCTGTGTTGGATGCTCGATGGACCTACGGCATGGGAGGGAGTGGTAATTGTGGCCGCTCTAGATGTCATCGTGTCAGTTGATTCGCTGGTTGCACCGCTGACCGGGATTGGCCGCTATGCGTACGAATTGGTCACGCGTCTGCAGCAGCATCCTGAAGTAGCCCGGTTGCGGTATTTTTCACTTTGCCGGTGGCGCGATGACCCGTTTGCTTTGTTGGCGGGTGATGGTGAAGGCCGTTCCGAACAAGTTCGGCCTGGAGGTATGCTGGAGCATTGGCGGGCGAAGCTGTCGCAAAGCAAGTCGGCGGTTCGTGTATATGGCACCGTGGCGCCGTATCTGGAGCAGTGGCAATTGCGCCATGAAGCAGAGGCGCTCTTTCATGTTCCCAACTATTTCGTGCCGCGCTTTCCAGGCGCGACAGTGAGCACGATTCATGATCTTTCGCATCTTCGCTACCCTGGTTTTCACCCGCAGGCGCGGGTGGATTACCTGAAGCGGGCACTTACAAATTGTCTACCGCGGACGAATCAAATCGTCGCCGTGTCTGAATTCACGCGGCGAGAGGTCATGGAGGTGTATGCGTGGCCTGCCGATCAAATTACCACCATCCTGCAAGGCGTCGATGAGTCCTTTCAGCCACTGGCCGATGAGGTGACGGCGCCGCGCCTCGCGGCCTACGGCCTGTCGCATGGGGCTTATTGCCTGTTTGTCGGCACTATCGAGCCACGCAAGAACGTTGACAGGTTGCTGGACGCGTACGCGACGCTGCCGTGCGAGCTGCGCGCCGAGTGGCCACTCGTCATCGCAGGATCGCCAGGATGGCGCTCGGAGCGCACGCACCAGCGCTTGATGCAGGCGCAACGGGACGGCTGGCTCAAGTATCTGCGTTTTGTGCCGCAGACGGACCTGCCGGCGCTGTATGCCGGTGCGCGGCTGTTCGTATACCCCTCGATCTATGAAGGCTTTGGCCTGCCGATTGCCGAGGCGATGGCTTCCGGTGTGCCTGTCATCACGTCCAATACGTCGTCCATGCCGGAGGTGGCGGGCGACGCTGCTCGCCTGATCGATCCGCTCGATGTGGAGGAACTGCGCGCCGCGATTGAATTCGGCTTGACCAATGAGGCATGGCGTGACGCCGCGCGTGACGCGGGGCTTGGCCGGGCGATCTGCTTTTCCTGGTCGAATTGCGTAACGCAGACGGTGGACGTGTATCGGCGTGCGATGAATCGGTAAAAATCTGGGGCGAGGCGTGCCCGGTCCGGCGCGGGCTGGCTGAGAAAATCGCGTCCGCATCGGCTGAGCATGACTTCCAGAAACATTGACTGATGAGGAGGGGATGTGCGGATTTCAAATAGAAAACGTGTGCTGGTGACCGGTGGTGCCGGTTTCCTGGGATCGCACCTGTCTGAGCGACTGCTGGCCGAGGGTTGCGATGTGCTGTGCGTCGACAACTTTTACAGCGGCACCAAGGACAACGTGGCCCACCTGCTGCGCAATCCGTTCTTTGAACTATTGCGGCACGACGTGACGTTCCCGCTCTACGTCGAGGTCGACGAGATCTACAACCTGGCTTGTCCGGCATCGCCGATTCATTACCAATGGGATCCGGTGCAAACGACTAAGACCAGCGTACACGGCGCCATCAACATGCTTGGCCTGGCCAAGCGCACCAAAGCCAGGGTTCTGCAGGCATCCACCAGTGAGGTGTACGGCGATCCCGAGGTGCACCCGCAGCAGGAGGGCTATTGGGGCCGCGTGAATCCGATAGGCATCCGCTCCTGTTACGACGAGGGCAAGCGTTGCGCCGAAACGCTGTTCTTCGACTACCACCGCCAGCACAAGCTGCAGATCAAGGTGGCGCGTATCTTCAACACCTACGGCCCGCGCATGCACCCGAACGATGGCCGGGTGGTGAGCAACTTCATTGTTCAGGCACTGCGGGGCAAAGACATCACGATCTACGGTGACGGTTTGCAGACCCGCAGTTTCTGCTACGTCGATGACCTGATCGATGGGCTGATGCGGCTGATGGCCAGCCCGGCCGACGTGACGGGCCCGATCAATATCGGCAACCCAGGCGAGTTCACGATTCGCCAGCTGGCCGAAACGGTGCTGCGCCTGGTGGGGGGCAAGTCGAGCCTGGTGATGAAGTCGCTGCCGATGGACGATCCGCGGCAGCGCCGGCCCGACATCACGCTGGCCAGGACCGTGCTGGAGTGGCAGCCCACGATCGGGCTGGAGGAAGGGCTGACCCGGACCATCGCCTACTTCCGTGAGCACCTGGCGTCATGATCGAGGCCACACACACAGTCGTGGTGGTGACACCCGTGTACGAGGACGCCGAGGCCAGCAGCCGCCTGTTTCGGGAGTTGGCGGCCGAGTTCGGCGACGGCGTCTTCATGGTGGCGGTGGACGATGGCTCGATCAGGCAGCCGGTGGAGATCGACAGCCTGCGCGCGGCGGGTGTCCGGGGGGTCGTTCTGAAGTTGCGCCGCAACGTCGGGCATCAGCGCGCCATAGCCATCGGGTTGGGGTATGTGGCCGACCATCAGCGGCCAGATCAGCGGGTAGTGGTCATGGATTCGGATGGCGAGGATCTGCCAGCCACCATCCAGAACCTGCTTGCCGCACTGGATTCGCCGCAAACGGATGTGGTGGTGGCGCGGCGCAGGAGCCGTGTGGAGACGTTTCGCTTCAAGGCGTTCTATGTGCTTTACAAACGCTTGTTCGGTTTGTTGACGGGGCGGGCCATCAGTTTTGGCAACTTCATGGCGCTCAAGTCGCATGCAGTCAGGCGCCTGGTGGCGATGCAGGAGCTGTCGATTCATGTTGCCGGTGCCGTGCTGGCGTCGCGGCTGCGGATGGCGACGTGCCCGCTGGACCGTGGCCCGCGCTATGCGGGCCAGTCGAAGATGAACTTCGTTGGCCTGACCTTGCATGGCTTCAAGGGGCTCATGGTATTTGCCGAGGACGTGCTGGTGCGTGTCGGCATTGCCTGTGCGCTGATTGCAGCCCTTTCGGTCGCCGGCTCGATGCTGGCCATCGGCTTGAAGCTGGCGGGCTTCTCCACCCCGGGGTGGTTCTCCATCGCGTTGGGGATTCTGGTGCTGATGCTCATGCAGACAGGCGCCCTGGCGCTGATGACCTTGATGTTGACAGGTGTGGTGCGTGGCGGCACGGTGACCAGCAGGATCGGCTATCAGGACTTCATCGAGGAAGCCATTGCCACCGAGCCAGGCGACCCACACCCATGAACGCTCAAGCCAGCGAGTTCGTCCGTTATCTGATTAACGGCCTGCTCGCTACCGCTGTCCACTACGGGGTTCTGACCGTCAACCTCGAACTGCTGAACTTTCGCTCGGCTGGGGCAGCCAACTTCATCGCCGCTCTGTTCGGCATCGGCACGTCGTTCATGGGCAGCCGCTACTACGTATTCCGTGGTCATGCGCAGAGCTTCGTGCGGCAGGCAGCAGGTTTCGGCGGACTTTATGCAGGCATCGCTGCGCTCCATGGTCTGGCGCTGTTTGCCTGGACCGATAGCTACGGGTTTGACTATCGATTTGGATTTCTTCTCGCAACGGCCATGCAGGTCTTGCTGAGTTATTTTGGAAATAAGTATTTGGTGTTTCGGACGTGAAAATATACCGCGCTGTTGTGGCAACCCTAGCATTCTTGTGCTTGCTGGTTGCAATATATTATATTCATGTTCAATATTTTAGAGTCAATGTCGTATTCTATTCAGCGGTACATGATGGGATGTTGGCGGCTGGTCTCGCAGCGGTTATGCTTATTTTATTTCCTTTTTTCAAAATATTCAACGGCTTTGAAAAAATTCTTCTGATCTTGATGTGGTTGATAACCGGTTACGCAATGGCTATATCTGGTCCTGCGGTTATTGATAGATCGCTTTCATTCTACATTCTCGAGAAAATACAACAACGAGGTGGTGGCATCAAGCAAGAGAAGCTTGCGCAGGTATTCACTGACGAATATCTCAAGGAACACCGTCTCGTGGATGTGCGTCTGACAGAGCAGCTGGAATCGGGGACTATCGTGGTCAACGATGGCTGTGTTCTGCTTACGCCTAAAGGAGAAAGGTTTGCAAGTTTTGGGCAGTACTTCAGGAAAAATTGGCTGCCGAAGCATAGATTATTGCTCGACACCTATACTGATGACCTGACTGATCCATTCAGACTAACTAGTCAAACGATACCGGATTATCAATGTCGTTGAGCAACGATGTGCGGACAGGGCAGGTAATGAAATCGGAACTGAGATTTGCGAAACTCTGGCTGCCCATTGTGGTGCTACTTGTTTCCATGCTAGTCATCCCGGTGACTCAGCTCGCCGGTCTTGATCGGATGCCTGGGGACATCGGTGACTCACGTTTGAATAACTATTTTCTGGAGCACGCATATAAGTTTTTGCTTGGCGCCGATGCTTCGCTGTGGGATCTACCATTTTTCTATCCGTTTCCTTACGTGCTCGGTTTTTCCGATAATCTTTTTGGCTCGGCACCAATTTATGCAGCAATAAGAATATTGGGCGCTCAGCCTGATACGTCACTCCAAATTTGGTTTTTTTGTGGATATGTGTTTAATTTTGCAGCAGCGTATTGGGCTCTGGTCAGGCTGGGGTTGACTTCAGCTGGGGCTGCCATGGGCGCGCTGGTGTTTTCTTTTGCGTTGCCCACATCTGCGCATGCAGGCCATGTCCAACTTCATTACAGGTTTGGAGTGCCATTGGCTTTCGTATATTTTCTGAACTTTCTGGATCTGAAGCAATGGCGGTTGTTTGCTGCGGCTTGTGCTTGGACCGTTTGGCAGTTTTACTGTGGGATATATATAGGATTCTTTTTGCTGTTGCTATTCAGTGGCGCCTCAATAGTCTATGTTTTGAACGAATTGTTTGTGAAAAGGGAGAATTTCTATCGAATTTTTTGCCCATTTGTGATGAGTTGGATGGCTATGGCGAAAAAGGATAAATGGCGTTTGGTGATGTGGCTTCTTCTGTGCGTCTCATTGATGGCTTGGCTTTTCTATCCATACATTCAGGTGTCCCGTTTTTATGGCGTTGGCCGAGATTGGCCGGAAATTGCATCGATGCTACCTCGACCCCAAAGTTATTTTGGTGCAGATGTCTCTAAAGTTTGGGCGCCGATGCTGTCCAGCTTGATGAAAGATATTCCAATGCGACATGAACATCAGATGTTTGTGGGTTTGATTCCAATAATGTTGGCTATTTATGGTGCGGTATTTGGCTGGCGATGCGCGAAGAGAGAGGCATCGTATGTATTGATATTGGGAACGCTTATCTTGGTGATTGGGATAACGCTCTGCATTGGTGGCTGGAGTGCTTGGTACCTACTGCATAAGCTCCCCCTATTCTCCGCAATTCGCGCTATGACGCGAATTGACTTGGTAATTTTATTTATAGTTGGATATTTGTGCAGCTTGGCTATTGATCGGATTAGCTTGCTGCGAAATGTAGTTGCAATTCCCATGATTGTCGTACTATTTGTATTGGCTATCGTCGAGTTTTCAAACATCGGGATGCCAGTAAGCACCAAGCAGTCTTGGCGAGATCGTATCAGTGAGGCGGAGAAAAATCTGCCAACTGGATTAATCAAGGGGGACGTCGTATTTATGGCTCAACGCGGAGGTCCTCCATACGCAGACGAGCTGGATGTCATGTGGATTGCAATGGAACGGGGATTAAAGACAATGAACGGATATTCTGGGAATTATCCTCCAGGGTATTTATATGACTATGGATCTAATTGTGATGAGGCGCCTAAAAGAATTGCCTCGTACTCCAGTTTTTCTCAGCGTACGAATGATTCAAATATTTTTAATGATGCTGCAATCCGTATTCATTTGATTGGATTTGATCATTGTCGATCGAGTAAGTGATATCCATTGATTGTAATATTTCTGAAATTTCTTCACATGACTTTTTGACTTACTGTTCCGTGAAAGTTAAATCAATAAACAAGCCTGACATTTAATGTTCTGAAAATACAGCCATGAACGCTATAACAAAAGAAATCTTTCCTCGGAAAAAATTTTCTGTAGCATTAGTGATCGTGGGTCTTGTGCTTCAGTCTTTTATTGTAACGATTGGTTTTTTGTACAAATACACCAATGGTGACACCATGATTTCCGCAGGTGCCGCCAAAATATACGCAAGCCTAAGTTTCCCAGAGCCTTTTTTCTTCGGGCAACCTTATATATTTTTGTTTGAATCAATTCTTGCGATTCCGTTGGTTTGGGCCGGACTTCGGGCTGATATTTCAACCATGGTGGTTTGCATCGGGTTGTTTTATCTCCCGGTGCTGTTGCTGATGATGTACACTTATTCTAGAAATATTCTGTTATGTGTGTTCATAGGTATTTCCCCCCTTTTAATTTCATTTTCTTACGTACTTATTTCTCAAATACCGTATGGGCTGATGGGGTCGGTTGGCTTTGTGCGGCTGCGTGCGTCATCTATCTTTTGATGACGCACGGGCAACGTCTCGAAAGATCTGTTTATGTCTTCTCGGTGCTTGCGTTGCGAGCTATTCGGCGACATCGCTTCTTATTCCATTGATCTTGTTGCGGGGGAAAGGACGTGAACTTGTCTTTTCGATGACATATTTTATTATCGGTTTTTTGTTGATATATTCACTTAATATTTTCTATGCTTTAAATCCATCGTATATAGTGCATGCAGCGCCAGGTCTTTCCATAAGTGGAAAAACTTTTGTGGAAAATATTTCAAATCCTGAAATATACCAGGTCTTTTTCTCCTCCATCCCGTTCCTATGGGTGATGGTGATTATTGCTGTGTTTCGAGTTCGAGATTTTAATGTTGATTATATATATTCGTTGTTTGGATATTTGATTCTTGTTGCGCTGGCGTTCGCGACTACGAAAATCAGGGATGGTGGCGAGTCTTATTTTTTTTCGCGGCACAGATTTTTTGTGGCTTCATCATTCTTTTTTGTTATTTACTTTTCATATCTATTTAGAAATGCTGTTTCTGCTAATCTGTTTAAAGATCCCAAGTTATATAATTTGGCGCTTGTTGTAATGGTGCTCAACATGATTCAACTGACGCGGCTCCATTTTTTTATAGAATCCAATGTTCCGAAAGTTGCTGCGATTTACTCATATCCTATTGTGCCTCTTGCTAACAGAGAGTATCTGAAATCGACGTGTGACAGAGTTTCGTTGATAATGGGAAATTACCAAGCCGCATTGATTGACGGTCGAAACGATCTGATTGCTTACGGCTGCACGGTGTTAACTGGCAAGCAGATAGTACAAAAGATATATGAACGACGGACCTGGATGAAAGCGGCGATTGAATCCGATGAGGCGCCACTATTTTTGCTTAAAGCAGATCAAGCATATTAAGCTTCTCGGTTCATTTTCTTGTTGCCTTGTCTCGAAATTTGGGAGAATGGTGATTGATGCAAGCATATGGTTCTCGATGATTTTTTTGAGATAATAGAACAATAACATTGTGGCGCGACGATGTTTGATGTGTTTTGACGTTATCAATAAAGATGGGTGGATATGAAGCTTTCCATTATTGTGCCCACATTTAATGAAAGAGACAATATTTTAATTCTCGTGTCGAGAATCGAAGCGTTGATGCTGGATATTTCGTACGAAATTATTTTTGTTGACGATGATTCGGCAGATGAAACTTGGAGTGTAGTTGATCGACTGGCTCGAGTGGAACCTACGGTTCGCCGGATCAGAAGAATTGGAAGACGTGGCTTGGCCAGCGCTGTTATCGAGGGTTGTTTATCGTCGTCCGCTGATCTTCTTATCGTTATGGATGCTGATCTTCAGCATGATGAAAAGATGATTCCTGAGATCGTGGCAAGGTTGTCTGATGATGCCGATATCGTTGTCGTTTCACGCGATTTTCAGAAACGATTGCAAGGATTGAGTCCATTGCGCCAACGAATTTCAAGGTTGGCTAATTATTTGTTACAGCCATTGCTTAGCTATAAAGTGATGGATCCGATGAGTGGTTTTTTTGGTATTCGAGGTACTCGCTTTGGCGAACTCGCCCCGAAGTTGTCACCGGTAGGGTTTAAGATTCTTTTTGATCTTATCAGCATACGCGGAGGTGAACTTGTTGTCGTAGAGCTTGTGGCCTATTTCGGTCGGCGTATTCATGGCGAGAGCAAGTTGAAGCTGAATGTTTTTATTGATTTGATCGAAATGTATATGTTCAAAATCTTTGGGCGCATGCTTCCGCTGCGCTTGTTGCTGTTTCTGGGGGTTGGTGCATTGGGCGCAGTAATTCATCTGATCGTCCTGAAACTTTTGCATCATGGTCTGTCATGGTCTTTCGTATATTCTCAGCTTGCAGCTACTTATATAGCTATGATGCTGAATTTCATTAATAACAATTTGGTGACGTATCGAGACCATGCTTTGTCAGGACGCCGTTTTTTACTGGGTGCCATTACCTTCATCTTGATATGCAGCGTGGGCGCGGCTGCTAACGTGGCGGTTGCATCCTATCTCTATGACATAGGGGCGATATGGTGGATTGCCGGTCTGTGCGGGGCCATCATTGGATCGGTATGGAATTATTCGATCAGCCGTTACGTGACGTGGGGCGTGCGTTGAACATTTCAGGAGGTTTTTTTGGGGTTGTAACGACAGACTGACTGAAGGCGCGCCGTGCCATCCTCACTGCTGCATGAATGAGCAGCCGTATGGCACCACGGTCACTGATCGGTGGTACGTCGTTGTCATGTTGTCTTTGCCCATATCACTTGGATCACGGGTGCGCGGGCGGTGGGTAAGTCTAGGTGGATGTGCTACCGCTGCGCCTGATTGACCACGACGAGAACCAGAACAGCGCCAGTGCGGCAATGCTGGTGATTGTGTGCTGCAGGGGTGGGCTGAGGTGGGCGGACGGCACTAGGTACTTCGGTCACGTACAGCCGGTTTTTTCATCATCAGCAGCGCGCTGACATCGTCATGATCGAGCAGGGTGGCTTCGCGCGACGCGGCGATCACCATGGCGTCGTGCTGGTAGAGGCGCAGGCGCGATTCCATGCCTTGCAGGCGCACTCCGGTCAGGTGTCTGGCCCAGCGGTCGAGCGGGCCGTCTCTGTTTGGTCGTTGATGACCAGTCCTGGCGTAGGTTCCGACTCGAAGGTCGGCTGCTGGACTGGTCGCGTTATCGGCCTGAGCAGCTCGAGCGCCGCCCGTGCATTGCTGTCTGCATCGGCGTACAGAGTGAGCACGCTCTGGTAGCCATGCCGCAGCGCAAAGCGGATGCCGGCCTGGATGGTGTTCCAGTTCGCTCAGGTGCAGCGCTGGAATAAGCACGGTCACGTCGTCGTGCCGTGCTGCCAGGGCGTCGAGCGTAACTCTTGTATTGGTTGAACCCAGCAGCAGAAAGGATCGGCAGCCAGCTTTCTTTAGCTTGCTCAGCGTGGATTCGGCAACAGCCGCTGATTCTCCGCTTTGCGCCAGGATCAGGCGCAGACGGTTGCGCTTTGGTGCTTCGAAAAATACTTCTGGCACTACGCCGGCATACAAGTGCACGATGCTGCGGGCGGAGGTCTCGATGGAGAACAGCTTGGCTGCGGCTGCCTGCCCCGTCTGACCCAGTTGCGCTCTGCGCTCAGGGTCATGCTGCAATTGCGTAATGGCTGTGCGCCAGGATTCGGGTTTATCCACCTCGGCCAGCAAGCCATTGCCGGATTGCCGGACGATCCATGGCAAACCGGAGCCATGCAGGTCTGAGACGATGCAGGGCTTCCCGTGTTGCATGGCTTCCAGCACGGCCAGGCCGAAGGCTCGGTGCGTTCGCGTGAGGCTAGGCAGAACAGGTTGCAACTGGCCAGCAGGCGGTGCTTGTGTTCTTCGGTGACGGGGCCGAGCAGGCGTACGGCGGGCGCTTGTCCGGCCGGAGTGGATTCGCGGATGAGGCGGTCCAGCTCAGCGTACATGTCGCCGGCACCGGCAATGAGCAATTGCACGCCGCTCATGCCGGAAACCGCCTTGATGAGGGTTTCGAAGCCCTTGTAATACGTCAGGCGGCCGAGCGAGAGCAGGCGCAATGTCCCTGGCTGCCAGTCGGGGCTGGCCTCGAGCCCGCTGGCACTTGCGTGCCGCTGGACTTGTGGCGTCAGTCCCAGCGGGATGACTTGTACCTTGTCTGCCAGCGCGCCAGCGGTTTGCTGGCGTCGAGGTAGCTGGGCGAGGTGACGATGATGCGCTGCGCGTGCTTCAGCATCGCGCGTTCGAAGGGCCTCGCCAGCCAGTCGTAGGCAATGGAAACCAGCCGCCGGATGCTTGAGCGAACGACGTCGGAATGCCAGTGAACGACCCACGGCAGCTTGCGTGTCAGCGGCATCAGCAGGGCCCAGAACACGGCGTTGTTGGGCATGCAGGTGCAGCAGGTCAGGCTCGAACTGGCGGATCAGGCGCCGCAGGGTGAACGGGAAGCTGACGCCAAGCGGCGCGTAGAGGATTTGCGCCTGTACCGGCACCCGGTGCAGCCAAGAAGGGGTCGTCGGCCTGCGGCTGTCCATGCACCAGTCCGATCGCGTACAGGCCGTGCTTGCGATGCTCGTCGATCAGATCGGCCAGATAGGTTTCCATACCGCCGCGATACGGTGGATAGAACTTGCCGACGTGCAGCACGCGGCCGCTCAGGCTGGATGGCAGGTTGGTCTGCGGCTCAGCGGGTTGCAGCTTCATCGGCTGGCGGCGGCGCGGCGCCAAGTTGCGCGGCGAGGGCGCGATAAGCCATCTGGCGAGGTTCCAGTGCCGTGGCCTGCTGGGCGGCCTTGAGCGCGCCGGCCTTGTCGCCCCGGCGCAGCAGCGCCTGCGCACGGCCAAAATGTGCGGCGGCCAGGGCTGGCGCGTCAGGATGTCGTCGAAGGTGGCAATGGCCTCGCCCAGCTGGTTGTCGCCCGGTAGGCCATGCCCAGGCCAAACTTCAGGCGATCGTTGCCGGGCTGGTAGGCCAACAGGGATTTGAGGTCGGTGATGGCGCTGGCGTACTGCTTGGCCGGCAGGGCGACCTGGGCGCGCTCCAGCACGGTGCGGCGACGCGCTTGCTCGTCCTGTGGCAGCTCCAGCGCGGTGGTGTAGTTGTCGTAGGCGGCGTGGAACTGGCGCAGTGCGGCCTGTGATACAGCGCGGTAGTACAGCGCTTGCTCCTTGAAGCCGACGTTCTCAGCGGCCTCGAGGGCGGCCAGCGCTTCGGCGTGCTTGCCCTGTAGTTGCAGGGCGACACCGCGATTCATCTGCGCCGAGGCCATGGGCCCACCCAGTCTGACGGCCATGTCGAAATCGTGCAAAGCTCTTGTGCGGCTTCGCGCCCAGGTAATAGGCGCCGCGATTGATGCACGGGCGCCAGCGGCCGACGGCATTGGCCGAGGCCTGCAGGTCGACCTTGTCTATGGCATCGGTCCAGGCGGAATGCACGTCGCGCAGCGAGTGCACGCGCTCCCACGCCAGCGCACCGAGCAACAATGACAGCACCAGACCGATGCCATAGACAATGCGTGGCTGTATGTTGCCAAGCACGATGGCCAACACGCCGCACAGCATGGGTGCCCACAGATAGCTGCGGTACAGCACGAACGGATCCTGAATCCAGGAGGTGCTGAACTCGGTAAAGAACAGCAGGCCGGCGCTGAGTATCAACAGTGCCGCCAAGCCCCAGGCGTCGCGGCGACGCAGCACCAGCCAGGTGCAGCCCAGCATCAACGTGACGTAGCCGATGGCGCCAAACAGTTGCGGGAAAGCGCCAAAGCTGAGCGGGAACGCGGGCGCAGATCGATCGCCATCCACTGCACGTTGGGCACCGCCCAGAACAGGGCGTAGCCGAAGAACAGCCAGGTCTGGTTGAGCACGCTCAAGGGGTAGATGCGTTGGCCAATGCCGGGTTGCAGGGCTTCCAGCTGCTTGACGTATTCGATCGAGGTTTCGTCGAAAGCGTGGGCGCCGATGATGGCGCCGTAGCGCAGCGTGAGCAGATAGGCCACCCCGACCAGCAGCGCCAGTGCGCCGGCAGACAGTGTGGCCAGGCGTTGCCATCGGGGACGGCGCACGAACACGTAGAACGGTACTGTGAGCGCACCGAACATGATGGCGTGCTCCTTGCACAGAACGGCGATGCCGTAGCATGCCAGCGCCGCCGCGAACCATGCTGATGCCGCCGCCGCGCAGGCCGCGCAGATACGCCAGGCAGGCCAGCAGGCCGAACAGCGTGGCCATGACGATGGAGCGCTGGATCAGGTACGCCACGCCATAAACGGCGACTGGATGCAGTGCGAAGAAGGCGGTGGCGACAATGGCCGCCGCCTGCCGTGTGGGTGCCGGATCATCGTGATTCCGATCATCGCCGACGGGTACCAGTGCCAGTAACTCGCGCAGCAGGAAGAACAGCACCATGCAGGTTGCGGCATGCAGCGCGACGTTGAAGGCGCGCTGCACCGCCCAGTTCTCGAAGAGGTTTTGCAACCAGACAAAGCTGCCATACGACAACAGCGCGGCTGTAACTGGAACAAGCTGCCGTAGGTGCCAATCACCTCGGTCATCGGCGCCGAGTCATCGAACACCAGGCCGTTGTTAAGGCCAGGCCGTACACCACGGCCAGCGCCAGCAGAGCCAGCATGGCAGCGATGCCGAGCGGCTTACGGGCTAATGGGAGGGGCATGAGTCGGTGAGAAGCAGAGGACGGCATGGCCGGATTATCGGCAGGCGCCGGCCCACTTTCTCACCCTGTCGCGGTGGACAGTCGCGGCTCTAGCGGTGACGGCGGCGCCCCCTCCGGCCACGTGGCGGATACACCATCAAAACCAGAAAGCCCGCTGCTGGAGCGCTGGCCTGACGGCACGGTGGTGGTGTGGGGCTTGACCCCACATCGCCGCCAGCCCCCGGGCCTGCTTCGACTCGATTAAGGAAGGTCTGCACAAATCTGCGGATCTCTGGCTGCAAGATGTAGCGTCTTTGGGACAATTGAGCACCGGCTTTAGCAAGCAGACCTTGGCCTTGAACCTGAGTGTGTCAAGCGCACGCGCAAGCGGCGCTTTCTCGATGATGAAATGCTGGTGCCTTGGGCCGATCTGGTGGCCTTGATCGCGCCATATACGCCTGAGGCTGGCCGACGCGGGCGTCAGCCCTTGATGAAACCATGCTTCGCATTCAGCTCTTTACGTTGCGGTCTACCCTGAGCGATCCGGCCATGAAGAAGCCTTGCACGACGTGCCGCTGTACCGCGAGTTTGCGGGCCTGACAACTGGCATACGCGCCTGCCCGACGAGAGCACCATCTTGCGCTTTCGTCACCTGCTGGAGCAGCACAAGCTGGCCGAGCAGATGTTCAAGCTCATCAACGAGCTGTTTCACGTTGCGGATTGCCGCTCGCAAGGCTGGCACCGCCGTGACGCCACCTTGATTGCTGCTGCGCCCAGCTCCACCAAGAACAAGGACACCGCGCGCGATGCCCAGATGCGCTCCAGCAAGAAGCGGCAAATAACCGGTGCTCGGTTGAAGACGCACATCGGTGTGGACGCCGACCCCCGCTTTGACGCACAGCGTGCGTGGCACGGCAGGCAACGTGCATGACATCGTTGAGGCCAACGCCTTGCTGCACGGTGAAGAAAGCAATGCCTTTGGCGACTCGGCCTTCCAGGGTGCTGGACAAGCGAGCTGATGCTGGCGAAAGTGTCACCTGGCATGTGGCCATGAAGCGGGGCCAGCGCAAAGCGTTGGGATGTAAGGACGATCCGATCGAAGGCAAGCTGACTGTGATCGAACGCATCAAGGCCAGCATCCGCGCCAAGGTCGAGCATCCGTCTCGGGTCGTGAAGTGCCAGTTCGGCTATGTGAAGGTGCGCTACCGGGGTTTCGAAGAAGAACACGGCGCAGATCGCACCTTAGTGCCAGCCTGGCCAACCTGTGGATGGCGCAAGAAGTTGATGGCAGGTGCGCCCGGCGCGTCAAAAAGGGCCTGCGGGAGAGCAAAAACCTCCGAGCAAGGCGAAAAACGTCCGGCGAGGTCTCAGTTTCCAGCAAGAGCTGCAAAATGGACAGCCAAGCACATCCGCGTGTTGCAGATATATGGCTCCGACTCTGCACCCCGCCAGCCCGCATGAAACCTAGGTTCCTGTAGATAT
>JADJDV010000007.1 GCA_016702555.1 Burkholderiales bacterium
TTTGGGACAATTGAGCGCCATGAAGCAATCAGACCTTGGCCTGAACCTGAGTGTCAAGCGCACGCGCAAGCGGCGCTTCTCGATGAGATGAATGCCGTGGTGCCTTGGGCCGATCTGGTGGCCTTGATCGCGCCATATGCCCCTGAGGCTGGCCGACGCGGGCGTCAGCCCTTTGCGGTTGAAGCCATGCTGCGCATTCACTTCATGCAGCAGTGGTTCACCCTGAGCGATCCGGCCATGGAAGAAGCCTTGCACGACGTGCCGCTGTACCGCGAGTTTGCGGGCCTGGACAACTGGCATACGCGCCTGCCCGACGAGAGCACCATCTTGCGCTTTCGTCACCTGCTGGAGCAGCACAAGCTGGCCGAGCAGATGTTCAAGCTCATCAACGAGCTGCTCATCGCCAAGGGATTGCTGCTCAAGGCTGGCACCGCCGTGGACGCCACCTTGATTGCTGCGCCCAGCTCCACCAAGAACAAGGACAACGCGCGCGATGCCCAGATGCGCTCCAGCAAGAAGGGCAACAACTGGTACTTTGGGATGAAGACGCACATCGGTGTGGACGCCGACTCAGGCTTGACGCACAGCGTGCGTGGCACGGCAGGCAACGTGCATGACATCGTTGAGGCCAACGCCTTGCTGCACGGTGAAAGAAAGCAATGCCTTTGGCGACTCGGCCTTCCAGGGTGCTGACAAGCGAGCCGATGCCAGGAAAGTGTCACCTGGCATGTGGCCATGAAGCCGGCCAGCGCAAAGCGCTGGACAAGGACGATCCGATCGAAGGCAAGCTTGATCAGATCGAACGCATCAAGGCCAGCATCCGCGCCAAGGTCGAGCATCCGTTTTCGGGTCGTGAAGTGCCAGTTCGGCTATGTGAAGGTGCGCTACCGGGGTTTGAAGAAGAACACGGCGCAGATCGTGACCTTGTTGGGCCTGGCCAACCTGTGGATGGCGCGCAAGAAGTTGATGGCATAGGTGCGCCCGGCGCGGGCCAAAAGGGCCTGCGGGAGAGCAAAAAACCTCCGAGCAAGGCGAAAACGTCCGGCGAGGTCTCAGTTTCCAGCAAGAGCTAAAAAATGGACAGCCAAGCACATCCGCGTGTCAATTATTCAGACCGTCCTCAATATACTTAACAGTTTTGTTATCTTTGATGGGACTAAAAACCACTTGATCATTTCCCGGAATGCAAATGATCTGTCTAGGGTTGAACGCGATTTTCCATCAGCAGTTATAAAGAAGGAAAAGATTGCTACAGTAGTTTATGAGAGTTGCGGCAGAAGCCCCCAGAAAGATGCGGTATCAATTATTTTGATAAGCCTGTGAAAGCGAGATGATCGACGGTTTTATCAGAAAAACTAATCCAATTTCATAGAAATAGACAAAATGCAACACGACAAATCCGTCACCCAAACCCTCGGCCACCTCATCGACGGCCAGATCGTCCACGACACCGCACGCACCCAGCCCGTGTTCAACCCCGCCACCGGCCAATCCAGCCTGAACGTCGCGTTGGCCTCCAAGGCCACCGTGGAGCAGGCCATCGCCAGCGCCGAAAAGGCCTTTCCCGCCTGGCGCAACACGCCGCCGCTCAAGCGCGCGCGCGTGATGAGCAAGCTGAAGGTGCTGCTGGAGGAGCACGCCGACAAGATCGCCGCCATGATCACCGCCGAGCACGGCAAGGTGCTGAACGACGCGCATGGCGAATTGCAGCGCGGCATCGAGAACGTCGAATACGCGAGCTACGCGCCCGAGCTGCTCAAGGGCGAGCACAGCCGCAACGTCGGCCCCGGCATTGACTCTTGGGCCGAGCACCAGGCGCTGGGCGTCACGGCCGGCATCACGCCCTTCAACTTTCCGGCCATGGTGCCCCTGTGGATGTGGCCGATGGCCGTGGCGTGCGGCAATACCTTTGTGCTGAAGCCCAGCGAGCGCGACCCCTCCAGCGTGCTGTTCATCGCGCAACTCGCATTGGAGGCGGGCCTGCCGCCCGGCGTGCTGAACGTGGTTAACGGTGACAAGGAAGCCGTCGATACGCTGCTGCACGACCCGCGCGTCAAGGCCGTCAGCTTTGTCGGCTCCACTCCCATTGCTGAATATATTTATAGCGAAGGCACCAAGCACGGCAAGCGCGTGCAAGCCCTGGGCGGCGCCAAGAACCACGCCGTGGTGATGCCCGATGCCGACATCGCCAACGCCGTCACGGCCATGATGGGCGCGGCCTACGGCTCGTGCGGCGAGCGCTGCATGGCCGTGCCGCTGATCGTGGCCGTGGGCGACGAGGTGGCCGACCAGATGATCGCCGGCCTGAAGACCGAGATCGCCAAGATGAAGGTCGGCCCCGGCACCGACAACGGCAACGACATGGGGCCGCTGGTGACCAAGCCGCACTTTGAAAAGGTGCGCGGTTACGTCGATCAGGGCGTGAAGGAAGGCGCCACGCTGCTGGTCGATGGCCGTGGGCTGAAGGTGAAGGGCCATGAGGACGGCTACTTCCTCGGCCCTTGCCTGTTCGACCATGTGAAGCCCGGCATGATGATCTACCAGGAAGAAATCTTCGGCCCGGTGCTGGGCATCGTGCGCGTGAAGAGCCTGGAAGAAGCCATGCAACTCATCAACGACCACGAATACGGCAACGGCACCTGCATCTTCACGCGCGATGGCGAGGCGGCGCGCTACTTCTCGGACCACATCCAGGTCGGCATGGTGGGCATCAACGTGCCGCTGCCGGTGCCCGTGGCCTACCACTCTTTCGGCGGCTGGAAGCGCAGCCTGTTCGGCGACCTGCACGCCTACGGGCCGGACGCCGTGCGCTTTTACACCAAGCGCAAGACGATCACGCAGCGCTGGCCCTCGGCGGGCGTGCGCGAAGGCACGGCGTTCAGCTTTCCGAGCCATCACGCCTGATCGGGTCGATCATCTCCCTCACAAAAAATGCCGTCATGCGACGGCATTTTTTTGTGCCGTCGATGGGCAAGACGTTAACCCGGATATTTCACGCCTACCCCCGACGCTCCCCTCAATGGGTTCGCAACGGCGTGGATAGAGTGAGCAAGGCCCCGATGGTGGCCGCAGGCAGGGCTGGAGTCGTGCGCAGGCGCCATGCGCTCGCACCCCCCCCCCACCCCGACTTGGGTTGCGGGCCATTCTTGTGTCATCACGCCGGCCAGGCGCTGCTTGCCGATCACGGAGAGCGCAACTGGCCCATGGCGTGCGCGAAGATCGGCGCACTGGGCCAGTGCGAGGCCAGGTACAGGCGGATGCGCCGCGTGTTGCGCGTGACCACCGCAGCCACCTTCAGCAGCTTGATGCGCAAGGTATCGGCCTGCGCCGTTGCCAACTCGGTGCCTTGCAAAGCCAGCGCCCGCAGCCGCTCAATCAGCACGTAGCCCAGCGCAGCCAGCAACATGCGCAACTGGTTGGATCGCAGTACATGGCAGCTCGTGCGCGTGGCAAAACAGCCCGATCTGCGCCTCCTTGATCCGGTTCTCCGCCTCACCGCGCTGGCAGTACACATCGTCATACAGCACCTGCGGTTCACCCTCCAGGTTGGTCACGATGAAGCGCGGGTTGCCGCCTTGCGCACCCCATTCGAGGCGTGTGATCACGCGCCGCTCGTGCGCCCAGCTCTTGGCGGCATAGCTGAACTCGTCCACCAGGCGCTGTTTGACCCCGGTGCGCTCGTAATCGTCCTTCATCCAGAGTTCGGCCAGTTTCACCTGGGCCTGAAGCCGAGCATTGCGCGCAAGCCCGATGATGTAGTGCACTCCAGCGCGCTCGCACCAGTTGATGATGCGCTGTCGGCAGAACCCCGAATCTGCCCGGAACACGATGCGCACCTGGGGCCATTGTTGGCGCAACCGGCGCACCAACAGCTTCAGAATGGCCGCTGCGTGGCGCGCCCCATCGATGTTGCTGGGCCGCAGGTAGGCGCACAGCAGTTGCTGGCCGCAGAACACGTACAGAGGAAGATAGCAGTAGCTGTCGTAGTAGCCGTGGAAGAAGCGAGCCTCCTGCTGACCGTGCAAGGGGTTGTCGGTGGCATCGAAATCGAGCATCAGTTCTGCGGGAGCGCTCTCGAAGCTGGCGATGAATTGATCGAGCAGCACCTCATGCAGCCGCCAGGCGGTGGCCCGGTCGGCCCACTTCTCCAGTCGGCATAGGGTGGGCGCGCTGGCCACTTCACGATCGACGCCGACTGCCGTTTGCAAGGCCACGTCCAGGCGCAGCGCGCCATGGTCGTTGAGGTCTTCCCAGCCCAGCGCCAGCCCGTACACGCGCTGGCGCAGCATGTCGCGCACGCCGTGCTTGATCAACAGCGGGCTGCGCGGGTCGGCGATGCAGCGCGCTGCCGCATCCATCAATCCCAGCTTGCGGTCCACCTGGGCGAGCAGCATCACGCCGCCATCGCTGGTCATGCTGCCGCCGTCGAACCGGCCCTCGATCACGCCGGCCCAACTGCCCGAAGTCGATTACGCCAACATCAAGCTCCTTTTGCGCTGTACAGTTTGGCTTCGGCATTGCCCGCCCTTTCATCAAGATTCGACACCTCGATGTTCGGGCAATTCAAGGGCAATGCCGTCCTCGTTTCTACGGGCTATGGTGAAATATCCGGGTTAGCCTTATTGAAGCATTCATGAACCCCATCGACCACACGCACGACCCCGCCGCCCGCAGCTGGCTTGCCAGCGCGAACGCGCCCGGAGGCGACTTCCCGATTCAGAACCTGCCGTTTGGCGTGCTGCGCCGGCGCGGCAGCGACGAGGCGTTTCGCGGCGCGGTGGCCATTGGCGACCAGGCGCTCGACCTGGCCGCGCTGCACGGCCATGGCGCGCTGGCCGGCGACGCCGCCGACGCGCTCGCGCTGGCCGCGCAGCCCACGCTGAACGACTTCATGGCCGCCGGCCCGCGCGCCTGGCGCGCGCTGCGCCACGCGTTGTTTGCCGCCTTGCGCGATGACGCCGCGCCGCGCGTGCAAGCCGTGCTGCGCAGCTGCCTGATCCCCCTGGCCGAGGTCGAGCACGCGCTGCCCACCCGCATCGGCGACTACACCGACTTCTACACCTCGATCCACCACGCCATCAACGTCGGGCGCCTGCTGTTTCCGGGCAACCCGCTCACGCCCAACTTCCAGTGGCTGCCGATTGCGTACCACGGCCGCGCCAGCAGCGTGGTGGTCAGCGGCACCGACTTTTACCGACCGCATGGCCAGGCCATGCCGCCGGGCGCGGCGGCGCCGGTCTACACACCGTGCACGCGGCTCGACTACGAACTGGAGATGGCCTTCTTCATCGGCCCCGGCAATGCGCTGGGCAAGCCGGTGGCGCTCTCAGAAGCAGAGCAGCGCATCTTCGGGATGGCCCTGCTCAACGACTGGTCGGCGCGCGACCACCAGTTCTGGGAGATGGCGCCGCTGGGGCCCTTTCTGGGCAAGAACTTCTGCACCAGCCTCTCGCCCTGGATCGTGACCCTGGACGCGCTGGCGCCCTACCGCGTGCCGTTCGAGCGGCCGGCGGGCGACCCGCAGCCGCTGGCCTACCTGGACGACGCCGGCAACCGTGCATCGGGCGGTGTGGACGTGCAGCTGACCGTGCACATCGAATCAGCGCAGCACCGCGCGCGCAGCCTGCCTGCGGCTGAGGTGTCTCGCACCAGCTTCAAACACCAGTACTGGACCGTGGCGCAGATGCTGACGCAGCACACCGTCGGCGGCTGCAACCTGCAGCCGGGCGATCTGTGCGGCACCGGCACGGTGAGCGGTCCGACGCCCGAGGAGGCCGGCGCGTTGGTCGAGTTGAGCGTCGGCGGCACCCAACCCATCGCCCTGGCGGGCACGGGCGAACAGCGCGCCTTTCTGCACGACGGCGACCGCGTCATCCTGCGCGGCTGGTGCGAACGCGCCGGCGCCGCACGCATCGGCTTTGGTGAATGCAGCGGCACGGTGTTGCCGGCGGCTTGACTGGCGCGTTCGTCAGCATGCCGCGCTTTCACGTCCCGCTGCCCTTGTCGGCCGGTCTGCGCCTCGGTCTGCCGCCGGGTGCGGCGCGCCATGTGCAGGTGCGGCGCCTGCAGCCGGGCGACGACATCACCTTGTTCAATGGCGAGGGTGGTGAGTGGACGGCGCGCATCGAGCGCATGGGTCGCAGCGAGGTCGAAGTGCAGGTTTTGGCCTTCGATGCCGTCGAGCGCGAGGCCGCGCGCGCCGTGCATCTGGCGGTCGGCCTGATGGCGACCGAGCGCATGGACTGGCTCATCGAGAAGGCGACCGAACTGGGTGCCGCCAGCCTGACGCCGCTGCTGATGGCGCGCAGCAGCCTGCGCCTGTCGGGCGAGCGGGCCGACAAGAAGCGCGCCCACTGGCAGGCGGTGGCGGTGGCGGCGAGCGAGCAGTGCGGGCGCAACCGCGTGCTCGCCGTACAGCCGGCGATCGCGCTGACGGCCTTCCTGGCGGATGTCCAGCCCGCCGACGCGCAGCGCCTGGTGCTGTCGCTGGAGGCCGGTGCGGCGTCGCTGCGCGCCGTGACGGCGGCGGGCGTGGGCGATGCCGCCACGCTGCTGCTGTCGGGGCCGGAAGGCGGGCTCAGCCCGTCTGAGGAAGCGGCCGCGCGGGCGGCGGGCTTTGTGGCGGTCAGCCTGGGCGCGCGCGTGCTGCGCGCCGAAACCGCGCCGCTGGCGGCGCTGGCGCTGCTGACGGCATGACCTGCCGCCAGCGGGCGGCCACGCTGTGCGCGGACTTCCGCGCAGTTACTGCCGGATGAAGT
Organism: Burkholderiales bacterium; assembly: GCA_016702555.1. Classification (GTDB taxonomy): domain Bacteria; phylum Pseudomonadota; class Gammaproteobacteria; order Burkholderiales; family Burkholderiaceae_C; genus Ottowia. The sequence continues at coordinate 6,759 of JADJDV010000007.1, forward strand.
CGATCATCACCCCTTCCGGCGCGCGCTGGCGGTACTCGATGCGCACGCCGTCGCCGTAGCGCGCCTGCATCTGCGCCAGCAGCGGCAGCGGGTCGTGGTCGTTGACGAAGCGCATCACCTCGCCGGGATGCAGTGCGTCGAGCGCGCCGAAGATTGCCGCGTGGCGAAAGCGCTTGGCCACGCCGCGCGCGTCGAAGCCGTAGATGGCCTCAGGTGTCGAATGGTCGTGCGGCTGCAGGTTTTGCGGGGTCGAGGCCATTTGGCGGGTCTCCTTGGGGGGAATCGAAAAGGTGAAAAATACAGCGGCGTCAACGCTTCAACTCGGCGCGCTTATCGTCCACCTTGGCCCATTCATCGGCGTCCGGCAGCGCCGCCTTGGTGCGCGTGATGGGTTTCCACTGGCGCGCCAGTTCGGCGTTGAGCGGCGTGAAGTCGAGTTGGTCTTTCGGCACGTCCTCTTCGGCATAGATCGCCGACACCGGGCATTCCGGCACGCAGACGGCGCAATCGATGCAGTCGTCCGGGTCGATGACCAGGAAATTCGGTCCTTCGCGAAACGCGTCGGTGGGGCAGACGTCCACGCAGTCCGTGTATTTGCAGCGGATGCAGGCTTCGGTGACGACAAAAGTCATGACAGCAGGGGGCGGAACCTCTTAAAGATGCATATTGAATATTGCTTTAATGTACGCCCGCGCGCTTGCCCCCGCAACGCAAGCCCTTGTTGCCGTCCATGGCATGCGCCGGCGCTGGGTGACAATCCGGCGCAACCATGAACCGCCACCTGCTGTTGCTGACCCTGGCCCAGGGTCTGTTTCTGATCAACAACGTCACCTTCATCGCCATCAACGGTCTGGTTGGGCTGCAGCTGGCGCGCTTTGGCTGGATGGCGACGCTGCCAGTGATGGGCTACGTGGTGGGCGGTGCGCTGGCGGCGCCGCTGGTGGCGCGCTCGCAGGCGCGCTATGGGCGCAAGGCTTCGTTCCAGATCGGCCTGGTGGTGGCCCTGGGCTCGGCGCTGCTGGCGGCCTGGGCGGCCGCGGCGCAGCAATTCTGGGTGTTGGTGCTGGCCACCGTGATCGCGGGCTACTACAACGCCAACGGCCAGTTGTACCGCTTTGCCGCCGCCGAGCTGACGCCGGCCGATTGGCGCGAGAAGGCGGTGTCGCTGGTGCTGGCTGGCGGCTTGCTGGGCGCCGTCATCGGCCCCAACCTGGCGGCCTGGACGCGCACCCTGCTGCCCACGCCCTTCGTCGGAGCCTATCTGGCGTTGGCGGGGGTGGCGCTGCTGGGTATGGCGGTGATGGCGCTGATCGAGTTTCCGCCCGCGCCGCCCAAGGCCACCGGTGCTGCGGCTGGCCGGCCATTGGGCGAAATCATGCGCCAGCCGGTGTTCATCGTGGCCACCGTCGGCGCGGCCCTGGGCTACGGCGTGATGAACCTGCTGATGGCGGCCACGCCGCTGGCGATGCAGGTGTGCGGCTTTGACTTCAAGGACACGGCGCTGGTGTTGCAGTGGCACGTGATCGGCATGTTCGCGCCGGGTTTTTTCACCGGGCACCTGATCAAGCGCTTCGGCGTGCTGAGCATCATGGGCGTGGGCGTGGCGCTCAACTTTCTGTGCGTGATGATTGCGCTGTCGGGCGTCGACCTGCACCAGTTCCTGATCGCGCTGCTGCTGCTGGGCGTGGGCTGGAACTTCCTCTTCACCGGCGCCACCACGCTGGCGCTGTCGGCCTACCGGCCGGAGGAAAAAGACCGCGCGCAGGCGGCCATCAACTTCTGCGTCTTCGCCACCATGGCGGTGACCTCGTTCGCCTCGGGCGCGCTGGTCACCACCCAGGGCTGGGCCTGGCTCAACCTGGGCTCGCTGCCAGCACTGCTGCTGGTGGGCGGCGCGCTGATCTGGTTGGGGCTGCGGCGCCGCGTGCCGGTGGCGTGACGCGCTGCCTTTACGGCATGCGCGCGATCACCTCGGCCACCGCCGCGGTCAGCTTCTTGGCGTAGGGCACGTGCAGGAACTCGTTGGGGCCGTGCGCGTTGCTCTTGGGGCCGAGCACGCCGCAGACCATCATCTGCGAGGTCGGAAAGCCTTCGCTTAGCTGGTTCATCAGCGGAATCGTGCCGCCCTGGCCGATGTAGCCGCAGGGCGCGCCGAAATGCGCCTGGCTGGCGGCGTCGAGCGCCTGCGTGAACCAGGCGGCTGAGGCGGGTGCGTTCCAGCCGGTGGCGCCGCCGTGGCTGTCGAAGGTCACGCGCGCCTGGTAGGGCGCGTTGTCTTCCAGCCGGCGCTTGACGTCCTGCACGGCTTGCGCAGCATCCACCAGCGGCGGCAGGCGCAGGCTGAGCTTGAAGGCGGTGTGCGGCCTTAGCACGTTGCCGGCGTCGGCCAGCGGCGGCAGGCCTTCGGCGCCGGTGACGCTGAGCGTCGGCCGCCAGGTGCGCGCCAGCAGCGCATCGACCGGGTCGCCTGTCATCGGCAGCACGCTGCGCGATTCGCCGCCGCAGTCGTAGTGCACCCAGGGAAAGCGCTTGAACAAGGTGTCGCCCAGGATGGCCGCCGTGGCCTTGGCCTGCTCGACGCGCTCGGCAGGAATCTCGCAGTGAAAGCTGGCCGGCAGCAGGTGGCCGGTGGCCGAGTCCTCCAGCCGATCCAGCACGTGGCGCAGCACGCGGAAGCTGCTCGGCACCAGGCCCGAGGCGTCGCCCGAGTGCACGCCCTCGGTCAGCACCTCGACGCGCAGGGTGCCCGCCGCCATGCCGCGCAGGCTGGTGGTCAGCCACAGCTGGTCGTAGTTGCCGGCGCCCGAATCCAGGCAGACCACCAGGCCGACGTCACCCAGGCGCGGGCGCAGCGCGTCGATGTAGGGCAGCAGGTCGGGCGAGCCGCTTTCCTCGCTGGTCTCGATCAGGCCGACGATGCGCGGGTGCGGCATGCTCTGCGCCTTCAAGGCCTGCACGGCGGCAATCGCCGCGTACACCGCGTAGCCGTCGTCGGCGCCGCCGCGGCCGTAGAGCTTGCCGTCCTCGTACTTGGGCGTCCAGGGGCCGAGATCGCTGCGCCAGCCGGTGAACTCGGGTTGCTTGTCCAGGTGGCCGTACATCAACACGGTTTGCGTGGCGCCGGCTTTCGTCCCCCCGATCTCGAAGAAGATCACCGGCGTGCGGCCGTCGATGCGCACCACCTCCAGTGTCAATCCTGGCACCTTCTGCGCCTCGACCCAGCCGGCGGCATCGCGCACCACCCGGTCGATGAAGCCGTGCGCCGCCCAGTTGGCGTCGAAGGCGAGCGACTTGGCCGGCACGGCGATGTAACGCTCAAGCTGGCGCACGATGTCGCCGTCCCATTGTTCGCTGATCTGTGCCAGCGCGCGGGCGGCGTCCAGTTCCTTGTGCAGTGGGGCGTTCATGGGGGGCTTCCTGTGGTTCGGTCGTCAAAGCCGGACACTTTACGCGCTTCCGGCGCCGGCTGCCGGCACGCGCGCCGCGCAGCGGATAGAGTGGCCGCATGAACAGCTTGCTCGACCACCCCATCACCCGCAAATGGCCCGCCAAGCATCCGGAGCGGCTGCAACTGTATTCGCTGGCCACGCCCAACGGCGTCAAGGCCTCGATCATGCTGGAGGAGATCGGCCTGCCCTACGAGGCGCACCGCGTCAGCTTCGACACGCAGGACCAGCTCACGCCCGAATTCCTGGCGCTCAACCCCAACAACAAGATCCCCGCCATCCTCGATCCGGATGGCCCGGGCGGCCAGCCGCTGGCGCTGTTCGAATCCGGCGCCATCCTGATCTATCTGGCCGAGAAGAGCGGCCAGCTGCTGCCGCAAGACCCGGCCGCGCGCTACCACGCGCTGCAATGGCTGATGTTCCAGATGGGCGGCGTCGGCCCCATGTTCGGCCAGCTCGGCTTCTTCCACAAGTTCGCCGGCAAGGCGTACGAAGACAAGCGCCCGCGCGACCGCTACGTGGCCGAAAGCGCACGCCTGCTCGGCGTGCTGGACGGCCACCTGACCGGCCGCGCGTGGATGCTGGGCGACGACTACAGCATCGCCGACATCGCCATCTTCCCGTGGGTGCGCAACCTGGTCGGCTTCTATGAAGCGGGCGAGCTGGTGCAGTTCGACCGCTTCACCGAAGTGCAGCGCGTGCTGGATGCCTTCGTCGCGCGCCCGGCGGTGCAGCGCGGATTGGCGGTGCCGCCCACATCCTGACCCCGCCTCACGCCCGGCGGCGCCGTATCATGCGCATGCGTCGGCGCGATCCATCGGGCCCACGTCAAGCGTTCTCAGGGCGGGGTGAAAGTCCCCACCGGCGGTATCTGCGTCGAAAGAAGCAGCAGCCCGCGAGCGCTCCGGCGGCTTGTCTGTCGGAGGTCAGCAGACCTGGTGCGATGCCAGGGCCGACGGTCACAGTCCGGATGAAAGAGAGCGTGCGAGGCCGCGTGGCGGCGTTGCGGCGTGTGCTTTCCTGGCAACTGCCGCGCGCCGGCGGTGCGGGCTCGCGTGCGCCCTGATTCCTGGTCCTTGCACTTCAAAGGAGCTTTCCATGAATCAGTCCATGCCTTCCCTTGCTTCCTCTGCCACGCCGCGCATCGCCTTCATCCGCGCCGGCTGGCACGCTGACATCGTGCAGCGGGCGCACGATGGCTTCACGGCCGAATGCGCGCGCCTGTGGCCCGGTGCGCCGCCCGACATCCACGTGCACGTGGTGCCCGGCGCGTTCGAGATTCCGCTGCTCGCGCACACCCTGGCGCGGCGCGGCGGTGTGCACGCCATCGTCGCCTGCGCGCTGGTGGTCGATGGCGGCATCTATCGCCACGACTTCGTCGCCCACGCCGTCGTGGGCGGCCTGATGCGCGTGCAACTCGATACCGGCGTGCCGGTGTTCTCGGTGGTGCTGACGCCCAAGGACTTTCACGAACACGCCACGCACCGCGACTTCTTCAGCCAGCACTTCGTCACCAAGGGCGCCGAGGCTGCGCGCGCCGTGGCGCAGACGCTGGCGGCGCACGCGGCGCTGGCAACCTGAAAAAGCCGTGGAGCGCCAAGCCTCGCACCGTGCGAGGCTTTTTACAGTGGGGCCACCATGCGGATTTCGGAACTTGCCCAGACCACCGGCCTGTCGCTGCACCGGCTGCGGCGCTATGCCGACGCCGGCCTGCTGCTGGCGGAGCGCGGGCCGGGCAACTACCGCCAGTTCAATGCGCAGGCGGTGCGCGACGCCCGCTTCATCGCCATGGGGCGCGACATCGGCTTCTCGCTCGCCGAGCTGGCCGAACTGCTGCCGCGCTACCGCGCCCGCACGCTCACCATCGACGAGATGGTCGGGCATCTGCAGGAGCGCATGGCAGAGGTCGATGCAGTGATCGCCGAGCAGCAGGCGCTGCGCGGGCGGCTGCAGGACCACGTCGCATGGTTCGAGGAACGGCGCCAGCGCGCGGCCCAGAAAGCCGCCGCCCCGCCGTCCGTGTTTGAACGCCATCGCAGGAAAAATGGACCTTGAACGCCACCACCCCTCACCACCTGGACACCGTGCGCACCCGCGTGCTCGCCATGCCCATGGCGCAAACGCTGGAGCTGGCCTTTGACGCCCTGGCGCCGGGCGAAGTCACGCTCAGCGCGCCGATTCAGCCCAGCTGGTGCTTTGCCCCCGGCCAGTTGCAGGCCACGGCCATGTTTGCGCTCGCCGATTTCGCCGCCGTGTCAGCCGCAGCCACGCTGCTGGGCACGGCGCGCAACTTCGGGCCGCGCTGACCGGCGGCGCTTACAGCGTCAGCTCGCCATCCACCCCACCATCGTCCATCTTGCTGCCGGTGATGGCCGTGAGCGTCATCTTGGCCATGGCGATCACCTTGCCGGACTTGGTTTCCCAGTAGTGACCGCGCTCGGGCTTGACGCTGATGACCGTGACGCGCGGGTCGTCCTTGCCGTCGAACCAGGCCTTGGCAAACGCCGTCCAGTACTTGTCGATGGTGGCTTTGTCGGTGTGGATGCTGGCCTGGCCCGACAGGCTCAGGTAGCTCGACTTGTCGTCGTTCTGGAAGGTGAGGATGACGCGCGGGTCACGCGCGATGTCGCGGTTCTTCTCGCTCTCGCTGGAGCTGATGAACCAGACCGTGCCGTCGTCGTCCACTTCCTGAATCGCCATCGGCCGCGTGTCGCCTGGAAACTGCGTCACGTCGGTCGAGAACATGCAGGTGCGCGTATCGCCCGCAATGTCCTTGATCTTCTTGCCGGCGTCGGCGCCGGCGAGGTCCTGACGGGGTTGGTGGTCCATGTCGGCCATGCTGATCTCCAGTGGTTTGCAAAAGGAACAGCTTGGCCGATGCCGCAGCGCCGCGCTGTCGGACAGCGGCGTGCGGCATCGTGGGCAGGCAGGGCGTGGCGCTTAAGCCGGCACGCCGGCCAGAAACTTCTCGATCGCCGTCGCCAGGATGATGGGCGTCTCGTCCATCGGGTAGTGGCCGGCGTTGCGCAGCACCTGCAGCTCGGCGTGCGGGTAGTGCTGCATCCAGGTGGCGCGGCAGGTCTCCTCGCCCAGCGCCGGATCGTGCTCGCCCGGCAGCACCAGCACCGGCAGCTTCTGGTCCTGCACCTGGTCGACGAAGCTGGCCTTGGCCCAGGAGTTCAGGTAGGCGGCCACCGCCTCGTCGTCGGAATGCGCCTTCGTGCTGGCCACCATGGCGTCGAGCCAGGTGCCGGTGAGGCGGTTGCCGGTGGTGAAGTCGAGAATGTTGCGGCGCGCCTGACCGTCGCTGCCGGCGGCGCTGAACAGCTGCCAGCCCTGCTCGTCAAACGGCACGCCGGCGGCCGATACCGGTGTCAGTGCGACCAGGGCGCGCACGCGGTCGGGCGCGGCCACCAGCACCTGCTGGATCGACACCCCGCCCATCGAGTGGCCGATGAGCGAAAAGCGCCGCCAGCCCAGCGAGTCGGCCAGCGCCAGCGCGTCCTGCGCGATCTGCTCGACGGTGTAGGGGCCGCCCTGGCCCTTCATGCCGCCGTAGCCGCGCTGGTCCATGAAGGCGTAGCTGAAATCCTGGCCGTTCAGGTGCTGGGTGAACGGCCCCCAGCCGTGGGCATGGCCGAACCAGCCGTGCAGGCCGATGACCTTGTGCGGACCGTTGCCGATGACGAGGTGGGTGTTGGGCATGGTGTGTCTCCTTTGTGTCATGACCCTCACGATGCGTGATGGCTACCGGAAACATGATACGCAGGCTGGGCGCCTGGCGGCCGGTTCAGCGCAAGCCCTGCGGCAGCATCTCGACGCTGAGGCCCTCGCGCGTCACCTGCAGCGTGCCCACCCTCAGGCCCAGGTTGCGCGCCAGCTCCAGCTGTTCGGGCGGAAAGCGGTAGATCACCAGATCGGCCAGCAACTGCTCGGCGATGCGCGGCGCGTATTGCGCCACCAGTTGCTGCTGCGCGCGCGGCAACTGGTCGACGCTGAGCCGGTTCACGCGCGCGTCGGCCATGCGGATGGCGCCGGCTTGGGCGTCGAAGCGCAGGCCGTAGTCCAGGTCCAGCCCGCCGGTGAAGCGGCGGCGCCCGATGCGCTCGGTCAGCACCAAATCGAACGCCGTGGCGAGCCGGTTGCTGGCCGGCAGCAGGCTGAGGCGGGGCGACTGCAGGCTCAGATCCACCAGTCCCGAGAAGCTGCGTGTGTACGGAAACTGGCGCGCCACCATCTCGTTCAGGCGCTGCTGTGTCAGCAACTGGGTGCGCACGCCGCCGCCGCTGCCGGCGGCGCAGGCCTGCAGGCTCGGCAGCAAGGCGGCGATCAGGCCGCCGAGGGCCAGTGCGTGGCAGCGGCGGCGGGCGAGTGACGCAGGCAAAGCGCTTGGCATGGTGTACGTGAGACGTGTGTGGCCGACTCTACACCGGCGGGTCTCGGCGCGGTCAGAGCATCCGGCCCAGGTCGGTGATGGCATCGACCACCATGCGCGAGCCGATCGCCAGCAGCAGGATGTCGTTGGCCACCCGCACGTAGCGGTAACCGGCCGGCGGCGTGCCCAGTTGCACCAGCACCGGTTGCGGCACCGGGTAATACACCACGCCGCTCGGCAGGGCGTGGCCGACGCGCCATTTCTTGGCCTGGCCGGGCGGCATGCAGCCGTTGTTCTTCTTCGCCAGGCCCGGCGGGCAGTGGCCGGTGCGGTACTGATCGCCGTACCACTGGTGCACATGGCGGCGCTGGCCGTCGTTGAAGTAGCTGCCGGGCTGCACGACGATCACTGGCGCACGCCGGTCGCGCGCTTCACGCGGGGCGCGATCGCGCCGCTCGCTCGGGTGGCGGCGTTTGTCGTCGTCGCGGTCCCAGCGCGGGTCGTGGCGCGGGCGCTCGGCGCGCTGGCTGCGGCGTTCGTCCGCCTTCTTCATCTGGCCGGGCGGGCCGGCGCCCTGGCCCTTGCCGCCACCGGCCCACTCGGGCTTCTCGGCCCAGGCGCCGCCGCTGCCGAGGACGGCGATCAGCGCGGCGGCCAGCAGGTGAACGAGTCCTTGTCGGGGTCGGTGCATCAGGATCATCTTGCGGTCTCCTTGTTCAAGCGGTTTCACGGAAAGTTGATGTCGGTCTGCACGTTGTCACCGGCCTGCAGCAGCGGCAGCTCGACGGTCTTGTCGGCAAAGCCTTCCAGGCTGGCGCGCAGATCGTAGCGGCCGGCGGCGCTGGCATCGGGCGCGAAGCTCAACGCCGTCGGCGGCGCAGCGTAGCGGGCCACCAGCGGGGCGGCGGTGGGCAGGGCGAAGCCGTAGGCGCCGCTCTCGCCGTCGACGTAGCGTCCGACGACTTCGATGTTCGGTCCGCCAGTGAGCGGCTGCATCGCCCGCATCAGCGTGTTCACCGGCGCCGTGCCATGCACCATGGCCAGGGGCGAGGGCGGCAGTCCGATGGGCGCGCCAAGCGGCGTGACGGTGTCGGTGCTGACGGGCACGTTCTTGACCACCAGGGTGGTGCGGCCGGGCGCGGTGAACACGACCGAGTAATTGCCCGCCGGCGCCGGCTGCAGCAGGAAGCGGCCGCTGGCGTCGGGCACCGTGGTACGCACCACCACGCCGTCCTGCTGCAGCGACACCAGGGCGCCAGCGTGGTACAGCGCGGCATCGATCGCGCCGCCCACGCCGGAGATCAGGCGCGGGATGACGCTGACCACCGGCTTCAGCAGATACTGGCCTGACTTGCCAGCCGTCACCACCGACTTGCAGGCATCGAAGTCGAGCACGAAATCGGCCATCTGATTGGCGGCGATGTCGATGTGCGTGTTCATCTTCACGCCCGACTGCTGGCCACTCGGCGTCTTCAGCGCCACTTCGTCAGCGCCGCTCGGCACCACCGAATTGGCCAGCGGCGCGTTGCCGCCATTGGCGGCCAGCACCAGGCGCAGCTGGCTGTACTTGCCGGCGGGCAGCGGCCATTGGCCGAGCTCCTGCATCACGCCGTTGGTCAGATCGAGCAGGTTCAGCCGTCGGGGTGGGTCCAGCACCAGCTCCGACCAGCCGACGGCGTTCACGCCCGCGCTGGCGCTGTTGTGCACGCGCACGCGCTCGACCGTGACGTTGACGGCGTCAAAGCCGCAGGCCGGCGCGTCGGTCATGGACAACCGCAGCGTACCCTGGCCGCTGGCGTCGTCGTCGCCGCCACCGCAGGCCGCCAGTGCCGCCAGCGCAGTGGCGCTCAGCAGCAGCTTGAAGGAAGAGGAGGAATGGATCGGCATGGCTTCGTGTCCTTGATGGATGAGGCGCCGCCGCGTGGGTTGACGGGTGTCGGGCAACGGCGCCTGTGGCAGGTCGGTGCGGCCGGAACCGGCCGCACCTTGGTCGATCACCTTAGGCAAGGCGCTTCATGTCATCCGTAGGACAGCAGCGCGTCAGGCAGCGCGCTCGTGCAAGCGATGTCAGCAGAGGTTACGGCGCCCAGCCGTGGGCAGGCTGGCTTCAGCGCGTGGCGGCCCGCGCCGCGCGCAGCCAGCCAAGGCCGCGCGAGGTGCCGCCCGGCTCGCCGCCGTGGCGCGGCCGGTATTCGCAGCCGACCCAGCCTTGCCAGCCGCAGGCGGCGGCGACTTCGTCGATGACGCGGAACAGGTAGGCGTAATTCAGTTCGCCGATGTCGGGCTCGTGCCGCTCGGGCACGCCGGCGATCTGCAGGTGGGCGACGCGCCCGCTGGGCAGGTAATGGCGCAGCTTGGTCGCCACGTCGCCTTCCATGATCTGGCAGTGGTAGAGGTCGAACTGCACCTTCAGGTTGGGCGCGCCCACCGCCTGCACGATGGCGTGCGCCTGCTGCTGCGTATTCAGCAGGTAGCCCGGCATGTCGCGCGCGTTGATGGGCTCGATCAGCAACTCGCGCCCGGCGCGGGCGGCTTCGGCGGCGGCCCAGCGCAGGTTGTCGCGGTACACCGCGAGTGCCGCCTCGGGCGCGGTGTGCCCATCCGGCAAGCCGGCCATGCAGTGGATGCGCGGGCAGTCCAGCGCCTCGGCATAGCGCAGCGCCAGTTGCACGCCGGCGCGGAACTCGGCCTCGCGGCCGGGCAGGCCAGCGCTGCCGCGCACGCCGGCGGCCCAGGCGGCGTCGATGCTGGCGGCGTCCGCGCCGCCCGGTGGCGCGTTGAACAGCACCTGCCGCAGGCCGTTGCCGTCCAGCCGCGCACGCAGTTCGCGCGCCTCGCAAGCGTACGGAAACAGGTACTCGACCGCCTCGAAGCCGTCGCGCGCCGCCGCCTCGAAGCGATCGAGAAAAGGCAGCTCGGGGTACATCAGGCTCAGGTTGGCGGCGAAGCGGGGCATGGCGATGGCATTGAAAAAGGTGAGGGTGTTACCAGCGCGCGCCGAAGTGCTGGCGCAGTTCGTCAATCCGCGCCTCGTCCAGCGGCTTGGCATCGGCCGCGCCCAGCAGCATCAGGCGCGCGGTTTCTTCCAGTTCTTCCAGCACCGCCATGGCGGCGGCGGGCGATTCGTGCCAGCAGTTTGGGCCCAGGCGCGCCAGCATCGCGGCGCGGATCGGCGCGCCGCGCCGGCCCCAGTCCTCGATTTGCCGCGCCACCCGATCGGCCGCCGCCGGATCGCCGGGGCGGTGGTAGGCGATCAGCGGCACATGGCCGACCTTCATGACGAAGTAGGGCGTGATCGGCGGCAGCAACTCGGCCTGGCCCTCGCGGCGCAGGCTGAGCGCCACGCTGTGCGTGCTGTGGGTGTGGATGACGCAGGCGGTGCGCGCGTCGAAGGCGCGCGCGGCGGCGTAGATGCGCGCGTGCAACGCGATGGTCTTGCTGGCGCGGTCGCCGCTGATCTGCTGGCCGTCGGCGTCCAGCCGCGCCAGCCGGGCGGGATCGAGAAAGCCCAGACAGGCATCGGTCGGCGTGATCAGAAAGCCGCCGTCCTCCAGCCGCACGCTGATGTTGCCCGCCGTGGCGTGCACGTAGCCGCGCGCGAACAGGCTGGCGCCGATGCGGCAGATCTCCTCGCGGGCCTGGGTTTCGGTCATGCCAGTTGGGCGAAGGCCTGGTGGAAGAAATCCACGCCGCCGAAGTTGCCGGATTTGAGTGCCAGATGCAGCGGGCCCAGCGCCGACTTGGCATGCGTCCAGGGCACGCCGGGGTCGATCTGCGCGCCGATCTGCATCTGCCGGATGCCCAACGACTGCACCACCGCGCCCGAGGTCTCGCCGCCGGCGACCACCAACTGCCGCACGCCGCGCTCGACCAGGCCGCGCGCCACCTCGGCCAGCGCCTGCTCGACCAGGGCGCCGGCGTCGAGCGCGCCGAGTTGCGCCTGCGTCGCCGCCACCGCGGCCGGCTCGGCGGTCGAATACACCAGCACGGGCTGCGCCGGTAGATGCTCTTCCGCCCACGCCAGGACCTCGCCCACGGTGTCGGCGTGATCGCGCGCCAGCCGCAGCGGATCAAGCGCCAGCGCCGCGCCGCCACCGGCAATGAAGTGCGCCACCTGCGCGTGGGTGGCCTGCGAGCAGCTGCCCGACACGATGGCGCGCAGGCCGCTGGGCGGCGGCAGCGCGGCGGCCTGCGCCGAGGGCTGGAAGCCCCAGTTGGCCGGCAGGCCGATCGCCAGGCCCGAGCCGGCGGTCACCAGCGCCATGCCCTGCAGCGCGGGCGCCAGCCGCAGCAAATCGTCGTTGTCGACCGCGTCGACGATGGCGATGCCCACGCCTTGCGTGCGCAGCTCGGCGATGCGCGCGCGCACGGCCGCGGCCCCGGCCGCCACCGCGCGATGGTCGATCAGGCCGACGCGGCGGCGGCACTGCGCCTGCAGCACGCGCACCAGGTTGGAATCCGTCATCGGCGTCAACGGGTGGTCGCGCATGCCGCTTTCGTGCAGCAGGCCGTCGCCAACGAACAGGTAGCCCTTGAACACCGTGCGGCCGTTGTCCGGAAACGCCGGCGTGGCGATGCTGAAGTCGCAGCCGAGCGCGTCCATCAGCGCCTCGGCGACCGGGCCGATGTTGCCCTGTGGCGTGCTGTCGAAGGTGGAGCAGATCTTGAAGTAGATCTGCTGCGCATCGGCCGCCCGCAGCCAGCGCAGCGCCGCCAGCGATTGGGCGACGGCTTCGGCGGCGGCGACGGTGCGCGACTTCAGCGCCACCACCAGCGCATCGACCCCGGCGGCCAGCGGCGTGTCGGGCACGCCAATGCTCTGCACCACGCGCATGCCGGCGCGCACCAGGTTGTTCGCCAGGTCGGTGGCGCCGGTGAAATCGTCGGCGATGCAGCCCAGGCGCAGGCGGGTGGGGGTGTTCATGGCCGTCGGTTGCGTGGCCGGCGGCGGCAGGGCGCGGCCGGGTGGAGTGCTGTGATCTGGCGCAAGAGCATACGTGAAAGCCTCCGCGCCGCCGCGATTTTTGGTACCGTCCGCGCATGAATGACCAACCCACTCCCGCGCATCTGGCGCCGACGCCCGCCATCGACAGCGGCCACCCCGCCGTGCAGGCCTTCGCGCGCGAGCATGTGCAGGGCGCGGACGAGCGCACGCGCGCCGTGGCGCTGACGCACGCCGTGCGCGACGCCTTCCTCTACGACCCCTACCGCATCGACCTGACGCCCTACGGCATGCGCGCCAGCACCGTGATCGAGCACGGCTACGGCTGGTGCGTGCCCAAGGCGGTGCTGCTGGCGGCCTGCGCGCGCGCGGTCGGCCTGCCGGCGCGGCTGGGCTTTGCCGACGTGCGCAACCACCTCTCGACGGCGCGCATGCGCGAGACCCTGCAGACCGATGTGTACCGCTGGCACGGCTACACCGAGCTGTGGCTGGGCGGCGCCTGGCGCAAGGCCACGCCCGCCTTCAACCTGAGCCTGTGCGAGAAGTTTGGCCTGCTGCCGCTCGACTTCGACGGCGTGCACGACAGCATCTATCACCCCTTCGACAAGGCTGGCAACCGGCACATGGAGTACGTTAACGAGCGCGGCAGCTTTGACGATCTGCCGCTGGCGGCGATCGTCGAGGATTTCCACCAGCACTACCCGCTGTGGGTGCCCGGCAACGAGTTGAACCGCCAGCTGCTGCAGGCCGACTTCCTGGCCGACGTGGCGCGTGAAACGGGCAGCGACCTCGCCGCCTGATCAGGCGCCGATGCCGGCGGCGCGCAAGCTGTGCTGCATCGCTTCGCCCAGCGCGAGGATGTCGTGATCGCGCCCGCCGGCGCCGGCCAGCATCAGCCCCACCGGCGCTTCGCCTGCCACGTGGCAGGGCAGCGAGAGCGCGCAGCCGTCGAGGAAGTTGATCAGCGTCGGGTTGCGCAGCATCAGGCCGTTGGCGGCGAAGTAGGCCTGGTCGCTGCCCTGCAACTCGTCGATGCGCGGCGCGATGATGGGCACGGTCGGCATCAGCAGCGCGTCGAAGCCGGCGATGCGTGATTCGACCGCCGCGATCCAGCGCTGGCGCGCCGCCAGCAGGTCGATGTAGTCGGCCGCGCTCATTTGTTCGCCACCGCGCATGCGCAGGCCGACGCGCGGGTCGTACTCCTCGCCGCGCTCGGTCAGCAGCTGGCGATGCCAGGCCCAGGCCTCGGCGCCGGCCAGCGTGCCGCGCGCGTGCAGGCGGCTGAATTCGGCGAACTCGGGCACGGCGATGCGCGTGAGGCGCACACCGACCGCCTGCAGCCGCGCGCAGGCGCGCTCAAACGCGGTGGCCACGGCGGCGTCCATGTCGTTCAGCACCAGCGTTTCGGGCACCGCCAGGCGCGCGCCCGCCAGCTCGCGCGGCGCGGGCGCTGTCGGCGTCTCGCCGGCCAGGATGGCGTCGACGATGGCGCAGCAGCGCACGCTGGCGGCCAGCGGACCGATGGAATCGAGGCTGGTTGACAGCGGCAAGGTGCCTTCAATCGGCACGCGCCGCTGCGTTGGCTTGAAGCCCGTCAGGCCGCACAGCGCCGACGGAATGCGCACCGAACCGCCCGTGTCCGATCCGATGCCGACCACCGCCATGCCATCGGTCACCGACACCGCCGCGCCGCTGGACGAGCCGCCGGGGATGCGGCCCCTCGCCGTGTTGTCGCGGTCCCACGGGTTCTTCGGCGTGCCGTAGTGCGGGTTCAGGCCCAGGCCCGAGAAGGCGAACTCGGTCATGTTGGTGCGCCCGACGATCACCGCGCCAGCAGCGATCAGGCGGTCGATGACGGGCGCGTTGCGAGCGGCCGGTGGCGCGTCCTTCAGCACCACCGAACCGGAGGTGGTGACCTGGCCGGCCACGTCGATCAAGTCCTTGATCGACACCGGCAGCCCTTCCAGCGGCGAGCGCACCACGCCCGACGCTCGCAGCAGGTCGCTGGCCTGCGCGGCGGCGCGGGCGCGGTCGGCGTCGATCTGCGTGAAAACGCGCGCGCCCTCGCCCGCAGGATCTTGCGCGCGCGCCAGCGCGGCCTCGGTCAGGGCCACGGCCGTGGTGCGGCCGGCGGCCAGCTCGGCGGCCAGGGATTCGATGGTGGGGTACATGGTCGCTTTCCTGTTCTCACGCCCGCTGCAACTTGAACACCGCCGTGCTGGCGCGCGCGTTGGGCAGCCAGCGCACGACCTGGCCGTCTTCGAGGCCGAAGGCGTCCAGCACCTTCAGGCCGTTCTTGCGCGCCAGCGCCTCGAAGTCCTTGAAGGTGCCGACGCGGATGTTGGGCGTGTCGTACCACTGGTAGGGCAGGCGCCGCGTCACCGGCATGCGGCCGCGCGCGATGCTCAGGCGGTTCGGCCAGTGGGCGAAATTGGGAAAGGCGACGATACCGATGCGGCCGACGCGCGCGGTCTCGCGCAGCATCACTTCGGCGTTGCGCAGGTGCTGCAAGGTGTCGATCTGCAATACGGCGTCGAAGCTCTGGTCCTGAAACGCCTTCAGGCCCTCGTGCAGGTTGAGCTGCAGCACGTTGACGCCGCGCTGCGCGCAGGCCAGCACGTTGGCGTCGTCGATCTCGATGCCGTAGCCGGTGCAGCCCTGCTTTCGCATCAGGTGTTGCAGCAGCGCGCCGTCGCCGCAGCCCAGGTCGAGCACGTGTGCGCCCTCGGGCACCAGCGCGGCGATGCTGTGTTGGATCTGCGCATCGCTCATGACTTGGCTCCCGCAATGCTCTCAAAGTAGGAACGCACGACGCCCATGTAACGCGGATCGTCGAGCAGGAAGGCATCGTGCCCGTGCGGCGCGTCGATCTCGGCGTAGCTGACGTCGCGCCGGTTCTCGAGCAGCGCCTTGACGATCTCGCGCGAGCGCGCGGGCGCAAAGCGCCAGTCGGTGCTGAAGCTGACCAGCAGGAATTTGGCCTGGGTGCCGGCCAGCGCCTGCGTCAGGTCGCCGCCGAAGGCGCGCGCCGGGTCGAAGTAGTCGAGTGCGCGGGTGATCAGCAGATAGGTGTTGGCGTCGAAGTATTCGCTGAACTTCTCGCCTTGGTAGCGCAGGTAGCTTTCGATCTGGAACTCGACGTCCTGGGTGCTGAACCGGTAGCCGCTGCCGTTGCCAGCCACCGCTTCCCTGAGCTGCCGGCCGAACTTCTCGTTCATCACGTCGTCGGAGAGATACGTGATGTGGCCGATCATGCGCGCGATGCGCAGGCCGCGCGCCGGCACCACGCCGTGCTGGTAGAAGTGGCCACCGTGGAAGTCGGGGTCGGTCACGATGGCGCGCCGCGCCACCTCGTTGAAGGCGATGTTCTCGGCCGTCAGGTTGGGCGCGCTGGCCACCACCACGGCGTGGCGCACGCGCTCGGGGTATTGCAGCGTCCAGGAGAGTGCTTGCATGCCGCCCAGGCTGCCGCCCATCACGGCGGCGAGTTGCTCGATGCCCAGGGCGTCGAGCAGGCGCGCCTGCGCGTTGACCCAGTCTTCCACGGTGACCACTGGAAAGTCGGCGCCATAGATGCGGCCCGTGTCGGGGTTGAGGTCCATCGGCCCGGTGGAGCCGAAGCAGGAGCCGATGTTGTTGACGCCGATGACGAAGAAGCGGTTGGTGTCGACCGGCTTGCCCGGTCCGACCATGTTGTCCCACCAGCCCTCGGTGCGTTCCTGCGGCTTCGTACACGCCGGCCACGTGGTGCGAGGCGTTCAGCGCATGGCAGATCAGCACCGCGTTGTCGCGCGCGGCACTGAGCTGCCCGTAGGTTTCGTAGGTAATCTGGTAGCCGCGGATCGCGGCGCCGCTTTGCAGGGGCAGCGGCGCCTCGAAGTGCAGGCTTTGCGGCGTGGCGATGAACGACATGGCAACAAAAAACCCGGTTCGCCAAATCGAAACCGGGTTGCTGCGCGTGTCTCGGATTTAGCGGTATTTGTTAAGCGCCCGCAAGCAGAGGCAAATCGGCGCTGAAAGGCCAGTATATCAACCCCAGCCGAACAGCGCCGTCAACCCCAGCGCCAGGAAGATCAGCGCCGAGATCACGTGCACGGTGCGGATCGGCACCCGCTTGACCAGCCTGTCGCCAAACCACACCACCGGCACGTTGGCCAGCATCATGCCCAGCGTGGTGCCGGCCACCACCGCCGCCCACTGCTGGTACTGCGCCGCCAGCGCCACGGTGGCGATCTGCGTCTTGTCGCCCATCTCGGCCAGGAAGAAGGCGACCAGCGTGGCGCCGAACACGCCCAGGTGCGAGGTGGAGTCGGGTTGCTCGCCCTCGTCCAGCTTGTCCGGGATCAGCATCCACACCGCCATGGCGAGAAACGACAGGCCCAGCGCCCAGCGCAGCACCTCGGGCCCCAGCACCGTGGTGACCCAGCTGCCCAGCGCGCCGGCCAGCGCGTGGTTGGCCAGCGTCGCCCCCAGAATGCCCCAGGCGATCGGCCAGGGCTTGCGAAAACGCGCCGCCAGCACCAGCGACAGCAACTGGGTCTTGTCGCCCATTTCGGCGAGGGCAACGATGCCAGTGGACAGCAGAAGGGCTTCCATGGTGGGTGGTCAGGTGGTGGGTGGGCGCCTGAAGTTTTTGGGTGGCCGGTCGCCGTCCGGCGGCGGGGCGGAATTGTAGGCGGCATGCGGCTTGGCAAGCGCTGGTGCGGCCTGTGCTATTAACCTTTTAGTTGAGTCGAGAATTATTCGCTTGCTTGACTTTCACAGTTCTGGCGCATAATCGCGCGGGTGTGCGCTTAAAGCACACCATGTGATCTTGCGGTGAACACAGTCAGTTGCCCTTTTTTGCCCGGGCCCAGGCTCGGGCAAAGGCGTTTTTCGGACTCCATCGCTTTTCTTTTGTTCTTGAGGAGTCCCGTTTAATGGGCAACAAACTTTACGTCGGCAACCTGCCGTATTCCGTGCGCGATAGCGATCTGTCGCAGGCCTTCGGCCAGTTCGGCGCTGTCACCAGCGCCAAGGTGATGATGGAGCGCGACACCGGCCGTTCCAAAGGCTTTGGTTTTGTCGAGATGGGCAGCGATGCCGAGGCGCAAGCCGCCATCGAAGGCATGAACGGCCAGCCCCTGGGCGGCCGCAACGTGGTCGTCAACGAAGCGCGTCCGATGGAGCCGCGCCCGCCCCGCTCCGGCGGTTACGGTGGTGGTGGCGGCGGCGGTTATGGCGGCGGCGGCGGCGGTGGTGGTGGCGGCTACGGCGGCGGTGGTGGCGGTGGCTACGGCGGCCGTCGCGAAGGCGGCGGTGGTGGCGGTGGCCACGACGGCGGCTTCCGCAGCCCCTATGGCGCGGGCCCGCGCGGCGGCGGTGGTGGTCGTCGTGAGGGTGGCGGCGGCGGTTACGGCGGTGGTCGCCGTGACGGCGGCGGCTACGACAGCGGCGGCGGCCGCGGCGGCGACGAGTATTGATGTCGCACCCGTGCCTCAATGGGGCGCGGTGTCAGCGATATCCCAAGGGCTCCCGAGTGGAGCCCTTTTTCGTGGGCGCCGCACCTGGCTGCTGGGCCTCGGTCGGTGTTGACCACCGGGTCCCGTACGCTCAGGCGTCGATGTTCACCGCGCGCAGCGCGTTCGTCTCGATGAAATCGCGCCGTGGCTCGACCTCGTCGCCCATCAAGGTGGTGAAGACGCGATCGGCCTCGATAGCGTCGTCGATCTGCACACGCAGCAGGCGGCGAACCGCGGGGTCCATGGTGGTTTCCCACAGCTGCTCGGGGTTCATCTCGCCCAGGCCCTTGTAGCGCTGGCGCGTGGTGGTGCGCTCGGCTTCGCTCAGCAGCCACTGCATGGCCTGGCGGAAGTCGGTGACACGTTCCTCACGCTGGCGCTCGCCCTCACCCCGCGTGACCCGGGCGCCTTCGCCCAGCAAGTTCCTGAAGGTGTGGGCCGCCTCGGCCAGCGCGGCGTAATCGGCGCCGTGCACGAAGTCCTGCGTGATGACGCTGGACTTGATGTTGCCGTGGTGGCGGCGGCTGATGCGCAGGACGGGCTTGTCGGTGCGGGCGTCGAATTCGCTGGCGACCTCGGGCGCACTGCCGTTGGCCTGCATGTCGGCCAGGCGCTGCTGCAGCGCCACGGCGCTGGCTTCGGCGGCTTCGACGGTATCGAGCTTCAGCGCCACGCCGCTGGCGATGGCGCGCAGCGCCTCGGCGTCCATGAACTGCGACAGGCGCGCGATCACGCCCTCGGCCAGTTGGTATTTGCGCGCCAGCTCGCTCAGGGTGTCGCCGCTGATCTGCTGCGGCGCCTCGCCGCCCGTGTGCACCACGGCGTCCTTCAGCGCCACGCGCATCAGGAAGGCGTCGAGTGCGGCGCCGTCCTTCAGGTACAGCTCTTCCTTGCCGGACTTGACTTTGTACAGCGGAGGCTGCGCGATGTAGATGTGGCCGCGCTCGACCAGCTCGGGCATCTGGCGGTAGAAAAAGGTGAGCAGCAGCGTGCGGATGTGGGCGCCGTCGACGTCGGCGTCGGTCATGATGATGACGCGGTGGTAGCGCAGCTTGTCGATGTTGAAATCGTCGGCGCTGCTCTTGCCGGAATCCTCCGCGGTCTTGCCGATGCCGGTGCCGAGCGCGGTGATCAGCGTGACGATCTCGTTGCTGGTCAGCAGCTTCTCGTAGCGCGCGCGCTCGACGTTCAGGATCTTGCCGCGCAGTGGCAGGATGGCCTGAAACTTGCGGTCGCGCCCCTGCTTGGCGCTGCCGCCGGCCGAGTCGCCCTCGACGATGTAGATCTCGCACAGCGCCGGGTCCTTCTCCTGGCAATCGGCCAGCTTGCCGGGCAGGCCGAAGCCGTCGAGCACGCCCTTGCGGCGCGTCATCTCGCGCGCCCGGCGGGCGGCTTCGCGTGCGCGCGCGGCTTCGACGATCTTGCCGCAGATGATCTTGGCATCCTGCGGGCGCTCTTCCAGGTAGTCGGTCAGGGTGCGGGCGACGATGTCCTCGACCGGTGCGCGCACTTCGCTGCTGACGAGTTTGTCCTTGGTCTGGCTGCTGAATTTGGGCTCGGGCACCTTCACGCTGAGCACGCAGCACAGACCCTCGCGCATGTCGTCGCCCGACACTTCAACCTTGGCCTTCTTGGCCAGGTCGTTCTGCTCGATGTAGCGGCCGATCACGCGCGTCATGGCCGCGCGCAGGCCGGTGAGGTGCGTGCCGCCGTCGCGCTGCGGGATGTTGTTGGTGAAGCACAGCACCTGCTCGCTGTAGGCGTCGTTCCACTGCATGGCGACTTCGACGCCGATCTCGGTGCCGGGAATGCCGCCGTAGGTCTCGGCCGGGCGCGTGCCGGTGGCGTAGAAGGCGTGGGGGTGCAGCACCTTCTTGGCGCCGTTGATGAACTCGACGAAGCCCTTGACGCCGCCGGCGCCGGAGAAGTCGTCTTCCTTGCCGGTGCGCTCGTCGATCAGGCGAATGCGCACGCCGTTGTTCAGAAAGCTGAGTTCGCGCAGGCGCTTGGCCAGGATTTCATAGTGGAAGTCGGCGTTTTCCTTGAAGATCTCGGTGTCGGGCAGAAAGCGCACTTCGGTGCCGCGCTTGTCGGTGTCGCCGGTGATCTTCATGGGCGAGGTCTCAACGCCGTCCACCACCTCGATCAGCCGGTCCTGCACGAAGCCGCGGCTGAACTCCAGTTCGTGCTTCTTGCCGTCGCGCCGCACCGTCAGGCGCAGACTGCTGCTGAGCGCGTTGACGCAGCTCACGCCCACGCCGTGCAGGCCGCCCGAGACCTTGTAGCTGTTCTGGTTGAACTTGCCGCCCGCGTGCAGCTCGGTCAGCGCGATCTCGGCGGCCGAGCGCCGGGGCTCGTGCTTATCGTCCATCTTCACGCCGGTGGGGATGCCGCGGCCGTTGTCGGTGACGCTGATTGAGTTGTCGGTGTGGATGGTGACGACGATGTCGTCGCAATAGCCGGCCAGCGCCTCGTCGATGGAGTTGTCGACCACCTCGAACACCAGGTGGTGCAGGCCGGTGCCGTCGGACGTGTCGCCGATGTACATGCCGGGGCGCTTGCGCACCGCCTCCAGGCCTTCCAGGATCTGGATGGCGCCTTCGCCGTAGCCCTCGGGCGGGCGCGGCGCGGCGGGTTGCGGGCTGTCGGGGGTCTGTCGGGGATCGGTCATCGGCTCATCTCTCGCTCATTTGAATGCCGAAACCCGCCGTTACAGGCGGGTTTGAGTCATTCCATGCTCCTGAAACAGGAGCGTCATCAGATGCGCATCGGCATCACGACGTACTTGAAACTGCTGTTGTCGGGCAGTGTCACCAGGGCCGAGCTGTTGGCGTCCTGCAGCTCGACCTTCACCATTTCCTGCTGGCTCATGTTGGACAGCGCGTCGATCAGGTAGGTGACGTTGAAGCCGATCTCGATCGCGTCGCCGCCGTAGTCGATGTCGAGTTCGTCCACCGCCTCTTCCTGCTCGGCGTTGTTCGAGGCCACGCGCAGCAGGCCGGGCTCGAAGTTCAGGCGCACGCCCTTGAACTTCTCGCTGGTCAGGATGGCGGTGCGCTGCAGGCTGGCCAGCAGCGGCGCGCGGCCCAGGGTGACGCTGTTCTTGTGGTGCTTGGGGATGACGCGGTTGTAGTCGGGGAACTTGCCCTCGACCAGCTTGGTGACGAATTCCATCGCGCCAAAGCTGAACTTGGCCTGGTTGGCGGCAAACTGCATCTCGATCATCGGTGCCGCCTGGCCCTCGGGCACGCTGGCATCGGACAGCAGGCGCTGCAGCTCGATCACCGTCTTGCGCGGCAGGATCACCTCCTGCTTGGGCACCTCGACATCGAGCGTGGCGCTGGAAAACGCCAGCCGGTGGCCGTCGGTGGCCACCAGGCTGAGCTGCTGACCCTCGGCGACGAACAGGATGCCGTTCAGGTAATAGCGGATGTCGTGCACCGCCATCGCGAAGGCGACCTGGTCGAGCAGGCTCTTGAGTGTGCGCTGCGGCACCTGGAAGGCGGGGCCGAAGCTGGGTGCCTCCTGCACCAGCGGGAAGTCCTCGGCCGGCAGCGTCTGCAGCGTGAAGCGGCTCTTGCCACCCTTGAGGATCAGCTTGGACTGCTGCGCGTCCAGCGTCACGGTCTGGTCGGCCGGCATGGTGCGCAGGATGTCGATCAGCTTGCGCGCGCCCACGGTGGTGGCGAAGTTGCCGCTGTCGCCGCCCAGCTCGGCGGTGGCGCGGATCTGGATCTCGAGGTCGCTGGTGGTCAGTTGCAGCGTGCCGCCGGACTTGCGGATCAGCACGTTGGCCAGCACCGGCAGCGTGTGGCGCCGCTCGACGATGCCCGACACCGACTGAAGCGCCGCCAGCAGCTGATTTTGGGTGGTCTTCAGAACGATCATGTCTGCCTCTGGTTCCTCTTGTTCCTCGTCTCGCTGTCCGCTGCCGCGTGCGGCGCACCGGCGGTACATTTGCTCACGCCCCGGCGGGCGTCAGCGGTGTATTGTCGCCGGTTTTGCCATCGATTCCGGCCCGTGCTGGCGGGTGGAGCGTTCAGACTTTTCAACCCTTGAGGGTCTGCTCCAGCACATGCAGCTGTTGGTTGAGTTCGGTCAGTTGCTGGCGCTCGGCGGTGATCTTGCGCACCGCGTGCAGCACCGTGGTGTGGTCGCGCCCGCCGAACAATTCACCGATCTCGGGCAGGCTTTTTTGCGTCAGTTCCTTGGCCAGGTACATGGCGATCTGGCGCGGCCGCGCAATACTGGCCGGGCGCTTCTTGCTGTACATGTCCGAGACCTTGATCTTGTAATAGTCGGCCACGGTCTTCTGGATGTTCTCGACGCTGATCTGGCGGTTTTGAATCGACAACAGATCGCGCAACGCCTCGCGCGCCAGCGGGATCGAGACCTCTTTCAGGTTGAAGCGCGAATAGGCCAGGATCTTGCGCAAGGCGCCTTCCAGCTCGCGCACGTTGGAGCGCACGTTCTTGGCGACGAAGAACGCGACTTCCTCCGGCATCTCGGCGCCCTCGGCGGCCGCCTTGCTGATCAGGATGGCCACGCGCATCTCCAACTCGGGCGGCTCCAGCGCCACCGTCAGGCCTGAGTCGAAGCGCGACACCAACCGCTCGTGAATGTCGGCCAGCCCCTTCGGGTAGGTGTCGCTGGTCATCACGATGTGGCTCTTCTTGGCCAGCAAGGCTTCGAAGGCATTGAAGAATTCTTCCTGCGTGCGGTCCTTGTTGGCGAAGAACTGCACGTCGTCGATCAGCAGCAGGTCGAGCGAGTGGTAGCGCTGCTTGAACTCGTCGAAGGTCTTGCGCTGATAGGCTTTGACCACATCCGAGACGAACTGCTCGGCATGGATGTAGAGAACCTTGGCGTCGGGACGCTCTTCCAGCAGCCGGTTGCCCACCGCGTGCATCAAATGGGTCTTGCCGAGGCCCACGCCGCCGTAGATGAACAAGGGGTTGTAGAGCTGCCCCGGCGCACCCGCCACGTGCAGCGCCGCGGCGCGCGCCATGCGGTTGGCCGTGCCCTCGACCAGGTTGGCGAATGTCAGCACGGTGTTCAGTCGGCTGCGATGGGCGTCGGGCGCGGCCGCCTCGGCCGCCTTCTGAGCGACTGCCGACGCGCTTGTCTGGACCGGCTCTTCACCTGCGATCGGCGCGCGTATGGCGCCTGAAAATTCTTGTGCTACTGGCGCTTGACGGGGAGCAAGCGCTAACTCCACCTGTACCGGATAGCCCTGGATCTGCTCCAGAATCGCGGCAATGCGCGCCGCGTACTGGGCACGCACCCAGTCCATCTTGAAGCGATTGGCGACCAGCAGCGTCAGGCACGACGCATCCGGCGTCCATTGCGCATCGAGCGGTTTGATCCAGGTGTTGAACTGCTGCTGCGGCAATTCCTGCGCCAGTCGGTCGAGGCAGGACGGCCACAAGCTCGCGCCGCTGGCAGCGGCCACGGTCTCTTGCATGGTGGGAGGGGTCGGCTTGTGGATAGTTGTCTGGGAAAGGCCTCTGGCATTGTAGTGATCCGGCGGGTTGTCCACAAGGCGGAGGCGGGAGTCGCGCTGTGGCGTTGGCGCGGCAAGTCAACGAGCATTTTGAGTCGCGGCCGTTCTCTGTGATAATGCGGGGTTTTCCCTGCGCCAGCCTGCGGGCGAGCTTTGATGCGCGCCTTACTTGGCACCAGGCCGGCGCGATGCGCCGGGCGATGTGCAAGGAAAGGCCCGTGGCGGCCGCTTGGCCCCCAAGCCATGCAGCCAGCCCCTGAAGCGATATCACCCAAGGACGATCAGTCATCATGAAACGCACTTATCAGCCCTCCGTTGTACGTCGCCGTGCCCGCACGCACGGTTTTCTGGTCCGCATGAAGACCCGTGGCGGCCGCGCCGTGATCAACGCGCGCCGCGCCAAGGGCCGCAAGCGCCTGGCCGTCTGAGCCCGGGCGGCTTTGCGGGTGTGTGCGCGGCCAGCGCGCTGCGGCGCCTTGCGGGCACCGGAGTGAGCACCGATGCGCACGCAGCGGCTGCGCACGCGGGCCCAGTTCCAGGCGCTCCTGACCAAGCCGGCGTCGGCGCGCACGGCGCATTTCGCCCTGCATCGCTTGCCCCCCGCCGCGTTGGGCGAGTGGCTCGGCGCGCCGGATGCCGTCTGGATCGGCGCCATGGCGCCCAAGCGCTGGGCGCGCCGCGCGGTGACGCGCAATGCCGTGCGCCGGCAGCTCTACGCCGTGGTCGATGGCCTGACGCCGCCGCTGGCGCCAGGGGCTTATCTGGTGCGCCTGCGTGCCGCGTTCGCGCCGCCACAGTTTCCCAGCGCCAGTTCGACGGCGCTCAAGCGCGCGCTGCGCGCTGAACTGCAACAGTTGCTCGCCAAGATAAGCGCATGATCCGCGATCTGCCCCGCGACCTCCTGATCGGCATCGTCAAGGCCTACCGGCTGCTGCTGTCGCCCTGGCTGGGTTCGAGCTGCCGCTTCGAGCCGACCTGCTCGCGCTACGCGATCGAGGCGCTGCAGCAGCACGGCGCCGCTGCCGGCAGTTACCTGACCTTGCGCCGTCTGGCGCGTTGCCAGCCCTGGTGCGAGGGTGGCTGCGACCCGGTGCCTGCGGAGCCGCCGCGCTTTTTCACCCATCTGATCGGCGCCGCCCGGCCGGCCGACAAGCCTCACAAGTGGTCATGAACGACATCCGACGCACCATTCTCTGGGTGATCTTCGCCTTCTCGCTGGTCATGCTGTGGGATCAGTGGCAAGTGCACAACGGCCGCAAGGCGACCTTTTTCCCCAGCGCGTCAACGTCCGCTGCGCCGGCCAGCGCCGCGGCGCCCGCGTCGGCGGTGCCGCCAGCCGCCGCCGCCAGCCCGGGCGCGGTGCCGGGCGCGCCCAGCACCGATGCCGCCGCCGTGCCGGCTGCCGAGCCGGCCGCCGCGCTGCCGCGCGAGCGCATTGAGGTCAGCACCGATGTGCTGAAGCTGGTGTTTGACACCGAAGGCGGCTCGGTGGTGCGCAGCGAGTTTCTCGAGCACGCGGCGCAGCGCGGCTCCGACCAGCCCTTCGTGATGCTGGACACCAGCGCCAGCCGCTTCTACCAGGCGCAGTCGGGCCTGATCGGCGGGCCGTTTCCCAACCACAAGACGCCGATGCGCTTCGTTGGCGAGCGTCAGTTGGCCGACGGGGCCGACGAACTGGTGCTGCGCTTCGAGTCGGCCGAACAGGGCGGCGTGCGCCTGAACAAGATCTATACGCTCAAGCGTGGCCGCTACTTGATCGAGGTCCGGCACGAGGTGGTCAACGCCAGTGGCCAGGCGGTCAGTCCGCAGGTCTATGTGCAACTGGTGCGCGATGGCCAGCAGGCGGCGGGCGAGACGCCCTTCTACACCACCTTCACCGGCCCGGCCTTCTACTCCGACGCCAAGAAGTTCCAGAAGGTTGCCTTCACCGACATCGACAAGGGCAAGGCCGATTTCGTCGCTTCCGCATCGGACGGCTGGGTGGCGATGGTGCAGCACTACTTCGTCAGCGCCTGGCTGCCGCCGGCGGGCAGCACGCACGAGAACTTTGCCCGCAAGCTCGACAGCAATCTGTACGCGGCCGGCATGATCGCGCCGGTTGGCGCCGTCGAACCCGGCGCCACGCACGTGACCACGACACCGCTGTTCATCGGCCCGCAGGACGAGAAAGTGCTGGAGCGCGTCGCCCCCGGGCTTGAACTGGTCAAGGACTATGGCTGGCTCACCATTCTTGCCAAGCCGCTGTACTGGCTGCTCGACAAGATCTACGGCGTGCTCGGCAACTGGGGCTAGGCCATCGTGGCCCTGGTGGTGCTGCTGAAGGTGCTGTTCTACCCGCTCAACGCCAAGGCTTACGCCAGCATGGCCAAGATGAAGGCGATCGGGCCCAAGATCACCGACATGCGCGAGCGCCTGAAGGACAACCCGCAGCAGATGCAGATGGAGATGATGCGCATCTACCGCGAGGAGAAGGTCAACCCGATGGGCGGTTGCCTGCCGATCATGATCCAGATCCCCGTGTTCATCGCGCTGTACTGGGTGCTGCTGTCCTCCGTCGAGATGCGCGGCGCGCCCTGGATCGGCTGGATCCAGGACTTGTCGACCAAGGATCCGTACTTCATCCTGCCGATCGTGATGACGCTGACCACGCTGCTGCAGACGGCGCTCAACCCGCTGCCGCCTGACCCGCTACAGGCCAAGCTGATGTGGTTCATGCCGCTGGTGTTCAGCGTGATGTTCTTCTTCTTCCCCGCCGGCCTGGTGCTGTACTGGATCACCAACAACCTGCTGACCATCGCCCAGCAGTGGTTCATCAACACCCGCATGGGCGTGCCGCCGAAGTTCAATCTGCCGAAGTTTTGAGCCACCCCTAAGGCGCTGCGCGCCTTCCCCTCAAGGGGACGCACCCAGTGGCCGGGCCAAGTCCTTCCACGGGTGCCTTGGAACGCGAAAGCCCGCCTTGGCGGGCTTTCGTTTGGGCATCGAAGTCATCCCTGCCGTACGGCGACATAGAAACATGCTTCGGCGGCCATGAAGCGCAGCATTCACGTAGGCCGTGGCACCATCCGTTCATGACCGACCAGCCGTCCGCCGACCCCATCATCGCCATCGCCACCGCGCCCGGCCGCGGCGCGGTGGGCATCGTGCGCGTGTCGGGACATGAGCTGATGCCGCTGGCGCGCGCGCTCACCGACCGCGAACTGGCACCACGCGTGGCCGCCTACGGGCCGTTCAAGGACGCGGGCGGCAGCCCCATCGACCACGGACTGGCGCTGTTCTTTCCCGCGCCGCACTCCTACACCGGCGAGGACGTGCTGGAGTTGCAGGCGCACGGCGGCCCGGTGGTCCTGCAATTGCTGCTACAACGCTGCCTGCTGGCCGCCGCCGAGATCAACCCGGCCAGCGGCGGCGCGCGCTTGGCGCGCCTGCGTCTGGCACGGCCGGGCGAGTTCACCGAACGCGCCTTCCTGAACGACAAGCTCGACCTGGCGCAGGCCGAGGCGGTGATGGACCTGATCGACGCCAGTACCGAAGCGGCGGCGCGCTCGGCCAGCCGCTCGCTGGCGGGCGCCTTCTCGCGCGAGATCCACGCACTGCGCGACGGGCTGATCCAACTGCGCATGCTGATCGAGGTGACGCTGGATTTTCCTGAAGAAGAAATCGACGTGCTCTCGGCCCCCGACGTGCGCGACCAGCTATCGAACTTGCAGCAAGCGCTGGCCGGCGTGCAGGCGCGCGCGCGTCAGGGCGCGCTGCTGCGCGAGGGCATCAAGGTAGTGATCGCTGGCCAGCCCAATGCTGGCAAGAGCAGCCTGCTCAACGCGTTGGCGGGGGCTGAGTTGGCCATCGTCACCCCCATTGCCGGCACCACGCGCGACGTGGTGCAGCAGACCATCCAGATCGAGGGCGTGCCGCTGCACGTGCTCGACACCGCCGGCCTGCGCGAGAGCCACGACGAGGTCGAGCGCATCGGCATTGAACGCGCCTGGGAGCACATCGCCAGCGCCGACGCCGTGCTGCTGTTGCACGACCTGACGCGCCTTAATGCGCCCGATTACCAGGCCGAGGACCGCCGCATCGCCGCCACCCTGGCCGAGCGCCTGTCGCGTGATGTGCCGCTGCTGCACCTGTGGAACAAGCGCGACGCCGCGCCCGGCCCATTGCTGTCGGGCGATGGCATCGCCTTGTCGGCGCGCACCGGCGAGGGGCTGGATGCGCTGCGCCAGCGCCTGCTGCAAGTGGCCGGATGGCAGGCCGGCACGGGCGATGGTGTCTTCATCGCGCGCGAGCGCCACCTGCAGGCGCTGGCCCGTGCGGCGCAGCACCTGGACGCGGCCAGCGCGCATCTGCACGGTCCGGCGCCCCTGCTCGATCTGCTGGCCGAGGAGCTGCGCCTGGCGCAGAACGCCCTGGGCGAGATCACCGGTGAATTCAGCGCCGACGACCTGCTGGGCGTGATCTTCTCGCGCTTTTGCATCGGCAAGTGAGCACCCACCATCGCGGCTGCGATCCCTGTCCTTGATGGCATCCAGTGTTTGTCCGCTGTGCTACGGTGCAGCTCAGTCGCCTCGCGCGACCCTCGGAGAGGACGCCATGAACACCGCCAGCCCGAGCCAGTGGCTCGAAGTCCAGCATCGCCAGATTGACCGAGGCATCGAGGACATGCTCGACGGCTCCGGCACCCTGGAACAGCTGGGCCGATCGCTGGATCTGCTGCGGCTGCATATCTATCTGGAAGAGGTTGTGCTGTTTCCGCCGCTCGAGCAGGCTGGGCTGACCATGCCCGTGTTCGTGATGCAGCGCGAACATGGGCAGATGTGGCCGCTGTTGCGATCGCTTAGGGGCGCCGACGCGGCAGTGGCAGAAAGCTGCGGCACCCTGCTGCAGCTGCTGCAGATTCACAACCCCAAGGAAGAGCAGATCCTCTATACCGCCGCCGACCGGATCGCCGCCGAGCAGGGCGATGGCGCGCTGCTCAAGGCACTGAAATCGGGTCGGATGCCCGCTGGGTGGGCCTGCGCCATGGCGCCGTGTTGAGGAGCGGCCAAGCGTCGGCGGTTCAGTGACCGTCGAAATCCACCAGGGTGAACAGCTTCAAGCCGGCTTCGCGCAGGCGCGCGGAGCCGCCGAGTTCCGGCAGATCGACGATGGCGGCGCCTTCGGTCACGTCGGCGCCCAGCTTTTCCAGCAGCTTCTTGCCGGCCATCATGGTGCCGCCGGTGGCGATCAGGTCGTCGATCAGCAGCACGCGCTGGCCCTGCGCGACGGCGTCGGTGTGCAGCTCGACGGTGGCGCTGCCGTATTCCAGTTCGTAGGTCTCCTGCACCGTGGTGAAGGGCAGCTTGCCGCTCTTGCGGATGGGCACGAAACCGACGTTGAGTTCGTAGGCGACCACCGAGCCGATGATGAAGCCGCGCGCGTCCAGCCCGGCCACCACGTCGGGGCGCAGCTCGGGCGCCATGTAGCGGTGTACGAAAGCGTCGATCAGCACGCGGAACACGCGCGGGTTCTGCAGCAGCGGCGTGATGTCGCGGAACTGCACGCCCGGCGCCGGCCAGTCGGGCACGGTGCGGATGTGCTGGCGCAGGTAATCGGTGACGGAGAAGGTGGCGGTCATGGCAGCGCCATTGTGCCGTGTCGGGGCACGCCGGCTCAAGCGGTCAAGGCCTTCTCGGCGCGCGCCAGCGGCGCGGCCTTGCCGGACAGCACCACGGTCTCGCCGCCTTGCAGCGGCGCGTCGTCGTCGGCCGGCACCGGCGCGCCCGAGCGCCGCTGCAGGCTGACGGCGCGCAACTCGCCCGCGTCGGCCAGCAGTTCGGCCAGGCGCCGGCCGGCCAGCGCCTCAGGGACGGTGAAGGTCTTCAGGTGGTCCTCGTCCAGCGTGTCCTCGCTGGCGTCGTTGGCGCCCCGGAAGTAGCCACGCAGCAGTTGGTAACGCTGCTCGCGCTGCTCGCGCAGCAGGCGCACCACGCGGCGCATCGGCACGCCGGTGAGCGCCAGCGCGTGACCGGCCAGCATCAGCGAGCCTTCATGCGCTTCGGGCACCACCTCGGTGGCACCGGCGGCGCGCAGGCGGTCGAGATGACGGTCGCTCTGCGTGCGCACCACCACGGGCAGGTGCGGGGCCTGGGCACGGATCGCCGCCAGCACCTGGATTGCGCTGTGCGTGTTCAAGGTGGTGATCACGGCGGCGCTGGCGCGCTTGAGGCCGGCCGCGGTCAGCGCCTGCGCCTTGCTGGCATCGCCGAAGGCCACCGCCTGGCCCGCGGCCGCGGCCAGGCGCACGCGGTCGGGGTCCAGGTCCAGCGCCATGATGGGGATGCCTTCCTGCGCCAGCACGCGCGCGATTGCCTGGCCACTGCGGCCGTAGCCGCAGATCAGCACATGGCCGCGAACATCGATCGATTGGCTGGCGATCTGGGTCATCTGCAGCGACTGCTGCAGCCACTCGCTCGCCACCCACCGCATCACGATGCGGTTGCTGGCCATGATGATGAAGGGTGTGACCAGCATCGACAGCACCATCGCCGCCAGGATGGGGTTGAACAACTCGGGTAGCAGCAGGCCCTCGCGCCTGCTCAAGGTGAGCAACACGAAGCCGAACTCGCCGGCCTGCGCCAGGTACAGGCCAGTGCGCAGCGCGACGCCGCTGCCAGCGCCCAGCCAGCGCGCCAGCGCGGCCACCAGCACCAGCTTGAACAGCACGGGAATCGTCAGCAGCACCAGCACCAGCGGCCACTGCAGCCAGATCAGGCGCCAGTCGAGCAGCATGCCGAT
Source organism: Burkholderiales bacterium (assembly GCA_016702555.1). Classification (GTDB taxonomy): domain Bacteria; phylum Pseudomonadota; class Gammaproteobacteria; order Burkholderiales; family Burkholderiaceae_C; genus Ottowia. Next base: position 37,303 of record JADJDV010000007.1, read on the forward strand.
GGTGATGAAGAACAGGCCCAGCAGCACGTCGTGGAAGGGCCGGATCTGCGCCTCGACCTGGATGCGGAACTCGGTCTCGGAGATCAGCACGCCGCAGATGAAGGCGCCCAGCGCCAGCGACAGGCCGGCCTGCTCGGTCAGCCAGGCCAGGCCCAGCGTCATCAGCAGCAGGTTGAGCATGAACAGCTCCTCGCTGCGGCGCCGCGCCACCACCGTCAGCCACCCGCGCATCAGGCGCTGACCGCCCCACAACAACAAACCGATCAGCAGCGCCGCCTTCAGCAGCGCCAGCGCCAGCGCACCGGCCAGTTGCTCGGGCGCGGCGCCCAGCGCCGGAATCAGCACCAGCAGCGGCACCACCGCCAGGTCCTGCAGCAGCAGCACGCCCATCACCCGCTGGCCGTGTTCGGAGTCCATCTCCAGCCGGTCGGCCATCATCTTGACCACGATGGCGGTGCTGCTCATGGCCAGCGCGCCCGACAGCGCCAGCGCGGTCTGCCAGCTCATGGGCCAGCGCACCGGCGCCAGCCAGTGCAGCGCCATGGCACCGAAGGTGACGAACACCATGGTCAGCAGCACCTGCGCCAGCCCGAGCCCGAACACATGGCGGCGCATGGCGTGCAGCTTGGGCAGGTTGAACTCGAGCCCGATCACGAACATCAGGAACACCACGCCGAACTCGGCCAGGTACTTGATGCTCGCGGCGTCCTGCCCGAAGGCCAGGCCGAGCGTGTGCGGTTCCATCAGCACGCCGGCGACCAGATAACCCAGGATCGCCGGCAGCTTGAGCCAGCGGCAGGCGGCCACCCCCAGCACCGCGGCCAGCAGATACAGCAGCGTCAGCTCAAGGGCGCCCATGTCCGCATGCTAGGGCAAAACCGCCGTGGCGCAGGCAGCTTGTGGCGGGGGCGGCATAGAATTCCCGCCATGAATTTCGATGCCGATCAGGCCTTGCGCCTGGCACGCGAGACGCTGGACATCGAGGCCGACGCGCTGCTGGCGCTGAAAAACCGGCTCGGTGACGACTTCGCCCGCGCGGTCGAGCTGGTGCTGGGCCGCGGCGGCCACGTGGTGGTGATGGGCATGGGCAAGAGCGGCCATATCGGCCGCAAGATCGCCGCCACGCTGGCCTCCACCGGCACCCCGGCGATGTTCGTGCACCCGGCCGAGGCCAGCCACGGCGACCTCGGCATGATCCAGCCGCAGGACGTGGTGCTGGCGATTTCCAACAGCGGCGAAAGCCAGGAACTGACGGCCATCCTGCCGCTGGTCAAGCGCCTCGGCACGCCGTTGCTGGTGATGACCGGCAACCTGCAATCGACGCTGGCGCGCCACGCCGACGTGCTGCTGGACGCCGGCGTCGAGAAGGAGGCCTGCCCACTCAATCTCGCGCCCACCGCCAGCACCACCGCGCAACTCGCCCTGGGCGACGCGCTGGCGGTGGCGTTGCTGGACGCGCGCGGCTTCCGCGCCGAGGACTTCGCCCGCTCGCACCCCGGCGGCGCCCTGGGCCGGCGCCTGCTGACGCGCGTGTCCGACGTCATGCGCAGCGGCGACGAGGTGCCGCGCGTCGGCCCCGGCGCCGCCTTTGGCGAGCTGATGCGCGAGATGACGCGCACCGGCCTGGGCGCCTCGGCCGTGGCCGATGCCGACGGCCGCGCGCTCGGCATCTTCACCGACGGCGACCTGCGCCGCCTGGTCGAGACCGGGCGCGACCTGCGCGCGCTGACGGCGCGCGAGGTGATGCACGCCAACCCGCGCCACATCCGCGCCGACGCGCTGGCCGCCGAGGCCGCCGAGGCGATGGAGCGTCACCGCATCACGGTGCTGCTGGTGCTGGATGCCGACGGCCGCCTGGTGGGCATCGTCAACAGCAACGATTTGATGCGAGCCAAGGTGATATGAACCCCCCTGAGTCGCCTGCGGCGCCTGCCCCCCGGGGGGACCATGCCAGTGGCCGGTGCCAGCCCGGCCACGGCATTCCGGTATGGCATGCTCCGCGGCCATCGGTCGGGCCTGCTGCGCGGCCCCCACGCGTCGCGTTCGGCGGAGCTTGCCCATGAGTACGCCCGCGCTGACGTTTCCGCCCGAGCTGCTGCTGCGCGCACAAGGCATCCGCGTGGCGCTGTTCGACGTCGATGGCGTGCTGACCGATGGCGGCCTGTACTTCAGCGCCGAGGGCGAGACGCTGAAGCGCTTTCACACGCTGGACGGCCATGGCATCAAGCTGCTGGCGCGCGCCGGCATCACGCCTTGCGTGATCTCGGGGCGCGATTCGGCGCCGCTGCGTCTGCGCCTGCGGACGCTCGGCGTCGAGCACCTGCGCCTGGGCACCGAGGACAAGCTGCCCGCCGCCCAGGCCTTGCTGGCCGAGCTGGGTCTGGACTGGGCGCAGACCGCCGCCATTGGCGACGACTGGCCCGATCTGCCCCTGCTGCGCCGCGCCGCCTTCGCCTGTGCGCCGCCGCAGGCGCATGTTGAGGCGCGCGCCGCCGCACACCACATTACTGACGCTGCCGGCGGTGCCGGTGCGGCGCGCGAATTCTGCGACCTGCTGCTGGTGGCCGGCGGCCATTACCGCCGCCTGCTCGACCAGCAGATGGCGGCTGGGGCCGGCGCATGAACCGTGCGCGCCTGCTGCGCTACGGCATGGACCAGGTCTCGGCCTGGCTGCCGGTGCTGTTGATGATGCTGTTCGCACTCGGCACCTGGTGGCTGGTGCGCAACGCGCCCAAGCTGCACGATGCGGCGCAGGAGCGGCCGGTATCGACCGAGCCGGATTACTTCATGCGCGAGTTCTCGGTGCGCAGCTTCGACGCCGCGGGCCGACTGAAGTCCGAGCTGACCGGCGCCGAGGGCCACCACTTCCCGGCCAACGACACGCTGGAGGTGAGCGAGCCGCGCATGCGCTCCTACGACGAGCAGAACCGCACCACGGTGGCGAGTGCGCGGCGCGGCGTATCCAACGGCGACGGCTCCGAGATCCGCCTGTACGGCGACGCCCAGGTGCGGCGTGAGCCGACGCCACGCGCCGGCGGTGGCAGCACACCGCAGCTGGAAATCCGCGGCGAGTTTCTGCACGCCTTCACCGAGGAAGAGCGCGTCAGCTCGGACCAGCCGGTCGAGCTGCGGCGCGGCGCCGACCGCTTCACCGGCGACACCTTCGACTACGACAAGGCCAGCGGCGTGGCGCAGCTGAAGGGGCGCGTGCGCGGCGTGATCCAGCCGGGGCGCTCGTAGGTCGCGCGCCATGGCCCCGCTGGTCTTCATCACCGGTGCCTCCAGCGGCATCGGCCAGGCGCTGGCGCAGCGTTACCTGGCCGCCGGCTGGCATCTGGCGCTGCCGGCGCGGCGCCCGGCCGAATTGAGCGCCTGGGCCGCCGCGCAGGGCTGGCCGGCCGAGCGCTGGCGCGTATACGGTGCCGACGTGGCGGCGGTGGACAGCATCGTCGCCGCCGGCCAGGCCTGCATCGCCGAGCAGGGCGTGCCGCAGGTGGTGATCGCCAACGCCGGCATCAGCGTCGGCATGGACACGGCCGAGCGCGCCGACCTGGACGTCATGGCGCGCACCTTCGCCGTCAACAACCTCGGCCTGGCGGCCACCTTCCATCCCTTCGTCGAGCCGATGCGCCAGCGCGGCAGTGGCACCCTGGTCGGCATCGCCAGCGTGGCCGCCATCCGCGGCCTGCCGGGGCACGCCGCCTACTGCGCCAGCAAGGCCGGCGTGGTGAGCTACTGCGAAAGCCTGCGCGGCGAGTTGCGCGGCAGCGGCGTGCGCGTGGTCACCCTGTTGCCGGGCTACATCGACACCCCGCTGACGCGGCAGAACCGCTACGCCATGCCCTTTCTGCTGCCGGCCGACGCCTTCGCCGAGCGCGCGGTTCGCGCCATCGAGTCCGGCGCCAGCTACCGCGTCATCCCCTGGCAGATGGCGGTGGTCGCCAAGCTGCTGCGCCTGCTGCCCAACGCCTGGTTCGACCGCGCGCTGGCCGGGCGGCCACGCAAGGCGCGCCAGCGCGGCCACTGAAATATGACCGGTCGGCGGTCTCAAACCCCCGCGGCCTGCGCCTGCTTGTCGGCGTGGTAGCTGGAGCGCACCAGCGCGCCGCAGGCGGCGTGGGTGAAGCCCATGGCCTCGGCTTCGCGCGCGTACATCTTGAAGGTGTCGGGGTGCACATAGCGGCGCACCGGCAAGTGGGCGCTGCTGGGCGCCAGGTACTGGCCGATGGTCAGCATGTCGACGCCGTGTGCGCGCAGATCGCGCATCACCTCAGGATTTCCTCGTCGGTCTCGCCCAAGCCGACCATCAGGCCGCTCTTGGTCGGGATGTGCGGGAACAGCGCCTTGAACTTCTTCAGCAGGTTGAGCGAGAACTGGTAGTCGCTGCCAGGGCGCGCCTGCTTGTACAGGCGCGGCACGGTCTCCAGGTTGTGGTTCATGACGTCGGGCGGCGCCGCCTTCAGGATTTCCAGCGCGCGGTCGTCGCGGCCGCGGAAGTCGGGCGTCAGGATCTCGATCTGCGTGCCAGGCGACTTCTCGCGCGTGGCGCGGATGCAATCGACGAAATGCTGGCTGCCGCCATCGCGCAGGTCGTCGCGGTCGACGCTGGTGATGACCACGTACTTCAGCTTCATCTGCGCGATGGTGTCGGCCAGCATGGCGGGCTCGTTGGCGTCCAGCGGATCGGGACGGCCGTGGCCGACGTCGCAGAACGGGCAGCGCCGCGTGCACTTGTCGCCCATGATCATGAAAGTGGCGGTGCCGTGGCCGAAGCATTCACCGATGTTGGGGCAACTGGCTTCCTCGCACACCGTCACCAGATTGTTCTTGCGCAGGATGTCCTTGATCTCGTAGAAGCGCGTGTTGCTGGAGCCGGCCTTGACGCGGATCCAGTCGGGCTTCTTCAGCACCGGCGCGTCGGTTTGCACCTTCACCGGGATGCGGCTGAGCTTGGCGCCCGCCTTCTGCTTGGCGGTGGCGTCGTAGGTGGCGGCAGCTTGTGCGTCGCGCACGACGGGAGCGTGGGGGCCGATGGATTGGGTCATGGGTATCTTGAGAGTTTTCCTGAACGCAAAGAGCGCGAAGGTTGCGCAGAAATCGCAGAACAAAACTGGATGAGCTTCCTTCTTGCGCCCTGTGCGTTCAAGAGAGGGCCAAAAGTCGCTGCAGTTGCGCCGCCAGTTCGTGCGCGGCGTCATCCCACGTGGCGGAAACCCCGATTGTAGAAAGATCAACCGTTTTCAGCCCCGCGTAGCCGCAAGGGTTGATGCGCAAGAAGGGTTCCAGGTCCAGCGCCACGTTCAGTGCCACGCCGTGGTAGGCGCGGTGGCTGCTGACCTTGATGCCGAGTGCGGCGATCTTGCCCAGGCCGTCGAAGTCGGGTTGCGGCGCGGGCGACCCGGGCACGCGCCGCTGCGGGCGCTGCGGCAGCGCCGCGTGGCCGGACGGGTCATCCAGCCGCACGTAGATGCCTGGCGCACCGCCCACGCGGTGGCCGGTGACGCCAAAGTGCGCCAGCGTGCGAATCACCGCCTCTTCCAGCCGGTACACGTATTCCTTGACGAAAATGCCGCGCGGCTTCAGGTCGATCAGCGGATAGGCCACCACCTGCCCCGGCCCGTGGTAGGTGACCTGGCCGCCGCGATCGGTGGGCACCACCGGGATGTCGCCCCGCGCCAGCACATGCTCGGGCCGGCCCGCCAGGCCGAGCGTGAAGACCGGCGAGTGCTCGCAAATCCATAGCTGATCCTGCGGGTGGCTGACCGAGTCGGCCGTGAAATCCTTCATGGCCTGAAAGATGGGCGCGTAGTCGACGCGGCCGAGCATGCGGACATCCATGCGCCAAGTGTGACAGCATCGGTGCCTCCATGAACCGCCGCCTTGCCATGACCCGCCCGCCGACCATGCCGACCGGCTTCTGCTGTGTGAGCCCAGGCAGTGCCGTCGCACGCCAGTGCCCGATGGGTGGGTGTCGATGGCGCCGATGACCGCGCGCCGCGCCTCGCCGGCCCTTTTGCTGCTGGCCGTCGGCGCGCTGCTGGGCGTGGGGTTTCCGCTGGCGCGGCTGGCGCGCGAGGCGGCGGTGTCGCCGCTGCTGTGGGCGCTGTTGATCTCGGCCAGCGTCAGCGTGCTGTTGGGCGCCGGCTTGTGGCTGCGGCGTCGGCGCGTCGTGCTGGATGCACAGCACCTGCGCTATTTCGTCGTCACGGCACTGCTGTCCTATGCGGTGCCGAATCTGCTGGTCTTTGCGGTCATCCCGCATCTGGGCAGCGGGCTGACGGCCATGCTGTTCACGCTGTCGCCACCGTTCACCGCCCTGCTGTCGCGCCTGGCGCGGCTGCGCGCGCCCAGCCGGCTGGAATACGCCGGCATCGCTATCGGCTTCGCCGGGGCGGCGCTGGTGGCGGCGGCGCGCGGTGAGGCCGGGCGGCCGGCCGACTGGTTGTGGGTGGGGCTCGGCCTGCTGGTGCCGCTGCTGCTGGCCATCGGCAATGTGTACCGCAGTCTTGACTGGCCGCCGCGCGCCGACGTCACCTGGCTGGCCGTGGGCAGCCATGGCGTGGCGGCGATCGGCCTGCTGGCGGCCTGCGCCGCCACCGGCGTACTGAGCACGCTGCCCACGCTGGTGCAGGTGCCGTGGGTCAGCGCGGCGCAGGTGCTGTCCAGCGCGCTGATGTTTCCGTTGTTCTTTCGCCTGCAGCAGGTGGGCGGGCCGGTGCTGCTGAGCCAGATCGGCACCGTGGGCGCGGGCATTGGCGTGCTGCTCGGCGCCGGCGCGCTGGGCGAGCGCTACCCGGCGCAGGTGTGGTGGGGCACCTGGCTGATCGGCTTGGGCATCGGCCTGACGCTGCGGGCGCGACGCGCCCGCGCCGGCCGGCCGAGCCTCACAGCACCACCTTGACCATCGGATGGCTGGTGAGCGTGCGGTACAAGTCGTCGAGCTGCTCGCGGCTGGTGGCGGTGACCGTGATGGTGACACCCAAGTAATTGCCCTGGCCGCTTTCGCGCAGTTCCACCGTGGCGGCGTCGAAGCCGGGGTCGAACTGGCGCGCGATCTCCGTCACGGCATGCACGAACCCGTCCTGCCTGGCGCCCATCACCTTGATCGGAAACGCGCTCGGATACTCGATCAGCGAGTCGCGGCGCGCTTCGCCGGCGCCCAGCACGGGCGGGAGGGTGCCGTTGCCGGCGGGTGGGGTGGTGGGGCGGGTCATGTGGCGAGCGTCAGGAGGCGAGCAGAGCGGCTTTGGCGCGCTGGTAGGCGGCGTAGAGCTTTTGGTAAATGGGGCCGGGCTGGCCGTTTCCAACCGGCTGGCCGTCCAGCAGGGTGATGGGCAGCACCTCCTTGGTGGCCGAGGACAGCATCAGCTCGTCCGCCGCCAGCACCTCGGCGCGCGCGATGCGGCGCAGTTCGAAGCCGATGCCCTCTTGCGCGCACAATTCCTCAAGGGCGCCGTAGCGAATGCCCTCGAGCACCAGGTGGTCGCGGGGCGGGCCCATGACGACACCGTTCTTCACCACCCAGACGTTGCTGGCGGCGGCTTCGCTCAAGAATCCGTCGCGGAACATCACGGTCTCCAGCGCGCCCTGCTCGTAGCTGATCTGGCGCGCGAACACCGCGCCCAGCAGGCTGATCGACTTGATGTGCGCCTTCTGCCAGCGGAAGTCGTCGGCCGTGACGCAGGCCACGCCCTGCGCGCGCTGCTCGGGTGTGGGCGGCTTCATCGGCAGGCAGGTGGCGAACACGGTGGGCGTCAGGCCCGGCAGCATCGGGTGGTCGCGCAGCGCCACGCCGCGCGTGACCTGGAAATAGTAGAACCAGTCGCTGGTCTGCGCGCAATCCGGGTGGCGCGCCGCCAGCTCGAGCGCGATTTGGCGCCACTCGTCGCGCGTGTGCGGGTTCGGGATGCGCGTTTCGCCCAGGCTGCGCTCCAGCCGGGCCATGTGTTGCTCGAAGCGGAACAGGCGCGGCGGCTGGCCTGGACGGCCGTAGCAGGCAATGCCCTCGTAGACGCCGTCGCCGAAGATGAAGCCGCGATCCAGCGGACTGATGCGCGCGCTGTCCAGCGTGGTGTAGTCGCCGCTCAGGTAGCAGGGCAGGGCGGGCAGGTGATGGGTGTCGATCATGGACGGGGCTCGGGTGGGCGATGACCCGCCATTGTGGCGCAGCACCCGCATTTCGTTGCAAACCCGCCACGCTGCGTCTGTCGCCGGTGCGTTCCAAATCCGCTTGGCATGTGGCCGGCCCGCCACACATTTCGAGCCTGTGACCGCGCACGCTGGTCGCGCGCGCCGTCCAAAACGGGGTTTGAACAGGGTTTCTACGTATAATTGATGGGATTTGCGGAAGCGGACGGGGCGTCAACGCGGTGTCAGATGAAAGCATAACAATCGCACCGCGCGGGGCCCCTGGCAACGCCGATTCCCGACACGAGAACGAATCCGACGAGGGCTTTGCGCCGCTCAGCGCCGAACAGGCGCACGAGTGGCGAGCGAGGAACCCGCCCCTGTCACTCTGGCACGTACTGGCCATCCAGGTGGTGGTCGGCGCGGCAGTCGCGTTGCTGACCTGGTTGGCGACGGACGCGTCAGGTGCCAGGTCGGCCGCGTGGGGTGCGGTGGCGGTGGCTTTGCCGGCAGCGCTGTTTGCGCGCGGCTTGAGCCGGGCCACGGTGGGGGGTGCCAGCGCGGCGCTGGCGTCGCTGTTCGTGTGGGAGGGGGCGAAGCTGCTCCTGACGGTGGCCCTCCTGGGGCTGGCGCTCCGGGTGCTCGGCACCGTGAATTGGCTGGCCTTGCTGGCTGGATTTGTCGTCACGCTCAAGGCGTATTGGCTGGCCCTGTGGTGGCTGGCGGCGCGCCAACGCGATCCCGGCTGAATGGCCGGGATGTTTTTGGTTGAACTGGTGAGAGATATGGCTGCTGAAACCGCTGCACAAGGACCGAGCGCTGGAGCGTACATCCAGCACCACCTGCATCACTGGCAGAAGAACTTCTCGTTCGAGAGCGTGCAACAGCACGGCATCGTGGACTTCAGCCTGTTCAACCTGGACTCGCTGGTCTGGTCGATCGTGGCCGGCGTGCTGTGCTGCTGGTGGTTCTGGCGCGGCGCGCGCAAGGCGACGTCGGGCGTTCCGGGGCGCTTCCAGGCCGCTGTCGAGATCATGTCCGAGCTGGTCGAGAACCAGGCCAAGGGCGTCATCCACAACGCCAAGAGCCGCAAGCTGGTGTCGCCGCTGGCGCTGACGGTGTTCATCTGGATCCTGGTGATGAACGCCCTGGATCTGCTGCCGGTCGACCTGATTCCGCACATCTGGCACAGCGTCGGTCCCGCCATGGGACAGCCCGACTATCACCGCATCGTGCCGACCGCCGATCTGTCCACCACGCTCGGCCTGTCGGTCAGCGTGCTCGTGGTCTGCCTGGTCTACAACGTCAAGATCAAGGGCGCGGGCGGCTGGGCGCACGAGCTGATCAGCGCCCCGTTTGGCGCGCATCCGCTGCTGTGGCCGTTCAACTTCCTGATGCAGATCATCGAATTCGTCGCCAAGACCGTCTCGCACGCGATGCGACTGTTCGGCAACATGTTTGCCGGCGAACTCGTCTTCATGCTGATCGCCCTGATGGGCGGCGTATGGGCCTGGCAGTTCAACCCCCTGTCGGGCGGTTTCTGGCTGGGTATCGGGCACGTGATTGCGGGATCTGTGTGGGCGATCTTCCACATCCTGATCATTACGCTGCAGGCGTTCATCTTCATGATGCTGACGCTGATCTACGTGGGTCAGGCGCACGACGCGCACTGAGTTCCGCAATTTCCCTTTCCCTTCAACTTTCTCTTTCTTTCTCTAGGAGCAATCATGGAAAACGTTCTCGGCCTCGTCGCTCTGGCTTGTGGTCTGATTGTCGGCTTGGGCGCCATCGGCGCCTCGATCGGCATTGCGCTGATGGGTGGCAAGTTTCTCGAGTCCTCGGCGCGCCAGCCTGAGCTGATGAACGAGCTGCAGACCAAGATGTTCGTTCTGGCCGGTCTGATCGACGCCGCCTTTCTGATCGGTGTCGCCATCGCCCTGCTGTTTGCCTTCGCCAACCCCTTTACCCTCGGTTAAGCGGCGAAGCCTTTCGAGACTGAAAGGAGTCGACACGTGAATATCAACGCGACCCTGTTCCTGCAGGCCGTTGTCTTCGCGATCCTGGTCTGGTTCACGATGAAGTTCGTGTGGCCGCCGATCACGAGGGCACTGGACGAGCGGGCCCAGAAAATCGCCGATGGTCTTGCTGCCGCCGACAAGGCCCGCACCGAGCTTGCCGCCGCCAACCAGCGCGTCGAGCAGGAGCTGGCCAACTCGCGCAACGAGACCGCGGCGCGCCTGGCCGATGCCGAGCGCCGCGGGCAGCAGATCGTCGAGGAAGCCAAGCTGCGCGCCACCGATGAAGCCGGCAAGATCGTCGCTGCCGCCAAGGCCGACGCCGAGCAGCAGCTGGTGCGGGCGCGCGAAGCGCTGCGCGACCAGGTGGCCGCGCTGGCCGTCAAGGGCGCCGAGCAGATCCTGCGCAAGGAAGTCAACCCGGCGGTGCACGCGGACCTGCTGGCCCGCCTGAAGACCGAGCTCTGATTCAGGGCGTCGGAAGAGGAAACGACCATGGCAGAACTCGCCACCATCGCCAGACCGTACGCCGAGGCCCTGTTCAAGGTGACCCGGAGCGATCTGGCCGCGACCCAGTCCTGGCTGGATGGCCTGGCGGGTGCGGCCGGCAGCGAGCAATTGCTGCAGTTCGCCGCCAATCCCCGGGTCGACGCCGCGCAGGTGTTCGATCTGGTGGCCGGTGTGCTGGGCCAGCCGCTGCCGCCTCAGGGCGTCAACTTCCTGCGCACCGTGATCGACAACGACCGCCTGGCGGCGCTGCCCGAGGTGGCGCACCAGTTCCGGCAGCTCGCCAACGGCGTCAGCGGCTCGGCCGACGCGCTGATCCAGAGCGCCTTCCCGATCGCGCCGGACGAGCTGGCCACGCTGGTGGCCACGCTGGAGCAGCGCTTTGGCCGCAAGCTCGAGCCCACGGTGGAACTGGCCCCCGATCTGATCGGCGGCGTGCGCGTGACGGTGGGCGACGAGGTGCTCGACACCTCCGTCAAGGCGCGCCTGGAACAAATGAAGATGGCCCTGACCGCCTGATGATCAGGCCAGGCTCCTCGATAACTCAATAGGACAAGGAAAGAGTCATGCAACTCAATCCCGCAGAAATTTCAGAACTGATCAAGAGCCGCATCGAGGGCCTGGGCGTCAGCGCCGACGTGCGCAACCAGGGTACGGTGGTGTCGGTCACCGACGGCATCGTGCGCGTGCACGGCCTGTCCGATGCCATGCAGGGCGAGATGCTGGAGTTCCCGCCCTCCGCCGATGGCCAGCCGAGCTACGGCCTGGCCCTGAACCTGGAGCGCGACTCGGTCGGCGCCGTGATTCTGGGCGAGTACGAGCACATCTCCGAAGGCGACACCGTCAAGTGCACGGGCCGCATTCTGGAAGTGCCCGTCGGCCCCGAGCTGATTGGCCGCGTGGTCAACGCGCTGGGCCAGCCGATCGACGGCAAAGGCCCGGTCGACGCCAAGATGACCGACGTGATCGAGAAGGTCGCCCCCGGCGTGATCGCGCGCCAGTCGGTCAGCCAGCCGGTGCAGACCGGCCTGAAGTCGATCGACTCGATGGTGCCCGTGGGCCGTGGCCAGCGCGAACTGATCATCGGCGACCGCCAGACCGGCAAGACGGCGGTGGCGATCGACACGATCATCAACCAGAAGGGTCAGAACATGACCTGCGTGTACGTCGCCATCGGCCAGAAGGCGTCGTCCATCAAGAACGTGGTGCGCTCGCTGGAGAAAGCCGGTGCGATGGACTACACCATCGTCGTCGCCGCCTCGGCTTCCGAATCCGCCGCCATGCAGTACGTGGCCGCCTACTCGGGCTGCACCATGGGCGAATACTTCCGCGACCGTGGGCAAGACGCGCTGATCATTTACGACGACCTGTCCAAGCAGGCCGTGGCCTACCGCCAGGTGTCGCTGCTGCTGCGCCGCCCGCCGGGCCGCGAAGCCTATCCCGGCGACGTGTTCTACCTGCACAGCCGCCTGCTGGAGCGCGCCGCGCGCGTGAACGCCGACTACGTCGAAGCCTTCACCAAGGGTGAAGTCAAGGGCCAGACCGGCTCGCTGACCGCGCTGCCGATCATCGAAACGCAGGCCGGCGACGTCTCGGCCTTCGTGCCGACCAACGTGATCTCGATCACCGACGGCCAGATCTTCCTGGAAACCAGCCTGTTCAACGCCGGCATCCGCCCCGCCATCAACGCCGGTATCTCGGTGTCGCGCGTGGGCGGTGCGGCGCAGACCAACTGGATCAAGGGCCTGTCCGGCGGTATCCGCACCGACCTGGCGCAGTACCGTGAACTGGCGGCCTTCGCGCAGTTCGCCTCCGATCTCGACGAAGCCACCCGCAAGCAGCTGGACCGTGGCGCGCGCGTGACCGAGCTGCTCAAGCAGCCGCAGTACGCGCCGCTGCCGATCAGCCTGATGGGCGCCTCGCTGTTCGCCGTCAACAAGGGCTACATGGACGACATCGAGGTCAAGCAGGTGCTGCCCTTCGAGTCCGGCCTGCACGCCTACCTGCGCGACAAGCACGCCGCGCTGCTCGACAGCATCGAGAAGAACGGCGCCAAGTGGGACCCCAAGCCCGCCAAGGACTCCGACAGCGACGACAAGAAGGCCTTCAAGAAGGTCTGCATCGACGCCGAGGCCGAACTCACTTCCGCCATCCAGGCCTTCAAGAAGACCTTCGCCTGAAGCGTCCTGGGATAAGGAGCTTCCACTATGGCAGTCGGCAAGGAAATTCGCGGCAAGATCAAATCGGTGGAGAACACCAAGAAGATCACCAAGGCCATGGAAATGGTGGCCGCGTCCAAGATGCGCAAGGCGCAGGATCGCATGCGCGCGGCCCGGCCGTACGCGGAAAAGGTGCGCAACATTGCCGCGCACCTGGGCGAGGCCAACCCCGAGTACGTGCACCCCTTCATGCGCAGCAATGACGTCAAGAAGGCGGGCCTGATCGTGGTCACCACGGACAAGGGCCTGTGCGGCGGCATGAACACCAACGTGCTGCGCGCCGTCACCACCCGGCTGCGCGAGCTGCAGGACGCCGGCGTCAGCACCGAGGCCGTGGCCATTGGCAACAAGGGCCTGGGCTTTCTCACGCGCATCGGCGCCAAGGTGGTGTCGCAGGCGACCCAGCTGGGCGACACGCCGCACCTGGAGCGCCTGATCGGTCCGGTGAAGACCCTGCTCGACCAGTACGAGAAGGGTGAGCTGAACGCGGTCTACATCGCCTACACCCGCTTCATCAACACCATGAAGCAGGAGGCCGTGATCGAGCAGCTGCTGCCGCTGTCGGGCGAGCAGATGCAGGAAGACACGCGCGAAAGCGGCACCCAGCATTCCTGGGATTACCTGTACGAGCCGGACGCGCAGTCGGTCATCGACGACCTGCTGGTGCGCTACGTCGAGTCGCTGGCCTACCAGGCGGTGGCCGAGAACATGGCGTCCGAGCAGTCGGCGCGCATGGTGGCCATGAAGGCCGCCACCGACAACGCCGGCAACGTGATCGACGAGCTCAAGCTGGTCTACAACAAGACGCGCCAGGCGGCGATCACCAAGGAACTGTCCGAGATCGTGGCCGGCGCGGCCGCCGTCTGAAGCGGTTCAACGAATCAAATCATTGGAGCAAGACATGGCCCAAGTTCAAGGAAAAATCGTTCAGTGCATCGGCGCCGTGGTCGACGTGGAATTCCCGCGCAACGCGATGCCCAAGGTGTACGACGCGCTCAAGATGGAAGGCTCGGCGCTGACGCTGGAAGTGCAGCAGCAGCTGGGCGACGGCATCGTGCGCACCATCGCGCTCGGCTCGTCCGACGGCCTGCGCCGCGGCATGATGGTGACCAACACCGACAACCCCATCACCGTACCGGTGGGTCAGGCCACCCTGGGCCGCATCATGGACGTGCTGGGCAACCCGATCGACGAGCGCGGTCCGGTCAGCCACGAGCACATGGCCTCCATCCACCGCAAGGCGCCCACCTACGACGAGCTGTCGCCGTCGCAGGAACTGCTGGAAACCGGCATCAAGGTGATCGACCTGATCTGCCCCTTCGCCAAGGGCGGCAAGGTGGGCCTGTTTGGCGGCGCCGGCGTCGGCAAGACCGTGAACATGATGGAGCTGATCAACAACATCGCCAAGGCGCACTCGGGCCTGTCGGTGTTCGCCGGCGTCGGTGAGCGCACCCGCGAGGGCAACGACTTCTATCACGAGATGGCCGAATCCGGCGTCGTCAACCTGGAGAACCTGGCCGAGAGCAAGGTGGCCATGGTCTACGGCCAGATGAACGAGCCGCCCGGCAACCGCCTGCGCGTGGCGCTGACGGGCCTGACCATCGCCGAATCCTTTCGCGACGAAGGCCGCGACGTGCTGTTCTTCGTCGACAACATCTACCGCTACACGCTGGCCGGTACCGAAGTGTCCGCCCTGCTGGGTCGCATGCCGTCCGCCGTGGGCTACCAGCCGACGCTGGCCGAGGAAATGGGCCGCCTGCAAGAGCGCATCACCTCCACCAAGGTGGGTTCGATCACCTCGATCCAGGCCGTGTACGTGCCGGCCGACGACTTGACCGACCCGTCGCCCGCCACCACCTTCGCCCACCTGGATTCCACCGTGGTGCTGTCGCGTGACATTGCGGCGCTGGGCATCTACCCGGCGGTCGATCCGCTCGACTCCACCAGCCGCCAGCTGGATCCGCTGGTGGTCGGGGAAGAGCACTACGCTGTCGCCCGCTCCGTGCAGGGCACGCTGCAGCGCTACAAGGAACTGCGCGACATCATCGCCATTCTGGGCATGGACGAGCTGAGCCCCGAGGACAAGCTGGCCGTGGCCCGCGCGCGCAAGATCCAGCGCTTCCTGAGCCAGCCGTTCCATGTGGCCGAGGTGTTCACCGGCTCGCCCGGCAAGTACGTGTCGCTGAAGGACACCATCCACGGCTTCAAGATGATCGTGAATGGCGAGTGCGACCACATGCCCGAGCAGGCCTTCTACATGGTCGGCACCATCGACGAAGCGATGGAAAAGGCCAAGAAAGTCTGATCTCGCAAGGTTCAGCGTTCGGCGTTCAGCGTTGAGCGTGTGATCGTGGTTTCCACGCCCAACGCCCAACGCTCAACGCTCAACCAGGAGAAGCTATGGCCAATACCATTCATGTCGACGTGGTCAGCGCCGAGGAGTCGATCTTCTCGGGCCCGGCCACGTTCGTGGCGCTGCCTGGCGAGGCCGGCGAACTGGGCATCTACCCGCGCCACACGCCGCTGATCACCCGCATCAAGCCGGGTTCGGTGCGCATCACCAAACCCGATGGCGGCGAAGAATTCGTGTTCGTCGCGGACGGTCTTCTGGAAGTGCAGCCGAACGACATTATCGTGCTGTGTGACACCGCCATCCGGGGCAAGGACCTGGACGAGGCCAAGGCCACCGACGCGCGCAAGCAGGCCGAGGAAGCGCTGAAGAACGCCAAGAGCGAGATCGACATGGCCCGCGCCACGTCCGAGCTCGCCGTGCTCGCGGCCCAGATCGCCGCGCTGCGCAAGTACCGCCAGAAGCGCTGACCGGTGCGCGGCGGCGGCGGCCGCCGACACTCGCAAACCCGCCTTTCGAGGCGGGTTTGTTTTTTTTGCGCAGTGGATTTATGGAAGCGTCGAAAGACCCGAAATCGGTGTCATCGAAACACCGGCTCGTCGGGCAACTGGTTGGGGGCCGCAGCGGCGTCGGCCGTTTCTTCCGCCTCGGGAAAGTGCGCCACCAGCACCGCCGAGACCTCCTCCAGCGCCTGCGTCAGGCCGTCCTCGAAGCGGCCGGCGCGCAGCGCCTCGCCCAGCCGCGCGACCAGCGCCTGCCAGACCGCGGCATCCACGTGCCGGCTGACGCCGCGATCGGCCACCAGCTCGATCGCGTGTTCGGCCAGCAGCAGGTAGATCAGCACGCCGTTGTTGTGCTCGGTGTCCCACACGCGCAGCTTGGCGAACATCATCAGCGCGCGCTGCCGCACGATCTCGGCCATCGGCTCGCGGTCGCGCAGGTGGCGCCACAGATAGCTGGTGGGCAGGCCGCCTTCGATGCAGATGCGCACCTCGCCGCTGTGGCGCCGCTCGCTGGCGTGCACGCGGCGGCGCAGTTGCTCGGCCAGCGGCTCGGGCACGGCGCGGCGCGCGTCGGCCGCGTCCAGCCAGCGGTGGCGGATCAGGCGCGACAAGGTGCGGAACATGCTCACCAACTCCCGCTGGCGCCGCCGCCACCGAAATTGCCGCCGCCACCGGAGCCGAAGCCTCCGCCGCCACCAAAACCCCCGCCGCCGAAGCCGCCGCCCCCGCCCCAGCCGCCGCCGGGCGGAAAGCCGGGCCCGCCGCCCCAGCGTCCGCGTGGGCGCGCCTGCGGCAAGGCCGCCGCCACGCCGCTGAACAGCGCGAACAGCAGGGCAATCAAGCCGGCGGCAATCGCCAGCAGCAGGCTGGCGGTGACCACGAAGGCCAGGCCGCCGACGCCGGCGCCGGTGGCCAGCGCGCCCAGCTTGCGGCCGAAGATGGCGCGCGCGAAGGCGTTGATCACCGGCACCAGGATGAACAGCAGCACCAGCAGCTCGAACAGGCCGATGCCATCCAGCGGCGAGCCTTGCCCGGCAGGCTGGCCGGGCGCCGCCACCGGTGGCAGCGGTTCGCCGCGGATGCGCGCGGCGATCTGGTCCACGCCGGCATCGATGCCGGCAGCGAAATCGCCCGCGCGGAAGTGCGGTGTGATCGCCTCATTGATGATGTGGCTGGCGGCAATGTCGGGCACCGCGCCTTCCAGCGCCTTGGCGACCTCGATGCGCAGGCGCCGATCCTGCACCGCGACCAGCAGGATCAGCCCGTCGCCGACCTCGCGCCGCCCGATCTTCCAAGTGTCGCCGACGCGCTGCGCGTAGGCGGCGATGTCCTCCGGCGCCGTGGTCGGCACCAGCAACACCACCACCTGCGAGCCCTTGTCGTGTTCCAGCGCGGCCAGCTTGGCGTCCAGCGCCGCGACCTGCGCCGGCAGCAGCGTGCCCGAGGTGTCGATCACGCGCGCCGTCAGCGGCGGCACCGGCTGCAGCGGCTGGGCCTGAACGCCCAGCACGCACCAGCCCAGGATCAGCGCCGCCAGCAAGGCCTTCCACGCCCGTGCCATGAACGAACCTGAGGCTGGGTGCAGGTTTTGGAAGATGATGCCGGCTCCGTCGGCTTAGCGCGACGCGCCCTGCGCGGGCTTGGTCCCCGCCGGCCCGGCGGAGAACTCCACCCGTGGCGCGGTGGAAATCGCGGCCTCGTTGGCCACGGTGAAGTTCTCCTTCGGCTTGTAGCCGAACACCATGCCGGTCAGGTTGGTCGGGAAGCTGCGCGCCAGCACGTTGTACTCCTGCACCGCCTGGATGTAGCGGTTGCGCGCCACGCTGATGCGGTTCTCGGTGCCTTCCAGCGCCACGCGCAGATCGGCGAAGGCCTTGTTCGCCTTCAGGTCGGGGTAGCGCTCCACCGTCACCATCAGGCGGCTCAAGGCACTGGACAGCTCACCCTGCGCGGCCTGGAATTGCTGGAACGCCTGCGGGTTGTTCAGCGTTTCGGGCGTCACCTGGATGCTGGTGGCCTTGGCGCGCGCCTCGATCACGCGGGTCAGCGTTTCCTGCTCGAAGTTGACTTCGCCCTTCACGGTGTTGACCAGGTTGTCGATCAGGTCGGCACGGCGCTGGTACTGGTTGACCACCTCGCTCCAGGCCGACTTGGTGGCCTCGTCCAGGCGCTGGAAGTCGTTGTAGCCGCAGCCGGTGAGCGATGCGGCCAGCGCCAGCACGGCGCCGATCTTGATGAGCCAGTTTTTCATGGCGGGGGGGTCCTCTTGTTGGGGTGAACGGGATCAGGCGCGCAACATAACATGCGGCGCCCAAGGCGCGTGTAGGCCGACAACGCGTTCAAGCCCGCCGGCGCCGACCGCCGTGACGAATGCCCGCTTCGCGATGCGCTGTGCCGACAACCGCACGGACACGGGCACAATGCGGCAAGAACTGTTGCCGCCGCGCGCCATGCCCAAGTCACGCTACCGCGCCGCCCAGTCGGGCGGCACCGCCGACGATGTCGAAGCCGCCTTCTACGAGGCGTTGCAAGCCGGCGACCTGGACCAGCTGATGACCTGCTGGGCCGACGAGGACGACATCTTCTGCGTGCATCCGGGCGGCCCGCGCCTGGTTGGCGCGGCGGCGATCCGTGCCGCCTTCGAGGCCATGTTCGCGCACGGCAGCGTGCGCGCCTTTCCCGAGCGGCTGCGCAAGGTCGAATCACTGGGCGCTGCCGTGCACAACGTGCTGGAGCGCATCGACCTGGTCACCGCCGAGGGCACCCAGCGCGCCTGGGTCGTGGCCACCAACGTCTACCTGAAGACCGCGCAGGGCTGGCGCATGGTGGCACACCACGCCAGCCCGGGGCGCAGCGAGGTGGCCGAGGTGGCGCCGAGCGCGCAGTTGCTGCATTGAGTGTGGCCTGGAACGGCGCGGCCATGCCAGTGGCGTTTGAATCGGTTCCCTACCATGCCTCGGCCTGGCTGCCGGGCGCGCATCTGCAGACCATCTGGTCGGCGCGGCATGCGCGTCGGGTCGCGGGGCCGGGCATCGTGTACCGGCGTGAGCGCTGGGATACGCCCGATGGCGACTTCGTCGATGTCGATTGGCTGGTGCCGGCGCCCGCAGCCGGGGCGCCTTGGCTGGTGCTGTTCCACGGGCTCGAAGGCAGCTCGCGCAGCCACTACGCCGAAGCCTTCGCCGGCTGGGCGCGCGAGCGCGGCCTGGGTTTTGCCGTGCCGCACTTTCGCGGCTGCTCGGGCGAGCTCAACCGTGCGCCGCGCGCCTACCATTCGGGTGATTTCACCGAGGTCGGCTGGCTGCTGGCGCGCTTTCGGGCCACGCAGACGGCGTGCGGCAGCGGCCCGCTGCTGGCCGTGGGCGTGTCGCTCGGCGGCAATGCGCTGCTGCGCTGGGCCGGCGAGGCGGGTGCGTCGGCCGCCGCCCTGGTCCAGGCCGTGGCGGCGGTGTGCTCGCCGCTCGACCTGGCGGCGGGCGCGCAGGCGATCGGGCGCGGCTTGAACCGGCAGGTCTACACGCGCCTGTTCCTGCGCACCATGAAGGCCAAGGCGCGCACTCAGTTGGCGCAGCACCCGGGCCTGTTCGACGCCGCGCGCCTACGCCAGGCGCGTGACCTGGTGGCCTTCGACGATCTGTTCACCGCGCCGCTGCACGGTTTCTCTGGCGCCGATGACTACTATCGTCGCGCCTCGGCCAAGCCGGTGCTGGCCGACATCCGCGTGCCGGCGCTGGTGCTGAATGCGCACAACGACCCCTTTGTCCCGGCCGCCTCGCTGCCGCGCGCGGGCGAGGTCGGCCCCCACGTCGTCCTGTGGCAGCCCGAGCAGGGCGGTCACGTGGGTTTCTGCCAGGGCCGTGCGCCCGGCCAGCTGTTCTGGCTGCCGCGCGCGGTGGGTGGCTGGCTGCTGTCGGCGGCCGGCGGGTCGGCATAAGATGCCCCGCATGGACGACATCGTGAAGCAGGCCATGGCCAAGTGGCCCAACGTGCCGCACGCCTGGGGCTGGCTGGGCCTGGACGCGCGTGGCAACTGGTGGTTGCGCGACGCCGAGGCACAAGCCGCGGGCGGTTTTGCCAGCGGCGCGGCCGGCGCCCGCGGCGAGATGCTGCGCCACGAGAAGCTGATCGATTTCATCCAGCGCAATTACGCGGCCGATGCCGACGGTCAGTGGTATTTCCAGAACGGGCCGCAGCGGGTCTACGTGGAGCTGGAAGCCGCGCCCTGGGTCTGGCGCATCGCCGCCGATGGCGCGGTGACGGCGCACGACGGGCAGGCGGCGCAGGTTTGGACGATGCTGACCGACGAGCAGGGCCGCGTCTTCCTGCGCACCGATCGGGGTTTCGGCATCGTCCACACCCAGGATGTGGCGCAGGTGGCCGACGCCATCGAGGCCGGGCGCTGGACGCCGCAAGCCGTGGCCGCCGCCAGTTTGCCCGAGCGTGGGGGCTACGTGCTCAGCCCGCAGGCCGCGCGACGGTGAACGGGGTGCACCACACGCTCTTTGCTTGATGGCTGCTGGCGTTTTATGAACCACCGCTGGAAGCGCGGTGTCACCTTAAAAAAAGCCGCTCATTGAGCGGCTTTATCGTGGCGCAGCGCAGGCGCTCAGCGGGCCGCAGCCACCATGTAATCGACGGCGGCCTTGATCTCGTCGTCGCTGGCCGTCGAGGCGCCGCGCGGCGGCATGGCGTTCAGGCCGTTGATGGAGGATTTGTACAGCACGTCCATGCCTTTGGCGATGCGCGGTGCCCAGTCGGCCTTGTTGCCCGACTTGGGTGCGCCCGCCACGCCGGCGGCATGGCAGACGGTGCAGG
Source organism: Burkholderiales bacterium (assembly GCA_016702555.1). Lineage (GTDB taxonomy): Bacteria > Pseudomonadota > Gammaproteobacteria > Burkholderiales > Burkholderiaceae_C > Ottowia. The sequence continues at coordinate 57,839 of JADJDV010000007.1, forward strand.
ATTTCTCATACAGCGCCTTGCCCACGGCCGGGTCGGACGTGGTGGCGGCAGCAGCGGCGGGTGCGGCCGCCACCACGGCAGCGGGCGCCGAGGCGTCGGCAGCAGGTGTCGCAGCGGCAGGCTCGGAGGCCGGGGCCGCCGCCGATGCGGGCGCTGGGGCCGCCGCCGATGCCGGAGCAGCCGCGGGCTCGGCCGCTGGTGCCGCGCCGCTGGCAGCCGGCGCAGCTGGCTCGGCGAACTTGCCGCCGGCATTGTTGACCATATAGACCACGGCGCGGCCGATTTCCAGGTCGGAGAAGTTGCCGCCACCCTGCGGCGCCATCGCCCCCTTGCCCTTCAGCGCCGAGTTCAGCAGCGTCTCGTAGCCCAGCTTGATGCGCGGCGCCCAGTCGGCGGCATTGCCCGACTTCGGCGCGCCCGACACGCCGGCGGCGTGGCAGGCCGTGCACTGCGCCTTGTAAACGCTTTCGCCGCTGGCCAGCGGGCGATTGGCATCGCGGATTTCTACCGCGCCGATCTTCTGCAGGCGCTCGGCGATGCCGCGCTCGACATCGCTGGCTCCGGGTGCCAGCAGGTTGGACGAAGTGACGTAGTAGACCAGCCCGATGATGATGAACACGGGCAGCACGAAGGCCGCGGCGCTGGTCCAGAACAGCTGCTTGGGCGTCTTGATCGGGCCGGTGTGTGCTTCCTCGTACGTGTTGTTGTCGCTCATGGCGTCCTCAGGGGGCTTTGTCGGGGGGATTGATTGCGGCGCGCCGCGGCGGTGCCGGCGCGGGGATCAGTGCCCGTCGATTATAGGACGCGGCCAATGCGGCGCGGGCCGCGTCAGCGTGCGGTTTCGGGCTCGCTCCAGCCGCCGCCCAGCGCCTTGTACAACTGCACCTCGCCCACGCGCTGCGCCAGCCGCACCTGCGCCAGCGCCTGTTCGATGGCGAACAGCGAGCGTTGCGCGTCCAGCAGGTCCAGGTAGTTGGCGATGCCGTTGCGGTAGCGCAGATCGGCCAGGCGGAAGCGGTCGCGCTCGGCCGTGGCCTGCGCTTGCAGGGCCGTCAGCTGGTCAGCCAGCGTGGCGCGGCCGGCCAGTGCGTCGGCCACTTCGCGGAAGGCGGTTTGGATGGCCTTCTCGTACTGCGCCACGGCGATCTCGCGGCCGGCGCGCGCCGCTTCCAGGTTGGCCTGGTTGCGGCCCATGTCGAAGATCGGCAGCGTGATGCTGGGGCCGAACGACCACGCCTTGCTGCCGCCCGAGCCGAACAGGCCGTCCAGGTCGGCGCTGACGCGGCCGAGCGAGCCGGTCAGCGAAATGCGTGGGAAGAAGTTGGCGCGCGCCGCGCCGATGTGGGCGTTGGCGGCGATCAGCTGCTGCTCGGCGGCACGGATGTCGGGGCGGCGCAGCATCAAATCCGACGGCAGGCCGGCGGGCACCTCGGTGAAAGTGGGCAGATCGGCAGCGGGCTGAACGGCCGGCGTGGGCTGGGTCAGGTCGCGCGGCGGCTCGGGCGCGGTCACGGCGGGCACGGGCGGAATCAGCCGCTCGGGGATCGGCTGGCCGACCAGCAGCGTCAGCAGGTTGATGTCCTGCGCGCGCAGGCGCTGCTGCTGGGCGCGCGTGGCCTGCGCGCTGGCCGACAGCGATTCGGCCAGGCGCATGTCGAGCGCCGACGAGGCGCCGTGGTCAAAGCGCAGCTTGGTCAGGCGCAGCGATTGCTCGCGCGTGCCCAGCGTGCGCTCGGCCAGGGCCAGCAGTTCGGTGTCGGTCTTCAGTTGCAGCCAGGTGCTGGCCACGCTGGCGATCAGGCTGATCTGTGCCGACTTGTGCGCTTCCTCGGTCGCCAGGTACTGCGCCAGCGCCACGTCTTTCAGCGCGGCGACACGACCGAAGAAGTCCAGCTCCCACGCCGACACGCCGATGCCCACGCTGTAGTTCGACGCCACGCTGGGGCCGCCCAGCGCCGCCATCGCGTTGGGCGCGGAGCGCGAGGCCGCCGCATTGGCGCCCACGGTGGGGAACTGGTCCGCGCGGCGGATCTGGTACTGCGCGCGCGCCTGCTCGATGTTCTGCACCGCCACGCGCAGGTCGCGGTTGTTCTCCAGCGCCAGCTGGATGACTTCGCGCAATTGCGGATCGTGCACGAACTGCTGCCACGGCAGGTCGGCGGCGGCGATGCCGCCTTCGAGCTGCGCGCCGGCCGAATCGGGCCAGGTGGCGCTGACAGGCGCGGCGGGCTGCTCGTACCTGGGCACGAACGAACAGGCAGCCAGCAGGCTGACGAGCGCGGCGGTGCCGATCAGGCGCGGCCATGCCGCGGCGGGTGAAACCAGAAGAGCGGGTTTCATGAAGGATCCTTCGGGTTCGATGGGGCGTCGTGGTCGCCCTGGTTCAGCGCGCGGCGGTCGTCATCCGACAGGCCGGTTTCGGCATCCTCCACGTAGTGCTGCGCGGCTTCGGCGGTGATGCCGGCTTCCGTCGCGTGTTCGGCCGCGCGCTCGCGCTGCTTTGCCGAACCCTTGAACAGGCTGCGCACCACCACAAAGAACAGCGGCACGAAGAACACCGCCAGGATGGTGCCGACGATCATGCCGCCGATCACCCCGGTGCCGATGGCGCGCTGCGCCGCCGAGCCGGCGCCACTGGCCATCGCCAGCGGCGTCACGCCCAGGATGAAGGCCATCGAGGTCATGATGATGGGGCGAAAGCGCAAATGCGCGGCAGCCAGCGCCGAGGCCATCACGCTCATGCCCTGTGCCTGCAAATCCTTGGCGAACTCGATGATCAGGATGGCGTTCTTGGCGGATAGCCCGATGATGGTGATGAGGCCCACCTGAAAGTACACGTCGTTCAGCATGCCGCGCCCGGTGACGGCCAGCAGCACGCCCAGTACGCCCAGCGGCACCACCAGGATGACGGCAAACGGGATCGACCAGCTTTCATACAGCGCTGCCAGCGCCAGAAACACCGCCAGGATGGCAAAGCCGTACAGGATCAGTGCCTGGTTGCCGGCCAGCTTTTCTTCGCGCGACTGGCCCGTCCATTCGTAGCCAAATCCCTCGGGCAGCTTGGCCGCCAGCTGCTCCATCTCGCGCATCGCCTCGCCGGTCGAGAAGCCCGGCGCTGCGCCGCCCGCGATGCGAACCGCTGGATAGCCGTTGTAGCGCACCGTCTGCATGGCGCCGGTGATCCAGCGCGTGCTGGCAAAGGCCGACAGCGGCACCGCCTGGCCCTTGCTGTTGAGGGCCGTCAGTTGCAGGATGTCCTCGGGCTGCATGCGCGCCTTGGCGTCGGCCTGGATGATCACGCGCTGCAAGCGCCCCTGGTTCGGGAAATCGTTGACGTAGGCCGAGCCCAGCGACGCCGAGATGGCGTTGTTGATGGCGGCAAACGACACGCCTTGCGCGGCGGCCTTGTCGCGGTCGATGTCCACTTGCAGCTGCGGCGCGTCTTCCAGCCCGTCGGGGCGCACGCCGGCCAGCACCTTGCTTTGCATGGCCATGCCCAGCATCTGGTTGCGCGCGGCGATCAGCGCCTCGTGCCCCTTGCCGGCGCGGTCTTGCAGGCGGAAGGTGAAGCCCGAGCTGACGCCCAATTCCGGAATCGGCGGCGGGCTCAAGGGGAAGATGAAGGCGTCCTTGATGCCGGACAGAGCGCCCATGGCGCGCCCAGCAATGGCGCCGGCCGAATGCTCGGGGCCCTTGCGCTCGTCCCAGGGTTTGAGCGACACGAAGGCCAGCGCCGCGTTCTGGCCCTGGCCCGAGAACGAGAAGCCCATCACCGCCACCATGTTGGCCACCTCGGGCTGCTTGAGCAGGTAGCCCTCGACCTGCTCGACCACGGCCTGCGTGCGCTCCTGCGTGGCGCCGGGCGGCAACTGCATGTTGACCAGGATGTTGCCCTGGTCCTCCTGCGGCAAAAAGGATGTCGGCAGGCGCATGTAGAGCCAGCCCACGACCAGCGCCAGTGCCAGGTAGATGATCATCAGCCGGCCCGCGCGCCGCACCAGCTTGGCGACGATGCCTTCATAGCCCTTGGCGGTGCGCTGAAAACGCCGGTTGAACCAGCCAAAGAAGCCGCGCTTCTCCAGGTTGTGGCCCTTCTCCATGGGTTTGAGCAGCGTGGCGCACAGCGCGGGCGTGAGCGACAGCGCCATGAAGGCCGAGAAGAAGATCGACACCGCCATCACCGCCGAGAACTGGCGGTAGATGTTGCCCACCGAGCCGGCAAAGAAGGCCAGCGGCACGAACACCGAGATCAGCACCACCGTCACGCCGATGATGGCGCCCGATATCTGGCCCATGGCCTTGCGCGTGGCCTGCAAGGGCGGCAGGCCTTCTTCGCTCATGATGCGCTCGACGTTCTCGACCACCACGATGGCGTCGTCCACCACGATGCCGATCACCAGCACCATGCCGAACATGGTCAGCACGTTGATCGACATGCCAAACGCCAGCAGCGCGGCAAACGTGCCCAGCAGCGCCACCGGCACCACGATGGTCGGGATGACGGTGTAGCGCCAGTTCTGCAGGAACAGGAACATCACCAGAAACACCAGCACGATCGCCTCGAACAAGGTCTTGACCACCTCGGTGATCGAGATGCGCACGAAGTCGGACGAGTCGTACGGAATGGCCCAGGTCACGCCGGCCGGAAAGTAGCGCTCCAGCTCGGTCATGCGCGTGCGCACCGCCTTGGCGGCCGCCAGCGCGTTGCCCGAGGTGGACAGCTGCACGCCCATGCCGGCGGCGGGCTGGCCGTTCAGGCGTGCGGCGGTGGCGTAGCTTTGCGCGCCCAGCTCGACGCGTGCCACGTCCTTCAGGCGCACCGTGCTGCCGTCGGCGTTGGCACGCAGCGTGATGTTGCCAAACTGCTCCACCGTGCTGATCTGGCCCGGTACCACCACGGTGGCGCTCATGGTCTGGCCGCTGGCCAGCGGCAAGTCGCCCAGGCTGCCGGCCGACACCTGCGCGTTCTGCTGCGCAATCGCACTGGCCACATCGGCAGGCGACAGGTTGTAGCTTTGCAGCTTGGTCGGCTCGATCCACACGCGCATGGCGCGCTCGGCGCCAAACAACTGCACCTGGCCGATGCCGGGCAGACGCTGCAACTCGGGCAGCACGTTGCGCGAGGCGTAGTCGGACAGCGCGGTGATGTCGAAATTGGGGTCCGACGACGACAGCACCGTGAACAGCAGGAAGTTGCTGCGCGACTTGTCCACCCGCACGCCCTGCTGCACCACGGTGGTCGGCAGGCGCGGGCTGGCGCGCGACAGGCGGTTTTGCACGTCCACCTGCGCCAGGTCGGCGTTGGTGCCGGGCTCAAAGCTGAGCGTGATCGAGCCGGTGCCGTTGGCCTGCGCCACCGATTCCATGTAGGCGAGACCGGGCGAGCCGTTCATCTCACGCTCGATCACCGACAGCACGGCGTCTTCCAGCGTCTGCGCCGATGCGCCGGGGTAGGTGGCCGACAGCACGATGGTGGGCGGCGCCACGCTGGGGTATTGCGCGATCGGCAGTTGGGTGATGGAGATGGCGCCCAGCACCATCACGAACAGGGCGATGACCCACGCGAAGATGGGTCGGTCAATGAAGAACTTGGCCATGCGTCAGCTCTGGTCGGGCTTCAGCGCGAGGCCGCCGAAGCGGGCGCGGCGGGCGCCGCCGGTGCTGCGGGCGCCGCGCCGGATGCTGCTGTTTTAGGAGCTGCTGGCGCTTGTTGGACGGGCGCTGGCGCCTTGTTGGGCGTCCAAGGCACGGGCTTGACCACCTTGGCGCCCATCATCAGCTTCATGGCGCCTTCCACCATCACCTGCTCGCCGGGCTGCAGGCCCTCGGTCACGATCCACTGGGTGCCCTTTTGCCCGCCGATCTTGACCGGGCGCGGCGCCACGGCGCCGTCGGGTGCCACCACCATCACGCTGTCGCCGTGCGATCCGCGCGTCACCGCCTGCTGAGGCAGCAGAATGGCGTTGTCCACCTCGGCCTGCTCGACGCGGGCGCGCACGTACATGCCAGGCATCAGCAGGCCGCCGGGGTTGGGCACCTCGGCGCGCAGGCTCACCTGGCCGGTGGCGGGGTCGACGCTCAGGTCGGTGAACAACAGGCGCGCCGTCTGGCCATAGGTCTGGCCGTTTTCCAGCAGCACCTGCACCTTGGCGGCTTCGGTGCCACCGGCGCGTGCCAGCTTGCCGGCTTGCAGCGCCTGGCGCAGCGCCATCACCTCGGCGGCCGACTGCGTGATGTTGAGGTACAGCGGGTTGATCTGCTGGATGGTCGCCAGCTGCGTGCCCTCCTGCGCGCTGACCAGCGCCCCCTCGGTCACCAGCGAGCGGCCAATGCGGCCCGAGATCGGCGCCGTCACCGTGGCGTAGCCCAGGCTGATGTCGGCCGTGCGCACGGCCGCGCGCCCGGCGGCCACCTGCGCCTGCGCGGCTTTTTCGGCCGCCACGGCGGCGTCGAACTCCTGCTTGCTCACCGCGTTGGCGGCCACCAGCGGGCGGTAGCGCGTGACCATGGCGCTGGCGTTGGCCAGCTGCGCCTGCGCCTGCGCCAGTTGCGCCTGCGCGCTCTGCTGCGTGGCCTGGTAGGGAGCCGAGTCGATCTGGTACAGCACCTGCCCGGCGCGCACATCGCTGCCTTCGGTGAACACGCGCTTGTTCAGGATGCCGGTCGCGCGTGCGCGCACCTGGGCCACGCGCGAGGGCTCCAGCCGGCCGGGCAGCTCGGTCGTCAGGCTCACCGTGCCGGGTTGCACCGTCACCACGCCCACTTCGGGCGGCGGCGGCGCGCCGCCACCCGCACCGCCGGGCGCCGCGCCTTGTGGCTTGTCGCCACAGGCCACCAAGGCCATGGCCAGCAGCGCAGCGGCGCCAAGCGGAAGAAGACGGGGCGCCATCGGGCGGCGCAGGGCGGGCTGGGACATGGTTGTTCTCGGGCGGAGGAGCGGTGCGTAGAAGGGCAGGCAGCAGGCCGGCTGGGGCGACCGAAGGGCGTTGATCGTAGTCAACAAGCCCATGGACTGCATGACCAAAAGCGCCGGATTATACATACATTCTTGTATGTATGTGGTAGAGTGCCGTCTCATGTTGATCCAACGCTGGTAGTTCTGACGCCATGGCCCGCCGCACCAAGCAAGACGCGCAAGCCACGCGCGAAGCGCTGCTTGACGCCGCCGAACGCGTGTTCGAGCAGCGCGGTGTTTCGCGCACCTCGCTGAACCACATCGCCGAGGCGGCGGGGGTGACGCGCGGAGCGGTGTACTGGCACTTCAAGGACAAGGCCGACCTGTTCAACGCCATGATGGAGCGCGTCACCCTGCCGCTCGAATCGGAACTGGCCGGTGTGTATCAGGCGCCAGGAGACCCGATCGATGCGCTCGTCACTCGTCTGCTGCATTCTTTCGCGCAAATCGCGGGCGACGCGCGCACCCAGCGCGTACTGAACATCGCTGTGATGCTGGTCGAGCATGTCGAAGACCTGTGGCCGGTGCGCGATCGCCATGTGCAGATGGACCGCGCCAACGTCGAGCGGATGCGGCGGGTGCTGGAGCGCGCCAGCGCGCTGCGCCAGCAGCCGCTGCCCGCCGCCGCGCAGCCACTGGCCGAGGGACTGCACGCCATGGTGCGCGGGCTGGTCTACAGCTGGCTGCTGGAGCGCTCGTTTGATCTGGAGGCCACGGCGCGCACCGCGGTGGACGCTTACCTGGCCGGCATCGGCCTGCCGCGCCAGTTGCCGCTGGGCCCGCCGGCTCCTGAGCCTGAGCAATCGGGGATAATCGCCAGCTTGTCTTGAAAAAGCGACTGTAGCTCAGTGGATAGAGTATCGGCCTCCGAAGCCGAGGGTCGTGGGTTCGATCCCCGCCAGTCGCGCCAAATCACCGTCTCAAGAAGGCCCGTAACGTCCTATAACCCGCATGTTTCCTAGGCATGCGGGTTTTTTGTTGTCTCAGGCCGCATCACGTTCTACCATCACATACCAACAATTTGTTGGTAGAACTGTTGGTATTTCGCCGGGTGGTCCGCCAGATACCAACAAACAGGGGCGGCGCATGGCACTCACGGACACCTTCGTAAAGAACGTCAAGCACTCCGGGCGAAAGGCTGGCGACAAGTACTCGGACGGCCAAGGGCTGTATCTGCACGTCATGGAGACCGGCAAGTATTGGCGGCTGGCCTACCGCTTCGCCGGCAAGCAAAAGACGCTGGCGATCGGTGTGTACCCGGCGGTCTCACTCTCCAAGGCCCGCAAAGCCCGCGACACGGCCCGTGAGCAACTGGCTGAGGGTATGGACCCGGCGGCGACGAAGCGGGCGGAGAAGGCTGCCAGGGCAGTTGCAGCGGCGAACACGTTCGAGGCGGTTGCCCGCGAGTTTCACGCCCTGAAGAAACCCGGGTGGTCGCCCAAGTACGCTGACAAGTGGCTGGGGCTCATGATCGGGACGTGGTTCCCGGCAATCGGCCGCCGACCCATCACCGACATCAGATCAGCCGAGCTGCTGGCTACCCTGCGCAGGGTTGAGGCTGCAGGGACGATCGACAAGGCGCACACCCTCAAGCAGAACGCCGGCCAGGTGTTCCGCTACGGTGTCCAGACCGGGCGCTGCGAGCACGATCCGACTGCGGCGCTGACCGGCGCGCTGGCCCCGGTGGTGGTCACGCATGCCGCTGCGCTGACCGACCCGGTGAAGGTGGGCGAGCTGTTGCGGGCCATCGACGGCTATGGCGGTCATCCGGCAACGCGCGCGGCACTGCAACTGTCGGCACTGCTGTTCCAGCGACCCGGCAACATCCGGCAGCTTGAGTGGGCCTGGATCGACACCGAGAAGGCCATGATCACCATCCCGTACGCATCGATGAAGCGCACGGTTGAGGCCAAGCTCAACGGCCGGCCGCACTTCGTGCCGCTGGCGCCGCAGGCGGTGGCTGTCCTGGAGGGGCTTCGACCGCTGACGGGCGGCAGGCGCTACGTGTTCCCCAGCCTGCGCACTGGGGAACGGCCTATGTCCGACGCCACCATCAACGCGGCGCTGCGTCGGATGGGTTTCGCTGCCGATGAACAGAGCGCGCACGGATTCCGGGCGTTGGCGCGCACGCTGCTGGGCGAGGAACTGGACACCGAACCGGATTTCATTGAGGCCCAGCTTGCCCATGCGAAGTCCGGTCCGCTCGGTTCGGCCTATGACCGAACCTCGTTCATGCGCCAGCGCACCGCGATGATGATCCAGTGGGCCAACTACCTGGACAAGCTGCGCCGTGGGGCTGACGTGATCGAGCTGCGCCGGGCCGGGTAGGCGGCCGCGCGTCGGGGGCTTGCTGGGCCTCGCCTGGCATCCTCCGTGTGGGAACACCGACAGCGGCATCCTCCGTGTAGGCTCCACGTCGGGGGCTTGCCTGGCATTCGTCCGGTGTTCGTCGGGGGCTTGTCGGGGGTTTGTCGGGGCTTCCCGCGTGGTGCTTGTCGGGCGTCTGCCCGACGTTTGTCGGGGGCTTCCTGTGGGGCCTCCTGCGCCCGAGGTGGGCGTGCAGGTGCGTTGCAGCCCCGTAGCGGGCCACGCCGTACCACTACATCCGACCCCCCTTGCATTCCAGAAATTGACCGATATGGTTTTTTTAAGCCTCACCTCATGCCGTGACAGACCACGCACGGCGTGAATGAGGTGAATTCGCCGGGGGTCGACAACGGCCCTAAGCAAGATGCTCGGCGTTGCGTAGGACGCGCTATTTCTCTGGACTGCAATCAGGAGGCGCAGCTATGCGCACACTCAAACCCAAGCAAGCAACCGGCGCGAAGGACGTTCATGTCCCCGTGCCTTTCGAAAAACTCCCCGACGACGCCTATGTGCGGCAAGCGCAGCTTGTGCGCGGCTACCAAAGCAAGAAGGCCAAGAAGGCCAAGAAGCCGAAAGAGGCCAAGGAGCCCCAGCCCGTCGTTCTTCCGTTCAGCGCATCAACGCTGTGGCGCCTGGTGGGTGATGGGTCTTTCCCGAAGCCGATCAAGTTCTCGGAGAGGGTCACGGCCTGGCGCGTGGGCGACGTGCGCCGCTGGCTGGCCGAACAAGAGGCCATGACGGCTTGAGGGGGTGGGATGGACACAGACACCACCCCAAAAGAAACGCCCACCATGGGCGGAAACCACATGGCAGGCGGGGCTGGCACCTCGATTGTCACCGCAGGCACGGAGCACGGCAAGGCGTTCACAGCGTTGCAGGCGCAGCTCGCCATGAAAGGCCACTGGCTGCATGCGCTGCAAGACGGGGGCTTCCTGGTGGGGGCTTGGCATTTCAGCCGCACCCTGCCCGATCTGGAGGCCGTGCGCGCGTTCCTGGTGAAGGTCGGAGGTGCTGGATGAAGCCCCCGATCACCACGGCGCTGCGCCGCATCTTCCGCTTCGTCCACCACCTGATCCGCCTGCGTTCGGTATCGCTGGCGCGGTGGGTGGATGAATACGAGAACCATCAACCGAGATTCGAGAAAGGAGGTGCACGATGAGCACCCCCAGCTTCACATCCCTGCGCCACGGCGGTACACTGGCCGCAAGCCAGCAATGGCCCGGTGCTAGTCACACCATTTCCGAAGCGGTAGCAACCCCCACCGACAAGCGGGGTTTTGTCACGTCTGAATCCTTGGCAGGCGCTGGTGTATCCGGCGGTTGCCTTCACGGTTTTGGGCGTGGGAGTGCCTATCCGCAAGGACGGCAGCACGGCTTCGGACGTGTGACTACACCCACGCCCACCCAATGCGCTAGTCACGCTGACGGTGGTTTTCAAGCTCTCGAAGGAGCGCAAAACCATGACCACGAAACTCACCACGCCCGAGAAGGGCATCACCCCACTCAGCCTCGATACCAGCGTCGTCGGCAACTGGGATTCAAGCACTCCAGCATCGACAGTCAACCCGGATGCCAGTTTGTTGAATCAACTGTCCTGGCTGCACGCCCAGGTCGGGGAGATCAACGATCTGCTGTGGGGCTTCATTCAGTTGGACAGCGTGGAAGCGCAAGCCAGCATGGCACCGCCGCTGTGCCACTTCATCGAGAGTCGCACCACGGTGATGGTGCGGCTGCTGAACCACCTGTGCCAGGCGCTGTGGGATGCCGAGCGCGCTACGACGGTGGAGGGCTGAGCGATGGACGCGCTGGATCACAACTACAGCAAAGGCACTCCGTTCAAGATGCACGCGCACTATCGCAGGGACGCCGGATGCGACTACGCGGTCGATGTGCAAAGGGCTGCGCGCCTGATGCGTGGCATCCAGTCCTGCGTGGCCGTGCTGGCAACGGAGCGGCCCGAGACGCTGGAACTCAGCGGATACATCCGACCCGGCTTGATCGAGGCCATCGACGAGTTGGCGTTTGCCGTGATCTGCGAGCTGGACGACCTGAGCAAGACCATCAAGGCTCTCAAGCCCCAGTTGGGGCGGTGATGTTCCGGTTGGCGATTTACACGGCCATCGAGCCAGGCATCTGCCTGCGCCACCGCCAGCCCCAGTCATTCGCCACGGCGAGTGACGCGGCTGCGGCCGGCGTGGCCTACCTGCGCCAGCACCCGATGGCGGTCGGCTTCGAGATCGAGCCGCCGGGTCTCGTTGCTGCGAACGACACCGCGATCAAGCGCCAGCGCGTGCAGCGCGCCATTGCCGCGCGCCGCAGCAAGCGAAGCGGGAAAGGGGGCGACCATGCAGGCCGTTGACCAATTCCGTGATGCCATGGCAGATGCGGGGCTTCATGCACCCGACACCATTCACGACGACGGCAAGCTGCACCGCTTCAACTCCAGTGGACGACACGGCTGCCTCGGCGGTTGGTACGTTTTGCACGGCGACGGCGTGCCGGCCGGCATGTTCGGTGACTGGCGCCAGGGGCTTCAACAGTCCTGGTGCGCCAAGCCCGGGACCGACATGAGCGATGCCGAGCGGCAGGCCCACCGCGAGCGCGTGCAGGCCATTCAAGCGCAGCGTGACGCCGAGAAGAAGCGGGAGCAAGCCGCCGTGTCGAAGGCTGTGCAGGCCGAGTGGACGCAAGCCCCGCCTGCGCCGGCAGATCACCCCTACCTGCGCATCAAGTGCGTCAAGCCCCACGGCCTGCGCGCGAAGGGTGATGCGCTGCTGGTGCCCATGCGTGACACCGACGGCAAGACCTGGAGCATGCAGACCATCGCACCGGATGGTGCCAAGCGCTTCACGCTCGGTGGGCGCGTGCGGGGCTGTTACTACAGCATTGGCAAGCCGGCCGGCGTGCTGGTGGTGGCCGAGGGCTTTGCAACCGGCGCCAGCATCCACGAGGCCACGGGGCATGCGGTGGCAGTGGCCTTCAACGCCGGTAACCTGAAAGCGGTGGCCCAAGCGCTGCATGCCAAGTACCCCAAGCTACGGCTGATCCTGGCGGCTGACGACGACTGGCGCACCGAGGGCAACCCCGGCGTGACCAAGGCGCGCGAGGCCGCCCAGGCGGTGGGTGGCGCGGTGGCAGTGCCGGTGTTCTCCGAGGGGCGGGTGGAGAAGGCGACGGACTTCAACGATCTTCACCGGCAAGCGGGGGCTGAGTCCGTCAGGGCGTGCTTCAAGGGCGCCGCTCCCCCGGAGGCGCCGAAGGCGCCGGAGGGGGCCGGGGGCTTGTCGGAGGTGGCCGAGGACTGGACCGAGCCAGTGCCGTTGCCGGACAATCTCCCGCCGGTGATGTCGTTCGATGCCGATCTGCTGCCCGAGGCGCTGCGGGGCTGGGTGATGGACATCGCTCACCGCATGCAGTGCCCGCCGGACTTCACTGCGGTGGGGGCTTTGGTGGCCCTGTCCAGCCTGGTTGGTGCTCGCGCGGTGGTAAGGCCCAAGGCGCGTGATGACTGGCGCGTGGTGCCCAACCTGTGGGGCTTGATCGTGGGTCGGCCCGGTGTGATGAAGTCGCCCGCACTGGCGCAGACGCTGAAGCCCCTGGAGCGGCTGGAAGCGGCCGAGCGGGAGCTGTGGGCGGTAGAGCACCAGGCGTGGCAGATCGACTGCAAGGTGTCGGGCATGGCCGCCGAGACGAACGAGAAGCAAGCCCGTGCGCTGGCCGTCAAGGAGCCTAACAAGGCCCGTGCGCTGCTGCAACCGGTGGATCAGCCCGCTGAGCCGGTGGCGCGCCGCTTCGTGGTCAACGACGCCACGGTGGAGAAGCTGGCTGACCTGCTGACGCAGAACCCGTGGGGCACGCTGGCCTACCGTGATGAGGTGCACGGCCTGCTGTGCAGCCTGGACAAGCAGGGTCAGGAAGGCAGCCGCGCGTTCTACCTGCAAGCCTACGACGGCAACCAGGGCTACACGGTGGACAGGATCGGCCGGGGCACCCATCACATCCCCCGCGTGTGCCTGGCGCTGCTGGGAGGCATCCAGCCGGGCAAGGTGCAGAGCTACGTGCGTGAGGCCGTCAATGGTGGCGCCAGCGACGACGGCCTGTTGCAGCGCTTCGGACTGACCGTGTGGCCGGACGTGACCCGTGAATTCGTGTACGTTGACCAGTGGCCCGACACGGCGGCAAAGCAGGCGGCTTGGGCGGTGTTCGAGCGGCTGGCCCAGTTGCAGCCTGCCAATGACACCGAAGCCGTGGAGTGGCGCTTCAGCCCCGAAGCACAGGCGCTGTTCGTGGAGTGGATGGCGCCGTTCGAGACTGAGATTCGCGGCGACGAACTGCACCCGGCGCTGGTGTCGCATCTGGCCAAGTACCGCAAGCTGGTGCCGGCGCTGGCGCTGCTGTTCGCGCTGGTGGACACCCCGGACAACGGTGGGGTGATCGAGGATCGGGAGCTGACCCGCGCGCTTGCTTGGTCGGAGTACCTACGCACCCATGCCGAGCGGCTGTACGCGGCAGCGATGACACCGGACACGGATGGTGCGCGGTTGCTGCTGGATCGCATCCGAGCCGGGAAGCTGGGCCACGGGTTCAAGCCGTGGGAGGTGGCAGTCAAGCACTGGGCCGGGCTGACGACGCCGGACGCGGTGCGCAAGGCCGCCGACCTCCTGGCCGAGCATGGGTGGCTGCGGCAGGAGGTGGTCCCGGCGGGGGCTTCTGGCGGGCGACCCAGCGAGCGCTACGTGATCCATCCGATGCTGCTGAACGGGGGTGAGGCATGAAGTGGCTGGCCCGCCTGAAAACTGGAAAGCCCCTTAATGAGCACGCTAGTAAACCTAGAAAACCCGGTTCTCTAGGTTCTCTAGCGTCACTGAATAGGGGTGATGGAGGTTTCCTAGGTTCTCTAGCGTCACTGGATGGGGGCTTCCGGGTTTTGCCCCTGGCCGTCGATCAGGCAGCCAACGACCAGACCAGCGACCCGGTGGGGATCATCGTGGCGGGGGATGGCGCCGCGATTCGGAGCGTTCCGCGCGGGCGCACGCGAAGCGCCTCACCGCACGCATCGCAGGCGCGCGCGCAAAGCGGGGCGGTGCCGGGGCTGACCCCCGGCGGCGACCTGATCGACGCGCCAGCCGCCATGTCCACCGCCGAGATTGACCTGTTCATGGCGCGGGTGGAGCGCTTCACCAGCCGGGGGCTTCCGGGTCGGGGGCTTCCCGGTTGGGCTGAGAACCTGGCCGACAGGCTGCTGGTGCGCGACCGTGAGGGCGATGACCGGCGGATGTGCATCGAGTGCCGGCACTGCACCAGCGGGCGTTCCTGCGGCCGCGCGCGGGCGGCTGGGCTGAGTCATCAGGAACTGGGTGAGTTGGCGGTCATGCTTCAGCGCTGCCCCACCTTCGCGCCGGCCATCCGCACGGAAGGAGCAAGGCCATGATCGATGGACTGATCGCCGGCAAGCTGCACGGCCAGCCCCAGCAGCGCACCGGCCAGAGCGGCAAGCCATTCACCACGGCGAAGGTGCGAACGGCCACCAAGGACGGCGGTACGGTCTTCGTGAACGCCATCGCCTTCGCGCCAGCGGCGCAGGCGGCTTTGCTGGCGCTGGCTGAAGGTGACAGCGTGGCCCTGTCGGGTGAACTGACGCCCAAGGTCTGGACGGACAGGGAGGGGGTCACGCATCCCGCTCTCGACCTGGTGGCCCACGCGGCGCTGACGGCCTACCACGTCAGCCGCAAGCGCCAGGCGGTGGAGGGGCAGCCTTGACCGACGCGCTGCGCAAGCTCCTGCGCGCCCATAACGAGGAACACAGGCGAGTGGCCGATGCCTGGCGGGCGCGAAGCTACTCCTATCCGCCGCCCAAGTTTCCAGTGCTCTCCGAGGAGCTGCGCGGCCTGACGTGCGGTGCCAGGACGCGGGCCGGCACGCCGTGCAAGCAGAAGGCGCTGTACTCCAACGGCCGGTGCAAGCAGCATGGGGGGTTGTCGACCGGTCCTCAGACTGAGGCCGGGAAGGAGCAGGCGCGCATCAACGGGCGCAAGGGCGGCCGGCCAAAGCGTGAACCGAAGTCCATGGACGGCTAAGGAAACACTATCCCTGCGGGGGTTCAGCGTGGTCGGTGAGCGGCTGCCCAAAAAGAGATTCCCGGTCATCTGCACGCAATCGGTCGGGCTGCAATTGCCCGATACGGCGGCAGGGACCGGGAACATGGCGATCCTACCCCGGCAGGCCGACGGCGCTAAGCGCGGCATTCTCATGTGGGGCTTGCGTTGTCGGACAGAGCCCCCGGTACGTCGGATTTGGAGGCGGTGAGGCCTCTTGCCAACCTACTCCCGAAGCGATACCGGGGCTTGGGCATTGTGCGTCACTGGCCAGGCTGAGGGGCTTCGCCAGACGCATCGCGCGCGCGAGGCGGGATCAGAACCTGATAAAACCTGAGAATCCGAACGTTCCGCGCGCGTGCGCGAGGCGTGAAGGTTCAAGCCGGTGTGGTGAAGAAATCCAACCCGGGGCGGAAGAAGGAATAATCCGTGCTTCGCCCAATGCACCGCGACGAGAACGTATAGGCGTGGTGCCAGTATCAGGGGATTGCGTCGCACCCCGCGCCCCTGAGTTGGGCGAAATCTTTTTTCGTTCGCGATCCCTTGCACATCTCGGGCAGCGATTACACTGGCGCCGCTGCGGGTTACACGGTGCGAACCACCACGGTGCAAGGCAAGTATGGCCGGAGCCGCCGCAGTCGAAGCCCTTGATCCGTCAAGGGCTTCTTTGTTTCTGGCGCAGACGAGCCGTTTGCGTTGCCGAGTTGGGCGATACTGCTGCTGCCCGCTCCCGCAGCCGAGTCGCTAGAGTCAGCTTGGTTGCGCGTAGCACGGTCGGTGTCATTGGCCGCCATCGTGCACCGGGCCTCGATTCCTACCCTTTCCGACTGCCAAACCGGTGTTGCCGATGACCCACAAAGGGGGCAGCGCGACAATTTGTTGGTATTTTTGTTGGTATATACGGGAATCGGTAGCACGGAACCTAGCATTCATGCGGCCTACAGCCTGGTATTCGATCCCCGCCAGTCGCCAAATCACCGGCTCAAGCAGTCCTGTAACGTCCCAGAACCCGCATGTTTCCTAGGCATGCGGGGTTTTTTTGTCTCAGTTGGCCTCGCGTATGTACCATTGCATGCCGCCACTCGCCTTGGATTTGGTGGGAACAACGTGTTGAGAAACTACAGGGGCTGATGGTCGGGACGTGGTTCCCGTCAATCGGCCGCCGGCCAATCGCCGACATCACATCCACCGAACTGCTGGCGACGCTGCGCAGCGTGGAGGCCGCCGGAACAATTGACAAGGCCCATACGCTCAAGCAGAACGCCGGCCAAGTGTTCCGCTACGGCGTGCCGACCGGGCGCGGCGAGAAGGATCCGACCGCCGCACTCACCGGCGCGCTGGCCCCGGTGGTGATCACCCCGCCACCCAAACACACCTCACCCTGGTACAGCACCGCGCTCTGACCGGGCGTGACGGCCCATTGGGCGTCGGCGAAGCGCAGGCGGAATTGACCGGCGACATCGCCCGCCGCCAGCGTGCAGGCGGCGTCTTGCTGGCGGTAGCGCGCCTTGGCGGCGTAGTTGCCCGCCGATGGGGGCACGCCGGCCGTCCAGGCCGTGTCGTCGAACACCAACTCATGCGACAGCAGCCACGGATGGTCGTGTCCCTGCACGGCGTAGAGCGTGTTGCTGGCCATGTCCTTGCGCGCCACGTACCAGGGCAAGTGGTCGCCGCTCGCGCTGAGCCGCGTGGTCGCGCTGCGCGCCTTTTTCCTTCACGCCGCCAACGCCCAAGCCCTGGCGCTGGCCCAGGGTGTAGAAGGAGAGGCCGACGTGCTCGCCAATGGTGCGCCCGCGCTCGTCCTTGATCGGACCCGGTTGCGTCTGCAGGTAGCGGCCCAGGAACTCGCGAAACGGCCGCTCGCCGATGAAGCAGATGCCGGTGGAGTCCTTCTTCCTCGCGTTCGGCAGGCCGATGTCGGCGGCGATGCGGCGCACCTCGGTCTTGTGCAACTCGCCGACGGGGAACAGCGTGCGCGCCAGTTGCGCCTGCGTCAGGCGGTGCAGAAAGTAGCTCTGGTCCTTGGTGGGGTCGAGGCCCTTGAGCAACTCATGCCGCTGCGCTCCTTCGTTGAAGCGGACACGTGCGTAATGACCGGTGGCGATTTTCTCGGCCCCCAGGCGCATGGCGTGGTCGAGGAAGGCCTTGAACTTGATCTCGGCGTTGCACAGCACGTCGGGGTTGGGCGTGCGCCCGGCCGAGTACTCGCGCAGGAACTCGGCGAACACGCGGTCACGGTAGTCGGCGGCAAAGTTGACGTGCTCGATCTCGATGCCGATGACGTCGGCCACCGCGGCCGCGTCGACGAAGTCCTGGTTGGACGCGCAGTACTCGCTGTCGTCGTCGTCCTCCCAGTTCTTCATGAAGATGCCCACGACCTCGTGACCGGCTTGCTTGAGCAGGTAGGCGGTGACGGCGGAATCGACGCCGCCGGACAGGCCGACGACGATGCGATGCTTGGGCATTTCCCGATTATCCGGCGCGGGCGAAAAACAGCGCGCTCATCACCAACCCCGTCACGATGACGATGCCGCGCACCACGCGCACCGGCAATCGCCGCGCCAGGCGTGCGCCGGCAAAGCCGCCCAGGGTGGCGAATACGGCCATCAGCAGCGCCTGCTTCCAGACGATGGCGCCGCCGATGGCGAAGGCGATCACCGACACCACCGACAGCACGAAGGAGTTGAGGTTCTTCAGCGCGTTGACGGTGTTCAGCCGCGGCTCGCCGCACAGCAGGTACAGCGCCATCAGCAGAATGCCCAGGCCGCCGTTGAAGTAGCCGCCATACACGGCCACCGCCAGCAGACCGATGTGGCGCCAGCGCGCCAGGCCACCACCGTGCCCGCCGCCGGCCCAGCGCGACAGTTGCGGGCCCAGCGCGAACAGCAGCGTGGCGAACAGCAGCAGCCAGGGCACGACGCCGGAAAACACTTTGGCCGGCGTCACCAGCAGCGCCAGCGCGCCGGCCACGCCGCCCAGCGCGCTCAAGGCGACTTCACGCAGCAGCAGCGCGCGCGGCAGCGCCGCCAACTCCTGCCGGAACCCGAGCGCGCTGCCCAGGTAGCCGGGGCAGACGGCCAGCGCGCTGGTGGCGTTGGCGGAGATCGGCGGTACGCCGGTCCACACCAGCGCCGGAAAGGTGAGAAAGGTGCCACCGCCGGCGATGGCGTTCAGCACGCCGGCGGCGAAGGCGGCGCTGGCGAGCAGGGCGAGGGTGGTGATGGGATCCATGGCGGGCGGATGGATGAATGACTTTGCCGCTGCGCGGCATCAATGACGCGTGACCAGGCCTCGGGCGCGACGCCTGTCATGCGCCATGGCGTTCGGCACTCGGGTCCATCACCACCGCCGACAGTTCAAAGCGCTGGCCGCGCAGATGGTCCTGCACGCAGCGCCACACCAGCGGGCTGCGGTGACGTGCGCGGCTGGCCTCGATCTCGGCCGGCGTCATCCACAGGGTGCGCACGATGCCGGCGTCGAGTGCGCGCTGCGGCTCGGGCGCCGATGCGTGGCCGCAGAAGGCCACACGCAGCCAGGTGCTTGCCGTGCCCTCGGCATCGGCCGCGGCCGCCAGGTAAACGCCGAGCAGGGCGGTGGGTGTGAAGTGGCGTCCGGTCTCTTCCATCGCCTCGCGCACCGCGCCTTGCTGCGGCGATTCGCCCGGCTCCAGATGCCCGGCGGGGGTGTTCAGGCACAGGCCGGCGGCGGTCTGCTCTTCCACCATCAGATACCTGCCCTCGTGCTCGATCACCGCCGCCACCGTGACGCTGGGTTTCCATCGCGTTTCGCCCATGGCGGACATTATCGGCGCGCGCCAACGGGTGCCGTGGTGGCGGCGGCCGGATGCCTCACAATCCACGCTTTGGCTTTTGTTAAGCTTGCGGCCCGCTGACCCAATCGGCGCCGCATCGGGCGGTCCGGTCGGACGGCCAAACCCTGAATGAGGAGATGATCCATGCTGATTGGCGTGCCCACCGAGACGGCTGCTGGCGAGACCCGCGTCGCGGTGACCCCGGAAACGGCCAAGAAGCTGGTGGCCCAGGGTCATACGGTGCGGGTCCAGTCCGGCGCCGGTGTGCGCGCCAGCGCCACCGATGAGGCCTACCGCGCGGCCGGTGCCGAGATCGGTGACGCCGCCGGCGCCTTTGGCGCCGAAATGGTGCTGAAGGTGCGCAACCCCTCACCCGACGAGATCGCGCAGATGAAGCCCGGCACCGTGCTGGTCGGCATGCTGGAGCCTTTCAACGCCGAGGGCTTGCAGCGCCTGGCGGCGGCCCAGCTGACGGGCTTCGCACTGGAGGCGGCGCCGCGCACCACGCGCGCGCAGAGCATGGACGTGCTCTCGTCCCAGGCCAACATCGCCGGCTACAAGGCGGTGATCGTGGCGGCCGACCGCTACCAGAAATTCTTTCCCATGCTGATGACCGCCGCCGGCACCGTGAAGGCGGCGCGCGTGGTGATCCTGGGCGTCGGCGTGGCGGGCCTGCAGGCGATTGCCACGGCCAAGCGCCTGGGCGCCGTCATCGAGGCATCGGACGTGCGCCCGAGCGTGAAGGAGCAGGTCGAATCGCTCGGCGCCAAGTTCATCGACGTGCCCTACGAAACGGCTGAAGAGAAAGAGGCCGCTGAAGGCGTGGGTGGCTACGCGCGCCCGATGCCGCAAAGCTGGCTGGATCGGCAGAAGGTCGAGGTGGCCAAGCGCGTCGCGCAGGCCGACGTGGTGATCTCCACCGCGCTGATTCCGGGCCGCGCCGCGCCGGTGCTGATCACCGAGGACATGGTCAAGAGCATGAAGCCCGGCTCGGTCATCATCGACATGGCGGCCGGCAAGGGCGCACCCAACCCGGACGGCACGGTGGGTGGCAACTGCCCGCTGACCGAAGCCGACAAGACCGTGATCAAGCACGGCGTGACCATCGTCGGTGAGACCAACCTGGCCTCCATGGTGGGTGCCGACGCCAGCAGCCTGTATGCGCGCAACGTGCTCGACTTCCTCAAGCTGATCCTGCCGCCCGCCGCCAAGGACGAGCCGTCGGCGGCGCTGAAGATCGATCTGGAAGACGACATCGTCGCCGCCTGCCTGATGGCGCAGGGTGGCGAGGTGACGCGCAAGTGAACGGACACTAAGCCCCATGCAAATTTCCACCCTGTTCCGGCCGCCGCGTACCGCCTGCCTGGCCGGCGCGGCGCTGGCCGCGGCGCTGCTGACCGGCTGTGCGCTGCCGCCCGCTGGCACGCCGCCGGCCGCTGCTGCTGCGGTGACCGGCTCGGCCACCGCGCCGCTGATCACGGCGCCGCCGACCAGCGTCGGCACCTGGTACGACCTCGGCCACGTCATGGCACCCTGGCTTGGCGGCGATGCGCCGGTGCCGGTGAGCGGTCCGAACGCGCCAACGCGCGTGGCGGGCCTGCGGCGCGAGGACGGCCACTGGCTGGCGATCGTGGTGGCCCAGGTGGCGCCCGCCGGCAGCGCGCCGTGCCCGGCGCCGACCAGCCTGCACGTGGTGGGCGGTAGCGCCGACGGTGCCGGCTGCCTGCGCCTGCGGCGCGATGCCGACTTCGACCGCTGGCTGCAGCAGCAGCACTCGGTGCTCTACCAGTGGCTGGACCAGCGCGATCTGACCTCGCGCCCGCGCGCCTGGATCAGCGACCGGGTGCCGGGTGGTGCCGGCGGTGCAATCGAGACGCATGCGCTGGTTGATCCCTCGCTGATCGAGCCGACCACGCGCACCAACATCGATTTCCTGGAGGGCGGCCAGCCCGGGCTGCAGTGGGCGCGGCAGTTTGCCGCTGCCACACGTGGGGCCCATGGCGCGCTGCAAGTGCCGCCGTTCCCGTTCGCGCCGCAGCTGGCACCGCCCGCGCCGCCGCCGCCCGTGGTGGTGGCGCCGCCGCCGACGCGCGCCACCCAGGTGTTGCCCGAACGCCCGCAGCCGCCGCGGCGCGACCGCGAATAAGCCGGCTGAACACCAGCCACCCGACCGAATCGACCCGGAGGAAACCGCATGGAAGCCGTCTCACCCACTGTCATCAACCTGATCATCTTCGTGCTGGCGATCTACGTCGGCTACCACGTGGTGTGGACGGTGACGCCTGCGCTGCACACGCCACTGATGGCGGTCACCAACGCCATCTCGGCGATCGTCATCGTCGGCGCCATGCTGGCGGTGATGCTGACCACCGGCGTGATCGGCAAGAGCATGGGCCTGCTGGCGGTGGCGTTGGCCTCGGTCAACATCTTCGGCGGCTTTCTGGTGACCCGGCGCATGCTCGAGATGTTCAAGAAGAAGGACCGGCCGGCCAAGGCCAAGGAGTGACGCGATGAGCATGAATGTCGTCACCCTGCTGTACCTGGTCGCCAGCGTCTGCTTCATCCAGTCGCTCAAGGGCCTGAGTCACCCCACCACCTCGATCCGCGGCAACTGGTTCGGCATGGTGGGCATGGCGATCGCCGTGTTCACCACGCTGGCGCTGATCATCGAGTTGGGCAGCGAGATGTCGCTCGGCATCGGCTGGCTGCTGCTGGTCGTCGGCCTGCTGGTCGGCGGCGGCTATGGCGCCTGGCGCGCCAAGACCGTCGAGATGACCAAGATGCCCGAGCTGGTGGCGTTCTTCCACAGCATGATCGGCCTGGCCGCGGTGTTCATCGCCATCGCCACGGTGGCCGAACCGGCGGCCTTCGGCATCGCCACCGCGACCGGCGCAATCCCGGGCGGCAACCGCATCGAGCTGGCGCTGGGCGCCTTCATCGGCGCGGTCACCTTCAGCGGCTCGGTGATCGCTTTCGGCAAGCTGTCGGGCACCTACAAGTTCCGCCTGTTCCAGGGTGCGCCGGTGGTGTTCCCCGGCCAGCACATGCTGAACCTGGCGCTGGGCATCGCGGCGGTGCTGCTGATCGCGGTGTTCTGGCAATCGCAGAGCGCGTGGTCCTTCGCGCTGATCTGCCTGCTGGGCTTCGTCATCGGCGTCACGCTGATCATCCCCATCGGCGGCGCCGACATGCCGGTGGTGGTGTCGATGCTCAACAGCTACTCGGGCTGGGCGGCGGCGGGCATCGGTTTCTCGCTCAACAACAGCATGCTGATCATTGCCGGTTCGCTGGTGGGCTCATCGGGCGCGATCCTGAGCTACATCATGTGCAAGGCCATGAACCGCTCCTTCTTCAACGTCATCCTGGGTGGCTTCGGTGGCGAGGCCGGCGCGGCGGCGGGCGGCGCACAGGAGCAGCGCCCGGTCAAGAGCGGCAGCGCCGAGGACGCGGCCTTCATGCTCGGCAACGCCGACAGCGTGATCATCGTGCCCGGCTACGGCCTGGCGGTGGCGCGCGCCCAGCACGCGGTGAAGGAGCTGGTCGACAAGCTCACCGAGAAGGGCATCGATGTCAAGTACGCCATCCACCCGGTGGCCGGCCGCATGCCGGGCCACATGAACGTGTTGCTGGCCGAGGCCGAGGTGCCCTACGACCAGGTGCACGAGATGGAAGACGTGAACGGCGAATTCGGCCAGGCCGACGTCGCCATCATCCTGGGCGCCAACGACGTGGTAAATCCGGCCGCACTGCAAAAAGGCAGCCCGATCTACGGCATGCCGATCCTGGAGGCCTACAAGGCCAAGACGGTGATCGTCAACAAGCGCTCCATGGCCGCCGGCTATGCCGGCCTGGACAACGAGCTGTTCTACATGGACAAGACCATGATGGTGTTCGGCGACGCCAAGAAGGTGGTCGAGGACATCGGCAAAGCCATCGAGTAAGCCGGCGCAGCAGTCACCTGCGCGACAGCGCCGCGAGCGCGTCAGGAAAACGCCAGTACCCGCGCATCGCGTTGTGTCACACAATGCGACACAAGCGCTGCGGCCAGACGACGGGCGGCGCCATTGGTTTCCGTTCCCCGCCGCCACCCGCCGTGGTGGCTCTTGAAGGAGTTTCCACGACATGACTGAGCGTATCTGGCTGGCTGCTTACCCCGAAGGCGTTCCGGCCGACATCGACGCATCGCAATACCCGTCGCTGGTGGCGCTGATTGAGGAGGCCTTCGGCAAGTACGCCGATCGCACCGCCTACAGCTTCATGGGCAAGGACGTCAGCTACGCCGAGACCGACGAGCAGAGCCGCGCCCTGGCGGGCTACCTGCAGTCGCTGGGCCTGGCGCGTGGCGACCGCGTGGCCATCATGATGCCCAACGTGCCGCAGTACCCGGCGACGGTGGCGGCGATCCTGCGCGCCGGCTACGTGGTGGTCAACGTCAACCCGCTGTACACCGCGCGCGAGCTCGAGCACCAGATGAAGGACTCGGGCGCCAAGGCCATCATCATCATCGAGAACTTCGCCGCCACGCTGCAGCAGTGCATCGCCAGCACCCAGATCAAGCACGTGGTGCTGGCGAGCATGGGCGACCGGCTGGGCGGCCTGAAGGGCATGCTCGTCAACTTCGTGGTGCGCAAGGTGAAAAAGCTGGTGCCGCCCTTCAGCCTGCCGGGCGCGGTGCGCTACAACGATGCCATCGCCAAGGGGCGTGGCGCCAGCTTCAAGAAGCCCGAGATCGGGCCCGACGACGTCGCCGTGCTGCAGTACACGGGCGGCACCACCGGCGTGGCCAAGGGCGCGGTGCTGCTGCACCGCAACCTGATCGCCAACGTGCTGCAGTCCCAGGCCTGGAACGAGCCGGTGATGAAGCAGATCCCGGCCGGCCAGCAGTCCACCAGCGTGTGTGCCTTGCCGCTCTATCACATCTTCGCCTTCACGGTGAACATGATGCTGGGCATGCGCACCGGCGGCAAAGTGATCCTGATTCCCAACCCACGCGACCTGCCGGCGGTGCTGAAGGAGTTGTCCAAGCACACCTTCCACAGCTTCCCGGCCGTCAACACCTTGTTCAACGGCCTGGCCAACCACCCGGATTTCAACAGCGTCGACTGGAGCAACCTGAAAGTCTCGCTCGGCGGCGGCATGGCGGTGCAGGGCGCTGTGGCCAAGCTGTGGCTGGAGAAGACCGGCTGCCCGATTTGCGAGGGCTACGGCCTGTCCGAGACCAGCCCCTCGGCGACCTGCAACCCGGTCACCTCGAAGGAGTTCACTGGCACCATCGGCCTGCCGATCCCGAGCACCTGGGTCAGGATTCTCGACGACGACGGCCACGATGTGCCGCTGGGCCAGCCCGGCGAGATCGCCATCAAGGGCCCGCAGGTGATGGCCGGCTACTGGCAGCGTCCCGACGAGACCGCCAAGGTCATGACCGCCGACGGCTACTTCAAGTCGGGCGACATCGGCATCATGGACGAGCGCGGCTACTTCAAGATCGTCGACCGCAAGAAGGACATGATCCTGGTGAGCGGCTTCAACGTTTACCCGAACGAGATCGAGGACGTGGTGGCGGCGATGCCGGGCGTGCTGGAAGTCGCCGCCGTCGGCGTGCCGGACGAGAAGACCGGCGAGGCCGTCAAGCTGGTCATCGTCAAGAAGGACCCGGGCCTGACTGAGGATGCCGTGCGCAAGTTCTGCCACGACAATCTGACCGGCTACAAGCGCCCGCGCGCCATCGAGTTCCGCCAGGACCTGCCCAAGACACCGGTTGGCAAGGTGCTGCGGCGCGAGTTGCGCGACAAGTAGTGATGAGCCGCATCGGCATCGTCGCCGCCATGCACCAGGAGCTGGCGGCGGTGCTTGAGCGCATGCCCGACGAGCAGCGCCTGGTGGTCGCCGGGCGTGATTTCTGGGTCGGACACTGGCACGACCGTGACGTGGTGGCGGTGCTGTCGCGCGTCGGCAAGGTAGCGGCGGCGACCACGGCCACGGTGCTGATCGAGCGCTTCGGCGTCGGCCAGATCGTCTTCACCGGTGCCGCCGGCGGCCTGGCCGAGCAGGTGCGCGTGGGCGACGTGGTGGTGGCGGATGGCTTCGTGCAACACGACATGGACGCCTCTCCGCTGTTCCCGCGCTTCGAAGTGCCCTTGTACGGCCGCGCCAGGTTCGGCACCGACCGCACGCTGTCGCAACGCCTGGCCAGCGCCGCGCAGGCGGTGCTGTCGAATGCCCGCCAGACGCTGGGCGCCGACGCCGTGGCCGAATTCGACCTGCATGGTCCGCGCGTGCACAGCGGCCTGATCATCAGCGGCGACCGCTTCGTCGCCACCACGCTCGAAAGCGTCGCGCTGCGGCAGGCGCTGCCCGAGGCACTGGCGGTCGAAATGGAAGGCGCCGCCGTGGCGCAGGTCTGCCACGACTTCGGCGTGCCCTTCGCCGCCCTGCGCACCATCAGCGATCGCGCCGACGACGTCGCGCACATCGATTTCATGCGCTTCATCGACCAGGTCGCCAGCCGCTACAGCGCGGCGATTCTGGAAAGTTATTTCAGTCCACTCTGATTTGGATAGCTGCTTACGCGTGGCAGAAAACGCGAGAAGCCGGTTGCCCTAATAACGAACTGGCGTGACGCCACGCCGCCTGCCCTCACCCCAACCCTCTCCCGCGAGCGGGAGAGGGAGGAAGGCAGGCTTGCGCAGCAAGCCCTTCCAGAGGCCGCGGAGCAGGCCATTCGCGAACGACGTGGCGGGGCTTGCACCGGCCACCGCCGTGGTCCCCTTGAGGGGAAGGCGCGCCAGCGCCACAGGGGTGGGCTATTTCAACCAGCCGCGCCGCCGGAAGTACCACATCGGCAGCAGCGCGCTGCCGATCATCAGCACGATCGCCCAGGCGTAGCCGAACTGCCATTCCAGCTCGGGCATCAGCTTGAAGTTCATGCCGTAGATGCTGGCCACCAGCGTCGGCGGCAGCAGCGCCACGCTGGCCACCGAGAACAGCTTGATGATGCGGTTCTGGTTGATGTTGATGAAGCCGACCGTGGCGTCCATCAGGAAGTTGATCTTGTCGAACAGGAAGGTGGTGTGGCTGTCGAGCGAATCCAGGTCGCGCTGGATCTGGCGCGCTTCCTCGAACTGCTCGGCGTCCAGCATGCGGCTGCGCATCAGAAAGCTCACGGCGCGCCGCGTGTCCATCACGTTGCGGCGGATGCGGCCGTTCATGTCTTCCTGGCGCGCGATGGTGGCCAGCACCTCGCCGGCCACCTCGTCGGTCACGTGGTCGTCCAGCACCTGCTTGCTCGCGGCTTCCAACTCGTCGTAGATGCCTTCCAGCGTGTCGGCGCAGTATTCGGCGTCGCCGTCCAGCAGCGCCAGCAGCACATCCTTGGCGTCGTCCAGCAGGCCGGGCATGCGGCGCGCCCGCATGCGCAGCAGGCGGAACGCGGGCACCGATTCGTCGTGGATCGAGAACAGCACGCCATGGCTGCGCAACTGCGGGTTGGCGTTGTTGAGGATGAAGGCCACGCGCACCTGGCGCGCGTGCCCCATGTCGGCCAGCAGGAAGTCGCTGCGGATGTGCAACTCGCCGTTGTCCTCCTCGTAGAAACGCGCCGATTCCTCGATGTCGTCGTCAATTGCGTCCTCGGGGATCGACAGGCCGTAGTACTGCTTGATCCAGCGCTTTTCCTCCGGCGTCGGGTCTTCCAGGTCGACCCAGATCGGCTGAAAGCGCGACAGCTCTTCCAGCGATTCGATCTCTTCCTGGAACAGCCGTCCGTTGGACAGAGAGAAGACGTTGAGCATGGCAAGGCTCCCCTGAGGCGTGGTGGAGGACTGGCGGACAGGTGTGGCGGGCGGCTTTCGGCCTCCCGCGCCAGCGCTCAAGGAAGCCGAAAGCTATCGACTTGGGGCGAGTTCCAAGGCTGGCTTTCAGTGAACGACCAAAACCATTAATTATCGCACCAGGGTATGACGCCGGCATGACGGGCGCGGACGCCTTCAGCCTTCAGGCCACGACGGCAGGATTGCTTTCCCCGCCGATCACGGGCATAGTGAACCTGAATGACGGCCTGATGACGGTGTCCGCGGCATCGGTCGTATTTCGGGCCGCGCGGCATGGGCTGGCGCGGCGGTTCATCCCAAGAAGGAGGCTCTTCATGAACTTGACGATCAGCGGTCACCATCTCGAAGTCACACCGGCCTTGCGCAATTACGTGACGGCCAAGCTGGACCGGGTTACCCGGAATTTTGATCAGGTGGTGGACGTGAAAGTGCTGCTCTCGCTTGAAAACCAGAAGGAAAAAGACAAGCGCCAGCGCGCTGAATGCCGTATCGGGGTCAAGGGCAATGATCTGTTTGCCGAAAGCAGCCACGAGGACTTGTACGCCGCGGTCGACGAGTTGGTCGACAAGCTCGATCGCCAGATCGAGCGCCACAGGGGCAAGCTCCAGTCGCACGACCGTGCGTCAACCAAGCATTTGATGTAGTATGTTGTGACAACAACGAGCGAAGACTGTAGACTCCAGCTTACAAAGCCGCTCCGGTAGCCCGGGCGGCTTTTTTTTAGATCATGAAACTGCGATGTCTCAAGATGTTCGGTGTCGATGACCCAGCGGTGCGTTGGGCGCTCGTCTTCGAGTGTTAATTTTGCGATGCCGCCGCCGTTTGATGTGCCAGGCCCGCTAAGCGCATAATCCGCGTCCTACCCATGAATCGTCTTGCCTCCATTCTCCCGGCAGCGCAGGTGCTGGTTGGTGTCGACGCCACCAGCAAGAAGCGCGCGTTCGAGGAAGCCGGCCTCTTGTTCGAGAACCTGCACGGGCTGTCGCGTGCGCTGATCACCGACAGCCTGTTTGCGCGCGAGCGCCTGGGTTCGACCGGACTGGGCCACGGCGTGGCGATTCCGCACGGGCGCATCAAGGGCCTGAAGGCGCCGATGGCGGCGGTGCTGCAACTGGCGCAGCCGATCGGCTTCGACGCCCCGGACGAGAAGCCGGTCGGCCTGCTGATCTTCCTGCTGGTGCCCGAGGCGGCAACGCAAAAGCACCTGGAGATCCTGTCCGAGATCGCCGAATTGCTGAGCGACGGCGACATGCGCGAACGCATCAAGGTCGCGCCTTCGCGCGAGGAACTGCACGGCCTGATTGCCGATTGGCAGTCGTCACAAGTGGCCCCCTAAGCGGCTGAAGTCACGGGCTGCCCCCTGTGCCGCTGACGCGGCTTCTTCCTGGAAGGCGGACAACGCCCGTTCTCCTGCTCGCACTCGCCCATGAAACCCACCGTCATCAGCGCCGACGCCTTGTTCGAGGACCACCGGGCCATCCTGCGCTGGCAGTGGCTGGCGGGACTGGAGGCGTCGGAGCGCCGCTTCGACGAGGTGGCGATCCGCGAGGCGCGCTCGGCCGCCGACCTGGTCGGCTACCTGAACTACATTCACCCCTATCGCGTGCAGATCCTGGGGCCGCGCGAGGTGGCCTATCTCACCAACGCCTCCCCGGAGGACTGCGCACGTCGCATTGCCCGCATCGTCACGCTGGAGCCGCCGCTGCTGGTGCTGTGCGACGGGCAGGTGGCGCCCGACGCGCTGCTGTCGATGTGCGCCCGCGCGCGTATTCCGCTGTTCGCCACGCCGGAGTCGGCCGCCTTCGTCATCGACGTGCTGCGCGCCTACCTGTCCAAGCACTTTGCCGACCGCATCACCATGCACGGCGTGTTCATGGACATCCTGGGCCTGGGCGTGCTGATCACCGGTGAGTCGGGCCTGGGCAAGAGCGAGCTGGGGCTGGAGTTGATCTCGCGCGGCCACGGCCTGGTGGCCGATGACGCGGTCGATCTGTTCCGTATCAACCAGACCACCATCGAGGGCCGCTGCCCCGAGCTGCTGCAGAACCTGCTGGAGGTGCGCGGCATCGGCCTGCTCGACATCCGCGCCATCTTCGGCGAGACGGCGGTGCGCCGGCGCATGCGGCTGCGCCTGATCGTGCATCTGGTGCGGCGCGAGACCATGGAGCGCGAGCATGAGCGCCTGCCCTACGAGCCGCTGGCGCAGGAGGTGCTGGGCGTGTCGATCCAGAAGGCCATCATCCAGGTGGTGGCCGGTCGTAACATTGCCGTGCTGGTGGAGGCGGCGGTGCGCAACCACATCCTGCAGCTGCGCGGCATCGACACCTACCAGGAGTTCGTCGAGCGCCACCGGCGCGCGATGGAGCGGGGCGGTATCGATTGATTTTCCCGCTGGCCGCAGGCGCGCAAATCAGGTGCCCCGATGGGGGCAGTCGCGCTTGATGCAATGCGCGTACAGGCTGAGCGCGTGGTCGGCGATCTCGAAGCCCTTGGCCTTGGCGACGGCGTGCTGCTGCTTCTCGATCTCGGGGTTGAAGAACTCCTCGACATGGCCGCAATCCAGGCACACCAGGTGGTCGTGATGCTGGTCGTCGCGCAGCTCGTAGACGGCGCGGCCGGCCTCGAAATGGTTGCGACTCAGGATGCCGGCCTGCTCGAACTGCGTCAGCACCCGGTACACGGTCGCCAGGCCGATGTCCGAGCGCTCGGCCAACAGCACGCGAAAGACGTCTTCCGCCGTCATGTGGCGTTGCTCGGCGGTCTGGAAGATCTGCAGGATCTTCAGCCGCGGCGCCGTCGCCTTCAGGCCGGTGCTTTTGAGTTCCTCGATGTTGCTGTCCATGCGTGTGCGTCGTGGCGGCGCCGGCCAAGGGGCGCCGCTACAATGTCTGGCTCCTATTGTGCATGAGCCGCCGTCCATGTCCGTCTCTCCTCGAACCCATGTCCGCGTGATCCGCTGGGTCATGCCGGCCGTGCTGGCCGTCGGCCTGGTCGCCTGCGGCAGCTTCGAGCAGGCGACGCGCGGCATGGCCGACGCCATCACCTTCTACAAGCCCGAGGTGGTGCAGGGCAACTTCGTCTCCAGCGAACAGGTGGCGGCGCTGCGGCCGGGCATGACGCGTCTGCAGGTGCGCGACCTCCTGGGGACGCCGCTGATGGCCAGCCTGTTCCACGGCGACCGCTGGGACTACGTGTTCACCATGAAGCGCCAGGGCGTCGAGCCGCAGCACTACCGCCTGAGCGTGTTCTTCCAGGGCGATGCGCTGGAGCGCTTCGAGGGCGACACCATGCCGACCGAGAGCGAGTTCGTGCAGCGCATCAGCCGCGACCGCAAGGTCAAGGTGCCGGTGCTTGAGGCCACGCCGGAGCAGCTGGCCAAGTTTGCGTCCGCTGGCGCCGACGGGCCCGCGGATGCTGCGCCGAACACGACTGGTGCGCCCGCCGGGCCGCCGCCCGCCGGCAGCTACCCGCCGCTGGAGCCCGCGCGTTGACGCCAGCGCGTGTGCTGGCCGGGCCGGCCGATCGTTGCCAGGAGTTCCGATGACTGCTTCCACCACTTCCTGCCGCGTCGCGGTTGCCGGCGCCACCGGCCGCATGGGCCAGATGCTCATCGAGGCCGTGCGCGCCACGGGCGACTGTCGGCTGACCGGCGCGCTCGACCGGGCCGACAGCCCGGCCTTGGGCCAGGACGCCGGCGCCTTCGCGGGCTGGGCCAGCGGTGTGCCGGTGACGGCCGACCTGGCCGCCGGCCTCGCCGAGGCGCAGGTGCTGATCGACTTCACCCGTCCCGAAGCCACGATGGCGCACCTGGCCGCCTGTCGCGCTCGCGGCGTGGCGTTGGTGATCGGCACCACCGGCTTCAGCGAGGCGCAAAAGGCTGAGATCGCCGCCGCCGCTGAACACACAGCCATCGTCATGGCGCCCAACATGAGCGTGGGCGTCAACGTCACCTTCAAGCTGCTGGAGATGGCCGCCAGGGCGCTGTCGACGGGCTACGACATCGAGGTGATCGAGGCGCATCACCGCCACAAGGTCGATGCGCCCAGCGGCACCGCGCTGAAAATGGGCGAGGTGCTGGCCGGCGCCCTGGGGCGCGACCTGAACGATTGCGCCGTGTACGAGCGCCACGGCCACACCGGCGAGCGCGATCCTTCCACCATCGGTTTCGCCACCATCCGCGGCGGCGACATCGTGGGCGACCACACGGTGCTGTTCGCCGGCACCGGCGAGCGCATCGAGATTTCGCACAAGGCCGGCAGCCGCGCCGGCTATACGCAGGGCAGCCTGCGCGCAGTGCGTTTCCTGGCCGGCAAGCCGAACGGCCTGTACGACATGTTCGATGTGCTCGGACTGCGTTGATTCAAGAACCCTCCATTTTCCTATGAACCTGCAACACGTTTTCATGCAGAGCGACACCGTCGGCAAGTCGGTGGCGATCCTGCTGCTGCTGATGTCCATCGCCAGCTGGGTGGTGATTTTGTGGAAGGCCTGGACGCTGCGCCGCGCCGCCGGCGAAGTGACGCGCGGCATCGCCGCCTTCTGGCAGGCGCCGACGCTGGCCGAGGGCGCCACGCGCGTCGGCGCGGTCGACCGCGACGGCCTGGTGCCGGCGCTGATCCAGTCGACCCAGCTGCCCACGGGCGGCACGCTGGCGGCCGCCGGCGAGCGCACGCATCAGCTCACGCGCGGGCTGCGCGACGCGCTGCACGACATTGCCGGGCGGCTGCAATTCGGCCAGGTGCTGCTGGCCACCACCGGCGCCACGGCGCCCTTCATCGGCCTGCTGGGCACGGTGTGGGGCATCTACCACGCGCTGATCAACATCGCCGGCTCGGGGCAGATCAGCATCGAGCGCGTGGCTGGCCCGGTCGGCGAGGCGCTGATCATGACCGCCGCCGGCCTGGCGGTGGCGATTCCGGCCGTGCTGGCCTACAACTGGTTCGGCCGCCGCATCGGGCGCATCGAGGCGGAGCTGGAAGGCTTCGCCAGCGACTTGCGCGATCTGATGGGACGCATGCATGACAAATGACAAATGACAAATGACGAATGACGAATGACGAATGACGAATGACCGCGCGGTTGTGCCGCGGCGATGACAGGCAAGTCATTTGTCATCGAGTCGCGCGAGCGGCAAAGTCATTGGTCATCAGGAGCAACCCGATATGGCATTTGGACGACTCGAACGCAACCAGAGCGCGGAGCCCATGAGCGACATCAACGTCACGCCGATGGTGGACGTGATGCTGGTGCTGGTGGTGATCTTCATCATCACGGCGCCGCTGCTGGCCAGCTCGATCCGGCTCGACCTGCCCAAGACCGACGCCGCCAAGCCGGGCGATCCGCCCAAGTTCGTCACCGTGGTGGTGGACAAGGCCGGCCAGGCCTTCTTCAATGATCGGCCGGTCACGCAGACCGAACTGGGCGGCGAGCTGCTGCAGGCCGCGCGCGAGAACCCCGAGACCGAGGTGCAATTGCGCGCCGACCAGGGCGTGCCCTATGGCCGTGTGGTCGAGGTGATGGGCGAGGCGCACAAGGCCGGCCTGAACCGCATCGGCTTCGTCGCCGAGGCGCCGGCCGGCGGCGCGGCATCCGAGTCGGCACCCGCGGTGCCCGCAGGCGCCGCCCCCGTCGCCCCCGTCGCCCCGCCGCCCGCGCCCGCCGCCTCCAGCTGAGGCACGGCCGCCGCGCTGGCGCGGCCCAACGGCACGCCGCGCGGCACTTGGTGCGGCGGCGGCGCCCTACAATTTGCCCATATGCAAGAACGATATCAGCACCTCGAGGTGGAGCAGTCGGCGCAGGCCGATTGGCAGGCCGGCGATGTCTACCGCGTCACCGAGGACGCCGGCAAGCCCAAGTACTACGCCTGTTCCATGTTGCCGTATCCGAGCGGCCGGCTGCACATGGGCCACGTGCGCAACTACACCATCAACGACATGCTGGCGCGCCAGCTGCGCATGAAGGGCTTCAACGTGCTGATGCCCATGGGCTGGGACGCCTTCGGCCTGCCGGCCGAGAACGCCGCGCTGAAAAACGGCGTGCCGCCCGCCAAGTGGACCAACGAGAACATCGCCACCATGAAGGGCCAGATGCAGGCCATGGGCCTGGCCATCGACTGGAGCCGCGAGGTCTCCAGCTGCGACCCCGCCTACTACAAGTGGAACCAGTGGCTGTTCCTGAAGATGCTGGAAAAAGGCATCGCCTACCGCAAGACCCAGGTGGTCAACTGGGACCCGGTGGACATGACCGTGCTGGCCAACGAGCAGGTCATCGACGGCCGCGGCTGGCGCACCGGCGCGCTGGTGGAAAAGAAAGAGATCCCCGGCTACTACCTGAAGATCACCGACTACGCGCAAGAGCTGCTCGACCACGTGCAGATCGGCAACCCCAAGGCGACGCTCGCCGGCTGGCCCGACCGCGTGCGCCTGATGCAGGAGAACTGGATCGGCAAGAGCGAGGGCGTGCGCTTTGCCTTCACGCACGACATCCGGGGTGACGACGGCCGGCTGATCCAGGGCGGCCACATGTACGTGTTCACCACGCGCGCCGACACCATCATGGGCGTCACCTTCTGCGCCGTCGCGCCCGAGCACCCGCTGGCCACGCAAGCCGCCAAGGGCAACCCTGAGCTGGCCGCCTTCATCGAGAAGTGCAAGCAGGGCGGCACCACCGAGGCCGAGCTGGCCGCCAAGGACAAGGAGGGCATGCCCACGGGCCTCACCGTGACGCACCCGCTGACCGGCGAGGCCGTGCCGCTGTGGGTGGGCAACTACGTGCTGATGAGCTATGGCGACGGTGCCGTGATGGGCGTGCCCGCGCACGACGAACGCGACTTCGCCTTCGCGCTCAAGTACGGGCTGCCGATTCAGCAGGTGGTGCACGTCGATGGCCAGGACTACAACTACACCCAGTGGCAGGACTGGTACGCCGACAAGGCGGCGGGCGTGACCGTCAATTCCGACAACTTCAGTGGCATGGCCTACCAGGAAGCGGTGGACGCCGTCGCCCGCGCGCTGGCCGAGCAAGGCCTGGGCGAGAAAAAGACCACCTGGCGCCTGCGCGACTGGGGCATCAGCCGCCAGCGCTACTGGGGCACGCCGATCCCCATGATCCACTGCGCCGCCTGCGGCACGGTGCCGGTGCCCGAAAAGGATTTGCCGGTGGTGTTGCCGCAGGATCTGGTGCCCGACGGCAGCGGCAACCCGCTGAACAAGTGCGAAGCCTTCCTGGCCTGCGCCTGCCCGCAATGCGGCCAGCCGGCACGGCGCGAGACCGACACCATGGACACCTT
Source organism: Burkholderiales bacterium (assembly GCA_016702555.1). GTDB lineage: Bacteria > Pseudomonadota > Gammaproteobacteria > Burkholderiales > Burkholderiaceae_C > Ottowia. The sequence continues at coordinate 92,183 of JADJDV010000007.1, forward strand.
CGTGGACAGTTCCTGGTACTTCATGCGCTACTGCGACCCGACCAACGAGCAGGCCATGGTGGCGGGCGGCACGCAGTACTGGATGCCGATGGACCAGTACATCGGCGGCATCGAGCACGCCATCCTGCACCTGCTGTACGCGCGCTTCTGGACCAAGGTGATGCGCGACCTGGGATTGGTGAAGATCGATGAGCCCTTCACCCGACTGCTGACGCAGGGCATGGTGCTGAACCACATCTTCTTCGAGCGCGGCGCCAAGGGCGAGAAGATCTACCACCCGCCCGACACCGTGACGCAGGTGCTCGACGCCGATGGCCACCTGGTCGCTGGCAAGCTGGCCGATGGCACCCCGCTCGAATACGGCGGCATCGGCAAGATGGGCAAGAGCGAACGCAACGGCGTCGATCCGCAGGATCTGATCGAGAAGTACGGCGCCGACACCGCGCGCCTGTACACCATGTTCACCTCGCCGCCCGAGCTGACGCTGGAGTGGAACGACGCGGCTGTGGAGGGCAGCTACCGCTTCCTGCGCCGGGTGTGGAACTTCGGCATCAAAGTGAAGGCTATTGAAAATGCAGCGGCTTGCGCTTTGCTGGCGGACGTTGCGGCCCAGAATGGCCTTGAATTCGGCAAGGGCGCCAAGGCGCTGCGGCACGAGATCCACACCGTGCTCGGCCAGGTCGACTACGACTACCAGCGCCTGCAATACAACACCGTGGTGTCGGGCGCGATGAAGATGCTGAACGCGCTCGAAGCCTTCAAGGGCGATGGCTCGCGCGGCGACAACGCGGCGCTGGCCGAGGGCTTCTCCAAGCTGCTGCGCGTGCTCTACCCGGTCACCCCGCACATCACCCACGTGCTGTGGCAAATGCTGGGCTTCGCCGCCGTGCAGGGCGAGCTGCTCGACGCGCCCTGGCCCACGGTGGACCCCGAAGCGCTGAAGCAGGACGAGGTCGAGCTGGTGCTGCAAATCAACGGCAAGCTGCGCGGCGCCGTGCTGGTGCCGGCGGGCGCCGGCAAGGACGAGATCGAGGCCGCCGCGCTGGCCAGCGACGCTTTCCTGAAGCACGGTGGCGGCACGGTCAGGAAGGTGGTGGTGGTGCCGGGCCGGCTGGTCAACGTGGTGGTGGCATGACATGGCCGCTGCGCCGCAGCCGGCCGAACCAGGGGTACCGATGCTGAGCCGGCGCCTGCTGCTGGCGCTGGCCGGCGCCCCCGTGCTGACGGCCTGCGGCTTCCAGTTGCGCCAGGCGCCGGAGTTCAGCTTTCGCCGCATCGCCCTGGCCATGCCGGCGACGACACTGGCGACCGAGCTGCGCCGGCAGTTGCAGGGTACGGGCCGGGTCGAGGTGCTGGCCGAGGTGGCGCAGGCAGCGGCTGGCGATGTGGTGCTGGAAAGCCCCGGTGAGCAGCGCGAGCGCACCGTGGTCAGCGTCACCGCCAGCGGCGAGGTGCGTGAGTTCCAGCTGCGCATCCGGCTGCGCTTTCGACTGCGCACGCCGGACGGGCGCGAACTGCTGCCGATGTCCGAGATCCTGCGCCAGATTGATCAGAGCTACAGCGAATCGGCGGCTCTGTCGAAAGAGCAGGAAACGCTGATGCTCTACCAGAACATGCAGAACGACATCGTCCAGCAGGTGCTGCGGCGGCTGGCCACCGTGCGCGCCGGCAGCTGACCATGCAGCTCGCGGCCGCCCAACTCGCCAGCCACCTGCAGCAAGGCCTGCGCCCGCTCTACACCCTGCACGGCGACGAGCCGCTGCTGGTGCAGGAGGCGGCCGACGCCATCCGCGCGGCGGCGCGCGAGCGCGGCCACACCGAGCGCAGCGTGCACACGGTGGCCGGTGCGCATTTCGACTGGGGCGCGGTGCTGGCGGCGGGCAGCAGCCTGAGCCTGTTCGCCGACAAGCAGATCGTCGAGGTGCGCATCCCGTCCGGCAAGCCGGGCAAGGAAGGCAGCGCCGCGCTGCAGCAACTGGCGGCGGGCGCCGCCACCGACGAGGCCACGCTGACTCTGGTGCTGCTGCCGCGGCTCGACAAGCCAACCAGGTCGGGCGCCTGGTTCGCGGCGCTGGAAGGCGCCGGCGTCACGGTGCAGATCGATCCGGTCGAGCGCGCCGCGCTGCCGCAGTGGATCGCGCGCCGGCTGGCCGCACAGGGCCAGCGTGTGCAGGCGGGCGAGGCGGGGGCGCGTACGCTGGCCTTTTTTGCCGACCGGGTCGAGGGCAACTTGCTGGCGGCGCACCAGGAGATCAGCAAGCTCGGGCTGCTGCACCCGGCCGGCGAGTTGAGCCAGGAGCAGATCGAGGCCGCGGTGCTGAACGTGGCGCGCTACGACGCCTTCAAGCTGTCCGAGGCGATCCTGGGCGGCCAGCGCGCGCGCGTGCAGCGCATGCTGGATGGCCTGCGCGCCGAGGGCGAGGCCGAGGTGCGGGTGCATTGGGCACTGGCCGAGGAAATCCGTGCGCTCAAGCGCGTCAAGGACGCGGTCGCTGAGGGCCGGCCGCTGCCGGTGGCGCTGCGCGAGCAGCGCATCTGGGGCTTGCGCGAACGCCTGTTCGAGCGCGTGCTGCCGCGCCTGGGTGAGTTGCAACTGGCCAATCTGCTGCACGCGGCGCACCAGGTCGACGGCATCGTCAAGGGCCTGCGCCATCCCGGCTGGCCGCAGGAGCCGTGGCAAGCGCTGCACCGGCTGGCGCAAAGCCTGTGCGGCGCCTGCGGCGAGGTGATGCCGCGTCGCTGAGCCAGTGGTCTGGCGAATGCCGATGAGGCCGTGGCGGATGCGCGATCCGGCTGGCTTACCATGTCTTGAAGGAGCCACCTGATGCCCAGTCGTTTCACCACTTGTCGCGGCGCATTTGTGCTGACCTTGCTTGTTGCGTTGGGGCTCGGCGGCTGCACCACTCCGCCGGAGTCGGCGTCGGTGGCCAGCCCGAGCACGTATGCCGTCATGCAGGTGTTCAAGCCGCGCGGCGCGGTGCAGTGTGGCGATCGTGGTGTCGCGCCCGAGGCGATGCAGGCTGAGTTGGAGCGTGCTGGCGCGCGCGTGGCCAGCGCCCGCTGCGCCAGCGACGGGCGCATGTATCCGGCCGTGTGCGGCGGTGCCACCGGCGAGATCAATCTGTTCGAGATCAACGCCGCCGATGCCGAGCGCGCCCGCAGCCTGGGCTTTGCGCCGCTCGCCGACTTGCGCGGTGAGGCCGAGCCCGTGCCCTGCCGCTGAGGCGCTTATCTGGGAAAATCGGGGCATGAATGCTCCGAATGTTGCCGAAACCATGCAATTGCTGGGCCTGCAGGCCCGCCAGGCCTCGCGCGCCATGGCGCGCTCGGGCGCGGCGGCGCGCAACCAGGTGCTGCGCGAACTGGCACGACTGCTGCGCACCAGCGCCGATGCGCTGCAAGACGCCAACCAGGACGACCTGTCGCGCGCCCAGGCCGCCGGTCTGGCTGAACCGATGGTCGATCGCCTGAAGCTGACGCCCAAGGTGATCGAGACCTGCGCCCAGGGTTGCGAGCAGCTGGCGGCGATGCCGGACATCATCGGCGACATCCTTGGCCTGAAGCAGCAGCCCAGCGGTATCCGCGTTGGCCAGATGCGGGTGCCGATCGGCGTGTTCGGCATGATTTACGAGAGCCGGCCCAACGTGACGATCGAGGCCGCCTCCCTGAGCATCAAGAGTGGCAACGCCTGCATCCTGCGCGGCGGCAGCGAGGCGATCCAGTCCAACCAGGCGCTGGCGACGCTGGTGCAGCAGGCGCTGGAAGCGGCCGGGCTGCCGCGCGAGGCGGTGCAGTTGGTGCCGACCACCGACCGCGCCGCCGTCGGCTTGCTTGTAGCCATGCCGGACTTCGTCGATGTCATCATTCCGCGCGGCGGCAAGGGCCTGATCGAGCGCGTGAGCAGAGAGGCCAAGGTGCCGGTGATCAAGCACCTCGACGGCAACTGCCACACCTATGTGGACGATCCGTGCGATGTGGAACTGGCGCTGAAGGTGGCCGACAACGCCAAGACGCAGAAGTACAGCCCCTGCAACGCCACCGAGGGGCTGCTGGTGGCGCGTGGCGTGGCGCCCGAGTTCCTGCCGCGCATCGGCGCCATCTACGCCACCAAGGGCGTGGAGATGCGCGGCGATGCGGAATCGCTCAAGCTGTTGGCGGATGTGCCCGGTGCCACGCTGGCGGCCGCGACCGAGCAGGACTGGGGCGAGGAGTACCTGGCGCCGGTGATCAGCATCAAGATTGTCGGGGGCCTGGACGAGGCGATCGAGCACATCAATCGCTATTCCAGCCACCACACCGACGCCATCCTGACCAACGACCACCGCCATGCGCAGCGCTTTTTGCGCGAGGTCGATTCGGCCAGCGTCATGGTCAACGCGAGCACGCGCTTTGCCGACGGCTTCGAGTACGGGCTGGGTGCCGAAATCGGCATCAGCACCGACAAGTTCCACGCCCGCGGCCCGGTCGGCATCGAGGGCCTGACCTCGCTGAAATGGGTGGTGCTGGGCGAAGGCGAAGTGCGGGGCTGATCACCCATTAGCCTCAGGTCATCCCTGCGAAGCGCTCCACATCGGTGGTGGCGCCCGCCACCACCAGCAGGTCGTCGGCCTCCACCACGGTTTCTGGCTGCGCGTAGATGAAGTTTTGGTTCAGCCGCTTGATGCCGACCACCGTGACCAGCTTGCTCTGGCGGATGCGCGACTCCGACAGCGGCTTGCCGTGCATCTCGGCCGGCGCGCGCGTCTTGGCAATCGCAAAGCCGTCCAGGAATTCGATGAAGTCGATCATCTTGCCGGTGACCAGGTGCGCCACGCGCTCGCCCATGTCGGCTTCTGGAAAGATCACGTGGTGCGCGCCCAGCCGTTCGACGATGCGCGCGTGCTGGGCCGTGGCCGCCTTGACCCAGATGTCGGCAATGCCCATCTGACTGAGGTTGAGCACCGTCAGCACGCTGGCTTCCAGGCCCTGGCCGATGGCCACCACCACGTGCGAGAAGCTGTGCGCATCCAGCTGGCGCAGCGTGTCGGCGTCGGTGCAGTCGGCCTGCACCACGTTGGGCAGCTCCTGCGCCACCGCTTCGACCACCGCCAGGCGCGCATCCACGGCCAACACCTCGTGTCCCAGCCGCACCAGCGAACGCGCCACCGCCAGACCAAAGCGGCCCAGGCCAATCACCATGATCGAATCGGTCTGGCTGGCCAGCCGGCGCGCGGCGCTGCTCTTGAACTTATCCAACAAGGGGCTTCTCCTCGGGGTAACGAATGCGCGAGCGGTGCGAACGCGCGGCCAGCGCCACCGCCAGCGTGATGACGCCGACGCGGCCTGAGAACATCAGCAGCAGCAGCACCATCTGCGCCGCCGGCGGCAAGGATGCGGTGATGCCGGTCGACAGGCCCACGTTGCCCGCCGCCGACACCACCTCGAACAGCACTTTCTCGTAGCGCTCCTCGGTCATCGGCATCACCACCAGCAGGCCGACCACGATGACGCCGGCAGACAGCACCAGGATGGTCAACGCCTGGCGCAGCACGGCGGGCGTGATGCGGCGGCCGCGGAACTCGGTGTCCGCGTTGCCGCGGATCTCGCTCCACACCGCCACCAACAGGACAAAGAAGGTGGTCACCTTCACGCCGCCGCCGGTGCCGGCGCTGCCGGCACCGATGAACATCAGCAGGTAGTGCACGACGAAGGAATCGTCGGTCATGGCGCCGGTGTCGATGGCGTTGAAGCCCACCGAGCGCGCCGCCACCGAGGTGAACACCGAGGCCAGCAGCTGGTGCGGCAGATCCAGCGCGCCCAGCGTCTTCGGGTTGTGCCACTCGGCGATCCAGATCAGCAACGCCCCCCCGTCACCAGCACCAGCGAGCCCCACAGCGTGAGCACGGTGTGCATCGAGTAGTGATGCTCTGGCCGACGCCGATAGTACCACAGCTCGTGAATCACCGGAAAGCCCAGGCCGCCGATGACGATGGCCATCATCACCGGCACCAGCACCCAGCCGTCGCGCACAAACTGCGACAGGCTGTCGCCCCAGAGCGCGAAGCCGGCGTTGCAAAAACCCGAGATGGCATGGAACACGCCATGCCACGCCGCCGCACCCCAGGGCATGCCGTGGCCCAGCGCAAAGCGCAGCGTGAGCCACACGGCCACCAGCGATTCCACCGTCAGCGTGACGATGAACACCACGCGCGCCACGCTGCCGACGTCGCCCAGCGACAGCGAGCGCGTCTCGGCCTGCAGCAGCAGGCGCGAGCGCAGCCGCATGGCGCCGCCGGCCCACAGGATGAGCAGCGTGGCCGAGGTCATCATGCCGAAGCCGCCCAGCTGGATCATGCACAGGATGGCTGCCTGGCCGAAGCCCGACCAGTAGGTGCCGGTATCGACGATGGACAAGCCGTTGATGCACACCGCCGACCAGGCGGTGAACATCGCCGTCATGAAAGGCGCGCTGCCCGGCTCGGCGCGCGAGATCGGCAGCAGCAGCACCAGCGTGCCGAGCGCGATGACGCTCAAAAACGCGCACACCAACACCAGCGCGGGGTGCCATTCGCGCTTGGCGCGCACCGGCGCAGCGCCCGTCGGGGCGCGGGCGTTCAGCTTGTCAGGCACGTGGCTCATGGGTGGCTGCGATATTAGTGGCTTTGCGCCCCGCCCAACCCGTGCCGCGCCAGGCGGCCAAAAAAGACGTGCACGCCGAGCCCTACAATGAATCGTTCAACTGTCTGGATCGCTTCGGCCGCATGGTTCCCCACCTCGTCACCGCGCTCACCGGCCCCATCAATGAGCTGGAGCAGCGCATCCTCGACGCCACGCCGGTGATCGAGCGCTGGTTCCGCCTGGAATGGATGGAGCACACGCCGCCGCTGTACTGCTCGGTCGACATCCGCAACGCCGGCTTCAAGCTGGCCCCGGTGGACACCAACCTGTACCCCGACGGCTGGCACAACCTGTCGCCTGAGGTGCTGCCGCTGGCGGTGCAGGCGGCGCAGGCGGCGATCGAGAAGATCTGCCCCGAGGCGCGCAACCTGCTGATCGTGCCGGAGAACGGCAAGCTGTCGAGCTTCTACCTGGCCAGCCTGCAGCGGCTGCAGGAGATCTTCCGCATGGCCGGGCTGAACGTGCGCTTCGGCTCGATCGATCCCGCGGTCAAGCGCAGCAGCCAACTCAGCCTGCCGGACGGCGAGAAACTGACGCTGGAGCCGGCGCAACGCACGCGCTACCGGGTCGGGCTGAAGCACTTCGATCCCTGCACCATCCTGCTCAACAACGATCTGGCGGCGGGCACGCCCGGCATCCTGGAAGACCTGCACGACCAGTACCTGCTGCCACCGCTGCAGGCCGGCTGGACCATCCGCCGCAAGAGCCGCCACTTCCAGTGCTATGAGGAAGTGAGCAAGCGTTTCGGCAAGCTGATCGGCGTCGATCCCTGGTTGATCAACCCGATGTTCAGCAGCTGCGGCGAGCTCGACATCCGCGAGCCCGACGGCGCCGAATGCCTGCGCACCCACGTCGACGCGCTGCTGACCAAGGTGCGCCGCAAGTACAAGGAATACGGCATCAACGAGAAGCCCTTCGTCGTCGTCAAGGCCGACCAGGGTGCGCACGGCATGGGCATCATGACGGTGCGCGACGTGCGCGATCTGGAGCCGTTGGGGCGCAAGCCGGCGCGCGGCAAGGCCGGTGCGGCGGTGGTACCACGCGGCGAGGTGATCATCCAGGAAGGCGTGCTGACCAACGAGCGCATCCACGACGCCGTGGCCGAGCCGGTGGTCTACATGATCGACCGCTACGTGGTGGGCGGCTTCTACCGTGTGCACGCCGAGCGCGGCGTGGACGAGAACCTGAACGCGCCCGGCGCGCGCTTCGTGCCGCTGGCCTTCGCTGGCGGGGCGCAGCTGCCGCGCCCCGGCGCCAAGGGCGCAGCCAGCGCGCCCAACCGCTTCTACATGTACGGCGTGATCGGTCGCCTGGCCATGGTGGCGGCCAGCTACGAGCTGGAAGCGACCGACCCCGAACTGCAGGCGATGGGTTAGGACGCCGCGCTCGTCGCGCTGTTGTCGCCGAGCGACACTCGGGGCAGTGCCGTCAGCCCGGGTGCATCCCGGCCAGCGCACAATAGCGGCCCCATTGCTCGCAGGCGCCGTGCCCAAACCCCAACAGCCAAGGGCCGGTGTGATTCGTGTCTGCTTCTAAATCGTCTCTGAGTGCGCTCACCATCGCCGCCATCGGCGTGGCATTTGGCGACATCGGTACCAGCGTGCTCTACACCATCAAGGAGGTGTTCGGCTCCGGGCACGTTGAGTTCACCCCCGAGAATGTCTACGGCATCCTGTCGATGGTGTTTTGGACGCTCACCACCATCGTGTCGATCAAGTACGTCGTGCTGGTCCTGCGCGCCGACAACAACGGCGAAGGCGGTTTGATCGCCATGCTCACGCTGGCCTCGCGCGCCGTCGCCGACCGCCCCGCACTGCGCAGCAAGATGCTGCTGGTGGGCATCTTCGGCGCCTGCCTGTTTTACGGCGATGGCGTGATCACGCCGGCCATCACGGTGTTGTCGGCGGTGGAAGGCTTGGAAGTGGTGTCGCCGGCGTTCAAGAACTGGGTGATCCCGCTCACGCTGATCATCCTGTTCGGGCTGTTCTTTGTGCAAAAGCGCGGCACGGCCGACATCGGCAAGTTCTTCGGTCCGGTCATGATTCTGTGGCTGCTGGTGATCGGCGCGCTGGGCTTGTGGCAAATTGTTGCGCACCCCGAAATCCTGTGGGCGCTGCTGCCCTGGTATGGCTGGAAATTCACCTGGCATCACCCCGGCATCACCTTCATCATCCTGGGCGCCGTGGTGCTGTGCGTGACCGGCGCCGAAGCGCTGTACGCCGACATGGGCCACTTCGGGAAAAAGCCGATCCGCATCGCCTGGTTCTTCATCGCCATGCCCTGCCTGACGCTGAACTACTTCGGCCAGGGCGCGCTGCTGCTGGCCGACCCGAGCGCGGTGAAGAACCCGTTCTTCAATCTGGCGCCCGACTGGGGACAGATCCCGCTGGTGATCCTGGCCACGGCGGCGGCGGTGATCGCCTCGCAGGCGCTGATCTCGGGCGCCTTCAGCGTCACCAAGCAGGTGATCCAGCTCGGCTACCTGCCGCGCTTGCAGGTGCTGCACACCAGCGTCAAGGAGACGGGGCAAATCTACGTGCCCTTCGTCAACTGGATGCTGTTCGCCATGATCGTGCTGGCGGTCGGCATGTTCCGCTCGTCCAGCAACCTGGCGGCGGCCTACGGCATCGCGGTGACCACCGACATGCTGATCACCACCGTGCTCACCTTCTTCGTCATCCGCTACGCCTGGAAGCTGCCGCTGCTGCTGTGCCTGGGCGCCACCGGGCTGTTCTTCGTGGTCGACATCGCCTTCTGGGCCTCCAACCTGATGAAGCTGACGCACGGCGGCTGGTTTCCGCTGGCGATCGCCAGCGTGGTGTTTCTGCTGATGATCACCTGGAAGGATGGGCGCGCGCTGTTGTCGCAGTCGTTGCACGAGGCGTCGATTTCGCTCAAGGACTTTCTCGAATCGATCTTTATCGCACCACCCACTCGCGTGGCCGGCACGGCGGTGTTCCTGACCGTGGAGCCGGGCACGGTGCCCAACGCGCTGCTGCACAACCTGAAGCACAACAAGGTGCTGCACGAGCAGAACCTGTTCGTCACCGTGCGCAGCCACGAGGTGCCCTGGATCGGCATGCAAAAGCGCCTGGAGGTGGAGCCGCTGGGACACGACTGCTGGCAGATCATCGTCAACTACGGCTTCAAGAACGACATCAACCTGCCCAAGGCGCTGGGTCTGCTCACCGGGCGGGGGATCAAGTTGAACCCGATGACCACCAGTTACTTCCTCTCGCGCGACATCGTGGTGCCCATGCTGGGCAAGGGCATGGCCATGTGGCGTGAAAAGCTGTTCGCGCAAATGCACCACAGCGCCAGCGCGGCGGCCGAGTTCCTGAGCCTGCCGAGTAACGCCGTGGTGGAACTGGGGTCGAAGGTGGAGATTTAGGTTCAGTCGGCCTCGATCTTCGACGCCTTGATCACGTTGGCCCACTCGGCGTAGTCGGCCTTGACCTTGTCGCCCAGTTGCGCGGGCGACTGGTAATCCGCCGTGGCGCCCTGCTCCAGTGCCTTTTGCTTGAAGGCCGGGTCGGCCATCACCTTCTGCACGTCGGCCGCCAGCTTGGTGGCGATGTCCTTGGGCACGGCGGCCGGTGCGAACAGCGCGAACCACGAGGTCGGCGTGAGCTTGGGATAGCCCGCCTCGGCCGTGGTCGGCACCTCGGGCAGGCTGGGCAGGCGCTCCTTGCCGGTCACGGCCAGCACGCGCAGCTTGGCCGCTGCAATGTGCTGCATGAAGGGCGGCGCCGTGCCAAAGGTCAGCTGCACCTGGCCGGCCAGCAAATCCTGCAGCGCCGGGCCGGTGCCCTTGTACGGCACATGGACCATCTTGATGCCTGCCTGCTGCTCCAGCATGGCGCCCGTCACGTGCTGCAGCGAGCCGTTGCCGGACGAGGCGTAGTTGAGCTTGCCCGGGTGCGCCTTGGCGTAGGCCACCAGCTCGGCCAGCGTCTTCACCGGCACGTCGTCGCGCACCACGATGATCTGCGGCGCCGACAGCACGTTGGCAATCGGCTGGAAATCGGCCAGCTCCCACTGCCGCTGCTTCATCAGGTGCGGCGAGATGACGTGGTAGCCCGAGTACTGCATCAGCAGCGTGTAGCCATCGGCCGGCGCGCGCTTGACGATCGACGTCGCGATGGCGCCATTGCCCCCGGCCTTGTTGTCCACCACCACCTGCTGACCGACCACGCCGCTCAGGCCCTGCGCCAGCATGCGGCCGGCCAGGTCCGTGGTGCCGCCGGCGGAGGCCGGCACGACCAGGGTGATGGGCTTGGCCGGATAGCCCTGCGCCAGGGCGCTGCTGGCCACCAAGGCGGCGGCCAGGGCGAGGAAGTGTTTGCGGGTCAGTGGCATGGGGTGGTCTCCTGTTGAATCTCGAACAAAGGGTCAATGCTCGCGGGCCAGCGCGCGCTCGCGCACGGCGTCGAAATCGGTCGGCATCGGGTGCAGATCGAGCCGCCGACCGGCCTTGACGATCTGGCTCGGCACCTCGTGGCCGATCAGTGGCGGCAGGCGCTTGGCGGCGTGGATCAACCGGTCCAGATCGACGCCGGTGTCGTAGCCCATCAGCTGCAGCGCGTGCACGATCTCCTCGCTGCACACGTTGCCAGTCGCGCCCGGCGCATACGGGCAGCCGCCCAGGCCGCCGATCGAAGTGTCGAAGCGATCCGCGCCCGCATCGATGGCGGCCAGCACGTTGGCCAGGCCCATGCCGCGCGTGTTGTGGAAGTGCAGCGTCAATTCAATGCCGGGCCAGCGCTCGCGCGCCGCGCGCGTGATGGCGGCCACCTGCGTCGGATACGCCATGCCCGTGGTGTCGCACAGCGTCAGCCCCTGCACGCCCAAATCGACAAAGCGCTGCGCCCAGCCGAACACCTCGTGCTCGGCCACGTCGCCTTCCATCGGGCAGCCGAACACGCAGGACAGCGACACGTTCACCGGCACCTGGGCGGCCTGCGCCGTGCGAACCACCTCGGTCAGGCTGTTAAACGACTGCTTGCGCGTCATGCGCAGGTTGGCCAGGTTGTGCGTCTCGCTGGTGGACATCACCAGGTTCAGCTCGTCCGTCTTCGATTCAATGGCGCGCTCGGCGCCGCGCACGTTAGGCACCAGCGCGGTATAGACCACGCCCGGCACGCGTGCGATCTCGCGCATCACGATTTCGGCGTCGCGCAGCGCCGGAATGGCCTTGGGCGAGGTGAAGGAAGTGACCTCGATCTTGGCCAGCCCTGTGTGCGAGAGCGCATCAATCAGCGCGATCTTGTCTTCAGTCGGCACGAACTGCGCCTCCATCTGCAGGCCATCGCGCGTGCCCACTTCCTGGATGTGGATGCGCCGGCCGGCGCCTTGCCAAGTGTGGCTCATTGGATGATTTCCTTTTCACGCAACGCTGCGATCTGCGCGTCGCTCAAACCCATCTGGCGCAGCACCGCATCGGTGTCGTCGCCCACGTGCGGCGCGCTGCCGCGCACCGTGCCCGGCGTGGCCGAGAGCTTGGGCACGATGCCCGGCACTTCGACCGTGTCGCCGTCGCGCGTGGCTTGGCTCAGGATCATGTCGCGCGCTCGGTAGTGCGGGTCTTCGGCGATGTCCTTGGCGGTGTAGACCTTGCCGGCGGGCACGCGCGCGGCGGCGAGTTGGTCCATCACCTGCCGCACCGTCTGGCCTTGCGTCCACGCTTGAATAGCGGCGTCGATCTCGGCCACGCGCGCTACGCGGCCGGCGTTGTCGGCCAGGTCGGGCGCGGCGCCTAAGTCATCGCGGCCGATGGTGCTCATCAAGCGCTTGAAGATGCTGTCGCCATTGCCGGCCACCAGCACCCAGCCGTCGGTGCAGGCGTACGCGTTGCTCGGCGCAATGCCCGGCAGCGCGCTGCCGGCGGCCTCGCGCACGGCACCGAAGGCGCTGTACTCGGGGATCAGGCTTTCCATCACGTTGAACACCGCCTCGTGCAGCGCCACGTCGATCACCTGCCCGGCGCCCCCATGAACCTTGCGGTGGTACAGCGCCATCATCACGCCGATGACGCCGTGCAGCGCCGCCAGCGTGTCGCCAATCGACACGCCCACGCGCACCGGCACGCGGCCTGGCTCGGCCGTCAGGTGGCGCAGGCCGCCCATGGCTTCGCCGATCACGCCAAAACCCGGCAGGTCGCGGTACGGCCCCGTCTGGCCGTAGCCGGAGATGCGCAAGATCACCAGGCCGGGGTTGAGCTGGTGCAGTTCATCCGGCGACATGCCCCAGGCTTCCAGCGTGCCGGGGCGGAAGTTCTCGATCAGCACGTCGGCCTCGGTGATCAGATCACGCGCCAGCTGCTGCCCTTCGGCCTGCCGCAGATCAATGGCCACCGAACGCTTGTTGCGCGACTGCACCTGCCACCAGACCGAGGTGCCGTTCTTGATCAGGCGCCAGTTGCGCAGCGGATCGCCCGCGCCGGGTGGCTCGATCTTGATGACGTCGGCGCCGAATTCGCCCAGCGTCTTGCCGGCGAATGGTCCGGCGATGAGCTGGCCCATCTCGATTACGCGCACGCCGGCCAGGGCGGCGGGCGTCGTCGCTTGCTTCATGTCGCCTGTCTCCTTATGTCGGACGGCCATCGCTGGACGGCATGGCCAATGTCATGGCGCCATCATCGCCCGGCTGTGGCCAGGTGCAAAGCGCTCATGCGGCACGCTGCCATCGCGTTTTGGCATGGCTGGCGCTACGATGCGGGCTCATGAAGCTCGACCCGGTCTCGTTGCGCGTGTTTGTTGCCGTGATGGAAAGCGGCGCCATCGCGCGCGCCGCCGCGCTGGAACACATCGCGCCCTCGGCCGCCAGCCGCCGCCTGGCCGAGCTGGAGGCGTGCCTGAAGGTCAGCCTGTTCGAGCGCAGCAACCGCGGCATCCGGCCGACCCAGGCGGCCCATGCGCTGCTGCACCTGGCGCGCGGCGTGCTGAACGATCTGGACGGCATCGCCGTGCAGATGGGCGAGTGGGGCGCCGGCCTGCGCGGGCAGGTGCGCGTGGCGGCCAACATCTCGGCCATCACGCAATTCCTGCCGGCCGACCTGCAGCGCTTCATGGTGCGGCATCCGCGGGTCGACGTGCGGTTGCAGGAGCTGATCAGCAGCGCCGTGGCGCGCGCGGTGGCCGAGAACGCCGCCGACATCGGCATTCTGAGCGCTGGCCACCTCGGCGAGCGCGGTGCTTCGCTGACGCTGCTGCCTTACCGCAGCGACCGGCTGGTGCTGGTGGTGCCCGTAGGCCACGCGCTGGCGCGGCGGCGGCGGGCGCGCCTGGCGGATGCGCTGGCGTTCGACCTGATCGGCATGCACCCCGGCAGTGCGATGCACCAGCTGTTGCAGCGCGGCGCCGCCGACGCTGGCCAGCCGCTGCGTCTGCGCATGCAGGTCACCGGCTACGACGCGCTGTGCCTGATGGTGGCCGCCGGCCTTGGCGTGGGCGTGATGCCGCAGGGCAGCGCCGAACTGTACCGGCGCCAGCTGGCGATCCGCGTGATCGCGCTCGACGAGCCCTGGGCGGCGCGCCGGCTGGCGCTGTGCGTGCGCTCGATGGACGCGCTGCCCACGGTGGCGCGGCAACTGGTCGAGCATCTGCAAGCGGATGCCGAGGTTGAGCCGCCGATGACCTGATCCGGCCGCCACACGGCCCCGGTGGCTTTGTGCAACAGTACGCCCTGCGCCCGTCCGGGCGAATGCCGCTTGTGATTCACCCACCATGAAACTGCTTTTCGTCGCCGATCCGCTGGAATCCTTCAAGGCCTACAAGGACACCACCTACACCATGATGCGCGAGGCGCAGCGGCGCGGCTACACCGTTGCCGCGTGCGAGCCGCGCCATTTGCGCTGGCAGGCTGGGCAGCCGGTGCAGGCCCAGGTGCGCGACATCCGGTTGACCGGCGACGAGAGTCACTGGTTCGCCGAGGCCGCCACACGCGAGGCCGCGCTGGCCAGCTTCGACGCCGTGCTGATGCGCAAGGACCCGCCCTTCGATGCCGAATTCATCTACGCCACGCACCTGATGGAGCAGGCCGAGCGCGAGGGCGCGCGCGTCGTCAACCGCCCGCAGGCGCTGCGCAACCACCCTGAAAAACTGGCGGTGATGGAGTTCCAGCAATTCCTGGGCCCCACCCTGGTCACGCGCTCGCCCGAGGACGTGAAGCGCTTTCACGCCGAGCACGGCGAGATCGTGCTGAAACCCCTGGACGGCATGGGCGGCATGGGCATCTTCCGCGTCGGGCCGGACGGCCTGAACCTGGGTTCGATCACCGAGACGCTGAACCACCACGGTGCCACCACCTTCATGGTGCAGAAGTTTCTGCCCGAGATCACCGCGGGCGACAAGCGCATCATCATCATCGACGGCCAGCCTGCGCCTTTCGTGCTGGCGCGCATCCCGCAGGGCAGCGAGGTGCGCGGCAACCTGGCGGTCGGCGGCAAGGGCGTGGCCCAGCCGCTGTCCGACACCGACCGCGCCACCGCGCTGGCGGTCGGCCGTGTGCTGGCGCCGCGCGGCCTTCTGCTGATCGGGCTGGACATCATCGGCACCCGCATCACCGAGATCAACGTCACCAGCCCGACCGGTTTCCGCGAAATCATGGACCAGACCGGCTGCGACGTGCCGGCGCTGTACGTGGATGCGCTGGAGAAGGTGGTGGGGCGATAACGGGCGGCGGCAGGCCGGCCGTGAAGCAGACGAGGCGGCTGTCGGGGTGAAAGACCGGGCTCAAGGCTGAAAGTGCAGGAAGCCGCTGCACGGATCGCGATTACCCGCGCAGCGCCGCCACCTGTTCGGCGATGGGCTGCCTTGGCGTGCAGGCCGGATGGGACTACCATTCAGTGGTACGACGTCTGATAAGAATACCGAGGAAAGCCACCATGCCCGCGTCTTCCCGCAGCCGTTCCCTGACCGCCCACGTGGTGGAGGCCTTGGGCGATCAGATTCGTGCCGGGCACTTGCCGCATGGCGCCAAGCTACCGCGCGAAGCCGATCTGATGGACGAATTCGGCGTCAGCCGCACCGTGGTGCGCGAGGCCATGTCGCATCTGCAGGCGGCGGGCATGGTCGAGACCCGGCACGGCATCGGCACCTTCGTGCTCGGCCTGGGCGACAGCGGCAGCTTTCGCATCGCGCCCGAGCAGGTCAGTACGCTGCACGACGTGATCGCGGTGCTGGAATTGCGCATCGCCGTGGAAACCGAAGGCGCGGGCCTGGCGGCGCAGCGCCGCACGGATGCCGATCTGGTGGCCTTGCGCGCGGTGCTGGACGCGTTTGCCGAAGCGGTGGAGCAGGGGCGCGACGCCGTGGGCCCGGACTTCCAGTTTCATCTCGAACTGGCCCGCGCCACCCAGAACCCGCGTTTCGCCGACCTCATGAACACGCTCGGCGGCAGCATGATCCCGCGCGCGCGCCTGGACGCCGAGGACATCAGCCCGGCCCGGGCCGACTATCTGCGCGGCGTGCATGCCGAGCACCGCAGCATTCTCGATGCCATCGAACGCCAGGACGCCGATGCCGCCCGCGCGGCGATGCGCACGCACCTGAGCAACAGCCGTGAGCGGCGTCGCCGCGCACTGACAACGGTCGAGCGCTGAGAAGCAGCGAGCGCCTTTTCTAAGCCCAACGACTCGGGTTTCTACTGATCTCTTGTTCATTCTGTAGTTGTACGATGTCGTACTTCAAATCGAAGTCCGGCACCAGTTCATTGCCGTCATCCAGCCCGCGCATTCATTGACCCGAAGGAGCCAACCCATGATCAAGAAAGCCCTTTTTGCTCTCGCGCTCGGCGCGGCCGCCACCACGGCTTTTGCCTGGCCGACCAAGCCGGTGACCATCGTGGTGCCGTTCCCGCCCGGCGGCTCGACCGACCTGATTGCGCGCACGATCTCCGCCAAGCTGGGCGAGAAGATCGGCGGCACCGTGGTGGTCGACAACAAGGCCGGCGCCACCGGCACCATTGGCACGGCCCAGGTGGCGCGCAGCGCGGCCGACGGCCACACGCTGCTGGTGTCCTCGCTCGGTCCGTTCGTGATCGCGCCGCACCTGATCAAGGCGCAGTACGACGCGCTCAAGGACCTGGACCCGATCACCGTGGTGGTGCAGGCGCCCAACGTGCTGGTGGTGCCCGCGGCGTCGCCGCTCAAGAGCATGGCCGACGTGATGGCCTACCTGAAGGCCAATCCGGGCAAGATGAGCTTCGCCACCTCGGGCGCCGGCTCCAGCGACCACCTCACGGCCGAGCTGTTCTGGCAGCAGACCGGCACCAGCGGCCTGCATGTGCCCTACAAGGGCGGTGGCCCGGTCATGACCGACCTGCTGGGCAACCAGGTGATGTCCTCGTTCATGAACATCAACACCGCCATGCCGCAGATCAAGGCCGAGAAGCTGCGCCCGCTGGCCATCACCAGCGCCAAGCGTTCGCCGCTGCTGCCCAACGTGCCCACGCTGGAGGAGAGCGGCGTCAAGGACGCCAATGTGTACTCGTGGCAGGCCGTGGCCGGCCCGCGCGGGCTGCCGGCCGACATGAAGAACAAGCTGCGCGGCGCCATCGCCGAGATCATGAGCGAACCCGACACCAAGGCCAAGATGCTGGATCTGGGTTTCGAGATGGTGCTCAACACGCCCGACGAGTTCTCGAAGTTCCAGGCCGCCGAATACGCGCGCTGGGAAAAGCTCATCCGCGAACGCAAGATCACCGCCAACTGATGGCGATCCGGCCGGCCGCCATCCGCCATGGCGCCGGCACCTGAAGGCCGCTGCTTCCGCCCATGAACACCCCCATCGTCCAGTCGCTGCGCGTCGTCCCGGTCGCCGGGCGCGACGGCATGCTGCTCAACCTGTCCGGTGCGCACGCGCCGTTCTTCACCCGCAACCTGCTGATCCTGACCGACAGCGCCGGGCATACCGGCGTCGGTGAGGTGCCCGGTGGCGAGAAGATTCGGCAGACGCTGGAAGACGCGCGCCCGCTGGTGGAAGGCCAGGGCATCGGCGCCATGCACGCCATCCTGAACGCCATGCGCGCGCGCTTTGCCGACCGCGATGCCGGTGGGCGCGGGCTGCAGACTTTCGATCTGCGCACCACCATCCACGCGGTGGCGGCAGTGGAAAGCGCGCTGCTTGACCTGCAAGGCCAGCATCTGGGCGTGCCGGTCGCGGCCTTGCTGGGCGAAGGTCAGCAGCGCGATGCCGTGCAGATGTTGGGCTACCTGTTCTTCGTCGGCGACCGCACCAAGACCGATCTGCCCTATGCCAGCGAGCCGGACGCGCACGATGACTGGCTGCGCCTGCGCCACGACGCGGCCATGACGCCCGAGGCCATCGTGCGCCTGGCCGAGGCGGCGCAGACGCGCTATGGTTTTCAGGATTTCAAGCTCAAAGGCGGTGTGCTGCGCGGCGACGAGGAAGTCGATGCCGTGACCGCGCTGCACGAGCGCTTTCCCGAGGCACGCGTGACACTCGACCCCAATGGGGGCTGGCTGCTGAAGGACGCCATTCGCCTCGGCCAGAAAATGCGAGGTGTCGTGGCGTATGCAGAGGACCCCTGCGGCGCCGAGGACGGCTTCTCCGGCCGCGAGGTGATGGCGGAGTTCCGCCGCGCCACCGGCCTGCCCACGGCCACCAACATGGTCGCCACCGACTGGCGGCAGATGGTGCACGCGCTGGCGCTGCAGGCGGTCGACATCCCGCTGGCCGACCCGCATTTCTGGACGCTGTCCGGCAGCGTGCGCGTGGCGCAGACCTGCCGCGACTGGGGTCTGACCTGGGGCAGCCATTCCAACAACCACTTCGACGTGTCGCTGGCCATGTTCACCCACGTCGGCGCCGCCGCGCCTGGCAAGGTCACCGCCATCGACACGCACTGGATCTGGCAGGACGGTCAGCGCCTGACCAGGACGCCCTTGACCATCGAAGGCGGCTACGTGCAGGTGCCGAAGCAGCCCGGCCTGGGCATCGAGCTGGACATGGCTGAGGTCGAGAAGGCGCACCAGCTGTATCTGCAGCACGGCTTGGGCGCGCGCGACGATGCGGTGGGCATGCAGTACCTGATCCCGGGCTGGAGCTTCGACCCCAAGCGGCCGTGCATGGTGCGCTGAAGCCGGGACGACACCATGAACCCCACGCGCCCGCCGCTGGCCATTCGCATCCACCCGGCCGACAATGTCGCCATCGTCGCCAACGACGGCGGCCTGCCCGCCGGCACCGAGCTGCCGGGCGGCCTGGTGCTGCGCGAGAAAGTGCCACAGGGCCACAAGGTGGCGCTGACCGATATCGCCGTGGGTGGCGTGGTGCGCCGCTACAACGTGACGGTGGGCTATGCGCGGCAGCCGATCGCCGCCGGCAGCTGGGTGCATGAGCGCATCACCGACATGCCCTCGGCGCGCGCGCTGGAAGGCTTGCCCATGGCCACCGTGCCCGCGCCCGACTGGGCGCCGCTGGACGGACACAGCTTCGAGGGCTACGTCAACGCCGACGGCTCGGTCGGCACGCGCAACCTGCTGGCCATCACCACCACCGTGCAGTGCGTGGCCGGCGTGGTCGACATCGCGGCTGAACGCATCCGGCGCGAGCTGCTGCCCGAATTCCCCCATGTGGATGGCGTGGTGGCGCTGGAGCACAGCTACGGCTGCGGCGTCGCCATCGACGCGCCGGGCGCCGAAATCCCGATCCGCACACTGCGCCATATCAGCCTGAATCCCAACTTCGGCGGCGAGGTGCTGGTGGTCAGCCTGGGCTGCGAAAAACTGCAACCCGATCGCCTGCTGCCACCGGGCACCTTCCCGCTGGTCGATGGCCGTGACGCCGCCAGCGGCCCCGATACCGTGTGCCTGCAGCACGATTCGCACGTCGGCTTCCAGTCGATGGTCCAGGATATCGTGCAGCGCGCGCGTCCCATCCTTGAACGTCTCAACGCGCGCCGCCGCCAGACGGTGCCCGCAGCCAAGCTGGTGGTTGGCGTGCAGTGCGGCGGCAGCGACGCGTTCTCGGGCGTCACCGCCAACCCGGCCGTGGGCCACATGGCCGACCTGCTGGTGCGCGCCGGGGCGACGATCATGTTCAGCGAGAACACCGAGGTGCGCGACGCGGTGGAGCAGCTCACCTCGCGCGCCGCCACGCCCGAGGTGGCGGCGGCCGTGGTGCGTGAGCTGGGCTGGTACGACGCCTACCTGGAGCGCGGACGCGTCGATCGCGCCGCCAACACCACGCCCGGCAACAAGGCGGGCGGCCTGTCGAACATCGCCGAGAAGGCCATGGGCAGCATCGTCAAGAGCGGCAGCGCCGCCATCAGCCACGTGCTGCCGCCCGGCGAAAAACTGAAAGCCGACCAGACCGGCCTGGTGTTTGCCGCCACGCCCGCCAGCGACTTCATCTGCGGCACGCTGCAGCTGGCCGCCGGCATGAACCTGCACGTGTTCACCACCGGGCGCGGCACGCCGTACGGGCTGGCGGCGGTGCCGGTGGTCAAGGTCGCCACGCGCAGCGAGCTGGCGCGGCGCTGGCACGACCTGATGGACGTCAACGCCGGCAAGATCGCCGATGGCGACGCCAGCATCGAGGACGTGGGGCGCGAGCTGTTTGAGCTGCTGCTCGACGTCGCCAGCGGCCGCAAGAAGACCTGGGCCGAGCAATGGAAGCTGCACAACGCCCTGGTGCTGTTCAATCCCGCGCCGGTGACTTGAAGAGTTTCCGTCCCGGCCGTTTGTTAAAGGAGTTCACATGAACATCGGATTCATCGGCCTCGGCATCATGGGCGCGCCGATGGCGCTGCACCTCATCAACGCCGGACATCAGCTGTACTACGTCAAGCGCGGCAAGCCGCACCCCGACATCGCCGCCAGCAACGCCATCGGCTGCGCCAACGGCCAGGAAGTGGCGCAACAGGCCGACATCGTCATCCTGATGTTGCCCGACACACCCGACGTCGAGGCCGTGCTGTTTGGCGCCGATGGCGTGGCCGAGGGCCTGTCGGCTGGCAAGACCGTGATCGACATGAGCAGCATCTCGCCCATCGAGACCAAGGCGTTCGCCGGCAAGATCGAGGCGCTGGGCTGCGACTACCTCGACGCCCCCGTGTCGGGCGGCGAAGTCGGCGCCAAGGCGGCCAGCCTGACCATCATGGTTGGCGGCAGCGACGAGGCCTTCGCCCGCGTCAAGCCGTTGCTGGAGCGGATGGGCAAGAACATCACCCACGTCGGTGGCGTCGGCGACGGCCAGACCACCAAGGTCGCCAACCAGATCATCGTGGCGCTCAACATCGCCGCGGTCGGCGAGGCGTTGCTGTTCGCCAGCAAGGCCGGTGCCGACCCCGCCAAGGTGCGCCAGGCGCTGATGGGCGGCTTCGCCGCCAGTCGTGTGCTGGAAGTGCACGGCGAGCGCATGATCCAGCGCACCTTCAAGCCGGGCTTCCGGATCGCGCTGCACCAGAAGGACCTGGGCCTGGCGTTGTCGGGCGCCAGGGCGATCGGTGTCGCGCTGCCCCAGACGGCCAGCGCCGCCCAGCTCATGGGCGCCTGCGCCGCCAACGACTGGGACCAGCTCGATCATTCGGCGCTGGTGAAGGCGCTGGAACTGCTGGCGAACCACCCGGTCGTCGCCGACTGATCCGGCGGTCGATGACGCGATCCACACAAAGGGAGCACCCATGAGAGAAAACCGCTTGCGTACCCTTTGGCAATCCGGCGGCGCGGCAGTCAATGGATGGCTCGCCATTGGCAACAGCTTCTCGGCCGAAACCATGGCCCACCAGGGCTGGGACACGCTGACCATCGACCTGCAACATGGCGTGGTCGACTACCAAGCCATGATTCCCATGCTGCAGGCGATTTCCACCACCGCCACCGTGCCGCTGGTGCGCGTGCCCTGGCTGGAGCCCGGCATCCTGATGAAGACGCTGGACGCCGGCGCCTACGGCGTCATCTGCCCCATGGTGAATACGCGCGAAGACGCGCAGAAGCTGGTGGCCTGGACCCACTACGCGCCCCGGGGCACGCGCAGCTTCGGCCCCGTGCGCGCCCTGCTGTATGGCGGCGCCGAGTACCCGAAGCACGCCAACGACACCATCGTCACCTTCGCGATGATTGAAACCGCCCAGGCGCTCGACAACCTGGACGCCATCCTCTCGGTGGAAGGGCTGGACGCCATCTACATCGGCCCGTCGGACCTGTCGCTGGCGCTCGGCTGCCGTCCGGTGTTCGACGATCTTGATCCCAAGGCGCAAGAAGCGGTTGACCACATCCTGGCGCGCGCCAAGGCGCACGGCGTGGTGACCGGCATTCACAACGGCCACGCCGAGGGCGCGCTCAAGCGCATCGCGGCCGGCTTCCAGTTCGTCACCGTCAGCTCCGACGCCCGCCTCATGGCCGCTGGTGCCCAGCAGGTGTTGAGGGCGATGCGCGCGAAGTCAACCGCGGGGACGGCGGCCGGGCCTTATCGATCGGTTGTTCAGCGGCGGTGAGCGGCCAGGGGCCGAAGCGCTGGCGACGAACAGGAGAAGCCAATGAAAAGCGCATGGAAGACATCCGCCCTGCGCGGGCCGGTCGTACAACACCCGCGATGAGTCAGATCGTCATTCATCGCGACGCGATGTTCCGCGGGACTGCGCTTTGTTTTCGCGCAACGATTCAAGTCGCTCAACCACCAGATCATGCATTGCCTGTGCCGCGCTCGAAAGGCTGGCGTTGCGACGGATGAGTACGATGGAGCGCGTCAAAGTGGGCAACGGCAAAGGCCGAACCACGATTCCGGGTGTGCGGAACTGATACAGCGTCAGCGTGGGCACTGCGCTGATGCCCAGCCCCGCTTCGACCATGCCGCGCACGGTGGCCAGTTGCTCCACCTCGAGCACCGTATTCATCGACAGCGGGTGCAGCGCAGCATCGAGCGCCTGTCGCACGCTGGTGCTGAGTGCCATCTGGATGAACGGGTGTCCCGCCAGGGCTTCCAGGCTCAGTCGCCTTCGCTGCGCCAGCGGATGGCCCGCCGGGCACAGCAGGTGAAATCCGTCGGTGCGAAGCACACGCAATTCGAGGCCTTCGATGCCGGCGGCAGGTAGAGCGCCCGATGCCAGCGCAAAGTCGGCCTGACCGCTGCGCACCAGTTCGATGCAGGGGTCGGACAGGACGTCCGAGAGGCGCAGTTCGATGCCCGGAAAGCGGGCGCGGTACTCGGCGAACAGTTCGGGCAGCCATCCTGCCGCCAGCGAAGGCAGGGCCGCGAGATGCACGCGTCCGCGCCGACGCTCCACGTGGTCGGTCAGATCGTCCAGCGCCAACTGCGTTTCCTGCAGCAAACGCCGCGCCGCCGCCTCAAAGCGCGCACCTTCCACCGTCAGCCGCACGCTCCGGGTGTCGCGATCGAACAGGCGTGCGCCCACAGCGTCTTCCAATGCTCGAATCTGTGCGCTGAACGCAGGCTGTGAGAGATGGCAGGTTTGCGCCGCGCGCGTGAAATTGCGCAACTCCGCCAGTTGCACCAAAGCGCGCAATTGACGAGTCGAAAAATCTGGCAATGCCATTAAGCTGTAAAACGAATCAGTTGATCTTAATTTTCGATTTCACGAATTATGTCGTGGAACTTACATTGACTGCAGAACACGAGATGGAGACATGACGAACGCTGTAATTCCCCCTCTGCTGGTTGGCTGTGCGGCCGGCTTTTCCGGTGACCGCACCGACGCTGCGGGGCCGGTCGTGGATACGCTGATCGAGCGGCTGAAGAGCGGACCGAGCGGGCAGCGGGCATTTCTGATTTTCGAAACCCTGGCCGAACGCACGTTGGCGCTGGCCCAACTGCGTCGGCGCGCCGATCGGAATGCGGGCTACGAGCCTTTGCTCGATGACATGCTGCGCCCGGTGTTGCTGCGGGCCTTGGCCGCCGGGATTCGCATCGTCAGCAATTTTGGTGCGGCCAACCCGCGCGCGGCTGCGGCGCACATTGCCCGCATGGCACGGGAGCTGAACGCACCGGTGCCGCGCATCGCGGTGGTTGAAGGGGACGACCTGTCATCGCCAGAGCAGCGCGCTCTGCTGCGCGAGCAGCTTGGCGCGCAAATGGACCGCCTGAAAATCGTCAGTGCCAATGCCTACATCGGCGCCGAGTCGATCGCGGCGGCACTGCGGGATGGCGCCCAGGTCGTCGTGTGTGGTCGAGTGGCCGATCCGTCGCTGGTGGTGGGGCCGGCCCTGGTGCATTTCGGCTGGGCGAACGACGACTGGGATGGTCTGGCACGCGCCACCATGGCCGGCCATTTGCTCGAATGTGGCGCACAAGTATGCGGTGGGTATTTCGCCGATCCTGGGTACAAGGATGTACCGTCGATGGCCGACATCGGCTTTCCGATCGCGGAAATCGATGCGGATGGCCATTGCGTCATCGGCAAGGCCGATGCCACCGGCGGCCTGGTCACCGAGGCCACGGTGAAAGAGCAACTGCTGTATGAGTTGCACGATCCCGGTGCATACCTGACGCCCGACGTGGTGGCCGATATAGGTGAAGCCGAAGTGAGCGCGGTGGGCAGCGATCGCGTTCAGGTGCGCGGTGTGCGTGGTCACCCGAGGCCGGCGCAATTGAGGGTCAATGTGTGCCATGAGGGCGGCTGGTTGGCTGAAGGGGAGATTTCCTACGCAGGTCCGCGTGCTGAATCGCGTGCGCGGCTGGCGGCCGACATCCTGCGTCAGCGGCTGCCAGGGCTTGCTCTGCGCGTCGACCTGATCGGCGTATTGAGTGTTCTGGGCGATGACGCCGGGCGCGCGCTGGCTGCCTCGCCCCCCAACGACGCGCGCGACGTACGTCTGCGCGTTGCCGCCACGCACGACGAGCGACATGAAGCTGAACGACTGACGCGCGAGGTGATGGCGCTGTATACCTGCGGTCCCGCCGGCGGTGGTGGAGTGCGCACGGCGTTGACACCCCGCTTGAATACCGTCTCATGCCTGGTGCCACGCGACGCCGTGCCAACGCACCATGAGATCGTGGAAATTGGAGGTGGTGCATGAGCGATGTCGTCACTGCTCCCCTGTACCGGGCCGCGCACGGCCGCACCGGGGACAAAGGCAATCGATCCAACATCAGTGTCATTGCCTGGCACCCGGAACTGTGGGATTTGCTGGTCGAGCAGGTCACCCCGGAAGCCATTGCAGCGCACTTCAAGCACCGCCAGCCGAAGGAAGTGCGGCGTTACCTGTTGCCGCGACTGCACGCCATGAACCTCGTGCTGGACGAAGTGCTCGACGGCGGCGTGAACGACGCGCTCAACCTCGATGCACACGGAAAAGCCTTGTCGTTTCTATTGCTTGAGCTGCCGATTCAGGTGCCCAAGAATTTTCTGCATCGCCTGGCCGGTCAGGCGTCGACTTGATTCACCGGTTCTCATTACTCGAAGGAGACTTCTCATGAACCCCATCCGTCCCATCACTGCTGCTCTCGTCGCTGGTTTGCTGGCGGCCTCCGGCGCCGTGGCGCAGACTTTCCCCGCCAAACCGATCACCTTCGTCGTACCGTTCGCGGCCGGCAGCGCGACCGATCAACTGGCGCGTGCGCTCGGCCAGTCCGTCTCTGACCAGGCCAAGCAACCGGTGGTGGTGGACAACAAGGGCGGAGCCAGCGGTCAGATCGCCGCTGCCCAGGTGGCGCGCGCACCAGCCGATGGCTACACGGTGCTGATCACCACCAACACCACCCACGCCGCCAACGAGCACCTATACAAAAAGCTCAGCTACGACCCGGTCAAGGATTTCGCGCCCATCACGGGTCTGGGCAAGGGCGGTCAGGTGCTGGTGGTGCGCACCGACGCCCCGTACAACAACGTGATGGACCTGGTGGCCGCCGCGAAGAAGGCGCCGGGCAAGCTCACCTTCGGCAGCGGAAGCTCTTCCAGTCGCACCGCTGGCGAAATGTTCAAGCAACTGTCAGACACCGACATCTTGCATGTGCCCTACAAGAGCAATCCGAACGCCATCACCGACCTGCTGGGCGGGCAGATCGACTTCATGATCACAGATACGTCCACTGGCGTCCCGCAGGTTAAGGGCGGCAAGCTCAAGGCCCTGGGCGTCTCGACGACCCAGCGCAATCCGCTGCTTCCCGAAGTGCCCACCATCGCCGAAGCTGGCGTGAAGGGTTACGACATGGGCTACTGGTTCGCCGCGTATGCTCCCGCTGGCACGCCTCCAGCGGTTGTCTCTCGCTTGAACGAATTGCTCGCCGCTGCCACGAGAGGCGCGGGTGCCAAAGGCTTCTTCGATGGCAGCGGCTCGGTGGCGTGGACCACGACACCGGATGAGCTGGCCAAGTTTCAGGCCGCAGAGACGACCAAGTGGGGCAAGGTGATCAAGGCGGCGGGGATCGAGGCCGAGTGATGGCTAGCGGTCGGACACGCGCATGAATTGACCAGGCCGTGACATGCCCACGCGCGCTTCACGCGCGAGGGCAAGACGACAACCGGCCACTATGACTTGCTGCGGCCGAAGAACAGGCTGACTACGGCCAGCACCAGGAACACCACGAACAGAATCTTGGCGATGCCGGCGGCCCCGGCGGCGATGCCGCCGAAGCCGAGCACGGCGGCGATGATGGCGATGACGAAGAAGACAACAGCGTAGTGCAGCATGGTGGGCTCCTTTTTGAGTTGATGTGCGCGGCGCCCGCGATGCGGGTGTGCCGGTGAGGTCATCATGCGTGCCGGCCCGCGCGGCGCGCGTCAGGCAAGCGCTGCGTGGATTCGTGCGCCGCCGCCCCCGACGGCCGTAGGAGCCTGCTGACGCACCGACGCGTCGGTGCCTATGATGTGCGCCTCATGCCCGATACCGATCGCATTTCCCCCGAGGCGCCGGCCGACGACGGTCTCGGGCCGCTGGTGCCGTTTCGGCACAGCGTGTTCACCATGCTGTGGAGCACCTGGTTGGTTGCCAACCTGTGCATGTGGATGAACGACGTGGCGGCGGCCTGGCTGATGACCAAGCTGACGGCCAAGCCGATCTGGGTGGCGCTGGTGCAGACCGCGGCCACGCTGCCGGTGTTCCTGCTCGGGCTACCCTCGGGCGCGCTGGCCGACATGCTGAATCGCAAGCATTTCCTGTTCTTCACCCAGGTCTGGGTGGCGGTGGTGGGCGCGCTGCTGTCGGTGGCGGTGTTCATGCAGGTGGTCACGCCGCCGCTGTTGCTGATGCTGCTGTTCATGAACGGCATCGGGCTGGCGCTGCGCTGGCCGGTGTTCTCGGCCATCGTGCCCGAGCTGGTGCCGCGCGCGCAGCTACCGGCGGCGCTGGCGCTGAACGGCGTGTCGATGAACGCCTCGCGCATCCTCGGTCCGCTGGTGGCCGGCAGCATCATTGCCAGCATCGGCAGCGCCTGGGTGTTCCTGCTCAACGCCGTGCTGTCGGTGGGTGCGGCGATCGTCATTCTGCGCTGGCGGCGCGAGCACACCCCCGACCCGCTGGGCCGCGAGAGCCTGCGCGGCGCCATGCGGGTGGGCCTGCAGTACGTGGCGCAGTCCTACCACCTGAAGGGGGTGCTGCTGCGCATCGCCATCTTCTTCTTCCATTCCACCGCGGTGATGGCGCTGCTGCCACTGGTGGCGCTGGGCATGCGCGGCGGCGACGCCGGCACCTTCACCATCCTGCTGGCCTCGATGGGCGCTGGCGCGATCGCCTCGACTTTCGCGCTGCCGCGCCTGCGCCAGGCCCACTCGCGCGACCGCCTGGTGATGGCCGGCGCCGCCACGCAGGCGTTCAGCATGGCGGTGATGGCCATCACCGACAACCTCTGGGTCGGCGTGGCGGCGATGCTGATGGGCGGCGCGGCCTGGCTGACCACGGCCAACTCGCTCAGCGTGTCGGCGCAGATCAGCCTGCCGGACTGGGTGCGCGCGCGCGGCATGTCGATCTACCAGATCGCGATCATGGGCGCGGCCGCTTCTGGCGCCGCAGTATGGGGGCAGGTGGCCACCTGGACCAACGTGCCGATGGCGCTGGGCATCGGCGCCGCCAGCGGCGTTGCGGCCATGGCGCTGGCGATGCGGCTGTGGCCCGACCGCGGCGTGATGGAAGACCCGACGCCGGCTGGCCCGCTGCCCAGGCCCAAGGTGAGCACGCCACCCGAAACCGGCCATGTGGTGGTGACCATCGAGTACCACGTCGATCCGGCCAATGCGACGGCCTTCCGCGCGCTGATGGATGAAAGCCGGCGCTCGCGCCTGCGCCAGGGCGCGGTGGCCTGGGAACTGCTGTCCGACATCAACGACGACAGCCGCTTCGTCGAAGTGGTCGAGGACGCCTCCTGGACCGATCACCTGCGCCGCATGCAGCGCGCCAGCGCCGCCGACGCGGCGCTGCGCGAGCGCAAGCTGGGTTATCACGTGGGCGACGAACCGCCCATCGTGCGGCGCGCGGTGCGCGAAAGCACGGTGACGAAGGGGCGCCTGGCCACGCCGGTCGCGCAGGATCGCATCTTCGGTCTCTGAGCGAGGCGGGCGCCATCGGCCGCGCGCCCTTTCCTTGCGCTGGCTCAAGCTGAGAGCGTGACCGGCGCCGGCAGAATGGCCGGCGTGCCGTTCCATGGTTTCCGATCCGTCGCGCGCCGCTGGGCCGTCGCCCTGGCGCTGCTGGCCCTGCTGGCCCAGGCACTCGCCACGCAGGCGAGTGCGGGTCACTTGGCCGGCATGCTGTCGGCGCAATGGCTGACCGGCCAGGTCTGCACCAGTGCCGGCACGCTGGCCCCGGCGCCTCTCTTTGGCGAGCAGGACAGCGGCGAAGAAACGCGCCAGATGCTGGCGCAGTGCCCGCTGTGCGCGGTGGCCGTCATGCCGATGCTGGCGCCGCAACGCACGTCGGCGCTGCCGCCGCTGCCGCAGGCCGAGCGCCGGCACCGTTTGCTGGCGTCATCGATACTCGGGATCGAGGCGGCCGAGCACCTGCTGCCGCCCGCGCAAGCCCCGCCCACCACGGCCTGAACTTCCGTTGCTGCACTCTGGCGGCGGTGCCTGGCGCCGCTGCTGGCGCTCGTTTGTCCTGGGTTGCAACCACCCGGCACGCGCGCCACCGTGCATCGATTCCTTGAATTTTCGCTGGCCGCGCCGCGCGCATGGCCCGGCGACCTTGCCTTGTTCACGCCATGACATCACTTCACCCGGCGCCACGTCGCGCCTTTTCACGCATCACCTTTCCCCTGCACGCCATCGCGGCGGCGCTGCCGCTGGTGGCGGTGGCCCAGATGCCGGCGGCGCCCGCCGAAGCCGTGGCCGGCAACCTGGCCCCGGTCACCGTGACCGCGCCGCGCGTGGCGGTCGAACCGCTCGGCAGCCAGAGCGCGGACATCGAGCTGTTGCGCGCGCGCCGGCCGCTGAGCCAGGAGGCGGCGCAGTTGCTGAGCGACTTCCCCGGTTACGCCGCGCAGGCGGCGGGCGGCGTTTCCAGCCTGCCCGCGATCCGCGGTCTGGGCGACGACCGGCTGCGCATCGAGCTCAACGGCATGCCGCTGATCTCCTCCTGCGGCAACCACATGAACCCACCGCTGTCCCATGTCGATCCGGCGCGCGTCGAGCGCGTGCGCGTGTTCGCTGGCGTGGTGCCGGTCAGCGTGGGCGGCGACAGCATTGGCGCCACGGTGCAGGTTGATGCGGCCGAGCCGCTGTTCGCCGAGCCCGGTGCGCCGGCCCTGGTGGGTGGCAGCGTGGGTGCGTCGGTGCGCAGCAACGGCGATGCCGTGGGTGCCCAGGCCTCGGCCCACTACGCCACCGACCGCTTCAGCCTGCGCTACGACGGCGCGCTGGCGCAGGCCGACAACTACCGTGCTGGCCGCGGCTTCAAGCCGGCCGGCCCGGCCGCCAGCGACAAGCCCGATCGCTGGCTGCGCGGCGACGAGGTCGGCTCGAGCGCCTACAAGACCCGCAACCACGCGCTGACCGGTGCCTGGCGCGGTGACGGCCAGCTGCTGCAACTGGGGCTGGGCCTGCAGGACATCCCCTACCAGTACTACCCCAACCAGCGCATGGACATGACACGCAACGACGCCTGGCACGCCAACCTGCGCTACGAGGGGCGCTTTGGCTGGGGTCGGCTGGAGGCACGCGCCTGGCACGAGCACACCCGCCACGGCATGCAGTTCGGCGCCGACAAGCAGTTCGGGTACGGTCCCAAGGGCGACGTGCCCGGCATGCCGATGGACACGCGCGGCAAGACCAGTGGCGTGCGCGTGATGGGTGAGTGGCCGCTGTCCGAGCGCGACACCCTGCGCGTCGGCACCGAGGCGCTGCGCTACCGGCTGGACGACTGGTGGTTGCCCTCCGGCGGCGGCATGGCGCCGAACACGTTCTGGAACATCCGCGATGGCCAGCGCGACCGGCTGGACGTGTTCGCCGAATGGCAGGCGCGCTGGAGCCCGCAGTGGCTGACCCTGGTCGGCCTGCGCAGCGCCAACACCCGCACCGACGCCGGGCCGGTGCAGGGCTACAACGCCAACTACGGCGCCGACGCCAATGCCTTCAACGCGCGCGACCGGCGCCGCACCGACCGCCACTGGGACCTGGCGGCGCTGGCGCGCTTCACACCCAACGCCTACGCCACCTACGAGTTCGGCGTCGCGCACAAGACGCGCTCGCCCAACCTGTACGAGCGTTACGCCTGGTCCACCGGCGGCATGGCGATGCGCATGGTCAACCTCCACGGCGACGGCAACGGCTACGTCGGCAACCCCGACCTCAAGCCCGAGCAGGCGACGACGCTGAGCGCCAGCGCCGACTGGCACGACGCCAGCGGCGAGCGCTGGGGCGTGCGCGTCACGCCCTACTACACGCATGTGCGCCACTACGTCGACGCCCTGCGTTGCGGCGCGGGTGCCGGCGCGATGTCGGCCTGCAACGCCGCCAACCTGGTGGCGCAGGACGCCTTCGTCTACCTGCGCTTCACCAACCAGACGGTGCGCCTGTATGGCATCGACCTGAGCGGCTTCACCGAGCTGGGGCGCAGCCCGCGCTGGGGCCAGTGGGTGCTGAGCGGCGGCATCAACTACGTGCGCGGCAAGAACACCGACACCGGCGATCACCTGATCCACATGATGCCGCTCAACGCCCGCCTGGCGCTGACGCACCGGCTGGGCGGCTGGAGCGGCACCGCCGAGTGGGTCGGCGTGGCGCACAAGAACCAGGTCTCGCGCGAGCGCAACGAGATGCGCACCAGCGGCTATGGCTTGCTCAACCTGCGCGCCGGCTACGCCTGGAAGCGGTTGCGGCTGGACGTTGGCATCGACAACCTGTTCGACCGCTATTACGAGCTGCCGCTCGGCGGCGCCTACGTGGGCCAGGGCCAGACCATGTCGGCCACCGGCGCGCCCTGGGGCGTGCGGGTGCCGGGGCGTGGGCGCTCGTTCAACGTGGGCTTGAGCATGAGCTTCTGACGGCTGCCGTGCGGCGGCAAAGTCAGTCCGTCGTCCACCCTCAGGCCGCCATCGCCGGCAGACCCGACAGCGCCTGCGCCAGTTCCTTCTCGTCGTAGTGCTCGTCCTTCAGGCTGCCCGAGAAGTAGGCCTGGTAGGCGCCCATGTCGAAGTGACCATGGCCGCTCAGGTTGAACAGGATGGTCTCTGCCTTGCCCTCGCGCTTGCAGCGCAGCGCTTCCTCGATCGCGCCCTTGACGGCGTGATTGGCCTCCGGCGCCGGCACGATGCCCTCGGTGCGCGCGAACTGCACGCCGGCGGCGAAGCATTCGCCCTGGGTGTAGGCCACGGCTTCGAGCAGCCCCAGCTCCTTGCAATGGCTGATGAGCGGCGCCATGCCGTGGTAGCGCAGGCCACCGGCATGAAAGCCGGGCGGCGTGAAGGTGCTGCCCAGGGTGTGCATCTTGGTCAGCGGCGTCATGTGGCCGGTGTCGCCGAAGTCGTAGGCGTACTTGCCGCGCGTCAGGCTGGGGCAGGCGGCCGGCTCCACCGCCAGGATGCGCGGCTTGGCGCCGCCGCGCAGGCCATGGCCGATGAAGGGGAAGGCGATGCCGGCGAAGTTGCTGCCGCCGCCGGTGCAGCCGATGATGACGTCGGGCCAGGCATCGGCCATGTGCATCTGCTCCATCGCCTCCAGGCCGATGATGGTCTGGTGCAGCAGCACGTGGTTGAGCACCGAGCCCAGCGCGTACTTGGTGTCGTCGTTCTGGGCGGCAATCTCGACCGCCTCGCTGATGGCGATGCCGAGGCTGCCCGGGTGATCCGGCCGCTCGGCCAGCACCTTGCGGCCGTATTCGGTCTCGTTGCTGGGCGAGGCCACGCAGCGCGCGCCATAGGTTTCCATCAGCGCGCGGCGATAGGGCTTCTGGTCGTAGCTGACGCGCACCTGGTAGATGGTGACGTCAAGCCCGAACAACTGCCCGGCCATCGCCAGTGAGCTACCCCACTGGCCGGCACCGGTCTCGGTGGACAGGCGCTTGACGCCGGCTTCCTTGTTGAAGAAGGCCTGCGGAATCGCCGAATTGGGCTTGTGGCTGCCGGCCGGGCTGACGCCCTCGTACTTGTAGAAGATCTTGGCCGGCGTGCCCAGGGCCTGCTCCAGCCGGTGGGCGCGAAACAGCGGCGCCGGGCGCCACAGGCGGAACACCTCGCGCACCGGCTCGGGAATCTCGATCTCGCGCTCGGTGCTGACTTCCTGCAGGATCAGCGACATCGGGAACAGCGGCGCCAGATCGTCCGGCCCGATCGGCTGCAAAGTGCCCGGATGCAGCACCGGCGGCAGCGGCTGCGGCAGGTCGGCCTGGATGTTGTACCAGAACTTGGGCATCTGGCTTTCCTGCAACAGGTACTTGGTCTGGGTGCTCATTCTTGTCTCCTGGTGTTTGGTGGTGGGCGAATGAACGATCTGGCAGTATGCCCGCCGATCTGGGGGTCTTGCGCCAGCGCAAAGCCGCTGGTGGAGTCGCACAGGCGTTCGCGCCAGCACGGCGTGTCTGGCGCCGGCGTGGCGTCATGCTGTCGCTGGCGGTGTGGCAAGCGATCTCCAAAAGAGTGGGCCTGCTGTTCCATGGAAAGCTTCATGTCGTGCGATGTGACATCAACCGTGCGCCGACTCGTGCGCCGGCTTGCTCGCCGCCTCGAAGCGTTGCCGCAGCTCGTGCAGGCGCTGTCGCGCGGTTTGCGCGCCGCGCTCGAAGATCGCCCCGTAGCCGCGCGCCTGCGCCGGTACCTGGGCGAGTTCCAGCGCGAGAGCCAGCGTGCCGGGCCGCAGGCCTTCGGCCACGGCCGTGATCGCGGCGAGGTATTCGTCGCGCAACGCCTGGGCCAGCCGCGCCTCGCTGCCGCGGGCGAAGGGATCGAGTGCGCTGCCGCGCAGCCTGCGCAGGCGTGCGAGCAGGTGCAGCGCCCACCAGCCCGGCGCGCCCCAGCGCCGCTTCACTGGCTCGCCGCTGACGGGATCGGTGCGCGCGAAGCCAGGCGGGGCCAGGTGCAGGGTGACTTTGAAATCGCCTTCGAAGACCTGCTCCAGATGGCGCCGGAAACCCGGGTCGATGTGCAGGCGCGCGACCTCGTAAACGTCCTTGTGCGCGAGCATGCGGTAGCTCTGCAGCGCGACGGCTTCGGTCAGGCGTTCGCTGTCGGGGGCGCAACGCCGTTCGGCGTCCCGCACGCGCGCGAGCAGGTGGCGGTAGCGCCGCAGCACGGCCGCCCCGTGGGAGCCCTGCAGTTGCGCCTCGCGGCGTGCGATGCGTTCGGCCAGGCTGGCTGTGGGCTGGCGCCATGGCGGCGCGCCCTCGTGCCGCGCCGCAATCGCCTCCACCGCCGCTGCGTCACAGACGAGGGCGCGACCCCAGGCGAGGGCGTCGAGGTTGCTCTGTACCTCGATGGCATTAAGCTCGACCGCGCGCTGCAGCGCCTCGAGCGACAGCGGAATCAGTCCGAACTGCCAGGCACTGCCCAGCAGCATGATGTTGCCGGCGATCGCCTCGCCCAGCAGCGCCTGGGCCAGCCGCCGGAAGTCGTAACGCGCCAGCGGCGCGCCGCCCAGGGCTGCATTCAGCCGGGATTCGGCCGTGGCGGCCGGGAACGGCAGGTCGGGGTCGCGCGTGAAGGCACCGGTGGGTGCTTCGGCCAGGTTGATGACGGCGCGCGTGCGGCCCGGCTCCAGGCGCCGGCGCATTTCGGGGCCGGCTGCCACCAACAGGTCGGCAGCCAGCAGCGCGTCGGCGCCGCCGGGCTCGATGTGCACCGCGTGCAGCAGCTCCTGCGTGCGCGCGATGCGCACGTGCGAGGCGACCGCGCCGCCCTTTTGCGCCAGGCCCGTGACGTCGAGCACGGTGACGCCGCGCCCGTCCAGGTGCGCCGCCATGCCGAGCAGCGCGCCCACGGTGACGACGCCGCTGCCGCCAACGCCGGCCGTCAGGATCGACCACGGCCGCTCGAGCGTCGGCAGCACCGGATGCGGCAGGCCGCTGGTGTCGGGGGCTGGCGGCAGCCGCGGGCGCCGCAGCCGGGCACCGCGCACCGTCACCAGGCTCGGGCACAGACCCTTCAGGCAGGCCAGGTCCTGGTTGCAGGTCTGCGGATCGATGCGCCGGCGCGAGCCGAACTCGGTCGCCACCGAAACCACCGACAGGCAAGCGCTCTTGACGACGCAGTCGCCGCAGCCCTCGCAGACCATCTCGTTGATGAAGACATGCTCTTCGGGCGGCACCGCGCTGCCGCGCTTGATGCGGCGCCGCTGCTCGGTGGCGCAGGCTTGGTCGAACACCAGCACGCTGACGCCGGACACCTCGCGCAGCTCGAGTTGCGTGGCCTCGAACTGGTCGCGCTGGCGCACCTCGACGCCCGGCGCCAGATCGCGGTAGTCGTCGAGACGGGGCCTGCGCTCGTCGGCCAGCACGACGATGCGCGCCACACCCTCGGCCGCGAGCTGCTGCGTCAGGCGCGACAGCGGCAGCTCGCCGTCGATCGGCTGGCCGCCGGTCATCGCCACGGCGCCGTTGTACAGCAGCTTGTAGGTGATGTTGACGCGTGCCGCCACGGCGGCGCGGATCGCCAGCACGCCGCTGTGGAAGTAGGTGCCGTCACCCATGTTGGCGAACACGTGCGGCACGCCGGCCTGCGGCGCCATGCCGATCCAGGCCGCCCCTTCGCCGCCCATCTGGCTCACGGCCAGCGTCGAGCGCTCCATCCACATCGCCATCAGGTGGCAGCCGACGCCGCCGAAGGCGGTCGACCCTTCGGGCACGCGGGTCGAGCGGCTGTGCGGGCAGCCGGGACAGAACCACGGCGTGCGCGCCAGCGCTGCCTCGGGGGCGGCGATGGGCGGCTCGAGGGCACGTGCGCGCTCCAGCCAGTAGGCATCGCCGCTGACACGCGCCAGCCGCAGCGCGACCGCGCGCGCGACCACTTTGGCATCCAGTTCCAGCGTCGGCGGCAGCAACCACTGCCCGGGCGGCGCCGGCCACTCGCCAACCTCGTCGAACTTGCCGACCACGCGCGGACGCTGCTCGTCCGGGCGGTCGTAGAGCATCTCCTTGATCTGGTATTCGATAATCTGGCGCTTTTCCTCGATCACCAGAATTTCCTGCAAGCCGCGCGCGAAGGCGCGCGCGCCCTCGGCCTCCAGCGGCCAAGGCATGCCCACCTTGTACAGGCGCAGGCCCAGCTCGGCGGCGCGGGCGTCGTCGATACCGAGCAGATCCAGCGCCTGGCGCAGGTCGGCCCAAGCCTTGCCGCAGGCGATCAACCCCAGGCGCGCCTGCGGCGGATCGACCACCAGGCGGTCGATACCGTTGGCGCGCGCGAAGGCCACCGCGGCGTAGATCTTGTGCGCCTGCATGCGGTGTTCCTGCGCCACCTGGTTGTCGGGCCAGCGCAGGTGCAGGCCGTCGGGCGGCAGCGCATAGGACGGAACGCGCGGCTGGGCGCGCTGCGGGTCGATCAGCACGGTGGCGCTGCTTTCGACCACGTTGGCCTCGAGCTTGAACCCCACCCACAGCCCCGCATAGCGCGACATGGCCCAGCCCAGCAGACCGAAGTCGAGGATGTCCTGCACGTCGGCCGGCGCTAGCACCGGCATGCCGCAGGCCGAAAACACGTGCTCGCTCTGGTGCGCGACCGCCGAGCTGCGCGCGGCATGATCGTCGCCGACGACCACCAGCACGCCACCGTGCGGCGTGGTGCCGGCGTGGTTGGCGTGCTTGAAGACGTCGACGCAGCGGTCGACACCGGGGCCCTTGCCGTACCACATGGCGAAGATGCCCTGCACCTTCGGCTCTGGCAGCAGTTGCAGCTGTTGCGTGCCCCAGCAGGCAGTGGCCGCGATTTCCTCGTTGACGCCGGGCACGAAGCGCACCTGGTGTGATTCAAGCAACTCGTGCGCCTCATGCAGCGCGTGATCAAGCCCAGCCACCGGTGAACCGCGATAGCCGCTGACAAAGCCGGCGCTGTTCACACCCGCAGCGCGATCCCGCTCGCGCTGCAGCATCGGCAGGCGGGTCAGCGCCTGCAGCGCAGTCATGAAGACGCGGCCGCGCGGCAGCAGGTATTTGTCGTCCAGTCGGACCGAAGCGGTCGACCTCATCTGCTCAACCCCCGTGCGGCGGCGCGCCGGATGGCACGCCGACCCCGGCGTCGGCCGTCAGACCCAGGCATGGCCGTCGTTCCATCTCCGCCGGCCCCTT
Source organism: Burkholderiales bacterium (assembly GCA_016702555.1). Taxonomy (GTDB): domain Bacteria; phylum Pseudomonadota; class Gammaproteobacteria; order Burkholderiales; family Burkholderiaceae_C; genus Ottowia. The sequence goes on from JADJDV010000007.1 coordinate 128,460, forward strand.
CCCATGAGAACGCGCGCGCGCCCCCGGTTCGCGGTGGCGTCCGGGGCGTGGTGATCGGCATGGTCGGGAAGATCACGCCATCAGCCCGTGCGGGCGAAATCGGGACCGCGCTTGTCCATGAACGCGCCGATGCCCTCGTGGGCCGCGGCGGTGCAGGCGGTGCGGCCGAAGGCGTGGTAGCCGACTTCGAGCGCCTCGTCCAGCGAAGGCGCCGCGGCCGCGTCGCGGATCGCGGTCTCGATCAGGCCAATGACCTCGGCGCTCAGCGTGCGACCGCCATTGCTGCCGCCGACGGCCGGCGGTGCCAGCGTCGGCAGCTCTACCGGTGCCTGCGTGATGCGTGGCAGTGCCGCGTTCTGCTGCGCCAGTGCGCGCACGCGCCGCACCGCGCGCAGAATGACGTCGCGTGCGTCGTCGCCAAGCTCGTCGACGATGCCGAGTTCGTGCGCCTGCACGGCGTCGAGGTGTTCGCCACGCGTGAGCATGCGCTGGAAGATCGCCGCGGCATGCGGCCAGCGCCTGAAGGGCACCACCAGCGCGCCGATGGCGGGCAGGATGCCGAGCGTGATCTCGGGCAATTGCATCCTGGCGTGGCGCGCTGCGACCAGCGCGTGGCAGCGCATCGCCAGTTCCAGGCCGCCGCCCAGCGCCATGCCGTTCAGCGCCGCGACCACCGGTTTCGGACTGGCGTCCAGATGCACCAGCAGGCGCGAGCAGTCGCGCGCGTACTGCGCGGAGGCGTCGGCGTCGCCCAGCAGGCTTGGGAAGCGCCCGATGTCGCCGCCGGCGCAGAAGGCGCGCGTGCCGTAGCCGGTGATGACGAAGCCGGCCACCTTGGGGTCGTTCTCGTGGTGCCGGATCACCGCCAGGATCTCGTCGGTCATCTCGTCGTGCAGCGCGTTCAGCGCCTCGGGCCGACGCAGCGTGATCAGCTTGACGTCGTCGAGGTCGTCAACCAGCACGTGGCGCTCGAAGCGCTGGTACCCGGGCAGCGGGCGCCTGGGCGTCGGCATGCCGGGGCGCTCGCGCACGAAGCGCGCAAGGATGCGCTGGCTTTCGGCCTCGCCCAGCTCGCGCATCAGTTCCAGCGGACCGCGCTTGAAGCCGAGCGCGATGCGGCAGCCGAGGTCCAGGTCGGCCGCGCTGCCGATCGAGCGGTCCAGGATGTCGACCGACTGCGAGAACAGCACGCCCAGCAGCCGGTCGCGCACCGCCTGCGCGGTGTCGGCGGCGACCTCGATGCGCTGACTGGGGCCCACGGTCAGCCACTTGTCGACCGAGCCGAAGATGGTCGCCGGCCGGTAGTGCTCGCCTTCCTCGTCGGCCTGCAGCGTGTTGGTCTCGACGATGATCGGGTTGCCGTGCGCCAGGTTGAGCACGAAGAAAGGCCCGGCGTGCACGTAGTCGGCGGCGACGCTGTCGATCTCGGCCGCGCTGGCCTGCGGCAGCAGCAACGCCGACTCGTTGCACCAGTTGTCGAAGATGCGATCGAGCATGAAGCAGGGCGCGTCGGAGGTCACCAGCGGCAGCTTGCCGGTCTCGCAGAACACGCGCCGCAGGTGCGCCAGCAGTTGCGGGTCGAGCTGCGGCCAGTCGATCACCTCAACCGCCGGATTGCGCCAGGCGGGCGCGAAGAAGTGCGTCACCGTCGCGCGCCGCTGTTCGCGCAGCCTGGCGAAGATGCGCGCGGCCGGCAGCGAGCTGGTGTTCGAAGTGATGATTGCGTCGGGCGCCACGCGCGCCTCGACGTCGGCGAAGATGCGCCGCTTCAGCTCCAGGTTCTCGGTGGCGGCCTCGATCACCCAGTCGCAGCCGGCGATGTCGTCGTAATCGGTGGTGCCGGTGACGTGCTCGAGCACCGCGGCGGACTGCGCCGCCGTCATCTTGCCGCGCGTCACCGCCTTGTCGGCGTAGCCATGGAAGCGCCTCAGCGCGCCCTCGAGCGCCTGCTGGCGCACGTCGACCAGGGTCAACGCCAGGCCCGGCAAGGCACTCTTCAGGTAGTAGCCGATATCGGGGCCGATCGATCCGGCGCCAATGATCGCCACGTGTCGCGGCAGCGGCCGCACGGGCGCCTGGAGCAGGGGATTGTTGTAATGGTTCGGGGTCATGCTCATCTCCGCCGGGCCGAGGGCGGGTCCGGGGGGGTGGGTGGCCGCTGGTGCGCGGCTTGTGCCAGCGCGACGGCGCGTGCGCGCAGCGCGTGCCGATCGGGCTTGTTGGCCGATGTCCGAGGCAGGGCCTCGACCAGGTGAATGGCCGCCGGCACCTTGTACCTGGCCAGGTTGGCGGCGCAGTGTGCCGCCAGCGCTTCGATCACCGCGCGCGCGCCGTCGCGCGGCACGACGAACGACGCCAGCGTCGCGCCGCGATAGTCGTCGTCGACGCCGACCACCGAGGCTTCCACGACATCCGGATGTTGGAACAGCACTTCCTCGACTTCGCGCGGGTAGACGTTGTAGCCGCCGACGATCACCAGATCCTTCTTGCGGTCGCGGATGTACAGCCAGCCGTCGGCGTCGAATTCGCCGATGTCGCCGGTGTACAGCCAGCCGTCGCGCAGTGCGGCGCCGGTTTCCGTCGGGCGCTGACGATAGCCAACCATGCATTGCGGGCCGTGGGCGCGGATCTCGCCGCGTTCGCCGCTGGGCAGCACGCACGTGCCGGTCTCGATATCGACGATCTCGATCCGCGTCAGCGGCACCGGCACGCCGACCGAGCCGGGACGGATCGCCGCGCCCGCCGGGACAAAGGAGAGCACCGGGCCGGTTTCGGTCAGGCCGTAGCCCTCGTGCACCGGCGCGCCGACCGCCGCGTGCCAGCGCCGCAGCGTCTGCGCCGACAGCGCCGACGCGCCCGAGTAGCAGATGCGCACCGACGACCAGTCGGTGTGCGCGAAATCGGGATGCGCCATCAAGCCGACGAACACCGTCGGGCTGCCGGGAAACACCGTGATGTGTTCGCGCGCCACGGTCGCCAGCACCTCGGCCGGCTGGTAGCGCGGCAGAATCACCAGCGTGCCGGCGCAGTAGGCGGCCAGGAACAGACCCATCGCCATACCGTAGGCGTGCGAGAGCGGCATCATGCAGATAATGCGGTCGCCGGCGCGGCTTGGCAGCAGCGCCTCGCGCTGCGACACGTTGATGGCGATCGCCTGGTGCGTGAGCTCGACGCCTTTTGGCCTGCCGGTGGTACCGCCGGTGTACTGCAGCAGCGCCAGCGACGCCGGCTCGGGCAGCGGCGGCAGCGTGGCGTCCGCGCGAAGCTCGCGGTCGAGGCGACGCGCCCCGGCGCCGACGACGAGCGTGTGGCGGATGCCCGCTGCCGCGATCATCGGCGCCACCGTGGCTTCGAGCGTCGCATCGACGATCAGCAGCAGGGGTTCGGCATCGTTCAGGATGGCGCAGAGTTCGCGTGCCGTCAGCAGCGGGTTCAGCGGCACCTGTTGCGCGCCGGCGGCCAGCACGCCGAAGGCGGCGATACACGCCTCGATCGAGTTGGGCAGCAGTGTGGCCACGCGCTGTCCGTGCGCGCCCAGCGCGACCAGCTCGCCGGCCAGCGTGGCGACGCTCGCCAGGTAGGCCGCGTAATCCAGCCGGCGCTCGCCGCACACCAGCGCGCTGCCCGTGGGGTGCTGGCGCGCCGTGTGCGCAAGCATCGCGACGACACTCGGATGCGTCGTCGGCAGCGGCGGTAGGCTTGGCGTGACGGCGTTCATGGCGGGTGCGCCTCAGGCCACGATGCCCTCGGCGTACAGCGTGTCGATCTCGGACGCGGCCAGCCCCGCCTCGCCAAGCACGCCGCGCGTGTGCTGCCCGTACTTGGGCGCGAACGGCAATTCGCGCGCGGCCTGCGCATCGTCGACCGCGATCGGCTGCATGCGGATCGCCCGGCCATCGGGCAGATGGCTTTGCGTCAGGCGCGTGCGCAGGGTCGGCAGCTCGCGCACCTGGGCGATGTCGAGGATGCGCGTGGCCGGAATGGTGGCCGCGCGCAGGTCGGCCAGCAGTTCTTCGGCGCCGCAGCGCGCGGTCACCGCGGCCATGTCGCGATGGATCGCGTCGCGCTGGTGGTGCCGGCCCTGGTTGGTGCCGCGCACTTCGCTGTCGATGCCGGCGAACTTCGGGATCGCCACCAGGCGGCGCCATTGCGCGTCGCTGCCGATCGCCAGGTAGATAAAACCATCAGCGGTCGGGTAAACGTTGGTGGGGATGAATTTGCGGTGCTCATTGCCAGCGCGCGTGACCTCGTCGGGCTGGCAGCCGAAATCGAGCAGCGGCAACAGAGTGATCAGCCAGGAGGCGGCGGCCTGCAGCATCGAGACGTGGATGGTCTTGCCGGCGCCGCTGTCGCTGCGTTCGAGCAGTGCCAGTAGCACGCCCGCGTACACCTCGTCGCCGGCCTTGAGGTCGATCACCGGAATGCCGGCAAGCGTCGGCGGGCCATCGCGCATGCCGGTGACCTCCATGAAGCCAGACATGGCCTGCAGCACCGGGTCGTAGCCGGGCGCGTCGGGCACCTCGGGGCCAAGCGCCGAGATGCCGGCCCAGATCAGCGCCGGATGGCTGCCGCGCAGCTGCTCCGGAGCGATGCCGAGCGAAGCGTAGCGCGAGGGCACCGTGTTGCAGCAGAAGACATCGACCTCGAGCGCGTCGATCAGCCGGTGCAGCAGCGCCTGGCCGCGCGCGTCCTTCAGGTTCAGCGTCAGCGCCTCCTTGCCGACGTTGGGCGCGATGAAGTAGCTGTGGCGGTCGTCGTCGGCCACGCGGCCGCCGATGTAGCGGTTCGGATCGCCCGGCAGCCCGGCCCCGGTCGGCGTGGACTCGATGCGGATCACGCGCCAGCCGAGCTGGCGCATGCGCAGCGTCGCGGACGGCAGCGACAGCGCCTGCTCCAGCGACAGGACGGTACGCTGTTTCGTGCGGCTGGGCGTATTCATGCGGGTGTCGACCCGGGTAGGTCGGCAAGGAAACTCGAAATCAAGGCGCTCTCCTTCAGCCGCCCGCGATCGGCGGTACCAAAGCCACCTCGTCGTCGTCATGGACGGGATGGTCGCGATGGGCATGCTGTCCATTGACCTGCACCAGCACGACGTCGACGTACTCCAGCCCTTGCCTGAAGCGCTCGCCCTGCGTCGGCAGCCAGTTGAGCAGCCGGCCGACGTTGTCGATTTCGCGCGGCAGCACGATGTCGTCCGAATGGCATCCCATGCGGTCGCGCATCCAGGCGTAGTACTTCAGCTTCATGCGCATCCGGGTGTCACGCCTTGGTGGCCGCCAGGACTGCCCCGGCCGAAACCGCCGCCTGCGCCCGATGATCGTCAATGGCGCGGGCGACCTTCTCCGGCGACATCGGCGGATCGAAGATGCGCACGCCGGTGGCGTTGTACAGCGCGTTGGCGATGGCCGGCGCGATGACGATGGTGGGCAGTTCGGAGATGCCCTTGGCGCCGTACGGCCCCTCGGCGCAGTTGCTCTCGATGAAGTGCATGTCGAGCGGGGGCATTTCTGGCGCCGTGATGAGCTTGTAGTCGCGAAAGCTCGGGTTGCGCAGCCGGCCTTTGTCAAGGTGCATGTCCTCGCTCAGCGCGTAGCCGAGGCCAATCGCGATGCCGCCCTCGATCTGGCCCTCCAGCCCCATGCGGTTGATGACGCGGCCGACGTCCTGCGCGACCGTGATCTTGTCGACCTTGATCTCGCCCGTCAGCGTGTCGACCGTGATCTCGGCGATGTGCACCGCGTGCGCGTAGGCGGCGGAGTGGTCGGAGATGTGTTTGGCGCCCTCGGGTTCGCTCTTGGGTTCGTAGTAGTCGGTGACCATCACCAGTTCGGGCTCGGCCTGGAAATGCATCTGGCGCAGCAGGCGATCGAGCTTGATCAGCGGCGTGCCGTCACCGGCACGCACCACCCAGCCGCCGCGCAGGTCCATGTCCTCGGCAGCTTCCTCGAGGAATTTCTCGGCGGCGGCGAGGATCTGCGTCTTCGCCTTGATGGCGGCGCGGCGCGCGCCGTTGCCGGCGATGAAGGTGGTGCGCGAGGCGTGCACGCCCACGTCCCAGGGCGCGATGTCGGAATCGTTGTTGACCAGGGTCACGTGCTCCAGCGGCACGCCCAGCTCCTCGGCCACGATCAGGGTGATCACCGCATCGATGCCCTGGCCGATCTCCGAGGCGCCGGTGATGACGGTGACGCGGGCGTAGTCGTCCAGCTTGAGGATGGTGCCGATGCCGTCGGACTTGTGGATCTTGGCGCCGCCGGCGTTGTGGATCGACGAGGCCAGGCCGATGCCCTTCTTGTAGCGTCCCGGGGCCTCGCGCTGGGCCGCGTAGGCCTTGAGCTTGCGGCTGTAATCGCTGGCCTCGGCGGCGGCTTGCAGGCATTCCACCAAGGCGCATTCGCGCAGAAAGGATTTCTGCGGGGTGGTCTCGCCCGACAGTTGGGCGTTCTTGAGGTGGAATTCCAGCGGATCCATGTCGACCAACTCGGCCAGCATGTCGATCTGCTGCGCCGTGGCCCAGGTGGTCTGCACATTGCCATAGCCGCGAAACGAGCCGGCGTAGGGGTTGTTGGTGTAAATCGCCTGCGCCTTGAAGTCGACCACCGGAATTCGGTAGTGGCCCGAAGTGGTGCGCATCATGATCACCGGAATGGTCGGCCCCCAGGAGGTGTAGGCGCCGTTGTCCAGCAGCACGTCGGCACTGCGGAAGGTCAGCACGCCATCGCGCGTGCAGCCGGTGCGCATGTGGATGATCGCCGCCTGGCGCGTCGGCGAGGCCTTGAACTCCTCTTCGCGTGAGTAGATCACCTTCACAGGCCGACCGGTCTTCCTCGCCAGCAGCGCGGCGATCGGCTCGTACGGGTAGACGTCGAGCTTGGAGCCGAAGGCGCCGCCCACCGGCGGCTGGATGACGCGGATGTCGCCCGGGTCGATGCCCAGCGCGGGCGCCAGATCCATCTTGTAGTTGTAGGGGTACTGGGTCTGCGTCCAGATGGTCAGCTTGCCGTTGTGGTCGAAGTCGGCGATCGCGCACGAGGTGCCCATGCAGCAGTGCGTGACGTGGTGCGGACGGAACACGTTGTCGACGATCAGATCGGACGCTGCTTCGGCGGCGGCAAGATCGCCGTGCTTGAACTCGAAGGCAAGGCTTTTGTTGCCGGGAAAGTTCTCGTGAATCTGCGGCGCGCCCTCCTTGGCGCCGGCTTCGGGCGTGAAGACGCCGGGCAGGTCTTCGTACTCCACTTCGATGAGCTGGAGCGCGCGCAGAGCGATCTGCTCGGTCTCGGCGGCAACGGCGGCGATTTCGTCGTGCTCGCAACGCACCCTCTCCTTCAGAGCGACGTTGTCACGCACGAAGCCAAACTTCAGGCCCGCGGCATCCTTGCCGGTCAGCACCGCGTGCACGCCCGGCAGCTGGCTCGCCGCGCTGGTGTCGAGCCGGGTGATCCGGGCGTGCGGCCGACCGGCGAACAGCACTTTGCCAATCAGCATCTGCGGCAGCACCATGTCGTTGATGTAGCGCGTCTTGCCGGTTGCCTTGTCGGGCGCGTCGGGCTTCTTGACGCGCTGGCCGATCAGGGATTGCTTTAGCAGCGGTGCGGCGGTAACGGTCTGGTCCATGGCTGGGCTCCGTGGAGAACTGGGCGTTCAATGGCAATGACGAAGTTCCGCGCGCCTTCAGTCGTGGCCAGCGCAGGCGCTCGTCGCCGCGACGGCCTGCACCGCGTCCAGCACCTTGGTGTAGCCGGTGCAGCGGCACAGATTGCCCTCGAGGCCGCGTTGCGCCTCTTCGCGCGTCAGATCGGGCTTGTCCTCGATGAGCTGGCGGGCCTGCATGATCATGCCGGGCATGCAAAAGCCGCACTGCACGGCACCATGGTCGACGAAGGCCTGCTGCATCGGATGCAGGCCTTCGGGCGTGCGCAGCCCCTCGATGGTCAGGACCTCACGGCCGTCGCAGTCGACGGCGTACATCAGGCAGCTGTTGACGGTCTTGCCGTCCACGCTGACCGTGCAGGCGCCGCACTCACCTTCGCCGCAGGCGTACTTGGTGCCGGTCAGGTCCAGCAGGTCGCGCAACATGGCCAGGGTCTTCATCGTGGCCGGCACCTTCAGGCCGACGTCGCGGCCGTTGAGCTTGAAGCGGATTTCAGTTTCGATCGATCCCATGGAGAACCTCTTCAACAAATACGCGCACGAGATGGCCGCGGTACCAGGCACTGGCCCGCACGTCATCGATGGGTCGGGCATCCTGGGCCGTCGCGGCGACGGCCGCAGCGACCGTAGTGGCATCAAGCGGCTTGCCTTCCAGCGCCGCTTCCACGTGACGGGCGCGCAGCGGCGTCGGCGCGACCGATCCCATGGCGACCCGCACGTCGACCAGCCGGCCGGCGTCGACGCGCGCGCCCAGAGCCACCGACACGGTGGAAATTTCAAGCGCAGGTCGGGGCCCGGCCTTGCGAAAGCGCCCGACGAAGCCACGCACTGGCCGCTTGAAGACGACGGCGGTCAGCAGTTCATGAGGTTGTTTGAGCGTTTTGCCGGGAGCGAGGAAGAACCCGTCCAGCGGCACGCGCCGCGTCTGCACCGCACCGCCCTGCCAGCAGGCGAGTTCGACCGCCGCATCCAGCACCAGCAGTGGCGGGATGGTGTCGCCGGCGGGCGATGCATTGCACAGGTTGCCGCCCACCGAGGCCGCGTTGCGGATCTGTTCGCTGGCGAAATGCTCGGCCGCCTGGACCAGCGCGGGCGCGACCTCGGCCAGCGCGGCGCTGCGGCGGATTTCACTGAGGGTCGTCGTGGCGCCGATGCGGATTTCGTCGCCCTTGGCATCGATGCCGCTCAAGGTCTCGATGCGGCGGATGTTCAGCAGCCTGGCCGCGTAACGGCGCGCGCCGGATTCGGTCTGCGGCGCCAAATCGGTGCCGCCGCACAGCACCGTCGCCGCGCCGTCCGCCATGGCCTGCACGGCCTCTTCAAGGCGGCGCGGCGCCAGATAAGTGCTGATCTCGTTCATGGTTCGCTGAGCGTCTTCGAGCACGGTAGTCATCATGCGGCCTGTGGAAATGCTTCGTCGAAGCGGATCGGTTCACGGTAGCGGCCGAATACGCCCACCAAACGCTGCGTGATCTCGCCCACGCTGGCGTAGGCCTTCACGGCCTCCACGATGGCGGGCATCAGGTTGTGGCCGGCGACGGCATCGGCCTCGACGCGACCCAGCGCCTGGGCCACCGCCACCGCGTCGCGCTCGGCCTTGACGCGCTGCAGCGCGTGCACCTGGGCCCGCGCGTCCTCGGCCCTGTAGGGGTGCATCTCGACCGCATGGCCTTCTTCGGTCTCGCTGCGATAGACGTTGACGCCCACCTTCGGAAAAGCGCCAGACTCGATCGCGCGCTGCATGCGGTAGGCCTGCGCCGACACCTGCGACTGGATCACGCCCTCGCTGATCAACTTGACGATGCCGCCGGCGGCATCGGTCTCGCGGATGATGCGCTCCATCTCGCTGCGCATGCGGTTGGTCAGCGTTTCGACGTAGAACGAGCCGCCCAGCGGATCGACGGTGGCCGCCAGGCCCATCTCCTCGACCAGCAGCTGCATGGTGCGCAGCGAGATGCGCTGGGCGTACTCGCTGGGGATCGTGTAGGCCTCGTCGTAACAGCACAGCGCCATCGTCTGCGCGCCCGACAGCGCGGCGATCAATGCGTAGTAGGCGCCGCGCACGATGTTGTTCTCGGGCTGCTCCAGCGTCAAGCCGCCGCCGCCGCCGCCAGCGATCATGCGCAGCCACATCGAGCCCGGCTCCCGCGCGCCGTATTCTTCCTTCACGATCTTGGCCCACAGCCCGCGCCCGGCGCGAAACTTGGCGATCTGCTCGAACAGGTTGCCGAAGATGTTGAAGTTGTAGGACAGGCGCCCGGCGAACTCGTCGACCGCCACGCCGCGGCGGATCACCTCGTCGGCATAGGCGCGCGCGATGCAGAAACCCCAGGCCATCTCCTGCGTGGGCGTGGCACCCGACTCGCGGATGTGATAGCCGCATACCGACACCGGGCTGTATTTCGGCGCATGCTCGGCGCAGTACTCGATGGTGTCGCCGACCAGGCGGATCGAGGGCTCGACCGGAAAGATCCAGGTGCCGCGGCCGACAAATTCCTTGAGGATGTCGTTCTGCGCCGTGCCGCGCAGCTTGCTGAGGTCGAAGCCGTACTTCTCGGCCATCGCCAGATACATCGCGATCAGGATCGCGGCCGAGCCGTTGATGGTCAGCGACACGGTGATGCGGTCGAGATCAATGCCCTCGAACGCAGTCTCGAAGTCGGCCAACGTGTCAACCGCCATGCCGACACGGCCGACCTCGCCGACCGCGGCCGGGTCGTCGGAGTCCAGGCCGCACTGCGTCGCCAAGTCGAAGGCCACGTTCAGCCCGGTCTGCCCATTGGCGATCAGGAACTTGAAGCGCTGGTTGGTGTCGGAGGCGTTGCCAAAGCCGGTGTACTGCCGCATCGTGAAGGGACGCTGGCGGTACATTAGCGGATGAATGCCGCGTGTGAACGGGTATTCACCGGGGCGCCCGAGCATCTCAAGGCCACCGCTGGCCGCCACGTCCTCGGCGGTGTACAGTGGCTGGATCTCGATACCCGATTCGTTGCGCACCGGCGCCAGAGGGTCGCGCTTGTTCATCAGTCTCTCCCGGGCAGTTCCTGGCGGATGAAATCGGTGATCGCGTCCAGCTTGGAGCCGGTGGCGAACACGCCCTTGAAACCGAGCGCGCGCAGCGCGTCGTGGTCGGCTGCCGGCAGGTTGCCGCCGAAGATCCACAACCGGTCGCCAAGCCCGGCCTCGATCAGCAGCGGCCGCAAGCGCTCGGCGAACGACAGGTGCGCGCCGGCCATGCTGGACAGCGCGATAACGTCGGCGTCGTGCGCCAGCGCCGCATCGCGCACCTGCTCGGGGGTCTGACGCAGGCCCGTGTAGTGCACGTCGAAGCCGGCCTCCAGCAGGCCGCGCACGACAACCTTGGCACCCTGGTCGTGGCCGTCCAGCCCTGGCTTGGCCAGCACGACGGTGATCTTGCGCGTCGTCACGACGACACCTCCTTGGCAATGATGAGCTTGAGAATCTCGCTGGTGCCGCCGCCGATCAGCGTGAAGCGCACGTCGCGCAGATAGCGCTGCACCGGGTACTCCATCGCGAAACCGTAGCTGGCAAAGATACGCGCCGCCTGGTCGCAGATGCGTGCCGCGGCCTCGGTGGCCTGCAGCTTGGCCATGGCAGCCTGCGCATGGTGCGGCCGGCCGGCGCCATGCAGCCATGCGGCGTAGCGCACCAGATGGGTCGCCGCCTCCAGCTCGGTCGCCATCTCGGCGAGCTTCATCTGCGTGGCCTGGAAACGGTTGATCGGCTTGCCGAACTGCTGGCGTTCGCCAGCGTAGCGCACCGCGTCGGCGAGCGCGGCGCGCGCCACGCCAAGCGCCATGGCGCCGGTGATGATGCGGATCTCGGCCAGCGTCTTGCGCAAATGGGTTTCGCCGTCGCCTTCCTCGCGCGACAGGCGGTGCGTGTCCGGCACGAAGCAGTTTTCAAAGGCAAGCTCCGAGGTCGGCAGCGCCCACACGCCCATCTTGTGGATCGGACGCCCGATGACGAGCCCGCCAAAATCGCGCTCGACCAGGAAGATCGTCAGCTTGCGCTCCGGCCCGACGCGTGCGAACACGGTGAAGAAGTCGGCCACCGGCGCCGAGGTGACCCAGGTCTTGCTGCCGTCCAGCACATAGCCGCCATCGACCTTGCGCGCCGTGGTGGCGATGCCGCCGAGGTCGGAGCCGGCGTCGGGCTCGGTCATGCAGATGGCGCCGATCTTGCGGCCCTCAAGCGCCGGCTTGAACAGCCGCTCGATGATGTCGGCATTGCCCAGCATGTGCAGGAACTTGGTGCCCATCAGCGCCTGCATTGCCGCCGCACCGGCCAACGACATCGAGCCCCGTGCGATCTCGGCCAGCGCGAGGGCGAAGTGCTGCAACGCCAGGCCGCTGCCGCCGACGTCCTCCGGATAGCGCATGGCAAAAAAACCGAGCCGGCCGAGTTCGGCGAACAGCTCGCGCGGGAAGGCGTGCGATTCGTCCAGCGCCGCGGCGGCGGGCGCGATGCGCTGGTCGCAAAAACGCGCGAACGCGTCCTGCACCGCGCGCTGGTCCTCGTCGAGTTCGAAGTTCACTTCAGCTGCGCCTCGTCCATGCCGTAGTCGCGCAGTGCCGCTTCGCGTGACACGATGCCGTTGCGCACCTCTTCGGCGAGCAGCTTGCGGTCGCGCTTTTTCGGGTCGCCCCAGCCGCCGCCGCCGTTGGCTACCTGGTGGTAGCGCGTGCCTTTCGGCACGCCGGTGATCAGGTCCTTATTGCGCGGCACCACGGTGCGCCCGTCCGGGTAATGCAGGCGGATGAAGTTCAGCCCCGCGCCGTGGCCGCCGGCCAGGCCAAAGGCGCCCTCGAAATCGCCGTCGCCGAAGGTCACGAGCTGGGTATCGTCGGAGCCGATCTCAAAGATCGTCTCCACGCCCAGGCCGCCGCGCCATTGCCCGGCGCCGGCCGAATCGGTCAGCAGCTCGTGGCGGATCAGCCGGTGCGGCGTCTGCTGCTCGAACATCTCGTAGTCCTGATCGAGCACGCCGCCGGAGGCGTCGATCATGCCGATGTGGTCGTAGCCGTCGCAGCCCGGCAGCGCACCCGAGCCGCCCTTCAGGCCCATGAAACCGATATCGACGTACTTCTCGCCGGTTTTCGGGTCGATGCCAGTGGTGAGTGAAGCCAGCAGGTTGTTCCAGCCCGCGGTGACGCGATCCGGCAGCGCCGGGCTCAGCGCGCGCTGGATGGCGTCGGCGTTGGGCGGGCACAGGTGGTTGCCGAAGGTGGTCGCCTTCGGATAGGCGGCATTCAGGATCGTGCCTTCGGGAATCACGATCTCGATCGGCTGCACCATGCCCTCGTTGTGCGGGATGTCGGGGTTGACCATCTGCAGCAGCGTCAGGATGGTGGCCGAGGCGCTGGAAGTGAAGGTGCCGTTGACGAAGCCGTTGGTCTGCGGATCGGTGCGCGAGTAGTCGAAGCGGATCGAGCGATCCTGCACGTCGATGTCGACACGGATCGTGAACTTGCTGCCCTCGTGGCGGCCGTCGTAGTAGACACTGCCTTCGCCGCTGTAGCGGCCGTTCGGGATCTTGGCGATCTCGGCCTGCATCATGCGCCGCGTGGCGTCGAACAGCGCCTGCTTGTGCGCGTGGTAGCTCGCCGCGCCGTACTTCTTCAGCAGCTCGACCAGGCGCCTGGCGCCGACCTCGCAGGCGCCCATCTCGGCCTTCATGTCGTGCTGCACGATGTCCAGGCGCACGTTGGCAAAGATCAGGTTCCAGACATCCTTGCGCAGCTTGCCACGCTCGACGATCTTGACCGCGGGGATGCGCAGCGCCTCCTGCCAGACCTCGACCGCATTGGGGTTGTAGCCGCCGGCCACCGCGCCGCCGATGTCCGCCTGGTGCCCCTTCACGGCGGTCCAGCCGACCAGCTCGCCCTCGAAGAACACGGGCTTGAACGCCGCCACGTCGTTGTTCTGGTTGCCCAGCGTGAAGACATCGTTGTGGAAAAAGACATCGCCTTCGTGAATGTCGCCGTCGAAGGTCTCGCGGATGTGCTTGCACACCGGCGCCAGCGAAAAGGCCAGGATCGGCAGGTTCTCGGTCTGCTCAAGCATGCGCCCCTCGGCGTCGTACAGGCCGGTGACGTAATCCTTGGCCTCGCACAGGATCGGGCTGCGCGTGGTGCGCTCCATCGAGATGCTCATTTCGTCGGTGATGGCGCGGAAGGTGCGCGCGAACACCGACAGCAGGATCGGGTCGATGGCGGGTGTGGGTGCGGCTGCGGCGCCGGCCGATGCGGCGCTCGCGGTCGTGTCGGCATGCTTCATCGTGAGCCTCCTGGCGTGGCAGCCGCGATCAGGTTCTCGCGCCCCTTCATGTAGAGCACGAAGGAGCCCAGTTCGTCGACGCGGCAGTCGAAGCCGGCGCCGACGAAGATCGCGGTGGTCTGTTGCTCGATCAGGGCCGGCCCCGCCACATGGTGGCCGCTGCGCAGGGCGTGGCCGTCGAGCACCGGGACCTCGGCGTAGTCGTCGTGCTCCGGCACGTAGACCCGGCGCCGTCCCTTGACCGCCGCGCTCGCGTCGGGCGAGGTGGCCGGCTCGCGCCGGTAGGACGGCTTGTCGACCGCACCGACCGCCTGCAGCCGCACGTTGATGATTTCCACCGGGCTGCCCTCGGCTTCGAGCGTGTAACCGAACAGGCGCCGATGCTCGTCGTGGAACGCGCGCGCGATGGCGGCGGCGTCATGCCGCTTGATCGCCTCCAACGGCACCGGCACTGAAACTTCGTGGTACTGCTTCAGGTAGCGGCAATCCAGGCGCAGTTCGATGCGCTGGCGCCCAGGTGCGACGCGCTCGGCGGTTAGTTGCACCGCGCCTTCCTCGGCCATGGCGTCGACCAGTTCCTCCAGGCGCTGCCAGTCGAGCTTGTCCACGCGGGCCACGAAGGTGCGCACGAAATCGTGCCGCAGCTCGCACATCAGCATGCCGAAAGCGCACAGCACCGAGGCCTCGCGCGGCACGATCATCAGCGGGATGCCCAGCTCGGTGCAGATCATGCAGCCGTGAATCGGCCCTGCGCCACCGCCCGGAATCAGCGGGAACTCGCGCGGGTCGAAGCCGCGCTTGATCGTCACCTCGCGCACGCCCTGCGCCATGTTGTTGCAAGCCACGCGGTACATGCCGGCGGCGGCGCGCTCCACGGTCAGTCCCATCGGCTGTGCGATGTGGGTCCCGATGGCGCGCCTGGCCGCCGCCACGTCCAGCCGCATGCGCCCGCCGGCGAAGTAGTCGGGATCGAGGTAGCCGAGCACGACGTTGGCGTCGGTGGTGGTCGGCAGCTCGCCGCCGCGCCCGTAGCACGCTGGGCCTGGATCAGCGCCGGCACTCTGCGGGCCCATGCGCAGCAGCCCGCCCTCGTCGAGCCAGCCGATCGAGCCGCCGCCAGCGCCGATGGTGTGGATGTCGAGCATCGGCAACGCGATCTTGTGGCGCGCGATCTCGCCGTCGTTCTTCAGCATCGGCGCGCCCACCGCGACCGAGGCCTCGAAGCTGGTGCCGCCCATGTCGGTGGTGATGCAGCGGTCGTGCCCGTGCGCGCCGGCGTAGTACAGGCCCGCGCCCGGACCACCGGCCGGCCCGGACAGCAGCGTGAGCGCCGCCTTGTCGCGCGCCGCCTGCGGCGACAGCACGCCGCCGTTGGACTGCATGATCAGCAGCAGGCCGCGGAACTCGGCCTCGGCCAGGCGACCCAGCAACTGGTCGAGGTAATGGCCCAGCTTGGGCGCGACGTAGGCATTGAGCGCGGTCGTGCTGACGCGCTCGTAGAAGCGGATCGACGGCAGCACCTCGGTGGACACCGACAGCACCGCCTCGGGCCACTGGCGGCGCACCAGCTCGGCCGCCGCCTGTTCGTGCGCCGGGTTGGCGAAGGCATTCATGAAGCACACCGCGACCGCCTGCACGCCGTCGGCGCGCCAGGCCTCGACGGCCGCGCGCACAGCGCCCAGGTCGAGCGGTTCGATCTCGGCGCCGTCGCGGTCGATGCGCCCGCCGACGCCGATGCGGCGTGCCCGCGGCACCAGCGGCCGCACGTTGGTGTAGCGGTTGTTGTACTGCTCCTCGCGCACCCCGCGGCGCATCTCCAGCGCATCGCGCACGCCCTCGGTGGTCAGCAGCGCGCAGCGCGCGCCGGTCGAGGTCAGCGTAGCGTTGGTGGTCACGGTGGTGCCATGCACGATGCGTTCGATCGAGCGCGCGAATTGCGCCAGCGTTTGCGGCGGCTGCTGCATCGCGGCGAGCTGCTCAAGCCCATCGATCACCGCGATCGACGGATCGGCCGGGGTGGACAGCGTTTTGTGAATGCGCGGCGCTTCGCCGTCGCGCGCGAGCACGAAATCGGTGAAGGTGCCGCCGACGTCGATGCTGAGCTTCATGCTCATATGGAGACTCCCGTTGCCGCGGCCGGGGTTCGGGCCGCCACCATCTTGCGTACGTCGTCCTTGCGCACTTTGCCAAGCGCGGTGCGTGGCAATGCGTCGACGACGAGTATTTCCTTGGGATGCTTGAAGCGCGCCAGCCGCCCCTGGAGCCGGCGCAGCAGTTCGTCGCCGGACAACTCGGCGCCAGGCTGCGCGACGACGACGGCGATGACCGCCTCGCCCCAGCGCTCGTCAGGCCGGCCCACGACGGCGGCCTCGGCCACCTGCGGGCATTCCATCAGCACGCTCTCGACCTCGGCTGGGCTGATGTTCTCGCCGCCGGAGATGATCATGTCCTTCAGCCGCCCCTCGATCCAGAGGTAGCCCTCCTCGTCCAGGTGGCCGCCATCGCCGGAATGGAACCAGCCGCCGCGCAGCGCTTGCTGCGTTGCCTGCGGATCGCCGAAGTAGCCGCAAGTGACGTTGCGGCCGCGCACCACGACTTCGCCGAACTGCCCCGCCGGCAACGGTTGGTCGGCGCCGTCGACGATGCTCAGTTCGACGCCCGGCACGGCGCGGCCCACCGAGCCGGCCTTGCGCCGCGCGTCGCCCTCGCACAGCGCGGCGCTGATCGGCCCGGTCTCGGTGGCGCCCCAGACCTGCACCAGCGGGATGCCGCGCGCATGCACGGCGTCAATGAGCGGGCGCCGCACCGTGGTCGAGCCGGTGGTGATCATGCGCAGGCTGGACAGATCGGCATCGGCCCAGCGCGGGTGTGCGAGCAGCATCTCCAGTTGCGCCGGCACTGCCACGGTGAGCGTGATGCCATCGCGCTTGACGGCGTCGAACCACGCATCGGGCTCGAACTTCGGGTGCAGCGTCACGGTGCAGCCGGCACGCAGCGCGGGTGTCATCAGGATGTTGAGGCCGCCGACGTGGAACAGCGGCAGCGTCGTCAGCACGCGATCCTGGTCGGTCATCCCATGCATGTGCACGCTGCCGTCGGCATTGGCGCCCAGCGCGGCGTGCGACAGCAGCGCACCCTTGGGTTGCCCGGTCGAGCCGGACGTGTAGCACAGCAGCAAGGGGCTGTCGGGGTCGATCGCCGGCTGCGGCGCAACCAGGCCGGCGATGCTGACCGCGAAGTCGTCCCAGGCCTGCCAGCCCGGAGGATGGCTGCCGCCGAGCGCGATGCCTCGGGAGCCGCGCGGCAACACGTCGCCGTGCAGGCAGGAAGCGACGAAGGGCTCGTCGACGAAGCACAGGCGCGGCATCGCCGCCGCCAGCATGGCGCGATGCTCGAATGCCGTCAGGCGCCAATTCAACGGCATGAAGATCGCGCCCAGGCGCGCACAGGCAAAAAGGATGGCGAGCTGCGCCGAGCCGTTGTAGCCCAGCCACGCGACGATATCGCCGCGCCCGACGCCGGCGCCGTGCAGCGCGGCGGCGCGTTCGCCGATGCGGTGCGCCAGCGCCGCGTAGCTGCACCGCAGGCCGGCGCAGTGCAGCGCGATCTTGTCGGGCGTGCGCAGCGCGACGTCGTCGATCCAGGGCGCGATGCTCATGCCTTGCCTCGTCTCAGTGGTTCATGGCGCTCACGCGCCACCCGCATCGCATGAAACAGAAAGCGCAGTTTTTTGTAGGAGCGGCCTTGGCCGCGATCAGCGCCACCACCCCGCGATGCGCTCCATCGCGGGCAAGCCCGCTCCCACAAAGCCAGGAGCCCCATGGCCGCGCAGCAGCCCACGCGTGGGCGCCGTCCCCCTCCCGAAGAGAGAGGGGGAAGACGCCGCAGGCGGCTCAGGGGGTGATCTATTTCATCCATCGACGACCTCGAGAACGACGGCCATCGCGGTGTCGCCGGCCGCGCAGCCGGTGAACATGCCGACGCCGCCGCCGCGCAGCGCCAGGGTCTCGATCAGCTCGATGATCGAGCGCGTGCCCATCGGCGCCTGCGGATGCCCCCACACCAGCGAGCAGCCGTAATCATTGAAGCGCCGCCAGTCGAGGCCGAGTTCCTGCGCCAGGTACAGATCGTTTAGCGCGAACGGGTTGTGCGTCTTGATCGCCGCCAGCGCGTCGATGCCGAGCCCGGCCCGCGCCAGCGCCTTGCGGGCCGCCGGCACGGTGGCCGTCGGCATCCATCCGAGTTCGACACGCGCCAGCCCGAAGCCGCGCAGCCGCACGGCGATGCGCGGGTCGCGCGCCAATTCGCGCGCGCGCTCGCGCGTGGCGACGACGATGCCCGCGTTCCCGTCGGCCGGATGCGTCTGCGCGCCGAAGGTCACGCTGCCGCCCGGGCTGACGGGCTTGAGCGCCGCTAGGCCCTCCGGCGTCGAGCGGCTCACGCCCTCGTCGCCGGCGAGCGTGGTCGCCACCTTGTTAAAGTTCGGGGTCGGCACCTCGAAGGGCAGGGTCATGAAACGCCGCAGGAAGGCGCTGTCGTCGGCCAGCGCCTGCGCGTACTGGGCCTCGCGCACCAGCACCACCTCGTGTTGCTGGGCGCTGCTGTAACCGTGGCGTCGCGCGACGTTTTCGGCGGTGGCAAGCATCGAGTGCCCGCCCAGCGGGTCGCAGTTGAAGTTCTCCAGCACCCAGTCCTCGGCGCTGCCGGTGCCGCCCACGCCCTTCGGGTTCGGGTAGTACAGGTGCGGCCCATTGCTGGTGCGGTCGCAATTGACGACCAGCGCGCTCGTTGCCATGCCGCTTTCGATCTCCTGCGCGGCGGCGAGCAGCGTGCGCACGCCGGTGGCGCAGGCCTGCATCTGCGTCGGCCCGCCGGCGGCCCGCGCGCCGACCATGCCGAGCAGCCAGGGTGCGCCGTAAAAGGCGTGGCGCTGCGGCACCGACAGGCCGAGCACGCCATAGTCGAAGCCGGCGGGGTCGATGCGCCGCTTCGCCAGCTCGGCCTTGGCGACGTGCGCCGCGAATTCGATGCTGTGCAGACTGGCGAAGCTGCCCTGCCAGCGCGCGAACGGCGTGCTCCAGTAGGCGCCGTAGGGGATCTCGCAATTCAGGACCATGGCGGCAACCCTGGTTCAGATTCAGCCGCCGCCGGCCAGTGGCGCGAGCGCGGTCCCATCGGCCTCGGCAAGACCGAGCGCGAGCAGGAACTCTTCGCGTGCGCGCATCAGGTGTTCGGTGGCCGCTGCCGCGGCCTGCTCGCCATCGCCGCGCGCCAGCGCCTGTGTCATGCGCCGCAGGCCGGCCAGCACGATGGTGCGCACGCGCTCGCTGTCCAGCGTGACGGTTCGGATGTGCTGCATATGGTCGGCGTACAGCTCGATCATGCGCACCAGTCGCGCGTTGGGCACCAGCTCGAGCCATGCGATGCGCCAGCGCACGTTCGCTTCGCAGAAGGCGCTGACATCCTTGGCGCGGTGTGCGGCGGCGGCGTCCGCCAGCGCCTCCTCGATCGCACGGCGCCGTCGTCGGTCGGTGGCGAGCGGGGCGATGCGGCGCAGCGCAGCGGGTTCGATCAGCAGGCGCAGCTCGTAGATGTCCTCGATGTCCTGCCGGCTCAGGTGCGGCACCGTGAAGCTGCGCCGCTCGTTGCTGAGCAGGCCCTCGGTGGCCAGCCGCGCCATCGCCTCGCGCACCGGGGTGCGCGACACGCCGAGCAGTCCGGCGAACTGTTCCTCCTGCAGCGGCTGCCCGGGCTTGACGGTTCCGCGCCGCAACTGCTGGCGCAGCGTGTCGTAAACGCGCTCCGCCAGGGCGGTGTTCCGTTCGAGGGGCTTGAAGATGTCGTTCACGGTAGGCTCAAGAGTTGAATGCCGTATTCTGTATACGGAACACGGGATGCATAAACTAGGGCTTACCCGAGGTGCGCTTGCGCCACTGCCGCCATAAACTGTGCCCGCCTTCGGGCCCGTGTCGTCTTCGCTTTTTCATCACCAGGTCAACAAGGAGTTCCGCATGAACACCCCGATCGTCGTGGTCCGCAGCGGCATCGTTGCCGCCGCCCTGGCGCTGCCCTTGCTGGCGAGCGCGCAAATCAAGATCGGCGTCATCTTCTCGGCCACCGGACCGACGGCGCTGGTGGGCATTCCGCAGCGCAACACCGTCGCGCTGCTGCCGACCAGGATCGGCGAGCACGTGGTCGAGTACATCGGCCTGGACGACGGCAGCGATCCCACGACGACCGTGACCAATGCCAAGAAACTGCTGACCGAGCACAAGGTCGACGCCATCGTCGGGCCCTCGGGCTCGCCCAACGCGATGGCGCTGATCGAGTTCGTCGCCGAGGCCAAGACGCCAATGCTCGCGCCGGTGGGCACCGCCGCTGTCGTGCTGCCGATGACCGAGCACAAGAAATGGGTCTTCAAGACCACGCAGAACGACGACATCATCGCGGCGGCGCTGTTCGAGCACATGGGCAAGGTGGGCGTCAAGACCTTGGGCCTGATCGGCACCGCCGACCCCTACGGCGAGAACTGGGCCAAGGTCGCCACGGGCCTGGCCGGGAAGAAGGGCATCACGATCGTCGCCAGCGAGAAATTCCAGCGCTCGGACAACTCGGTCACCGGGCAGAACCTGCGCCTGATTGGCGCCAAGCCCGACGCGATCCTGGTCGCCGCGCCCGGCGGCGCCGCGGTGCTGCCACAGCTGGGCCTGTCCGATGCCGGCTACAAGGGTCAGGTCTACCAGACGCACGGCGCGGCGCTGCCCGACTACCTGAAACTCGGTGGCAAGAAGATCGAGGGCACAATCCTCGCGGCCAGCGGCATGCTGGTGCTGGGCGAGATTCCGGACGGTAACGCATCCAAGAAGGTGGCGCGCAGCTACGTGGACGCCTATCAGGCCAAGTATGGCCAGGTGCCGGCGACCTTCGGCGCCAACGTCTACGACGCCGGTCTGCTGCTGCAGCAGGCGGTGCCGATCGCCGAGAAGACCGGCAAGCCGGGCACCGAGGCCTTCCGCGTCGCGCTGCGCGATGCGCTGGAGCAGACGAGGGAGCTGGTCGGCACCCAGGGCGTCTACAACATGAGCGCGGCCGACCACAGCGGCTTCGATGAGCGCGGGCGCGAACTCATCGTCGTCAGGGACGGTGGCTGGAAACTGCTCGAAACCGCGAAGAAGTAGCAAGCATATCCGTCAGTGGCACCGGCTCTTGGCGGAGCGCGGACCACGACGGCGTCGGCGCGCAAGTCCGTGCGTGTCGGCATGATCCGCAGCGCGCGAGCGAAAAAGGTTGTTCGGGCCGATCAGGCCGCCAGCGGCGCGCCGTCCACGAACACCTTGAGCTCGCCCGGCTTGAAATCGGCCCACTGTTCGTCGCGTGTCAGCGGCGTGGTGGCGACCACGGCCACGCGGTCGTCGGGCGTGGTGTGCTCGGCGAAGTTCACGGCCAGGTCCTCGTCGGCCAGGCGCGCGCTGGCAAACGGGTGCTGGCGCACCAGGTAGCACAGCTTGGTCGAGGCATGCGCCCACAGCGCCTCGCCGTTGGACAGCAGCATGTTGAAGCTGCCGTGGCGCGCCACGCGCGGCAGCAGCTCGCGCAGGGTGCTTGTGAGCTCCGCCACCGGTGGCACGCTGGCGTGCGCCTTGGCCAGCTCCTGCATCAGCCAGCAGAAGGCCTGCTCGCTGTCCGTCGTGCCGACGGGGCGAAAGTGCCCGTGCAGGCGCGGCGCGTAGTCCTTCAGGTCGCCGTTGTGCGCGAACACCCAGTGGCGGCCCCACAGCTCGCGCACGAAGGGGTGGCAGTTCTCCAGCAGCACCGCGCCGATGGTGGCCTTGCGGATGTGCGAGATGACATTCCTGCTCTTGATCGGATAGCGCCGGATCAGCTCGGCGATGGGCGAATCGGATGCCGCGCCGGGATCGAGGAAGACGCGCGCGCCGCGGCCCTCGAAGAAGGCGATGCCCCAGCCGTCGGCGTGGTGGTCGGTGCGGCCGCCGCGTTGCGCGAAGCCGGCAAAGCTGAAGGTCACGTCGGTCGGCGTGTTGCAGTTCATTCCGAGCAGCTGGCACATGGGCGCAAGTATGCAACGGCGTCGCGTGACCTACTGTCATTCCCGCGCAGGCGGGAATCCATATTCGATCGAATGCTGTCGCTGGATTCCCACCTGCGCGGGAATGACGAACGATGGGATCGGAGCCCTCAATCCACCCAGGCGAACTCACCGGTGAAGTGGCGCAGGAAGGGCGGCTGCCTGACGATGCGCACGCCGCGGATGTGGGCGGCGCGCCCTTTCACCTCGGCGATCACCTCGGCTGCGTAGTCGAAGTGCGACTGCGTGTACATGCGGCGCGGGAAAGCCAGGCGCACCAGCTCCATGCCGTGGTAGGTCTCGGTGCCGTCGGCCAGGCGCTTGCCGAACATCACCGAGCCGATCTCGACGCCGCGGATGCCGCCCTCCAGGTACAGCGCGTTGGTGAGCGCCCAGGCCGGGTAGTGCGCCTGCGGCATGTCGGGCAGCACGGTGCGCGCGTCGATGTAGACCGCGTGGCCGCCGGTCGGCTTGACGAAGCCGATGCCGGCCGCCTCCAGCCGTTCGCCCAGGTATTCGGCGGTGCGCAGGCGGTAGCGCAGGTAGTCTTCCTGCAGGCCTTCCTCGAGGCCGACGGCCAGCGCCTCCAGGTCGCGCCCGGCGAGTCCGCCGTAGGTCGGGAAGCCTTCCGACAGGATCAGCGCGTTGCGCGCGCCCTCCAGCCAGCGGTCGTCCTTCAGCGCGATGAAGCCGCCGATGTTGACCATGCCGTCCTTCTTGGCGCTCATGGTGCAGCCGTCGGCATACGACAGCATTTCCTGCGCGATGGCGCGCACGGGCGTGTCGGCATAGCCCGGCTCGCGCAGCTTGATGAACATGGCGTTCTCGGCGAAGCGGCAGATGTCCATCACCAGCGGCTTGCCGTACCGCTTCAGCAGCGCGGCGTAATCGCGGATGTTGGCCATGGACACTGGCTGGCCGCCGCCGGTGTTGTTGGTCACCGTCAGCATGCCGAAGGGGATGGCGTCGCCGCGCTCCTTGAGCAAGCCTTCCGCGCGTACCAGATCGATGTTGCCCTTGAAGGGGTGGATCAGCGCCGGCTGCAGGCCCTCGGCGATCACCAGGTCGAGCGCTTCCACGCCCAGGTATTCCAGGTTGGCGCGGGTGGTGTCGAAGTGGCAGTTGTTGGGCACCACCTGGCCCTTCTGGCAGGCGGTGGAGAACAGCACCTTCTCGGCCGCGCGGCCCTGGTGCGTGGGGATGAAGTGCGGCATGCCGGTCAGGTCCTGCACCACTTTTTCCAGGCGGTAGAAGCTGCGCGCGCCGGCGTAGCTTTCGTCACCTTCCATGATGGCGCCCCATTGGCGCGAGGACATGGCGCCGGTGCCGGAATCGGTCAGCCAGTCGATCAGCACGTCCTCGGCGCGCAGCAGGAAGACGTTCAGGTGCGCGGCCTCCAGCAGGCGCTCGCGATCGGCGCGCGTGGTCATGCGGATGGGCTCGACGCTCTTGATGCGGAAGGGCTCAATCAGGGTCTTGGGCATGGCGGGTTCCTTGGGTTCGGGTGATGAAGCCGCAAGGTAGCGAGCCACGTCGATCGTGGTGTCGCTTATTTCCGACAGGCGATCAAAATCGGCCGATGGGCTGAAAGCAGATCAAGAACCGCCTGGCGGCTCGTGCGGCGACCGGCCGTGCGTGCCCAGCCCGCGCGCGGCCAGCATGGCCAGCGCACACAAGGCGGCCAGCATCAGGAACACCTCATCGAAGGCCGCCAGCCGCGCGGCGGCGTGGGCGTGGTCGGTCATGGAGGCGCCATGCGCCGACAGCCGCCATTCCAGCACGATGCCGCACAGACTCACGCCCGCCGCGCCGCCCAGCATGCGCACGAAGCTGATCACACTGGAGCCCTGCGGCAGCAGCACCGGCTCCAGGCCACGCAAGGCGCCCAGGTTGAGCGAGGGCAGGATGAAGCCCAGGCCGATGCGGCCGATGATGGTCAGGCCCATCAGCAGCCACAGGCTGGATTGCAGATCGAGCGACACCATGGCCGCGAACGACAGCGCCAGCAGCGCCAGGCCGATGCTGACCAGTTCGCGCGCGGGGCGGCGGTCGGCCAGGCGCGCCACCACCGCGATGGCGACCGCCAGCACCAGCCCCGAAGGCAGCAGGATCGCGCCCACGCTGGAGGCCGACAGGCCCAGCCCCATCTGCATGTAGACCGGCAGCAGGTAGGTGGAGCCGAACAGCGCGGTGCCGTAGATCAGCGACACCAGGGCGCCCATGGCGAACGGTCGCCAGGCGAACAGGCGCAGGTTCATCAGCGGCGCCTGGCCGCGCCGCGCGCGCCGCCGCTGCCAGCCGATGAAGCCCAGCAGGCACAGCGCCGCCAGCGTCAGCAGCGCCGTCGCCTCGGTGGCCGCGCCGCCGCGCAGCGACACCAGGCCGTTGAGCAGGCTGAGCGTGCCGACGGTGCCGATCGTCAGGCCGATCCAGTCGAGCGCATCGTCGCGGTGGGTGGCGGTGCCGCCGGGGCCGGTGGTCGGCACGTAGTGGCGCGCCATCCACAGGCAGACGGCGCAGAACGGCGCCACCATGAAGAAGATCGAGCGCCACCCGAGGGCGTCCACCAGCAGGCCGCCGATGGACGGCCCCAGCGCCGGCGCCATCACCACGCCCATGCCGAACAGGCCGCTGGCGCGGCCCTGCTCGTGCGGCTCGAAGGCGCGCATGATGATGATGGCCGGAATCGGCTGTACCACGCCGGCCGCCAGCCCCTCGGCCACGCGCGCCACCAGCACCAGCGGGTAGTTCTGCGCGAAGCCGCCCAGCAGCCCGCCGGCCATCAGCAGCCACATGCAGCCGGCGTAGGTGGCGCGGTAGCCGAAGCGCGCCAGCAGCCAGGGCGTGACCAGCATGGTCACCGTGCTGGCCACCATGAAGCCGCTGGTGACCCACTGTGCGCGCTCCTGCCCCAGCCCGAACTGGTGCGACAAGGCAGGAATCGCCACGTTGACCACCGTGGACGACATGATCGAGGCCATCACCCCGACCATCACCGTGAACAGCAGCAGCCAGCGGTAGCGTTCGCCGTAGCGCGCGCGCAGCGCCTCGCCGGAACCGGGGTCGAGCTCAGGCGTTGGGGTGGGCGACATGGTGGGGCGGCAACAACGCCTGAGCATAGCGACGCCAGCGCGCGGGGCCTGGCCGAATGGCCCGCGCAGGCGCCGCTGGCCTCAGGCGATCAAGGGATTTCGCCAGCGCCCGCCGGCTCGGCGCAGGCGCGGCAGACGCAGGCCTGGCGGCGCGCCGTCGGCGGCACCTGATCCAGCAGCGTCGATGAAAAATCCACCTCGGTGCACCAGCACGGCGGCTGCGGCTCGCCACTGGCGCGTTGGCGTTCCATGGCGCAGCGGTTCGGCTGGCCGCACAGCGGGCAGCAGGTGGGATCGATCGGTGCGGCGGCGGGGCTCATGCGGATGGTATTCTGCGGGATGAGCGTCTGCGGGTCATGCATGACACGCGTTGTGGGTGATTTGATGATTGCAGGAGAAATGAGATGAGCCAAGCCCTGACCGCGGCCCAACTGAAGGAATTGAAGGATCTGCTGCTGGCCCGTCGCCAGGAGTTGCAGGCCGAGATGGAACAGAACCGCGCCAACCTGGCGCCGGCCGAGCTGTCCGGCAGCGTGTCGCAGGACGAGAGCGCGCGCCTGAAGAACCAGACGCGCGAAGTCGATGCCGTGCTGACCGGCCTGGACGCCGCCGACCTGACCCGCATCGACCGCGCGCTGGAGGCGATGGAGGCGGGCGACTACGGCCTGTGCGACGAGTGCGGCTGCCACATCCCGTTCGAGCGCCTGAAGGTCGAGCCGATGACGCAGCACTGCGTGGCCTGCAAGTCGGCGTGGGAGCAGAAGCAGGGCGTGCGCGGCTGAGCGCGGCCTTCTTCCCGACGAAAAAAGCGGGCGCCCTGGGCGCCCGCTTTTTCGTGACCGCTGGCGGCCGCTCAGGCTCCAGCCTTCACCTTCTGCCGCCAGGCGTGCAGCAGCGGCTCGGTGTAGCCGCTGGGCTGCTCGATGCCCTTGAACACCAGGTCGCACGCGGCCTGGAAGGCGGCGGACTTCTTGAAGTTGCCGTGCATCTTGCGGTAGAGCGGATCGCCGCCGTTCTGCTGATCAACCAGCGCGGCCATGCGCTCCAGCGTGGCCTGCACCTGCCCTTTGCTGACGACGCCGTGCAGCAGCCAGTTGGCCATGTGCTGGCTGCTGATGCGCAGCGTGGCGCGGTCTTCCATCAGGCCGACGTGGTGGATGTCGGGCACCTTGGAGCAGCCCACGCCCTGATCGACCCAGCGCACCACGTAGCCCAGGATGCCCTGCGCGTTGTTGTCCAGTTCCTGCTGTTTCTCCTGGTCCGTCCACTTGGCCTCGGCCACCACGGGAATGCTGAGCAGGCCCGTCAGCAACTCGTCGCGCAACGCGGCGGCGTCGGACTTGGCGAGATCGGCTTCCATCGCCTTCTGGATGTCGCTGACAAGCACCTGATGGTAGTGCATGGCGTGCAGCGTGGCGCCGGTGGGGCTGGGCACCCAGGCGGTGTTGGCGCCGGCCTTGGGGTGGCCGATCTTCTGTTTCATCATCTCGGCCATCAGGTCGGGCATGGCCCACATGCCCTTGCCGATCTGCGCCTTGCCGCGCAGGCCGCAGGCCAGGCCCACGGCGACGTTGTTCTTTTCGTAGGCGGCGATCCAGGCGCTGGTGCGCATGTCGCCCTTGCGGTACACCGGGCCGGCCTGCATGCAGCTGTGCATCTCGTCGCCGGTGCGGTCCAGAAAGCCCGTGTTGATGAAGGCCACGCGGCTCTTGGCGGCGTCGATGCAGGCCTTCAGGTTGACGCTGGTGCGGCGCTCCTCGTCCATGATGCCCAGCTTGACGGTGCTGTCCTTCAGGCCCAGCAGCTTCTCGACGCGGCCGAACAATTCGCTGGCAAAGGCCACCTCGGTCGGGCCGTGCATCTTGGGCTTGACGATGTAGACGCTGCCGGTGCGCGAGTTGCGCAGGCCGTCCTTGCCCTTGCGCTTGAGGTCGTGCATGGCAATCGCCGTGGTGACGGCGGCGTCCATGATGCCTTCGGGGATTTCCTTCCAGGCGCCATCCGCGTCCTTCCACAGGATGGCCGGGTTGGTCATCAGGTGGCCAACGTTGCGCACAAACATGAGCGAGCGGCCATGCAGCGTGACTTCGCCCGCGCCATCGGGCGCGGTGTAGACGCGGTCGGGGTTCAGCCCGCGCGTCATCATCTTGCCGCCCTTCTCGAAACTTTCAGTCAGCGTGCCGCGCAGGATGCCGAGCCAGTTGCGGTAGCCCAGCACCTTGTCCTCGGCATCGACGCAGGCGACCGAGTCTTCCAGATCGAGAATGGTGGAGACGGCGGCCTCGACCACCACGTCGGCCACGCCGGCCGGATCGTTCTTGCCGATGGGCGACTTGGGGTCGATGCGGATATCGACGTGCAGGCCGTGGTGCAGCAGCAGGATCGAACTCGGCGCCTTGGCCGGCCCCTGGTAGCCGACGAACTGGCTGTTGTCGGTCAGCTTGGTCGACTTGCCGTCCTTCAGCTTGACCACCAGCTCACCATGCTTGTTGACGACGTAGCCGGTGGCGTCGAGGTGCGAGCCTTTCTTCAGCGGCGCGATGCGGTCGAGCGCGTTGCGCGCCCACTCGATCACCTTGGCGCCGCGCCTGGCGTTGTACTTGGCGCCCTTTTCCAGGCCCTTGGTCTCGGGGATCACGTCGGTGCCGTACAGCGCGTCGTACAGGCTGCCCCAGCGCGCGTTGGCGGCGTTCAGCGCGTAGCGGGCGTTCAGGATCGGCACCACCAGTTGCGGGCCGGCCTGCACGGCCAGTTCCTTGTCGACGTTCTTGGTGGTGATCTGCACCTTCTTCGGCGGCGGCACCAGGTAGCCGATGCCTTCGAGGAAGGCGCGGTAGGCCACCATGTCGGTGATGGGGCCGGGGTTGGCGCGGTGCCAGGTGTCGAGCTCGGCCTGCAGGCGATCGCGCTCGGCCAGCAGGGCGGCGTTCTTGGGCGCCAGCTCGGTCACCAGCGTGGAAAAACCCTGCCAGAAATCGCCCGGCACCACGCCCAGGTCGGGCAGCACTTCGTTGTTGACGAAGTCGTACAGCTCGTTGGCGACCTGCAGGTCGTGGGCGGGGGTGCGTTGGGTCATGCTTGGCCTCAAAAAGAATAGATGAAGGGATGCGGTAGGTGCCGGCTCTCATCAATGTATTCGATTTGTTTTGGTTAATAAAGAGCGACAAGACTTAAAAACTTTTGACTTTTATGCAAATATAAGAGGGCTGCAGCCGGCTTTATGCTGCGCGCATCACGAGGAGACACCCATGCCCGGCTTTGATCCGCACCAGCTGCACCACAGCCCCTACAAGAACAAGATCGTCACCGCCGCCGAGGCGGTACAGCTGATCCACGATGGCGACACCGTGGCCACCGGCGGCTTCGTCGGCATCGGCTTTGCCGAAGGTGTGGCGGTGGCGCTGGAAGAGCGCTTTGTCGCCTCGCAGCACCCGCGCGATCTCACCCTGGTCTATGCGGGCGGGCAGGGCGACGGCAAGGCGCGCGGGCTCAACCACTTCGGCCACGCGGGGCTGCTGAAGCGCGTCATCGGTGGTCACTGGGGCCTGGTGCCCAAGGTGCAGAAGCTGGCGGTGGACAACCTGATCGAGGCCTGGAACCTGCCGCAGGGCGTGATCACCCACCTGTTCCGCGACATCGCCGCCGGCAAGCCCGGCACACTGACGCGCGTGGGGCTGGATACGTTTGTTGACCCGCGCCACGGCGGCGGCAAGCTGAACGCGCGCACCACCGAGGATCTGGTGCAGCTGCTGAAGATCGGCGAGCAGGACTACCTGCTCTACAAGGCCTTCCCGATCCAGGTCGGCATCGTCCGCGCCACCACGGCCGACCCCGATGGCAACCTGACCATGGAGCGCGAGGCGCTGACGCTGGAGGCGCTGGCCATCGCCATGGCGGCGCGCAATTCGGGCGGCGTGGTGATCGCGCAGGTCGAGCGCCTGGCCGAGCGCGGCAGCCTGCACCCGCGCCAGGTCAAGGTGCCGGGCGTGCTGGTCGATGCCGTGGTGGTGGCGCAGGACCCGGCGCACCACCAGCAGACCTTTGCCGAGCCCTACAACCCGGCCTTCGCGGCCGAGATCCGCGTGCCCATCGACCGGCTGCCGCCCATGGGCCTGTCCGAGCGCAAGGTGATCGCCCGCCGCGCGGCGCTGGAACTGCGCCCGCACCAGGTGGTCAACCTGGGCATCGGCATGCCCGAAGGCGTGGCCAGCGTGGCGGCCGAGGAGCAGATCATTGACCTGCTGACGCTGACGGCCGAGCCCGGCGTGGTCGGTGGTCTGCCGGCCGGCGGGCTGAACTTCGGCGCCGCGGTGAACCCACAGGCCATCATCGACCAGCCCTACCAGTTCGACTTCTACGACGGTGGTGGGCTCGACATCGCCGTGCTGGGGCTGGCGCAGGCCGACCAGCACGGCAACCTGAACGTCAGCAAGTTCGGCCCACGGCTGGCGGGCGCGGGCGGCTTCATCAACATCAGCCAGAACGCGCGCACCGTGGTGTTCGTCGGTACCTTCACCGCCGGACAGCTGGAGGTGCGCTTCGAGCGTGGCCGCCTGGTGATCGCGCGCGAGGGTGGCGCGCGCAAGTTCGTGCGCGAGGTCGAGCACCGCACCTTCAGTGGCGCCGAGGCCGTGCGGCGCGGCCAGCGCGTGCGGTACGTGACCGAGCGCGCGGTGTTCCGCCTGGTGCCGCGCGACGACGGCGCGGGCGGCGAGCTGGAGCTGTTCGAAATCGCGCCCGGCATCGACCTGAAGCAGGACGTGCTGGCGCACATGGCGTTCCGGCCGCGCATTGCGGCCGATCTGAAGACCATGGATGAGCGCCTGTTCCAGCCCGAGCACCTCAGCCTGCGCAGCGCGCTGCTGGAGCGCCCGCTGGGCGAGCGCATGCACCTGGACCGGTCCGCGCGCGTGCTGCACATCGACTTCTCGGGCCTGCAGGTCAACTCGTCGGCCACCATCCTGGCCATCGACGCGGCCGTGCGCGCGCTGCTGGAACCCTTCGGCGAGCGCGTCGACACGGTGGTCAACTACGACCACTTCGGCATCGTGCCCGAGCTGGTCGAGCCCTACGCCGCCATGGTGCGCCAGCTCAGCGCCGACCTGTACAAGCGCGTCACGCGCTACGGCACCACCGGCTTCATCAAGTCGCGCTTCAAGAGCGCGCCCTGAGCCTTCGGAGAAGCCGCCGCCATGGACAAGCTCAAGGTCTTCGAGACCTTCGTCTCGGTGACCACGCGCGGCAGCCTGAGCGCCGCCGCGCGCGCCGAGGGCGTGGCGCCGGCGGTGGTCAGCCGCCGGCTCGACGCGCTGGAGGAGCACCTGGGCGTGAAGCTGCTGGTGCGCACCACGCGCCGGCTGGCGCTGACGCACGAGGGCGCGGCCTTCCTGGACGACTGCCAGCGCATCCTGGCCGAGGTGGCGGGCGCCGAGGCCGCCGTGTCGGCCGGCGGCGTGCAGGCCAGCGGCCACCTGCGCCTCACCGCGCCGGCCGGTTTCGGGCGCCGCCACGTGGCGCCGCTGGTGCCCGCCTTCCACGCCGCGCACCCGCGCCTGCGCATCTCGCTGAACCTGTCCGACCGCGTGATCGACCTGGCCGGCGAGGGCTACGACTGCGCCGTGCGCGTGGGCGACCTGCCCGATTCCGCGCTGGTCAGCGTCCGCCTGGCCGACAACCGGCGCCTGTGCGTGGCCGCGCCGGCCTACCTGCGCCGGCGCGGCATGCCACGCCATCCGCGTGAGCTGGCGCAGCACGACTGCCTGATGCTGTCGTCCGACGCGTCGCAGACGCGTGGGTGGGCATTCAGCGAGGGGGGCCAGGTTACGTACCTGCGCCCCGGCGGCCCGCTCGACTGCTCGGACGGCCAGGTGCTGCACGACTGGTGCCTGGCCGGGCACGGCATTGCCTGGCGCTCGACCTGGGAGGTCGAATCCGAGATCGCCGCTGGCCGGCTGGTGCCGGTGCTGGAGGGCTTTGCCGCGCCGCCCAACGGCATCTACGCCATCCTGCCGCACCCCACGCGCCACGCGCCGCTGCGCGTGCGGCTGTGGGTCGAGCACCTGAAAGAACGCTACGCCGACCCGGGCTTCTGGCGTCGCGGGTAGCATCCGGCCATGCTCGAAGCCCTGCTCGCCTTTGCCCACATCAGCGCCTTCATCGGCTGGATCGTCTTTGCCACCGCGCAGTCGGCGCTGTGCCGCGCCACCTGGTTCAACGCCGCCGCCGTGCCGCGCATGGTGCGGCTCGACAACATCCTGTGGATCGCCACCGCCGCCGTGCTGCTGACCGCGCTGGCGCGCATTTATTTGGGCGCCAAAGGCAGTGCCTGGTACTGGGGCAATCCGCTGCTGCACCTCAAGCTGACGCTGTTCCTGGTCGCCGTGCTGCTGCAGATCGGCCCGACGCGCCAGTACCGGCGCTGGCAGGCCGCGTTCCACACCAGCGGCAAATTGCCGTCGGAGACCGAACTCACCGGCGCGCGCCGGCTGATGCTGATCGCCACCCATCTGGTGGCGGTGATTCCGCTGCCGGCGGTGTTTCTGGCACGCGGCTGGGGCGGCTGAGCGTGTGCCTGGCCGGGGGGGCCGCCGTTCCCGGCGCCGCCGCATCGCAAGCCGTCGGCCTGAGCGGCGCTGGCGCGCTGGCGCTGCTGCTGGCGTTTGGCGGCGCCTGGCTGGCCGCGCTGGGCGGCTTCAGCGTGACGCCGCCGATGGACAACATCGAGCAGCTGGTCTGGCTGCACGCGCTGGAATGGGGCTATCACAAGCACCCGCCGCTGCCCACCTGGATCATCGCCGCCGGCGCCGCACTGGTTGGCCCTGAACCCTGGCTGAGCTACGTGCTGGGCGGCCTGTTCACGCTGGCTTCCATGCTGCTGCTGTGGCATCTGGTGCGCGAACTGCGCGGCGGTGCCTGGGCCACGCTGGTGTTGCTGGGCGCGCTGTGCATCACTTTCTACAACGGGCGCCTGTACTACTACAACCACAACGTCGTGATGATGCCGTGCGTGGCGGGCATGGTCTGGCTGCTGTGGCGCGTGACGCGGCGGCCCAGCCTGGCGGTCTGGGCGACCATCGGCGCGCTGGGCGCGCTGGGCATGCTGTCGAAATACCAGACGGTGGTGGCGATTGTCTGCGTCGGCCTGTGGTGGCTGCACCTGCGCGGCTGGCGCCATCCGCTGCACCGCCGCGGCCTGGGGCTGGCGGCGGTGATCGGCCTGCTCATGCTGGCCCCGCACCTGGCCTGGCTGGCCGCGCACGACTGGGCGCCACTGGCGTACGCGCAGGAAAGCTCGGTCGGCGCCGATCTGGGCGCCGGCGCACGCGCCAGCCTGGCCGTGCGCTGGAGCGCCGACTGGCTGCTGAGCCGCACGCTGCCGGCCTGGCTGCTGATCGGCGCGGTGCTGATCGCCTCCCGCGCCGGGCGCCACGATGGCGGCGGGACGCCCCCTGTTGTGGATGCCCCCGCCGATCGGGAGGCCCGCGCCTACCTGCTGCTGTGGGGCTTCGGCCCGCTGTTGCTGATGCTGGCCCTGGGCCTGGTCTGGGGCGTGGAACTGCAGATGCAGTGGGGCACCGCGTTCATGCTCTGGACGGTGCCGGCCGTGCTCGAACTGGTGGGCCGAGCCGGCGGGCGCCTGGCGCAGGGGGGCGGGCTGCGCGTGGCGGCGGCGGGTTTCGTCGTCATCCAGCTGTTGATGCTGGCGGAATACGTCTTGACCTCCGCCTGGGGGCCAGTGCCGCTGCGTTCTCCGCACTGGCGCAATTTTCCGTCCGACCGGCTGGCCGCGGCCGTGGCCGCACCCGCGCGGCAGGCGCTGGGCGGCCCGATCGACATCGTGTCCGGCCCGACCAAGGAAGCGGGTGCGCTGGCGCTGCGGCTGCCGGAGCGGCCGCGCGTGCTGATCGACGGCCGGCTGGACATCAGCCCGTGGATTCGCGCCGACGAACTGGGCGCGGCGCGCATCGTCGAGTTGATGCCGACGCCCAGCTTGCCCGAGGGCGCGCGCTGGGCGCTGCCGGGCTGGGCGTGGCGCACGGGCCTGCCGGCGCATTCGCAAGTACCGCCGCCGCCACGCGGCAGGCACCGTCCCGCCATGCCGATGGCCGCCCGCATGTACCGCAGTTCGCTGAAATCGGTCAGGCGCTGGTCGAGGTCTTGGAATCCGATCACGTCATGCATGCGCCGTGGTGGCGTACCGCGCGCGCGACCGTTGTGCAGCGCGCTACACTGCGCGCGCTTGAAAACCGTCACGAAAGCTTTCTGGCAGACCAGCGACCCTGTGGCGATGCTGTCGCCCGCCGCGCTTTTGCGACGGCTGCTCGCACCGATTTTTCTGCTGCTTGTGGCTGCCCGCGCTCGTCGTGCTGCAGCAAATTGGCGCAACGCGCCAGTACCGGTGCTGGCGGGCCGCGTTTCACGTCAGCGGCAAATTGCCGTCCGAGAGACCGAACTCGTTGGCGCGCGCTGGCTGATGCCGATCGCCATTCACCTGGTGGCGGCGCTTCCGCTGCTGGTGGTGCTTCTGGTGCACGGCTGGTGATGTCTGATCCACGCTTATCCAAGACGCCTGACGGACGTGCTGCGGCATGGGTTGCAGGCGCGCTGATGTTGTTCGCCATTGCCTGGCTGGCGTTGCTGGCACTGGCAGAACGCACGCCACCCATTGATAACGTCGAGCAATGGGTGTGGTCGCACGGCCTCGCCTGGGGCTACTACAAGCACCCACCGCTGCCGACCTGGATAGCTGCCGGTGTGCAAGTGGTCCTGGGCCGGACTCCGATCGTGATCAATGTGCTCGGGGCCCTGTGTGCCATCACGACTTTCGTGATGTTCTGGCACTTGCTGCGTCAGCTATACGGTCGGGCCTTTGCATTGCTGGCGTTGCTGGCCGTGTTGTGTCTGACGTATTCGACGCAGAGACTGCATTACTTCAACCACAACACTGTCCTGATGCCGCTGACCGCAGCCATTGCGCTGCTGCTGTGGCGTGCGACGAACCGACCTTGGCGCTGGACTTGGGCTGTGATCGGCTTGCTCATCGGTACCGGCTTGCTTGCCAAGTACCAAATGGCGTTGGTCGCCGCGTGTGTCGGTCTATGGTGGCTGCGCCTCGAAGGGTGGCGTGACGCCGAGCACCGTGTTGGCGCACTGTGGTGCGTGCTGGCGGCGCTTGCAGTCTTCTCGCCGCATTTGTGGTGGCTGGTGGTATCGGACTGGGCTCCGTTGAACTCTGCGCGCCAAAGCTCGTTGGGTGCAGCACTACCTTGGCGTGCGCGACCCGGCCACGTCCTGCACTGGCTGCTGGACTGGTTCGGCAACCGGCTGCTGCCAGCGTGGATATTTTTGGCGCTGGCCGCATGGGTACTTGCCCATCGGCTTCCCGCGCCCGGCACGCAGGGTGCCGGGAACATTGCTGCAACGGTGACACCAGTCCGCACGGCACGCCAGTTTCTCATGCTGTGGGGGTTGGTTCCGCCCTTGCTGATGGCGGGGTTGGGCCTGGCGGCTGGAGTTCAGCTGCAGTTCAAATGGAGCACGAGCTTTGCACTGTGGACGGTGCCGGCCATCATGGCCTGCCTGCCGCTTGGTAGCTGGATCACGCGGACGCGCGAGTTGCCGCGCTCCATCTGGATTGGATTTTTCATCCTGCAGTTGCTGCTCGCCGTTTGGCTGGGCGTCTCTGCGTACCGTGGCATGGGGATGGTGTCGACGGCGACGTTGCCGAACTGGAGTCAGCGCGACTTCAAGTCGGTGGCGCGGGTCGTGGATGAGCAAGCGCGCGCCTCACTTGATGGCCCTGTGCAGGTGATCTGTGGTCCCTATGGGGTGTCCGGCGCGATCGCTCAGCACCTGCCGCAATCGCCGCAGGTACTGATTGATGGGAGCTTGGACAAGAGCCCCTGGCTGTCCGCTGAAAGCCTGCGCGGAGCGCGAGCGGTTCATGTCGCGCCGGCCTGCGAGTTGCCTGAGGGTGCTTTCTGGATCATGCCCGGCTGGATCGGATGGACTGGATATGGCATCGAATCACCAGGCTTTTCCCCAGCACTTGATTTGTGGCGCGAGGCCGTGGCGCACGGTGGCTATTCGCGCGTGCAGTGCCCATGAACACCCCAGTCAAGCCATTGGTGCTGTGCGCCGACGACTACGCCGAGCGCGCCGGCATTACGCGGGCGGTGCTCGATCTGGCCCGGCGCGGCCGCCTCGGCGCCACCAGCGCCATGGTGCTGTCGCCGCGCTGGCGCGAGGACGCGGCGCCGCTGCGCGAGTGGCGCGGCCGCATCGACGTCGGCCTGCACCTGGACTGGACCAGCCGGTTTGCTGTCGGCGCCGGCCACGGCCTGCAGCTGGGCGCGGCGATGCGGCGCGCGTGGCTGCGCGGCTTCGATCAAGCCGACGCGCGTGTCGTCATCGAGCGGCAGCTGGACGCGTTCGAGGCGGCCTGGCAGGCGCCGCCCGACCACGTCGATGGCCACCAGCACGTGCAGCAGTTTGCCGGCATCCGCCAGGCGCTGGTCGAGGTGCTGGCGCGCCGCTACGGCGCGCGGGCGCCGTGGCTGCGCATTTCGCGCGCACCCGCCGACCAGCGCGATGTCAAGAGCCGCGTGATCGCAGGAATGGGCGCGGCGGCGCTGGAGCGCGCGGCCCGCGCGGCCGGCCTGCCCTGTGCGCCGGGCCTGTCGGGCATCTACGACTTCAGTGGCGATGCCGCCGGCTACGTGGCGCGCATGGCGCGCTGGCTGTCCACGTCGCCCGCCGGCACGGTGCTGATGTGCCACCCGGCGCTGGACGATGCGCAGCCAGCGGACGACGATCCGATCGCGGTGGCGCGCGCCTGGGAATACGCCCATCTGGCCAGTCCGGCTTTTGCTGAGCAGTGCGCTTCAGCCGGCGTTCAGCTTAAGCGCGGCAGCGCGCTCTACACTGCGCGCGCTTGAACACCGTCCCGAACGTTTCCGCGCCGTCCAGCGGCCCCGTGGCGACGCCGTCGCCACGCGGGCTTTGGCGCTGGCTGCTCGCGCCGGTCGTGCTGCTGCTGGTGCTGGCCGCGCTGCGCCCGCTGTCGGTGCCGGACGAGGGCCGCTACGCCGAGATCAGCCGCTGGATGCTGGTGTCGGGCGACTGGCTGGTGCCGCGCCTGAACGGTTTGCCGTTCTTTCACAAGCCGCCGCTGACGCACTGGGGGCAGGCCGCGTCGATGGCGGTTTTCGGCGCCACGCCATGGGCTGCGCGCGTGCCGGTGGTGGCGCACGCGGCGCTGATGCTGCTGGGCCTGACCCTGGCCGCGCACCGGCTGGCCGGTGCGGCGGTGGCGCGCCGGGCGGCGCTGATGCTGGGCACCAGCATGGGCTTTCTGATTGGCGGGCAGTACGTCAACCACGACATGGGCGTGGCGGCCTGGATCGCCACCGCCATCTGGTGCTTCGCGCTGGCGCTGCTGCACGCAGAGCGCCCGCACGCCTGGCTGGCGCGCGCCGGTTTCGCCGCCTGCGCGCTGGGGGTGCTGACCAAGGGCCTGATCGGGCTGGCGCTGCCGGGCCTGGTGTTGGCGCTCTGGGTCGGCGCGACGCGGCAATGGCGCAAGCTGCTGCACCTGCCGTGGTTGAGCGGGCTGGCGATCTTCGGCCTGATCGCCGCGCCCTGGTTCGTCTGGATGGGCGGGCGTTACCCGGGCTTCTGGGATTACCTGTTCGGCGTGCAGCAGTTCACGCGCTACACCGGCAGCGGGTTCAACAACGCGCAGCCGTGGTGGTTTTATCTGGCGGCCGTGGCCTTGCTGCTGTTCCCGTGGTCGCTGCTGGCGCTGTACCGGGGGCGCGCGCTTGCCTCACGGAGGACGCCCGCACCGGGCCTCATCTCGGCCGAAGGCCGGCGCCTGTGCTGGATCTGGCTGATTGCCATCGTGCTGTTCTTCTCGATCCCGCGCTCCAAGCTGATCGGCTATGTGCTGCCGGTGATGCCGCCGCTGGCGCTGCTGGCCGCCGCGGCCTGGCAAGAAGCGCTGGCGCCGCGCCGCCATGCCGAGCGCGGGTTCTGGGCGCTGGCGGCGATCCCCGTGGCACTGGTGCTGGCGTTGAGTCTGGCGACCGGGCCGGGCCGGATGCAGGCGGACAGGCAAAGCGACGATGTGGCGCGCACCCTCGGCTGCCTGATGCGGCCCGGCGATGTGGTGTACGCAGCGGGTGGCTACCCGTACGACCTGCCCTTCGTCGCGCAACTGCGCGCGCCGATGGTGGTGATCCAGGACTGGCCGGACGAACGCGCCAGCGCCGCCGACAACTGGAAGCGCGAGCTGTTCGAGGGCGCCGATTTCGAGCCGGCGGCCGGTGCGCGCCTGTTGCAGACGCCCGACGTGCTGCCCGCCGCCAGTCGCCAGCCCGGCGCCTGGCTGCTGGCGCCGCGCGCGTTTGAGCTCGACGATCCGGCGGGGTGGCGAAGCGTGCGGCTCGGCAGCGGCTGGACGCTGTACGCGTCAGCGCCGGAACGCCCAGAAGCGCCCCAGCACGAAGGTCTGCCCGGCTGCGACGATCAGCGCCAGCACCAGCGCCAACCATGAGGGCCAGCCGAAGGCCCGCAGCAGCAGCACGAACACCGCTTCGTTGACCGCGAAGCCCGCCAGCGCAGTGGCGCCGAAGCGCCGCAGGCTTTGCAGCGCCGACGTGCCGGTGTCGCGAAAACTCAGGCGCCGGTGGCCCGCGAAGCTGACCCCGAACGCGACCACGAAGCCCAGCGCGTTGGCCAGTTCCGGCCACATCCGCGGCTGCGCCAGGGCGAACACCGCCAGATGCGTCAGCGCCGCTGCCACCCCCACGGCCGTGAACCATAGGCCGCTGGCCGCCATCCTCATGGCGCGGCGGGCGGCGTGTCGGCGCCGTCGGCGGGTGGGTGCGGCGGCAGGCCCTGGCCCAGCCGGTCGGCCAGCAGGTACAGCGGGCGTTGTTTCACTTCATCGTAGATGCGCGCCACGTATTCCGACAGCACGCCGATGGCCATGAGCTGGATGCCGGAGAGGAACAACATGCCGACGGTTTGCGTGGCGTAGCCCGGCACATTGATGCCGAGCCAAAAGTACTCGACCACGACCCAGGCGCCATAGCCCAGCGACGCCACGGCCAGCAGCAGGCCCGCAGCGCCGACCAGGCGCAGCGGCGTGGGCGAGAAGGCCAGCAGGCCGGTCACGCCCAGGCGCAGCGCGCCGCCCAGGCCGAAGCTGCTGCGGCCGGCCTGGCGCGGCAGCGGTTCGTAGTCGATGGCGGTGGTGTGGAAGCCGACCCAGGCGTACAAGCCTTTCATGAAGCGGTGCCGCTCGGGCAGCGCGGCCAGCGCCTCGACCACACGCCGGTCCATCAGGCGGAAGTCGCCGGCGTCGGGCGGGATCTGGACCCGGCTGCCCCAGTTGACCAGGCGGTAGAAGCCGTCCGCCAGCCGCGCGTGCAGCCTGGTTTGATCGGTGCGGGTGCGCCGTACGGCGTACACCACGTCGGCGCCTTGCCGCCATTGCTGAAGCATGTCGGGCAGCAGCGACACCGGATGCTGGCCATCGGCATCCATCAGCACGACGACGTCGCCGCGCGCCGCCTGCAGCCCGGCGGTGAGCGCCGCTTCCTTGCCGAAATTGCGCGACAACCGCAGCACCACCAGCTGCGGATACTGGATGCTCAAGGCCGTCAGCACGGCGGCGCTGTCGTCGCGGCTGCCATCGTCCACCACGATCAACTCGATCTGCAGCGCCAGCGGCGCCAGGGCCGCCAGCACCTCGGGCACGACGCGCGGCAGGCTGGTGGCTTCGTTGAAGGCCGGCATCACGCAGGAGAGGCTGCCCGCCTGGCGGGACGGCGAGATAGGCATGGGCGCGATCATGCCAAAAATGGATCGGGGCGCCACCTAAAATCCGCCCATGCAATCCGTCAAGAATGAACTGCTCGCCGCGCTGGCGGCCGAGCTGGACAGGCTCTCGCCTGGCGCGGGCGCGAAGGCGGCCTTCGAATCGCCCAAGCAGGCGGCGCACGGCGACTTTGCCTGCACCGCGGCGATGCAGCTGGCCAGGCCGCTCAAGAGCAATCCGCGCGCGCTGGGTGAACAGCTGAAGGGCGCGCTGGAAGGCGCGCCGGCCTTCCAGCAGTGGGTCGAGGCCATCGAACTGGCGGGGCCGGGATTTCTGAACATCCGCCTGAAAGCTGCCGCCAAGCAGCAGGTGGTGCGCCAGGTGCTGTCGGAACGAGCGCGCTACGGCCTGCGGCCGGCGCGCGGCGAGCGCATGATGGTCGAGTTCGTCAGCGCCAACCCGACCGGCCCGCTGCACGTGGGCCACGGGCGGCAGGGCGCACTGGGTGATTCGCTGTGCAATCTGTTCACCACCCAGGGCTGGCAGGTGCACCGCGAGTTCTATTACAACGACGCCGGCGTGCAGATCGAGACCCTGGCCCATTCGGTGCAGTTGCGCGCCCAGGGCCTGAAGCCGGGCGACGCCGGCTGGCCCGAGGCGGCCTACAACGGCGACTACATTCAGGACATCGCCGACGACTTTCTGGCGAAAAAGACGGTGCAGGCCGACGATCGCAGCTTCAGCGCCAGCGGCGACGTGAACGACCTGGACGGCATCCGCCAGTTCGCCGTGGCTTACCTGCGCCATGAGCAGGACAAGGACTTGCAGGCCTTCCGGCTGAAGTTCGACGAGTACTACCTGGAATCCAGCCTGTACAGCTCGGGCCGGGTGGAGGCCACGGTGAAGCGGCTCATCGACGCCGGCAAGACCTACGAGCAGGGTGGTGCGCTGTGGCTCAGGACCACCGACTACGGCGACGACAAGGATCGCGTGATGCGGAAAAGCGACGGCGGCTACACCTACTTCGTGCCCGACGTCGCCTACCACATCGCCAAGTGGGAGCGCGGCTACGCCAAGGCCATCAACATCCAGGGCACCGACCACCACGGCACCATCGCGCGCGTGCGCGCCGGCCTGCAGGCGGCGGGTGTCGGTATCCCGGCCGGCTATCCCGACTACGTGCTGCACACCATGGTGCGCGTGGTGCGCGGTGGCGAAGAGGTCAAGATCAGCAAGCGCGCGGGCAGCTACGTCACGCTGCGCGACCTGATCGAGTGGACCAGCAAGGACGCCGTGCGCTTCTTCCTGCTGAGCCGCAAGCCCGACACCGAATACACCTTCGACGTCGACCTGGCCGTGGCCCAGAACAACGACAACCCGGTGTACTACGTGCAGTACGCGCACGCGCGCATCTGCTCGGTGCTGGAAGCCTGGGGCGGCGATGTGGCGACGCTGGCCGATGTCGATCTGACGCCGCTCGACACCCCCGCCGCCCAGGCGCTGATGCTGCAATTGGCCAAGTACCCCGACATGCTGACGGCCGCCGCACAGGATTTCGCGCCGCACGACGTCACCTTCTACCTGCGCGAACTGGCCGCCAGCTACCACAGCTATTACGACGCCGAGCGCATCCTGGTCGATGACGACACGGTGAAAAAGGCCCGCCTGGCCCTGGTCGCCGCCACCGCGCAGGGGGGGGGAAGGCGCGCAGCGACTCAGGGGGGCGGCACCTTCCTCGGCATCATCCTGGGCGTGATGGCCGGCCTGGCGGTGGCGCTGGGCGTGGCCATCTACGTGGCCAAGGTGCCGGTGCCCTTCGTCAACAAGAGCACCTCGCGCAGCACCGGCCAGGACGCCGCCGAAGCCGAGCGCAACCGCGCCTGGGACCCCAACGCCACCCTGCGCAACCGCGGCGCCCAGCCCGCACCGCCGCCGAGCGCCAGCGTGGCGCCCGCACCGGAACCGGCGCCAATCCCGCCGCCGGCCGAGACGGCACGCGCGCCAGAGCGCACCCCCGCGCCGGCCGAGGTCAAGCCGGCCGAAGTCAAGCCGGCCGAGCCGAAGGTCGCGTCCAAGCCGGCCGAGCCCAAGGTGGCCACGCCCAAGCCGGCCGAGCCGCGCGCGCCGGCGTCGTCGTCCGATCCGCTGGGCGACTTCGCCGCCGCCCGCGCCAGCGCACGTCCCACGGCGCCCGCGCCCGCACCGGCCACGGCGGCGGTCGATCCCTTCACCTATTTCGTGCAGGCCGGCGCCTTCCGCGGGCACGAGGAAGCCGAAGCCCAGCGCGCCCGGCTGTCGCTGATGGGCGTGGAGGCGCGCGTGACCGAGCGCGAGCAATCCGGCCGCACCGTCTACCGCGTGCGCGTCGGCCCGTTCCAGAACAAGGACGCCGCCGACCGCATCAAGGACCGGCTGGACGACAACGGGTTTGACTCGGCGCTGGTGCGGGTGCAGAGATAATCAATCCCCCCTGTGGCGCTGACGCGCCTTCCCCCCGGAGGGGGGACAGCGCTGGCGGTCGGCGCAGGTCCGGCCGCGGCGCTCTTGAGTGGCCTGCTCCGCGGCCTTCTGAGGCGCTTGCTGCGCAGCGCTTTGCAGGTTGTGGAACTCGGCGCCGACGCGGCCACTCTGAAGCTTGTTACAACGGAGTCTTGAGTCTATGAAACGTCGTCAATTCACCTTGGCCGCTGCTGCTGCGGCCACGCCCGGTCTGCTGGCGCTGCCGGCCTGGGCCCAGTCCAAGGGCTATGCCGAGTTGAAGGAGCGCGCGCCGGTCGAGGCGCCGGCCGGGCAGGTCGAGGTGGTGGAGTTCTTCTCCTACGGCTGCTCGCACTGCCGCAACTTCGAGCCCACCTTCAACGCCTGGAAGAAGGCCGCGCCCAAGGACGTCGCGGTGCGCATGGTGCACGTGGGCTTCCAGAGCAGCTTCGAGCCGCTGCAGCGCATCTACTACGCGCTCGAGACGCTGGGCCAGGTCGACGCGGTGCACGCCAAGGTGTTCGAGGCGCTGCAGGCCCAGCGCAAGCGCCTGGACAAGCCCGAGGTGCTGTTTCCCTGGATCGCCGAGCAGGGCGTGGACCGCGCCAAGTTCGAAGAGGCCTACAAGTCCTTCGGCGTCGCCACCAAGCTGCGCCGCGCGGTGCAGCTGCAGGAGGCCTACCAGGTCGAGGGCACGCCGGCGCTCGGCATCGCCGGGCGCTACTACACCGATGGCTCCATGGCCGGCGGCTTCGAGCGCATGATCCAGCTGACCAACGGCCTGATCGCGCAGGAGCGCAAGCGCGGCTGACTCAGCCCCCGCCCGCTTGGGTTGACGATCCCTGCGAGAGAGCCCGCATCCGCGGGCTTTTTCACAGCCGCGCGAGGCCGCCGCGTACAATAAATTCATAGCAAGAAACGTGCCCCACATGAAGCCCAATCACACCACGCGCACCGGCCGCTTCGCAGTGGCGCTGTGCCTGTTGCTGATGGCGCCGGCCTGGGCCGAGCGCGCCGACCGCGACAAGCCGATGAACATCGAGGCCGACGCGCTGCGCTACGAAGACCAGAAGCAGCTGTCCACCTTCACCGGCAAGGTGGTGGTGACCAAGGGCAGCATCGTGATGCGGGGCGCCCGGCTGGAGGTGCGCCAGGACGCGGCCGGCCACCAGTTCGGCACCATGAGCGCCGAGCCGGGCCAGCGCGCCTTCTTCCGCCAGAAGCGCGAGGGCGTCGACGAGTTCATCGAGGGCGAGGGCGAGACCATCGAATACGACGGCAAGGCCGACACGGTGCGCTTTCTGCGCCGCGCCGAGATGCGCCGCCTGGCCGGCACGCAGCCGCTGGACGAAGTGCTGGGTGCGGTGATCGTCTACAACAACACCACCGAGGTCTACACCGTCGAC
This sequence comes from Burkholderiales bacterium, assembly GCA_016702555.1. Classification (GTDB taxonomy): domain Bacteria; phylum Pseudomonadota; class Gammaproteobacteria; order Burkholderiales; family Burkholderiaceae_C; genus Ottowia. Next base: position 171,300 of record JADJDV010000007.1, read on the forward strand.
GGCACGCCGCGCTCGGCCGGCGCGCCATCGGCGGCGCCGAGCGGGCGCGTGCGCGCGGTGCTGGCGCCGCGCGGCACGGCCGCCGCACCTGCCGCACCGGCACCGGCGGCACCGCTGCGACCGACGCCCGCGCTGCCACCGGGGTCTGGCCAGTGACTTCGCCCCAGGCCGCGCCGGCCGCCGAGGCGGCGATCGCCGAGCGCGGCGGCAGCCGGCTGGCGATTCGTGGCCTGCGCAAGAACTACGGCGCGCGCCGCGTGGTGCACGACGTCTCGCTCGACGTCAACAGCGGCGAGGTGGTCGGCCTGCTCGGCCCCAACGGCGCCGGCAAGACGACGTCCTTCTACATGATCGTCGGCCTGGTGCGCGCCGACGCCGGCACCATCCACATCGACGGCCGCGCCGTGCACGACATGCCGATCCACCGGCGCGCGCGGCTCGGCCTGTCCTACCTGCCACAGGAGGCCTCGATCTTCCGCAAGCTGACGGTGGCCGAGAACGTGCGCGCCGTGCTGGAGCTGCAGCACGGCCCCGACGGCCGCGCGCTGCCGCGCGCCGAGATCGAACGCCGCCTGACCGAGCTGCTGGAGCAGTTGCACGTGAACTCCTTGCGCGACGCGCCGGCGCCAGCGCTGTCGGGCGGCGAGCGGCGCCGCGTCGAGATCGCGCGCGCGCTGGCCACGCAGCCGCGCTTCATCCTGCTGGACGAGCCGTTTGCCGGCATCGACCCGATCGCCGTGATCGAAATCCAGCGCATCATCGCCTTCCTGAAGAGCCGCGGCATTGGCGTGCTGATCACCGACCACAACGTGCGCGAGACGCTGGGCATCTGCGACCACGCCGTGATCATCAACGAAGGCCGGGTGCTGGCGGCGGGCACCTCGCAGCAGATCATCGACAACCCGGATGTGCGGCGTGTCTATCTGGGGGAGCACTTCCGGCTCTAGCAACATGGCCCCCACGCTCCGCTGCTTCGCATGCTGCGCTGCCCCCCGAGGGGGCCGCGCCACGCCTTGGGAGCGGCCCTGCGGCGTGGCAGGCGAAGTGAGCCGCAGGCGGAGATGAAACCGGGGCTGTCCCTTCGCGTTTCGCAGCATCTCGCCCTCACGCCGCAGTTGCAGCAATCGATCCGGCTGCTGCAACTCTCGACGCTGGAACTGGCGGCCGAGGTCGAGCAGATGCTGGACGAGAACCCGTTCCTGGAGCGCGACGACGACGCCGCGCCGCGTGAGGAGTTCGGGCTGGCGCGCGCCGATACCGAGGTCAGCGAGGGCGATCGCATCCAGGAGCGCGCCGCCGACGATGCCGCGGCCGAGTTCGCCAGCGAGGCCGAGGCCCTGCTGCCCGACGACTGGGGCGGCGATGGCAGCGTGGACATGGTCGCCGACGACGGCGAATGGGGCGGCGAGGCGCCGGCGCGTGCCGCCTCGCCAGACAGCGACGACCTCGACCCGGGCGAGCGCTCGCCTGGCCAGGAGTCGCTTACCGAGCACCTGCACCAGCAGGCGCTGGCGCTGCGCCTGGCGCCCGAGGACCAGGCGGCGCTGCGCTTTCTGATCGAGTCGCTCGACGACGACGGTTACCTGCCCGATTCACTGGCGCAGCTGGCGGCGACGCTGGCCGATCCGGACGACGATCCGGAGCAGCTGGAGCAGCTCATGCACCACTTCCGGCTGGCGCTGAAGCTGCTGCAATCGCTGGAGCCGGCCGGCGTGGGCGCGCGCGACCTGACCGAGTGCCTGACGCTGCAACTGCGGCGCCGGCAGGCCGCGCCGGACGCGACCGAGGCCGACCACGCCAGCATCGCCGCCGCGCTCACGATCTGCGCCCAGCCCGGCGCCATCGAGCTGCTGGCGCGGCGCGACGCGAAGAAGCTGGCCCAGCTCAGTGGCGTCGCCGATGACGCGGTGCGCGCCGCCATGGCGCTGATCGCGCGGCTCGAACCCAAGCCGGGCCGCCCTTTCGCCGACGTCGAACGCCACGCGCTGGTGCCCGACGTCATCGTCAGCCGCGTCGGCAGCGCCGCCGCGCCGCGCTTTCGCGTGCAACTCAACCCCGAGGTCATGCCGCGCCTGCGCGTGCACGAGCTCTACGCCCAGGCACTGCGTGGTGGCCGGGGCGGCGACGGCCACCCGGCGCTCGCCAGCCGCCTGCAGGAGGCGCGCTGGTTCATCCGCAACATCCAGCAGCGCTTCGACACCATCCTGCGCGTCGCCACCGCGATTGCCGAGCGCCAGCGCAACTTCTTCATCCACGGCGAGCTGGCCATGCGCCCGCTGGTGCAGCGCGAGCTGGCCGACGAGCTGGGTGTGCACGAATCGACCATCTCGCGCGTTACCACCGCCAAGTACATGTCCACACCGCGCGGCACCTTCGAGTTGAAGTATTTCTTCGGGTCGGCGCTGGCCACCGAGGCCGGCGGCAACGCCAGCAGCACGGCGGTGCGCGCGCTCATCCGGCAGTTCATCGGCGCCGAGGACGCGGCCAAGCCGCTGTCCGACAGCCAGCTTGCCGAGATGCTGAAGGAGCAGGGCATCGACTGCGCGCGCCGCACCGTCGCCAAATACCGCGAGGGCCTGCGCATTCCGGTGGCCTCGCTGCGCCGGAGCGCGCCAGCGTGACACCGCCAGGCATCGACCCCAAATATTGTCTGGCACGGCGCCACCGATGCCGTACATTGGCCCATGTCCGTTTTTAACGCCTGCGGCGCTCAAGCGCCTGCCCGCCCGATGCGCGAGCAGTTGCGCGCCGCCACCGCGCCGCTGCACGCCACGGTGGATGCCGCCATGCCCCTGGCCCAGCCGCACGCCACGCTGGCCGATTACCAGCGGCATCTGCTGGTCCTGCAGGACTGGTTCGCCGCCCTGTCGCTGGCGCTGCCCGGGCTGCCGGGACTGGCGCAGGAGCAGCGCGGCGTGGCGCGCGACGCCGAGGGCTGCGCGCGCCTGCTGGGCGACGCGGGCACGGCCGCGCCACCGCCGCCGGGCGTGCTGGCTGCGCTGCGCGGCCTGGCCGACGGCCCGCAGAGCGAGGCTGCGCGCTGGGGCGTGCGCTACGTCATCGAGGGTTCGCACCTGGGCGGCCAGGTGCTGTACCGCCGGCTGGCGGCGGCGCTGGCGCCGCACCCGCTCGACTACCTGCGTGGCGCGGGGCCGGGCGCTGCCGCTCCGGGCGCGCGCTGGCGCCAGTTCCTGCTGGGGCTGGCCGAGCAGCGCTGGGATACGGCCGCGCAAGGTGCCGCCACCGAAGCCGCCCGGCACGCCTTCGAGCTGCTCATCGCCTGCCTTCACGCCCGCCAGATGCGGCAGGAACTGGTGCCCTCATGAGCGCTGAAGCATCCCGCGTCGACCTCAGCAACTGCGACCGCGAGCCGATCCACATCCCGGGGCTGATCCAGCCTCACGGCGCCTTGCTGGCCCTGGACGCTGAGCAACGCGTGCTGCACGCCAGCGCCAACCTGGCCGATTGGTTGGGCGGCGCCGCGCCGGCGCTGGGCGACCGCCTGGCGCCGCATCATTTTGAGGCCAGCGACACGGTGCACGCCCTGCTGGCGCAGGCGCAGGCCCTGCCCGCGGTCACCAGCAGGCCGGCGGCGCGGCATGCGGTGGTGACGCTGGCCGGACGCACGTTCGACCTGCTGGTGCACCGCCAGCAGGCGCTGGTGATCGCCGAATTCGAGCAGCGCAGGCTGGGCGCGCCCCCGCAATATTTAGGTCCGACCTTGCTGGAGGCCAACCAGCACTTTCGCAGCCAGACCAGCGTGCAGGGCTTGCTGGAGGCGGCGGTGCAGGTGCTGCGCACCATCATCGGCTTCGACCGCGTGATGGCTTACCGCTTTCGCGCGGACGACAGCGGTGACATCGTGGCCGAGGACCGCCACCCCGAGCTCGACCCCTACCTGAGCTGGCGCTTCCCCGCCAGCGACATCCCGGCACAGGCGCGGCGGCTGTACACGGACAACCTCATGCGGCTGATCGCCGACGTGAATGCCGCGCCGGTTGCCTTGCGCTCATTGCCGCCCGACGACGCGCCGCTGGACCTGAGCCACGCGGTGCTGCGCAGCGTCTCGCCGATCCACATCGAATACCTGCAGAACATCGGCGTGCGCGCCTCGATGAGCCTGTCCATCGTGCGCGATGGTCGTCTGTGGGGCATGCTGGCCTGCCACCACCGCCAGCCGATGCAACTGAGCTATCCGGTGCGCTCGGCCTGTGCGGTGCTGACCGAACTGCTCGCCGCGCACCTGCAAGCACACACGGTGGCCGAACAGGCCGCCCAGGCCACTGCCCACCAGCGCCTGCGGGGCGCCCTGCTTGACCGCCTGCCGCAGGCCAGCAGCCCGGCCGCCGTGCTGCGCGAACTGGCGCCCGAGCTGGGCCGATTGTTCCGGGCCGATGCCGTGCTGGTTGCCGGCCCGAGCGGCGTGCAGGTGTGGGGCGATGTGCCCGCGCCCCTGTCCGTCGAGTTGACGGCGTGGCTGCGCACGCAGAGCGGCGACGAGGGTGGATTGGTGGTCACCACCGCGCTGGGCACGGCGGCGCCGCAGCTGGCGCCCGTGCTGGCGGGCTGGTGCGGCCTGATGGCGATTCGCTACGACAGCGGCGTGCCGGGCAAGCTGGCGCTGCTGCGGCGCGAGCAGATCGAGCACGTGCACTGGGGCCACCCACCGCAGAGGGACGTGCCGGTGGGCCCGCTGGGTCCGCGCCTGACACCGCCGGGTTCGTTCCAGCTGTGGCGGGAAACCGTGCGCGGCACCGCCCTGGCCTGGACCGAGATGGAGCGGGCGGCGCTGCGCGAGCTGGGCGCCGACCTTCGCCGCTTCGTCGCCGACCGCGTGGCCGAGATGCACCGCCACCGGGTGGCCGTGGCCGCCATGCTGCGCCAGGGTGAGGCGTCGACGGCCCCGCTGACGGGGGACGACACCAGCCACGTGGATCGCCTGCTGCGCCAGGTGATGGACTTGTCGCTGCTGCAGCAAGGCCGTCTGTCGATGGCCAGTGCGCCGGTGGCGCTCGACCAGTTGCTGAAGGAGCGGGTCGATGCCGCGCGCCAGCGCCACCAGGGCATTTCGGTGTTTTTCGATTCCGAGCGCGCTGGTCTGCCCGCGACGCGGGTGCGCGGCGACGCGGTGCGGCTGGCCCAGCTGTTCGACAGCCTGCTCGACAACGCCGTGCAGCATGGCACGGCGGGCGAGTCCATCGTGGTGCAGCTGAACCGGGGCGAAGCCGGCGAGGCGCTGGCCGAGTTCAGCAACGTCAGTCCGCCGCTGGCGCCGCAGACCGTGCAAAAGCTGTTCCGGCCCGATTTGTCGGCCGTCATTGGCGACGACGCGCGCGCCGGCCTGGGCTTCGGACTCTACATCGCCCGCGCCATTGCGCAAGGCCACGGCGGCGATCTGGCCTACAGCCACGACGACCCCTTCGTCACGCTGACGGTGCGCCTGCCGCTGATGCCGGCGTAGCGCCGCCGATGGCGCCAAAGGGCCGGTAAGCAGCGGCGACAATCCGTCCATGCCTTTGCACTTGCTCGCGCGCGCTCGCCGATGACCGCCGCACTGACCCTGTTCCTGCCCTGCGCCGGTGGCGTCGAGGACTTCCTCGCCGACGAGGTACACGGCCTGACCGGCCTGCGCGGCCAGGACTTGCTCACGGTGCGCGGCGGCGTACGCGTGCGCGGCGATTGGGAGGTGGTGCTGCGCCTGAACCTGTGGAGCCGGCTGGCGCAGCGCGTGCTGATCGAGTTGGCCGAGGCGCCGTATCTCGACGAGCAGGACTTGTACGCGCTGGCGGCGAGCGTGCCCTGGGAGGACTGGTTCGAGGCGCGCCAGAGCTTTCGCGTCGACCTGACGGCGCAGGCCAGCCCGCTCAAGAGCCTCAACTTCGCCACCTTGCGCGTCAAGGACGCGGTGGCCGACCGCTTCCGTGCCCATGCCGACGGCGTGCGCCCCAGCGTCGACACGCGCGCGCCGCAGGTGCGGGTGCAGGCGCACCTGACCGACGCGCGTGCGCAGCTCTACATCGACACCAGCGGTGAGCCCCTGTTCAAGCGCGGCTGGCGCCAGGACAAGGGCGATGCGCCGCTGAAAGAGACCCTGGCCGCCGCCATGCTGGCCGCCTGCGGCTGGTGGCGGCCGGCTGAGCGCCGCGTGGCCGAACTGCCGCTGTACGACCCCTGCTGCGGCAGCGGCACCATCGTCATCGAGGCGGCGCAACTGGCGCTTGGCCTGGCACCCGGCGCGCGGCGGCGCTTCGGCTTCGAGCGGCTGCGGCCGTTCCAGCCGGCGCCCTGGCGCGCGATCCAGCAAGAGCCGGCGGCGCCGCGAGGCGCGCCCGCGGGCGCCGCGATCCAGGTGTTCGGCAGCGACGTCGCGCACCGCATGGTCGACTTTGCGCAGCGCAACGCCGAGCGCGCCGGCGTCGCCCACGCCGTGCAGCTGCGCGGCGGCGACGCGCTGCAGCGCCTGCCACCGACCAGTACGCCGGGCGTGCTGCTGATGAACCCACCCTACGGCGAGCGCATCGCCGCCGCCGGCGTGGCGGGCGCCGGTGCGCGCGGCCGTGAGGCCTTCCAGACCGGCACGCTGGCGCGCCAGCGCGGTGGCGCCCACGACCCGGACGCCGACGTCAACGCCGGCGACGAGTTCTTTGCCCGCCTGGCCGCACACTGGAAAGGCCATTACGGTGGCTGGGCCGCCTGGCTGCTGACGCCCGACCTCAAGCTGCCCGGCCGCCTGCGCCTGAAGGAGTCGCGCCGCGTGCCGCTGTGGAACGGGCCGATCGAATGCCGGCTGTTCCGCTTCGAGCTGACCGCCCGGACCGCGCGCTCCGCCGGCCCATGAGCGCGCCCCCCGCGCCCATCGTCATCGACACCAACCGCGTGCTGGACCTGCTGGTGTTCCAGGACACCGAAGTGGCCGAGTTGCGCGCGGCACTGGCGGCGGGGCGCCTGCGCTGGCTCGTCACCCCGGCGATGCGCGCCGAGCTGGCGCGCGTGCTCGGCTACCCGCGCATCGCGCCGCGCCTGGAAGCGGCGGCGCTGCCGGCGGAAACGGTGCTGGCGGCCTTTGATCGCGCCAGCGTCTGCGTCGAGGCGCCGGCCGGCGCACCGGTGCGCTGCCGCGATCCGGACGACCAGATCTTCATCGACCTGGCGGTGCAGCAAGGCGCCCACCTGCTCAGCAAGGATGCGCGCGTGCTCGGCCTGGCGCGGCGGCTGGCGCCGCTGGGCGTGCGCGTGACGCGGGGCTGGCCAGCACCGGGCTGAGGCCGGTGTCCCCAGGGCAGCGCGGCGTGGCGGCGGCCCCGGCTAGACTTGATCGGTTAATGATTCAGGAGACGTGCCATGTCCGATGCCGCCGCCTTCAAGCTCACCTATTCCACCATGTTCGATCCGCCGCCCGAGCTGCACGAGCGCTTCGAGGCCGCCTTGCAGGCCTTCAAGCGCGACGCCATGGGGCGCGACTGGCCGCAGTGGATTGGCGGGCAGTCGGTGGCGGGGCAGCGCTTCGTCGAGTTGCGTTCGCCGATCCACCAGGACTGGCTGCTCGGCCGCTTTGCCGAGGGCAGTGCCGAGGATGTCGACCGCGCCGTGCTGGCGGCGCGCGCTGCCTGGCCGGCCTGGGCGGCGACACCCTGGCGCGAGCGCGTGGCGCTGCTGCGGCGCGCCGCGCGCCTGATCGAGGAGCGTGTCTATGACATCAGCGCTGCGCTGGCGCTGGAGGTCGGCAAGAACCGCATGGAGTCGCTCGGCGAAGTGCAGGAGACGGCCGATCTGATCGACTGGTACTGCGATCAGATGGAAGCCAACGAGGGCTTTGACCGGGTGCTGCCGGACGATCCGCTGCCCGACTGGCGCAGCCACAACCGCACCGTGTTGCGGCCCTACGGCGTGTGGGCGGTGATCGCGCCGTTCAACTTTCCGTTCGCGCTGGCGGGCGGGCCGCTGGGCCCAGCCTTGATTGCTGGCAACACGGCGGTGTTCAAGTGCTCGCCCGAGACCTCGCTGTCGGGTTGGCTGCTGCTGGAGTGCCTGCGCGATGCCGGCCTGCCGCCGGGGGTGATCAACTTCGTCAGCGGTGGCGACGACACCGGCCGCGCGCTGGTGCGACATCCGCAGGCGGCGGGCATCACCTTCACCGGCTCGCACGCGGTCGGCATGCAAATCCTGCGCCAGGTCGTGCAAGGGTCTTATCCGAAGCCGTGCATCACCGAGATGGGCGGCAAGAACGCCGCCATCGTCAGCCGCCACGCGGATATCGAGCGCGCCGCGCTGGGCATTCTGCGCTCGGCCTTCGGGCTGTCGGGGCAGAAGTGCTCGGCCTGCTCGCGCGTCTATGTCGAGCGGCCGGTGGCGGCGGCGCTGCGTGAGCGGCTGGTGGCGCTGACGCGCGAGATCGCCGTCGGCGATCCGACCCAACAGGCCAACTGGATGGGGCCGGTAATCGACCGCGCCGCGTACGAGCGCTACGCGCGCCTGGCCGAGCATCTGCGTCAGGTCGGCCGAATCGACTGCGGTGGCGAATGGCTGACCGAGGGCGAACTGGCGCAGGGCTTCTTTGTCGCGCCGACGGTGGCCTGGGCGCCACTTCAGGATGCGGCCTGGGTCGACGAGCATTTCCTGCCGGTGGTGTTGGTGGGCGAGATCGATTCGGTCGAGGAGGGCATCGCGTGCGCCAACGCCAGCGACTATGGGCTGACGGCGGGCTTCTACGGCGCGCCCGACGAAGTGGCGCATTTCCACCAGCACATCGAGGCCGGTGTGACCTACGCCAACCGGCCGCAGGGTGCCACCACCGGCGCCTGGCCGGGTTACCAGCCCTTTGGCGGCTGGAAGGGCAGCGGCAGCACCGGCAAGGCGATCGGATCGTTTCACTACCTGCAGCAGTATCTGCGCGAGCAATCGCGCACGGTGGTCGAGTAGCGCGGACGACCCGCCAACAAAAACGGACCCTGGGTCCGCTTTTTTGTGTGGGCATGCGCTGCGCCTCAGAGCGACTTCTTCAATGCCGCGCCGATCTCGCCGATGATGCCGCGCCGAAACAGCAGCACGCAGATGACGAAGATCACGCCCTGAACGACGGTGACCCAGGCGCCCAGCTGCGCCAGGTAGTTCTGCATGGTGACGATCACCGCCGCGCCAACCACCGGCCCGAAGATGGTGCCCATGCCGCCCAGCAGCGTCATCAGCACCACCTCGCCCGACATGCCCCAGTGCACGTCGGTGAGCGAGGCCAGCTGGAACACGATCGCCTTGGTGGCGCCGGCCAGGCCCGACAGCGCGCCCGACAGGATGTAGGCGTAGAGCTTGAACTTGTCCGCGTCGTAGCCCAGCGAGATGGTGCGCGGCTCGTTCTCGCGGATCGCCTTCAGCACCTGGCCGAAGGGCGAGTGGATGATGCGGTAGATCAGCAGAAAGCCGCCCAGGAAGATCGCCAGCACGAAGCCGTACATGGCGTTCACGTTGGACAGATCGATCAGGCCGAACAAGCGGCCGCGCGGCACCGCCTGGATGCCGTCCTCGCCACCGGTGAAGGGCGCCTGCAGGCTGAAGAAGAACACCATCTGCGCCAGCGCCAGCGTGATCATGGCGAAGTAGATGCCCTGGCGGCGGATCGCCAGCTTGCCGGTGACCCAGCCCAGGATCGCTGCGCACAGGGTGGCGAAGATGATCGCGAGTTCCGGCGTCAGCCCCCACACCTTGGCCGAATGCGCGGCGGCGTACCCCGCGCCACCCAGGAACATGGCGTGGCCGAAGGACAGCAGGCCGCCAAAGCCCAGCAGCAGGTTGAAGGCGCAGGCGAACAGCGCAAAGCACATCACCTTCATCATGAACACCGGGTAGATGCCCATCAGCGGCGCCAGCGCGAAGAACGCCGCCATGATGAGGAAGACGATGCGGTGGGTGCGCGCGGCGTCGGTGGCCTTGGCCGCGGCGGTCACGGGAGTCGATGCGGTGGCCATGGCTTACTTCTGCGTTCCGAACAGGCCTGCCGGGCGGATCAGCAGCACGATGGTCATGATGATGAAGATGACGGTGGTCGAGGCCTCGGGATAGAACACCTTGGTCAGGCCCTCGATCAGGCCCAGCCCGAAGCCGGTGACGATGGCCCCCATGATCGAGCCCATGCCGCCGATGACGACGACGGCGAACACCACGATGATCAGGTTGGCGCCCATGCCGGGGCTGACCTGGTAGATGGGCGCGGCCATCACGCCGGCCAGCGCGGCCAGCGCCACGCCGAAGCCGTAGGTCAGCGTGATCATGCGCGGCACGTTGATGCCGAAGGCCTGCACCAGTTGCGGGTTCTCGGTGGCGGCGCGCAGGTAGCCACCCAGTTTGGTGCGCTCCACCACGAACCAGGTCGCCAGGCAGATCGTCAGCGAGGCGATGATGACCCAGCCGCGGTAGATCGGCAGGAACATGAAGCCTAAGTTGGTGCCGCCCTGCAATTGGGACGGCATCGAGTAGGGCAGGCCGGTGGAGCCGAATTCGTTGCGGAACAGGCCCTCGATGATGAGCGCCAGACCGAAGGTGAGCAGCAGGCCGTACAGGTGGTCGAGCTTGTACAGGCGCACCAGCATGGTGCGCTCGATGACCAGCCCGGTGGCGCCGACGATGATCGGCACGATGAGCAGTGACCACCAGTAGCCCAGGCCCAGCTTGTTGAGCAGCAGGTAGGCGCCGAAGGCGCCCAGCATGTACTGGGCGCCATGGGCGAAGTTGATGATGTTGAGCAGGCCGAAGATGACGGCCAGCCCCAGCGACAGCAGGGCGTAGAACGAACCGTTGATGAGGCCGATGAGCAGCTGCCCCATCATGGCCTGGATCGGGATGCCAAAGATTTCCATGCTTTAACCGACGTTCATGCCTTGCTGTCGCGCCTCAAGGGGCAGCCTTACTTCTTGGCCACCAGCGGGCAGTTGCCCTGATCCAGTGGGCGGAACGCTTGTTCGGCCGGGATGGTCTGGAGCAGCTTGTAATAGTCCCAGGGCGCCTTCGACTCGCCCGGCTTCTTGACCTCGAACAGGTAGGCGGGGTGGATTTTTCGGCCGTCGGCGCGGATGGTTCCCTTGCCGAACAGCGGGTCATCGGTGGGCAGTTCCTTCATCTTGGCCACCACCTTGGCGCCGTCGCTGTCGTTCTGGAGCGCGTCAACCGCCTTCAGATAGTGCAGCAGTCCGGAATAGACGCCGGCCTGCACCATGGTCGGCATCTTGCCGCCGTGCAGCGCGCCAAAGCGCTTGGACCAGGCGCGCGTGGAATCATTCAAGTCCCAGTAGAAGGTCTCCGTCATCTGCAGGCCCTGCGCCGTCTGCAGGCCCAGGCCGTGGATGTCGCTGATGAACACCAGCAGGCCGGCCATCTTCTGGCCGCCCTTGACGATGCCGAACTCGGCCGCCTGCTTGATTGAGTTGATGGTGTCGGCGCCGGCGTTGGCCAGGCCGATGATCTTGGCCTTGGACGACTGCGCCTGCAGCAGGAAGGACGAGAAGTCCTGCGTGTTCAGCGGCACCTTGACATCGCCCAGCACCTTGCCGCCGGCGGCCTTGACCACCTCGGCGGTGTCGCGCTCCAGCGCATGGCCGAAGGCGTAGTCGGCGGTCAGGAAGAACCAGCTGTCGCCGCCGCTCTTGACCACCGCGCTGCCGGTGCCGTGCGCCAGCATCCAGGTGTCGTAGGTCCAGTGGATGGTGTTGGGCGTGCAGGCCTTGCCAGTCAGGTCCGACGTGCCGCCGGTCGAGTTCAGCATGATCTTGTTCTTTTCCTTGACCACGGTGTTGACCGCCAGCGCCACCGAGGAGGTCGGCACGTCCAGGATCATGTCGACGCCTTCCGAGTCGATCCACTTGCGGGTGACGCTGGAGCCCACGTCGGGCTTGTTCTGGTGGTCGGCGGAAACGATCTCGACCTTGAGCTTGGAACCGGTGGCCTTCATGTAGTCCTCCACGGCCATCTTGGCGGCGACGACCGAGCCAGGACCGGCCAGATCCGCGTAGGGACCGGACATGTCGTTGAGCACGCCCACCTTGACGACCCCACCGGAAATTTGAGCCTGCGCCGCGCCGGTGAGCGCGAGCCCCATCCCGGCAATCAATGAGCTCAGCAATTTGCGTTTCATAGGTAACACTCCTTCAGTTAGGTTACAGCCACAAGAAATCTATACGCCCAGGTACTCGCGCAGCATGTCGGCGCTGTCGTGCAGCTCCGCGGCGCTGAGTTCGCGCACGATCAGGCCGCGCTCCATGATGTAGAAGCGGTCGGCCAGGGGTGCGGCGAAGCGGAAGTTCTGCTCCACCATCAGCACCGTGAAGCCGCGCGCGCGCAACTCGCGGATCATGCGCGCCAGCGCCTGCACGATCACCGGCGCCAGACCTTCGGAAATCTCATCCAGCAGCAGGATCTTGGCGCCGGTGCGCAGGATGCGCGCCACCGCCAGCATCTGCTGCTCGCCGCCCGAGAGGCGCCCGCCGGGGCTGTTCTTGCGCGTCAGCAGGTTGGGGAACATGTCGTAGATCTCGCCCACGCTCATGCCGCCCGGGGCCACCTCGGGCGGCAGCAGCAGGTTCTCCTGGCAGGTCAGCGAGGTCATGATGCCGCGCTCTTCGGGGCAATAGCCCACGCCCAGGCGGGCGATGTGGTGCGAGGCCAGCCGCACCGTCTCCTGGCCGTTGACCTGGATCGAGCCGGTGCGCTTGCCGACCAGGCCCATGATGGCGCGCAAGGTGGTGGTGCGGCCGGCGCCGTTGCGCCCCAGCAGCGTCACCACCTCGCCCGGCATCACGTCGATGTGGATGCCGTGCAGGATGTGCGACTCGCCGTACCAGGTGTGGACGTCCTTGAGCTGGATGGCGGGGGTGGATGCGGTGCTCATGTCGAAACTTCAGTGTTCAGCCGTGCGCGCCCTGCAGCTCGGTATCGCTGCTGCCCATGTAGGCCTCCAGCACCTGCGGGTTGTGCGAGACCTGCTCGTACGGCCCCTCGGCGATGACCTCGCCGAACTGCAGCACGGTGATGGTGTCGGCGATCTTGCCGACCACGCCCATGTTGTGCTCCACCATCAGGATGGTGCGGTTGGCGGCCACCTTCTTGATCAGATCGGTCACCATGTCGACGTCCTCGGCGCCCATGCCCTGGGTCGGCTCGTCCAGCAGCATCAGCTTGGGCTCCATCGCCAGCGTGGTGGCGATCTCCAGCGCGCGCTTGCGGCCATAGGGCAACTCGACCGCCGTCAGATGGGCGAAGTCGGCCAGACCGACGAAGCCCAGCAGTTCCATGCAGCGCTCATTGAGCTGGTCCAGCGTGCGCTCGGACCTCCAGAAGTTGAAGGCGGTGCCGAGCTTTTGCTGCAGCGCCACGCGCACGTTCTCCAGCACGCTCATGTTGGGAAACGTGGACGAGATCTGGAACGAGCGCACCACGCCGCGGCGGGCGATGTCGGCCGGCTTCTCGCGCGTGATGTCGTGGCCATCGAACACGATCTGGCCACGCGTGGGCTCCAGGAACTTGGTCAGCAGGTTGAAGCAGGTGGTCTTGCCCGCGCCGTTGGGCCCGATCAGCGCGTGGATGGTGCCGCGCTGCACCTTGAGATCAACGCCGTTGACGGCCACGAAACCCTTGAACTCCTTCACGAGCCCGCGCGTTTCCAAAATAATGTCCGAACTCATGCAATAGGGGGCTGGGGGGATGTAAAACCGGCGGATTATGGGTGGTTGACCCGGACACACCCATAGGGGTTTCCACTCGGAAACCCGATGATCTGTAACCCGCCTCACGCTTTGATCGACAGGGATGTACGCCGGGGTCGCTGGCGTGATTTTCCCTTCAGGTCAGGCAGCTCAGGCCTGCGCCGATGCCCCGCTGTCCTTGGCCTCAGAGCGACTTCTTCAATGCCGCGCCGATCTCGCCGATGATGCCGCGCCGAAACAGCAGCACGCAGATGACGAAGATCACGCCCTGAACGACGGTGACCCAGGCGCCCAGCTGCGCCAGGTAGTTCTGCATGGTGACGATCACCGCCGCGCCAACCACCGGCCCGAAGATGGTGCCCATGCCGCCCAGCAGCGTCATCAGCACCACCTCGCCCGACATGCCCCAGTGCACGTCGGTGAGCGAGGCCAGCTGGAACACGATCGCCTTGGTGGCGCCGGCCAGGCCCGACAGCGCGCCCGACAGGATGTAGGCGTAGAGCTTGAACTTGTCCGCGTCGTAGCCCAGCGAGATGGTGCGCGGCTCGTTCTCGCGGATCGCCTTCAGCACCTGGCCGAAGGGCGAGTGGATGATGCGGTAGATCAGCAGAAAGCCGCCCAGGAAGATCGCCAGCACGAAGCCGTACATGGCGTTCACGTTGGACAGATCGATCAGGCCGAACAAGCGGCCGCGCGGCACCGCCTGGATGCCGTCCTCGCCACCGGTGAAGGGCGCCTGCAGGCTGAAGAAGAACACCATCTGCGCCAGCGCCAGCGTGATCATGGCAAAGTAGATGCCCTGGCGGCGGATCGCCAGCTTGCCGGTGACCCAGCCCAGGATCGCTGCGCACAGGGTGGCGAAGATGATCGCGAGTTCCGGCGTCAGCCCCCACACCTTGGCCGAATGCGCGGCGGCGTACCCCGCGCCACCCAGGAACATGGCGTGGCCGAAGGACAGCAGGCCGCCAAAGCCCAGCAGCAGGTTGAAGGCGCAGGCGAACAGCGCAAAGCACATCACCTTCATCATGAACACCGGGTAGATGCCCATCAGCGGCGCCAGCGCGAAGAACGCCGCCATGATGAGGAAGACGATGCGGTGGGTGCGCGCGGCGTCGGTGGCCTTGGCCGCGGCGGTCACGGGAGTCGATGCGGTGGCCATGGCTTACTTCTGCGCTCCGAACAGGCCTGCCGGGCGGATCAGCAGCACGATGGTCATGATGATGAAGATGACGGTGGTCGAGGCCTCGGGGTAGAACACCTTGGTCAGGCCCTCGATCAGGCCGAGGCCGAAGCCGGTGACGATGGCGCCCATGATCGAGCCCATGCCGCCGATCACGACGACGGCGAACACCACGATGATCAGGTTGGCGCCCATGCCGGGGCTGACCTGGTAGATGGGCGCGGCCATCACGCCGGCCAGCGCGGCCAGCGCCACGCCGAAGCCGTAGGTCAGCGTGATCATGCGCGGCACGTTGATGCCGAAGGCCTGCACCAGTTGCGGGTTCTCGGTGGCGGCGCGCAGGTAGCCACCCAGTTTGGTGCGCTCCACCACGAACCAGGTCGCCAGGCAGATCGTCAGCGAGGCGATGATGACCCAGCCGCGGTAGATCGGCAGGAACATGAAGCCTAAGTTGGTGCCGCCCTGCAATTGGGACGGCATCGAGTAGGGCAGGCCGGTGGAGCCGAATTCGTTGCGGAACAGGCCCTCGATGATGAGCGCCAGGCCGAAGGTCAGCAGCAGGCCGTACAAATGGTCGAGCTTGTACAGGCGCACCAGCATGGTGCGCTCGATGACCAGCCCGGTGGCGCCGACGATGATCGGCACGATGAGCAGTGACCACCAGTAGCCCAGGCCCAGCTTGTTGAGCAGCAGGTAGGCGCCGAAGGCGCCCAGCATGTACTGGGCGCCATGGGCGAAGTTGATGATGTTGAGCAGGCCGAAGATGACGGCCAGCCCCAGCGACAGCAGGGCGTAGAACGAACCGTTGATGAGGCCGATGAGCAGCTGCCCCATCATGGCCTGGATCGGGATGCCAAAGATTTCCATGCTTTAACCGACGTTCATGCCTTGCTGTCGCGCCTCAAGGGGCAGCCTTACTTCTTGGCCACCAGCGGGCAGTTGCCTTCCTCGATCGGGCGGAACGCCTTGTCGGCCGGGATGGTCGCCATCAGCTTGTAGTAGTCGTACGGGCCCTTGGACTCGCTCGGCTTCTTGACCTCGAACAGGTACACCGGGTGGATCTTGCGGCCGTCGGCGCGCACGCTGCCCTTGCCGAACAGCGGGTCATCGGTGGGCAGTTCCTTCATCTTGGCCACCACCTTGGTGCCGTCGTCGGTCTTGGCCGCGTCGACCGCCTTCAGGTAGTGCAGCACGCCGGCGTACACGCCCGCGTGGTCGGACGAAGGGTACTTGCCGCCGTGGGCCGCGGCGAAACGCTTGGCCCAGGCGCGGGTCTGATCGTTGGTGTCCCAGTAGAAGGCCTCGGTGATCTGCAGGCCCTGCGCCGCGGCCAGGCCCAGGCCGTGCACGTCGGGCAGGAACACCAGCAGGCCGGCCAGCTTCTGGCCGCCCTTGACGATGCCGAACTCGGCCGCCTGCTTGATCGAGTTGATGGTGTCGCCGCCGGCGTTGGCCAGGCCGATGATCTTGGCCTTGGACGACTGCGCCTGCAGCAGGAAGGACGAGAAGTCCTGCGTGTTCAGCGGGACCTTGACATCGCCCAGCACCTTGCCGCCGGCGGCCTTGACCACCTCGGCGGTGTCGCGCTCCAGCGCATGGCCGAAGGCGTAGTCGGCGGTCAGGAAGAACCAGCTGTCGCCGCCGCTCTTGACCACCGCGCTGCCGGTGCCGTGCGCCAGCATCCAGGTGTCGTACAGCCAGTGCACGGTGTTGGGCGAGCAGGCCTTGCCGGTCAGGTCGGAACTGGCGGCGCCGGTGTTCACGAAGGCCTTGCCTTTCTCCTTGGCGATCTGGTTGATGGCCAGGGCCACCGAGGAGGTCGGCACGTCGGCGATCATGTCCACGCCGTCGGTGTCGAACCACTTGCGCGCGATGCTGGAGCCCACGTCGGGCTTGTTCTGGTGGTCGGCCGAGACGACGTCGATCTTCAGCTTGGAGCCGGTGGCCTTCAGGTAATCCTCGACCGCCATCTTGGCGGCCACCACCGAACCCGGCCCGCCGATGTCGGCGTACAGGCCCGACATGTCGTTCATCACGCCGATCCTGACGACGTTGTCGGAGACTTGCGCCTGCGCCGCACCGGCACCAATCAGGCCGATGCCAGCGATCAGGCTGCACAGCAATTTGCGTTTCATAGGTAACACTCCTTCAGTTAGGTTACAGCCACAAGAAATCTATACGCCCAGGTACTCGCGCAGCATGTCGGCGCTGTCGTGCAGCTCCGCGGCGCTGAGTTCGCGCACGATCAGGCCGCGCTCCATGATGTAGAAGCGGTCGGCCAGGGTGCGGCGAAGCGGAAGTTCTGCTCCACCATCAGCACCGTGAAGCCGCGCGCGCAACTCGCGGATCATGCGCGCCAGCGCCTGCACGATCACCGGCGCCAGACCTTCGGAAATCTCATCCAGCAGCAGGATCTTGGCGCCGGTGCGCAGGATGCGCGCCACCGCCAGCATCTGCTGGTCGCCGCCCGAGAGGCGCCCGCCGGGGCTGTTCTTGCGCGTCAGCAGGTTGGGGAACATGTCGTAGATCTCGCCCACGCTCATGCCGCCCGGGGCTACCTCGGGCGGCAGCAGCAGGTTCTCCTGGCAGGTCAGCGAGGTCATGATGCCGCGCTCTTCGGGGCAATAGCCCACGCCCAGGCGGGCGATGTGGTGCGAGGCCAGCCGCACCGTCTCCTGGCCGTTGACCTGGATCGAGCCGGTGCGCTTGCCGACCAGGCCCATGATGGCGCGCAAGGTGGTGGTGCGGCCGGCGCCGTTGCGCCCCAGCAGCGTCACCACCTCGCCCGGCATCACGTCGATGTGGATGCCGTGCAGGATGTGCGACTCGCCGTACCAGGTGTGGACGTCCTTGAGCTGGATGGCGGGGGTGGATGCGGTGCTCATGTCGAAACTTCAGTGTTCAGCCGTGCGCGCCCTGCAGCTCGGTATCGCTGCTGCCCATGTAGGCCTCCAGCACCTGCGGGTTGTGCGAGACCTGCTCGTACGGCCCCTCGGCGATGACCTCGCCGAACTGCAGCACGGTGATGGTGTCGGCGATCTTGCCGACCACGCCCATGTTGTGCTCCACCATCAGGATGGTGCGGTTGGCGGCCACCTTCTTGATCAGATCGGTCACCATGTCGACGTCCTCGGCGCCCATGCCCTGGGTCGGCTCGTCCAGCAGCATCAGCTTGGGCTCCATCGCCAGCGTGGTGGCGATCTCCAGCGCGCGCTTGCGGCCATAGGGCAACTCGACCGCCGTCAGATGGGCGAAGTCGGCCAGACCGACGAAGCCCAGCAGTTCCATGCAGCGCTCATTGAGCTGGTCCAGCGTGCGCTCGGACCTCCAGAAGTTGAAGGCGGTGCCGAGCTTTTGCTGCAGCGCCACGCGCACGTTCTCCAGCACGCTCATGTTGGGAAACGTGGACGAGATCTGGAACGAGCGCACCACGCCGCGGCGGGCGATGTCGGCCGGTTTCTCGCGCGTGATGTCGTGGCCATCGAACACGATCTGGCCACGCGTGGGCTCCAGGAACTTGGTCAGCAGGTTGAAGCAGGTGGTCTTGCCCGCGCCATTGGGCCCGATCAGCGCGTGGATGGTGCCGCGTTGCACCTTGAGATCAACGCCGTTGACGGCCACGAAACCCTTGAACTCCTTCACGAGCCCGCGCGTTTCCAAAATAATGTCCGAACTCATGTGGTCCGTGTGGCGATAAATCGCTGCTCCGTGTTTTGAACCGGCGGATTATGCGGACCGCTTCCGCCCGCGCCGATTGGGGTTTGTACCCGAGTGAATCTGCGTGCCGCCGAATCCGGTGGCAAAACGCATCTTTGAATTAAATGTGCGGCTTTCCCTTGCCACTTTTGCGCAGGAAGCTATATTAATTGTAGTGCCTGCAATCTCCGCCGAACTTCTTATGGGCGTTCGATCGTGTTCTGCGGCGCGTCGCCAGCGTGCGATGCGCCCGATGCGGTCCATTCGTCGGGCACGTGCGTGGGCGTGCTCGCGCTCGGGATCGCCCGGTGGACGTTGGACTGCTTGGGCACCAGGCGGGTGACCGCCCGCGGGTGGGGTGCGGGACGGCGGCTCAACTCTTCAGCAATCTGCACGGCCGACGCAGGGCGGCCCGCGATGGTCGGCCGGATGCCCCTCAGCGCCAGTTCCTCGTCGGTGGGCATGCGCGGCGCGAAGCTGTGTGCGTCGGCGAGCGGCCAGTACAGGCGGTAGACGTTGTGCTGGTGCTCCAGGTCGTCCAGGATGGCGCCAAAGCGCATGGTCGGCATCATGGCCGACAGCAGGCGCACGCGGGTGCTGTCCACGCGCCGCACGATGTGGTGCGTGTACAGCTGATCGGGGTGCATCAACCCAGCCGCTTGCAGCAGCTCTTTCAGCGCATGCAGGGTGTTGGCGTGGTATTGGGACACGCGCTGCGCCTTGTCGGGCACCACCAGCGCGCGCTGGCGCAGCGGATCCTGCGTGGTGATGCCCGTCGGGCAATGGCCGCTGTGGCAGACCTGCGCCTGGATGCAGCCCAGCGCCATCATGAAGCCGCGTCCCGAGTTGCACCAGTCGGCGCCCAGCGCGAACATGCGCGCCAGGTCAAACGAGGTGATGACCTTGCCGGCCGCACCGATCTTGACGCGGTGCCGCAGGTTGACGCCGATCAGCGTGTTGCTCACCAGATTCAGGCCCTCCTGCACGGGGGAGCCCATGTGGTCGGCAAACTCGATGGGCGCCGCGCCGGTGCCGCCCTCGGCGCCGTCCACCACGATGTAGTCGGGGGTGATGTCGGTTTCCAGCATCGCCTTGACGATGCCGAACCACTCCCAGATGTGGCCGATGCACAGCTTGAATCCCACCGGCTTGCCGCCCGAGAGATCGCGCAGGCGCGCGATGAAGTGCATCAACTCGACCGGTGTCGAGAACGCACTGTGCGCCGAGGGCGACACGCAATCCACCCCCACCGGCACGCCACGCGCGGCGGCGATCTCGGCGGTCACCTTGGCGCCCGGCAGCACGCCGCCGTGCCCTGGCTTGGCGCCCTGGCTGATCTTGATCTCGATCATCTTGACCTGCGGGTCGTTTGCCTGGCTTGCAAAGCGCTCGGGGTTGAAGCTGCCATCGGCGTTGCGGCAGCCGAAATAGCCCGAGCCGATCTCCCAGATCAGGTCGCCCCCATGCTCGCGGTGGTAGCGGCTGATGCCGCCCTCGCCCGTGTCGTGTGCGAAACCCCCCTGCTTGGCGCCCAGGTTCAGCGCCATGACGGCTTGCGACCCCAGGGCGCCAAAGCTCATCGCCGAAATGTTGAACACGCTGGCGTTGTAGGGCTGACGGCAGGGCGAGACGCCTTCGCGCGGGGTGTCGGGCCGCCCGCCGATCCAGACGCGGAAATCGTGCGAGTCGATGTGCGTGGTCTGCAGCGAGTGGTTGATCCATTCGTAGCCGTCGGCGCCCACGTCCAGCTTGGTGCCGAAGGGCCGCACATCGGGCACGCCCTTGGCGCGCTGATACACCACGCTGCGCTGCGCCCGCGTGAAGGGCTCGCCTACCTCGTGGTCACCCTCGACAAAGTACTGGCGAATCTCGGGCCGGATGAACTCCAGCAGGAAGCGCAGGTGTCCCAGGATCGGGTAGTTGCGCAGCACCGAGTGGCGCGTTTGCAGCAGGTCGCGCACGCCCAGGGCCACCAGCGCGCCCGAGAGCGCGAACCACAGCAGCCCCCGGCCAAACGCGATGATCGAGAACAGGCTCAGCAGCAGCAGCAGCCCGCACAGCGTCAGGGTGGTGAAACGGATGGTGTTGGCCAGCGTCAGGGGTTGCTTCATGGCAGCGCGCGCAGGGGTCCCGCGAGGGGTCGGAATCGATCCATCTTAGCCGCGCGCTGCCTCGTCCGTTGGTCTGGCCGATTAGGCGTTTCCCCCCATCGGCGTCCGAGTCTTTTCTTCGATACTGCGCGCTTTACATTTCCATGAGATTTGCCATGACCCGATCACACAAGCGTGCGGCGCTGATCTGCGCCCTTCTTGCCCTGGCCGCCGTGCCGGCACAGGCCAAGACCTTCAAATGGGCCAGCGCCAGCGACATCCCCACCCTGGACATCCATTCGCAGAACAACGCGCTGGGCAACGGCGTGCACGCGGCGGTGTACGAATCGCTGGTGTACTACAACAGCAAGACCTTCAAGCTCGAGCCCATGCTGGCCACGGCCTGGAAGCAGGTCAGCCCGACGCAAATGCAGTTCACGCTGCGCCAGGGCGTCAAGTTCAGCGACGGCAGCGCCATGACGGCCGAGGACGTGAAGTACTCGCTCGAGCGCGCCATGGCCAAGACCTCCAACTACAACGTCTACACCCAGGGCATCGACAAGGTGGTGGCCGGCGCGGGCACCGTCGACGTGTTCACCAAGTCGCCCAACCCGGTGCTGCTGAACCAGTTGACCGAACTGCGCATCATGAGCCGCGCCTGGGCCGAGAAGCACGGCTCGCTTGAGCCCAAAGACATCAAGACCAAGGAAGAAAGCCACGCCCACCGCAACGCCATGGGCACCGGACCCTTCATGGTGAAAGAGTGGCAGCCCGACCAGAAGCTGGTGATGGTGGACAACCCCAACTGGTGGGGCCACGCCGCCAAGGCCAAGCCGGGCAACGTCACCGAGATCGTCTACACCCCCATCAAGTCCGAGGCCACGCGCATGGCCGCGCTGCTGTCGGGCGCGGTCGACCTGGTGCTGGACCCGACGCCGCAGGACCTGCAGCGCGTGCAGAGCAACCAGGCGTTGAAGGTGGTGACCGGCCCCGAGAACCGCACCATCTTCTTCGGCATGGACCAGCACCGCGACGAACTGCCCGGCAGCAACGTCAAGGGCAAGAACCCGCTGAAGGACCAGCGCGTGCGCCAGGCGCTGTACCAGGCGATCGACATCGACGCCATCCACAAGGTGGTGATGCGGGGCCTGAGCCAGAACACCGGCACCCTGATCGCGCCACAGGTCAACGGCTGGACCAAGAAGGCCGACCAGCGCTACCCCTACAACGCCGCCGCCGCGCAGAAGCTGCTGGCCGACGCCGGCTACAAGGACGGCTTCGAGGTCGACTTCGCCTGCCCCAACAACCGCTACATCGCCGACGAGCGCATCTGCCAGGCGGTGGCGGCGATGTGGGCCAAGGTGGGGGTCAAGGCCAAGCTGCGCACGCTGCCGCTGGTGACCTACTTCCCCATGATCCAGCGCAACGAGGCCAGCATCTACATGCTCGGCTGGGGCGTGCCCACCTTCGACGCGCTCTACAGCCTGCAGTCGCTGGTGCGCAGCGTCGGCGCCGGTGGCGACGGCAACTACAACGTCGGCCGCTACAGCAACCCGCAGATGGACGCGCTGGTCGAGCGCGTCAAGGTCGAGGTCGACCACAAGACCCGCAACGAACTGATCGAGCGCGCCCTGATCCTGGAGCACCAGGACGTCTCGCACCTGCCGCTGCACAACCAGGTCATCCCCTGGGCGATGAAGAAGGAAATCGACGTGGTGCACCGCGCCGACAACCGGCTGGACTGGCGGCTGATCACGGTCAAGTAAGTACCGCTGAAAGACCGGATGCCGGCGCCTGCCGTCCGCCAGTCGGGCGGCAGGCGCCGTTTTTGCGCGTGTCGCGGGTTCATCACAGCGGAAAACGCAGCCGATGGCGCTTGTGGACGGGCGCGTCCGCTGCGTCCAGCAGCGTGATGTCGGTCGTGACTTGCAGCCAGGGCGCAGCGCCTTCGGACACGATCGCGATGTCCATGTAGCCCATGCCAGGCAGCGCGTGCACGTGAACCCGGGCGTCGAGGTCGGGTGCCAGGCCAATGGTTTCCGCGAGTGCGAACCGGCGTCGATCGGGCGTGAGTTCCTGGGGGTGGACATTGAGCGCCGGATACGGTGCGTACAGGGGCGGCGCGGCCAGTGCGTAGACGCGCTTGTGCGCCAGGCCGGTCAGTTCGATCCGGGCCAGCGCAGCGCAGTGGTAGTCGCCCGACAGCAGCACGACGGCGGCCGATCGGCACGCTGCCACCATCTGCAGCAGGCGTTGCCGCTGGCGCGGCGCCAACTGCCAGTTGTCGGCCTCGCCCACCGACACCCCGGATGCCGTGGTGCCTGCGTGCATCTGCCTGAGCCCCGGCACGATGACGGAGCCGGTCACGATGAACTTGATCCTGGAAGGTTCGCGATCGAGCCAGGCGCGCAGCTCGGCCAGTTGGGCATTGGTGCAGATGACGGGTTCGCTGCCGGGTGGACTCGGATAGCGATCGCGATGGCTGCGCGTGTCGAGCACGAAGAAGTCGGCTGCTCCGGACTCGAAGCAATAGCCGAAGCGGCCCGGCTGGAAGCGCGCGCCAGGCGGGCGTCCCGGCGGCGGACGGCGGCGCGGTGAATGGAGCCACTGGTAGGCGGTGAAACCCGCGAACGCGACGTCGCGCAAGCGCTCGGCGTCGGCCAGCGCGCCGCCGGCACCGCGCAACCGATCTTGCGACCAGGAATCGGTGATCTCGTGATCGTCCATCACCATGTAGGTCGGCAGTTTGGTGACCAGCCGCCTGAAGCCATCGGTGCTGAAGGCGTTGCGGCTGTCGATCACCACCTTCTCGACCGGCGAGGGGCTGTCCATCAGGCCTGCGGTGGCGTCGGCGTAGATCTGGTCGCCCAGCATCAGCATGAAGCGCGGTGCCATGTCCGATCCGCTCATGCGGTCGGCGATGGCGTTCAGCACGCTGTCGGCGCGCTGCCTGTCGAACGGTGTCCCGGGGTGGCGGCAGGAGGCCGCGAGGAATGAGAAGCCGCTCCCCGGTTCGTCCAGCACGATGCTGCGGTAAAGCCGTGCCATGCCTGAATCGCGCCGCCTGGATTTCTTGCTGCGGCGCCGACGTGATACCGTGCCGGGGTCGGCCGAACGCGCTTGTCGTTCGCGGGCGTTCTCCCGCGCGGTCAGCTCGTCGAACAGCCGGTCGACGAGGGGCGGCGCCAGCCAGCCGGTCGGCACACCCGGAATCAGGTGGGCCTCATGTTGCGTCGTCAGGCGGTGCACGCTGGCCATGCGCACGCGGACGAAATCCTCGTCCCCGAACAGGGCGGCATCTACGAAAACGTCTGCCACCGCCACTGCGATGTGCGCCAGCTTGGCGTGCGTGGTCTTGAACCGCAGCCGCCGTATCGGCACGAGCCGGCCGGCCCGATCACCGACCTGGACCACGGCGCGCGATGCCGGGCCGTCTCTCGATTCGTCGACTTCGATCCACAGGCGGATCATGGTGCCAGGCTGCCCATTCCGCTGGGCGGCGCGGGTCCAGCCGATCAGCGGGCCGCTGAGTGGCGCATGCAGCCGCATCCACACGTCCGGATGAGGTGCCGTCGGTGCTGTGCCGTCCAGATTGAATTTCCAGGCGTGCGCCATGAAGATCCTCAACGGACCCAGGATCTGTGTGCGCATCGACTGGCCGTAGCCGATGGTGCAGTCGAAATGCGCGTAATCCTCGGCGACGATCTTCTGGTAGACCCCGGCCAACAGCAGTTCCGGATTGATGCGGCCGATCTGGCGATGGGTCTGGTGCGTGGACTCGACATTGAGCACGGCGTTGTGCTTGCCGTGCAGCAGGGCCACCGGCAGCTTCAGGTACGCACGAATGCGCTGGTCCGTCACGTACACGTTCTGGCCGTCGGCGTTGACCAGGCGCTCGGCCTCCATGCAGCGCGACGCATGCAGCATCAGGCTGGTGTTGGCGCGGCCAAAGTAGGCCGGCAACTTGCGATGCGTTTGCGGCAGGATGCGGTCGTGCTTGAACAGGCGCGAGATGGTGCCGCTCATGCGCTTGCAGCTGCATTCGTCACCGAAGGAAGCCTGACAACGATCGGCCAGCCACTGCCGGAAACGCCCGCGGCTGTATTGATCCGTTTCGTCATCGCGGATGAGGTTCGAGACGCTGCAATCCTCCTTGGGATCCACTGGCAGGCTGGCGTGGAGCCGGTCCAGCAGCGCTTCTAAGGCGTCGGGCTCGCGTTCTGCGGCGGACAGCCGGAAGTACTCGATGCCGAGCGCATCGCGCGCAAGTCCGCCAAAGGCGAATCGCGCCTGCGCACTCGGGCTGCCGATCAGGAAGGCCTGCATCTGCGAGAAGACCACGCCGGCCAGCTTGCCCGGCCCCGGTTCGCCCGGCGCCGCCGCGCCTCGCGGCGGATGCTGCAGATGGCCGCCGAGCAGCGACATGGCCAGCGTCGCCGCGCCCACGCAATGGCCGTAGGCATAGATCTGAGGCAGTTCGCCGACCATCAGATGCTTGTCTTCGGCGCTCACCACCTTGAGGATATGGTCCACCGCAGCCGGAATGTCCAGCACGGCGATGTCGTCCATGGTGCAGCCGCGCTTGGAGGCTTCCAGCACCGAACTGGTGCGGTACTCGAACAGCCAGATGTCGAAACCCTGCTCATAGAAGAACGTTGCCAGATTGACGTCGTCCCGGTCCCGATGCAAGGGATGGCGCCTCAGCTCCGTCGCGACCAGCGGCAGGGTCGATTGCGCGAAGCCGTTGAGCATGAGCAGCGAGCGATATTGGCGAACGCCCGCATGGCGACCGCTGGGAGCCGACTGGACGGTCTGCTGGTAACGGATCAGGCGCAACTCGATCATTTCCGTGTCGGTGGCCGATACGGGAACGAGCAAGGGCACGAACGGCTCCGGCGCAACCTTGCGCAGCGGGTCGTTCCCATCCATCCGGACATGCAGGTCGGGAAATTGATGCGGCCAGTAGGTCGGTGGCTTGCCTATGTCGGCCTTCGGCAGCGGGACCGGCCTCGCCAGCCGCAGCTCGGGCTGGCGGGAGTCGGCGTCCAGTTCGGCGGGGACGAAGCGTGGATAGGCGGGCGCGCGGAAGTCCAGGGCGCGGGTCTTGATCAGGACGCGCAGCATCCACATGGCGTAGCCGCCCATTGTCAGCAGCGCGTCCGGCGCGTTGCCGCGCAGACCGAGCTGGGGCACGTGAAAGCGCGTCATGTCGATCATGTCGAGTCGCAGCGTGCCCCGGCCGACCAGCCGCCCGCCCGACTCGTACACGCGCGCCTGCAGGCTGCCGTAGGCCGTCCAGACGTCCGGCCGCTCGAGCGGCCGGCTCGGCCACAGGGCAGCCAGCAGCTGACGGCAACTGGCGGCATAGCCGACCCGCTTGCGCCCGATCAACACGTAGTCCCTCGGTGCGCCCAGCTCGTCTGCCGTGCTGCGCAGCCGGATGTCGTAGGCCATCACGCGGGACTCCCGGGCGTGCGGCAGCATCAGGAAAGCTTCGGCCAATGCCGCATAGATCGATTTCAGGCCGCCTCCTATCGTGCTGCGCCAGGGGTGGGTCTTGCACCAGGTCAGCAGCACGCGCAGCCAACCGTCCTCGCGCCGGGTCGCCGGCAGCAGGCGGACGGTGCCGCCGACCACGTCGAGCCGGGCCAGCGGCCGGCCTTCGTGATGGTCCGTGGTATGGCGCTTGGCCTCCTGCTTTGGGGCGCGTCTGGCGTCGATGCGCAGCAAGGCGCGGTCCTCGGTCGCGATCGGCAACCCGGCCACCGCCGTGCCGGGCGGCGCGATCAGCACCGTGTGCGAGGGATCGGCGGCAAAGCTCTCCAGACTTGGCAGCGGCAGGTGCAGCATCAGCAGCGCATCGGCGTCTTCCCACTGACCTCTCTCAGGCCGTTTCCAGCGGAAGTCGCGGCTGCGCATGGCTTCGGTGAAGCGGACCGGGATATTGCGCTGCGGCAGCGCGCGCGTCTTCATGTCCAGCATCGGAGGCCAGGCGGCTTCGGCAGGAGACGCGGTGGTCGACGCCCCGGGAAATTCGCTCTGGCTCAGCAGATGCGCGATGGCGCGCTCGGCGATCGCGGTGATGGTCAGCAGCGGATTGACCCCGATCGAAGCCGGCATGATCGAGCCGTCGAGCACGTAGAGGCCCTGATGGAACTGCGCCGCCGCGTCCTTGCCATTCCAGTCGGGGTTGAACACGCGCCCGTACTGGTCCACCACGCCGTGGTCGACCTCCTCGGCCATGCAGCAACCGCCCAGGGGGTGCACGGTGAACGCGGCCGCGCCGGGCTGCGTGTCGTCGGTTCGGCGCATCAGCCCGGCGGGCGGGCGCAGTGCCGGGTTTTCCAGCAGCACGCCGGCATCGCCCTTGACCACCGCGAGCGCCTGCGCGTGCAGTTCGCCGAGCCGCTGGCTCTCCTGCGCGCTGTACTCCAACTGCAACCGCTCACTGCGCGGGCTGAGCGTCATCGTGCCGGCCGAGCGGTCGTGTCCCATGATCAGCAGCAACTGCGTGTGGCTGAGCGAGCGGGGATTGAGCGCCGCCCAATCGTGCAGCGCCTGCCCACGCGCGAATCCGCGCGGCAGGATGTTGGCCGTGCTCAGTTGCGCCAGCAGGCCAAGCGTGGCGAACAACTCGTGAGCGACGCCCGCCAGCGCGCGCGGGATGGCGGCGTCCTGGATCAGCAGCCGGCTTTCGAGCGCGCCGTCCGGCGCCACGCGGATGCTGCCGGTGATGGTCGGCCCGACGCCGGCACCATTCGAGGCGTAGTCGGCCTCGCCAACTCCGATCCCGTTGACTTCCTCGCCGGTCAGGTAGGCCGCGGCCAGATTGTCGCCATTGGTCGACAGGCGCTTGCCCAGGGTGCGCGAGAGCGCCAGCTTCGGCCGGCCGCCCCGCGCATCGCGGCTGCGCAACAGAATTTCCGTGCTGCCGAAGGTGCCCGCCGCCAGGATCACCTGGCGTGCCCGCAATACATGGGTCAAGGTGGCGGCGCCGGCGCGCGCATCCTTGGCGGCGTGCGTGGGCTGGAAGCTGATGCGCCAATGCTTGCCGTCGCGCTGCAACCGCAGCACCGTCACCCCGGTGTACAGGCGCGCGCCGGCGGCTTTCGCGCGCGGCAGATAGCTGTGGGTGAGGGTCTTCTTGGCGTTGAAGTTGCAGCCCGCCACGCATTCGCCGCAACCGACGCACAGGTCCGGCTTCAGCTTGCCCTGCGCGGCATCCCAATCGGGGCCGGCTTTCTGCGCGCCCAACTGCACGCTGAGTTCGACCGCTGCAAAGCGCGCGTCCTGTCCGGCCTGTCGCATGCGGTTGGCCAGCGCCTGGAGCCGCGCCATCTTCTGCGGCGGTCCCCATTGCGGACTGGCGGGCTGGCCGTTGACCGACACCGCGCCCTGATAGGTGGTCCGGAACGGCGCACCGGCCAGCGTGGCGCGCGCGGTCGCCAGATGCGGCTGCAGCGCCGCCAGATTGATGTCGTCCGGCCAGATGCGGTGCCGGCCGTCGGTGCGCTGGAAGATTGCATCGTCCGGCGGCATCATCACGTTGGCGTTGATCTGGCTGCCACCGCCAAGCGCGTTGCCGACCAGGGCGCCGATGCCGCGGCCGAGGCGGATGTCGAACAGCGCCGAATCCGGCCCCAGGCTTTGCGCCGCGCCGCGCCGATCGAGGCGCACCATGTCGACGAGCGCGCCCAGGCCGCCGGGGAACTCGCCACTCAGATACTCGTTGCCGCGCTCCAGCACGCTGACCTGCACGCCCCGCTCGGCCAGGCGCAGGGCGGCAACCGAGCCGCCATAGCCCGAGCCGACCACCACCACCTGGCGTGCGTCCGCTTCGGCCTTCAGCTCCTGGATCAGCTCGTCTGCACTGCTGGACAGGTGGCGCATGCGCAAACTCGCTTGTGCAAAAACCGGGCGCTCAGCCCACCGACACGAACACTTCCAGCAGGGCGCGCAGATCGGCCGGCTGCACCGGCTTGAGCAGCACCGGAAACTCGATCGTGCCGTCCTTGTGTGCTTGCGCGGCCGCCGGGTCGCCCGTCAGCAGGGCGCCGGGCACTTCGCCCAGCAGTTCGCGCAGCGCGTGGATCAGCGCCGCGCCATGCAGCGCGTGGCCGAGCGCGTAGTCGCTCAGCACGACGTCGATGTCCGGGTGCGTGCGCGCCAGCGCGAAGGCTTCGTCCGGCGATGCCGCCGCCAGCGCCTGGCAGCCCCAGTCGCGCAGCAGCGAACTCAGCGCCGCCAGCGACGAGGGGTCGTCATCGATGCACAGGATGCGCAGCTGGCGCAGTTCCGGCGCGTCCGATTCAGTCGAAGCCAGCGCCGCGCCGCCCGGCTGGTGCGGCCGCAGCGCGCCGGCCGGCAGGCTCAGGCGAAAGCAGGTGCCGTGCGGCAGGTGGTCGTCGATGGTGACCGCGATGCCGAGCAGGTCGGCCAGGCGCTGCACGATCGCCAGCCCCAGCCCCAGGCCGGCGCCGGGCGCGCTGCCGGGCAGCTGAAAATATTCCTTGAACACCTCGGCGCGCTGGTCGGGCGCGATACCGCGCCCGCTGTCGCTGATCTCGATCACGGGATGCGGCTCGGTGGCACCGGCGGCGTGCACGCGCACGCGCACGCTGCCGGCGTCGGTGAACTTGAGCGCGTTCTCCAGCAGGTTGCGCAGAATGCGCTCCAGCAGGTCGGGATCGCACAGCGCGTCCTGCCCCGAGCGCGTGAACCCCAGTTGCAGGCCCTTGGCGGCGGCGTGCATGCCCAACTCGGCCAGCAGCGACTCGATCAGCTCGTCCAGATGAAACCAGCGCGGGTGCGGCTGGATCGCCGAGGCTTCGAGCTTGGAGAAGTCCAGCACCGATGAGAACAGGCGCTCCAGCGTGGTCAGCGAGCGGCCCATCTGCTGCGCGATCTCCTGCACGCGCTCGGGCGGTTGCGCGCGCGCCAGCAGGCCGTTGAGCAGCGTCAACGCGTGCAGCGGCTGCCGCAGGTCGTGGCTGGCCACCGCCAGAAAGCGCGACTTGGCGAGGCTGGCCTCCTCCGCCGCCTCCTTGGCGGCCTGCAGCGCGGCGACCATCTGTTCATTGACCAGGCGCACGCGCAGGCTTTCGTCCACCACCGAGGCGATGCCGCGGCTGAAGCCGGCCACCACCAGCGCGTAGATGGGCAGCATGATCAGCACGTCGAAGGCGTAGGGGCTGTCCACGCGCAGCCAGCCGAGGCAGATGCCGGCGCAGAAGACGGCGGCGTATAGGGCGTACAGCCTGGGGTCGTGCCCGATCGAGGCCATCGATCCGGACAGCCAGCAGCACAGGACCAGGGTGACGTACATCTGCACGCCCTCAGGCAGCAGCGGAAACACGAACCATGGGCCGGCCGCCACCAGCAGCCCGACCGCGATCGTGCTGCGCACCATGCGGCGGCGCCAGGCACCGTGGTCGCGCTCGATCGCGCCCGCCGCCAGCGCCGGGCGCAGCCAGGCATCGCGCGCCTGATAGCCGAGCGCGATCGCCGCCGGCCACAGCAGCGCACGGGCGTCGGCGGCGTAGCGGTGCAAGGCCAGGCCGACGAACAGCGCGATCACCCACACCGCCGGCGTGTACTTCAGCGCGCGGTTGAACATGAAGCGCAGGCGCAGCACGTGGAGACGGTCGGTCTCGTGCCAGGGCGGATTGGCGTGTGGCAGCGCCGGCGCCGCGTCGGCTTGCGTCAGGGTGGGCAGGACGGCGTCGGGGCGGGTCATGGCTCGGACACGGCCCTAGAGCCTGAGCCCGAGCCGGGCCGCGCAATACAGCGCCTCGGTCCGGTTGCGCACGCCGAGCACCTGGAACGCGGCCGACAGGTGCGACTTCACCGTGCCCTCGGAGATCTGGAACTCGCGCGCGATCAGCTTGTTGGGCGTGCCGCGCAGCGCGCGGCGCAGCACCTCGAGCTGGCGTGGCGACAGGTTGGCGGCGCTGGCCGGCGTCGCGCCCAGTGCCTTCTCCGGCAGGTACACGCCGCGCGCCAGCACCACCTGCAGCGCGCCGTGCATCACCTCGGGCCGCGCCGATTTGGGGATGAAGCCCGCCGCGCCATGGGCAATGCAGGCGCGGATCAGTGTCGGGTCGTCCTCGCCCGAGAGCACCGTCACCAGGCTGTCCGGGAACGCCTGCCGGATCGCGTCCAGCACGTCCAGACCGCTGGCGCCCGGCATGTTCAGGTCGAGCAGGATCAGCTCGAAGCGCTCGCCCGCCAGCGCCAGCGCCGCCTCGCCGTCGGCGGCCTCGCTCACGTCGGCCTCCGGCATCAGCTCGCGCAGCATCAGCCGCAGTCCGCGGCGGAACAGCGAGTGGTCGTCTACCAGCAGGACGCGCATGGTGCCTCGTGGCGGCGGGATGGGAGGGCAGTGGTGGCGGAGCACACAGGTTAAGCCCAATCCGGCCGGCGCGCCACTGGCCCGTGGTTGACGGCGCTCAACCAAAGTTCAGTCGCCACCTGAACCTCGGCCAGTACCAGCGGCGGATGGTCGGGCGGCGCCCGGCGCGCCACACTGTGCCGACCTGCTGCCCGTGGACTGGCGCCCGGCACTCGAACCGGCGCCCAGGGGAGCAGGAGGACACATCAACAACCGCTCAGGGAACCATCATGCACAGTCGCAACAAGCGCTTCGCTCTGCATTCGATCGCCGCCGCCATGGCCCTCACGCTGGCCGCTTGTGGCGGTGGCGGCGACGACCCGGCGCCCGGGCCTGGCCCCGGACCTGGACCTGGACCGGATCCGGTACCGCCGCCACCGCCGGTGACCGAGACACTGAGCGGCCAGGTCGCGCGCAACGGCACGCTGAAGAACGTGGTCGTGTGCCTGGACCTGAACGCCAACGACGCCTGCGATGCCGACGAGCCGGCCGCCACGCCGACCGGCGCCGACGGCGTCTACACGCTGAGCTATGAACCGGCCAAGGTCGGGGCGGCGCAAGCGGCAGCGGCCCCGCTGATCGCGCCGGTGCTGGCGGGCGAGGTGACGGCCGCGTCCACGGCCATTGATTCGGCCAGTCCTGACGTGGCCGCAACGACGGCCAGCTATGTGATGAAGCGCGCGGCCGGCTCGGCCGGCGCCATCAACCCGCTCACCACCCTGGTGCAGGCGGGCGTGGCGGACGGCATGAGCGAGGCGGTGGCGCGCGAGAACGTGGCGCTGCAACTGGGCATCGACGCCACCAAGATCGACAACTACCAGGACGACCCGCCTCATTCCGCGCAGAACGTCAGCGACACCGCGCGCGCGGCAGCGGCGATGACCTCGCACGCCCTGCGCGTGGGTGCGCCGCTCAAGGTGGTCGACCAGAAGAGCGCGGCCACGGAGGGCGGCGTGCTGGCCTCGCTCTGGTACCGCAATGCCGACAACTACTTCGTGCGCACGCTGGACCGGTTGGCCCAGCCCGCCGGCGACAGCCCGTGGACCAGCGTGGTGGATGCGCGCAGCGGCAAGAACGCGGGCGTGGCGCGCTCCGACACCAGCGACGACCAGGCGCTGTACCGCACCGCCTACCTGGGCTCGGATGGATGGCGCGTATGCGATCGCAATGAACTGCTCAAGACCACGCGCGGCAATCCCAGCCGCTCGGTGTATTGCGATGCGCAGGTTTCAGTCGGCTACACCCATTCGACCAGCGTGGCTGGGCAGGCCATGGCCGATCTGGTGACCCGGTGGCAAGGCCAGTCGTCGAACATCATCAACACGGACGGCACGTCCACCGCGGGCCTGGTCGGGAAGCTGGGCAACACCGTGTTTCCCGACGGCGCCGAGGAAGAGGTGCGCTCGAATCTGGTGCTGGTGCCGGGGATCACGATCGACAACATCTGGACGCGGGGTCTGTCCCAGACGTTGACCACCACGCTTCAAGGTTTGCCGACGGCGTTTCCGGTGGCTGGTGTTGACCTTGCCAAAGGCTCCGGCACGCTCAATCTCGGCAACGGTACCGGAAACGACAAGACCATGCGCGTGGCCTTCGGCGCCGCCAGCAGCCCGACGACCGGTGCGACGCAGTATTACCAGTGTGATCTGGATCCGGTGACACAAAGATTCACCAATCCGCCCAAGTGCGAGGCCACGATCGCCGGCACCTACACGATCGAGTCGATTCATGGGGCGCCGGTGATGCGATTCCTGGGCGCGCCCGACACGGTCATGAGCTTCGAGATGGTCTACACCGAGATCGACTGGGGCGGCCCAAACCGTCGCTATGTGTATCGCGCGCACGAGACCAAGCCCGCCTTGATCTATCGCGCCAGCAACGCCAACCGCCTCAACGCCACCGCCTGGGCGGCCATGAAGGCCCAGCTGGGGCTGTGACGCAACCCCCGGGGGTGCGGCAGGCCGTGCGCGGCCTGCGCGCCGCCCGGCCCGATCCGCTTCCACTTCAATTGGCACGAGGTCATCATGAAAGCATCAAGACATCTGCTCCCCGTCGTGCTGAGCGCCGCCTTGCTGGCCGCCTGCGCCTCCGGCCCGCCGCCGGCGACCGAGTTCCCCGCCGGCGCCAAGGCGCCGTCGGCGGCCGAGGTCACGAATCTGCTCAAGGGCAAGTCCTTCGACTTCTCCGGTCCTGATGGTATCCGAACCGACTACGCCAAGGAGGGTAACGCGATCACCGTCTACTTCTCCGGCCGCTCGGACGTCGGCACCTGGCGCGCCGAGGACGGGCGCGTGTGCCTGGAGAATTTCCAAACCATCCAGGGCGCTTGCAACGACGTGCGCCTGGTCGGCAGCGACATCTACTTCAAGCGGTCGAACGGCCAGGTGGTGCAGGTCACCCCGCGCTGAGTGCTGCGGTGGCTTGTGGCTCCGGCTCGGTGCTTCAGCACCGCGCCAGTCGCAGCAGGCCATCCAGCGCCCACTGCACCGTCTGCGCCCGCACCGCCGCGCGGTCACCGGCGAACACCTGGCGCTCCGACCGCGTCTGGCCGCCGCCGCACCAGCCGAACCACACCGTGCCGACCGGCTTGTCTTCGCTGCCCCCGGTGGGTCCGGCGATGCCGGTGACGGCGACGCTGAGCTGGGCGCGCGAGCGGGCCAGCGCGCCTTCGGCCATGGCGCGCGCCACCGGCTCGCTGACGGCGCCGTGGGTGGCGATCAGCGCGGCCGGCACGCCCAGCAGTTCGGTCTTGGCGGCGTTGCTGTAGGTGACGAAGCCGCGCTCGAACCAGTCGGACGAGCCGGCCAGCTCGGTGCAGGCGGCGGCGATCAGGCCGCCGGTGCAGCTCTCGGCCGTGGCCAGCCGCCAGCCGCGCTGTCGCAGCGCGGCGGCCAGTGCCGCCACGGTGGCGTTCAAGTCCGGCGTGGGCGCTCGATCAGGCATGAAGCTCACCCGGCCGCACGCCACAACGCGATCACCAGCAGCGTGCAGCAGGCGGCCACCAGATCGTCCAGCAGAATGCCCCAGCCGCCGCGCCAGCCGCGCGCGCCGTGCAGCAGGCGGTCGGCCCAGCCGACCGGGCCGGGCTTGACGGCGTCGAAGAAGCGGAACAGCGCAAAGGCCGCCACCTGCGCCCAGAAGCCGGCCGGCGTGATCAGCCACAGCACCAGCCAAAAGGCGACCACCTCGTCGGCCACGATGGCGCCGGGGTCGGCGCTGCGCAGGTGGCGCGCCGTCAGCGTGGCGGCCCACCAACTGGCCAGCAGGGTCAGGGCGATGGCGGCGCCCTGCGTGGCCGGCGCCAGGTCGGCCAGCAGCAAGTCCCACACCAGCCAGGCCCACAGCGTGCCGACGGTGCCGGCGGCCACGGGCGAGAGGCCGGCGCCGAAGGCCAGCGCGATCAGGTGCGCCGGGTGCCGCCACATGAAGCGCGCGCTGGGGCGCACCGCGCCGGCCGGCGGCGGGCCGTCGCCGCTGGGCGAGGTCGGCTCCAGCTCGACCGGCTGCACCGCATCGGCGTGCGCGCTGTCGTCGGCACGCTCCAGCGGGCGCGCCTGCACATCGCTCACCTGGTCGCGCGGGGCGCTGGCCAGGCTCATGGCCGCTCCTCGTGCGTGCGGGCGGCGCGAGGGGCGGCGGGCGGCGCCGAGCGGGAATTTCGCATGCCGGGCATTGTGCCCAATCGTGCCGGTGTGGCGGCGGCGCTCACACAGTCTCAACCCTGGTTGGCCGGCGGCTGCAGCAGTGCGTCGTCGATGGCGCGGGCGCGCGCCGCGGCCGGGCGCCGCGCGTGGAGTTCGGCGAAGCGCACGAACTCGGGGCGCGGCTCAAGCAGCTTGAACTGCAGGTACCAGCCGACGTAGGCGGCCACCAGCAGGTCGGCGGCGCTGAAGTGGTCACCGGCCAGGTGCTCGCGCCCTTGCAGCGCGCCCTCCAGCGTGTCCAGCAAGTCGGCCTCGCTGCCGTAGCCGGCCATCTTCGGCTCGGCCAGCTTGCCGGTGAACTTGGCCACCAGCAGCTGCTCCAGCGGACCCATGAAGCTGATCCAGCGGTAGTAGGGCCCGCGCTCGGGCGAGCCGGCCGGCGGGGCCAGCGACTTGCCCGGCACCAGCTCGGCCAGGTACATGCAGATGGCGGCGTTCTCGGTCACCACGGTGTCGCCGTGCCGGATGGCCGGCACCTTGCCCATCGGGTTGATGGCGCGGTAGTCGGGCGCCTTCATGCTGGTGTCGTAGTCGAGCAGCACCGTCTCGTAGGGCAGGCCGGTCTCTTCGAGCATCCAGCGCACCACGCGGCCGCGCGACATGGGGTGGGTGTAGAAAGTCAGGCGGGTGCTCATGGGGGTGTCCTCGAGGGTTGAAGATCGGACGGGCTCACACGCGCTCAAGAACGGGCGAAGTGGTCGAACGAGGCATAGGTCTGGCGCAGCGGCTGGCCGTCGGCGCCCAGCAGCCGCAGGCCGGTGCCGGCGGTGATCGTGCCGATGCGGCTGACCGGCGTGGCGCTGGCGTGGCCGGCGCGCAGCACGGCAGCGCGCGCGGCGGGCGGCGCGGTGAAGACGAGTTCGTAATCGTCGCCGCCGGCCAACGCGGCCGTGCGCAGCGTCTCGGCGTCCAGCGCCGCGCCCGCCGCCAGCAGACGGCTGGCCGCGGCGGCATCGATGCTGGCGCCGGTGCCGCTGGCCTTGAGGATGTGACCCAGATCGCCCAGCAGGCCGTCGCTGACGTCGATGGCGCTGTGGGCGATGCCGCGCAGGGCACGACCGAGCGCCAGACGAGGCGTCGGGCGTTCGAGCCGCTGGCGCGCGGCGGCCAGCACGGCGGGCGGCAGCGTCCATTCGCCGCGCAGCGCGCCCAGCGCCAGGCGCGCATGGCCCAGCGTGCCGCTGACCCAGATGTGGTCGCCCGCCTGCGCGCCGTCGCGCCGCAGCGCCTGGCCGGCGGGTACCTGGCCGAACACGGTGAGGCACAGGTTGAGCGGCCCGGCGGTGGTGTCGCCGCCGATCAGCGGGCAGGCGTGGGCGTCGGCCAGCGCGAACAGGCCGCGCGCGAGGGCGGTCAGCCAGCCTGCATCGCGCGCGCGCTCGGGCGGCAGCGCCAGCGCCAGCGTGCAACCCAGCGGCTCGGCCCCCATGGCCGCCAGATCACTCAGGTTGACGGCCAGCGCCTTGTGGCCCAGGTGCTCCGGATCAACGTCTGGCAGGAAATGCCGCCCCTCGACCAGCATGTCGGTGCTGATGGCGATCTGCATGCCGGGTGCTGGTCGCAGCAGCGCGCAGTCGTCGCCGATGCCGAGCGCCACGGCACCGCTGGCAGGTGTGCGGCGCTTGAAGAAGCGGTCGATCAGTTCGAATTCACCCATGGCTGTCCGCTGGTTCCACTCAAGCGCCCGCTTGCCATAGCCATGACCGTCATTCCCGCGAATGCGGGAATCCAGCGACGGCGCTGGCCCCAGGCCTGGATCCCCGCCTTCGCGGGGATGACGACGTGAGTGCTGCTTTCAAGCGACGTTGGAATCGATACCGATACAAATGGCCGCGGAGCAGGCCATACCAGCAACCGCCGTGCCCGGACCTGCGCCGGGCACCAGCGGTGTCCCCCCTTCAGGGGGGAAGGCGCGCAGCGCCTCAGGGGGGTCATCCCAACCTCGCGCGCTCGCGCACCCGCGCCATGCCGTCGGTCAGGCGGCGCACGCGGCCGGCGCGGCGCGCGGCGGCCTTCAGGAAGGCCATCATCAAGGGGCCGCTGTCGAGCACCTCCTCCTTGTCGTGGCTGACGTTGGGGTGGAACTCGGGGTGCCACTGCACGCCCATGACGAAGGGGTAGGCGGTGTGGCGGATGCCCTCGGGCACGCGGTCGATCGGGCTGCGCGCCTCCAGCACCAGGCCCTGGCCCAGCTCGCCCACGCACTGGTGATGGATGCTGTTGACGCGCTGCGGCGCGTAGCCGTAGATGTCGGACAGGCGTGAGCCCGGCATGAAGTGCACCTCGTGCACCAGGCTGTCGTAGCGCTCGGTGTCGTTGTGCAGGATGGCGCCCGGCCACTGCGACGGGATGTCCTGGATCAGCGTGCCGCCGAAGTGCACGTTGAGCAACTGGCAACCGCGGCAGATGCCGAGCACGGGCTTTTCGGCCTCAATGAAGCCGCGCAGCAGATCCAGCTCGTACTCGTCGCGGATCGGGTCGTACTCGGCCTTGTCCTGCCAGGGCGTGGCGCCGTAGGTGGCGGGGCTGATGTCGATGCCGCCCTGCAGCACCAGGCCGTCGAGGTTGTCGACCAGGTCGCGCAGTGGCGGGCGCTTGCGCGGCGTGCTGCCGCGCTGGTCGATGAAGGGGATCATCAGCGCCAGCACGCCGTGCGACATGATCCAGTTGGCCATGCCGCTTTCCAGAAACTGCAGCCGCTTGGTCGGCAAGCCGAGACCGGGCGGCGGGTTGTGCAGCAGACGGGCGGAGATGCCGATGCGGAGGGTCATGGTCGAGCGGGCGGCTGATGGAAGTGAAAAGCGCCATTGTGACGTCCCAATGACCTGCGCCGCATGCGCGACGCAATGACCTCGCTTCGCTCGATGACGGCGGCTATGCCGCCATGACAAAGCCCCGGAGCGATGCGATAGACGTTGGCGTCATTTGTCATTTGTCATGGACGCCGCGCAGCGGCGACGTCATCGCGCCGCACACGCGGCGCGGGTCATTCGTCAGCCGCCACGAAAGCGCAGCGCCGCCTGCCGGATCACTTCGCCCAGCAGTTGCTCCTTGGCCTGGCGCTCGCGCAGCCAGCGGGCGTCGTTGCGGTTGTCGCGCACCACCTGGCGCAGCGTGGTCAGCGCATCGGTGGCCTGGCATTGCTCGGCGAAGGGCAGCAGCCGGTCCATGGTGGCCAGCAGGTGCTCGCGCAGCGGCAGGTGCTGGCCGCGCGCGGGGTCGACGTAGACCGCGTCCAGCCCGAAGCGGCAGGCCTGGAAGCGGTTGTAGCTGTAGACCAGGTAATCGTCCTCGCACGGGGTGAAGGGGCGCTGCTGCTGGAACCAGGCCGCCAGGCACTGCACGTAGCCGGCCAGCGCGGCGGCGCGCTCCACCGTCAGCGGCGTGTCGAACACGCGCACCTCGATGGTGCCGTACTCGGGCTTCGGCCGGATGTCCCAGTAGAAGTCCTTCATCGACTTGACGACGCCGGTGGCGGTCATCTTGTCGAAGTACCGTCCGAATTCGTCCCAACTCAGCACACAGGGCGCGCGCCCCGACAGCGGAAAGGCGAACACCGAGTTCAGGCGCGCCGAATCGAAGGCCGTGTCCTGGCCCTGCACATAGGGGCTGCTGGCCGCCAGCGCGATGAAGTGCGGGATGTAGCGCGACATGCAGTGCAGCGTGTAGAGCGCGGTGTCGGCGTCGGGGCAGCCCACGTGCACGTGCTGGCCGAAGATGGTGAACTGTTTGGTCAGGTAGCCGTACAGCTGCGACAGCTGGTGGAAGCGCGGCCGGTCGTAGATGCGCTGCTGGTGCCACTGCTGGAACGGGTGCGTGCCGCCGCCGACCACGGCGATGTTGAGCTTGTCGGCGCACTGCACCAGCGCATCGCGGATCTGTGTCAGCTGCGCCAGCGCCTCGCCCGAGCTGTGGCACACGCCGGTGGAGACCTCGATCATGCCGGCGGTCATCTCGGGCACCACGCTGCCGGGCAGCTGGCGGCGCGCCATCAGGCGCAGCATGTCGTCGGCGTAGTGCGTCAGGTCGTAGTCGTTGGTGTTGACCAGCTGCAGCTCCAGCTCGACGCCGAGCGTCAGCGCTTCGGACTGGCCGAAGGGCTCCAGGCCGGTGGCGGGCGTGCGGGCGCTCATGGCCGCGACTCCTCGGCCGCGGGCGGCGGCACGCCGTTGCGGCGCCAGGCGTGCGTGGTCTCGCCGCTGCGGCGCAGCGCGGTGCCGACCAGCACCGCGCCCAGCAGCTCGGTGACCAGGATCACCGGCAGCGCGATCGCCGCCACCTGCTCACCGATCGAATGCGAGGCGACCACGAACTGCGAGGTCAGCAGCAGCGCCACCGCCGACATCGGCACCATGGCGATGCCGGCCCAGAACGCCTGCCGCAGCGACATGCCGCTGCCGGCGCTGGTGATCAGCAGGCTGCCCGCCTTGGCCAGCAGGCGTACCACGATCAGCGCCAGCGCGGCCCAGGTGATGCTGTGGCTCCAGTCGGCCTGCACCGCCATCATCGACACCAGTACGAACATCAGAATGTTCAGCATCGACGACGCTGTGCCCAGATGGCGCGGCCACACCCAGGGCCGCCGATGGAACTGCTTGAGCAGGATGCCACCCAGCAGCGCGGCCAGCGGTGCCGAGCCTTCCATCGGCGTGACGATGGTGGCGCAGGCGGCGATCAGCGCCAGCATGATGATGACGGTGTCCTGGCTGCTTGGGTGCAGCACGCGCAGCGCCGCCGCCAGCAGGCCGGCCAGCAGCGCGCCGAACAGCAGCGACAGGCCCAGCACCGCGGCGCTGGAGACGATCGAGGTCAGCATGCTGTCGTCGCCGCGGTCGATGGTGCCCAGCATGGCGGTGCCCACGGTGAGCGCGTACAGCGTGTTCAGCGTCGCCAGCGCCAGCGCGCGATCGGTCACCGGGCCGTTGGCGCGCAGGTCGCTGACCACCCGCGCCAGCACCGCCGGCGAGGCCGCCATGGCGATCACCGCCAGCGCGCGCACCACCGGCACGTCCAGCCCGAGCGCGCGCAGCGTCAGGTAGGCGGCGGCGTAGGTCAGCACCGATTCGGCCAGGCTTTGCACCAGCACCATCGGGTTGTGGCGGAACCAGCGCAACGGCAGGCGTGCGCCGGCCTCGAACAGCACCACCGCGATGCCGAGCTCGAGCAGGAACAGCCCGATGCCGGCCAGCGGCCAGGCGGCGCTGGCAAAACCCAGCAGGCCGGCCAGCACGCCGACCACGGCGTAGCCGACGATCTTGGGCAATTGCGTGTAGCGCTGCACCAGATGGCCGGCCAGCGCGGCCAGCGCCAGCAGCAGCGCCCATTCGAAGGTGACCAGTCCGGCGGCCTCGCCAAACCGCCCGGCCAGTGCGCCGGAGAGGGTTTCGGTCAAGTGGAAAATCCTTGAGCGGGGAAAGGGCAATCCTAACCGGGTCGGTCCGCCGCGCCATCGGTGGCGTCATCGGCAGCGTGCGCCGCCGCTGCCATGGCGCCCGCCGGGCGCACCCGCACCGGCAGCAGAAAGGCGTGCGGCCGCCGCAGCAGCCGGCGCCCGAGCGCGGCGTAGACGCGCCAGCGATCGACCCCGTGCACGTTCTGCGCCGCCAGCGCCAGCCGGAAGGCCAGCGTAAAGCTGGACACCAGGTTGGTCAGGCCGGTGATGGCGATGCCGCCCAGCGCCCACCACAGCAGCGGCTGGCCCAGCACGCCGGTGCCCAGCTCGTGCACGGCAACGCCGATCTGGCCCGACACCAGGGTGACGTGGCGCACCTCCATCGGAATGCCGAAGAAGCTGACGATGGGCGGCACCAGGCCCAGCAACAAGCCGAGCGAGATGTTGCCGGCCCAGCTGGAAATGTGCTGGGACCAGTACCGGCTCCAGCGGCCGGCGCGCTCGGCGCCCAGCCAGCGGGTGATGCGTGGGTGGTAGGCGATCACCGAATCCAGCCGGTGCAGCACGAACGCGTTCTCGGTCCAGCCGGCGATCAGGCTGGACAGGAACAGCAGGCCGCCGGTGGCCGCCGCGAACAGCACGGTCGGCCCCAGCAGGTGGTGCTGCACCAGAATCATCTGCGCGTGGATCGGATCCATCGCCTGCTGGCCCCAGCCCAGCCGCGCCAGCCCGATCGCCAGCACGAAGGCCACCGGCATCACCAGCCCGACGTTGCCGGCGATCGCCACCAGCTGCGAGCGCAGCAGGTAGACCACTTCGTCGACGAAGTTCTCCACCGCGTCCGGCGCGCTCATGTCCTTCAGCTTGGCCGCCATCGCCGGCGCCGTCATGGCCGGCTGCTTGGTGGCCACCGTCCAGCCCAGCAGCATGATGAGGACGAAGGACAGCGCGTAGTTGGCGCCGGCCCACCAGCCACCCCAGAACGCCGACAGCCCGAGCGCGCCTATGGCCAGCTTGATCCAGGTGGTGAAGGCCAGCAGCGCGCCGCCGCCGGCGGCCGCGCCCAGCATGCGCAGGTAGTCACCCGGCGTGCGCGTGATGTAGTGCTCGCCGGTCTCGGCGTTGCGCTCGGTCACGCGCGCGGCCAGCAGTTCGGTGCTGCTGCGCAGCAGCGCGCGCAGGCTGAGGCTGTCGCGGTTTACGCGCACCAGGTGCGACAGCAGCTGCGCCGTGGCCAGGGCCGGCGCATCGGTCTCCAGGCACAGCAGCAGCGCCTTGACGCGGATGATGCGCTGGCGCAGCTGGCGCAGCTGGAACTCGATGTGCACCGAGATGCCGTGCTCCTGCAAGTGGGTGTACACGGTGGCGGCGGCGGCGCGGCAGGCGTCCAGCTGCTCGCGCAACTGGCCCAGCGCCACCAGCGCCGGCGCGCTCTGGCGGCCGTGTGCCAGCACCGCCTGGCGCAGCGTCTCGAAGGCGGTCGGCAGGCCGAGAAAGGCGCGCTTGTCGCGCGCCTGCTCGGACATGCGCAGCCGCACGTCGGCCGACTGCCCCACGGCGCTGATCTGGCTGATGGCGTAGGCCAGCGCGTCCAGCAGCGTGCGCAGCGCATAGTCGGGGCGGTCCGGGCGCGGCTCGCCCGGATCGGCGTAAAACAGGGTGACGCGCAGGCGTGTCAGCGTGCGCTCATCCAGCGCGCGCAGCCAGCGGGCGTCGAACTCGCCCGGCAGCAGCAGGCCGAACAGCTCGCTCAGGTCGGTGCTGTCGGGCGTGGCCGGGATCAGCTTGCGGCGCAGCCGGTGCGCCAGCTCGCCGCCAAAGCTGCCGCGCGGCGCGAAGCCCAGGTCGGCCAGCAGCGGCGTGGCGTCGATGCCGGCGAGGAATTCGTCCCACCAGGCGCGCCACAGCTTCAGCCAGTCGGGCCGCACGTCGGCGGCGTCGAGCAGCATGCGCACGCGCGCCACCGCCACGTCGGGGTTGTCGGTGTCGCCGCGCACCCAGTCCAGCAGGCGCATCAGCCACAGATGCCGTTCGGCCAGCGGCGCCTCGGGATCGAGTGCGCGCAGCAGGTCGATCAGTTCGAGCTGTGGGGTCGCCATGCGGGAAGGCCGCGCTCAATCACGATGACCCATGACCGCGCCTGCGGCGCATGACAAATGACGCGGGTCACCGGCCAGTGCGCGCTTTCGTCATTGGTCATGGCGCGCCAGCGCCGGTCATCGAGCGACGCGAGGTCATGCGTCGTCAATGCAGTACACGGGCCGTGCCGCCGTCGGCCCCGCCAGCATCCAGCACGAACAGCGGAATCTCCGCCTCGAAGCGCTCGCCGTCCTCGGCGACGCAGAAATAGCTGCCGTGCATGGTGCCGCCGGACGTGCGCAGCTGGCAGCCGCTGGTGTACTGGAACGCCTCGCCGGGCGCCAGCAGCGGTTGCTGGCCGACCACGCCCAGGCCCTTGACCTCCTCGGTGTGGCCTTGCGCGTCGCTGATGATCCAGTGGCGCGATATCAGCTGCGCCGCCACCTCGCCGGTGTTGTGCACGGTGACCGTGTAGGCGAAGCCGAACAGGCCGCGCTCGGGTTCCGACTGATCGGGCAGGAAGCGGGGTTGGACCTCGACACTGAACTGGTACTTGGGCATGCGGCGATGGTAAATGACGCGACAATCGCGGCCCATGAGCACCACCTACCGCATCGCCCCGTCCATCCTGTCGGCCGACTTCGCGCGCCTGAGCGAGGAGGTCCGGGACGTGATTGCCGCCGGCGCCGACTGGATCCACTTCGACGTGATGGACAACCATTACGTGCCCAACCTGAGCTTCGGCCCCATGATCTGCCAGGCGATCAAACCGCACGCGGTGCGCGCCGATGGCAGGCCGGTGCCGATGGACGTGCACATGATGGTGGCGCCGGTCGATGCGCTGGCGCAGCGCTTTGCCCAGGCCGGTGCCGATCTGATCAGCTTTCACCCCGACGCCACGCCGCACGCGCACCGCAGCGTGCAGGCCATCAAGGCGGCCGGCTGCCAGGCCGGGCTGGTGTTCAACCCGGCGGCGCCGCTCGACGTGCTGGACTGGCTGATCGACGAGATCGACCTGATCCTGATCATGAGCGTGAACCCCGGCTTTGGCGGCCAGTCCTTCATCGACAGCGCCCTGCGCAAGGTGGCGGCGGCGCGCCGGCGCATTCAGCGTTCAGGCCGCGACATCCGGCTGGAAGTCGATGGCGGCATCAAGGCCGCCAACATTCGCCAGGTGGCCGATGCCGGCGCCGACACCTTCGTCGCCGGCAGCGCCATCTTCGGGCAGAAGGACTATGCGGCGGTGATCGCCGAGATGCGGCGCGCACTGGCTGCCTGACCGCGCCCTCGGCGCATGGCCCTGGCCGTCAGGGCTTGATATAGGCGAAGTGCTCGCGCTGCTGCAACTGGGTGATGCGCGCCACGCCCGAGGGCGTGAACTCGGCGTCCATGTTGAACTGCTCTTTCTTGAGATTGCGGTTGCGCAGCGTGATCTCGCAGATCTCGAAGCTCACGCCGCGCGCCTTCAGGGCGCTGACCAGCGAGGCGTAGTCGATGTTGGGGTCCTTGGCGTCCTTGGCCCCTTCCAGCAGGAAGTCGACGCCGTCGGCATGCGTGACCACGATCACGCGCGTCTTGGGCTCGGTGTCCAGGTGGTTGCGGATGTTGCGCAGCCCCTTGGTGGCCTGCGCCGCGGCGTTGTCGATGTGGTACACCACCTTGTCCTGCGCCCAGGCGCCGGCGGTCAGGCCGAGCGCCGCCGCCAGCAGCAGGGCGCGTATGCTGTGCTTCATCTTCATGCTTGACTCCTGACTCGATCGTTCATGTTGGAATCCGGACTGACCCAGGCCATTGACGCCTGCATCATCGATCTCGACGGCACCCTGGTGGACACGCTGGGCGACTTCGAGGTGGCATTGAATCACATGCTGGATGCGCTGGGGCGCCCGCCCATCACGCGCGAACGCATCGCGCGGCTGGTGGGCAAGGGCTCGGAGCACCTGATCGGTGCGGTGCTGGCGCTGACCGGGCCGGCCGCGACCGACACGCCCGAGGGCGCCGCGCTGCAGGCCAGCGCCTGGCGCCATTACCAGGACGCCTACCTGCGCATCAACGGCCGCCACAGCACGGTGTACCCGGGCGCCGCCGAGGGACTGAGCGCGCTGCGCGATCTGGGCCTGCCGCTGGTCTGCCTGACCAACAAGCCGCTGGCTTTTGCGCGCCCGCTGCTGGCAGCCAAGGGCTTGGATGGCTTCTTTGACCACCTGTTCGGCGGCGACAGCTTTGCGCGCAAGAAGCCCGACCCGCTGCCGCTCACCGAAGCCTGCCGCACGCTGGGCACGCTGCCTGAGCGCACGCTGATGGTGGGCGACTCCAGCAACGACGCCGCCGCCGCGCGCGCCGCCGGCTGCCCGGTGCTGCTGATGACCTACGGCTACAACCACGGCGAGCCGGTGCGCGGCGTCGACGCCGACGGCTGGGCCGATGCGCTGACCGAGCTTGCCGCCGCGCTGGCGGCGCGGCGCCCGCACCGCGCAGGGTCGGCCGCATGAGCGCGCCAGCCCCGGCGCACCCGCTGCTGCGGCGCGCCATCGCCCAGCCTGAGGTGCTGCGCTGGCACAGCTGGTCGGCGCTGGCGCCGGGCCCTTCGCTGCTGGTGCTGGGGGCGGTGCACGGCAACGAGGTCTGCGGCGCACACGCCGTCGTGCGCCTGGTCGATGCGCTGGATGAGGGCCGTCTGCAGTTGCAGCGCGGTCGCCTGACGCTGGTGCCGGTGGCCAACGCGCTGGCCTTTGGGCAGAACACGCGCGAGGGCGAGCGCAACCTGA
Source organism: Burkholderiales bacterium (assembly GCA_016702555.1). Taxonomy (GTDB): domain Bacteria; phylum Pseudomonadota; class Gammaproteobacteria; order Burkholderiales; family Burkholderiaceae_C; genus Ottowia. Next base: position 216,284 of record JADJDV010000007.1, read on the forward strand.
ACCGCCGTTTCATGCCGCGCGCGGAGCCCCAGGATTACGAAGACCGCGTCACCCAGCGGCTGGCGCCGCTGCTGGCGCAGCACGAGGCGCTGCTCGACCTGCATTCCTTCCACACGCCGGGCGAGCCCTTCGCCATGGTCGGTCCGCGCGACAACAGCGGCGCGCGCGAGCCCTTTGCCCGTGCTGCCGAGGAGATGGCGCTGGCGCGCGCCCTGGGCGCGCAGCAAGTGGTTGAAGGCTGGCTGGAGGTGTACGACCGCGCTGCGCTGGCGCGTGGTGAGCGGCCCGACGACGACGGCATCGGCACCAACGAATACATGCGCAGCCAGGGCGGCTACGCCGTCACCATTGAATGCGGCCAGCACGAAGACCCCGAGGCGATCGAAGTGGCCGAGCGCGCGCTGTACGGTGCGCTGGCGCATCTGGGCCTGGCCCACGTGTCCGCGCCGCCGCGCTTTGCCGGCCCCGCCACGCGGCTGAAGGACGTGGTGCTGCGCCAGTCGCCGGGCGACCGCTTGGTGCGCGACTGGCACAGTTTCGATGCGGTGCGGGCGGGCGAGGTGATCGGCGTGCGCGCCGATGGCACGCCGGTGGCGGCGGCGCACGATGGCTGCGTGCTGTTTCCGCACCCTGAGGCGGACGCGGGGCAGGAGTGGTTTTACCTGGCCGAGCCCGACGAGGGCTGAGGCCGTGGCAGCGGCCGCGTTGTGGCCGACAGTTCCTCGGTCACCACTTCAAAGTGCTTCAGCTGGCTGAAACCGAACACCATGGTGATCGGCACGTCGGCCGCATCGCGACCGCGCGCCATCAGCACGCGGCCGATGCGCGGCGTGTTGTTGCGCGCGTCGAAGCTGTGCCACGCACCGCCCAGATACACCTCCATCCAGGCGGCGAAGTCGCCCGGCGGATACGGCGGCGGCGTGCCCATGTCGCCCAGGTAGCCCGAGACGTAGCGCGCCGGAATGTTCAGGCAACGGCACAGCGTGACGGACAGGTGGGCGTAGTCGCGGCACACGCCGACGCCTTCGCGCCACGCTTCCAGCGCGGTGCGGTTGGCGCGCGCCTGCTGGTAGTCGAAGCGGATGTGGCGGTGCGTGTAGTCGCAAATCGCCTGCACGCGCGCCCAGCCTTCGGGTGTGGCACCGAAGCGGTCCCAGGCAAACTGCATCAATTCACTGTCCACCTCGCAATAGCGGCTGGGCAGCAGAAAGCGGAAGGCCTCGGACGGCAGTTCGTGCAGCGTGTGCTGGCGCGCATCGAGGTGCACCGGGTCGGGCAGCCCGCAGTCGGCCACCACGGCGCGGTTGCTCAGGCGCACGCTGGCCACGCCGGTTGGCACGTCGATGCGCGTGATGGTGTTGTCTAAGCCGTCCTGGTAGCTGCTGAAGGGCAGTGGCGGTTCGACCGTGAGCCGCTCGGGTGCTTGCAAGTCGTGCGCGCGCGACGGGTGCACGTTCAGCGCGCCCAACACGGTGGTGGGCGCGGTCAGCGCGAGTTCGATGTCGTAGCCGATCTGAATCAACATGGGATTTCCTAGGGTGCCCACCGGTTTAAGGGGTGGCGGGCAGACCGCCCATTAGGCCCGGGATTGCGCGGCCTGTGTGCAAGACAAGGACGATGCCGCGCGTCGGCCGCGGTGGTCGTGAGGCAGCGGCGTGGTTTGCTACACTCCGCCGCATGTTCTCTTCTCGCAACGTCATTTCACCGCTGGGCGCCGCCGCCCAGGGGGCGTGGCCCTGGCGCAAGCCTGCACGCTGACTTGTGATTCGCGCCCGCAAGGGGCGCCTTGGCGCGGCAGGCTCAAGGCCGATCGCCGCACACCGGAAGATGAACCCGCGGGCTGAACATCACCACGCCCCCGCCCGAGCGCCCAGGAGGCTCGACGCTCATGATCACCGAACTGGAATTCAAAAGCCTGGCCAGCCAAGGCTACAACCGCATCCCTCTGATGGCCGAGGCCTTCGCCGACCTCGAAACGCCGCTGTCGCTCTACCTCAAGCTGGCCGCCGCGCAGGGCGGGGGCAAGTACAGCTTTCTGCTCGAATCCGTGATCGGCGGCGAGCGCTTCGGCCGCTACAGCTTCATCGGTCTGCCGGCGCGCACCGTGCTGCGCGCCAGCGGCTTCGGCCAGGAGGCGCGCACCGAGGTTGTGACCGATGGCCGGGTGGTGGAGACGCACGAAGGCAATCCACTCGACTTCGTCGACGCCTACCACCGGCGCTTCAAGGTGGCGCTGCGCCCCGGCCTGCCGCGCTTTTGCGGCGGCCTGGCGGGCTACTTCGGCTACGACGTGGTGCGCCACATCGAGAAAAAGCTGGAGCATTCCTGCCCGCCCGACACCCTGGGCACGCCCGACATCCTGCTGATGCACTGCGAGGAGCTGGCCGTCATCGACAACCTGTCGGGCAAGCTGTATTTGATCGTCTACGCCGACCCGTCGCAGCCCGAGGCCTATGCCAACGCCAAGCGGCGGCTCAAGACCCTGCGTGAGCAGCTGCGCTATTCGGTCAGCGCGCCGCAGGTCAAGGCCAGCACCAGCTACCCAGCCGAGCGTGGCTTCGCCAAGGCCGACTATCTTGACGCGGTGGAGCGCGCCAAGGACTTGATCGCCGCCGGTGAGTTTATGCAGGTGCAGGTGGGCCAGCGCATCAGCAAGCGCTACACCGAATCGCCGCTGTCGCTGTACCGCGCGCTGCGCTCGCTGAACCCGTCGCCGTACATGATTTATTACGACTTCGGCGACTTCCATGTGGTCAGCGCGTCGCCCGAGATCCTGGTGCGGCAGGAGCACACGGTCGAGGGTCAGAAAGTGACCATCCGCCCGCTCGCCGGCACGCGCCCGCGCGGCGCCACGCCCGAGGCCGACAAGGCGATCGAGCAGGAACTGGTGGCCGACCCCAAGGAACGCGCCGAGCACGTGATGCTGATCGACCTGGCGCGCAACGACATCGGCCGCATCGCCAGGGCCGGCAGCGTGAAGGTGACCGAGGCCTTCGCGGTGGAGCGTTACAGCCACGTGATGCACATCGTCAGCAACGTCGAGGGCATCCTGAAGGACGGCATGGGCAACATGGATGTGCTGAAGGCCACCTTCCCGGCCGGCACGCTGAGCGGCGCGCCCAAGGTGCACGCGATGGAACTGATCGACCAGTTGGAGCCCGTCAAGCGCGGCATCTACGGCGGCGCCTGCGGCTACATCAGCTACGCCGGCGACATGGATCTGGCAATCGCCATCCGCACCGCCATCGTCAAGGACCAGACCCTGCACGTGCAGGCGGCCGCCGGCGTGGTGGCCGACAGCGTGCCCGAGATGGAATGGCGCGAGACCGAGCACAAGGCGCGGGCGCTGCTGCGGGCGAGTGAGTTGGTGGAAGAGGGGTTGGAATGATGATCTTCAATACCCGACAGCCGGACGCAGAGGACGCAAAGGATTCGCGAAGGACGCAAAAGGAAGATCAAAATTTGTTTGATGACTTTTCGCATCCGATCATCGGTGCCGCGGTCGAGGTGCAGCGCGTGCTGGGCGTCGGCTTGCTGGAGAGCGCTTACGCCAGCGCACTGGCGATTGAATTGGCTGAGCGCGGATTGCAATTTCAGCGTGAGGTACCCGTTCATGCCCGATACAAGGGCCGGGATGTCGGGGTTGTTTATCGCGCCGACTTCGTGGTCGAAGACAGTGTCATTGTCGAACTCAAGGCCCTCGATACGCTGGCTGACACGCATCGCGCGCAGTTGCTCACCTACCTGCGTCTGTCTGGACTGAAGTTGGGCTTGCTGATCAACTTTCACGCTTTCCCCGTCGTCAAAGGCATTCACAGAATGGTGAACAAGCTATGAAACCATGTTTGGTTTTCTTTCGCGTCCTTCGCGAATCCTTTGCGTCCTTCGCGTCCGGCTGTTCGGTATCCAGGAGCCCCCAATGAAACTCCTCATGATCGACAACTACGACAGCTTCACCTACAACATCGTCCAGTACTTCGGGGAACTGGGCACCGAGGTGACCGTGCTGCGCAACGACGAAGTGACGCTGGAAGAGCTGGACGCCATGTTCCAGCGCGGTGAATTTGAGCGCCTGTGCATCAGCCCCGGTCCGTGCTCGCCTGCCGAAGCGGGTGTGTCGGTGGCGGCGATCCAGCACTTCGCCGGCAAGCTGCCCATCCTCGGCGTGTGCCTCGGGCACCAGGCGATCGGCGCCGCCTTCGGCGGCAGCATCGTGCGCGCCAAGACGCAGATGCACGGCAAGACCAGCCTCATCACCACCACGCAGCAAGGCGTGTTCGCCGGATTGCCAGAGCAGTTCACCGTCAACCGCTACCACTCGCTGGTCATCGACCGCGCCAGCTGCCCGCCCGAGTTGGAGATCACCGCCACCAGCGAAGATGGCGAGATCCAGGGCGTGCGCCACCGCTCGCTCGATGTCGAGGGCGTGCAGTTCCATCCCGAGAGCATCCTGACCGAGCATGGCCATGCGATGCTGGCGAACTTCCTGAAGCAGCCATGACCACCGCCGGCATGCCCCGCGTCGACCTGCGCAGCGACACCGTCACGCAGCCCACGGCGGCGATGCGTCAGGCCATGCTGGCGGCCGAGCTGGGCGACGACGTGTTCGGCGATGACCCCAGCGTGAACGCGCTGCAGGAACGCATCGCGGCCATCACCGGCAAGCCGGCGGCGCTGTTCATGCCCTCGGGCACGCAGAGCAACTTCTGCGGCATCCTGGCGCATTGCGGGCGCGGCGACGAATACATCGTCGGCCAGTTGGCGCACACCTACCGCTATGAGGGCGGCGGCGCGGCCGTGCTGGGCGGCGTGCAGCCGCAACCGTTGGTGCAAGACGCGGACGGCCGCATGCCGCTGGCCGACATCGCCGCCGCCATCAAGCCGGACGACCCGCACTTTGCGCGCACCCGTCTGCTGTGTCTGGAAAACACCTGGAACGGCCACGTGATGCCAGACGACTATCTGCGCCAGGCGACCGAGCTGGCGCGCCGCCGCGGGCTGGCCACGCACCTGGATGGCGCGCGCCTGTTCAATGCCGCCGTCGCCTCGGCGGCGCCGGGGCAGGGTGCGCTGGCGCGGGTGCGCGAGATCGCTGAGCTGTTCGACAGCGTCTCGATCTGCTTCAGCAAGGGGCTGGGCGCGCCGGTCGGCTCGGCGCTGTGCGGCTCGCATGACTTGATTGCGCGCGCCCGCCGCATCCGCAAGATGGCCGGCGGCGCGATGCGCCAGGCCGGCCTGCTGGCGGCGGCCGCGCTGCATGCGCTGGAGCACCACGTCGATCGCCTGGCCGATGACCATGCGCTGGCCGAGCGGCTGGCGGACGGTTTGCGTGGCGTGGACGGGATCCTCGTGCGCTCGGCCGACACCAACATCGTCTTCGCCGACGTGGCGGACGAGCGCGGTCCCGCGCTGCTGGCCCATCTGCAGGCGCAGAACATCCTGGCGACCGGCCTGATCGGCCTGCGCTTCGTCACGCACCTGGATGTTGATGCCGCGGGCATCGACCGCGCCATCGCGACCGTGCGCGACTTCTTCGGCCAGCCGGCAGCGGCCGCAGCGGGCGCGGCCTCGGGGCCTTGCTGAATGCCGGGGCGCCCGCATGCCTGATCTCCATCAGCTGCTGATCTTTCTTGCCGCTGGCCTGCTGCTCAACCTGACGCCGGGGCCGGACGTGATGTTCATCGTTGCCCACGCAGTGCGCAGCGGCGTGCGCGCAGGCGCGGTGGCGGCGCTGGGCATCACGGCGGGCTGCTGCGTGCATGTGGCGGCGGCGGCGCTGGGCGTGTCGGCGCTGCTGATGGCCAGCGGCACGGCGTTCACGCTGCTGAAGTGGCTGGGTGCGCTCTATTTGATTTGGGTGGGGGCGCAGATGTTGCGCGCGGCGTGGCGGCCGGCGCCCGCGCTGGCGCTGGAGAATGCCGCGGGGCAAACGCGATCGCAGCCCGGCCTGGCCACGGTGTTCCGGCGCGGCTTTCTGACCAATGTGCTCAACCCCAAGGTGGCGCTGTTTTTTCTTGCCTTCGTGCCGCAGTTCATTGCGCCGGGCACGGTGCACGCCGGCTGGGTGTTTCTGGCGCTGGGCCTGATCTTCACCTTCAACAGCCTGCTGGTGTGCATCGGCTGGGCCGGCGTCGCCAGTTGGGCGGCGCGGCGCGGAGGTGCGCTGCAGCGCGCGCTGCGCTGGCTGGACGGCGCGGCCGGCGCGCTGTTCGTCGTCTTTGGCGTCCGGCTGGCGCTGGCCGAGGCACCGGTCGCGGTGCGCTGATTCTTTTTTCTTATCGACTTCAACCGAAAGACTTCACCATGCCCATCACCCCGCAGGAGGCGCTGCAGCGCACCATCGAACACCGCGAAATCTTCCACGACGAGATGCTGGACCTGATGCGCATGATCATGAAAGGCGAGCTGTCGCCCTTGATGACGGCGGCCATCACCACCGGCCTGCGCGTGAAGAAGGAAACCATCGGCGAAATCACCGCCGCCGCGCAGGTGATGCGCGAGCTGTCGACCAAGGTGCATGTGGCCGACACCACGCATCTGGTCGACGTGGTGGGCACGGGCGGCGACGGCTCGCACACCTTCAACATCAGCACCTGCTCCATGTTCGTGGCCGCGGCCGCCGGCGCGCGCGTGGCCAAGCACGGCGGCCGCAGCGTGTCGAGCAAGTCGGGCAGCGCCGACGTGATCGAGGCGCTGGGTATCGCGCTCAACCTGACGCCCGAGCAGATCGCGCGCAGCATCGTCGAGACCGGCGTGGGCTTCATGTTCGCGCCGAATCACCACCCGGCCATGAAGAACGTGGCGCCGGTGCGCAAGGAGATGGGCGTCAAGACCTTCTTCAACATCCTCGGCCCGCTCACCAACCCGGCCGGCGCGCCCAACATCGTGATGGGCGTGTTCCACCCCGACCTGGTCGGCATTCAGGTGCGCGCGCTGCAGCGCCTGGGCGCCGAGCACGCCGTCGTTGTGTATGGCCGCGACGGCATGGACGAGGTCAGCCTGGGTGCGGCCACCATGGTCGGCGAGCTGAAGAATGGCGAGATCAGCGAATACGAAATCCATCCCGAGGACTTCGGCATGCCGATGCAGAGCAACCGCAGCCTGAAGGTGGACACGCCCGAGCAGTCGCTGGCCATGCTGCGCGGTGTGCTGGCCAACCAGGAGGGACCGGCCAAGAACATCGTCATCATCAACGCGGGCGTGGTGCTGTACGCGGCCGGCGTGGCGCCGACCATGAAGGCCGGCATCGAGCGCGCGCGCGAAGCCATCGAAACTGGCGCGGCCCAGGCCAAGCTGGAGCAGGTGCTGGCGTTCACGCGGTCGCTGGCCACGCCATGAAGAGGCAGGACGAAGGCAGCTGGATCGCGCGGGGCGTCTCGGCGCTGCCTCTGGCCCTGCCTGGCCTTCGTCATGCACCGGGTTTTCGTGAAAATCCTCAAGCGGTCGGCGCGCAGTCCCGACCAGGAGCTACAAAAAGATGAGTGATATCCTGAACCAGATCGTCGCCGTCAAGCGCGAAGAAGTGGCGGCGGGGCTGAAGAAGAAGTCGCTCGCCGCCATGCGCGAGGACGCCGAAAGCCGCGTGCTGACACGCGATTTCGAAGGCGCGCTGCGCCGCAAGATCGCGCAAGGGCAAGCGGCGGTGATCGCCGAGATCAAGAAGGCCAGCCCCAGCAAGGGCGTGATCCGCGCCGATTTCGTGCCGGCCGACATTGCGCAGAGCTACGCCGTCGGCAACACCGATGCGGGCGGCCAGGTCAGCGCGGCCTGCCTGTCGGTGCTGACGGACAAGCAGTTCTTCCAGGGCAGCGTTGACTATCTGAAGCAGGCGCGCGCCAGCTGCGCGCTGCCGGTGCTGCGCAAGGACTTCATGATCGATGCCTATCAGGTGTATGAGGCGCGCGCCATGGGGGCCGACTGCATTCTGCTGATTGCCGCCTGCCTGTCGGACGCGCAGATGGCTGAACTGGAAGCCGTGGCGCGCGGTTTGGACATGGCGGTGCTGGTCGAGGTGCACGACGGCGCCGAACTGCAGCGCGCACTGAAGCTGAAAACCCCGCTGCTCGGCATCAACAACCGCAACCTGCGCAGCTTCGAGGTCAGCCTGGACACCACGCTGGGCCTGCTGAAAGACGTGCCGGCCGATCGCCTGCTGATCACCGAAAGCGGCATCGCCACCCGCGCCGACGTGCAGCGCCTGCGCGAGGCCGGCGTGCACGCCTTTCTGGTGGGCGAGGCCTTCATGCGCGCGCCGGAGCCGGGTGAGGCCTTGGCGGAGTTGTTCGTGTGAGGGCCGATGACTTGGTCGCGGCATTCGATTCCGTTCCGAATGCTTGGCGCAAAGTGTTGAGGCGTTGGACTCCAGAGGCGCAATCGCGGGTGACCAGTGCAGTCCTGCGCGCATCGGGGTCGCGGTTGATCGGGCCGGCAGACCCTTTCCGTGCGCTGCGTTTTATGGCGCCGCACGAGGCACGGGTCGTCGTCTTTGGTCAGGATCCGTATCCGACGCCCAACCAGGCGGATGGACTGGCGTTTTCCGCTGAGCGCAGCACTAGGCCGTCATTGCGGCGCATATTCGAGGTACTTGAGACCGACCGAGCCGGTTGGCGACGGCCGGTGTCTGGTCGGCTCGATGCCTGGGCGCAGCAAGGGGTGTTGCTGCTGAATCCGGCGCTCAGCGTCGAACTAGGGCGAAAGGAAAGTCATCTGGACGTGGGCTGGCAGGTGCTGACGGCCGACATCGTGTGCGTGTTGCTTGCCCAGCCGAATCCGCCAGTGTTCCTATTGTGGGGTAGCAAGGCACAGACATTTTTCCATTCGGCATGCGGTCAGCAGTCGGGCCGCGTCAAGGTTCTGAGCACACGACATCCGTCTAACGACTTCAAACGGCAGTTCATGGCAGACGGGAGCCACTTTGCAGCGACTTCCGATCGCGTGAACTGGTGGTGCCTAGGCGAATGAATCGTCACGGATGGCCGGCGCCAAGACTTGTTGGCATTCACGAATTAGTGGCATAATCGGGAGTTCTTCGCCGGAGAGGTGGCCGAGTGGTTAATGGCAGCAGACTGTAAATCTGCCGGTTTACACCTACGCTGGTTCGAATCCAGCCCTCTCCACCAGCGAAAACAGCCGGTTCGCCGGCCGATGATGCGAGCGTTTGGGTAGGTTGTCCGGGGAGTGCCGGGCCCGGGCTCACGCGAAGCGGACGCCTCGGGGCGGCCTTTGCGGGAGTAGTTCAATGGTAGAACCTTAGCCTTCCAAGCTAATGACACGGGTTCGATTCCCGTCTCCCGCTCCATCAGCCGGTCGATGCATTGGGTTGTGGCAGGTTTTCGCCCTTGTGGCTCAGTGGTAGAGCACTCCCTTGGTAAGGGAGAGGTCGTGGGTCCGATTCCCACCAAGGGCACCAGGATTGGCGGCGCATGGCAGTGGGTCATCGCCGCTTTCAGTGTGTTGTTGAATTGATTTTTTCGGAGTCTTCGACATGGCAAAAGAGAAATTTGAGCGCAGCAAGCCGCACGTGAACGTGGGCACCATTGGTCACGTCGATCACGGCAAGACCACCCTGACGGCGGCCATTGCCACCGTGCTGGGCAAGAAGTTTGGCGGCGACGTCAAGAGCTACGACCAGATCGACAACGCGCCCGAAGAAAAAGCGCGCGGCATCACCATCAACACCTCGCACGTCGAGTACGAGACCGCCAACCGCCACTACGCCCACGTCGACTGCCCCGGCCACGCCGACTACGTCAAGAACATGATCACCGGCGCCGCCCAGATGGACGGCGCCATCCTGGTGTGCTCCGCCGCCGACGGCCCCATGCCCCAGACCCGCGAGCACATCCTGCTGGCCCGCCAGGTCGGCGTGCCCTACATCATCGTCTTCCTCAACAAGTGCGACATGGTCGACGACGAAGAGCTGCTCGAGCTCGTCGAAATGGAAGTGCGCGAGCTGCTCAGCAAGTACGAATTCCCCGGCGACGACACCCCCATCATCAAGGGCTCTGCCAAGATGGCCCTCGAAGGCGACGCCGGCGAACTCGGCGAGCAGGCCATCCTGAAGCTGGCCGACGCCCTCGACAGCTACATCCCCACGCCCGAGCGCGCCATCGACGGCGCCTTCCTCATGCCCGTCGAAGACGTCTTCTCCATCTCCGGCCGGGCACCGTCGTCACTGGTCGCGTCGAGCGCGGCATCGTCAAGGTCGGTGAGGAAATCGAAATCGTCGGCATCCGCCCCACCCAGAAGACCATCTGCACCGGCGTCGAGATGTTCCGCAAGCTGCTCGACCAGGGCCAGGCCGGCGACAACGTCGGCATCCTGCTGCGCGGCACCAAGCGCGAAGACGTCGAGCGCGGCCAGGTGCTGTGCAAGCCCGGCTCCATCAAGCCGCACACCCACTTCGCTGGTGAGGTGTACGTGCTGAGCAAGGACGAAGGCGGCCGCCACACCCCCTTCTTCAACAACTACCGCCCGCAGTTCTACTTCCGCACCACCGACGTCACCGGCAGCATCGAGCTGCCCCAGGACAAGGAGATGGTCATGCCGGGCGACAACGTCAGCATCACGGTGAAGCTGATCGCCCCGATCGCCATGGAAGAAGGTCTGCGCTTTGCGATCCGCGAGGGTGGGCGCACCGTGGGTGCGGGTGTGGTGGCGAAGATCATCGAGTGATCTTGGCTGCAAACGGACAGGTCTAGGGGTATAGCTCAACTGGCAGAGCGTCGGTCTCCAAAACCGAAGGTTGGGGGTTCGATTCCCTCTGCCCCTGCCACCTCGATGTGGTGGGAGGTCCTGTCAAAGCCCGCCAAATCCTTGGCGGGCTTGTGTGTCTAGAGGTTTTGCGTTTGAAGCCGACTGGCTTCGCGCTTCGAGAAATGAAATCAGGCCAACATGGCAAGCACAGTTGAAACCGTAAGCTCTGGCGCCGACAAGCTGCGGCTGGTCGTGGTCGGGCTGCTGGTGGTCGGCGGGTTGGCGGCGTTCTATCTGCTGGCGGCCCAGGGCCCGCTGGCGCAGTGGGGCAGTCTGATCGGCGGTCTGGCGCTGGCGGTGATCGTGTTTTTCACCTCCGAGCCCGGCAAGCGTCTGGTGGCCTTTGGCCGCGATTCCTGGCGCGAGATGCGCAAGGTGGTGTGGCCGACGCGCAAGACGACCCTGCAGATGACCGCTTTCGTGTTCGCCTTCACGGTCGCGATGGCGCTGTTCCTGTGGTTGTCCGACAAGGCGCTCGAGTACGTTTTCTACGACCTGATCCTTGGCTGGAGGGGCCGATGAACGATACCGTGAGCCCGGCGCTGACCGAGGCGCCCGCCAACCCCGACCTGAAGTGGTATGTGGTGCACGCCTACTCCGGCATGGAGAAGGCGGTCGAGCGCAACATTCTTGAGCGCATCCAGCGCGCCGGCATGCAGTCCAAGTTTGGCCGCATCCTGGTGCCGACCGAGGAAGTGGTCGAGATCAAGAACGGCGTCAAGCGCACCACCGAGCGCAAGTTCTTCCCCGGCTACGTGCTGGTCGAGATGGTCATGGACGACGACACCTGGCACTTGGTGAAGCACACCAACAAGGTGACGGGTTTTGTCGGTGGCGTGCGCAACCGCCCGGCGCCGATCTCGGAAGACGAGGTCATGAAGATCGTCAACCAGATGCAGGAAGGCTCGGAGAAGCCGCGCCACAAGGTCGAGTTCGAGGTTGGTGAATACGTGCGCGTCAAGGACGGACCGTTCACCGACTTCAACGGCACCATCGAGGAAGTCAACTACGAGAAGAGCAAGGTGCGCGTGTCGGTCACGATTTTTGGCCGCGCGACGCCGGTGGAGCTGGAATTCGGTCAGGTCGAGAAGGCCTGACCACAGTTTTGTTTTTCGCGGCGGGCGCTTTCCGACTCGGCGCCAGCGGCGGTCTTGATGCAAGAGTCGTTCAACCCCGGGGAGTCTGGGTTCGCCTGAACCGCAGACGCATGTACCCGCAAGGAGTAAACCATGGCGAAAAAAATCGTCGGCTTCGTCAAGCTGCAAGTGCCAGCTGGTAAAGCCAACCCGTCGCCGCCCATCGGCCCTGCCCTGGGCCAGCGCGGTCTGAACATCATGGAGTTCTGCAAGGCGTTCAACGCGCAGACCCAAGGCGTCGAGCCTGGTCTGCCGCTGCCGGTGGTGATCACCGCCTTCGCCGACAAGAGCTTCACCTTCGTGATCAAGACGCCGCCGGCGAACGTATTGATCAAGAAGGCCATCAAGCTCGACAAGGGCTCGGCCAAGCCGAACACCGACAAGGTCGGCAAGATCACCCGGGCCCAGCTCGAGGAAATCGCCAAGACCAAGCAGAAAGACATGACTGCCGCCGACCTGGACGCCGCCGTGCGCACCATCGCCGGCTCGGCCCGTTCCATGGGTGTCACTGTGGAGGGCATGTGAGATGGCCAAGCTGACGAAGAAAGTCAAAGCCCAGGAGGGCAAGGTCGAGAGCACCAAGCTGTACCCGCTGGGTGAGGCGCTGGAGCTGGTCAAGCAGTTCGCCACCGCCAAGTTCGATGAATCCATCGACGTCGCGGTGCAACTGGGCGTGGACGCCAAGAAATCCGACCAGGTGGTGCGCGGCGCCGTGGTGCTGCCCAATGGCACCGGCAAGACCAAGCGCGTGGCCGTGTTCGCTCAGGGAGCGAAAGCCGAGGAGGCCAAAGCCGCGGGCGCCGACATCGTCGGCATGGAGGACCTGGCCGAGCAGGTCAAGGCTGGCAATATGCCCTTCGACGTGGTGATCGCCGCGCCGGACGCGATGCGCGTGGTCGGCACGCTGGGTCAGATCCTGGGCCCGCGTGGCCTGATGCCCAACCCCAAGGTCGGCACCGTGACGCCCGACGTCGCCCAGGCGGTGAAGAACGCCAAGGCTGGCCAGGTGCAGTTCCGCGTCGACAAGGCCGGCATCATCCACGGCACGATCGGCCGCCGCTCGTTCGACGACGCCAAGCTGCAAGGCAACCTGGTGGCGCTGATCGAAGCCCTGAACAAGGCGAAGCCGGCCACCAGCAAGGGCCTGTACCTGCGCAAGGTGGCGGTGTCCAGCACCATGGGCGTGGGCGTTCGCGTCGACACCCAGAGCATCAACGCGTGATGTGAAGGAAATTCGGGCGCGGCCTGAGAGGGACGCGCCCGGAGTGGTGGGCTGCGATGGCCGCAAGGCGCATCGCAGGCCATCCAAGACCGCTGGCGCAGGACGCGAGTCCTGCTTAATGGCGCCGGAGTTTTCCGGCGCAGCCAGCGCAGATGGCGAACCCGCTGACAAGGTTTCAAAGCCTCAACAGTAGGTCGCTGCAAGCAGGCGCGCCGATACGGGCCAATCCGGACGGCGCATTTTGAAGGAGTAGACCTTGAGTCTGAATCGCAGTGAGAAAGAAGCGGTCATCAAAGAAGTGACCGGCCTCGCCGCTAAAGCTCAAACGCTCGTGATGGCGGAGTACCGCGGCGTCACGGTGGCTGACATGACCAAACTGCGCTCCGACGCGCGCAGCAAGGGCGTGGCCTTGAGTGTGTTGAAGAACACGCTGGCCCGCCGTGCTGTGGCCGGCAGCAGTTTCGACGTGGTGGCCGACCAGATGACCGGACCGCTCATCTATGGCTTCTCCGAAGACGCCGTGGCTGCCGCGAAAGTGGTGGCCGATTTCGCGAAAACCAACGACAAGCTGGTGATTCGCGGCGGTGTTTACGGTGGCAAGGCCCTGGATGCGAACGGCGTGAAGCAGCTGGCCAGCATTCCCACCAAGGAAGTGCTGCTGGCCCAGCTGTGCGGCTTGCTGATGTCGCCGATTTCCCGCACCGCCGTGGTGCTGGGCGCGCTGGCGGCAAAAAAGGGCGAAGGCGAAGGCGAAGCGGTTGCCGCCTGAGGGCGCGGCCTGTTTTAGGACCCATAACTGTTTAGGTAAATCAAATGGCATTCGATAAAGACGCATTTCTGACCGCGCTCGACAGCATGACGGTCATGGAGCTCAACGACCTGGTGAAAGCCATCGAAGAGAAGTTCGGTGTGAGCGCGGCCGCCATGGCCGCCCCGGCCGCCGGCGCGGGCGGCGGTGCCGCCGCCGCCGCGGAAGAGCAGACCGAGTTCACCGTCATGCTGACCGAGGCTGGCGCGCAAAAGGTGCAGGTCATCAAGGCCGTGCGCGAGATCACCGGCCTGGGCCTCAAGGAAGCCAAGGACCTGGTCGACGGTGCACCGAAGCCCGTCAAGGAAGGCATTGCCAAGGCGGACGCGGAAGCGGCCAAGAAGAAACTGGAAGAGGCCGGCGCCAAGGTCGAGCTCAAGTAAATCGGTCCGAGGCTACTGCGCGGGGCCATTTTGCTGCTGCGATGCTCGCCGTACTCAAGTACGGCTGCGCGTCTCCCAGCAAACTGACTCCCGCTCGCTACGCCTCGATCCCGATTTACAGGCTGGTGTTGAGCCAGCCCTTTGCGCTTTCAGAGCGCACTTGAAAGTTGGTGTTCACTACCCATTTTCAAGTGTCTTCTGATCCCGACTGCAGAGGACCACTTGGTTCGGGCCGCGTGCAAGGCGTGGCCGTCCGCCATCGGCTGGTAGTGGCCAGCCACCAAGCTTTGTTCAGGCCGCCTGGCCTGACCTGTCTTTCCTAGTCGCCTGATGTCCAGGACCTCGAGTCTTAAGCCCGGAGATTTCATGGCCTATACCTTCACCGAACGCAAGCGCATCCGCAAGAGCTTCGGCACCCGCGATGCGGTGCTTGAAGTGCCCTACCTGCTGCAGATGCAGAAAGACGCGTACACCGCCTTCCTGCAGGCCGACACGCCGCCCAAGAAGCGCACCCACGAGGGTCTGCAGGCCGCGTTCGAATCCGCCTTCCCGATCGTCTCGCACAACGGCTTCGTCGAGATGAAGTTCGTCGAGTACAACCTGGCCAAGCCCGCCTTCGACGTGCGCGAATGCCAGACGCGCGGCCTCACTTTCGCCTCGGCGGTGCGCGCGCGCGTGCAGCTCATCATCTACGACCGCGAGTCGTCGACGCCGCAGTCCAAGGTGGTCAAGGAAGTGAAAGAGCAAGAGGTCTACATGGGCGAGGTGCCCCTGATGACCGACAAGGGTTCGTTCATCGTCAACGGCACCGAGCGCGTGATCGTCAGCCAGCTGCACCGCAGCCCCGGCGTGTTCTTCGAGCACGACAAGGGCAAGACCCACAGCTCGGGCAAGCTGCTGTTCTCGGCGCGCATCATTCCCTACCGCGGTTCGTGGCTCGACTTCGAGTTCGATCCCAAGGACATCCTGTTCTTCCGCGTCGACCGCCGCCGCAAGATGCCGGTCACGATCCTGCTCAAGGCCATCGGCCTGAACCCCGAGCAGATCCTGGCGCACTTCTTCGTCAACGACAATTTCCGCCTGATGGACAGCGGCGCGCAGATGGAGTTTGTGGCCGATCGCCTGAAGGGCGAGGTCGCGCGCTTCGACATCACCGACAAGTCGGGCAAGGTCGTGGTCGCCAAGGACAAGCGCATCACCGCGCGCCACACGCGCGAGCTGGAGCAGAGTGGCACCACCCACATCAGCGTGCCGGAAGACTTCATGGTCGGCCGTGTGGTGGCCAAGAGCATTGTCGACCCTGACACCGGCGAAATCATCGCCAAGTCCAACGACGAGCTGACCGAGGCCTTGCTGAAGAAACTGCGCGAAGCTGGCGTGCAAGACCTGCAGTGCATCTTCACCAACGAGCTGGATCAGGGCGCCTACATCTCGCAAACCCTGCGCGCCGATGAGACCGCCGACGAGTTCGCCGCCCGCGTGGCGATCTACCGCATGATGCGCCCCGGCGAGCCGCCGACCGAAGACGCGGTGCAGGCCCTGTTCCACCGCCTGTTCTACAACCCCGACACCTACGACCTGTCGCGCGTCGGGCGCATGAAGTTCAACGCCAAGGTGGGCAATGAGGAATCGACCGGCCCGATGGTGCTGACCAACGAGGACATCCTGGCGGTGGTCAAGATCCTGGTCGAGCTGCGCAACGGCCGTGGCGAGGTGGACGACATCGACCACCTGGGCAACCGCCGCGTGCGCTGCGTCGGTGAGTTGGCCGAGAACCAGTACCGCACCGGCCTGGCGCGCATCGAGAAGGCCGTCAAGGAACGTCTGGGCCAGGCCGAAAACGACCCGCTGATGCCGCACGATCTGATCAACTCCAAGCCGATCTCCGCGGCGCTCAAGGAGTTCTTCGGTGCGTCGCAACTGAGCCAGTTCATGGACCAGACCAACCCGCTGGCCGAGATCACGCACAAGCGCCGCGTCTCGGCCCTGGGTCCGGGCGGCCTGACGCGCGAACGCGCCGGCTTCGAGGTGCGCGACGTGCACGTCACGCACTACGGCCGCGTGTGCCCGATCGAGACGCCGGAAGGCCCGAACATCGGCCTGATCAACTCGCTGGCGCTGTACGCGCGCCTGAATGAGTACGGTTTCATCGAAACACCCTACCGCCGCGTGATCGACGGCAAGCTGACCAACGAAATCGACTACCTGTCGGCGATCGAGGAAGGCAAGTACGTGATCGCCCAGGCCAACGCCGGGCTGGATCAGGACGACCGCCTGGTGGGCGACCTGGTGTCGGCGCGCGAGGCGGGCGAATCGGTGCTGGTGGGTGCCGAGCGCATCCAGTACATGGACGTGTCGCCGGCGCAGATCGTGTCGGTGGCGGCTTCGCTCGTGCCCTTCCTGGAGCACGACGATGCCAACCGAGCGCTGATGGGCGCCAACATGTCGCGCCAGGCCGTGCCCGTGCTGCGGCCCGAGAAGCCGCTGGTGGGCACCGGCATCGAGCGCGTGGCCGCCATCGACTCCGGCACCGTCGTCACCGCCAGGCGCGGCGGCGTGGTCGATTACGTCGATGCCACCCGCATCGTGATCCGCGTCAACGACGCCGAGGCGGTGGCGGGTGAAGTGGGCGTGGACATCTACAACCTGATCAAGTACCAGCGCAGCAACCAGAACACCAACATCCACCAGCGCCCCATCGTCAAGAAGGGTGACAAGCTGGCCAAGGGCGACGTGATCGCCGACGGCGCTTCGACCGACCTGGGCGAGATCGCCATCGGCCAGAACATGCTGATCGCCTTCATGCCCTGGAACGGCTACAACTTCGAGGACTCGATCCTGATCAGCGAGCGCGTGGTGGCCGACGACCGCTACACCAGCATCCACATCGAGGAGCTGGTGGTGATGGCGCGCGACACCAAGCTGGGCGCCGAGGAAATCACGCGCGACATCCCGAACCTGTCCGAGCAGCAGCTGAACCGCCTGGACGAGTCGGGCATCATCTACGTTGGTGCCGAAGTCATGCCCGGCGACACGCTGGTCGGCAAGGTCACGCCCAAGGGCGAGACCACGCTGACGCCCGAGGAGAAACTGCTGCGCGCCATCTTCGGCGAGAAGGCGTCCGACGTGAAGGACACCTCGCTGCGCGTGGATCAGGGCTCGCAGGGCACGGTGATCGACGTGCAGGTGTTCACCCGCGAAGGCATCGTGCGCGACAAGCGCGCGCAGCAGATCATCGACGACGAACTGAAGCGCTATCGCCTCGACCTGAACGACCAGCTGCGCATCGTCGAGGCCGACGCCTTCGACCGCATCGAGAAGCTGCTCAACGGCAAGACCGCCAATGGTGGTCCCAACCGCATCGCCAAGGGCACCAAGATCGACAAGGCCTACCTGGCCTCGGTCGACAAGTACCACTGGTTCGACATCCGTCCGGCCGAGGACGAGGTGGCCGCGCAGTTGGAGAGCATCAAGGCATCGATCGAGCAGCAGCGCCACAGCTTCGACCTGGCGTTCGAGGAAAAGCGCAAGAAACTTACCCAGGGCGACGAACTGCCTGCCGGCGTGCTGAAGATGGTCAAGGTCTATCTGGCCGTCAAGCGCCGCCTGCAGCCGGGCGACAAGATGGCCGGCCGCCACGGCAACAAGGGCGTGGTGTCGAAGATCGTGCCGGTCGAGGACATGCCCTACATGGCCGACGGCACGCCGGTCGACATCGTGCTCAACCCGCTGGGCGTGCCCTCGCGCATGAACGTGGGCCAGGTGCTGGAAGTGCACCTGGGCTGGGCCGGCAAGGGCATCGGCGAGCGCATCAACGAAATGCTGCAGTCCGAGCAGCGTGTCGCCAAGCTGCGCAAGTACCTGGACGGGCTCTACAACAGTTCCGGCCGCAAGGAGGAACTGGCGAAGCTGAGCGACGCGCAGCTGCTGGAGATGGCCGGCAACCTGACCGGCGGCATGCCGTTCGCCACGCCCGTGTTCGATGGCGCCGAAGAGCAGGAAATTCACGCCATGCTGGCGCTGGCCTACCCGGAAGAGGTGGCCCAGGCCAAGGGCCTGACGCCGACGCGCACCCAGGCCTGGCTGTACGACGGCCGCAGCGGCGACGCCTTCGAGCGCCCGACCACCATCGGCTACATGCACTTCCTGAAGCTGCACCACCTGGTCGACGACAAGATGCACGCGCGCTCCACCGGCCCCTACTCGCTGGTCACGCAGCAGCCGCTGGGCGGCAAGGCACAGTTCGGCGGCCAGCGCTTCGGCGAGATGGAGGTGTGGGCGCTGGAAGCCTACGGCGCCTCCTACACGCTGCAGGAGATGCTCACCGTCAAGTCGGACGACGTGCAGGGCCGCACCAAGGTGTACGAAAGCATCGTCAAGGGCGAGCACTTGATCGATGCCGGCATGCCCGAGTCGTTCAACGTGCTGGTCAAGGAAATCCGCTCGCTCGGTCTCGACATCGAGCTCGAGCGTTCGTAATTTGATGGGAAAGAGTCATATGAAATCGCTACTCGACCTGTTCAAGCAATTCACGCCGGATGAGCACTTCGATGCCATCCGCATCGGTCTGGCTTCGCCCGAGAAGATCCGTTCGTGGTCTTTCGGTGAGGTGAAGAAGCCCGAGACCATCAACTACCGCACCTTCAAGCCCGAGCGCGACGGCTTGTTCTGCGCCAAGATCTTCGGGCCCATCAAGGACTACGAGTGCCTGTGCGGCAAGTACAAGCGCCTGAAGCACCGCGGCGTGATCTGCGAGAAGTGCGGCGTTGAAGTCACCCAGACCAAGGTGCGCCGCGAGCGCATGGGCCACATCGACCTGGCCGCGCCCTGCGCCCACATCTGGTTCCTGAAGTCGCTGCCCAGCCGTCTGGGCATGGTGCTCGACATGACGCTGCGCGACATCGAGCGCGTCCTGTACTTCGAGGCCTACGTCGTCACCGACCCTGGCATGACGCCGCTGAAGAAGTTCTCGATCATGAGCGAGGACGAGTACGACAAACAGCGCGCCGAGCACGGTGACGAGTTTGTCGCGCGCATGGGCGCCGAAGGCATCAAGGAACTGCTGGAAAACATCGACATCGAGGCCGAGATCGAGAAGCTGCGGGGCGATCTGACGGGCTCCGAAGTCAAGATCAAGAAGAACGCCAAGCGCCTGAAGGTGCTGGAGGCCTTCAAGAAGTCGGGCATCAAGCCCGAGTGGATGGTGCTGCAGGTGCTGCCGGTGCTGCCGCCCGACCTGCGCCCGCTGGTGCCGCTGGACGGCGGCCGCTTCGCCACCTCGGACCTGAACGACCTGTACCGCCGCGTCATCAACCGCAACAGCCGCCTGCGCCGTTTGCTGGAGTTGAAGGCGCCCGAAATCATCGCGCGCAACGAAAAGCGCATGCTGCAGGAGGCCGTGGACAGCCTGCTCGACAACGGCCGCCGCGGCAAGGCGATGACGGGCGCCAACAAGCGCGCGCTGAAGTCGCTGGCCGACATGATCAAGGGCAAGGGCGGCCGTTTCCGCCAGAACCTGCTGGGCAAGCGCGTGGACTACTCGGGCCGCTCGGTCATCACCGTCGGCCCCACGCTCAAGCTGCACCAGTGCGGCCTGCCCAAGCTGATGGCGCTCGAGCTGTTCAAGCCCTTCATCTTTGCCCGCCTGGAAGCCATGGGCATCGCCTCCACCATCAAGCAGGCCAAGAAGGAAGTGGAAGCCGGCACGCCGGTGGTGTGGGACATCCTGGAAGAAGTCATCACCGAGCACCCGGTGATGCTGAACCGCGCGCCCACGCTGCACCGGCTGGGCATCCAGGCCTTCGAGCCGATCCTGATCGAGGGCAAGGCGATCCAGCTGCATCCGCTGGTGTGCGCCGCCTTCAACGCCGACTTCGACGGCGACCAGATGGCCGTGCACGTGCCGCTGTCGGTCGAGGCGCAGATGGAAGCCCGCACGCTGATGCTGGCCTCCAACAACGTGCTGTTTCCGGCCTCGGGCGAGCCTTCGATCGTGCCGTCGCAGGACGTGGTGCTGGGCCTGTACTACACCACGCGCGAGCGCATCAACGGCAAGGGCGAGGGCATGGTGTTCTCCGACATCGGTGAAGTCCAGCGCGCGCTGGAAGCCGATGCGGTCGAGCTGACGGCCAGGATCAGCGTGCGCATGACCGAATGGTCGAAAGACAAGGCGACCGATGAGCTGGTGCCTTCCACCAGCCTGGTGGAGACCACCGTGGGCCGCGCCCTGCTGTCGGAGATCCTGCCCAAGGGGCTGCCGTTCTCGCTGATGAACAAGGCGCTGAAGAAGAAGGAAATCTCGCGCCTGATCAACGCCAGTTTCCGCAAATGCGGCCTGAAGGAAACCGTGGTGTTCGCCGACAAGCTGCTGCAAAACGGCTTCCGTCTGGCCACGCGCGCCGGCATCTCGATCGCCATCGAGGACATGCTGGTGCCCGAGGAGAAGGCCGGCATCATCGAGCGCGCCGAGCGCGAAGTGAAGGAAATCGAGCAGCAGTACGTCTCCGGCCTGGTCACCGCCGGCGAGCGCTACAACAAGGTGGTCGACATCTGGGGCAAGGCCGGCGACGAGGTGTCCAAGGTCATGATGAGCCAGCTGGCCAAGCAGAAGACCATCGACCGCCACGGCAAGGAAGTCGACCAGGAGTCGTTCAACTCCATCTACATGATGGCCGACTCGGGCGCGCGCGGTTCGGCCGCGCAGATTCGCCAGCTGGCCGGCATGCGCGGCCTGATGGCCAAGCCCGACGGCTCGATCATCGAGACGCCGATCACGGCCAACTTCCGTGAAGGCCTGAACGTGCTGCAGTACTTCATCTCGACGCACGGAGCGCGCAAGGGCCTGGCCGACACGGCGCTGAAGACCGCCAACTCGGGCTACCTGACGCGCCGCCTGGTGGACGTGACGCAGGACCTGGTGGTGACCGAGGACGACTGCGGCACCAGCAATGGCGCCCAGATGCGCGCCATCGTCGAGGGCGGCGAGGTGATCGAGTCGCTGCGCGACCGCGTCCTGGGCCGCAGCGCGGCCGAGGACGTGATCAACCCGGAAACCCGGGAAGTGGTGGTCAAGGCCGGCCAGATGCTGGACGAGGACGCCATCGACGAGCTCGAGCCGCCGGCATCGACGAGGTGCGCGTGCGCACCGCGCTGACCTGTGAGACGCGCTTCGGCCTGTGCGCCACGTGCTATGGGCGCGACCTGGGCCGCGGCGGCCTGGTGAACATGGGCGAGGCCGTGGGCGTGATCGCCGCGCAGTCGATCGGCGAGCCCGGCACGCAGCTGACCATGCGCACCTTCCACATCGGCGGTGCGGCCTCGCGCGCGGCGGTGGCCTCCAGCGTGGAAGCCAAGGCCAACGGCTCGATCGGCTTCAACCCGACCATGCGCTACGTCACCAACAGCCGGGGCGAGCTGGTGGTGATCTCGCGCTCGGGCGAAATCACCATCCACGACGAGCATGGCCGCGAGCGCGAGCGCCACAAGGTGCCCTATGGCGCCACGCTGTCGGTCAAGGCCGACCAGACGATCAAGGCCGGCACCATCCTGGCCAACTGGGACCCGCTGACGCGCCCGATCATCACCGAGTACGCCGGCACGGTGAAGTTCGAGAACATCGAGGAAGGCCTGACGGTGGCGCGCCAGGTGGACGAGGTCACCGGCCTGTCCACGCTGGTCGTGATTGACCCCAAGCGGCGCGGCTCGGCAAAAATAGTGCGTCCGCAGGTCAAGCTGATCGACGCGACGGGCAACGAGGTCAAGATCCCCGGCACCGACCATTCGGTGACGATCGGCTTCCAGGTCGGCGCGCTGATCCAGGTGCGCGACGGCCAGGAAGTCGGCCCCGGCGAGGTGCTGGCGCGCATTCCGGTGGAAGGCCAGAAGACGCGCGACATCACGGGCGGCTTGCCGCGCGTGGCCGAGCTGTTCGAGGCCCGTACGCCCAAGGACAAGGGCACGCTGGCCGAGCAGACCGGCACCGTGTCCTTCGGCAAGGAAACCAAGGGCAAGATCCGCCTGCAGATCACCGACCCGGACGGCAAGGTGATGGAAGAGTTGATCCCCAAGGAAAAGAACATCCTGGTGCACGAAGGCCAGGTGGTCAACAAGGGCGAGCACATCGTCGACGGACCGGCCGATCCGCAGGACATCCTGCGCCTGCTGGGCATGGAGGAGCTGGCGCGCTACATCGTCGATGAGGTGCAGGACGTCTACCGCCTGCAGGGCGTGAAGATCAACGACAAGCACATCGAGGTGATCGTGCGCCAGATGCTGCGCCGCGTGGTGGTCGAGAATCCGGGCGATTCGGGCTACATCGCGGGCGAACAGGTCGAGCGCAGCGAGATGCTGGACACCAACGACGCGCTGCGCGCCGAGGACAAGCTGCCCGCCACTTACTCCAACCTGCTGCTGGGCATCACCAAGGCGTCGCTGTCGACCGACAGCTTCATCTCGGCCGCGTCGTTCCAGGAAACCACGCGCGTGCTGACCGAAGCCGCCATCATGGGCAAGCGCGACGAGTTGCGTGGCCTGAAGGAGAACGTCATCGTCGGCCGCCTGATCCCGGCCGGCACGGGTCTGGCCTACCACCAGGCGCGCAAGGTCAAGGACCAGATGGACGACGCCGAGCGCCGCGCCATCGCCGAGGCCGAGGCCGCCGAACTGGAAGGCCTGGCGGCGGATGCCGAAGGTGCCGAGCCGGCCAGCGCCGGTGAGGAAGCGGCGGCCGAGTAAGCGTCGGCCGTGATCCCCGTGGCGCCCTGCCGTCGCCTTGTGCGCGGCAGGGCGTTTTTTATGATCTTCTGGTGATGACGCTGGGTTTTTCGTTCTGGTTCTGGGTGTTGCTGGCGCTGCTGCTGTTCTGGGCGGTGGGGGCCTACAACCGCCTGGTGCGTCTGCGCGCCGGTGTCGGGCGCGCCTTCGCGGCGCTGGACGAGCAATTGCTGCGCCAGCTGGTGCTGATCCAGGGCTGCCTGCCGGAGGACGTGCGCGACGGCCCGTCCGACGCGGACGCCGAGTCGCCCGACGCCGCCCACGCGGCCTGGCAGCGCCTGCAGGCCGCTGCCGAGCAGTTCTCGGTGGTGCTGGCGCAGGCGCGCGCGCAGCCGACCGACGCGCCGGCCATGTCGGCCCTGGTGCTGGCGCACGAGGCGCTGCGCACCGCGTGGGCGGGCGCGCTGGCCGAGGCGGTGCCGCCCGATGCCGTGCCTTCGGCCGAGCGCCTGCAGCAGCGCTGGATGCGCCTGCTGCACCAGGTCCTGCCCTTGCGCACCGCCTTCAATGAGGCGGCGCAGGCCTACAACCGGGCGATCGCGCAGTTTCCAGCCGTGTTGCTGGCGCGCATCTGCGGCTTCCGGGCCGCCGGCACCGTGACGCGCCTGAACGAGGCGCACTGAAGGTGCCCGCCGACACCGCCGCCCACGCGCCGCCCTTGTGGCGGCACCTGCAGCAGACCGCCCGGCTGGTGCAGGGCGTGGCTGAGGGGCGCTCGCTCACTGCGCAGCTGGAGGCGGTCGATCCGGCGCTGCGCGCAGGCGCGCAGGCGCTGTCCTTCCACGCGCTGCGCTGGCTGGGCCTGGCGCGCGCGCTGCGGCGCCAGCTGGCGCCGCGGGCCCCGGCGCCAGCGCTGGATGCCTTGCTGTGCACCGCGCTCAGCCTGCTGGTGCCGGATGAGCCGCTGCCGTATCCGCCCTTCACCCTGGTCGACCAGGCGGTGGAAGCGGCCAAGCGCGATCGCGCGCTGCGCGCGCAGGCAGCGTTCGTGAATGGCTGCCTGCGCCGCTTCCTGCGCGAACGCGCGGCCCTTTTGCAGGCGGTCCAGGACGATCCGGTGGCGCGCTGGAACCACCCGCGCTGGTGGATCGAGCGCCTGGAGCGCGATCACCCGCAGGATTGGCGGGCGATCCTGACGAGCGCGCAGCGACCTGCGCCGATGGTGCTGCGCGTCAACCTCGCACGCAACACGGTGCCGGAGTTCTGCCAGCGCCTGGATCAGGCCGGCATCGAAGCGCGCGCCTTGGGCGCTGCGGCGGTGTGGCTGCCCAAGCCCCTGCCGGTGTCGGCGATTTCGGGCTTTGCCGAGGGTGGTGCCTCGGTGCAGTCGGCGGCGGCGCAGCGCGCCGCGCCCTTGCTGCTGTCGTTCATCGAGGGCGTGGCGCCGCGCGTGCTGGACGCCTGCGCCGCGCCCGGCGGCAAGACCGCGCACCTGCTCGAACTGCGCCCCGGCGCCCGCGTGACGGCGCTGGAGATCGACGCCGGGCGCAGCCGCCGCATCGCGGACAACCTGGCGCGGCTGGGCCTGCGCGCCGACGTGCGGGTCGCCGACGCGGCCGCGCCGGCCGCCTGGTGGGACGGTCAGCCGTTCGACGCCATCCTGCTCGATGCGCCGTGCAGCGCCTCGGGCATCGTCCGCCGCCACCCGGACGTGCGCTGGCTGCGCCGCGACAGCGACATCGCGCAGCTGGCCGCCCAACAGGACCGCCTGCTGGGCGCCCT
This sequence comes from Burkholderiales bacterium, assembly GCA_016702555.1. Classification (GTDB taxonomy): domain Bacteria; phylum Pseudomonadota; class Gammaproteobacteria; order Burkholderiales; family Burkholderiaceae_C; genus Ottowia. The sequence goes on from JADJDV010000007.1 coordinate 241,082, forward strand.
GTGGCCGCTGCTGCGGCCGGGCGGCGTGTTGCTGTACTGCACCTGCTCGGTGTTCCGGCAGGAGGGTGTGGAGCGCGTGCAGGCGTTTGTTGCACACAACACCGAGGCCGTAATCTTGCCCGCTCCCGGGCATTTGTTGCCCGGTACGGGCGAACCACTGGCCATGGTTGGCGACAATCAGGCCCGTGACGATGGCTTTTATTACGCCTTGCTGGCCCGGCGCGCGGTCTAGGGCCGGGTGGCTGGTCTGGCTGCTGACCGCCTGGCTGTGCCTGCTGCCGTTGCCGCTGGCCGCAGCGGCTCCCGCCGTGGAGCTGAACGAGTTGCATGTGGAGCGCGCGGACGATGGCCTGTACCTGTCGGCGCAACTGCAGGTGCAGCTGCCAAGCGTGGTCGAGGATGCGCTGGACAAGGGCATTCCGGTGCACTTCGTGCTCGAGGCCGACATCCTGCGCGAGCGCTGGTACTGGTCGGACCAGAAACTGGTGTCGGCACGCCGCTACCTGCGCATCGCGTATCAGCCGCTGACGCGGCGCTGGCGCCTGAACGTGTCGTCCGAGCCGATCGCCAACACCGGCCTGGGCGTCAGCCTGTCGCAGCACTACGACTCGCTGGGCGAGGTGATGGCGGCGGTCGAGCGCATCGCGCGCTGGCGCATTGCCGACGCGGCGGCGCTGGACGAGGGCGGGCGGCAGTTCCTGCGCTTTCAATTCCGGCTTGACGTCGGCCAGCTGCCGCGCACCTTCCGCATCGGTACGGTCGGCCCGTCCGACTGGGCGATCTCGGTGGAGCGCCGCATCGAGCTGACGCCGGAGCTGGGCCGATGAGCGCGGCCGTCGGCGTCTCCGACGCGGCGCACGCGCGCCGCCGCCGGCTCGGGCGCTGGGCGCTGGTGCTGGCGGTGTCGTTCCTGGTCGGCATCGGCCTGATCCTGATCGTCCTGCTGGCCCTGGCCACCAACAACCGGCTGCTGTACGAGCGTTACTACGACCGCCTGTTTCTGGTCAACGTGGTGGTGGCGGCGGTGCTGGCGCTGGTCATCCTGTGGGGCATCTACCGGCTGGCGCGGCGTCTTCGGCGCGGCAAGTTCGGCAGCCGCCTGCTGATCAAGCTGGCCGCCATCTTCGGCCTGGTCGGCGTGCTGCCGGGCCTGCTGATCTACGTCGTGTCCTACCAATTCGTCTCGCGCTCGATCGAATCCTGGTTCGACGTCCGGGTGGAGGGTGCGCTCGAGTCCGGCGTCACGCTGGCGCGCACCTCGCTGGAAACCCAGGCGCGCGAATTCGGCAACCAGTTGCGCCTGGCCTCAGCCAGCCTGGAGGATGTGCCCGACGCGCTGGCTGGCTTGCCGGTGGAGCGCCTGCGCAGCCAGCTGGGCGCCACCGACGTCGACCTGTGGTCGGCCTCGGGCCGCATGATCGCCAGCGCCGGCCAGTCGCGCTTTCAGCTGGCGCCTGAGCGGCCGTCGGCGCAGATGCTGCGCCAGTTGCGCACGCAGGAGGTGGCGACGCTGATCGAGGGCGTCGACGAGGACGCCGGCGCGACCGGCAAGGGGGCGGGCTCGCCGCGCATCCGCGCGCTGGTGCTGATCAAGACGCGCGCCATTGGCCTGACCGGCGAGCAGCGCCTGCTGCAGGCGGTGCTGCCGCTGCCGACGGCGCTGGTGGCGCACGCGCTGGCGGTGCAGGAGGCCAACCGCGAATACCAGGAGCGCGCGCTCGGCCGCGATGGCCTGCGCCGCATGTACATCGGCACGCTCACACTCAGCCTGTTTCTGTCGGTGTTCAGCGCCGTGCTGCTGGCGGCGGTGCTGGGCAAGCAGCTGGCCACGCCGCTGCTGATGCTGGCCGAGGGCATGCGTCAGGTGGCGGCGGGCGATTTGCGGCCCAAGCTGGCGTTGCAGGGCCGTGACGAACTGGTCGAGCTGACGCGCTCTTTCGCCGACATGACGCAGCAGCTGGCCGACGCGCGCGCCAGCGTGCAGTCGGGTATGCGCGAGGTCGAGGCCGCACGCGCGCACCTGCAGACGATTCTGGACAACCTCACGGCCGGCGTCATCGTGCTTGACCGCGAGGGCGTGGTGCGCTCGTCCAACCCTGGCGCCACGCGCATCCTGCGCGCGCCGATGGCGGTCGCCACCGGGCGGCCGCTGCGCAGCCTGCACGGCCTGGAGGCTTTCGCCGACGAGGTGCAGGCGCAGTTCGAGGCCTTTGAGGGCGAACGCGCCGAGCATGGGCTCGACCACTGGCAGAAATCCTTCGAGCTGTACGGCCACGCCGCCGGCGGCATGAGCACCGAGGCCGTGTCGCTGGTGGCGCGCGGCGCCGCGCTGCCCGGCGGCGAGCGCCTGCTGGTGTTCGACGACATTTCCGAAATCGTGTCGGCGCAGCGCGCCCAGGCCTGGGGCGAGGTCGCGCGCCGGCTGGCGCACGAGATCAAGAACCCGCTGACGCCAATCCAGCTGTCGGCCGAGCGCCTGGAGCACAAGCTGGCCGCCAAGCTGGAGGGCGCCGAGCGCGCGTTGCTGGGCAGATCGGTGCAGACCATCGTCGACCAGGTCGACGCCATGAAACGCCTGGTCGACGAGTTCCGCGACTACGCGCGCCTGCCGGCGGCCGAGCTCAAGTCCATCGACCTCAACGCGCTGGTCACCGAGGTGCTGCACCTGTACGGCAGCGGTGGTGACGGTCAGCACGACGCGCACATGGCGGTGCGGCTGGACAGCGATCCGCTGTGCCCGCCCATCCTGGGCGATCCGCAACAGCTGCGCCAGGTGATCCACAACCTGGTGCAGAACGCGCTGGACGCCTCGGAGGAATCGCCCGCGCGGGCCGGGCTGGACGGCGGCGTGCTGATCCGCACGCAATGGCTGGAGCCGCTGCAGCGCGTGCGCCTGAGCGTGCTCGATCACGGCCATGGTTTTCCGGAGGCGATCCTCAAGCGCGCCTTCGAACCCTACGTGACCACCAAGTCCAAGGGCACGGGCCTGGGCCTCGCCATGGTCAAGAAAATCGCCGAGGAACACGGCGCCCGCATCGACCTCTCCAACCGCGTCATCGACGGCCGGGTTGCCGGTGCGCAAGTGTCGTTATCATTCGAGCCAGCAAAGCGCGCCGCTTGAGGCGCCTGCGTTTGAAGAAAGAGCAAGAGCACTCGCCTTATGGCCAATATTCTCGTGGTGGACGATGAGCACGGCATCCGGGATCTGCTGTCCGAGATCCTGAATGACGAGGGGCACACCGTCGAACTCGCCGAGAACGCAGCTCAGGCCAGGGCCGCGCGCCAGGCAGCGCGCCCCGACCTGGTGCTGCTCGACATCTGGATGCCCGACACCGACGGCGTGACCCTGCTGAAGGAGTGGCGCGGCACCGGCCTGCTGACCATGCCGGTGATCATGATGAGCGGCCACGCCACCATCGACACCGCCGTCGAGGCCACGCGCATCGGCGCGCAATCCTTCCTCGAAAAGCCGATCACGCTGCAGAAGCTGCTGAAAGCGGTCGACCAGGCCCTGACGCGCGAAGGTGCCGCCGCGCGCAAGTCCGCCGAGGTGGACGAGCCCGTCACCGCCGTTGCCAGCGCCGAACTCACCGTCGAAGCCGTCATGACCGGCGGCCAGACCATGCCGACGGTGCTCGACCTGAGCCCGCAAGGCCTGCAGACCTTCGAGCTCGACAAGCCCCTGCGCGACGCCCGCGACGCGTTCGAGAAGGCCTACTTCGAATTCCACCTGGCCAAGGAAGGCGGTTCGATGACGCGCGTGGCCGAGAGGACCGGCCTCGAGCGAACGCACCTGTATCGCAAGCTCAAGCAGCTCGGCGTCGACCTCGCGCGCGGCCGCCGCGGCGGCGCCTGACGCTGCCCGAGAACATGCTAGAATCCGACCCTTCTTGGCCCGGTAGCTCAGTTGGTAGAGCAGCGGATTGAAAATCCGCGTGTCGGCAGTTCGATTCTGCCCCAGGCCACCAGTCAACAAAGGAAACCCTGCTACTTAAAACGTAGCGGGGTTTTTTCATTCTGGCCGATGTAACGGCGGATGTAAGAGCATTTTCCGAATAGCAGCCCATCGCCGGGCGGCTTGCACCAGGGCGGGAAAGCTGGTTCCAATCTCAGGCGACAGCGCGGGGCGGTGCACAAAGGGGGGGATGTTTCGCTCTCTCTCCCGAAAAATCCGGGGCGGGCGCCGGCTCAGAGTTGAGCCTGTATCGGCGCAGTCTGCAAAAGCGTAGGCACTCAGCCCATTTGTGGACGCAGTGCTAACCAGCGCAGTTTTGCGCCCGTTGCCAACGGCTCCAAAATTTGATTTGTCGCGGCTCAGATTTGTGCCGCCAGCTTCAGACTTGGACAGCGGGGGCGAAGTGCATAAATGCACATCGGTTCACTTGGGCAACTCAGCGCAGTTTTGCGCTCAGTCCGTGAAGCCATAGAGCGCGCAGCAAGCCCCGCCGTCTTTATTGATCCGGCACCATGAAGTTTTCATGCTGCGTACCTGACGATCGGGTCTTGGAAATAGGCGCGCACCCGGTCGCGATTGGTGGCGATGCTCTGCATGTGCTCGTTGGCCGCAGCATGTAGCTTGGCTTTGGTGCGCACAGGCACCTGCGAGCCGATGGCTTGCTTGAGATCGGCATTCAGCCGCTCGTCGGGATTGAGCTCAGGGCTGTAGCTGGGCAGAAAGAACACCTCGATGTCACGCCCGCGCTCGGCCAGCCAGGCCTTCACGGGCTTGCAGTGGTGCACCCCGAGGTTGTCCAAAATGAGAAAGACCTTCTTGCGCCGGCGCTTGCCATCTCGCACCAAGGCCTGCAAGAACTCGATGAGCCGCTCGTGATTGAAGGCGCCATCGATGATCATCCAGTTGGCGCGCCCCCGGTTGGTGACGGTGGAGATCATCGAGAGCTTCTCGCGCGTGCCGCCGACGACCATCGTCACCGGCGTCTTGCCGCGCGGCGCATAGCTGCGGCCACGCACGTCGGTGTTGACCAGCGCCGTCTCATCGCCCCAGTGGATCTCGCCGCCCTCGGCGCGGGCAGCACGCTCGATCGCCGGGTACTCGTGCTCCAGCCATTGGCGCACCGCCTCGGGGCGCTGCTCGTAGGCGCGCTTGATCGGCTTTTGCGGCGTGAAACCCCAGCGGCGCAGGTACTCACCGGTGGCACGGATGGACAGCCGAAGACCGAACTCGCGCTCGATGTACTGCATCACCGCAGCGCGCGTCCACAGAGCGAACTCCATCTTCAACTGCTCGGGCCGCTGGTCGCAGATGGTGCGCCGCACCGAGGCCTCCTGCTGGGCGCTGAGCAAGCGCCCGTCGCCCTTGCTGCGACCGCGAGCAGCCGGCTTGATGGCGGCCCAGCCACCGGCATCAAACCGATCGATCGCCTTGCGAACCGTGGGGTAGCTCAAGCCCGTGAGCGTCACGATCTGCATCACGCCAGTGCCTCGAAGATGCAATCGCACCACTTGCTTTCGCCTCTCGTGCAGCTGCTCCAGTTTCTGGTATCGAGCGTCTTCTTTGTCCATCACGCTATGACTGAATCAAACACCAAGAATTCAATCTTTATGATGCCGGATCAATAGGTGAAACCTGAGGGGCGTCGGCTCAGGATTGCTCGCCCGCTGCAGGCCGCGGCGCCGGGGCCGTGCCGCGACGCGCCTGGCGCGGATCGTGCAAGACGGTGCCGGTACCCACGCCAGCACCGACGCGGGCACCGCCCACCGGGACGCTGGCGCCAACACCAACACCCGCGCCGACCTGGCCGTGCTGGTTGACGCCGACACCCACGCCGACGGGGCCGATACCGGTGCCGACCCCGACATTGACGTGGCCGCCCGAGCCGACGCCGACGCCCAGCGACACGCCGGGGAAGATCGGCACGCCAATGCCGACACCGACCGACGCGCAGCCGGTCAGCGTGAGCAGCGCGGCAGCCGAAAGTACACGCACGGCGGTGCGAGCGAAGGGGCGTGGGGGCGGAGGCGAAATCATGAGGGTCTCATTTTGCGCTCGGCCGACCGCTCAGAGCAGCAGCGCATTCACCCGCCGCACATAGGCCGCGGGGTCGTCCGGCAAACCGCCTTCGGCCAGCAGCGCCTGGTCGAACAGGATGTGCGCCAGGTCATCGAAGTGCGCGCTGGTGTCCAGTTTTTTCACCAGCGGGTGCTCGGCGTTGATCTCCAGCACCGGCTTGGTGTCGGGCGCGGGCTGGCCGGCCTGCTTCAACATGCGGGCCAGCTGCATGCTCATGCCGGCGTCTTTCACCACCAGGCAGGCGGGTGAATCGACCAGGCGCGTGGTGACGCGCACGTCTTCCACCCGGTCTTTCAGCGTTTCCTTCAGCTTGTCGAGCAGGGGTTTGACATGCTCGGCGGCTTCTTCGGCGGCTTTCTTTTCAGCCTCGTCCTGCAAGTCACCCAGATCGACCGCACCCTTGGCCACCGATTGCAGCGGCGTGCTGTCGAACTCGCGCAGGTAAGACAGCGACCACTCGTCCACGCGGTCGGTCATCAGCAGCACCTCGATGCCCTTCTTCTTGAACACCTCCAGCTGCGGGCTGTTCCTGGCCGCTGCCAGGGTGTCGGCGGTGATGTAGTAGATCGCCTTCTGGCCGTCTTTCATGCGCGCCTTGTAGTCGGCCAGCGACACGGTTTGCGCGTCGCTGGTGGTCGAGGCGTAGCGCAGCAGCTTGGCGATGCGGTCGCGGTTGGCGTGGTCTTCGCCCAGGCCCTCTTTCAACACGGCGCCGAATTCGCGCCAGAAGGTGGCGTATTTGCCCGGTGCCTTGGCGGCGTCTTCGGCAAACTTGGCGGCTGCGTCGGCGGCGGTGGGGGCCTCGTTCTTGTCGACCACGTCGGCCACGCCGCCCTCGGGCAGCTCGGTGGGCTCGGGCGCGGGCGTGCTGTCGCCGCTGCCGATGTCGACTTTGTCTTCCACTGCGGCGGCTTCGGCAGCATCGGCGCCAACGGCGCTTTCGGCCTTGGCCATGTCTTCCAGCAGGCCCAGCACGCGGCGCGTGTTGCCGTCGCGGATGGCGCGCACGTCGCGGCTTTCTTGCAGCAGCTCGCGGCTCACGTTCAGTGGCAGGTCGGCCGAATCGACCACGCCCTTGATGAAGCGCAGGTAGCGCGGCACCAGTTGCTCGGCGTCGTCCATGATGAACACGCGCTTGACGTAGAGCTTGATGCCGGCCTTCTTGTCGCGGTCCCACAGGTCAAACGGCGCGTGGCTGGGGATGTAGAGTAGCTGTGTGTATTCGGTGCTGCCTTCCACGCGGTTGTGCGTCCAGGCGAGCGGCGGCTGCCAGTCGTGCGCCAGCTGCTCGTAAAAACTGGTGTACTGCTCGTCGCTGATGTCTTTCTTGGGGCGCGTCCACAGCGCGGTGGCCTGGTTGATGGTGTCCCATTCGCCGGTTTTCACCATCTCGCCGGGCTGGCCTTCTTCCTTGCCTTCTTCCCACTTTTCGCCTTCCATCTTGATGGGGATGGCGATGTGGTCAGAGTATTTGTTGATCAGCTCTTTCAGCTTCCAGCCGTCGGCAAACTCCAGCGCGTCGTCCCGCAGGTGCAGGATGACGCTGGTGCCGCGCGGCTCGCGCGTGATGGGCTCCACCTCGAAGTCACCCGCGCCTTTGCTGATCCAGCGCACGCCTTCATTGGCGGCCAGGCCAGCGCGGCGCGACTCGACCGTGATCTTGTCGGCCACGATGAAGCCCGAATAAAAACCGACGCCGAACTGGCCGATGAGCTGGGCGTCCTGCTTCTGGTCGCCCGAGAGCTTGCTCATGAAATCCTTGGTGCCGCTCTTGGCGATGGTGCCCAGGTGTTCGATGGCCTCTTGCGCGCTCATGCCGATGCCGGTGTCGGTCACCGTCAGCGTCTTGGCGGCCTTGTCGAAGCTGATGCGCACTTCCAGCTCGGGCTGGTCGCCGTACAGCGACGGGTTGGCGAGCGCCTCGAAGCGCAGCTTGTCGCAGGCGTCGGAGGCATTGGAGATCAGCTCGCGCAGAAAGATCTCGGGGTTGGAATAGAGCGAATGCGTGACCAGGTGCAGCAGCTGGGCGACTTCGGCTTGAAAAGCGTGTTTTTGCAGGCTCATGGCAGATGAAACAAGGGTTTTGATGGCAGAGGGGCCGCAGCGGCGGCACGGCGCAGGCGCGCCAGCCCCTCAACTGTGTGGCAGGGCGCGGATTTTCAAGTCAGTCCGGTGGGGGCGCCGCCAGCCAGTCGCGCAGACGTTCTGCCAGTGCGGGCCTGCCGAGCAACTCCAGGTGCCCGGTGCGCCAGGCGACCCATTGGTTCGGCTTGCCAAAGCGCAGGCGCCGCACCGGGTCGTCGTGCTCGCCCAGCGCGCTGCGCAACGGCACCAGCCCGTCGCCCGTCAGCCGGTCGGCCAGCGGACTGCGGGAGCTGGCCAGCGTGGCGGCCACGGCGTGGCAGGCGACGCCCGGTGGCAGCGGCAGTGGCATGCGCCGGTCCTGACCCGGGCCAAAGCGCCCGCGGCCCTGCCAGTCGGCGTCGAGCACGTTGCCGTGGCGCAAATCGGTGATGCCGGCGCTGTGCAGGCGGCGCAGCCGCGTGAAGGGGGCCGACCAGGGCGTGCTGGCCAGCACGGCGTGCAAGCCCTGGCCGGCGCGCTCCAGTGGCGCGCCGTGGTGTGGCGTGGCCAGAAACACCAGGTGGCTCAGGGCCGCGATCCAGTCGTGGCCGGCCTCGGCGCCATAGGCTTGCGCGCCGCGCAGCACCAGGCCGCCCATGCTGTGGCCGATCAGCGCGATGCTTTCGATTGCTTGCGGCCAGGCGTGGGTCAGCTGTTGCAGCAGCGCCGCCAGTTCGCGCGCGTTGGTGGAGGTGTGCAGGCCGGTGTTGTAGCGCAGGTAGACGGGGGTGTAGCCCAGCTCGTGCGCGAGGAAGTCGCCCAGGTTCTGGCCGTCACGCTGCCAGGCGTGCTCGTTCATGCACAGGCCGTGCACCAGCACCAGCAGGCGCGGCGAGGCATCGGCCAGCGCGGTGCGCAGCGCCTCGGGCTGGTTCAGCGGCAGCACGCGGCCGCCCGCCAGCCGCAGCTCCATCGGCTGCGCCAGCGCATTGCCGATGGCGTGCAGGCGATCGCCCATCACGCCGTTCAGCGCCGCGATCACGGCCTCGCGCTCGCGCGAGGGGGGCGGGTGATCGGCCGGGTTGTCGATCCAGGGCAGCAGCCGGGTGATCAAGGCGGCCGCGCCGCCGCCGATCAGCGCGGTGCCACTGCGCACGCCGCGATACACCAGACCGGGCAGGCCGCTGGTGCGCCCGTGCTTTTCGCCCTCCGGCAGGCCCAGCGTGCGCCGCACCGCCTGGTGCACGCCTTCGGTGATGTCGATCACGTCGGTGGTGGCGCGCGTCGCCAGGTCGACGGCCGCCGGCAGGTCGGATGGCCGCACGTGGCGCAGCAGCTTGCCGGGAAGCGCAAGGGAAGAGGTCTTGGATTTCATGGGGAACCCGGCTGGCCTTTTGATGGTGAGCGCATGACCCATTCTGCGCCGCCAGCCGGCATAGAAATAGGCGGAGGTGTCAAAAACGCTCGTGTTCGCCCAGATAGCGCCATTGCCCCAGCGGCAACTGCCCCAGCAGCACGCGGCCGATGCGGATGCGCTTCAAGCCCGTCACCTTCAGTCCCACCAGTTCGCACATGCGGCGAATCTGCCGCTTCTTGCCTTCGCGCAACACAAAGCGCAACTGTTCCGGGTTCTGCCAGTCGACTTGCGCCGGCTTGAGCGGCTGGCCGTCCAGCGCCAGGCCGTGGCGCAGTCGCGCCAATTGCTCGCGCGGGAAGACGGCCTGCACGTCGTTCACGACCTCGCCATAGGCCACGCGCACCAGGTATTCCTTGTCGATGTCCGAGTCGGCGCCGATCAGCTGGCGCGCCACGCGGCCGTCCTGCGTCAGCACCAGCAGGCCGACCGAGTCGATGTCGAGCCGACCCGCCGGCGCCAGGCCCTTGAGCTGCGCCGGCGCAAAGCGCGTGCGCGCTGCGTCGCCGCGCCAGTGGCTGCGGCTGTTGATCAGCACCACCGCCGGCTGGTGGCCGTCCTCGGCCTGGCCGCTGACGTAGCCGACCGGCTTGTGCAGCAGGATGGTGACGCGCTGCGCCTGCGCCGCATCGGCCTGGCGGTCCACGCTGACGCGGTCCTGCGGCCCCACCTTCAGGCCCATCGGCGCCACCTCGCCGTTCACGCGCACCCAGCCGCGTTCGATCCAGTCGTCGGCCTCGCGGCGCGAGCACAGGCCCAGGTCGGCCAGGCGCTTGTTGAGTCGGATCGGCGCGTTGTCGGCGCCGTCGCCAGCGGCGTCGCGCGGCGGCGCCGGCGCACGGCGAAAGCGGGGGGTATCGGCCATGCGGCGATTATCGAATGCGGCGTTTGCGGCAGCCTGCGCCGGTTCAGAACGAGCGGCTGCGCAGCGCCGGCAAATCCAGGATGTGCAGGCCGCCGTACTCGATGCTCAGCACGCCCTGCGCTGCCAGCGCCTGCAGCGCCTCGTTCACACGCTGGCGCGACAGGCCGACCAGGTAGGCCAGTTCCTGCTGGGTGATGCGCAACACCTCGCCGACGCCGGGAAACAGCACCGGGTTGACCAGCGCCGCCAGGTTGCGCGCCACCCGCTGCTCAGGGCTGGGCGTGCGATCCGCCTCGATGGCCTGGATGAACTGCGCCAGCCGTTCGTTGAGCTGGTTCATGACGAAGCGGTTGAAGCCGATCGAGTGATCCAGCAGCCAGTGGAAGGTGTCCACCGGCAGGCCCGCCACCAGGCTTTTGCGCAGCGCCTGCACGTTGTAGCGGTAGGGCTCGCGCTTCATGGCGGTGCCTTCGCCAAACCAGCCACCAGCGGTGAGGCCGGAGTAGGTGATGGTCTGCCCATCGGCGGTCTCGGCGTTCATCTTCAACAGCCCGTCGATGACGCCGAACCAGTAGGTTGCCGAACGGCCGATGCGGCAGATCACGTCCCCCGGCGCCGCCTCGCCCACGCGCAACTCGTACTGCACGCGGTCGCGTTCGGCCGCGCTCAGATGGCGCAGCCAGGGCACGCCGGCCAGTTCTTCATCGGTCAAGGGGCGACGGCGGTCGTGCAGGCTGGGGGCGGTGCGCATAGGGTAAGACCCGAGAAAAATTCCCGTCAATTGTCGTTCAAACGACAACATGGCGTCAAAGCTAGGACGTAACATGCGTCGCATATTCAACCGTCCGGCGATGCACCGGTCGCGTCCCCCTAGGAGAACCTTCGCCCATGGCGACCACTTTCCCCAGTCTGCTGCAAAAGCACGCCAGTGCACGCCCCCAGGAGCCGGCGCTGCGCGAGAAGGAATACGGCATCTGGCAGACCTGGAGCTGGCAGCGTGCGCTGGAAGACGTGCGCGACATGGCCTGCGGCCTGGCCGCGCTTGGTTTCACGTCCGGCCAGAACCTGGCCATCGTCGGCGACAACCGCCCGCACCTGTACCTGATGTTCATCGCCGTGCAGGCGCTGCGCGGCGTGCCGGTGCCGATGTACCAGGATGCGGTGGCGGCCGAGATGGCCTTCGTGCTGCAGGATGCCGAGGTGCAGTTCGCCTTTGCCGAAAACCAGGAGCAGGTCGACAAGCTGCTGGAGCTGCGCCAGGGCAGCGGCGACACCGAGCCGGTGCCCGGCCTCACGCACATCATCTACGACGATCCGCGCGGCATGCGCAATTACACGCAGCCGGGGCTGATCAGCGCCGAGGAGCTGATGGCGCTGGGCCGTCAGCATCATGCGAAGCACCCGCAGATGTTCGACGAGTCGGCGGCGCAGGTGCGATCCGACGACGTGTCGGTGATCCTCTACACCTCGGGCACCACCGGCCGGCCCAAGGGTGTGTGCCAGACGCACGCGGCCTTCATCGGCTCGGCCGAGGGCGCGGTGGTGACCGACGGTCTGACCGCCCGCGACGACGTGCTGTCCTACCTGCCGCCGGCCTGGGTGGGCGACTTCCTGTTCTCGGTGGCGCAGTGGCTGGTGGCAGGCTTCACCATCAACTGCCCTGAGTCGAGCGAGACGGTGAATATCGACATGCGCGAGATCGGGCCGACTTATTACTTTGCCCCGCCGCGCGTGTTCGAGGGCATGCTGACCTCGGTGTCGATCCGCATGGAAGACGCGGCCCGGCCCAAGCAGTGGCTGCACCACCGGTTCATGGAGGTGGCGCGCCGCGTCGGCTCCGACATCCTCGACGGCAAGCCGGTTGGCCTGGGGGGCCGCCTGCTGTATGGGCTGGGCAGCCTGCTGGTCTACGGCCCGCTGAAGAACGCCATGGGCCTGTCGCGCATCCGCGTGGCCTACACGGCGGGCGCGGCGATCGGACCGGATCTGTTCCGCTTCTTCCGCTCCATCGGCGTCAACCTGAAGCAGCTCTACGGCCAGACCGAGACCTGCGCCTACGTCTGCATCCAGAAGAATGGGCAGGTCAAGCTGAACAGCGTCGGCCAGGCCGCGCCTGGCATTGAACTGAAGATCGCCGACAACGGTGAGGTGCTGGTCAAGGGTGTGTCGGTGCTCAAGGAATATTACAAACGCCCCGACGCCACCGCCGAGGTGATCGACGAGAACGGCTACTTCAAGACCGGCGACGCGGGGCTGCTGGACTCCGACGGCCACCTGATCATCATCGATCGCGCCAAGGATGTCGGCAAGATGGCCACCGGCGCCATGTTTGCGCCCAACTACATCGAGAACAAGCTCAAGTTCTTCCCGCAGATCAAGGAAGCGGTCTGCTTCGGCCACGACAAGAACGAAGTCACGGCCTTCATCAACATCGACTTCGAGGCCGTCGGCAACTGGGCCGAGCGCCAGGGTCTGCCCTACGCCGGCTACGTCGATCTGGCGGCCAAGTCCGAGGTGCTGGCGATGATGAAGGAGTGCGTGGAAAAGGTGAACGCCGATCTCGCCAGCGAAGAAGGCATGGGCGACACCCAGGTGGCGCGCTTCCTGGTGCTGCACAAGGAACTGGACCCGGACGACGACGAGTTGACGCGCACGCGCAAGGTACGGCGCGGCTTTATCGCCGACAAGTACGGCGTGCTGATTGACGCACTGTATTCGGACAAGAGCGAGCAGTTCATAGAAACCGCCGTGAAGTTCGAGGACGGTCGCAGCGGCAAGGTCGCCGCCACGCTGAAGATCCTCGACGCCAAGACCTATCCGTCGGTCAGGAGCGCCGCATGAACGCCGTCATCACCCCGGCGCCCGCGGCGGCGCAGGATGCACCGGGCGGCAAGCAGATCGGCGACGTCATCCTGGACGTCAAGAACATCAGCCTGCGCTTTGGCGGCGTCAACGCGCTGACCGACATCAGCTTCAACGTGCGCGAGCACGAGATCCGCGCCATCATCGGCCCCAACGGCGCCGGCAAGTCGTCGATGCTCAACTGCATCAACGGCGTCTACACGCCGAGCGAAGGCACCATCACCTTCCGCGGCAAGACCTTCAGCCACATGAACTCGCGCCAGGTGGCCGAGATGGGCGTGGCGCGCACCTTCCAGAACCTGGCGCTGTTCAAGGGCATGAGCGTGCTCGACAACATCATGTCGGGGCGCAACCTCAAGATCAAGAGCAACCTGCTGCTGCAGGCGCTGCGCATCGGTCCGGCCGAACGCGAGGAGATCGCGCACCGCGAAGTGGTCGAGCGCATCATCGACTTCCTGGAAATCCAGGCCTATCGCAAGACGCCGGTGGGCCAGTTGCCCTACGGCCTGCAAAAGCGCGTCGACCTGGGCCGTGCGCTGGCGATGGAGCCGCAGGTGCTGCTGCTCGACGAACCGATGGCCGGCATGAACGTGGAGGAGAAGCAGGACATGTGCCGCTTCGTGCTCGACGTCAACGACGAATTCGGCACCACCATCGTGCTGATCGAGCACGACATGGGCGTGGTGATGGACATCAGCGACCGCGTGGTGGTGCTCGACTACGGCAAGAAGATCGGCGATGGCACGCCGGAGGAAGTGCGCAACAACCCGGACGTGATCAGTGCCTACCTCGGCACGTCCCATTGAGGCAAGTCACATGGCATTTTTCCTCGAAACCCTGCTTGGCGGCCTGATGACCGGCATGCTGTATTCGCTGGTGGCGCTGGGCTTCGTGCTGATCTTCAAGGCCTCGGGCGTGTTCAACTTCGCCCAGGGCGCGATGGTGCTGTTTGCCGCGCTGGCGATGGCGCGCTTCTCCGAATGGCTGCCCGAATGGTCCGGCATCACCAACCCCTGGTTCGCCAACGGGCTGGCGTTCGTGATCGCCGGCGTGATCATGTTCGTGGTGGCCTGGCTGATCGAGCGCCTGGTGCTGCGCCACCTGGTCAACCAGGACGCCGCCACGCTGCTGATGGCGACGCTGGGCATCGGCTACTTTCTTGAGGGCATCGGCCAGACCTTCTTTGGCAGCGACATCTACAAGATCGACATCGGCATGCCCAAGGATCCGGTGTTCATCCTCGACTCGCTGTTCGAGGGCGGCGTGCTGGTGAACAAGGAGGACATCGTTGCCGCCATCATCGCTGCGGCGCTGGTGGCCGGGCTGTCGATCTTCTTCCAGAAGACCAAGACCGGCCGCGCGCTGCGCGCCGTGGCCGACGACCACCAGGCGGCGCAGTCGATTGGCATTCCGCTCGGTCGCATCTGGGTCATCGTCTGGTGCGTGGCCGGCGTGGTGGCGCTGGTGGCCGGAATGATCTGGGGCAGCAAGCTGGGCGTGCAGTTTTCGCTCGCCACGGTGGCGCTGCGCGCGCTGCCGGTGATCATCCTGGGTGGCCTGACCTCGGTGCCGGGCGCCATCATTGGCGGGCTGATCATCGGCGTCGGCGAGAAGCTGTCCGAGGTCTACCTTGGCCCCTTCGTCGGCGGCGGCATCGAGATCTGGTTCGCCTACGTGCTGGCCATGGTGTTCCTGCTGTTCCGGCCGCAGGGCCTGTTCGGCGAAAAAATAATCGACCGCGTCTGATTCGCAGGTCCCTCGCAACCTTCACTCCAGACGCCATGCTCTACCGCGAAAACGGCCAGTTCAAGACCAATTACCGCGCCGACCAGCAGATCTTTCCGATCGCGCAGGACCGCTGGGCCATGCTGCTGCTGCTGGCGGTGGCCTTCGCGCTGGTGCCCATGCTGGCCAGCGACTACCTGTTCCGCGCCGTGCTGATCCCGTTCGCCATCATGGCGCTGGCCGCGCTGGGGGTGAACATCCTGGTCGGCTACTGCGGGCAGATCTCGCTTGGCTCGGGCGCCTTCATGGCCGTCGGCGCCTATGGCGCCTACAACTTCATCGCCCGCATCGACGGCATGCCGCTGCTGCTGGCGCTGATCCTGGGCGGCCTGTGCGCCACCTTGTTCGGCATCCTGTTCGGGCTGCCCAGCCTGCGCGTCAAGGGCCTGTACCTGGCGGTGGCGACGCTGGCGGCGCAGTTCTTCAGCGACTGGATGTTCCTGCGCATCAAGTGGCTGACCAACGACTCGCCCTCGGGTTCGGTGACCGTGTCGCACCCCAGCGTATTCGGCATCCCGATCGAGAGCGCGCCGGCCAAGTACCTGTTCTGCATGCTGATCCTGGTGTTGATGTCGCTGCTGGCCAAGAATCTGGTGCGCGGTGCCATCGGGCGCGAATGGATGGCGATCCGCGACATGGACGTGGCCGCCGCCGTGATCGGCATCCGCCCGATGTACGCCAAGCTGAGCGCGTTCGCCGTCAGCTCCTTCGTCATCGGCGTCGCCGGCGGGTTGTGGGGCATCGTGCACCTGGGCACCTGGGAGCCGGCCGCGTTCTCGCTCGAGATGTCGCTGCGCCTGTTGTTCATGGTCATCATCGGCGGCCTGGGTTCGATCATGGGGGCTTACTTCGGTGCTGCCTTCATCGTGGTGCTGCCGATCTTCCTGAACCAGTTCCTGCCCGCGCTGTTCGGCCTGTTCGGCGTCGAGATATCGACCGCCGGCGCGTCGCATGCCGAGCTGATGATCTTCGGCGCCCTGATCGTCTGGTTCCTGATCGTCGAGCCGCACGGGCTGGCCCGGCTGTGGTCCACCGGCAAGCAGAAGCTGCGGCTGTGGCCGTTCCCCCATTGACCTTGCCCACTCATGGTTCGCACTGACATCGCCTGCCACCGCAGATACGTTTTTCCCTTGCTTCAACCATCATCTAAGGAGACACGCATGAAGCTATCCAAGACCCTGATCGCCGCCGCCGTGCTGGCCGCTTCGACGGTCGCCGGCAGCGCCTTCGCGCAGGCCGAGCAGTTCTTCCCGCTGCTGTCCTACCGCACTGGTCCCTACGCGCCCAACGGCACGCCCTGGGCCAATGGCAAGCAGGACTACATCAAGCTCGTCAACGCGCGCGATGGTGGCGTCAACGGCATCAAGATGACCTTCGAGGAGTGCGAGACCGGCTACGCCACCGACCGCGGCGTGGAGTGCTACGAGCGCCTGAAGAGCAGGCCGGGCATGACCTTCATCGACCCGCAATCCACCGGCATCACTTTCGCCCTGACCGACAAGGCGCCGACCGACAAGATTCCGCTGATGACGCTGGGTTACGGCCTGTCGGTCTCGGCCGACGGCAATGCCTTCAAGTGGAACTTCCCCTACATGGGCAGCTACTGGACCGCCGCCGACATCATCATTCAGCACATCGGCAAGGAGCACGGCGGGCTGGACAAGCTCAAGGGCAAGAAGATCGCGCTGGTCTACCACGACAGCCCGTTCGGCAAGGAGCCGATCCCGCTGCTGCAGGAGCGTTCCAAGATGCACGGCTTCGAACTGCAACTGCTGCCGGTGACCGCGCCCGGCGTGGAACAGAAGGCCACCTGGCTGCAGGTGCGCCGCGACCGGCCCGACCACGTGCTGCTGTGGGGCTGGGGCGTGATGAACTCCACCGCGCTGAAGGAAGCGCAGGCCACGGGCTACCCGCGCGAGAAGATGTACGGCGTGTGGTGGGCCGGCGCCGAGCCGGACGTGCGCGACGTCGGCGCGGGTGCCAAGGGCTACCACTCGCTGGCCTTGAACGGTTCCGGCACCGAGCCCAAGGTGATGCAGGAAATCCTCAAGCACGTGCACGGCAAGGGCCAGGGCACCGGACCGAAGGACGAGGTCGGGCAGGTGCTGTACACGCGCGGCGTGATCATCCAGATGCTGGGGGTCGAGGCCGTGCGCAAGGCGCAGGAACGCTTCGGCAAGGGCAAGGTGATGACGTCCGAGCAGGTCCGCTGGGGCATGGAAAACCTCAACCTGGACCAGAAGCGCCTGGAGGCCTTGGGCTTTGGTGGCGTGATGCGGCCGCTGCAGGCCACCTGCGCCGACCACATGGGTTCGACCTGGGCGCGCGTGCAGACCTGGGACGGCGGCAAGTGGGTGGTCGGCAACGATTGGTACCAGTCCGACGATTCGATCATCAAGCCAATGATCAAGAGCGGTGCCGAGCGCTACCTGAGCGAGAAGAAGCTGGCCCGGCGCGACGCCGCCGACTGCGGCAGCTGATGCCGCGCCACGGGCGGCGCTGCGCGCGCCGCCCGCCGTGCCCGACCGATGCGCCGGGCGCGTGGGCGCCTTTTTTCGAGGCGCCAAACGACAGGGAGCCGCCCTGTCGTTTGGCAGGAAACCACGCATGAGCAACACACCCCAACTGACCACCGTCGGCACGGCGGACGCGACGGATACGCCGGCGCGCTCCATCGTCCTCAGCGTCAACGGCATCGAGGTCATCTACAACCATGTGATCCTGGTGCTCAAGGGCGTCTCGCTCACCGTACCCGAGAGCGGCATCGTCGCCATCCTGGGCGGCAACGGCGCCGGCAAGACTACGACTTTGCGCGCCATCTCCAACCTGCTCAAGGGCGAGCGCGGCGAGGTCACCAAGGGTTCGATCGAATACCGCGGTGAGCACATCGAGAACCTGAGCCCGGCCGAGCTGGTCAAGCGCGGCGTGGTGCAGGTGATGGAGGGGCGCCACTGCTTCGCCCACCTGACGATCGAGGAAAACCTGCTCACCGGCGCCTACACGCGCCACGACCGCGCCGAGATCGCGCGCAACCTGGAAAAGGTCTACACCTACTTCCCGCGCCTGAAGACGCGCCGCACCTCGCAGGCGGCCTACACCTCGGGCGGCGAGCAGCAGATGTGCGCCATCGGCCGCGCGCTGATGTGCAACCCCAGCATGGTGCTGCTGGACGAGCCCAGCATGGGCCTGGCGCCGCAGATCGTGGAAGAGGTGTTCAACATCGTCAAGGATCTGAACGCCAAGGAAAAGACCACCTTCCTGCTGGCCGAGCAGAACACCAACATGGCGCTGAAGTACGCCGACTACGGCTACATCATGGAAAGTGGCCGGGTGGTGATGGACGGCAAGGCGAGCGATTTGGCCAGCAACGAGGACGTGAAGGAGTTCTACCTGGGCGTGGGCGGCGGCGAGCGCAAGAGCTTCAAGGACGTCAAGAGCTACAAGCGGCGCAAGCGGTGGTTGGCTTGAGGCATCCAAACAGCCAAACAGCCGGACGCAAAGGTTTCGCGAAGGACGCAAAAGAACAGCCCCAAAAGGTTTTCTTTGTAGGCGGAGCGCTGCGCTGGTGCGCGACGCTTACACCCAAAGAAACCCCCTCTCCCTCTGGGAGAGAGCCTGCCCCGGACGCGATCCGGGGGTAGGGGTGAGGGCAACCCAAGCCCCAACAAGAAATACGGATGAAATCGTTCCCCGATGCGTACCCGCCAAGCGCCAGCAGCTATCCAATCAAGAGTAATTGCAAGCCAAGGATGACGCGATGACCGAATACTTCGACGCGCTGGAAACCCGCTCGCCTGCCGAACGTGAAGCCGAGTTGATGGCGGCCTTGCGCCGGCAGCTGGCGCATGCGCAGGCGCACAGCGCCGCCATGGCCGAAATCCTGCGCGGTGTCGATGTTGGCACGATCACTTCGCGCCATGCGCTGGCGCAGCTGCCAGTGACGCGCAAGAGCGAGCTGTTGTCGCTCCAGCAGGCCTCGCGCGGTGCCGGTCGGGACGCCTTCGGCGGCTTCGCGACGAACGGCTACGGCGCCGCCATGCGGCGCCTGTACGCCAGCCCGGGCCCGATCTACGAGCCCGAGGGCACGGCGACGGATTACTGGCGCTCCGCGCGCGCCCTGTTCGCGGCGGGCTTTCGCGCCGGCGATCTGGTGCACAACGCCTTCAGCTACCACATGACGCCCGGTGCCTTCATCATGGAAAGCGGCGCGCATGCGGTGGGTTGCACGGTGTTCCCCGCCGGCACCGGCCAGACCGAGCAGCAGCTGCAGGCCATCGCCGAGCTGAAGCCGCAGGCCTACCTGGGCACGCCCAGCTTTCTGCGCATCCTGGTCGAGAAGGCGCAGGAAGGCGGCGTGGACATCAGCAGCCTGACCAAGGGGCTGGTCGGTGGCGAGGCGTTTCCGCCGTCCTTGCGCGACTGGTTCGGCGAGCGCGGCATGGCCATCTACCAGAGCTACGCCACCGCCGACGTCGGCCTGATCGCCTACGAGACGGCGGCACGCGAGGGCCTGGTGCTGGACGAAAACGTGATCGTCGAGATCGTGCGCCCGGGCACCGGCGATCCGGTGGCGCCGGGCGAGGTCGGCGAGGTGGTGGTCACGGTGCTGAACCCGGACTACCCGCTGATCCGCTTCGGCACCGGTGACCTGTCGGCCGTGCTGGACGGTGCCTGCCCCACCGGCCGCACCAACACCCGCATCAAGGGCTGGCTCGGCCGCGCCGACCAGACCACCAAGATCCGCGGCATGTTCGTGCATCCCGGTCAGGTGGCGGAGATCGTCAAGCGCTTCCCTGAGGTCAAGCGCGCACGCCTGGTGGTCAGCGGTGAAATGGCCAACGACAGCATGAAGCTGCTGGTGGAGGCCGCCACGGCGCAAGGCCTGAACGAGCGCGTGGCCGAGGCGGTGCGCGACGTCACCAAGCTGCGCGGCGAGGTCGAGGTGGTGGCGCCTGGCAGCCTGCCCAACGACGGCAAGGTGATCGAGGACGCGCGCAGCTACAAGTGAGCCCGTCGCGGCCGTGGCCGCCGGGCACCCACCCCGTGTAATCCCTGGTTTTTTTGCGGTGCGCCAGGTGCACGCTCGGATGGGTGGGCGCGTTATCAGCCGCTGGCATTCATTGCTTTCTTTTCAACCCACCCCCCCAAGGAATCATCCAAGATGTCGAAACTGTTCAAGCTCAGTCTGGCCGCCACCGCGGTGTTGATGGCCGCTGGCGCTCAGGCGCAGGCGTTTCCGGCCAAGCCGATCACGCTGATCGTGCCGTTTGCCGCCGGGGGCCCGACCGACAAGGTGGCGCGTGACCTGGCCGAGGCCATGCGCAAGCCGCTGCACGGCGCCACCATCGTGGTCGACAACGCCGCCGGCGCTGGCAGCACCATCGGTACCGCCAAGGCGTTCCGCGCGCCGCCCGACGGCTACACGCTGCTGGTCGCCCACATCGGTATGGCCACCACGGCCACCCTGTACCGCAATCCGGGCTTCAAGTACGACGAGTTCGAGTACCTGGGCATGATCAACGAAGTGCCGATGGTGGTGGTCGGCAAGCCCGGCCTGGCGGCGAACAACTGGGCGGAGCTGAGCAGCTGGATCGGCCAGAACAAGAACAAGGTCAACCTGGCCAACGCTGGCCTGGGCGCGGCCTCGCACCTGTGCGGGCTGATGCTGCAGAACGCGCTCAAGGTCGAACTGACCACGGTGCCCTACAAGGGCACGGCGCCGGCCATGACCGACCTGCTGGGCGGCCAGGTCGACATCATGTGCGACCAGACCACCAACACCACCAGCCAGGTCGAGGGCAAGAAGATCAAGGCCTACGCGGTCAGCACCGCCAAGCGGCTGAGCACGCCGGTGGTCTACAAGGACTTGCCGACGCTGGATGAGGCCGGCCTGAAGGGCTTCGACGTGTCGATCTGGCACGGCCTGTACGCGCCCAAGGGCACGCCGGCGGCGGTGCTCAAGACCCTTAACGACGCTCTGAAGGCGGCGCTGAAGGATCCGGACTTCGTCAAGAAGCAGGAAGGTCTGGGTGCCGTCGTCGTCAACGACGCACGCGTCAACCCGGCCGAGCACAAGAAGTTCGTCGCTGCGGAAGTGACCAAGTGGGGCGCGGTGATCAAGGCCGCCGGCCAGTACGCCGACTGATCCGTACCAGCTGCATGACCGCCCGGGCCGCGCTGGCGCTTGCCGCTTCGCGCGGCCTGATCGTCTTCAGATGAAACCGGCGCTGCGCGTCGTCGATTCGATCACCGAGCTGCGGCCCGGGCGGGACGCCGACTGCATCGCCGTGAGCGGATCGCACGGCGGCATCAGCTCGGCCCGCTACGCGCTGGCGGCGCGGCCGCTGCTGTCGGTGTTCAACGACGCCGGCGTCGGCAAGGACGCGGCCGGTCTGGCGGCACTGGATTTTTTGCAGGACCACGGTCTGGCGGCCTGCACCGTGGCGCACCACAGCGCCCGCATCGGCGAGGCGCCGAGCACGCTGCAGGACGGCCGCATCAGCCACTGCAATGCGCTGGCACTCGCCCTGGGCGCCGTACCTGGCCAGGCTTGCCGCGCGCTGGTCGATGCCTTGATGGCGAATGACGAATGACTTCGCCGCTGGCGCGGCTTCAATGACAAATGACGAAAGGTTCGTCTGGTCGTTGCCACCGCGGCTGGGTCATGGCGGCGCAGCCGCCGTCATCGAGCGCAGCGAGCTCATTTGTCATCACACCCCCCAGACCACGTCCTTGCCGGCCGCCGCGCTGATCTCCAGCAGTTCGATGAAGGGCGTGGCGCGCTGGCGCAGCGAGATGGGCTCGGCCGACAGGAAGTCCGCCGCCACCACCTGCTCCGCCTCCGTGGCCGCCGCCTGACCCTGGCCAAGCGCCTCGCGCCGCTCGATCTCCTGCCGCAGCGCCGCGACGGCGCCTGGCACCTGTGCGACCGTGACGATGCCGGTGGCGCTGGCCGGCTTGCCGATGATCTTGAGCAGTTCCTCGGCGGTCTGCTGCAGCATGATGACGTCGGCTGCGGCCTGGGATTTGAATTTGAAAAGCATGCTCGAATCCTCCGATGGGTGATGAACGCGCTGGAAGGCGAGGGCGGGTGGCGCGTCGTTGCACCGCCCGTCATGACATCCTATTGTGCCCCTGAAGCGGTGGCGCCCGTGTCGGACCGGGGCTGAAGCGCGGCACGGCACGGGCCAGGCGGCGTAAGGGAAAACGAGGGCGTCCCCACCGCCTCACCGCGCTTGACGCCAGATACTTCATGCATGAACAATTGAGTCATGAAGATTGTCTGCATCGGCGGCGGACCCGCCGGCCTCTACTTCGGCCTGCTGATGAAGATGCGCCACCCGGCGCACGACGTCACCGTGGTCGAGCGCAACAAGCCCTACGACACCTTTGGCTGGGGCGTGGTGTTCTCCGACGCCACCATGGACAACATGCGCCAGTGGGATCCGGTGACGGCGGCCGAGATCCAGCAGGCCTTCAACCACTGGGACGACATCGAACTGCACTTCAAGGGCCGCGTGATCCGCTCCGGCGGCCACGGCTTCGTCGGCATCGGGCGCAAGAAGCTGCTCAACATCCTGCAGGCGCGCTGTGAGCAACTGGGCGTGAAGCTGGTGTTCGAGCGCGAGGTCGAGTCCGACCTGGAGTTCGCTGATGCCGACCTGATCATCGCCAGCGACGGCATCAACTCGCGCATCCGCACGCGCCGCGCCGAGCGGTACCAGCCCGACATCGTGGTGCGCCCCAACCGCTACATCTGGTTGGGCACGCACAAGCTGTACGACGCCTTCACCTTCCTGTTCGAAAAGACCGAACACGGCTGGTTTCAGGCCCACATCTACAAGTTCGACGAGAACACCACCACCTTCATCGTCGAGTGCCCGGAAGACGTGTGGCTGGCGCACGGCCTGGACCAGGCGACGCAGGACGAGTCGATCGCCTTCTGCGAGCGCCTGTTCGCCGCCAACCTGCAAGGCGCCCGGCTGCTGACCAACGCGCGCCACCTGCGCGGCTCGGCCTGGCTCAACTTCCAGCGCGTGAAGTGCGAGCAGTGGTGGCTGAAGAACGAGCAGGGCAGCCACGTGGTGCTGATGGGCGATGCGGTGCACACGGCGCACTTCGCCATCGGCTCCGGCACCAAGCTGGCGATCGAGGACGCGATCGAGCTGACGCGCCAGTTCGACGCCGCCGGCCACGAGCGTCCCGACATCGAGGCCGTGCTGCGCCGCTATCAGGATTTGCGCGCCATCGACGTGGTGCGCCTGACCAACGCGGCCTGGAACGCGATGGAGTGGTTCGAGGTGTGCGGGCAGCGCTACTGCGACCAGCTCGAACCCGAGCAGTTCATGTACTCGATGCTGACGCGCAGCCAGCGCATCAGCCACGAGAACCTGCGCCTGCGCGACGCCGCCTGGCTGGGTGGCTACGAGCGCTGGCTGGCCGAGCGCGGTGGCCTCGTGCTGAACGCCGGCGAGCCGGCGCCGCCGCCGATGTTCACGCCGTACACGCTGCGCTCGGTGCGGCTGAAGAACCGCGTCGTCGTCTCGCCCATGGCGCAGTACCTGGCCGTCGATGGCGTGGCCGGCGACTACCACCTGGTGCACCTGGGCGCGCGCGCGCTGGGCGGCGCCGGTCTGGTGATGGTGGAGATGACCTGCCCCTCGGCCGACGCGCGCATCACGCCCGGCTGCCCCGGCTTGTGGAACGACGCGCAGCAGCAGGCGCTGACGCGCATCGTGGATTGGACGCACGCGCACAGCGACGCGAAGATCGGCATCCAGCTTGGCCACGCCGGCCCCAAGGGCTCGACCTGTGTGCCCTGGGCCGACGGCGGCACCGACCAGCCCTTGCCCAGCGGCGGCTGGCCGCTGATCGCCGCCTCCGATGTTCCGTATCTGGCCGAGGGTGGCATCACGCCACGCGCCATGACGCGCGCCGACATGGACCGCGTCACGGCCGACTTCGTCGCCGCCACCCGGCGCGCCGCCGCCTGCGGCTTCGACTGGCTGGAACTGCACTGCGCGCACGGCTACCTGCTGTCGAGCTTCATCTCGCCGCTGACGAATCGGCGCGACGACGAATACGGCGGCGCGCTGGAGAACCGCCTGCGCTACCCGCTGGCAGTGTTCCGCGCCATGCGCGAGGTGTGGCCGGCCGAGCTGCC
This sequence comes from Burkholderiales bacterium, assembly GCA_016702555.1. Classification (GTDB taxonomy): domain Bacteria; phylum Pseudomonadota; class Gammaproteobacteria; order Burkholderiales; family Burkholderiaceae_C; genus Ottowia. The sequence continues at coordinate 265,266 of JADJDV010000007.1, forward strand.
GATGAGCGTGCGCATCTCGGCGCACGACTGGGTGGAGGGCGGCACCACGCCGCCCGACGCGGTCGAGATCGCGCGCGCCTTCAAGGCCGCTGGCGCGGACATGATCGACTGCTCATCGGGCCAGGTGCACGAAGACCAGAAGCCGACCTACGGCCGCATGTACCAGACGCCGTTCGCCGACCGCATCCGGCAGGAAGCGGGCATCCCGACCGTCGCCGTCGGTGCTATCAGCGAGGCCGACCACGTCAACTCCATCCTCGCCGCCGGCCGCGCCGACCTGTGCGCGGTGGCGCGCCCGCACCTGGCCAACCCGGCCTGGACGCTGACCGAAGCCGCCAGGATCGGCTATACGCCGATGCCCTGGCCCAAGCCCTACCTGAGCGGCAAGCCGCAACTCGAAGCCCACTTCGCGCGCGAGAAGGCGCAGGCCGAGATGGCGCTGCAGGCCGCGCGCCTGCACCAGGAGGATTGATGCGGTCATGGATCTGGAAGCCCGCGCCCACGCCGAACACCCCGAAGAGCTGCGCCTGTGGCTGCGCCTGCTGGCCTGCACGCAGCTGGTGGAAAAACGCATCCGCACCGATCTGCGCGAGCGCTTCGACAGCACGCTGCCGCGCTTCGATCTGATGGCGCAGCTCGAGCGCGCGCCCGAGGGCCTGCGCATGAACGAGCTGTCGCGCCGCATGATGGTCACTGGCGGCAACGTCACCGGCATCACCGACCAACTGGAGGCCGAGGGCCTGGTCGAGCGGGCCGAGGTCGAGGGCGACCGGCGCGCCTTCCGGGTGCGGCTCACGCCGCGCGGCCGCCAGCAGTTCAAGGCCATGGCCGACGCGCACGAGGCCTGGATCGTCGACGCGTTCGCGCCCCTGAGCCCGCGCGACATCCAGACCCTGCACACGCTGCTGGGCAAGGTCAAGAACCATTTCCGGGAGACGGCATGAGCCAGGCATTCGGAGGCCGGTCATGAGCGGCGGCGTATTTCCCGCAGCGCTCGACCTTGAGCTGACACCGGCGCAAGCGCATCTCGCGCTGCCATTCTTCGACACCGCCCAGCGCGAGCTGGGCGCCGCGCTGCCCGGCTGGATCGTGGCGCAGTCGGTCGACGAGCACGACGACCGCGCCGCCTGCCGCGACTGGGTGCGGCGCTTAGGCAAGGGCGGCTGGCTGCGCTACTGCGTGCCGGGTGCGCACGGCGGCGCGCTGGCGCAGCTCGACTCGCGCGCTCTGGTGGTGCTGCGCGAGACGCTGGCTTTCTACTCGCCGCTGGCCGATTTCGCCTTCGCCATGCAGGGCCTGGGCAGCGGCGCCATCTCGCTCGCCGGCACGCCGGCCCAGCAGGCGCGCTACCTGCCGGCGGTGGCGGCGGGCGAGCAGATCGCCGCCTTCGCCTTGTCCGAGCCCGAGGCCGGCTCCGACGTCGCGGCCATGCGCTTGCGCGCCACGCCCGCGGAAGGCGGCGACTTCTGGCTGAACGGCGAGAAGACCTGGATCAGCAACGGCGGCATGGCCGACTTCTATTGCGTGTTCGCCAAGACCGACCCGCAAGCCGGCAGCCGCGGCATCACGGCCTTCATCGTCGACGCCGACGCAACCGGACTGGACGCCTCGCGGCACATCCAGGTGATGGCGCCGCACCCGCTGGCCACGCTGGTGTTCTGCGACTGTGCGGTGCCGGCGGCGCAGCAGCTCGGTGACTTGAACGGCGGCTTCAAGCTGGCGATGCAGACGCTGGACATCTTTCGCGCCAGCGTGGCGGCGGCTGCGCTCGGCATGGCGCGGCGGGCGTTGGCGGAAAGCGTGCATTTCGCCAGCCGGCGCCGCATGTTCGGCCAGACCCTGGCCGACTTCCAGTTGACGCAGGCCAGGCTGGGCGAGATGGCGGCGCTGATCGACGCCGGCGCGCTGCTGACCTACCGCGCCGCCTGGATGCGCGATACGCAGCAGGGCAACCAGAAGGAGCGCAGCGTAGCCGCCGCCATGGCCAAGATGACGGCGACCGAGAACGCCCAGCGCGTGATCGACATGGCACTGCAGATGCACGGCGGCCGCGGCGTGCAGGTCGGCAGCAAGGTCGAGTCGCTGTACCGCGACATCCGCGCCCTGCGCATCTACGAAGGCGCCACCGAGGTGCAGCAGCTCATCATCGGTAAAGCCCAGCTGCAAGCCTGAAGGAACTGGAGACTGAGCATGAGCAGCGACACCACCCCCAGCGCCCAGACCGACCGCTTCGTGCACGAACGCCTGCCGCCGCGCGCACTGGCCCGAGCTGCGCTACGACCGGCCCGAGCTGCGCATCGCGCCGCAGGTCAATCTGGTGCAGCACTTGTTCGATGAGGTGCGGGCGCGGGGCGGGATGGAGCGGCCGCTGTTTCGCTGTGCTGGGCGCACGCTCAGCTACGCCGAGGCCGAGCGCGAGGTCGACCGTATCGCCAATGTGCTGATCCACGAGTTGAAGCTGGAGCCTGGCAACCGCGTGCTGCTGCGCGGCGGCAACTCGGCCGGCATGGCGCTGGCCTGGCTGGCGGTGGTCAAGGCGGGCTTGATCGCGGTTGCCACCATGCCGCTGTTTCGCGCCAAGGAGCTGGGCGTGGTGATCGACAAGGCGCAGCCGGCGGCCGCGCTGTGTGAGGCCAAACTGCTGCCCGAGCTGCAGGCCGCCGCCGCGACGCGGCCGTGCGTGCAATATGTCCTGGCCTTCAACCCGCCCGAGGCGCCGGATTCGCTGGAAGCCTGCGCCCGGACGCAGCCCGACCACTTCACGGCCTGCCCCACGGCGGCCGACGACATCGCGCTGCTGGCCTTCACCTCCGGCACCACCGGTGAGCCCAAGGTGGTGGTGCACAGCCACCGCGATGTGCTGGCCGCCTGCCAGGCCTGGCCGCGCCATGTGCTGCGCGCCACGCTGGACGACGTGGTGGCCGGCTCGCCGCCGCTGGCCTTCACCTTCGGCCTGGGCGGGTTGCTGCTGTTCCCGATGGCGGCCGGCGCCTCGGTCTATTTCCCCGACGTGCCCTATACGCCCGAGGTGATGGTGCGGCTGATGCGCGAGCACGGCGTCAGCATCTGCTACACCTCGCCCACCTTCTACCGCCAGATGGCGCCATTTGCCAAGGCCATCGGCATCCCCAGCCTGCGCATCTGCGTCAGTGCCGGCGAGGCGCTGCCCGACGCCACGCGCCAGTTGTGGAAGCAGGCCACCGGCATCGAGATGCTGGACGGCATCGGCTCGACCGAGATGTTCCACATCTTCATCTCCTCGGCCGGCGCCGAGGTGCGCGCCGGCGCCATCGGCAAGGTGGTGCCGGGCTACCAGGCCAGGGTGGTCGACGACGATGGTCACGAAGTGCCGCGCGGCCAGATCGGCAAGCTGGCCGTGATCGGCCCGACCGGCTGCCGCTACATGGGCGACGAGCGCCAGGCGCGCTACGTGCGCGACGGCTGGAACCACCCGGGCGATGCCTTCGTGCAGGACGAGGACGGCTACTTCCACTACCAGGCGCGCGACGACGACATGATCATCACCTCCGGCTACAACGTCGGCGGCCCCGACGTCGAGGATGCGCTGCTGACGCACCCGGCGGTGGCCGAGTGTGGCGTCGTCGGCAAGCCGGATGAGGCGCGCGGCATGATCATCAAGGCCTTCGTGGTGCTGAAAGCGGGTCACACGGCGGACGCCGCCATGGTCAAGACCTTGCAGGACCACGTGAAGGCCAGCATCGCGCCCTACAAGTACCCGCGCGAGGTCGAGTTCGTGACCGCGCTGCCGCGCACCGAGACCGGCAAGCTGCAGCGCTTCAAGCTGAGACAACAGACATGATGAAACTATTGCAACCACCTGGCTGGGCGCCCGCCAAGGGCTACGCCAACGGCATCGCCGCGCGCGGCACGCTGGTGTTCGTCGGCGGCCAGATCGGCTGGAACGCCCAGCAGCAGTTCGAGACCGACGACTTCATCGAACAGACGCGCCAGACCCTGCAGAACGTCGTCGCCGTGCTTCGGCAAGCCGGCGCCGGCCCCGAGCACATGGTGCGCATGACCTGGTACGTGATCGACCGCGTCGAGTACAACGCGCGGCTGAAGGAACTGGGCGGCGTGTACCGCGAGGTGATCGGCAAGAACTTCCCCGCCATGACCTGCGTGGAAGTGTCGGCGCTGATGGAGGCGCGCGCCAAGATCGAGATCGAGGTGACGGCGGTGCTGCCGGACCCGGTTTGAGGCGTCTACTTCACCAGCTCGTTCCGCACCCGCTCGAACACGCGCCAGAACGCCGCCTCCTGCGTGGTCGCGAAGTTGATGCGCATCAGCGGGCTGGGCTGGCGGTCGGCGTGGAACAGCGCGCCGGGGGCCAGCAGGTAGCCTTCGTCCAGCAGGCGCAGCGCCAGCTGGTCGGTGTCCACCCCGGTATCGACCCAGCCGAACAGGCCGGCCGGATCGGCGGCAAAGCGGCAGCCGGCGGCGGTCGTCAGGCGCACGCTGCGGCTGCGCGCGGCGTCCAGGCGGTTGCGCACGCGCTCGGCGTGGCGGCGCAGCTGGCCCTGCTCAATGCACTGCGCCAGCGCGCGCTCCAGCAGGCCCGAGGTGGTCAGGGTGGCGAGCAGCTTGGTGTCCAGCAGCGGCTCGACCAGCGCGGGCGGCGCGGCCAGGAAGCCGACGCGCCAACCGGGCGCCAGGATCTTGGCAAAACCACCGACGTAGATGCTGCGCTGCAGGCCGTCCAGCATCGACAGCCGGGTGGCGTGCTCGGGCGCCAGGTGGCAGTAGCTGTCGTCCTCGGCGATCCAGAAGTCGTGCCGCTGCGCCAGCTGCAGCACGCGGTGCGCGCTGGCCGGCGACAGGCTGGCGCCGGTCGGGTTGTGCAGCACGCTGACGCTGACGAACAGGCGCGGCGCCTGCGCCGTGCCGGCGTGCGCCTCGCAGTAACGCGCCATCACCGCCAGGTCCGGCCCGTCGGGGCCGCGCGGCACCGGCAGGATGCGCATGCCCAGCGCCGCCAGGCGCGCGAACTCGACCGCCCAGCCGGGTTCCTCGACCATCACCGTGTCGCCCGCCTTCAGCAGCGTGCGGCTGATGATGTCCAGCGCCTGGGTGGCGCCGACCGTGGTGATGATCTGGCCGGCGTGCGCGTCGATGTCGATCGCCTGCAGGCGCGCCGCCAGCGCCTGGCGTAGCTGTGCGTCGCCCATCGGCTCGCCGTAGCGCACGCTGGTGTCGCGTACGCTGGCGGCGGACGACACCTTGCGCAGGCTGGCGGCGATCGGGTCGGTCTCGATCCACTCGGCCGGCAGCACGCCCATGCCGGGCTGGGGCTTGCCGCTGATCGGCTGGAACATGCTGCGCATCAGGGTGGCGGCGCTGATCGGGGCGTTGCGCCGCCGTGCGTCGCCGGCGTCCAGCACCGCCGGTGCTGGCAGGGGCGCGGCCAGCGGCCGTGCCGCGCCGTCGCGCACGAAGAAGCCGCGCTGGCGTCGCGCCTCGACCAGGCCCTGCGCCTGCAGCAGGTCGTAGGCGGCCACCACGGTGGACGGGCTGACGCCCTGCTGCGCCGCGCACTGGCGCACGCTGGGCAGGCGCGAGCCGGGCGCCAGCAGGCGATCGCGGATGCGGCTGGCGAAGCGTTCGGCCAGCTGTTCGGTGAGCGGTTGGGAGGTGGTGCGCAGCAACATGGCAAGCTGTATGGCTGGAGCGAACCATACAGTTGTTGATCTGCGCTCGTCAACTGTATCGGTTCTGTACTGCTGAAATCCTTACATTGCCACCATGACCGCTGCCGAGTTTTCCGCCCTGCTGTTGCTGGCCACCGCCACCAGCTTCACGCCGGGGCCGAACACCACCTTGTCGACCGCGATCGCGGCCAACCGCGGCCTGCGCGGCGCCATGCGCTTCGTCTGCGCCGTGCCCACGGGCTGGGCCGGGCTGTTCGTGCTGTGCGCGCTGGGTGTCGGCGGCCTGGTGCTGGCGGTGCCGGCGCTGCGCTGGGGTGTGCTGGCGGTGGGCGTGGGCTACATGCTGTGGCTGGCCTGGCGCCTGGCCGGCAGCCGCACGCTGGGGCAGGCCGACGAGCGTAGCATGCAGGTCAGCTTCATCGAGGGCGTGGCGCTGCAGTTCGTCAACATCAAGGCCTGGATGCTGGCGCTGGCCGTTGTGGCCGGCTGGATCGCCGGGCGGCCCGACTGGCTCACGCGCCTGGCCATGGTGCTGCCGGTGATGCTGGGCTTCGGCTTCGCCAGCAATTTCACCTATGCGCTGATCGGCTCGCTGCTGCGCCACTGGCTGACGCAGGGCGATCGCCTGCTGTGGTTCAACCGCCTGATGGCCAGCGCCCTGGTGGCGACCTCGGTGTGGATGATCTGGAGCGCGCCGTGAGCACCGGCCTGCAAGGCGATGCGCGCCTGCTGGCCGGCTTCTGGCTCGGCGTGCTGGGTGTGGCGATCTTCGCCATCACCCTGCCGGCCACGCGCATGGCCACCGGCAGCAGCGCCGACCCGCAGCTGTCGCCGGCCTTTCTCACCGCCGGGCGGGCAGCGCTGGCGGGCCTGCTGTCGGCGGCCTTTCTGCTGCTGACGCGCTCGCCGCGCCCGCAGCGCCGGCACTGGCGCCCGCTGCTGCTGGCGGTGGCCGGCAACGTGATCGGCTTTCCGGTGCTGCTGGCGGTGGCGATGCGCAGCGTCACGGCGACGCACGCCGCCGTCATCATGGCGCTGGGGCCGCTGGCCACGGCGGTGGCGGTGGCGATCATGATGGGGCAGCGCGCGCGGCCAGCATTCTGGTGGTGCGCGGTGGCCGGCAGCGCGCTGGTGATGCTGTTCGCCTGGTTGCGCGCGCAGGAGGCCGGCGGCTTTGGCCTGGCCTGGGCCGACGTGCTGCTGATCGGCGCCGTCATCGCCGCTTCGATCGGCTACGTGGCCGGTGCCCAGGTCACGCCCGATCTGGGCGCCGAGCGCACCATCTGCTGGGTCTGCGCGGCGGCGCTGCCGCTCAGCCTGCCGGCGGCGTGGTGGCTGTGGCCGCCGGACGCTGCCACCATGCGCCCCAGCGCCTGGGCCGGTTTCGTCTACGTCGGCATGTTCTCGATGTGGGCCGGCTTCTTCGCCTGGTACCGCGGGCTGGAGTGGGGCGGCGCGCTGCGCGTCAGCCAGGTGCAGTTGCTGCAGCCGTTCCTGTCGATGCTGTTCGCCATTCCGCTGCTGGGCGAGCGCATGGACGCCGTGTCCATCGGTTTCGCGCTGGCCGTGGTGGCCACAGTGTTTCTGAGCCGGCGCCTGTCCTTGCCACCGCGCGCCAGCGCACGCTGACGGCGATCCGCATTTTTTTAAGGCCATTCCCATGCACCCGACCGATCTGACAGCCGCATCCCCCTGGCAACTGGCCGAGCGCGCCCACGCCATGAACCCCTCGGCCATCCGCGAAATCCTGAAGGTGACCGAGCGCCCCGGCATCCTCAACTTTGCCGGCGGCCTGCCCTCGCCCGAGACCTTTCCGGTCGATGCCATGCGCGCCGCCTGCGCCACCGTGCTGGCCGAAGGCAGCACGATTGCCAAGCCGGCGCTGCAGTACGCGTCGAGCGAAGGCCTGCCCGAGCTGCGCCAGTGGGTCGCCACCGAAATGGCCAAGCAGGGCGCGCACATCTCGCCCGACCAGGTGCTGATCACCACCGGCAGCCAGCAGGGCCTGGACCTGATCGCCAAGGTGCTGATCGACAAGGACGCGCCGGTGCTGGTCGAAACCCCCACCTACCTGGGCGCGCTGCAGGCCTTCACGCCCATGCAGCCGCGCATCGACAGCGTAGCCAGCGACGACGAAGGCGTGCTGCCCGATGCGCTGCGCGCACAGCTTGAAGGCATGAAAGAGCCGGCGCGCTTCATGTACCTGCTGCCCAACTTCCAGAACCCCACCGGCCGCACCATGCCCGAGGCGCGGCGCGAGGCGGTGCTGGCCGTGTGCCGCGAGCGCGGCCTGCCCATCGTCGAGGACAACCCCTACGGCGAGCTGTGGTTTGACCAGCCGCCGCCTCAGCCGCTGCTGGCGCGCTGGCCCGAGGGCGTGCTCTATCTGGGCTCGTTCAGCAAGATCCTGGCGCCCGGCCTGCGGCTGGGCTACATCATTGCGCCGCCCGCGCTCTACCCCAAGCTGCTGCAAGCCAAGCAGGCGGCCGATTTGCACACGCCCGGCTTCAACCAGCGCGTGGTGGTCGAGGTGATCCGCGACGGCTTTCTCGACACCCATGTGCCCACCATCCGCGACCGCTACCACGCCCAGCGCGACGCCATGCTGGCCGCGCTGGCGCGCGAGCTGGGGCCGACCGGCGCCGAATGGACGCGGCCCGTGGGCGGCATGTTCGTGTGGGTGCGCCTGCCCGAGGGGCTGAACGCGCAGGCGCTTTTACCGAAGGCCGTGGATGCTGGCATGGCCTTTGTGCCCGGTGCGCCCTTCTTCGCCAGCCAGCCCGACACGCGCGCGCTGCGGCTGTCCTTTGTCACCTCCACGCCCGAGCAGATTGACCAGGGCATGGCGGCGCTGGCGCAGGTGGTGCGCCAGACCATTGCTGGATGAAAACAAGCATTTGCCCTTATGGAGTAAGCGCAAACAGCTCCTGATTTCATAGTTATCACATGGCCACTGCACGCCCCTTCGCCCAGATCGACGTTTTCACCGCGACGCCCGGCTACGGCAACCCGGTGGCCGTGGTGCTGGACGGCAGCGGCCTGGATGACGCCGCCATGCAGCGCTTTGCGCGCTGGACCAATTTGTCGGAAACCACCTTCGTGCTGCCGCCGACCGAGCGCCAAGCGGACTACGCGCTGCGCATCTTCACGCCGGGTGGCGAGCTGCCGTTTGCGGGGCACCCCACGCTGGGTTCGTGCTTTGCGTGGCTGGCAGCAGGCGGCCAGCCGAAGTCGCCGGAGCGCATCGTGCAGCAGTGCGCCAAGGGCCTGATCCCGATCCGGCGCGAGGGCGAGCGCCTGGCCTTTGCCGCGCCGCCCAGCCTGCGCAGCGACCCGGCGCCCGAAGTGCTGGCGCAGACCGTGCAGGCTTTGGGACTGAGCGCCGCCCAGGTGCAGCGCGCGCAGCTGCTGGACAACGGCCCGGTGTGGCTGACCCTGCAACTGGACAGCGCCGACACCGTGCTGGCACTGGAGCCCGACCATGCGCAGTTGGCCAAATTGGGAACAAAAGTGGGCGTTGCCGGTGTTCACCCAGCGCCAGCAGCTATCGAATTGATATCTAAATCGAGTCGCGAGGCGCGCGCCTTCAAGCCGCCCGCCGACGCACCCCTGATCGAAGTGCGCGCCTTCGCCGCTCCGATGGGCGTGCCCGAAGACCCGGTGACCGGCAGCCTGAATGCCAGCCTGGCGCAGTGGCTGATCGAGGCGGGCGAGTTGTCCACACGCTACATCGCCGCCCAAGGCACGGCGCTGGGGCGCGCCGGCCGCGTGCAGGTTGAGCGCGACAGCTCAGGACAAGCCACTTCGACGAGCTCAGGGCAGGCCACTTCGACAGGCTCAGGACAAGTCTGGGTGGGAGGCGACTGCGTGCGCGTGATCGCCGGCGAGGTGCATTTATGAGGACGCCGTTGCACGACCAACCCCGGCTCGACCACCTGGTGGTGATGGCGGATACGCTGGCCGACGGCGTGGCCTGGTGCGAAGCCACGCTGGGCGTCACACCCGGCCCGGGTGGCGAGCACCCGCTGTTTGGCACCCACAACCGGCTGCTGACGGTGGCGTCCAGCACCTTCCCGCTGGCTTACCTGGAAATCATTGCCATCAACCCCGACGCCGCCGAAGCCAGCCGGGCGCCCCAGAAGCGCTGGTTCGACATGGACGACGAGGCCTTGCGCGCGCAGGTGCGCGAGCACGGCCCGCGCCTGACGCACTGGGTCGCCCGCGTGCCCGACGTGCAGCTGGCGGCGGCGCGTCTGGCCACGCTGGAGATCGACCGCGGCGAGGTGCTGCGCGCCAACCGCATGACGCCCACCGGCCTGCTTGAGTGGCAGATCACGGTGCGGCCCGACGGCCGCCGCCTGTTCGATGGCTGCCTGCCGACGCTGATCGAGTGGGGCGCGGTGCACCCGGCGGCCAGCCTGCCGCCCAGCGGGCTGGCGCTGCAATCGCTGGCGCTGCGGCACCCGCGTGCTGCGGCCCTGGGCGAGGCGTGCACCGCACTCGGCTTGGCCGACGTCGCCATCCGGGCGGGCGCGCCACCGGCCATCGAGGCCGTGCTGTCCACGTCGCGCGGCCTGGTCACTCTGTGGTCGACGCAGGGGCTTTGAGCTTTGATGAAAGGCCATCAGATGACCACGCCCGCCCTGCCCACCCTGGCCGAGATCGAAGCCGCCGCGCAAGTCGTCTACCGCGAATTCCCGCCCACGCCGCAGTATCGCTGGGGCCTGCTGTCTGAACGGCTGGGCGCCGACTGCTGGGTCAAGCACGAGAACCACACGCCCGTGGGCGCGTTCAAGATCCGTGGCGGCCTGAGCTTCTTCGCGGCGCTGCAAGGCCGGGGCGAGCTGCCGCGCGAAGTCATCAGCGCCACGCGCGGCAACCACGGCCAGAGCATCGGCTGGGCGGCACGCGCACACGGCGTGGCCTGCACCATCGTCGTGCCGCGCGGCAACTCGGCCGAGAAGAATGCGGCCATGCGCGCGCTCGGCGTCAAGCTGATCGAGCACGGCGACGACTTCACCGAAAGCAGCGACCACGCCGCACGCCTGGCCGAAGCGCGCGGCGCCTTGCGTGTGCCCAGCTTTCACATGGACCTGGTGAGCGGCGTGGCGACGTACTGGTGGGAGTTCTTGCGCGCCGTGCCGCAGATGGATGTGGCCTACGTGCCCATCGGCCTGGGCTCGGGCGCGTGCGCGGCCATCGCGGCCAAGCTGGCGTTGGGCCACCCCGCGCGCATCGTCGGCGTGGTCAGCAACCAAGCCATCACCTACGCCGATTCGCTGGCCGCCGGCCGCGTGGTCGAGGCGCCCGCCACCACACGCCTGGCCGACGGCATGGCCGTGCGCCGCGCTGACCCGGCTGCGCTGGCGGTGCTGGCCGCGCACCTGGACCACGTGGTGCGGGTCAGCGACGACGAAGTGGCCGCCGCCATGCGCGCCATTTACACCGACACGCACAACCTGGCCGAAGGCGCGGGCGCCGCCGCCTTTGCCGCTGCCTGGCAGGAGCGCGCCAGTCTGCGTGGCCAGTGCGTCGGCGTGGTGTTGACGGGTGCCAACGTCGATGCGCCGGTGTTTGCCGAGGTGTTGCAAGGCGGCTGAACGCCGTCGCGCCAGCGACTGCGGTGCGACCCGGCGGGCGCGCCCGACCGCACAATGCCGCCATGGGAACCCTTTATCTGGTGCGCCACGGCCAGGCCAGCTTTGGCGCCGACGACTACGACCACTTGAGCGAGCTTGGCCAGCGCCAGAGCGTGCGCCTGGGCCAGTATCTGCGTGAACGCTTCGGCGACGCCCTGCGTTTCGACGCCGTGCTGACCGGCACGCTGCGCCGGCAACTCGGCACCTGGCAGGGCATCGCCGACGGCGGTGGATTCGAAGCGCCCCATCTCTCTTGGCCCGGTCTCAACGAATACGACAGCCACGCCGTCATCGCCGCCATCCACCCCGAGCCGCTGCCCAGGCCCGACACGCCCGAGTTGTACCGCCAGCACTTCCGCTTGCTGCGCGACGGTCTGACGGCGTGGATCGAGGGGCGGGTGCAGCCAGCCGGCATGCCGAGCCACCCCGACTTCGTGCGCGGCGTGACGAGCGCGCTGGACCATGTGCGCGCGAGCTACGACGGCGACGTGCTGCTGGTCTCCAGCGGTGGCCCGATCGCCACCGCCGTGGCGCAGGTGCTGGCGGCGCCGCCCGCCATCAGCATCGAGCTGAACCTGCGCATCCGCAACACCGCGCTGACCCAGTTCGTCTTCAACCCCAAGCGGCACCAGCTGCTGACCTACAACACGCTGCCGCACCTGGATGGCGCCGAGTATCGTGACTGGGTGACTTACGCCTGAATCACCTCGGCTGGAAGCCGCTCTCGGCAATGATGCGCGACCACACCTTGGTGTAGGCGCGCTCGCGCTGGTCCAGCTGGCCGGGGGTCATGTAGCCGACGGTCAGGCCCAGGTCGGTCAGCTTGGCGCGCACATCGGGCAGCTTCACCACTTTGTCGAGCGCGCCGGAGAAGCTGTCGATGAAGGCCGCGGGCGTGCCCTTGGGCGCCCAGATGCCGTAGAAGGGCAGGTCTTCCAGACCCTTGAAGCCGAGCTCGCTCAGCGTCGCCACATCCGGCATGGCGGCCTGGCGCTGGCCGCCCAGCACGCCGATCATGCGCAGCTTGCCGGCGCGCTGGAACTCGATGAAATCCTGCACCGAGCCGGTGCCGGCCGGGATCTGGTTGCCCAGCATGTCGGCGATCATCGGCGCGCTGCCCTTGTACGGCACGGGCGTCAGGTCCAGCCCGTAGCGCTTGCCGATCAGCTGCACCAGAAACTCGGGCGTCGAGGCCGGCGCCGGGATGCCGACCGCGCTCTTGCCGCCCTGCGCTTTCACCCATTCCACGTACTCGGGCACCGTCTTGGCGGGGGTGTTGGGCGACACCGCGATGCCGTTGACGAAGGTGGCGAAGCCGCCCAGCGCGACGAAATCCTCCTGCGGCGCGTAGCCGGCCTTGGCCACCACCTGCGGCAGGATCGAGATGGTGTGGTCGTGCGACAGGAACAGCGTGGTGCCGTCGGGGCGCGCGGCCTTCAACTGCTGCGCGGCGATCTGGCCGCCGGCGCCGGGGCGGTTCTCGACCAGCACGTTGCGGCGCAGCTCGGTCTGCAGCTTTTCGGCCAGCAGGCGCGCGATCACGTCAGAACCACCGCCGGCCGGAAAGCCGACCAGGATGTGGATCGGCGCCTCGCTCTGCGCCCACGCCGGCAGCGCGGCGCTGCCGAGCGCGGCACTGGAAAGCAGGGTGGTGGTGAAGCGTCGGCGATTCAGCATGGTGACTCCGTCAAGGTCCAAGAGGGAAGCGGAAATTCTACGGGCGCAGGGTATCGGCGGGCAGGCGGTCGATCTCGATCAGCACCTGAGCCAGCGCGCGGCCGGCGGCGTCGATCAGCGCCTGGCCGTCCTCGCGCGTGGCCGCGGCGGCGTTGCCGGCGACGCCGGCCGGGTTCAGGTCTTGCGCGGCCCAGGCCAGCCTGGCGCTGCGGCCGTTGCCGAGGATGGCGAAGTCGCGCGCGCGCGCTTCCGAGCTGGAGCGGAAATCGCGTGCCGCGTCGCGACGCACCCGCTCGGGCCGCAGCGCCAGCATCATCGCGGTCTCGACTTGCCCGCCGTGCACGCCGAAGCGCTGCTCGCCGGCGGAAAAGCGCGCCATCACCTCGCTGCCGTCGGGCGCGGTCAGCGGCAGGTTGAACCAGCTGACGCCATACACCAGCAGGCCCAGGCGCATGCGCAGGTCGCGCGCCACCACGTCGAGCAGGCCGACGTTGCCGCCGTGGGTGTTGAACAGCACCAGCTTCTTCACGCCGCTGGCCGCCACGCCCTCGGCGATGTCGGTCCACAGGCGGATCACGGTCTCGGCCTTCAGGCTCAGCGTGCCGGCGAAGGCGCCGTGCTCGGGGCTGAAGCCGACCGGCTGCAGCGGCAGGAACAGCGCCGGCAGATCGGGCGGCAAGTGCGGCAGGCAGGCGTCGATGAGGCCGCGCGCCAGATCGCTGTCCACCGACAGCGGCAGGTGCGGCCCATGCTGCTCGGTCGCGCCCAGCGGCAGCACGGCGATCGCGCGCGCCAGGTCGAGCGCGGCGAAATCGGTGGTGCTCAGCTCGGACCAGCGGCGGCTGCGCGGCGGTGGCGGGGCGGCGGAATGCATGGCGGCGATCTTACGCGTGGCCGTGTCGGTGCCGCTACCATCGGCCGCATGACCAACGAACTGTTTCGCGAGGACGCCACCCGCATCGAATGCACGGCCCGCGTGCTGGCGCTGGGCGAGCACGCGGTGGTGCTGGACCGCACGGTGTTCTATCCGCTCGGCGGCGGTCAGGCCGGTGACGCCGGCTGGCTGCGGCTGGAAGACGGCAGCCAACTGACCATCGTGGACACGCGCAAGGAAAGCGGTGAGGACGGCCGCCCCACGGGCCGCATCGTGCACCTGCTGGCGCCCGGCGAGTCCGCGCGCCTGACCACGCTGCGGCCGGGCGATGCGGTCATCGCCCGCATCGACGCCGCGCGCCGGCGCCGCCTGATGCGCTTTCACACCACCACGCACCTGCTGTGCCATCTGGTCGGCAAGCCGGTCAACGGCTGCTCGATCACGCCCGAGCACGCGCGGCTCGACTTCCACATGACCGAGCCGCTGGACAAGGACGAACTCAGCGCCGGCATCGCGCGGCTGGTGGCGGCCGCGCTGCCGGTGGTGGTCGGCAGCGTCAGCGAGGCCGAGCTGGACGCCAACCCGCAGCTGGTCAAGAGCATGAGCGTGCAGCCGCCGCGCGGCAGCGGCACGGTGCGCACCATCCGCATCGGCCAGCCCGATGGCGCGCTGATCGATCTGCAGCCCTGCGGCGGCACGCACGTGGCCAACACCGCCGAGATCGGCGCCGTGCGCGTGACCAAGATCGAGAAGAAAAGCGCCAGCACGCGGCGCGTGGTGCTGGGTTTCGCGGCCGATTGAGGCGGCGCGCTCAGTCGATGGCCTGGCGCAGCGCGCGCCGCACCAGCCAGCGCGCCAGCAAGGCCAGCAGCGGCACCATCAGCAGCACGTAGACGCTCAGCACCAGGCCGAGGCGGCGCACGAAGGCCTGGTCCTGGCCGACATCGAGCGCCATCGCCACCGTCAATGGCGCGGCGCCGTCCAGCGCCAGGCGCATCAGCAGGGCGCTGCCGCGCCAGACGTGATCGTCCTGGCGCCAATCGACCAAGGGTGCTGGCGCGGCCACGGCGGGGCGCGCCAGCAGTCGCGGCGGCATGTCGGCGACCGGTGCCTGCTCGTACATCGGCTGGCCCAGCGGATCCTGGACGCGCACCGCCAGCGCGTGCTGGTCGCCGAACGCCGCCGCCAGGCTGGCCGGTAGCTCGGACAGCGCGGCGGTGTTGTCGACGCGCCCCAGCAGGCTGCGCGCGTGTTCCAGATGGCCGTGCAGCAGGGCGCGGTCGCGCGCCTCAAAATGCAGTTGCACCGCCAGCAGGGCGGCGGCCGCCAGCAGCGCCAGCGCCACGCCGGCCAGTGCGCTCAAGCACAGCGCCAGACGCGTGGCCGGGTTGGCGCGCGGGCGCGCGGCGTCGGGCTGGACGGGCGGGGTATCGGCGGGCACGGATGCGGGATCGGCGGAACTGGCGGAAAATGTGTGGCTCACAGCTTCTTCAGGCACGCAGTGTGCCTGCACCGCGCCGCACCCGGCGCCGCATTCGATTTCAGCGAGGACAGGCCCGTGAAAATCCATCGTCGTCACACCCTGCAATGGCTGGCCGGCACGGCCGCCGCCGCCGCGCTGCCGCTGGCCGCGCAAAAACGCGCCGAGCCGATCGCGCTCGAGGTCTGGAAGGACGCCAGTTGCGGTTGCTGCGGCGACTGGATCGTGCACATGCAGCAGAACGGCTTCAAAGTCACGGCGCACGACAGCGGCAACAACGCGGTGCGCGCGCGCCTGGGCCTGCCGGCCAAGCTGGGCTCGTGCCACACCGCGCTGATCGGCGGCTACGTCGTCGAGGGCCACGTGCACGCCGACGAGGTGCACCGCCTGCTGCGCGAGAAACCGCAGGCGCTGGGCCTGACGGTGCCGGGCATGCCGGTCGGCTCGCCCGGCATGGACGGCCCGGTGTACGGTGGCCGGCGCGACAAGTACGACACGCTGCTGGTGCGACGCGACGGCAGCACCAGCGTGTTCAAGCAGCATTCGTGAGGCCGGCGGCGGCGCGCGTGAATCCACGGCGCGCCGGCCGGATCGGCGCCGCGCTGGTCTTGCTGATGCTGGCGCTGCTCGCAGGGGCGTTCTGGTGGCCACGCAGCGACGCCTCACCGCACGCGCTGCGGCCGGATGACGCCGCCGTGCTGGCGGTCGGTGTTCGCGTCTACGCGCAGCATTGCGCCAGCTGCCACGGCGCGCGGGGTGAGGGCCAGCCCAACTGGCGCGAGCGCGGCCCCGACGGCCTGCTGCCGGCGCCGCCGCACGACGACAGCGGCCACACCTGGCACCACCCCGACGAGCAGCTGTTCGCCCTCACCAAGCATGGGCTGGCCAAGGTGATCGGCCAGCCCGACTACCGATCCGCCATGCCCGCCTACGACGGTGTGCTGAGTGATCAGGAGATCGTCGCCGTGCTGTCCTGGATCAAGGCCCAGTGGCCGCCACAGGCGTGGCGCCATCAGGACCAGGTCAATGCGCAGGCGGCGCGCGGCCGTTGAACGTGGCGTCCCGGACGCGGTCAGCGCCGGCTTGCGAGATTGCGCGTGGCGCAGTCAAATGACGCGACTCACGTTTACCAAGCTGCCTGTGCGATGTCCACTGCCAACCCCACCACTCGCTGCCCGATCGACCACGCCGCGCTGACCGGCCCCACCGGTTGCCCCATCAGCGCCCGCGCAGCCGAGTTCGACCCGTTTGAAAACGGTTACCAGCAGAATCCACCCGAGTACCTGCGCTGGTCGCGCGAGCAGGAGCCGGTGTTTTATTCGCCCAAGCTGGGCTACTGGGTGGTCACGCGCTACGACGACGTGAAGGCGGTGTTTCGCGATCACCAGACCTTCAGCGCCTCGATCGCGCTGGAAAAAATCACGCCCACCGGCGACGCAGCCAACGCCGTGCTGGCGAGCTACGACTACGCCATGAACCGCACGCTGGTCAACGAGGAAGAGCCGGCCCACATGGCGCGCCGCCGCGTGCTGATCCAGCCCTTCACGCCGGAGGCCCTGCAAGCGCACGAGCCCATGGTGCGCCGCGTGGCGCGCGAATACGTCGACAAGTTCATCAATGACGGCCGCGCCGATCTGGTCGATCAGATGCTGTGGGAGGCGCCGCTCACCATCGGCCTGCACTTTCTCGGCGTGCCCGAGGAGGACATGGACCAGTTGCGCCGCTACTCCATCGCCCACACCGTCAACACCTGGGGCCGCCCCAAGCCTGAAGAGCAGGTGGCGGTGGCGCACGCGGTGGGCAACTTCTGGCAGCTGTCCGGCAAGATTCTGGCCAAGATGCGCCAGAACCCCGACGCGCCGGGCTGGATGCCGTACGGCATCCGCAAGCAGAAGGACTACCCGGATGTGGTCACCGACTCCTACTTGCATTCGATGATGATGGCCGGCATCGTCGCCTCGCACGAGACGACGGCCAACGGCATCGCCAATGCGCTGAAGTCGCTGCTGCAGCAGCCCGACGTGTGGCGCGAACTGTGCGAAGACCCGAGCCTGATCCCCAGCGCGGTGGAAGAATGCATCCGCCACAACGGCTCGGTCGCCGCGTGGCGGCGACTGGCCACGCGCGACGCCACGGTGGGCGGCGTGCACATCCCCGCGGGCAGCAAGCTGTTGATCGTGATGTCGTCGGCGAACCACGACGAGCAGCATTTCACCGACGCGGAGCGCGTCGACATCCGCCGCGACAACGCCAGCGACCACCTGACCTTCGGCTACGGCTCGCACCAGTGCATGGGCAAGAACCTGGCGCGGCTGGAGCTGCAGGTGTTCCTGGAAGAGTTCACCAAGCGCCTGCCGCACATGCGCCTGGCCGAGCAGCGCTTTGACTACGTGCCCAACACGTCCTTCCGCGGCCCCAGGCATCTGTGGGTGGAGTGGGATCCGGCGCAAAACCCGGAGCGCGCGAATCCCGCCATCCTGCAAGAGCAACTGCCCGTGCGCCTGGGTGAGCCGTCCAAGCAGACGGTGACGCGGCCGATGGTGGTCGAGCGCGTCACGCATATCACCGACGATGCGGTGCTGTTGCGCCTGGTGGCCGCCAACGGTCAGCCGCTGCCCAAATGGCAGCCCGGCGCGCACATCGACGTTGAGTGCGGCGACACCGGCCTGTCGCGCCAGTACTCGCTGTGCGGCGATCCGGCGGATGCCAACGCCTTCGAGATCGCCGTGCTGCGCGACGCCGCCAGCCGGGGTGGTTCGACCTGGGTGCACGATCAGTTGAAGCAAGGCGACCGGGTGCGCATCCGCGGCCCGCGCAACCATTTCCACTTTGACGAAAGCGCCCAGCGCGCCGTGTTCATCGCCGGTGGCATCGGCATCACGCCCATTGCCGCCATGGCGCACCGCGCCCGGCTGCTGGGCATGGACTACGAGATCCACTACAGCGGCCGCAGCCGCGCGTTGATGCCGCTGCTCGACGCCCTGATCGCCGAGCACGGCGAGCGCCTGCGCATCTACGCCAAGGACGAAGGCCAGCGCGCCGACCTCACGGCGCTGCTGGCCACGCCACAGCCCGACGTGCGCCTGTACGCCTGCGGCCCCGAGCGCATGCTGAGCGCGCTGGAAGCCTGCACCGCGCACTGGCAGGGCGACGCGCTGCGCATCGAGCACTTCCAGACCGAGCCGCCCACGCTTGATCCGGCCAAAGAGCATGCGTTTGAGATTGAGCTGAAGGACTCCGGCATCACCCTGCCAGTGCGCGCCGACCAGACCATCCTGTCGGCGCTGAAGGGCGCCAACATCGACGTGCAAAGCGACTGCTGCGAGGGCCTGTGCGGCTCGTGCGAAGTGCCCGTGCTGGGCGGCGCCATCGATCACCGCGACCTGGTGCTGACGCGCGGCGAGCGCGACGCACAAGACCGCATGATGGTCTGCTGCTCGCGCGCGGCGGGCGAGTTGCTGGTGCTGGAGTTGTGATCTGTAGTCGCGGGCCGATTCGTAGGGCGGGCACTTGTGCCCGCGTGGACGTATCCAGCCACCGCGGCGCGGGCATGAATGCCCGCCCTATTGATCCGGCATCATAAAGATTGAATTCTTGGTGTTTGATTCAGTCATAGCGTGATGGACAAAGAAGACGCTCGATACCAGAAACTGGAGCAGTTGCACGAGAGGCGAAAGCAAGTGGTGCGATTGCATCTTCGAGGCACTGGCGTGATGCAGATCGTGACGCTCACGGGCTTGAGCTACCCCACGGTTCGCAAGGCGATCGATCGGTTTGATGCCGGTGGCTGGGCCGCCATCAAGCCGGCTGCTCGCGGTCGCAGCAAGGGCGACGGGCGCTTGCTCAGCGCCCAGCAGGAGGCCTCGGTGCGGCGCACCATCTGCGACCAGCGGCCCGAGCAGTTGAAGATGGAGTTCGCTCTGTGGACGCGCGCTGCGGTGATGCAGTACATCGAGCGCGAGTTCGGTCTTCGGCTGTCCATCCGTGCCACCGGTGAGTACCTGCGCCGCTGGGGTTTCACGCCGCAAAAGCCGATCAAGCGCGCCTACGAGCAGCGCCCCGAGGCGGTGCGCCAATGGCTGGAGCACGAGTACCCGGCGATCGAGCGTGCTGCCCGCGCCGAGGGCGGCGAGATCCACTGGGGCGATGAGACGGCGCTGGTCAACACCGACGTGCGTGGCCGCAGCTATGCGCCGCGCGGCAAGACGCCGGTGACGATGGTCGTCGGCGGCACGCGCGAGAAGCTCTCGATGATCTCCACCGTCACCAACCGGGGGCGCGCCAACTGGATGATCATCGATGGCGCCTTCAATCACGAGCGGCTCATCGAGTTCTTGCAGGCCTTGGTGCGAGATGGCAAGCGCCGGCGCAAGAAGGTCTTTCTCATTTTGGACAACCTCGGGGTGCACCACTGCAAGCCCGTGAAGGCCTGGCTGGCCGAGCGCGGGCGTGACATCGAGGTGTTCTTTCTGCCCAGCTACAGCCCTGAGCTCAATCCCGACGAGCGGCTGAATGCCGATCTCAAGCAAGCCATCGGCTCGAAGGTGCCTGTGCGCACCAAAGCCAAGCTACATGCTGCGGCCAACGAGCACATGCAGAGCATCGCCACCAATCGCGACCGGGTGCGCGCCTATTTCCAAGACCCGATCGTCAGGTACGCAGCATGAAAACTTCATGGTGCCGGATCAATAGCTTGTCATCGGACGCGCGGTTCACTTAGAGTGGATCGCTTCAGCCCGCACGAAAGGACCCTGGCCGATGACATCGCTTCACACACCGACTCGCCGCCGCATCGCAACCCTCGTCGGGGCCTGTCTGGCCTGCACCGCCTGGGGTGCGGCCGCGCAGGACAACTACCCCAGCAAGCCGGTGCGCATCGTCGTCGGCTTCTCGGCCGGCGGCACCACCGACATCGTGGCGCGCATCATGGCCAGGGAATTGACGGAGACGCTGGGCCAGTCCTTCGTCGTCGACAACCGCCCCGGCGGCGGCAGCAACATCGCCACCGACTTCGTGGCCGCGGCACCGCACGATGGCTACACCCTGCTGTTCGTCGCCGTCACCAGTGCGATCAACCAGTCGCTCTACCCCAACATCAAGTTCGACCTGAACCGCGACTTCGATGCCATCGCGCTCGGCGCCAAGGTGCCCAACATCCTGGTCGTGAATCCCAGCGTGCCGGCCAACAACGTCAAGGAATTCATCGAGTGGGCGCGCGCGAACGACAGCAAGATCGCCTACGCATCGTCGGGCAGCGGCACCTCCATCCACATGGCCGGCGAACTATTCAAGGTGCGCACCGGCCTGAAGACCCAGCACATCCCCTACAAGGGCAGCGCCCCGGCCGTGACCGACCTGATCGGCGGCCAGGTGCAGTTCATGTTCGACAACATGCCGGCCTCATGGCCCCATGTGCAAAGCGGCAAGCTGAAGGCGCTGGCCATCACCACCAAGACCCGCTCGCCGTCGGCACCCAACCTGCCCACCCTGGAAGAAAGCGGCCTGGCGCCATTCGACGTGTCCTCCTGGTTCGGCCTCATCGCCCCCAAGGGCACGCCCAAGGACGTCATCGACAAGCTCAACAAGGCCATGAACGCCGCCTTCGACAAGCCCGAAGTCAAGACCGCCTACGCCAAGCTCGGCGCCGTGGCCGAGAAGAGCAACCCGCAGGACTTCAGCAACTTCATCCGCTCGGAAATCCAGAATTGGGCGCCGGTGGTGAAGGCCTCGGGTGCGAAAGTGGATTGATCTGGACAGTTGGCGTGGGTTCGCCATCGGCCCGCACCACGGCTGCGCCGCTGCGCCTTGAACGCGCAGCGCAGCAACCAATCATACTCACGAAGGGCGGTAGGCGGTTCTCAAATATTGAATAGAAATCAAACCTCTTGAAGTTGTTGAATGTGCCCGCAGATAATCCTCATGGAAATGATCGACATGAGGAAACTCACCCCTGAAGCGCGCCAGGAGCGGCGCCGGCAGGTCATCAAGCTGCGCCGCGCGGGCTGGACGTATGAAGCCATCGCCGCCGATCTGGGCCTGTCGCGCACCGGCGTGTTCGACATCTGCAAGCGCTATGACCAAGGCGGCGCCAAGGCGCTGGTGGACAAGCCCTGCGGGCGACCCGTGGGCGTGCTGCGTGCCCTGAGCGAAGAGCAAGAGCGCGACATCCGTCGTCTGGTCATCGACCACACGCCCGATCAGCTCAAGATGGACTTTGCGTTGTGGACACGCCAGGCGGTGCTGCTGCTGATTGAGCAGCGCTGCGGCGTGCGTCTGACTCCGCAAGGCGTGGGCCTGTACCTGCGCCGCTGGGGTTTCACGCCGCAAAAGCCCATCCAGCGTGCCTACGAACAACAACCTGCTGCCGTACAGCGCTGGCTCGATGAGCAGTACCCGGCCATCGAGCACAGAGCCAAGGCTGAAGGTGCAGAAATTCACTGGGCCGATGAGACGGGTCTGCGCTCGGACGATGTGCGCGGGCGCTCTTACGCCCCCATGGGCCAGACACCGGAGATTCGCGTCAACCAGCGCCGTGAGGGCCTATCCATCATCTCCAGCGTCACCAACCGGGGCAAGGTTCGCTTCAAGGTGTTTGAGGGGGCGATGAACGCGGCCATCCTGATCGACTTCATGAAGCGACTGGTGCAGGAAGCCAAGAAGGCAAACACCGGCAAAGTATTCCTTGTGCTGGACAACCTGAAGGTTCATCACGCCAAGCTGGTCAAGGCGTGGCTACAGGAGAACAAGGAGCACATCGAAGTGTTCTACCTGCCCAGCTACAGCCCGGAGCTGAACCCCGACGAGATGCTCAACGCGAACCTGAAGGCCGCCGTCACGAGCCAGGCGCCCAATCGGCGCAAGGGTCAACTCAAGCAAGCGGCCATCGGGCACCTGCGGCACCTGCAGAAATCGCCCGCCAAGGTCAAGCAGTTCTTCCAGAAGGAATCGGTCAAATATGCGGCTTGATTTATTTGTTCAAGTGGTTTGATTTCGGATCAATAATACTGATTTATACAAATTAACTAATTTCATCGGTTTGCGCGAGGTTATAAAATTGCCAGGTGATATGATATATTTTGATTATGAAGATAATCTTCCGATTAGTTTTGAGCACCCCAGCTGAAGTCGAGTGAACCTGCAACAGCTAGAATTTGGCTTTTCATACGAGCACTGGAACAACTGGCTTCAGTCACAGCGCAGTTCGTCCACAAACTGCTCGGAGATACGCTGGAGACGCCGTTGCAGCGTGAGAGCCGGCGACGCCGGTACGCGCACGGCTCTTAGGAAGAGCCACATTTCCCGCAGCTACTAGTCTTACTGTGTCATAAATGTCGTCTTTTGCTTGCTCGGCCGCAGCAAGGACACTGGCCGAGACGGGCGAGCAGCGCGTAGCTGAGCTTGAGACGTAGCGTCGTGATCGAATGGCTCACGTGCCGCTGCGCGCGCAGGACTGCCGCGGGGGACGTAATCCTCGGGAAGGGCAGGCACTTGGCGTTCGGCGAAGTTTTTTTTGCTGCCGACAGATTTGTCGGCAATCAGGCGCTCGGTCATCAAGAAGGCGTAGGCCGCAATGGCCAGGCTCGCATGGTGGTGAAATCCTCGCCAACCTCGCCCCTCATAGTGCCCAAGGCCAAAGTCCTGCTTGAGGTCCTGGTAGTCACGCTCAATGCGCCAGCGCTGGTTGAACCGCCCCGCAATTTGAGGAGGCTCCTTCGATTGAGAATGGAGCCAAGATGAGGAAGTCCCCGAAGTATTCCCCCGAGGTTATCGAGCGCGCGGTGCGCATGGTCTTCGACGCCAAGGACCAATATCCGTCGCAGTGGGCGGCGATCGAGTCGATCGCGGGCAAGATCGGCTGCACGGCCGAGACGCTGCGCAAGTGGGTGCGCCAAGGCGAGCGCGACAGCGGCGTGCGGCCCGGCCCGACGACCAGTGAGCGGCAGCGCATCAAGGAACTCGAGCGCGAGGTGCGCGAGCTGCGCAAGACCAACGAGATCCTGAAGCTGGCAAGCGCCTATTTCGCCCAGGCGGAGCTCGACCGCCACCACAAGAAGTGAACGCCTTCATCGACGAGCACCGGGCTGCTCACGGGGTCGAGCCGATCTGTAGCGCGCGGCAGGTCGCCCCGTCGGCGTACCGGCGCCATGCTGCCCGAGTGCGCGAGCCGGCGCGGCTGCCCGCGCGAGTGCAGCGCGACGCCGAGCTGATGCCGCAGGTGCAGCGCCTGTTCGACGCCAACCTGCGCGTGTACGGCGCCGACAAGGTGTGGCGGCAACTGCTGCGCGAAGGCGTGACGGTGGCGCGCTGCACGGTGGAGCGCTTGATGCGGCGGCTGGGGCTGCAAGGCGTGCGCCGCGGCAAGGGCGTGCGCACGACGGTGCCCGATGCCAAGGCGGCGTGTCCGCTGGACCGTGTCAATCGGCACTTCAAGGCGCGGCGGCCCAACCAGCTCTGGGTGGCGGACTTCACCTACGTTTCGACCTGGCAGGGCTTCGTCTACGTGGCCTTCGTGGTCGACGTGTTCGCGCGGCGCATCGTGGGCTGGCGGGTGAGCAGTTCGATGCAGACCGACTTCGTGCTCGACGCGCTGGAGCAGGCGCTGTACGCTCGGCGTGCCGAACGCGATGGCGACCTCGTGCACCACAGCGACCGCGGTAGCCAGTACGTCTCGATCCGCTACAGCGAACGCTTGGCCGAAGCCGGCATCGAACCTTCGGTGGGCTCTACCGGCGACAGCTACGACAACGCGCTGGCCGAGACGATCAACGGGCTGTACAAGGCCGAGATCATTCACCGGCGCGGCCCGTGGAAGACGCGCGAGGCGGTCGAGCTGGCAACGCTGGAGTGGGTCTCGTGGTTCAATCACCATCGCCTGCTCGAACCGATCGGCTACATCCCGCCGGCCGAAGCCGAGGCAAACTACTGGCGTGAGCAAGCAGAGGCATTCACCACCAAGCCTGCTTCGTTGGCAGCGCCGCAGGAGGTTGAACCATGAATACATGGCCCAACCAGGGGCCTCCGGCGGCCCCTGCGGGGGGCTGAGAAAGACAAAGCCTAAACCCCAAGAGCCGTCAGACCATGCTGGTCTGACTCAAGCCAACAGGCCTCCTCGAGACCCGGTGCGGTTCAAGTTCGTCGAACGGCTCACGCGCCGGCCGAAGCAGGTAGGTGGTGAACGGCAAAGAGCGTCCTGCCAGCGGTCGCGCGACCACGCCGCGCTCGCGGCAGCCGGCGATGTGTGACGCCCCCGTCAAGCTCAAGCCCATGCCTGCCGAAACCAGGGCCATCATCAGTTCACAGGACGTCACCCGCTCGGCGAGCAACGGCTCCATATCCACCTGCCGCAGCACACGCTCCACATGCTTGGCGTGGCCCTCGCATGCTTGGGGATCGCCCAGCACCAGCGGGTAGCGCAGCACTTCGCTCAAGGGAATTCGCTTGTGCGCCAACAACGGATGCCGTGCGGGCACCGCCACCACCAGCGGGTCGGTCCACGCCGGCGTGGCCAGCACACCTTCACCCACTTCGTTGGACATGGCAAAGCCCGCATCGTACAAATCGTCGTGCAAGCCCTTGAGTTGCTGTGATAGTGGCACCTCGAACAGCCGGATGTCGACCTCGGGCTCTTCCTGCCGACACAAGGCCAGCAAAGCCGGCAAGCGTGACGGCGTGATGCCATCCGACAGCGCGATGCGCAATTGACCATGAAACCCCTGGGCCGCGGCTTTCACACTTTCTCGAGCCTGATCCAAGGTGATGAAGACACGCGGCACATATTCGAGAAACAGCTTGCCAGCTTGCGTCAGTCGGGTGCTGCGCGTGGTGCGCGCGAACAGCGCTACGCCGAGTTCCTCTTCGAGCTCCTTGATCGCCCGCGACAGCGGCGACTGCTCGATATGCAGGCGCTCGGCCGCACGAGCGAAGTGGAGCTCTTCGGCCACTGCCATAAAGCAACGGAGGTGCCTCAATTCCATCACTCTCTCCCTGCTGCGCGTGCTTGCCGCAGCTGCATTCCACCGGCTGGGTTTGTCTCCTGTTCTTTGCGCGCGGCGGTGGTTTCAAGAATGGATATCCGTTGAACGACTCCAGCTTGCAAGTGCCAAGTTGTCACAGCCCAATTCGTTGGCTATGTCAGCGTGTCGTCAAGTGTGCCGCGTGCGCGGTCTTCATGGCGTAACGAATGGCGTCAGGTGAAATGCCTTTGCTGTGTTCGACCACCACGCTACACGCGTTTTAACGTCTCAGATCGACTGGCGTTCAACCGTCAGATTGATAGCCCTCTTGCCCTTCCCAGCTCCCGTGCAACGCCGCTGCCGCGCACGGTCGCGGCGACTTGCTGTCCCATTCGCCCTTCGATGACTGGTTTCCACGGGACCAAGGTGAACGACTTACCATCGTCGAGCATCGCGTAGCGCCCACTGGCTAGCATGACGCTGCGCCGGTAGATGCCCGCCACACGCTGACCGTCAGCCACTGGCCGATGCTCCAGGCCGGTCTCGGCAGCAATGTCTTTCGCCGCCTGCGCCAGCTCCCGGTTGCGCAACGTGCCCAGCAGGTTGCGCGCCAGGATCACGCGCTGCCCGCGGCGCTTGGCCAGCCCTTGCTCAGCCAGGAAATCAGCCCGTTGCTGCATCGCCTGCCTAGCCTCGCCGCCAAAGCCCAGGTCACCCAGCCCTTTGCCACCGCCTATCAGTTGCTGGTCGAGCCAGGTGGCCCCGATCACGCGGGCCTGGCGCTCGATGGGCAGGTCCGATTTCAGCTCCACCACTACGCCGCCCAGGCGCTGCGCATCGTAGCGGCGGCCCTGTTCGGCCAAGTCGTCCGGCACCTTCCATAGACCTTCGGCGACACGCTCCACGATGCCGGCCCGACGCAGGGCTTCCAGGCGGCGGACGTGGGCCGCCACGACTTCCTGCGGATCGCGGCCTGGAGCGGCCTGCCCTTGCGCGACCGCCAGGTGATGATCGGTGCGGTAAAGACTATCACTCGCCAGCGCAGCGATGTTCTTGTCAGCCGCGCGCATTTCAGCCGACCCTTTCACCTCCACTACAGCACCGGCCGGATAGTTCTCCAGCTCGTCGCGAGCGTTGAGCGCGACATAGTGGGCCTTGCCGTCCACCCCGTCGATGACCAGATAGCCCCGGTCGCGCAACTCGTCGGCCAGCCCCTTCGCGGCCACGCGGCCAAGGATGGTTCGGCCGTCGTCGCTCGGCTCGAACACCGCCAGCTCGCGCGGCTCGCCTCGCATGGCCCGCTGCATGGTGCGGATGATGTCGCCCCGCTCGCCCAGGGCGCGCAAGGTCTTTTCCGCATCGGTATGGACGGTCCAGGTACCCGACCGCATCTCGTCCGCCAGGCCCAGGCGCTGCAAGCGTTGCAGCCGGCCAATCAGCAGCAGGCGCTGACGCTGCAGCCGCGGCTCGTCGAACCGTCCGATCCGCACTCGGCCGTCCTTGTCGGCCTCGCGCGTGAGCGTGCGATCCAGACTCGTCCACCGCTCCTGATCCACCTCGCGCTGCAGGCTCTGCTGGATCTCCAGTTCTGTACGCGGACCCAACCATTCGGTCGCCAGCTCGGCGGCGCGATGCCGGAAGCCATCGGCGATGTAGTCGCCGGCGATGACAAGGTCTTTGCCGGTGTCGTCGCGTCCGCGCACGACGATGTGCATGTGTGGGTTGTCGGTATTCCAGTGATCGACGGCCACCCAATCCAGCCGGGTGCCCAGGTCGGCTTCCATGCGACCCATGAGGTGCCGCGTGTAGGTGCGCAGGTCTTCCAGCTCGGCACCATCCTCGGGCGAGAGGATGAAGCGGAAGTGGTGCCGGTCGTCGGCGCAGCGTTCCTTGAATGCATCGAGGTCGACGGCATCGGTCTGCGGCCCATAGGATTGGCCCGGCTCGCCATCCCGGCCCACCCCGTCGCGCTCAATGTAGCGCAAGTGCTTGGCAAGCGACCGCGGGCTGGCCCGCTGCTGATTGACCAGCAGCGTCTTGATGGTCACTCGGCGCGACATAGGCGTCAGCTTCGCACCCGCGAAGCGAGCCGCCGTGTGACCACGCCCAAGCCGTGATCCTGGCCGCTGGCCGGAACTGCGCTCTGACGCCGGATGACGTACCGGTGACTTGCCGTCGCCAGCCTTGCTCGCCTGCTTGAGCACCTTGGAGACGAAGCCTTGGCCTCGGTTCTTCGGGGCGTTGGGGCGGATGCGGAAATCATCCTCGCGATGGCCGCTCATGGCGCCGCTCCTTGCAAGCCCTGGCAAGTCCGATCGTGTGAAGCACGCTGAAAGGCGAGCATGGACGCGGGCTTCGCTGGGCGCAGCGCGCAACGACGACGCCGCGCCGTGCCGTGACACCCCACGTGCAGACTGGCTTTGCGGGCCGATAGGTGCCGCCACCTTTGTCTTGCTTTCCGCCTTTGCCCTTCGCTGACGCTCCGGGCAGCGGCGGCCCGGCAGCGCTGCTGTGCGAGCAGTCAGCGCGCCGGCGAACGCGCCGAGCGCCGCAGAGTCGGCGCGTTCGAGGCAAGACGTCTGCACGTTGGAACGTAGCGCGAGGTGCGACGCGGATGCGCTCGCATTGCACGCGCAGCAACGCCGCGAGAGCCTCCCCATCAACACACCCGATGACACGATGCAATGCCCATCCGCTTGCAGCGAGTCGACCATCGTCATGGGCGTTTCTCCAGCCAGATCGGTCGCGCTACGCCGATGACGGCGGACATGTTGACCGGCCCAAAGTACCGACTGTCGAACGAGTCCCGATTCGTCACACTCAACAGAAACAGCTCGCCAGGACGGAGCTGCCGGCACTGCTGCCAGGAAGGCAGCGAAAGACCCAAGCGATCGGCTGGCCGAACAGCGGCCACCGGCACACCATCGAGCCAGACCAGTGCATCAAGGACGCAGACGTGTTGGGGCGCGACGGCGCCGACCCGCTTGAGCAGCGGCACGCGCATCGGAAGGTAGCCACGCTGCGCCGCGAGCGCAGCGGCCTGGTCAGGCAAGCGGGTCAGCACGATGCTGCCCACGGGCAGCGAGTCGGTGCCAAGTTGGAACGGTCGAACGCGATACCAGCCGACCGCGACGCTGTCGGATGGGTTATAAATCAGGCGCGGCAGCGGCGGCACGAAACTTGTGCAGGCCAGCGCAAGGAGACCGCAGGCGGCCAGGCTCGCGAGCACGACGCGAGCGCGCCGATATAAGCGGGAACAGGTGCTAGAACCCGGCGCGGTGCCGATCCTGGGAATGTCAGTCACGACAGCGCCCTCCCGCCCGCCAGGCGGTGTGCCGCTCGGCGTTGTATTCAGGAAGCGGCAGGCGCACCGCCAGCCGGTTCGCCAACGTGCGCCAGTACGCAGGCGATGTGGCGGCCGGCACAATGCCCAATGTTTCGATGGCGTCGATGCGTTCCAGCACGGCGCGGACTGGGTTTTGCCCCTCGGCGTGCAGCAGCAGACGCGCACCGGGGTACACGCCAGGGATGCGCTGCATGACATCCAGCAACGTGCAAGCCTGCATCACCATGAGCTGCCAGCGGGTCGTGCCGTGGTCGTTGGCCTGCCAGCGGATGCGGCAGAACATGGCGCCCGGCAGAAACACTGCGCTGCGCCGCCAGCGGTCGATCCGCAGCGTGCGGACCGGCTCGCCGAAGCGCAGATAAAGCTTGAAGCGCGGCTCCAGGTAGGCCAGCGCCACGCGCGTCAGCGGCGCACTGCTGGGTTGTCCGGGAAGTGCCACCAGCGCAGCCGTGGCCGTGGCCGTGCTGGCAGCAGGTGCAATAGGTGGAAGGGCGGGCGCCGCGAATGCGTTCATGGTGTGCCCTCCGATGGAAACTCCCGCTCCAGCAGGCCCCGCAGCAGATCGGCCACCGTCACGCCTTGCGTGAATGCGGACACCTTGATGCGTGCCCGCATGGCGGGCGTGATGTCAAGGGTCAGGCGGGCGGTGTAAAGGTCACCTTTGCCCACCGCATCGGCGTCGCCTTGTCGGATCCAGGCCTCGGCATGCGGATTCGCGGACGGACGTACGCCGATGCCGACGCGCGTCGCTCGGGGTGCCGACTTCGCCGTCATGTCATCCACCGCAGCACGTCGTCCACCAGCGCGGTGATTTCGCGCGCGGCGGCGCTGTCCGGCGCGGTCTCGCGTGCGAGCCGACCCGCGGCCACGCTGTCGGCAAAGATAATGCGCTGGCGCACTTCCGCACGCAGCGCTCCAAACGGCTGATCGGCAAGCGCCTAGCGCGCTTCACGCCCGATCACGGTGGTGCTGACGCGCCGGTTGATGACGAAGGCCGCGCGCAGTTGCGGCCGAAACACCTGCGCCTCACGAATCAGCGCCACCATCTCGGCGCTGGCCCACAGGTCGTAAGGACTGGGCTGCACCGGGATCAGCACGCCATCGGCCGCCAGCAGCGCCGAACGCGCCAGGGCAGCAATCCTGGGCGGTCCGTCGATGATGACGTGATCGGCGCGCCTGGCGAGTTCTGGCGCTTCCTGATGCAGCGTCTCACGGGCCAGCCCCACGGCACTGAACAGCCTGGGCAAGCCTTGCTGGCTTCTGCGCTGCGTCCAGTCCAGTGCAGACCCTTGGGGATCGGCATCCAGCAGGATGACGTGCTGATCACGCAGCGCCAGCTCGCCGGCGATGTGCGTGGCGAGCGTGGTCTTGCCGACGCCGCCTTTCTGGTTGAGCAGCGCGACGATCATGGCGCGGCGCTCCCTGCTAGCAAACCGGGCTGTTGCTGCCGCGCTTCGTACCGCGCGGCACTTCTCCACCGTGGCGCGGTGCTTCTACTACCCGTTAGATTTAAGTTAGAGAAGTTAAGAGACCGCGAAACCCGCGCTGGCACTGGGTTTGCAGCCGATCGGCACGCCTGATAGCACGATAGTGCCACGCCCGATAGCACGATACCTGGCACGCCTGATAGCACGACACTATCCACAGCTTGCCCCGGAGTTATCCCCGTGCCGTGGGCGGCACGGGTCGGAAGGTCAGCAGTTCGGCCGCACCCTCCCGCTGGATACTCAGGATGTAACCGGGCAGCGATTGCCGTGTCACCACGGCGCGCAGGTGGCAAGCGAAGTCGTAGGGCTTGGCGGTGCTGCCCGATTTGAGATGCAACTGCCGGAAGTCGAACTGCCAACCGTGAGGCTGGCGCCCCCCGTGCTTGCGCACCAGCCGATACAGCCAGCGCTCGATGCCGCCCATCAGGCGGAAATACGCCGGGTCGATAGTCAGCACCAGGGCGGCGTCGAGCACGCCGGCGTAGAACCAGTCCGGCAGGATCAGCTCGATCCCCAGTGGCGTGCCACTGGCATCGGCCAACTCCTTCCACTCGTTGATCCACGAGAAGCGGTGCAGGCGCCGCCCAGTCGTCTCGCGAATCGATGTAGCCACCGTCGTCGATTGCAGCCGGTCGAGCGCGGCCTTGAGGCGCTGATAGTCGCGCAACGACCTGCCGCGCCCGATGAAGCGCAGGATCTCGTAGGGCGTGGCGCGCATCAGCCGCGAGCTCGGCAAACCCGCATCCTTCGCTTCGACGATCTGCGAGGCCGCCCATATCAGCACGTCGGCATCCCAGATGGTGGCGATCCCGTGCTCCTGCGTGCCTTCGACGCGAATCGTCACCTTGCCAGCCCGGAAGTCGATGGGCTTGACCCGCCTCGACTTGGCGAGCGAGAAGAACGGATAGGCCATCAAGTCCTGGCTGTCGCGCGGTGCCATGTCGCCGGGCAAGGCGCGGAACAGATCGAGCTGCTCTCGCTCTGGCAAGGACCGCTGCCGCAGGGGCAGCGCGGGACTGGACATCTCGATGGCCTGTCGCGCGCGGCCAGTCAGCGTGCACGGCTGTCGGCCGCATGGTGCGCGGCGTATTCAGGATCGGAGGTGGTCTCGAAGCTGCGGTCAGCGGCCCAGGTATCGAGGTCGACCATGGCGTACATGACACGGCGGCCGAACTTGCGAAAGCGCGGACCACCACCAATCACGCGCTGCTTCTCCAAGGTACGCGGTGACAGGCGCAGGTACTCGGCAGCTTCGTCGTTGGTCAGATAGGGTTGAGGCTGCGCGGCAGCGGTCGGGACAGCGACAGCAGGTCGCAGAGGAGCGGGACGCATGGGGTGAACCTCCATCGATTGAAATCGCCCGGCCACACAGCGCAACCGGATGGAGGCAGTCTCAGAGAACGCAGCCTGGCTGCTCAGGGTCGTTTTGCATGGCCGTCAGAACGACCCTTCTCAAGGAGCGGAAGATGTGCCAGACGGCGATAGCCGCCACGCATCAGTGCATAGCCACGCCGCACCAGGCGGCGTACCTTGGAGCGCAGGCCGCCATCGG
This sequence comes from Burkholderiales bacterium, assembly GCA_016702555.1. Classification (GTDB taxonomy): domain Bacteria; phylum Pseudomonadota; class Gammaproteobacteria; order Burkholderiales; family Burkholderiaceae_C; genus Ottowia. The sequence goes on from JADJDV010000007.1 coordinate 296,940, forward strand.
CGGACCAGTCGGTCCTGACATTCGCGCCGATCAAGCCTTCGGCCGCGTCGCGCTGAGAAGCGCCCGCCAGGATCGCGTCGAGTGTCTGTAAGGTGTGCATTTCCAGAAGCGCAGTGGGCGGTGGTCTTGGCCGAGCCATCGGCGCGGGTGTGTCGAGCACATGCGTGACACCACGATCTCGGTAGGCATGGACCACCGGCATGCCTTCCTCCAGGCCTGGCGCCAGCGCAAAGCGCAGGCACCGACCCGGGCGGCGCACCATCAGCGCCAGTCCATGACCATCGTGGAGCAGCTGCTTGTAGCCGGGGATACGCCAGAAGGCGAAGATCGTAGCGTCCTGTGGCGGATCAGCATCCATGTGGAGCTGGACCACGGCATCGTGGCCGGGAAGCCAGGCGGGATGTGCGTCGCGCGCATCCAGACTCGGGTCTTCCAGCAGACGTAAACCCCAGCGGCTTGCGGCGTGCTGTGCCGCGGACGGCTTGCCTGAGTGGCGCAGCCAGTCGAGCCGATATTCTGGATGGCGGCGCAGGTATTCCCAGGCCAGCGCCAGGTCGTCCAGATGCAGCACGTACAGGTACGCGGCAGTCGCATACCAATGCTCGATGCTGCGATCGACCATGACGCACTCCCCGAACCACAGGGATAGCCGCCACGTCAAGTACCACGCTCTACCTCAGCATCGTCGGCGCGCCAGGGACACAATTGCGGATGGGGTTATCAAGACCAAGGGGCTCCGATGCGTTGCGGTAGTTGTATCCATACTGCGGCGGCAGCGCCCCAACCTCGGGACGCCTTGTAGATCAGCCTGCCGCAACTGGCGCCGAGCATCAAGACTCTTTGGATCAGGATGGCTGGGCTGCGCTGCAAGAATCCTGATTGAGACCTGCCCGGTATGACATCAGACCTAGGAGGTCACAGTAGTGCGTGCTCAGTCCGGTATGGCGCCGTCGCGCTCAGCCAGTCGGGTGTACTCCGACAGCGTGCGTGTGGGACGGAAATAGCGGTCACGCATCACTGGCTGCCGGCGGGGTCCGACGATCCCGGCCAGTTCGGACAACTTGACGGTGCCCTGCGCCGGCATACCGATCCCTAGCCCGGATATTTCACCATAGCCCGTAGAAACGAGGACGGCATTGCCCTTGAATTGCCCGAACATCGAGGTGTCGAATCTTGATGAAAGGGCGGGCAATGCCGAAGCCAAACTGTACAGCGCAAAGGAGCTTGATGTTGGCGTAATCGACTTCGGGCAGTTGGGCCGGCGCGTGATCGAGGGGCCGCTTCGACGGCGGCAGCATGACCAGCGATGGCGGCGTGATGCTGCTCGCCCAGGTGGACCGCAAGCTGGGATTGATGGATGCGGCAGCGCGCTGCATCGCCGACCCGCGCAGCCCGCTGTTGATCAAGCACGGCGTGCGCGACATGCTGCGCCAGCGCGTGTACGGGCTGGCGCTGGGCTGGGAAGACCTCAACGACCATGGCGCGCTGCGCCTGGACGTGGCCTTGCAAACGGCAGTCGGCGTCGATCGTGAAGTGGCCAGCGCGCCCACCCTATGCCGACTGGAGAAGTGGGCCGACCGGGCCACCGCCTGGCGGCTGCATGAGGTGCTGCTCGATCAATTCATCGCCAGCTTCGAGAGCGCTCCCGCAGAACTGATGCTCGATTTCGATGCCACCGACAACCCCTTGCACGGTCAGCAGGAGGCTCGCTTCTTCCACGGCTACTACGACAGCTACTGCTATCTTCCTCTGTACGTGTTCTGCGGCCAGCAACTGCTGTGCGCCTACCTGCGGCCCAGCAACATCGATGGGGCGCGCCACGCAGCGGCCATTCTGAAGCTGTTGGTGCGCCGGTTGCGCCAACAATGGCCCCAGGTGCGCATCGTGTTCCGGGCAGATTCGGGGTTCTGCCGACAGCGCATCATCAACTGGTGCGAGCGCGCTGGAGTGCACTACATCATCGGGCTTGCGCGCAATGCTCGGCTTCAGGCCCAGGTGAAACTGGCCGAACTCTGGATGAAGGACGATTACGAGCGCACCGGGGTCAAACAGCGCCTGGTGGACGAGTTCAGCTATGCCGCCAAGAGCTGGGCGCACGAGCGGCGCGTGATCACACGCCTCGAATGGGGTGCAAGGCGGCAACCCGCGCTTCATCGTGACCAACCTGGAGGGTGAACCGCAGGTGCTGTATGACGATGTGTACTGCCAGCGCGGTGAGGCGGAGAACCGGATCAAGGAGGCGCAGATCGGGCTGTTTGCCACGCGCACGAGCTGCCATGTACTGCGCTCCAACCAGTTGCGCATGTTGCTGGCTGCGCTGGGCTACGTGCTGATTGAGCGGCTGCGGGCGCTGGCTTTGCAAGGCACCGAGTTGGCAACGGCGCAGGCCGATACCTTGCGCATCAAGCTGCTGAAGGTGGCTGCGGTGGTCACGCGCAACACGCGGCGCATCCGCCTGTACCTGGCCTCGCACTGGCCCAGTGCGCCGATCTTCGCGCACGCCATGGGCCAGTTGCGCTCTCCGTGATCGGCAAGCAGCGCCTGGCCGGCGTGAGGACACAAAAACGGCCCGCAACCCAAGTCGGGGTGGGGGGGGGTGCGAGCGCATGGCGCCTGCGCACGACTCCAGCCCTGCCTGCGGCCACCATCGGGGCCTTGCTCACTCTATCCACGCCGTTGCGAACCCATTGAGGGGAGCGTCGGGGGTAGGCGTGAAATATCCGGGCTAGATCGATCAGGCCCCAGGCGGTGTCGCCGTCGGCAGGATCGAGCGCAGCCAGCAGCCAGGTCACCTGTCCGTCCGGCGTGAACAGCCGGACGACGGGCAACGGATCGATGGCTTGGCCTACTGCGCGGGCGTAGCCGTTGGCCAGCAGTTGCGCGCAGTCGCTTTCAGTGATGAGAGCCTTCATGGTGCCACCCTCCGGGCGCGCGAATCCGCCAAAGCGTGAAGCCGCAAAGGCGCATCTGCGGATTCGTGGATAAGCACAGTTGAATTTCCGTAGCGTCGCACCTTCACAGAGATCTGCAATTGCAGGTTCCTGTGGAAGCGGAAACCTCGGCATGCAGATCGATGGGTTAAAGATAACGTGGTTTTAATTGTGGCGCGAATCGACGCTTCTGTATATGGAGAAGCGATCCGTTCAGCCCGGTCGACCGGCAGGCGCCACCACCTTTGATGGCGAGTTGGCTCGCGCCTTCGGCGCAGCGGTGCGTTCGCTGCGCAAGGAGCGTGGTATCGCGCAGGAATCACTGGCCCATCTTGCTGGTGTCGAGCGTTCGCACATGGGCAAGATCGAGCGCGGCGAGCATATGCCCACGTTGGCGCTGATCTTCAAGATCGCCGGCGCGCTTGAATGCAGCACGGCGGCGCTGATGAGGGAGGCTGAACGCCAACTCGCGGCGGCCCACCTGTAGACGCCAGCTGAAGCCGATCCAGCGCAGTCGGCTCAGCGATATCAAGAGGCGCCAAGCATCGGGCGCCGCCCTTCCGGCGGAAAACTAGGGCATGGATGCAAAGCAATCCGCGGCAATCATCTATTGGAGCGTGTCGGATGTCTGCTTGGTGGCATTTGCAGACGGTGTTCATCTGCGGGCCTACTCACGCTGGTGGCATCAAGCGGTCGTTTGGCCCGACGAGCGGCGAGAAACTGGGCGTTTGGGTGCACCAATCTGGATAGTGCCGACATGCGCGCCGCGGCTAGAAATCGTCGTGCTCGCGGGCGGCAGACACTTTGGTCAGCAAGCGCGAATCAGCGACGGCCGGCAAAGCGCATGAAGCTCGCCGATATAGGAGGCCAGCCCTTCACGCACGGAGGCCTCCGCCTGGTCGCATCGGCTGCCCATCACGATGGCAACCGCCTTGTCGACATCTTTCCAGGTGCAAACGCGCGCGCGGAGTTCATCGATTCCGAATGTATCGAGTACGCACTTGATGACGCATTCGACGGGGACGACGCGCTCGGCAATGGACGCGCGGACCTTATCATCCATGGCGGCAACGGCGCGTAGCGCCCGCTTGTCGCCGGTCAGGAAGATGGTGTTCGGATCCTCGATCAGGCGAGCCAGCATGACGGCTTCCCCGGCGTCGATACCCGCGATATTCTGGAACTGGGGAAGCAGCGCGGGATCGGGCTGCGGCAGCTCCCCGAAGGTTTCCACGGCGCTGACCACCGCCTTCGCGGCGTCCACACACCGGAACACCTTGCCATCCGGCATGTCGAGCGCCTTCAGGGCCCTGAACTTGGTCGAGGCCAGGGTCGAGCAGGCGGGCGGATCGACACCGGTGATCTCGGGTAGAAGTTCCAGCATCCGCCAGTGCGCCAGCTTGCACATGGCATCGACGTCTACGAGCAAACTCGTCCCGGAGTGCATGTCGCAGCTCATAGGTGCGCTCCACTCCAGCCGGTGATTTGGGTGACGAGGTCCTGCATGTCGTCAGAAACTGCGCTCATGTCCAGGCGGCGTTCAAACTCACTCAGAAGCGCCGCCTCTGGGTTGAAGTCCTCGCTGAGGAAGCGAAGTGCCGTGACGGCGTCAGGCCAGCGCCGGTTGGCGAAGGCATGCCGCAGGATGAAGTGCCCTGGCTCAATCTTGAACACCTTGGCGGCCATGCGCGCCTTGACTGCTAGCTCGACTGGGGCCATCTGAGCAGCCCACTGGCCGACTTCGGATTCCACGGCCTCACCGCCCATTGCCTCGAGCGCGAAGGCATCGGCCTCGGCCTCTTGCTTGTCATTCTGGTCGTCGGTCGCGTAGGTAGCACCCTCTTGGAGGGAAATATCGACGATGGTCGAACCGGGCTTCAGGTGGCCCAGCGCGACGTGGCCAATCTCGTGAGCAAGGATGAAGCTCAACCAGGCGCGGGATGACTTCTTCTTCGCGATCACGATCACAGGTCGCTCGCCGATCTGCAGTGCGGCGCCATCCATCTTCCTGACCCCCACCGGAAGGTTGGGCAGGGGAATCACGGGGATGCCGTGATCCCAGCACAGCGTCAGCAAGGCGTCGAAGCCCAGCTGACGCTGGCCGCCTTCGGTCGCAGCCTTGCTCAGGTCATCGGCGCGACTCGGCAGCTTGCTGTATCCGACGGGTAATGCCGCCAGTACGGTCTGTGCAAGTGACGATGCGATAGCGCTGGCGGCAGCCAGTGCATAGGGCTCCAGGCCGGCGCGGTGCTTGAAGGCCACGGATGCCATTGCACCCCTGGGGCTCAGCTGTCCGTTCATCAACGCACCCACGTCGAGGCTCAGACGACGCCCAAGCAGCATCGCCAGCTCGCTGACACCGGAAGGGTCTTTCTCGACCTTAGGGTCCCACCAGTCGGGGAGCAACCTACGCACCTGGCCGGGCTTGAGCCCTAGCTGCGCGACGGTTTTGTAGAGGGTCTTGGCGTTAATGGTCACTTGCTTCTTCCCGTGGCAGAGCCCAATCGCATCGACCGCAATATCGGACCAATGGCATCGATCAAGACGGCAAGCTTGTCGGCACCCTCTGCGGTTCCATCCCAGTTTCGTTCAAGAGCCGCGCGAAGACGGGAATTATCGACGCACTGAGTTATGCGTGGAATTTCCGATGAACGGTCTATCCCTGCATAAGTCAAAACCTTCGAAATCGCGGGCGTGATAGTCTTCGTTCGCCCTGTCAAGAAGCGGCTGACCGTCGGCTGCCCCACGTTTGCCAAGTAAGACAATCTGTTCGCGGTGATGTCTTTACGGTTCAGGTAATCTTGCAATAGCTGCCGCATCCTTTGGGACTCCTCAGTGTGCGGCTTTGCTATTCTTGGCATAGGGCCATTATATAGTGCATAAAATGCATGCAACATTTCCGCCCATTACCGAATCCGAGCTGCGTGCCTTCGTGCGTGAGCGTCTGAGCGAGCGCGCCAGTGCGCCGGGCGCCAGGATGTTCGAGGAGTTGGGCATCGAACGAGGTTCCGCGCGGGTCGACGTGGCCCTGGTAGACGAGGGGCTCGAAGCGTTCGAGCTAAAAAGCGACCTTGACGACTTCGGGCGCCTGCACAACCAGATCCACGCCTACAACCGCGTCTTCGACCGCATTACGCTCGTCACCGGCGCGACGCTGAGCGACGCCGCCCTGGATGTGATGCCCCGGTGGTGGGGAATCTGGGCCGTCCGCCGACTCAAGAACGGAAACCTATCACTTAAGAAAGTGCGCGACGCCGCTGACAACCCCCGACAGGAGACTCGCAGCCTGGCCACTCTGCTGTGGCGTGAGGAAGCCGCTGCGGTACTGCTGGACGAAACGGGCGAGTCGCCTTCAAAGCGCGCGTCGCGCGCGCAGCTGTGCGAATCGATTGCCGATCAGGTGCAGTTGCAGTCCCTGCGCCGCCAGGTGGCGCGGCGGCTGGTAAGCCGCCAGTCCCCTGTGCGCGCGGTTTCAATGTCGCCTACAGCGACCGCTGCGTCAGCACCAGGTGATGATTGGTTGCATCACGACGCCAGCTGCTCGGATTTCCATTTCCCAACTTAGCGCTGGCCGCGTCGGCATAGCATTTGTCGCCGTAGCTGTAAGTCGGGCCCGTGTAGACCGCGTCACTGAGCAGCAGCTGGCACAGCGCCATGTACTGATTGGGGGCGCCTTTTTTGAAGCCGCCGGCCTTGAAGAGCCGCCAGTGACTATCGGCCGCGTAACGGATGGCCACGGAAGGGTTCATCTGGGTCGGGTCCATCTCGGGGCTCAGCGCCGGGTTTGTGACGCAATAATCCGAGTACCGGACGTCGGCGTAGGCGCTGCCCTTGCGGATCTGCTTCCAGACCTTCCACTCGACGCGCTCGATGTCGAAGGTGCCCTGCTTGAAGCCGATCAGGTTCACCGGGAATGAGCCGCCCGCAATTGTGACGCTGGCGCTCTTGCTGGCCACTGCCTCGTCCAGGTAGGGCTTGATAGCGGTTGCCATCACCTTGGAATCCTTGCCGACCAGCGAGAACTGATCGACCACGACGTGGACGGTCCCCTTCTTAAACGCATCCTTCACAAGTTCAATGATCGGCTGCACCTGGGCGACATCGACGCTCAGCGCGTCGATGCGGACGATACATTCGTCAAAGCGCTCGGCAATTCGCTCGAGTTGGGCGGCCTCGCTTTGCACGAGGGAGCTAGTGATGACAGGCAGAATCTGTCGATCCGTTAGCTTGCCGAGACGTAGGCTCACGGCGTACAGCAGCTGAGCTTGTTTCGGGTAACCCGTGGACACATAGCGCGTATCGATGGCGCAAGCCGTGCCCTCAGGCAGCGCTTTCGCCAGATCCTTGGCGATTTTGTCCAAATAGTCCGGCAACGCCGCCTGCAGCGACGGGAAATTCGGCGCCGCAGCGATGGGCTGAAGTTCGATCAAGGGAACGACACCATCCCATTGGTCGCCCTTCAAGTTACGCAGCGCAATGCGCTCGCCCTGCTTCCACTTCAATATAGGCAAATACTTCCACTCGGTCATGACACCCCCCATTTACCGTTTTGATTGACGTATCGACGCCGTCAACCGACGAGCGACCCTCTCGATAGATGTAGGGGCTGAATGGAACGGGGCTGCGAGACTATTCCGCAGCCCGAAATCTCAGTGGGGGGGGGGGGGGGGGGGGGGGGGGGGGGGGGGGGGGGGGGGGGGGGGGGGGGGGGGGGGGGGGGGGGGGGGGGGGGGGGTGACCTGCTCCCCTCTAGCCGTACCAATCTGAAGTAGCAGGAGTCCGCCAACCAGGAGAATGGCGGACATGAGGAAGAGCAAGTTCACGGAGGAACAGATCATCGGGTTCCTCAAGCAGGCGGAGGCCGGCATGGCCGTGGCGGAGATCTGCCGCAAGGGCGGTTTTTCAGACGCGACGTTCTACAAGTGGCGCGCCAAGTTCGGCGGCATGGAGGTGTCGGACGCGAGGCGGCTGCGCGAGCTGGAGGCGGAAAACGCCAAGCTCAAGAGCCTGCTGGCCGAGGCGCATCTGGACATGCATGCGCTCAAGAGTGTTCTCGGGGGTAAAGCGCTAGCCCCACAGGTCAAGCGGGAAGCCATCGGCCAGTTGATCAATCAGCATCAGATGTCCGAGCGGCGAGCCTGCAGGCTTGTGGGGCTGAGTCGAGACAGCTATCGCAACGCACCGGAGGCCAGCGCGCAGACCGAGGCGCTGAAGTCGAAGATCGTTGAGATCGCCTACGCGCGCCGGCGCTTCGGATATCGACGCGTGCACGACCTGTTGCGCCTGGAGTTCCCCGGCGTCAATCACAAGCGGGTGTACCGGCTGTACAGCGACGCCAACCTGGCTGTGCGCAAGCGCAAGAAGGCTCGCAGGCCGCCAGCCGAGCGCATGGGGCTGAACATTGCCACCAGGGTCAACGAGGTGTGGAGCATGGATTTCGTCAGCGACAGTTTGGCCAACGGCAGGCGCCTGAAGTGCCTGACCGTGGCCGACGACTTCAGCCATGAGGCCGTGGACATCGCGGTGGACTACGGCATCAGCGGTCAGTACGTGACGCGGCTGCTTGACCAAGCGGCCCTGTTCCGCGGCTATCCGTCGGCCGTTCGGACAGACAACGGTCCGGAATTCACCAGCAGGGCATTCATTGCCTGGGCACAGGGCCATGGCATCAGACACATCCTGATCGAACCAGGGCGGCCGATGCAGAACGGCTACATCGAGAGTTTCAACGGGCGGTTTCGTGACGAGTGCCTGAACGAGCACTGGTTCGAGACATTGCACCAGGCGCGCAACATCATTGCCGCCTGGCGTCGCGATTACAACGAGGTCAGGCCCCACGGCAGCATCGGACGGATGCCACCCGCGCGCTTTGCCGAGGAGCATCGCCGGCATGCCGGCGATGCTCCTCGGCATCCCACCACTACAAGCAACGAGATCCAGTAATCTTCAAACCCAGGACTCCTACCAAATCATTGGCATGGCGGATGGGGGCAGGTCACCAGCAAGTAGCGCTCGGGATGCTCGTCGCAGAACTGCTGAACCATCTGTTTGGCCAGATCGCCCGGCAACCCCTCGTTGAAGCGCGCCCGAGCCGTCAGCCGCTGCATGCATCTGTCCTGCACATCCTCCGAGACGATCGGCCACACATGGCCGCTGCGCTTCATCGCCTGGAACGTCACCAGCAGGATGTGCAGCGGCACCTCCAGTTCTTCGAGGTCAACCCCCATGCGCGGCAGCACCAGGATCGAGGCCAGCAGATTGGGCCGCTGCGCGGCGATCTCGTCGGCCAGGCGTACCTTTGAGCGTGATCCATGCCATTGATGTCGATGGCCGCCTGCACCATCACCGCCTGCGTGATCACGCCCATCGTCAGCCTGGCCGCCAGCGATGCGGCAGCAACTCTTCAAGTCGATGATTCGGGTGCGCGTGGATGCGCGCGAGCACGTCACGCAGGTAGGCCCAGGATCCAGGCCATTGAGCTTGGCCGACTGCACCAGACTCATCACCACCGCCGCGCGCTGCCCGGCCAACTCGCTGCCCACGAACAGCCAGTTCTTGGCGCCGAGCTTCCACGGCTTGATCTGCCGCTCGATCAGGTTGTTGTCGATGGCGACTGCGCCGTCATCCAGGTGCAGCGTCAGCGCCTTCCACGCGTTGACGCTGTAGTCAATCGCCTCGGCGATCTTGCTGCCATCCAGCACCTGCGCGCGCTGCAGCTTGAGCCAGACCTCGAATTCGTCCCACAGCGGCCGGCTCAGTTGCTGCCGGGCCTGCTTGCGGACGCCTTCCTCCATGCCGGCGAAGGCCGCCTCAGCCTGGTAGAGCCGCGCCCAGCGCTGCAGCGCCTCGGCGGCCACGCCACTGGCCCTGCTGCCCCCGCGGCTGAGCTCCTCGAAGCGCCTTCTGGCATGCGCGGCGCACGCCGCCGACCTGCGCTGCGGGTAGAGCCTGGCATCCAGCACAGCGTTGTAGCCGGCGTACTGGTCGGTGATCAAGGTGCCATTCCAGGCCGGCTCGGGGTATGGCGGCCCCTTGCCGCCAAGGAAGGCGACCGGGTACTGCGATCCCCGACCCGGGCAGAACTCGTAGACCACGCCAGGATGCGGATCGTGGTGGCTGCGCGCCCAGGCCCAGATGTAGGCCTTCTTGGTCTTGCCCGAGCCGGGCTCCAGTAGCGGCACCGGTGTCTCATCGGCGTGCAGCACGCGGCAGCCCAGGATGAAACGCCGTTGCGCCTCGTACAGCGGCTGCAGGGCGGCGCCGCCAGCGCCAGCCCAGGTAGCCAATGTGGAGCGCGGCGTATGCGCGCCCGAGCGGGCATTGATGGGCTCTTGCCGGTAGTACGGCAGGTGGTCCACGAAGCGGCTGATCAGCGTATGCGCCACCAGTCCGCTGGCGGGGATGCCGCCAGCGACCACATCCGGCTCGGCCGGCTCCTGGCGGATTTGCTGGCAGCAGCAGCACGCCCATTTGCCGTAGATGTGGCGGTGCACGAAGAACCTGGCCGGGATGATGTCCAGCCGCTCGCTGACGTCCTCACCGATGCGCTGCATGGGCCGGCCGCACTCTGGGCTTGGGCAGGTGGTGTCCGCAGGTTCGTGGCGATGCTCCACGCGCTCCAGGTGCTCCGGAAGTGCCTGGCGGCGTGGACGACGTGGTGGTGCCTTCGGGACTTTGGGCGCCTGGGGAAGGTCGCGTTGCAACGCAGCCAGTTGCGCCTGCAGGCTGGCCTCGTCTTCTGCCAGCGCCTCCTGGAACAGGGCGCGCTGCTGGGCCGTCATGGCTTCGGTCCTGGCGCCGAACTTCCAGCGCTTCAGGCGCGCGAGTTCGAAGTTGACCTTCTCCAGCTTGGCGCGCGCCCAGGCGATCTCACGCGCCTGGGCCTGCACCTGCTGCTGCAGCCGCGTGATCAAGGCGGCCGCCTGCGCTGGCAGGTGCACCATGTCGATGCAGTCCGTTGCGGTGTCGCCGAGCATGCCCGGCATGCTGCACGAGTCAGGGGGTGCTGTGCATCGGCAGATACGATGTCAACGCGCTGGCCACGGCGGCCCATGCCCGCTTTAGCAGCGGCTGATGACGCTGAGTTCGCCCAGGCGCTGCCAGGGTAGGCCCAGCGCCAGAGCGCCGAACTGCTGGGCCGTGAGTTGCAGCGCTGGCATCGCGGAGCCAACTGAATCGCGCTCGATCCAGACGAAGCGCCCGGCGTGCAAGCGGCGCGTGGCGCACCACACGCCGAAGCCGTCGTGCACCAGCAGCTTAATGCGCGTGGCCCGCGCGTTGGCAAAGAGATAGCCGTGGTGGGCTTGCGCCTGGCCGATGGTGTTGATGACGACATTGAGTAGGCGGTCGGCACCGGCGCGCATGTCTTGCGGCTGGGTGCACAGCCATAGAGTGTCGATGCGGATCACCAGAGTAGTCCTCAGACGACAGCCATCGTGCCGGCCAGCGCGCGCAGCAGGGCCGCGTACTGCGGCGCCGCACTTGCTGCGCACTGCAACTTCAGCCGCAATCCGCCGCGTTCGAGTTCGATGCGGATGTCGGGCGGCGATGGCGGAAGGTTGGCGAGGCGGTGTTCGGACTTGGTCAACTCGACCGGTACGAACTGCAGGGGCGCCACGCGCTGCGTAGGCGCTGGCACCTCTGCAGCCATGCGCTTGAGGTTCTGTCCGGCCAGCCATTTGCGCACGACGTTGGGGTTCAGGCCGTGGCCAGTGGCCACGGCAGCTACCGAGGCATCAGGCTGCCGGCACTCATCAAGGACTTGCGCCTTGAACTCGGAGGTGTGAACGCGGCGTTTGGAGCGATTGGGATTCATGGGTGTCCACCAAAATTAGGTGGACACCATCCTCAGGAGCTCAACAACGCGGCGCAAGATGGGACGGCTGGACGCTCACCATTGAAGCACTGGAGGCCGGCAATGGCGACACTGAATGAACGGCTTGCACGGCTGGAACGCCACCATGTGCCCGGGGGCTTGCCGCTGGTGCTGATTGCAGCCGATGGCCCCGCTGGCGATGCCGTGCGCCAGCAGGCACAGCGACTACGCGACAGCGGGCAGCAAGTCATTCTCATTGCCCCAGGTGGTGACGCTATGGGCGAGCTTGCGGAGCTTTTCGTATGAGGGCCGTCAGGGCGCGCGTAGAGGCCCTGGAAAGCCGCTTGCGGCAATCGGAGCGCCAGAGCTTCATCTTCCCATCGTTGGACGCGCTGCGGGCCGCTGGTGCGACTTCCGGGCTTGTGGTGGGCCCGGTGCTGCCGATGGATGAATGGTGCCGGTTGGCCGCGCAGCAACAGGCGGAACTGACAAGGGGAAATCATGCGACTGAGTGAGCGTGTGAGGGCCATCGAAGCCAAGCGCAGCGCAAGCCTGCCGCAGTTGCCCGCGCTGGTGCTGATGCCCAGCGACGATGAAGCCGCGCGCCGCCGGCAATTCCTGGAACAGCACGGACGCGCGCCTGAGCTTGTCATTGCTGTGCATCGCGCGAGCGCCAGAAAGGACACCAATGACGCCGAGTGAGTTTGCAGCGTTTCAGCGCCGCATCCAAGCCCTGAACCGGCAGATTGACGCATGGGCCGTCACGGCGAACGACCGCAGCCAGAAACAGCGTGACGCGCTAATGGCGATGCTGGATGCCCGCGTGCTGGCTGATGATTTGATGAACGCCCTGATGGACGCCAGCATTCAGCACATGATGCATGAATCGGCCTGGATGGACGCCGCCAGCGGTTGGCAGCCTACCGCGCACTAGGTTTCCGGACACATCGCGCGCGCGTACTGGTTGCGAAATGCCCCGCACTGCCGGGGTTTCTTGAGCCCCTAAAGGGGTTTTTTCATCCCCTATTGATCCGGCATCATAAAGATTGAATTCTTGGTGTTTGATTCAGTCATAGCGTGATGGACAAAGAAGATGCCCGCTATCAGAAGCTGGAGCAGTTGCACGAGAGGCGAAAGCAAGTGGTGCGATTGCATCTTCGAGGCACTGGCGTGATGCAGATCGTGACGCTCACGGGCTTGAGCTACCCCACGGTTCGCAAGGCGATCGATCGGTTTGATGCCGGTGGCTGGGCCGCCATCAAGCCGGCTGCTCGCGGTCGCAGCAAGGGCGACGGGCGCTTGCTCAGCGCCCAGCAGGAGGCCTCGGTGCGGCGCACCATCTGCGACCAGCGGCCCGAGCAGTTGAAGATGGAGTTCGCTCTGTGGACGCGCGCTGCGGTGATGCAGTACATCGAGCGCGAGTTCGGTCTTCGGCTGTCCATCCGTGCCACCGGTGAGTACCTGCGCCGCTGGGGTTTCACGCCGCAAAAGCCGATCAAGCGCGCCTACGAGCAGCGCCCCGAGGCGGTGCGCCAATGGCTGGAGCACGAGTACCCGGCGATCGAGCGTGCTGCCCGCGCCGAGGGCGGCGAGATCCACTGGGGCGATGAGACGGCGCTGGTCAACACCGACGTGCGTGGCCGCAGCTATGCGCCGCGCGGCAAGACGCCGGTGACGATGGTCGTCGGCGGCACGCGCGAGAAGCTCTCGATGATCTCCACCGTCACCAACCGGGGCGCGCCAACTGGATGATCATCGATGGCGCCTTCAATCACGAGCGGCTCATCGAGTTCTTGCAGGCCTTGGTGCGAGATGGCAAGCGCCGGCGCAAGAAGGTCTTTCTCATTTTGGACAACCTCGGGGTGCACCACTGCAAGCCCGTGAAGGCCTGGCTGGCCGAGCGCGGGCGTGACATCGAGGTGTTCTTTCTGCCCAGCTACAGCCCTGAGCTCAATCCCGACGAGCGGCTGAATGCCGATCTCAAGCAAGCCATCGGCTCGAAGGTGCCTGTGCGCACCAAAGCCAAGCTACATGCTGCGGCCAACGAGCACATGCAGAGCATCGCCACCAATCGCGACCGGGTGCGCGCCTATTTCCAAGACCCGATCGTCAGGTACGCAGCATGAAAACTTCATGGTGCCGGATCAATAATGAGCTGTGAGGCGCCTATTTCTTTGACAGGCCATACGCCGCGTCGATGAGATCAAAAATGGTCTGCTGGTCCGGTCCGCCACTCAAGAGCAGGCTGACCCAGTGCTCCTTGTTCATGTGGTAGGCCGGAAAGAAACCCTTCATCTGCCGCAACGAGCCCACCAGCTCCGGCACCACCTTGACATTCAGCACGTCGACGATGGCTGCATCGGGTAAGCCGAGCTTGTGGCCCGAGATGTCGACCAGGGCGCAAAACCACTTGCGGCTGTCGGCACGGCGGAAGATGGCGTAGCGGGGCGTGGCCGCCCACAGGTATTCCGGCTGCACGTGGTACTTGGTCTCGATGTGGCGAATCAGGGCGTCGCGTTTCATGTCTCGATCCCTTTCAAAAAAAGTCATGGGCTGCGCCTGTCCACATCAAAACATACAGCGGCTCACACTGACGCGGCAAGCGCTCGAGCCATTTCTGATCTGAACCCTTGTGCCATTGGGTTCAAGCGGCGGCAGCAAGGGTCGGTGCGAAGGAGTGCAATGGTGCGTGGCGGTTGCGCGCCGAGGATGCGCGCCCAAAAGTCCTCAGCTTCGCAGCGCCGACAACAGCTTCTGCCCGGCGCGGCCGTCGGCCTTCATGCCGAGGCGCTGCTGCTCCAGCTTGATGGCTTCGCGCGTCTTGGCGCCGATCATGCCGTCGGCGCTGCCGATGTCGTGGCCGCGCGCCAGCAGCAGGATTTGCAGTTCGCGGTTCTGCGCGCGCGACAGGCCGGGGTCGTCGGTCGGCCAGGGCGTGACGAAGCCCACGCTGTTGCTGAAGCCGCCGACCAGGTTGGCCAGCTGCGCGATGGCCAGGCCGTAGTTCTCGCTGGCGTTGTAGCTGTACAGCGTGTCGAAGTTGCGCCCGACCAGGAAGGCCGGGCCGCCGCGCGCCGGAATCATCAGGCCGACGCTGGAGGGCTGGTCGGGCAGGGCCGAGCCGTCGGCCAGCGTGACGCCGTCGCGGCGCCAGTCGCCGATCGGGCGCTTGTTCTTGCGGCCGGCGCTGCGGCTGTCGAAGCCGGGCGGCAGTTTGACCTCGAAGCCCCAGGGCTCGCCGCGCCGGTAGCCGGCGTTCTGCAGGAACTTGGCGGTGGAAGCCAGCGCGTCGGGCACGCTGTCCACGATGTCGCGCCGGCCATCGCCGTCGAAATCGACCGCGCTGCGGAAGAAGGTGCTGGGCATGAACTGCGTTTGCCCAAACGCGCCGGCCCACGAGCCGACCAGCTTGTCGGGCGCGATGTGGCCTTCCTGCAGGATGCGCAGCGCGGCCGCGAACTCGCCGCGAAAGTAGCTCTGGCGCCGGCCGAAGCACGACAGCGTGGCCAGCGACTGCACCAGCGGCCGGCCGCCCAGGTTCTGGCCGAAGTTGCTCTCCACGCCCCAGACGCCGACCACGATGTGCGGCGCCACGCCGGTCTGCTGCTCGATGCGCTGCAGCGCCGGCTGCCATTTGGCGAAGGCGGCGCGGCCCTCGTCGACACGCTCCTGGTCCACCAGCACCGCCAGGTAGTCCCACACCGGCATGGTGAACTCGGGCTGGCGGTTCAGCAGCACCAGCACCGAGGGGTCGGGCTCAAGCCCCTGGGTGTGCTGCCGGAAGGTGTCGCCGGCGATGGCGCGAAACGCCTGCGCGCCCTGCAGGCCGCTCAGGCAGGCGCGGAACTCGGCGGCGTCGAGCGTGGGTGGCGTGTCCTGCGCGGTGGCCGTCGTCGCCGCCAGGGCGGCGAGCAGGAGCAGGGCGGGTGAATGTCGTCGAAGCGCTTGGATCATTCAAAAATGATAGCGCACGATGGGCGCACCGCCCGCGCGATCTGCAAGCGTTTGCAAGCGCGGGCGTGTTCAGGGGCCGGGCGCTCGCGGCTGCAGCTCGAGCACCATCTCGTGCGTGTCGTCGTCGCCCGCGCTGGCCTGTTCGGTGAAGCCGAGTACCTGGCCGAGCGTGCGCATGCGGTGGTTCTCGGCCAGCACCGTGGCCGTCATGCGCTGCGTGCCGGCGGCGCGCTGGTAGCCGATCAGCTTGTCCATCAGCAGGCGCCCCAGGCCACTGCCCTTGAGCTCGGGCCGGATGATGATGCCGAACTCGGCGCCGACGTTGTCGGGGTCGGCCATCGCGCGCGCCACGCCCAGGGTTTTCTCGCCGCCCGCGCCATCCGGTACGGTGGCGATGAAGGCCATCTCGCGCGTGTAGTCGATCTGCACCAGGCGCGCCAGCTCGCTGCGCTCCATGGTGCGGCGGCTGTAGAACAGGCGCATGCGGACGTCTTCCGGGTCCAGGCTTTCCAGGAAGGCGCGGTGGCCTTCCTCGTCCTCCGGGCGGATCGGGCGCAGCGTCACCGTCTGGCCGCGCCAGCTCGCGGTCGCGGTCAGGCCGGCCGGATACGGTCGGATGGCGAAGTTGCCGGCGCCGGCGGGCAGCTTGGGGCTGACGCGCACGCGGGCGTCGAGCGCGATCGCGCCCTCGTGGTTGACGATCAGCGGGTTGATGTCCAGCTCGGCCACCTCGGGCACGTCGGCCAGCAGTTGCGACACCGCCATCAGCGTGGCGACGATGGCGTCGATGTCGGCCGGCTTGACGTCGCGGTAGCCGTGCAGCAGCCGGGCCACGCGGGTGCGCTCGATCAGCGCGCGCGCCAGCGGCGCGTTCAGCGGCGGCAGCGCCATGGCGCTGTCCTTCATCACCTCGACCGCGGTGCCGCCCTGGCCGAACAGGATGACGGGGCCGAAGGTGGGGTCGATGCTGGCGCCGATGATCAGCTCCTGCGCCTGCTTGCGGCGCACCATGGCCTGCACGGTGAAGCCGTCGAGGTGCGCCTCGGGGTGGCTCTTGGCCACGCGCGCCAGCATGGCGGCGGCGGAGGCGCGCACGTCGTCGGCGTCGTTCAGGTTCAGCACCACGCCACCGACGTCGGACTTGTGCGAGATGTCCTCGGACAGAATCTTGAGCACCACCGGAAAGCCGATGCGCACCGCCTCGGCCGCCGCCGCGTCGGCATCGGCCGGCACGGTGCGCGTGGTGACCACGGGGATGTGATAGGCCTCGCACACCGCCTTGGCCTCGGGCTCGGTCAGCATGTCGCGCCCGCTGGCCAGCACCTCCTGGATCAACTGGCGCACCCGCGCCACGTCGGGCGTGCTGCCGCCCGGCAGCTGCGTGGCCGGCGGCGCCTCGCTCAGCTCGGCCTGGTTGCGCGCGTAGCGCTGCAGCATGCCGATGGCGGCCACGCCCTGCTCCGGCATGTCGTAGCAGGCAATGCCGGCCTGCATGTACAGCTCGCGCGCCCCGGCCACCGCCGGGCCGCCGACCCAGGCGCTGATCAGCGGCAGCGGGCGCTGGTCGGGCGGCTGCACCGCCGGGATGGTGGCGCGCGCGATCTCGGTCGAGGGCACGATCGCCGTCGGCGCGTGGATGAACAGCAGCGTGCCGGTGTCATCCGGGTGGCGCGCCAGCGCGTGCAGCGCATCGACGTAGCGCTGGGCCGGCGCGTCGCCGATGATGTCCACCGGATTGCCGCGCGACCAGTTGGCCGGCAGCACCTTGTCCAGGGCCTTGATGAGCGGCGGGCTCAGTTCGGCCAGCGGCACGCCGTAGGTCGCCGCGGCATCGGCCGCCATCACGCCGACGCCGCCGCCGTTGGTCAGGATGGTCATCCGGTCGCCGATCGGTGCCGTGAAGCGCGTCAGGATCTCGGCCGCCAGGAACAACTCTTCCAGGCTGTCCACGCGCAGCATGCCGGCGCGCGCGATGGCGGCGTCGACCACGTTGTCGGCGCCAGCCAGCGCGCCGGTGTGCGAGGCGGCGGCCTTCTGGCCCTGCTCGCTGCGGCCGGCCTTGACCACGATCACCGGCTTGTTGCGCGCCGCCGCGCGCGCCGCCGACATGAACTTGCGCGCCTGCTCGATCGACTCGATGTAGAGCAGGATGGCGCGCGTGCGCGCGTCGCTGCCAAGGTAGTCCAGCATGTCGCCGAAATCGACGTCGGCGTGCTCGCCCAGCGAGACGAAGTGCGAAAAGCCGATGCGCCGCGCCTCGGCCCAGTCCAGCATGGCGGTGACCAGTGCGCCCGACTGCGAGACGAAGGCCAGCTCGCCCGGCCGCGCCGGAATGTGCGCAAAGCTGGCGTTCAACCGGGCGTGCGGCGCCAGCAGGCCGACGCAGTTGGGTCCCAGCACGCGCAGCAGCGTCGGCTTGGCCGCGTCCAGCATGGCCTGCTTCTGCTTCGGGCTGAGGCCGGCGCTGATCACCACGACGGCCTTGGTGCCGCGCCTGGCCAGCTGCTTGACCAGATCCACCACGGTGGCGGCCGGGGTGCAGATCACCGCCAGCTCCGGCACTTCGGGCAGATCGGTCACGCGAGCGTAGCAGCGCTGGCCGGACAACTCCGTGTACTTCGGGTTGACCGGAAAGATGCGGCCGGCGAAGCCGCTGGCCAGCATGTTGCGCCACAGCGTGCCGCCGACGGAGAACGGCCGTTCCGACGCGCCGATGACGGCGACGGCGGCGGGGTCGAACAGGGAATCGAGGTTGCGGATGCTCATGCGGGAAAGTCAGGACAACAGACCGTGCGGCCGAAGCCGACAGCTTAACGGCCTGGCGTGAAGCTGCTGCGACAGCTGCACAACTTGATCTGGCGCAAACCCGTGGCGATGCGGCGGTCGGGCGCGGAACGATCGCGGTGCACCAGGGTCCGGCAAACGATGGGGGCGACTCATCGCCCAGCGGCCCGGGTTCGGCATGGATGTGCTGGATCCGGACGCCTTGTTCTTCCACCCTTTAGCCAACCAGGAATCTGTCCATGAAACCCATCGCCGTGTGTCTGCTGGGCGCCAGCATCGGCTTGGGTGCCGCCGCCCACGCCGAGCCCGCGACCTACAAGATTGACCCGCACCACACTTACGCCACCTTCGCGATCGACCACTTCGGCGCCTCGATCAACCGCGCGCGTTTCGACGACGTGTCGGGCAGCGTGCGCTTCGACAAGGCGTCCAGGGTGGGCCGGATCGATATCACGGTGCAGGTGGCCAGCGTCTACAGTGGTTCGAAGCAGTTCGACGAGCACCTGCGTGCGCAGGATCTGTTCAACGCCGCCCGCTACCCAACCATGCGCTTCGTGTCCGACCAGCTGGTGTTCGAGGGCGACAGGCTGGTCGAGGTGCCGGGTCAGCTCACCCTGCTGGGCCAGACCCAGCCGATGAGCTGGAAGGCCAAGCAGTTCACCTGTTATCCGAACCCGATCGCCAAGGTCGAGGCCTGCGGCGGCGACTTCGAGGCCGTGATCGACCGCACCCAATGGGGCATGAACGCCATGGTGGAGCGCGGCATGCCGAAGAGCGTGAAGATCACCGCGACGATCGAGGCGTTCAAGCAATGATGGCGCGCGAGCGCCATCGCGTTCAGCGCTTTGAGGCCGCCTCCGCCACCGCCACGGCCGTCATGTTGACCACGCGCCGCACCGTGGCCGACGCAGTCAGCACGTGCGCCGGCTTGGCGGTGCCCAGCAGGATCGGCCCGATGGTGACGCCGTGGCCCACCGTGATCTTCAGCACGTTGAACAGGATGTTGGCCGCGTCCAGGCTCGGGCAGACCAGCAGGTTGGCGTCGCCCTGCAGCGTGCTGTCGGACACGGCGCGCTCGCGCAGCACGGCGGACAGTGCGCTGTCGCCATGCATCTCGCCGTCGCATGAAATGTCCGGGTATTGGGCGCGGAACAGGTTGCGCGCCTCGCGCATGCGCAGCGCCGATGGGCGTTTGGACGAGCCGAAGTTGGAGTGCGACACGAAGGCCACCTTGGGCGGGATGCCAAAGTTGTGCACCTCGTCGGCCGCCATCTTGGCAATGGCCGCCAGCAGCGCCGCGCTGGGCTCGTCGTTGACGTAGGTGTCGGTCACGAACAGCGTGCGGTCGGCCAGCATCAGCGCGTTCACCGTGGCGTAGCCGGGTGCGCCGGATTCGACGCCGATGATGTCGCGGATGTGCTCCAGGTGCGCATCGAACCGGCCCACCGTGCCGCACAGCATGGCGTCGGCGTCGCCCAGGTGCACGCTGAGCGCGGCGATCACGGTGGTCGAGCGCCGCACCGCCGCCTTGGCAGCCTCCACCGTCGTGCCGTTGCGCTGCATCAGGCCGTGGTAGGTTTCCCAGTACTTGCGAAAACGCGGATCGTCCTCGGGGTTGACGCACTCCACATCGTGGCCCAGGCGCATGCGCAGCCCGGCTTTCTTGATGCGTTGGTCGATCACCGCCGGACGGCCGATCAGGATGGGGTGGGCCAGCCGGTCGTCGATGGCGATCTGGGCGGCGCGCAGCACGCGCTCGTCCTCGCC
Source organism: Burkholderiales bacterium (assembly GCA_016702555.1). GTDB lineage: Bacteria > Pseudomonadota > Gammaproteobacteria > Burkholderiales > Burkholderiaceae_C > Ottowia. Next base: position 317,187 of record JADJDV010000007.1, read on the forward strand.
TTCGGCATAGGCCACACGCTTGCGCTCGTGTGCCACGGCCTTGGCGGCGGCGTACACCGGGCGCATCACCATGCCGGTCTGGTAGACGAAGCGCTCCAGGTGGGTGCGGTAGGCGTCCATGTCGGCGATCGGCCGCGTGGCCACGCCCGAATCGACCGCCGCCTGCGCCACCGCCGGCGCAATGCGCGTGATCAGGCGCGGATCGAACGGCGTCGGGATGATGTAGTCGGGGCCGAACTGCAAGTCCTTGCCGGCGTAGGCCGCCGCCACCTCGGCGCTGGTCTCGACCTTGGCCAGCGCGGCGATCTCGCGCACGCAGGCCAGCTTCATGGCCTCCGTGATCTTGGTGGCGCCGCAGTCGAGCGCGCCGCGGAAGATGTAGGGAAAGCACAGGACGTTGTTGACCTGGTTCGGGTAGTCCGAGCGGCCGGTGGCGATGATGCAGTCGGGCCGCGCGGCCTTGGCGTCCTCGGGGCGGATCTCGGGCTCGGGGTTGGCCAGGGCCAGGATGACGGGCTGGTCGGCCATGGTCTTGACCATGTCGGCCGTCAGCACGCCGGGCGCCGAGCAGCCCAGGAACACGTCGGCGCCTTTCACCACGTCGGCCAGCGTGCGCAGGCCGGTGTCGGGCTGGGCAAAGCGCGCCTTGCTGTCGTCAAAGCCGCCGGGGCGGCCGGTGTAGATCAGGCCCTTGGAATCGCAGGCGAACACGTTGGCGGGCTTCACGCCCAGCGCCACCATCACGTCCAGGCAGGCAATCGCCGCCGCGCCGGCGCCGCTGACGGCCACCTTCACGTCGCCGATCTGCTTGCCCACCAGTTCCAGCCCGTTGAGCAGCGCGGCCGACGAGATGATGGCCGTGCCGTGCTGGTCGTCGTGGAACACCGGGATGTTCATGCGCTCGCGCAGCTTGGTCTCGATGTAGAAGCACTCGGGCGCCTTGATGTCTTCCAGGTTGATGCCGCCCAGCGTCGGCTCCAGCGCGGCGATGATGTCGACCAGCTTGTCGGGGTCGCGCTCGTCCAGCTCGATGTCGAACACGTCGATGCCGGCGAACTTCTTGAACAGGCAGCCTTTGCCCTCCATCACCGGCTTGCCCGCCAGCGGGCCGATGTCGCCCAGGCCCAGCACGGCGGTGCCGTTGGTGATCACGCCCACCAGGTTGCCGCGCGCCGTGTACTCGGCCGCCTTGCTCGGGTCGGCCTGAATGTCGAGACAGGGGTAGGCGACGCCCGGCGAATAGGCCAGCGACAGATCCAGCTGGTTGACGAGCGGCTTGGTCGGCGTGACCGAGATCTTGCCGCGCGTGGGCAGGCGGTGGTAGTCGCGCGCGGCATCGCGCAGGGCCGTCTCGGCGGGCGAGAGGGGCTTGGACATGGGGGTCTCCTGATGGTGTTGTTGGCGCGCCAGCGTCGCTCGGTCACCGCGGCGCGAGACGCAAGCCTAACGCAATTTAGCCCAGCCGTGCCCTCGCGATAACGCGCAGCGGCGCAAGCGCTTGCGCGCCTGGGCGGGTCGTGGTGTCGCCGTCGCGCCAACCCGACGGCCTGCGCGCTGCCGCCGCGCGGTGCCGCTTACATCAAGGCCTGCGCCCGCTCCCCGCGCTCGTACACCACGTGCGCGCGGCCGACGATCAGCGGATCGAGCTTGCCGATCTGCGCCAGGTCCTTGGTGGTGTAGGGCAGCTTGTGCAGCACGTAGCGCATGGCGTTCAGGCGCGCACGCTTCTTGCAATCGCTCTTGACCACCGTCCAGGGGCTGTCGGCGGTGTCGGTCTCGAAGAACATCTGCTCCTTGGCACGGGTGTACTCCTCCCACTTGTCGAGGCTGGCCTTGTCGATGGGCGACAGCTTCCATTGCTTGAGCGGATGGCCCTCGCGCTCCTTGAAGCGGCGGCGCTGCTCGGCCTGGCTGACGGAGAACCAGAACTTGATCAGGTGCACGCCCGAGTGCACCAGGTGGCGCTCGAACTCAGGCACCTGGCGCATGAAGTCGTTGTATTCCTTGTCGGAGCAGAAGCCCATCACGCGCTCGACGCCGGCGCGGTTGTACCAGCTGCGGTCGAACAGCACGATCTCGCCAAAGGTGGGCAGGTGCTGCACGTAGCGCTGGAAGTACCACTGGCCGCGCTCGACCTCGCTCGGCTTTTCCAGCGCCACGGTGCGTGCGCCGCGCGGGTTCAGGTGCTCCATGAAGCGCTTGATGGTGCCGCCCTTGCCGGCCGCGTCGCGGCCCTCGAAGATGATGACCACGCGCTGGCCGGTTTCCTTGACCCAGCTTTGCAGCTTGAGCAACTCGACCTGCAGCTTGAACTTCTGCTTTTCGTAGGTGGCGCGGCGCAGCAGGTTCTGATAAGGGTAGGCGCCGTCGCGCCAATCGGGCGCCAGTTCCTCGTCGGGGTTGGCCTTGTCGGCCTCGGGCGCATCCTGCTCCTTCAGCACCTGGCGCAGCGCGCGGCGGTCGTCGTCGGAAGCGCCATCGAGCAGGGCGCGCAAGGCCTGCGCACGCTCGGCGGGATTGCCGGCGCGCTCGTCCCTGACCAGCCGGCGCACGGCCGCCGCCTGCTTGCCGCGCGCCGCCTCGGTGGCGTGCTCGACCACGTGTTTCTCGAGCGACCGAGGCACGAGCGAGGGCGGCACGTCGCCCTGGCGAACGGCGCGCACCGCCTGGCCGACATCGTGGGACGCAGCGGTCTTGCGAGCGCGCGCGGTCTTCTTCTTCGCTGCCGCAGGTTTGGCGGCGGGCTGGCGTGGGGTGGTGGCTTTGTCCATGGCGGTATCGGGTACTGGTCTGGCGGTGGATTCGGGGTGACGCGGCGGCGTTCCCAAGTGGCACTATCCGCCGGTCACTGTGGTGTCAATTTGATGTTGGTCAAGAATGTCCGCAGTCGATGTGGGTGTTGTCACAGCGCGGCCACAGGCCAGACCACGCCGTTGTCGTTGAGGATGGCGTCCAGCGGCTGGTCGTGCGGCTCCGGCTCGAATTCGTCGATGAAGCCGTTGGTGAAACCCAGACCCACGGTAAAGGGGCGCGGCTGCAGCGCCGCCAGGGTGCGGTCGTAAAAGCCGCCGCCGTAGCCCAGCCGGTAGCCGCCGGGGCCGTAGCCGACACAGGGCACGAACAGCAGCGTCGGCACGATCAGCTCAGTGTCCTTGGGCTTGGGGATGCCGTAGGCGTCGTCCTCCATCGGGCAGCCGGGGTACCAGGCGTGGAAGGTGAGCGTTTTGTGCAGCTTGTCGATCACCGGCAGGCCGATGCGGCGGCGCTGCGGCTCGTCCAGCAGTTCGCCGTCTTCCTTCCAGCGGTGCAGTGCGGGCAAGGGGTCGAACTCGCCCTTGATCGGCCAGTAGGCGCCGATCACGCTGTCGGGGCGGCCGAGCAGCCAGATGCGCATGATGTCCTGCAGCGCGTCGGCGCGCGCCAGGCGATCCTCCAGGCGCAGGCGCTCGCGCACCAGGCGTTCGCGCACGGCTTTCTTGTCGAACTTGCTCATAATGGGTCGATGCGTTTTTGGAAGATTCTGACACCCTTGCGGCCGCTCGGCGTGGCTTTGTGCTGCGTGGCGCTGCACGGACCGGCGGCGCTGGCGCAGCCGGCTGCACCGCCTCTGGCGCCGCCGCCCCTGCAGGCCGCCCCCAGCGACAGCGTCATCCTCGACATGCGCGAGGCCGCGCGCCGCGGCGACAAGGCGCGCCTGGCGGCCCTGCTTCCGGCGGCGCGCGGCCATGCGCTGGAGCCCTGGGCCGCCTACTGGGAGCTGAAGGCGCGGCTGGAAGAAGCCAGCGCGCCCGAGCTGCAGGATTTTCTGACGCGCTACGCCGGCACCTACCAGGAGGACCGCCTGCGCAACGACTGGCTGCTGCTGTCGGGCAAGCGGCGCGACTGGACCAGCTTTGCCGAACACCACCCGGCGTTTCGCATGCGCGACGACCGCGAGGTGCGCTGCTATGCGGTGGCGGCCGACCTGGCCCAGGGCCGCGCCGTGGCGCGCGAGGCGGTGGAGCAGGTGCGCGCCGATTGGTTTGCCCAGCGCGATATCGACGACGGCTGCCTGCTGGCCGCCGGCCTGCTGCACCAGGCCGGCAAGCTGCCCTATCAGGACTTGTGGAAGAAGGCGCGGCTGGCGATCGAGGCCAACCGGCCGGGGCTGGCGCGCGCCGCCGTCGAACTGGACGCGCCCGACGTCGCGGCCGATGTGGCGCAGATCCAGAACAGCGCGATGCGCTACCTGGCCACGCGCGCGCCCGTCGTCACGCGCAAGCGGCAGGAGCTGGTGACGCTGGCGCTGATCAAGCTGGCCAGCAGCGATCCGGACCAGGCGGCGGCGCAGATGGACGGCAAGTGGGCCGCCCAGCTGACGGACGAGGAGCGCAACTGGGTCTGGGCCGTGATCGCCAAGCAGGCCACGCTGAAGCTGCAGGACGGCGCCGCGGCGCACCTGGCGCGGATCACGCGCGAGCGCGACCTGAGCGACGACCTGCTGACCTGGGCCACCCGCGCCGCTCTGCGCCAGGGCGACTGGGCGCGGGTGCGGCGCAGCATCGACGCGATGAGCGAGGGCGCGCGCCGCGACCCCGCGTGGACCTACTGGCTGGCGCGCGCGCAGCTGGTGCAGGCGCGCGGCGATACCGACCGCGCGGCGGCGCGCCAGTTGCTGGAGGGCATCGCCGGCGTCGACGGTTTCTACGAGAAGCTGGCGCTGGAAGAACTGGGCCGCCCCATCGTCACGCCGCCGGCGCCGGCGCCGCTGACGGCCGAGGAACGCGACTGGGCGCGCCGTCATCCTGGCCTTCATCGCGGCCTGCACGCCATCGCGCTGGGCCTGCGCAGCGAAGGCGTGCGCGAATGGAACTACTGGACCAATCTGCACAGCCCAGGCGGCAAGCCGGACCGCGAGCTGTACGCCGCCGCCGACCTGGCCTGCCAGCAGCAGGTGTGGGACCGCTGTATCAACACCAGCGAGCGCACCAAGGGTTTCATGGATTTCGCGCAGCGCTTTCCGATGCCGCACCAGGCGGCCGTGGTGCGCCAGGCGCGCGCCATCGGGCTCGACCCGGCCTACGTCTACGGCCTGATCCGGCAGGAGAGCCGCTTCATCATGGACGCGCGCTCCCACGTCGGCGCCTCGGGGCTGATGCAGATCATGCCCGCCACCGCGCGCTGGACCGCGCGCAAGATCGGCCTGGAAGGCTTCACGCCCGGGCAGATCAACGAGCTGGACACCAACATCCTGATCGGCACCAGCTACCTGAAGCTGGCGCTGGACGAGTTCCGCGGCTCGATGCCGCTGGCCGCCGCTGCCTACAACGCCGGCCCGGGCCGGCCGCGCGCCTGGCGCAACGGCCCGCGGCTGGAGGCCGCCGTCTGGGCCGAGACGATCCCGTTTGGCGAGACCCGCGACTATGTCAAGAAGGTGTTGTCCAACACCACCGACTACGCCGCGCTGCTGAGCGGGCAGCCGCAATCGCTGAAAAGCCGGCTCGGCAGCGTCGGCCCGGCGCCAGTGGATGAGCCGGTGCTGACGAAGGATTTGCCTTGACGGCGCGCGCCGCCAGGGCAGGATGGTGGGGCGCTGCCGGATCGCGCCGACAATGAAAGGAGGGTTGACCCATGACGCAACGTGTACTGATTCTCGGCGGCTCCGGCTTTGTCGGCCGCCACGTGGTCGAGCGCCTGCAGCGCGAGGGCGTGGCCATGACGGTGCCGACGCGCCGCCTCACGGCGGCGCGCCACCTGTGGCACCAGCCGAAGGTGCAGGTGGTGGTGGCCGACGTGATGGATGCGCCAACGCTGATGCGCCTGGTCGAAGCGCACGACGCCGTGATCAACCTGATCGCCATCCTGCACGGCAGTGAGCGGCAGTTCGAGCGGGTGCACGTCGAATTCCTGCGCCAGCTCGCCTTTGCCTGCGCCCAGGCCGGCGGCCGGCGCGTGGTGCACATCAGTGCGCTGGGCGCGGCCGCCGACGGGCCGTCGAAATACCAGCGCAGCAAGGCGCGCGGCGAGGCGGTGCTGGGGCAGGCCGCAGAGCTCGGATCGCTGCGCCTGTCGGTGCTGCGCCCCAGCGTCATCTTCGGCGCCGAGGACCGCTTCCTCAACCTGTTCGCCGGGCTGCAGAAAGTGTTTCCGCTGATCCCGCTGGCCGGCGCCGAGGCGCGCTTTCAGCCGGTGTGGGTGCGCGACGTGGCGCAGGCCATCGTCACCTGCCTGTACGACGACAAGACGGTGGGCCAGACCTACGAGGCCTGCGGCCCCGAGGTGTGGACGCTGCGCGAGCTGGTCAAGGCCGCCGGCCGCTGGTCGGGCGTGGCCGGCGGCAAAGGCCGGCCGGTGCTCGGCTTGTCGATGGCGCTGGGCCGGCTGCAGGCGGGGGTGATGGAGTGGCTGCCCGGCCGGCCGCTGATGAGCCGCGACAACCTCGATTCAATGCGCGTCGACAACGTCGCCAGCGGCCAGCTGCCGGGGCTGGAGACGCTTGGCATCCGGGCGGCGCCGTTGTCGGCGGTCGGCCCGCTCTACCTGGGCAGCACCGGCCCGCAGGCGCGGCTGGACGCCTACCGGCGCACGGCGCGGCGCTGAGCCGCGCCGCGGCGGCGACCCACGACAGGAGAACACACCATGCTCAAGCTCTACATCGGCAACAAGAATTACTCATCCTGGTCGATGCGCCCCTGGGTGCTGATGACGCAGGCCGGCATTCCCTTCGAGGAGGTGCGGGTGCGCTTCGACTCGTTCGCGCCCGACTCGCAGTTCAAGCAGACGCTGGCCGGCATCAGCCCCACGGCCAAGGTGCCGGTGCTGGTCGATGGCGATCTGGTGGTGTGGGACACGCTGGCGATCGTCGAGTACCTGGCCGAGCGGTTTCCGGAACAGCACCTGTGGCCGCGCGAGACCGACAAGCGCGCCCACGCGCGCAGCGTCTGCGCCGAAATGCACAGCGGCTTCAGCGCGCTGCGCGGCGCCTGTCCGATGAACATCGAGGCCCATCTGCCGCAGGTGGGTGCGCTGGCGCTGCGCGACAAGGCTGGGTTGCGTGCGGATTTGCAGCGCCTGTTCGCTATGTGGCAGGGGCTGCTGGCTGAGCACGGCGGGCCGCTGTTGTTCGGGCGCTTTTCGGTGGCGGATGCGTTTTATGCGCCGGTGGTGATGCGGCTGCGGACCTATGGGCTGCCGGTGCCGGACGAGGTGGCGGTGTACATGGCGCAGGTGTGTGCGTTGCCGGGGGTGAAAGCGTGGGTTGATGGCGCACTGGCGGAGAAGGATTTCCGCGATTTTGAGGAGCCGTATCGGTTGGGGCGTTGAGCGCAGCGGTTTTTTGGTGACGCTGCTGGCCGGGATGTGCGCCCGGCGGCGCAGTCACTTTCTTTTGCTCCGCCAAAAGAAAGTAACCAAAGAAAAGGCGGCCCCACTGGCCGTGTCCCTGCGCTTCGCTACGGGCAGCCTGTGATGCTCGGTCGTGGGGCGGCGCTGCGGAACTCGCTTTGCGGCTGCGCCGCGCCGCTCAAACAGCCGCAGCGAGTCAGATCACGAAGCGCGCATGCTTCGCTGCGCGCCCGCCCCACGCCCTGCGCTTCTCGGCACGGCCAGAGGGGGGAACTTCGCACGGGCCATCGCTGCGCTCGGCCTAGGGTCTTTCTCCCTCTCCCTCTGGGAGAGGGTTGGGGTGAGGGCGACGTCATCCTAAAAACATAGCTGCTTGCGCTTGACAGGTAAGAGTTTTGGGCACTTTTTACCTAAAAACCCTCGGGCTGCTAATTGAGGCATCTCAATCCATCGGCCACGGCAATTGCTCTGGCGTCGCGCGGGGCGGCGTGTCGGTCGGCGCGGGTGCCACGTTGTCGCCATGCCCCCGCCGGCGCCACCAGGGCGTGACGGCTTCGGCCTGCGCGGGCTCCACAGCCTGGCCCAAAGTCGGCATCACCAGCCGCGCGCCCGTTTGCGGCGCCAGCGCCAGCAAGCGCTCAGCGGGCTGGTCCCAGTCGTGCATGGCCAGCGCGAAGGTGCCCCAGTGCACCGGCAGCAGCGGCGGCTGGCCCAGCAGCGCCAGGGCTTCCAGCGCATGGTCTGGCCCCAGGTGCATGTCGCCCCAGGCGGGGTGGAAGGCGCCGACTTCCAGCAACGCCAGATCGAACGGGCCCAGGCGCTCGCGGATGGCAGCGTATTCGCCCGACAAGCCGGTGTCGCCGCTGAAGAATACGGCGTGGCGCGGGCCCCGCAGCGCCATCGACGACCACAGGGTGGCGTTGCGCGTCTTCAGGGTGCGGCCGCTGAAATGCTGCGACGGGGCGGCGGTGATTTCCAGGTCGGTGTTCGGCACGCGGTGGCTTTCCCACCAGTCCAGCTCATGGATGCGCTCGGACGCGATGCCCCAGGCCTGCAGGTGGGCGCCGACGCCGAGCGAGGTGACGAAGGGCACGCCGGTGCGCGCCAGCACCTTGATGGTGGGGTAGTCCAGGTGGTCGTAATGGTCGTGCGAGATGACGACCACATCCACCGCCGGCACGTCGCCCAGCGCCACCGGCGGCGGCTGAAAGCGCTTGGGGCCGAGCAGCGTGCTGGGCGAGGCGCGCGGGCCCCACACCGGGTCGGTCAGCACGCGGTGGCCATCGATCTCCAGCAACACGCTTGAATGGCCCAGCCAGGTGGCGCGCAGGCCGCTTTGCGGCGCGCGCAGCCAGGTGGAGCGCGGGTCGGCTACCGGCAGCGGTGCGCCCGGCACGCGGCGTCCGTTGGGGCGCCACAGCAACTCGCGCAGCGAGGGCATGGGCGTGGCCGGGTCGCGCAGGCCGGGCGCGATGGGGTGCAGGTTGCGAAAGCCGTCGCCGGCCCAGCGCGCCGAGCCGCGCATGCGTTCCAGCCGCTGGCCGTGCGCGCGTTGACCGAGTGATTTCATGACAAGTCAGTGTGCCTGATGCGCTGGCGGCGTGTGGGCGGCGTGGCCTACTTAGCCGCTGCGCGCTGGCCCTGGCGGCGCACCATCTCGCGCACGATGGCGGCGAACTGTTCGGCCGTTTCGTGCTGCACCAGCGCGGGGCCGATCAGCGGCGGCAGGCTGGTTTCGGGCTCCATGTCGGCGTGGTAGCTCAGGCGCGTGCCGCCCTCCTCGGGCTCCAGCGTCATCAGGCTGGTCATTTGCCTCAACACCTTGCCGCTGACCTGGCGGGCGCGGATGCTGCGTGGCGGCGCCAGCTGCATCTCGCGCACCGAGTCGAAGGCGCTGCTGAACGGGCCGAAGCGCGCCACGCCCTGTTGCCGCACCAGCAGGCGTTGCGGGCTGCGCTCCAGCACCTCGCTGCGGCTCAGGTTGGTCTGGTAGCGTGGCATCTGCTCGAAATCGGTCAGCACCTCCCACGCGGTGGCCAGCGGCACCGGCGCGTGCAGCACGGCGTCGATGCTGAAGGCGCTGCCCTGGCGCTGCACGCGCACGTCCGGACCGGCAAGGGTGCGTACAGCGAGCGGCACGCCATAGGTTTCAGCCGCGGCCAGGATCGGCGACACAGCCAGCGCACCCGCGATCCACAGCATCCGTCGGCGTTGCATCTTCATTCTGGATTGATTGAGGGCAGGGCGCGACTATGCGCCCACGGCGTGGCGGCGCGCATCAGCCAAACGGTGCAGGCCGTGTCGGCCAAGCGCCCGGCACGCGCGATACCCCGAACGCCATTGCCGTCATGAGTCAGCCCGTTTGCAGGCCGCGCGCCTGGGGACTACCCTGATCACCGTGTCCAACATCACGTGAGGAGACAAGCCGTGGCTGAGATTCTTGGTCCGCAACGCCTGGGGCCGCTGACGCCGCTGGTGGGCAAGTGGGAGGGCAACGTGGGCGTCGATCTGTCGTACCACAATGAGGACGATGTGACCGGCGAGACCAGCTACTTCGAGAAGGCGTGGTTCCGCCCGATTCCAAAGCAGGAAAACGGTCGGCAGTCGATGGAAGGGCTCACGTATCAGATGACGGCCTGGCGCCATGGCGAGGAGGCCATGGACCCGTTCCACGACGAAGTCGGCTATCTGCTGTGGGACAAGGCCCGTGCGCAGATCATGCGCGCCGTCGTGTTCGGTCGCGGCATCGCCATCCTGGCCGGCAGCAGTGCCCAGCCGCGCGACAAGGTGCTGCACTTTGACGCCAAGCCGGGTGAGGCCAGCTACGGCATCCTGCAAAACCCCTACCTGCTTGAGCGCGCCGAACTGAAGGACTTCAAGAGCAGCTTCACCGTGCACGACGACGGCACGCTCAGCTACACGTCCGACCTGCTGCTCAAGCTGGCCGCCACCGGCAGCGAGATGCACCACACCGACCGCAATACGCTGCACCGGGTCGATTGATGTGCGGGGCCGCGCGGGCGGCTTCAGGGCTGAAGACCGGGGCGGGACGACAATCGCGGCCTCGGAGATCCTGCCATGCCCACGCTGCAAACCTCGCTTGCCTTCTTCACCGTCGCCTTGCTGCTGGCGCTGGCGCCCGGCCCCGACAATCTGTTCGTGCTGATGCAATCGGCCACCGGTGGGCGGCGCGCCGGCTTTGCGGTGGTCACGGGGCTGATGCTGGGCCTGTTGGTGCACACGGTGGCGGTGGCGCTGGGGCTGGCGGCGCTGTTCGCGGCATCGACCGCGGCGTTCACGGTGCTCAAGCTGCTGGGCGCGGCCTACCTGCTGTACCTCGCCTGGGGTGCGTGGCGCGCGCCAGCGGCGCTGGCGCGCAGCGACGACGCGGCACCCGCCAAGCCGCTGCCCTGGTCGCGGCTGATGGCGCGCGGCGTCGTGATGAATCTGACCAACCCGAAGGTGCTGCTGTTCTTCCTGGCGCTGCTGCCGCAGTTCGTGCAGCCGGAGCGCGGGCCGGTGGCCTGGCAGATGGTCTGGTTCGGCCTGCTGTTCATCGCCGCCGCGGTGCTGGTGTTTGGCGCCGTGGTGCTGGCCGCTGATGCCCTGCGCCACCGGCTGGCGCGCTCGGTGCGCGCGCAGCGGGGACTCCACCGCCTGGCGGCGCTGGTGTTCGTGGCGCTGGCGACCCGGCTGGCGCTGGCCGAGCGCTGACGGGCGCGTCTTCTACACTGCGCCGATGCAAGTGTTCATGGTTGGCGGGGCCGTGCGCGACCGGCTGCTGGGCTTGCCGGTGCAGGACCACGACTGGGTGGTGGTGGGCGCCACGCCCGAGCAGATGGCGGCGCGCGGCTTCGTGCCGGTGGGCAAGGACTTCCCGGTGTTCCTGCACCCTGAGACGCACGAGGAATACGCGCTGGCGCGCACCGAGCGCAAGAGCGGGCGTGGTTACAAGGGCTTCACCGTGCACACCAGCCCGGACGTGACACTGGAGCAGGACCTGGCGCGGCGCGACCTGAGCATCAATGCCATCGCCGCGTCGGCGGATTGGCGCGGCAGGGCGGATGCGCCGGCCGGCCTGATTGATCCCTTCGGCGGTCAGCGCGACCTGCAGGACAAGGTGCTGCGCCACGTGACCGCGGCGTTCCGCGAAGACCCGGTGCGCATCCTGCGGGTGGCGCGCTTCGCCGCGCGCTTTCACGACTTCAGCATCGCGCCGGAGACGCAGGTGCTGATGCGCGAGATGGTGGCCGAGGGCGAAGCCGACCACCTGGTGGCCGAGCGCGTCTGGCAGGAGCTGTCGCGCGGGCTGATGGAGGCGCACCCCGAGCGCATGTTCGCCGTGCTGCGCGACTGCGGCGCGCTGCGCGTGGTGCTGCCCGAGGTCGACCGCCTGTGGGGCGTGCCGCAGCGCGCCGAATACCACCCCGAAATCGACACCGGCGTGCACCTGATGATGGTGCTGCAAATGGCGGCGCAACTGGGCGCGTCGCTGCCGGTGCGCTACGCCTGCCTGACGCACGACATCGGCAAGGGCACGACTCCGGCTGACGTTCTGCCGCGCCACATCGGCCATGAGCAGCGCAGCGCGCGCCTGCTGAAAGGCTTGAGCGCGCGCCTGCGCGTGCCGACCGACTGCCATGAGCTGGCCGACGTGGTGGCGCGCGAGCACGGCAACATCCACCGCAGTGGCGAACTGGGCGCCGCCGCGCTGCTGCGCCTGCTGGAGCGCTGCGACGCCTTGCGCAAGCCGGCGCGTTTCGCCGACGCGTTGCTGGCCTGCGAATGCGACGCGCGCGGCCGGCTCGGCCGGCAGGACGAGGCCTATCCGCAGCGGCCGCGCCTGCTGGCGGCGCTGGCGGCGGCGCTGGGCGTGGCGACGGCGCCGATCGCCGACGCCGCGCTGGCCGCCGGCGCCAAAGGGCCAGAGGTCGGCCGGCGCATCCACGAGGCCCGCGTGCAGGCCGTGGCCGAGGCGCTTGCGCTGGCGGCGGATCGATAATCGAAGCCGTCATGGCCCGGCCGATCTCCGCCTCCCACCACTTGCGGCGCGACGAGATTCTCAACGTCGCCGCCGCCTGCTTCGCGCGCCAGAGCTACCCGGCCACCAGCATGAACGACATCGCCGCCGCCTGCGGCACGTCGAAGGCGCGCCTCTACCACTACTACGAGAGCAAGGAAGCGCTGCTGTTCGACCTGCTCGACGGCTACACGCAGAAGCTGCTGGTCATCATCAGCCAGGTGCAGGCGGCGGCGCAGCGGCGCGCCCTGGACGAGCGCGCCACCCTGCACGAGTTGATCCGCGCCTTTCTGCGCGAGTACGAGACCTCGGCCACGCGCCATGCCGCGCTGCTGGGCAGCACGCAATTCCTGCGCGAGGAGCAGCGCGAGATCATCCTCGACCGCGAGCGCGACGTGGTCTCGGCCGTGACCCGCTTTCTGCGCCGTGCCTATCCCGACCGGCTCGACCAGCGCAACCAGACCGCGCTGGCCATGACGCTGTTCGGCATGATCAACTGGACCTTCACTTGGCTGCGGCCGGACGGCCTGCTCAGCTACGCCGACTTCGCCGAAGAGGTGATCGCGCTGCTCGAACGCGGCCTGGCCACGTCGGGCTGAAGGGGCGGCCGACGACTTGGGCGCGCGTGCCGGTCGCGCGAACGGCACGGATAATCGCGCCAACTTTCGCCGCACGAGCAGGAACACATGAACCCAATCGACGTCGTCATTATGGCCGCAGGCAAGGGCACGCGCATGAAAAGCCGCCTGCCGAAGGTGCTGCACCGGCTCGCCGGACGGCCCTTGCTGGCCCATGTGCTGGACGGCGCGGCGGCGCTGGGCGTGCGATCGATGGTGGTGGTCACCGGCCATGGCGCCGCCGAGGTCGAGGCGTTCTGCGCCAGCTGGGCCGCGGCGCCGCGCGACGGCGGTACGCCGAGCGTGCGCACCGTGCGCCAGGAGCCGCAGCTGGGCACCGGCCACGCCGTGCAGCAGGCGGCGCCCGCGCTGCCCGATGACGGCGTCACCCTGATCCTGAACGGCGACGTGCCGCTGGTGCGCGCCGACACCTTGCAGCGGCTGATCGCCCTGGGCGCCGGCCGCCGGCTGGCGCTGCTGACGGTGGACAGCGGGCGCGACGCCGGCGCCTACGGCCGCATCGTGCGCGCCGCGGCCGAGGACGATGGCGACGTGCATGTGCGCGCCATCGTCGAGGCGCGCGACGCCTCGCCCGATGAGCGCGCCATCACCGAGTGGTATTCGGGCGTGATGGTGGCGCCGACGCGGCTGCTGAAGCGCCACCTGGCGCAACTCGACAACCGCAACGCGCAGCAGGAGTACTACCTGACCGACGTGGTCCGGCACGCGGTCGTCGACGGCACCCAGGTGGCGGCGCTGCGCATCGAGGACGAGGTCGAGGTGGCCGGGGTCAACAGCCCGCTGCAGCTGGCCGAACTGGAACGCGAGGTGCAGCGGCGCGCCGCCGTGCGCCTGCTGGAGGCCGGCGTGCGGCTGGCCGACCCGGCGCGCTTCGATCTGCGCGGCGACCTGGCCTGCGGGCAGGACGTCGAGATCGATGTCGGCTGCGTGTTCGAGGGCAGCGTGACGCTGGCCGACGGCGTGCGCATCGGGCCGCACTGCGTGATCGCCAATGCGCGCATCGAGGCCGGCGCCGTGATCCATGCGTTCACCCACATCGACGGTGGTGGCCAGGGCGTGCTGGTCGGCCCCGGCGCGCTGGTGGGGCCGTATGCGCGCCTGCGCCCCGGCGCCGAACTGGGACCGGAGGTGCACATCGGCAATTTCGTCGAAGTGAAGAACTCGACCCTGGCCGCCGGGGCCAAGGCCAATCATCTGGCCTACCTGGGCGACGCCAGCGTGGGCGAGCGCGTCAACTACGGCGCCGGCAGCATCACCGCCAACTACGACGGCGCCAACAAGCACCGCACCGTGATCGAGGCCGACGTGCATGTGGGCAGCAACTGCGTGCTGGTGGCGCCGCTGACGATTGGGGCCGGCGGCACGGTGGGCGGCGGCTCCACCCTCACCAAGAGCACGCCGCCGGGCGCCTTGAGCGTGGCGCGCGGCAAGCAGACCAGCATTGCCGGCTGGCAGCGGCCGGTGAAGCAGAAGACAAGCTGAGCCCTGACGCTGGCCGCGGTTCAGTCCGACAGCGCCTCCCAGCGCTCCAGTGCGGCGGTCAGTTCCTCGTCGATGGCGCCATCGCGCGCCTGCAGCGCAATTGCCCGCTGCAGATCGGACTGGTAGAGCGAGCCATCGGCCAGCTCAGCGCGCAGCGCCGCCTGCTCGGCCTCCAGTGCCTCGATCTGCGCGGGCAAGGCGTCCAGCTCGCGCTGCTCCCTGTACGACAGCTTGCGCTTGAGCGGTGGCGCGACCGCCTCGACGGGCGCAGGTACGGGCGCAGGTGTCGATGCAGGGGCTGCGGCGCTGCGCGCGGGCGCCGCGCCGTCGGCCTCGCGCTGCGCCTGCCAGCGCGCGCTCTGCGCCAGCCAGTCCTGCACGCCGCCTTCGTATTCGCGCCACTGGCCGGGGCCTTCCCAGGCCAGGGTGCTGGTGACCACGTTGTCCAGGAAGGCGCGGTCGTGGCTGACCAGAAACACCGTGCCCTCGTAGTTCTGCAGCAATTCCTCCAGCAGCTCCAGCGTGTCGATGTCCAGGTCGTTGGTCGGCTCGTCCAGCACCAGCACATTGGCCGGGCGCGCGAACAACCGCGCCAACAGCAGCCGGTTGCGTTCGCCGCCCGACAGGCTGCGCACCGGCGAGGCGGCGCGCGCCGGACTGAACAGGAAGTCGCCCAGGTAGCTCTTCACATGCTGGCGCCGTTGGCCGATCTCGATCCACTCGCTGCCCGGGCTGATGAAGTCCTCCAGCGTGGCGTCCATGTCGAGCGCGGCGCGCATCTGGTCGAAGTACGCCACCTCCAGGTTGGCGCCGCGCCGCACGTGGCCGCTGTCCGGTTCCAGCTCGCCCAGGATCAGCTTCAACAGCGTCGTCTTGCCGGCGCCGTTGGGTCCGATCAGGCCGATCCGGTCGCCGCGCAGCACGGTGGTGGTGAGCTGGCTGACGATGAGCTTGTCGCCAAACGCCAGGCTGATGTCTTCCAGCTCAGCCACCAGCTTGCCCTGGTAGCCCGCCACGCCGGCATCGACGTCGAGCCGCACCCGCCCCACGGTCTCGCGCCGCGCCGCGCGCGTGGCGCGCAAGTCGTGTAGCCGCTTGACGCGGCCCTGTGCCCGTGTGCGCCGCGCCTCGACGCCCTTGCGCATCCAGACTTCCTCCTGCGCCAGCAGCTTGTCGGCGCGCGCGTTGACCACCGTCTCCTGCGCCAGCTGTTCCGCCTTCAGCACTTCGTAGCGTGTGAAGTTGCCCGGATACGACAGCAGCTTGCCGCGGTCGAGTTCGACGATGCGGGTCGCCACGCGGTCCAGGAAAGCACGGTCGTGTGTGATCACCACCACGCTGCCCTTGAACTCGATCAGCAATTGCTCCAGCCAGTGAATGGCGTCCAGGTCGAGGTGGTTGGTCGGCTCATCCAGCAGCAGCACATCGGGCCGCGCCACCAGCGCCTGAGCCAACGCCACCCGCTTGCGCGTGCCGCCCGACAACTCGCCAATGCGCTCGTCGGCCGGCAGGCGCAGCCGCTGCAGGCTCTCTTCCACCCGTTGGCGCCAGCTCCAGCCGTCTTGCGCCTCGATCTGCGTCTGCAAGGCGTCCAGATCGGCGGCGTTGCCCGAGCTGTAGGCGTCCAGCAGCGCGCGCACCGGCTGCAGGCTGAGCGCGACGGTATCGAACACGCTGGCGTCGGGCGGCAGATCGGGCTCCTGCGCGACGTGCGCCACGCGCAGGCCGCGCTCCTGTCGCAGCTCGCCGTCGTCCGCGTGTTCATGCCCCGCCAAAATGCGCAGCAGCGAGGATTTGCCCGCACCGTTGCGGCCGATCAGGCCGACGCGCTCACCGGCCTCAAGCGCGAAGTCGGCGTGATCGAGCAGCGCCACATGCCCGAAGGCAAGCTGGGCGTTCTGGAGTGTGAGCAAGGACATGGGAAGAGTCTGACAATGAAGCGGCGGAGCGGGCGACGCAGCCCGCACAAAATTTTTTTGCGAAGGCTTGCGCAACGCCAAAAAACGATGCTATAGTCTAGGGCTTCGCTGATTGCTGGCAACAACGGTCAACGAGGCGGCAAAGGGCCCACAAGCCCAGCGCCGGCAGGGTCGGCCGAAGCAGCAGTCGCAAATCGGTAAAAACCCTAAGATTTGACAGGTCTTTAGAAAATCTGTCATAATTCAGGGCTCAGTTGATCGCAACTGAGTTGAGCAAAAAACCAAATTTTGCTCCGGTTCATTAAAAACATACAGCCGATAAGCGTGGGCGTTTGATGGCGAATTGCCAAGGTCTTTCAGACTATCAAACGCTCATGAGAACAGAAGTGAAGTTCACTTCAATTCCGTTTAAATGAGTGACTCGCAAGAGTATAAATTTTCAAGATCGAACTGTAGAGTTTGATCCTGGCTCAGATTGAACGCTGGCGGAATGCTTTACACATGCAAGTCGAACGGCAGCACGGACTTCGGTCTGGTGGCGAGTGGCGAACGGGTGAGTAATACATCGGAACGTGCCCGGACGTGGGGGATAACTACTCGAAAGAGTGGCTAATACCGCATACGATCTAAGGATGAAAGCAGGGGATCGCAAGACCTCGCGCGTTTGGAGCGGCCGATGGCAGATTAGGTAGTTGGTGAGGTAAAGGCTTACCAAGCCTGCGATCTGTAGCTGGTCTGAGAGGATGATCAGCCACACTGGGACTGAGACACGGCCCAGACTCCTACGGGAGGCAGCAGTGGGGAATTTTGGACAATGGGCGAAAGCCTGATCCAGCCATTCCGCGTGCAGGATGAAGGCCCTCGGGTTGTAAACTGCTTTTGTACGGAACGAAAAAGCTCTTGCTAATACCAGGAGTCCATGACGGTACCGTAAGAATAAGCACCGGCTAACTACGTGCCAGCAGCCGCGGTAATACGTAGGGTGCAAGCGTTAATCGGAATTACTGGGCGTAAAGCGTGCGCAGGCGGTTTTGTAAGACAGAGGTGAAATCCCCGGGCTCAACCTGGGAACTGCCTTTGTGACTGCAAGGCTGGAGTGCGGCAGAGGGGGATGGAATTCCGCGTGTAGCAGTGAAATGCGTAGATATGCGGAGGAACACCGATGGCGAAGGCAATCCCCTGGGCCTGCACTGACGCTCATGCACGAAAGCGTGGGGAGCAAACAGGATTAGATACCCTGGTAGTCCACGCCCTAAACGATGTCAACTGGTTGTTGGGAATTTACTTTCTCAGTAACGAAGCTAACGCGTGAAGTTGACCGCCTGGGGAGTACGGCCGCAAGGCTAAAACTCAAAGGAATTGACGGGGACCCGCACAAGCGGTGGATGATGTGGTTTAATTCGATGCAACGCGAAAAACCTTACCCACCTTTGACATGTACGGAACTTGCCAGAGATGGCTTGGTGCCCGAAAGGGAGCCGTAACACAGGTGCTGCATGGCTGTCGTCAGCTCGTGTCGTGAGATGTTGGGTTAAGTCCCGCAACGAGCGCAACCCTTGCCATTAGTTGCTACGAAAGGGCACTCTAATGGGACTGCCGGTGACAAACCGGAGGAAGGTGGGGATGACGTCAAGTCCTCATGGCCCTTATAGGTGGGGCTACACACGTCATACAATGGCCGGTACAGAGGGTTGCCAACCCGCGAGGGGGAGCCAATCCCACAAAGCCGGTCGTAGTCCGGATTGGAGTCTGCAACTCGACTCCATGAAGTCGGAATCGCTAGTAATCGCGGATCAGAATGTCGCGGTGAATACGTTCCCGGGTCTTGTACACACCGCCCGTCACACCATGGGAGCGGGTTCTGCCAGAAGTGGTTAGCCTAACCGTAAGGAGGGCGATCACCACGGCAGGGTTCGTGACTGGGGTGAAGTCGTAACAAGGTAGCCGTATCGGAAGGTGCGGCTGGATCACCTCCTTTCTGGAAACAAGCAATTCAATTCAAACGTCCACACTTATCGGTTGTTGGAAGGTGTCGCCACCAGCGGTCTGGGCCAGCGTGGCCAGTTGGCCAGCTGGGTCTGTAGCTCAGTTGGTTAGAGCACCGTCTTGATAAGGCGGGGGTCGTTGGTTCGAGACCAACCAGACCCACCATTCCCTCCACAAGATCAACCTGGGGGATTAGCTCAGCTGGGAGAGCACCTGCTTTGCAAGCAGGGGGTCGTCGGTTCGATCCCGTCATCCTCCACCATTCATTGTTCATATCAAAGCATCATGCTGGTGCTTTGATATTGGCATTGCCAATAGCGAGTCGCAAGACTCACGGCTGTTCTTTAACAATTCATAGAGTCGAATCAGCGTTGTCAACGGAAAGAGCGTCATGGCTCACCGTGCCGTTGGCAACATTTTTTGATTGCGTCACAACGAATATCAGCTTGTCTGAAATTCGAGTAATTTGAGCTCTCAGCTCAATTACGGCATAACGCGTCAGGTGAAAGACCTGACAAGTCTCTTGATGATTTTGTGTTTCGTGAGAAACGTCAAAGTTATAGGGTCAAGTGACTAAGAGCATGTGGTGGATGCCTTGGCGATGATAGGCGACGAAGGACGTGATAGCCTGCGATAAGCTTCGGGGAGCTGGCAAATTAGCTTTGATCCGGAGATTTCCGAATGGGGAAACCCACCGTAAGGTATCCTGCAGTGAATACATAGTTGCAGGAGGCGAACCGGGCGAACTGAAACATCTCAGTAGCTCGAGGAAAAGACATCAACCGAGATTCCGAAAGTAGTGGCGAGCGAAATCGGAGCAGCCTTCTAGTGATAGCACGACGGTTAGCAAAACGGCCTGGAAAGGCCGGCCATAGCGGGTGATAGCCCTGTATGCGAAAACCGACGTGTGGTACTAGGCTAGAGACAAGTAGGGCGGGACACGTGTAATCCTGTCTGAACATGGGGGGACCATCCTCCAAGGCTAAATACTCATCATCGACCGATAGTGAACAAGTACCGTGAGGGAAAGGCGAAAAGAACCCCGGGAGGGGAGTGAAATAGATCCTGAAACCGCATGCTTACAAAAAGTCGGAGCCCTTTGGGGTGACGGCGTACCTTTTGTATAATGGGTCAGCGACTTACATTCAGTGGCAAGGTTAACCGAATAGGGAAGCCGAAGAGAAATCGAGTCCGAATAGGGCGTTCAGTCGCTGGGTGTAGACCCGAAACCAGGTGATCTATCCATGGCCAGGATGAAGGTGCCGTAACAGGCACTGGAGGTCCGAACCGACTAGTGTTGCAAAACTAGCGGATGAGCTGTGGATAGGGGTGAAAGGCTAAACAAACCTGGAAATAGCTGGTTCTCTCCGAAAACTATTTAGGTAGTGCCTCACGTATTACCTTCGGGGGTAGAGCACTGTTTTGGCTAGGGGGTCATGGCGACTTACCAAACCAAGGCAAACTCCGAATACCGATGAGTACAGCTTGGGAGACAGTGCACCGGGTGCTAACGTCCGGACACAAGAGGGAAACAACCCAGACCGCCAGCTAAGGTCCCTAAAATTGGCTAAGTGGGAAACGAAGTGGGAAGGCTAAAACAGTCAGGATGTTGGCTTAGAAGCAGCCATCATTTAAAGAAAGCGTAATAGCTCACTGATCGAGTCGTCCTGCGCGGAAGATGTAACGGGGCTAAGCCAGTTACCGAAGCTGCGGATTCACAGTTTACTGTGAGTGGTAGGAGAGCGTTCTGTAAGCCTGCGAAGGTGTCTTGTAAAGGATGCTGGAGGTATCAGAAGTGCGAATGCTGACATGAGTAGCGTTAAAGCGGGTGAAAAGCCCGCTCGCCGTAAGCGCAAGGTTTTCTACGCAACGTTCATCGGCGTAGAGTGAGTCGGCCCCTAAGGCGAGGCAGAGATGCGTAGCTGATGGGAAACAGGTCAATATTCCTGTACCGATGTGTAGTGCGATGTGGGGACGAATTCTAATAGGTCATCCAGTTACTGGATTCTGGTTTAGACAGATGTAGGCGACAGGTAGGCAAATCCGCCTGTCATATACCGAGGCTGTCGATCGAGCGAGCTTGCTTGCGAAGTGACTGAACGGGGTTCCAGGAAAAGCCACTAAGCTTCAGCTGCACACGACCGTACCGCAAACCGACACTGGTGCGCGAGATGAGTATTCTAAGGCGCTTGAGAGAACTCTGGAGAAGGAACTCGGCAAATTGACACCGTAACTTCGGGAGAAGGTGTGCCCCGGTAATGTGATGAGAACATCTGAGCATGAAAGGGTTGCAATGAATAGGTGGCTGCGACTGTTTATCAAAAACACAGCACTCTGCAAACACGAAAGTGGACGTATAGGGTGTGACGCCTGCCCGGTGCTGGAAGATTAAGTGATGGGGTGCAAGCTCTTGATCGAAGTCCCAGTAAACGGCGGCCGTAACTATAACGGTCCTAAGGTAGCGAAATTCCTTGTCGGGTAAGTTCCGACCTGCACGAATGGCGTAACGATGGCCACACTGTCTCCTCCAGAGACTCAGCGAAGTTGAAATGTTTGTGATGATGCAATCTCCCCGCGGAAAGACGGAAAGACCCCATGAACCTTTACTGTAGCTTTGTATGGGACTTTGAACAGATCTGTGTAGGATAGGTGGGAGGCTTTGAAGTGCGGCCGCTAGGTCGCATGGAGCCAACGTTGAAATACCACCCTGGTGTGTTTGAGGTTCTAACCTAGGCCCATTATCTGGGTCGGGGACAGTGCATGGTAGGCAGTTTGACTGGGGCGGTCTCCTCCTAAAGTGTAACGGAGGAGTTCGAAGGTACGCTAGCTACGGTCGGACATCGTGGCGATAGTGCAATGGCATAAGCGTGCTTAACTGCGAGACTGACAAGTCGAGCAGATGCGAAAGCAGGACATAGTGATCCGGTGGTTCTGTATGGAAGGGCCATCGCTCAACGGATAAAAGGTACTCTGGGGATAACAGGCTGATACCGCCCAAGAGTTCATATCGACGGCGGTGTTTGGCACCTCGATGTCGGCTCATCTCATCCTGGGGCTGTAGCCGGTCCCAAGGGTATGGCTGTTCGCCATTTAAAGAGGTACGTGAGCTGGGTTCAAAACGTCGTGAGACAGTTTGGTCCCTATCTTCCGTGGGCGCTGCAGATTTGAGGAAGCCTGCTCCTAGTACGAGAGGACCGGAGTGGACGCACCGCTGGTGTACCTGTTGTCACGCCCGTGGCATTGCAGGGTAGCTAAGTGCGGAAGAGATAACCGCTGAAAGCATCTAAGCGGGAAACTCGTTTCAAGATGAGATCTGCCGGGGCCTTGAGCCCCCTAAAGAGTCGTTCTAGACCAGGACGTTGATAGGCTGGGTGTGGAAGTGCAGTAATGCATTAAGCTAACCAGTACTAATTGCTCGTGCGGCTTGACCCTATAACTTTGATCGAAGATCGATCAGGGTGGTTATGCCAAGTGACGCATTCAAGATAAGCTGATTTGCTCTATGAATTGGTCGCTCAGACTGAAATCTGGGTGGCAAAAAGTTATGCCTGATGACCATAGCAAGGTGGTACCACTCCTTCCCATCCCGAACAGGACAGTGAAACGCCTTAGCGCCGATGATAGTGCGGATTCCCGTGTGAAAGTAGGACATTGTCAGGCTATTACAGCAAGGAACGCCCGATCAGAAATGATCGGGCGTTTTCTTTTGTGCGCTCGATTTTTCGTCTTTTCCGCTCGAGTACGGACACGAACAAGTTTCCGATGCGAAAGTGCGCGACGCCCTACAATCAGTCCATGATCTCCCGCGAACCCACCTTGGCGCGACTGGCGACGGCGCGCGAACTGCTGTTGCAGCCCTTTGGTCTGAACGAGGCCGATCTCGGCAAGACCTTGTCGCTCATTGCAGAGCAGAAGGTCGACGACGCAGACCTGTATTTCCAGTACACCCGCAGCGAAGGCTGGAGCCTGGAAGAGGGCATCGTCAAGACGGGTGGCTTTTCGATCGACCAAGGCGTGGGCGTGCGTGCGGTCTCAGGCGAGAAGACGGCGTTCGCCTATTCGGATGATATCTCCGCCGTTTCGCTGGCCGATGCCGCCCATACGGTGCGGACGATCGGCAGCATGGGCAGCAGCCGGCGCGTCCGCTTGCCGAAAGCCAGACTGGCACCCAGCCGCGCGCTGTACGAGGGCATGGATCCCATCGCGACGCTGGGCAGTGCAGACAAGGTGGCGCTGCTGGAAAAGGCGGAACGCCTGGCGCGTGCCAAGGATCCGCGCGTGGTCCAGGTGATGGCGGGTCTGGCCAGTGAGTACGACGTGGTGTTGATCGCGCGACTCGACGGCACGCTGGCGGCCGATGTGCGGCCGCTGGTGCGTTTGTCGGTGACGGTGATCGCGGAGCAGGATGGGCGCCGCGAGGTCGGCTCCTTCGGTGGCGGTGGCCGCTTCGGGCTGGCCTATTTCGACGACGTCCTGGTGCGCCAGTATGTGGACCAAGCCGTCGCGGCCGCCCTGACCAATCTGGAGTCGCGTCCGGCGCCGGCCGGCGAGATGACGGTGGTGCTCGGCCCTGGCTGGCCAGGCGTGCTGTTGCATGAAGCGGTAGGTCATGGGCTCGAGGGCGATTTCAACCGTAAGGGTTCGAGCGCCTTCAGTGGTCGCATTGGCCAGCGCGTGGCGGCCAAGGGCGTGACGGTGCTGGACGACGGCACCATTACCGATCGCCGGGGCAGCCTGAACATCGACGACGAGGGCCACGCCACCCAGTGCAATGTGTTGATCGAGGACGGCATCCTCAAGGGCTACCTGCAGGACGCCCTGAATGCGCGCCTGATGAAGGTCAAGCCGACCGGCAATGGCCGGCGTGAGAGTTACGCCCACATTCCCATGCCGCGCATGACCAACACCTACATGCTGGGCGGCGATAAGGACCCGGCCGAAATCGTTGCCAGCATCAAGAAGGGTTTGTATGCCACCAACTTTGGCGGTGGCCAGGTGGACATCACCAGCGGCAAGTTCGTGTTCTCGGCCAGTGAGGCATTCTGGGTCGAGAACGGCAAGATCCAGTACCCGGTCAAGGGCGCGACCATTGTCGGCAGTGGACCGGAATCGCTCAAGCGCATCACCATGATCGGCAACGACATGCGGCTGGATTCCGGTGTCGGCACCTGCGGCAAGGAAGGGCAGAGCGTGCCGGTCGGCGTTGGCCAGCCAACGCTGCGCCTGGATGGCCTCACGGTCGGTGGCACCGCCTGAATGCATGGCGACGGGATGTGTGCATGAAGGCCGTTCCCGGCCGTGCTACACTTGCTGGGTCATGAAAACGCAAGTCGTGTTCGGCTTTTACTTTTGGTTCTCTGTCCATGGCGGACGAGAGGTCAAAGTGTAAGCGCGCAACCGACCCCCCGACAAAACCGCCGATGCGATGAGCCCGGCGGTTTTTTTGTGCCTGATCTCTTCTTTCATTCCAAGGACCCAGCAATGAACGCCAAAGCCGTGCCGACCACCGATTCGTGGCAGCAGTCGCCGCAACGCACCAGCCAGACCGACGACGAACGCATCAAGGACATCACCGTGCTGCCGCCTCCCGAGCATTTGATCCGCTTCTTCCCGATTCGTGGGACTCCGGTGGAGTCGCTGATTTCCAACACGCGCCAGGCGATCCGCCGCATCCTCACCGGCAAGGACGATCGCCTGATGGTCGTCATTGGCCCTTGCTCGATCCACGACCCCATTGCGGCGATGGATTACGCGCGCCGCCTGAAGGCGCTGCGCGACAAGCATGCCGATGCGCTGGAGATCGTGATGCGCGTCTATTTCGAGAAGCCGCGCACCACCGTCGGCTGGAAGGGCCTGATCAACGATCCCTACCTGGACGAGAGCTACCGCATCGACGAGGGCCTGCGCATTGCGCGCCAGTTGCTGATCGAGATCAACCGCCTCGGCCTGCCAGCGGGCAGCGAGTTCCTCGACGTGATTTCGCCGCAGTACATCGGCGATCTGATCAGCTGGGGTGCGATCGGCGCGCGCACCACCGAAAGCCAGGTGCATCGCGAACTGGCCAGCGGCCTGTCGGCACCGATCGGCTTCAAGAACGGCACCGACGGCAACATCCGCATCGCCACCGACGCCATCCAGGCGGCGGCGCGCGGGCACCACTTCCTGTCGGTACACAAGAACGGGCAGGTCGCCATCGTGCATACGGACGGCAACAAGGACTGCCACGTCATCCTGCGCGGCGGCAAGGCGCCCAATTACGACAGCGCCAGCGTTGAAGCCGCGTGCAAGGAGCTGGAGGCATCCCGGCTGCCGCCCTTGCTGATGGTCGATTGCAGCCACGCCAACAGCAGCAAGCAGCATGAGCGCCAACTCGACGTGGCGCGCGACATCGCATCGCAGATCAGCAGCGGCTCGCGCCGCGTGTGCGGCGTGATGGTGGAGAGCCACATCCACGGTGGGGCGCAGAAATTCACGCCCGGCAAGGACCAGGTCGGTGCACTGGAGTACGCCAAGAGCATCACCGACGCCTGCATCGGCTGGGATGATTCGCAGACCATGCTGCAACTGCTGGCCGATGCGGTGCGCGCGCGCCGGGCCAAGGCAGGCTGACGCGCGTCAAGTTCGGCAGCGATCAATTCGACTACATTTTAGGGTTGTGCCGCAGCGCGGCACCCATCCACCTTATTCATCGCGGCTCACAGGAGATCGGCAGCATCATGCAAAGCGAAGTTCGTGTCATTCAGGACGAGCGCACCGAATGGCGCTTCGATCTCGATCAGCAGGTGCCGATGAGCAATGCGCAGGGGCGCGACTGGCTCGACGCCCAGTTCATCCAGTTGGGCAGCGAGCCATTGCGCCCGACGGGCAAGCTGCTGCTGGCCGACAAGGTGCTGGTGGTGGCGCGCGATGCCGGTCCGCGTCTGCTGGACGATGCGCAATGGGGCATGTCGTTCGCGCGCGCCGCCAGCGCCGCGCTGGCCAAGCCGGTGGTGCGTGTCGATCTGGGTGCGATGACGATTTCGTACTGAGTACGCCTATCGGGCGAACCAAGCCCGAAAAAGCAACGGGGCGCGCGTGATCAAGCGTCGCGCAGGCGCGCCAGCAGCCGTTCGTGCACGCCACCAAAGCCGCCGTTGCTCATGCACAGCACATGGTCGCCGGCCCGGGCGGTGCGGCCGACCTGGTCGACAATGGCGTCGATCGATCCCGCCACCTGCGCGCGCGCGCCCAGCGGTGCCAGCGCAGCGGCGGCGTCCCAGTCCAGCCCGCCGGTGTGGCAGAACGACAGGTCGGCGTGCTCCAGCGCCCAGGGCAGTTGCGCTTTCATGGTGCCCAGCTTCATCGTGTTGCTGCGCGGCTCGAACACTGCAAGGATGCGCTCACTTCGCTTGCCGGCGGCGTCGAGCTGTCGACGCAGGCCATCGACCGTGGTGCGAATGGCGGTGGGGTGGTGGGCGAAGTCGTCGTAGACGGTGATCAGGCCGCCGCCCTGCGGTGCGGTGCCGCGCAACTCCATGCGGCGGCGCACGTTCTGAAAGCTGCCCAAGGCCTGACATGCCGCGGCCGGTGCCACGCCGACATGCTCGGCGGCGGCGATGGCCGCCAGCGCGTTGAGCTGGTTGTGCGTGCCCGACAGCGACCAGCGGACGTGGCCCGTCGCTTGCCCACGCCATTGCACGTCGAAGTCGCTGGCGTCGCCGTGCGCCGTGAAGTCGCTCACCGCCGCGCCGAATGAACGCTGCTCGCTCCAGCAGCCCTGCGCCAGCACGCGTTGCAGGCTCTCCTCCAGCCCGTTGACGACCACCCGGCCGGAGGCGGGCACGGTGCGCACCAGGTGATGGAACTGGCGCTCGATGGCGGCCAGGTTGTCGAAGATGTCGGCGTGATCGAACTCCAGGTTGTTCAGCACCGCCGTGCGTGGCCGGTAGTGCACGAACTTGCTGCGCTTGTCGAAGAAGGCGGTGTCGTACTCGTCCGCTTCAATGACGAACAAGGACCGTGCTTGCCCCGACGCCTGCGTGCCCAGGCGCGCGCTGATGCCGAAATTCAGTGGCACGCCGCCCACCAGAAAGCCGGGCGACAACCCCGCGCTTTCCAGAATCCACGCCAGCATCGACGTCACGGTCGTCTTGCCGTGTGTGCCCGCGACCGCCAGCACGTGACGGCCTTGCAGCACGTTCTCCAGCAGCCACTGCGGACCGCTGATGTAGGGTGCGCCGGCGTCGAGGATGGCTTCCATCAGCGGGTATGTCGGCGTGCCATCCGCCAGGCGCGCACGGCTGACCACGTTGCCGACAACGAACACATCGGGCTTCAGCGTCAGCTGGTCGGCGCCATAGCCTTCGATGAGTTCGATGCCCAAGGCGCGCAACTGATCGCTCATGGGCGGATACACGCCCGCGTCGCAGCCGGTGACCCGATGCCCGGCCTCGCGTGCCAGCGCCGCCACACCGCCCATGAAGGTACCGCAAATGCCCAGAATGTGAATATGCATGGGCCCGGATTCTACGGTGCCAGCACGCACCCTCCCGGTCGCAGATCGGCGCGGAATCTGTGCCGGCAGCTACGCAAAACGTAGTGGTACCGCTTGCCCATGGCCGCCGCATCGGCCATGGACAAGCGGCTTCAGGCGCGAAACTGCTCGCGCAGCTTGAGCTTGTAGAACTTGCCGGTGGAGGTGCGCGGCACCGCGTCGATCACCTCATAGCGCTCGGGCAGCTGCCATTTGGCGAAGTGCTTGGTCAGCAGCAGCGCGTTCAATTCTTCCGGCGTGGCGCTTTGGCCAGGCTTGAAGGCGACACAGGCGAGCGGCCGTTCGCTCCATTTTTCGTCCGGAATGGCGATCACCGCCGCCTCGGCCACGGCGGGGTGGGCCATGAGGGCGTTTTCCAGATCGACCGAGCTGATCCATTCGCCGCCGGATTTGATCAAGTCCTTGGTGCGGTCGCTGATCTTGACGAAGCCGATGGCGTCCACGCTGGCGACGTCGCCGGTGCGCAGCCAGCCGTCGGCGGTGAACTTGTCCTCGGGTGACCCGGCCTGATGGTAGCTGCCGGTGATGAACGGCCCGCGCACCTGCAACTCGCCCACGCTGTGGCCGTCCCAAGCTTGGTCTTGGCCGTCTTCACCACGCGTGCGCAGCTCGACCAGCGGCACCGGCGTGCCGGCGGTGGCGGCGCGGCGGAATCTTTCGTTCTCACTGGCGCCCTGCAGTTTGGCGCGCGGGTACGACAGCGTGCCGACGGGGCTGGTCTCGGTCATGCCCCAGCCCTGCATGATCCAGACGCCGTGCTTGGCGAAGGCGCGGATCAGGCTTTCGGGCACCGCCGCGCCGCCGACCATCGAGCGCAGGCCGGGCGGCAGCTTCCAGCGGCCGTGATTGGGCGTACCGACTTTCAGCGAGGCGTCGTAGGTCTGGATGAGGGACAGCCAGATGGTGGGCACGCCCAGCGCCAGGGTGGGTGGCTCCTGCGTCATCAAATCGAGCAGGTCGTCCGGGTGCAGGTGCGGGCCGGGAAACACCAGTTTCGCGCCCTGCATCACCGCGATGTAGGGCATGCCCCAGCTGTTGGCGTGGAACATGGGGGTGACGGGCAGCACCACGTCGGCGTTGCGCACCGCCGTATAGTCGGCCAGCGCGGCGACCAGCGAATGCAGCACGGTGGATCGGTGCGAATACACCACGCCCTTGGGCTTGCCGGTGGTGCCGCTGGTGTAGCACATGCTGACCGGGTCGTTCTCATCGTGCGGCACGTAGTCGAACGCATCGGGATCGGCGGCGGCCAGCAGCGCCTCGTAGTTGGCAAAGCCGGCCGGCACCGGCGCGCCGGAGAAGGGAAACACGATCACCTGATCGAACTGGTGCAGATGCGCGAACTTCTCGTACAGCGGCAGCAGCACGTCGTCGATGAGGAGGAAGCGGTCCTCGGCGTCGGCGGCGATCCAGCCGATTTCTTCCGGCGCCAGGCGCAGGTTCAGCGTGTGCATGACGCCGCCGGCGGCGGGAATGCCGAAGTAGGCCTCCAGGTGCGCGTGGTGGTTCCAGCACAGGGTGGCGACGCGCTCGCCCTTTTTCAGCCCCAGGCCGAGCAGCGCCGCCGCCAGTGCGCGCGTGCGCCGGTAGTAGTCGGCGTAGCTGTGCCGGCGCAGCGATTTGTCGGGCAGGCGCGAGACGATCTCGTTGCCGTGGAATATCTTGCCCGCGCGCTCCAGCAGATGATTGAGCGACAGCGGTACTTGCATCATGGTGGTGTTCATGCGGCCTCCTGTGCGGACAATCCACTGTACGACACACGCCGGCCGGCAGCAGGCAGAATGGACCGCATGGAAACCCTGACGCAGGAGATCGCCGCGGTGGCGGCGCGCATGGTGGTCGAGGACGGCATGGACTACGGCAGCGCCAAGCGGCGCGCCGGCCGCCAGCTTGGGCTGGCGCCGCGCACGGCGCTGCCCGACAACGAATTGCTGGAGTCGGCGGTGCGCGAGCACCTGGCCTTGTTCCACGCCGATACCCAGCCCGCCGAGCTGGCGGCGCTGCGCCAGCTGGCGCTGCTCTGGATGGAGCGCCTGGCCGAGTTCCGACCGCATCTGGTCGGTGCGGTGTGGAACGGCACGGCGACGCGGCTGACGGACATCCATCTGCAACTCTTCTGCGACGACCCGAAGTCGGCCGAGATCGCGCTGATCGACCAGCGCGTCGATTACCAGGTGCGCAGCGTGAACGGCTTTCATGGCGCGGCGGTGGACGCGCTGAGTTTCTCCGTGCCTTGCCCCGAGCTTGGCGAGACAGTGGGGGTGCACCTGATAATCCACGATCATGACGACTTGCGCGGGGCGCTCAAGCCCGGCGCCCATGGCCGCGCCGCGCGCGGCGATCGCAAGGCGCTGCTGCAGCGCATCGATGAGGAAACAAGCGGATGAACGAATCGAACCCGATCGCGCCGCCGGCCGGGCCCGAAGCCGCGCCGTCGACGCCGGTCACGCGCCGTTGGATGTTTGCGCTGGTGGCCGCGGCCGCCGCGGCGGCTGGTGCCGGCGTGGCCTGGCGGCGTTTTCAGCCGGCGCCGGCCGACCTGGCCGGTTTCTGGGCGCGTTCCTTCGCTACGCCCGACGGCGCCACTCTGGCCCTGGCCGATCTGCGTGGCAAGCCGTTGCTGGTCAACTTCTGGGCCACCTGGTGCCCGCCCTGCATTGAGGAATTGCCGTTACTGAGCAGCTTCTACGATGAAAACCGCGGCAACGGCTGGCAATTGCTTGGCTTGGCCGTGGATCAGGCAGAGCCGGTCAAACGCTTCCTGGCCCGCACGCCGGTGAGCTTTCCGGTGGCCATGGCCGGCCTCTCGGGGGTCGATCTGACGCGTCAGCTCGGCAATGAAGCCGGGGGCCTGCCCTTCACGGTGGTCTTCGATGCGGAGGGTAAACTGCAACACCGCAAGATCGGGCAGGTGAAGCCGGCCGACTTGGCGGCGTGGCGCGGCTGAGGCGCACCCCGCTCGGCACGCTTTTCGTGATCCAAACAAATTAAGGTCAAATCGACGAAATTTGGGTCAATTTAAGTAAAATTCGAGCCATTTCATCGAAAGAGTCCAATCCAATGGATCTGCGCAAACTCAAGACCTTGATCGACCTGGTGTCGGAATCCAACGTATCCGAACTGGAGATCACGGAGGCCGAAGGCAAGGTCCGCATCGTCAAGGCAAGTCCCGTCAGCGCGATGCAGACGGTGTACGCCCCGGTCGCCGCGCCGCAGGCGGCGCCGGCACCGGCCGCTAACGCACCCGCCGCGCCAGCAGCGGATGCCAGCGCGGCGCTGGCGCCCGCTGCGACCGAGCCCACCGGCTTCGTGGTCAAGTCGCCCATGGTGGGCACCTTCTACCGCGCCGCCAGCCCCGGCGCCAAGCCCTTCGTCGAGGTCGGCCAGAAGGTGAACGCGGGCGACACCTTGTGCATCGTCGAGGCCATGAAGATCCTCAACGAGATCGAGACCGAACAAGGCGGCACCATCACCCAGATCCTGGGCGAAAACGGCCAGGCGGTGGAGTACGGGCAACCGCTCTTCATCATCGAATAAGCGCGACCAGAATGTTCAAGAAAATCCTGGTCGCCAATCGCGGCGAAATCGCCCTGCGCGTGCAGCGCGCCTGCCGCGAACTGGGCATCAAGGCCGTGATGGTCTATTCCGAGGCCGACAAGGACGCCAAGTACATCAAGCTGGCCGACGAGGCGGTGTGCATCGGCCCGGCCGCGTCGAGCCAGAGCTACCTCAACATGCCGGCCATCATCTCGGCGGCCGAGGTGACCGATGCCGAGGCGATCCATCCCGGCTACGGTTTTTTGAGTGAGAACGCCGACTTCGCCGAGCGGGTGGAGAAAAGCGGCTTCCAGTTCATTGGCCCCAGCCCCGAGTCGATCCGCATCATGGGCGACAAGGTGTCGGCCAAGCAGGCCATGATCAAGGCCGGCGTGCCCTGCGTGCCGGGCTCCGAGGGCGAGCTGCCCGATGAGCCCGCGGCGGTCAAGCGCATCGCCAAGTCGATCGGCTACCCGGTGATCATCAAGGCCGCTGGTGGCGGTGGCGGGCGCGGCATGCGCGTGGTGCATACCGAGGCGGCGCTGCTGCACGCGGTGCAGACCACCAAGGGCGAGGCGGCGGCGGCGTTCAACAACCCGGCCGTGTACATGGAGAAGTTCCTCCAGAACCCGCGCCACATCGAGATCCAGATCCTGGCCGACAAGCACCGCAACGCCGTCTACCTGGGCGAGCGCGACTGCTCCATGCAACGGCGCCACCAGAAGGTGATCGAGGAAGGTCCGGCGCCGGGCATCCCGCGCCGCCTGATCGAGCGCATCGGGGAGCGCTGCGTGGCGGCGTGCAAGAAGATCGGTTACCGCGGCGCCGGCACCTTCGAGTTCCTGTACGAGAACGGCGAGTTCTACTTCATCGAGATGAACACGCGCGTGCAGGTCGAGCACCCGATCACCGAGTGGATCACCGGCATTGACATCGTGCGCACCCAGATCATGGTGGCCGCGGGCGAGAAGCTGCCCTTCACGCAGCGCCAGATCCAGATCCGCGGCCACGCCATCGAGTGCCGCATCAACGCGGAGGATCCGTTCAAGTTCACGCCCTCGCCAGGCCGCATCACCTACTGGCATCCGCCGGGCGGGCCGGGCGTGCGGGTCGATTCGCACGTGTACGACAACTACTTCGTGCCGTCCAATTACGACTCCATGATCGGCAAGATCATCACCTACGGCGACACCCGCCAGCAGGCCATCGCGCGCATGCAGACGGCGCTGGCCGAGACCGTGGTCGAAGGCATCCAGTGCAACATCCCGCTGCACCGCGAGCTGATGGTGGACGCCAAGTTCATCGAAGGCGGCACCAGCATCCACTACCTCGAAAAGTGGCTGAGCGAGCGCCGGCGCTAGCCGCGCGCCGGACCCAAGCGCCTGAGCCATGGTCGAGCTGCACCTGATCTGCCCCGAGCACCAGATCGACGCCGTGGTCGAGGCGCTGGACGCGCTGGCCGCGCTCAGCGTCTCGGTCGAGGACGCCGATGCCGACACCGAGGCCGAGCAGGCGCTGTTTGGCGAACCCGGCATGCCGCCACCGGCGCCGGGCTGGGCGCGTTCGCGTGTGCTGGCCTTGTTTGCCGATCGGGCGCAGGCGCAGGAGGCGGCGCAACTGCTGGCGCCGCAGGACTTCTTCGCCGGTTGCGCGGTGCAGGCCATCGAGCCGGTGGCTGAGCAGGACTGGGTGCGGCTGACGCAGTCGCAGTTCGAACCGGTGCCGATCACGCCGGCGTTCTGGATCGTGCCGAGCTGGCACGCCGTGCCGGCCGAGGCGACGCAGGTGATCCGGCTCGATCCGGGCCTGGCCTTCGGTACCGGCACGCACCCGACCACGCGCATGTGCCTGCGCTGGATTGCCGCGCACGCGCCGGTGGGCCAGCGCGTGCTGGACTACGGCTGCGGCTCCGGCATCCTGGCCATCGGCGCGGCGCTGCACGGCGCGGCCGATGTGGACGCGGTGGACATCGACGAGGCAGCGGTGCGGTCCACGCGCGACAACGCCGCCGCCAACGGCGTGCAACTGGTGGCCGGTTTGCCCGACCAGGCCCAGGGTGTGTACGACACCGTGCTGGCCAACATCCTGGCGACGCCACTGAAGGTGCTGGCGCCCCTGCTCGCCGGCCACGTCGCGCCGGGAGGGGCCTTGGTGCTGGCGGGCGTGCTGGAGCGCCAGACCGAGGAGCTGCAGGCCGCCTACCGGCCCTACCTGGCCCTTGAGGCGGCCGACCACGAAGACGGCTGGGTGCTGCTGGTGGCGCGGCGCGCCTGAGCCGGCCTTGCCCGCGGCGCTGCCTACAATCGCCCAGACCTAGTAAAAACTCAATTAAATCAACAACTTACGATTTCGTCTTGCGTCCCGGTGATACAGGCACATGTCACGGTTTGAGCGTCAATCGTAGCGATCCCGTGACGTTCCCGCAACCGTGATACTCCCGGCTGTAGGCTGGATCATTGCAGGGGAACCGGGCAGCATTCCATCCATGCCACTTTCGGCATGCACCTTCACAAGGACATGGACATGCAAATCAGCTTCGGACGCTTCACCCTCGAAGCCACCCTGAATCACCTTTGGGCACAGATCAGCGGGCATGAGGTTTTCATCAAGTGGAGCTCAGGTCTGCCCCTGCGGGAGTTCGCACGGGAACGCTCGGGGGCCGCATGGGAGCTTTGGGGCTTCGGGGTGTACGCGGTCATCAATCCCCGCACGTAGGCCCCAGCGCAGATCACTCACACAAGGAACGAACATGAACAACCACGCAGCCCCCTACCTTCGCACCAGCAGCGGCGAGCCCATCATCGAACGCACCTTCACGTTCCGGCAGTCCACGTTCAACGCCATAAAGGTGTTCATGCGGGAACACCACGAGGCCACCGGGGAGGTCCGCACGAATGCCGCCATCGTGGATTGGCTGCTACGGTGCGAGCTCGGCAGGCGCGGGCCAGCCGTTCGGGAAGCCATGTACCAGAACAACCCGCCATTGCCGGTCCGCTTGGAACAGGAACGCGGACTGTAACGACCTCGACGCCGACACGGCGCAGGCGTTCGCCAGGATGCAGGACTTGATGGGCGCCACGGGCGGCGTGGTGTTCACGCCTTCCACCGCCCTTGAGGTCTTGATGCTCCACAGCAAATTCTGGATGGACGCCAAGGATGCCCACCCAGATATTGCCGATGCGGTCATCCAACGATGCGAAGCGAAGGTAACCGAATGGGTTGCGCAGGACGCCGGCAGGCTGCAATGAACATGAGGCGCCAGCACGGTGGCCCCTACGGGGGCCGCTTTGCGGGGTAATAATTTAGCACCCTCCCTTGGACAAAAGAACGCAACATGGTAGGCTAGTCACCTGCTGTTCTTCTGACCGGGGGCGTCTCTATCCTCAAGGGTAGGACACCGGCACTGGCGACATGCCGGTTCAAGGGACACTGTTCGCCAACCAGACCTCAGATGATGGTGGCTAGCTGGAAGTAGCAGGCACCTTGGCTCCCCTACCGAGACACTTTCGGGACCCTCGCGGGGACCTACTGTGGGGGGTAGGGGGGCTAAGGTAAGCCTGTCGCTCCCAGATAGCCATACCCCTAGTCAACAACCATGAGGATAACCTTATGGTTCCATAGGGTATTACCTTAATGGGCATCCAATCTAAGAGCCCCCTGGCGGCAGGGGCCGTGGATCACATCCGCTCACTGCACTTACGCATGACGCCTTGTGTGTGTACCTCTACAGCCCGGACGTATTGCGGGGGATCGCCTCCCAAGTAAAGCAACTCGAACACCATCACTACCCCGCCCGACGCGGCCCTGATGGTGACCTCCCCCGAACCGAACTGGGGACGCACCAGGAGCCGGTAAACATCCGTGGGCTCGTACACCACCGTGGGGTCATAGAACACCATGTCCTCGAAGGTCACCTTCGCGGGCCGTAGGGGGTCCGCAGTGAGCAGCCCTGCGGGATCGAACGTACACGGCTTGCCCACGGTGTCGTATTGTTTCTTGCCGCCCTCTGTCCACTCTATCTTGTAGTGGTCGCGCGAGAACGGGGCGAGCAGTGCCCTGAACTTCGCGTCATTCGGCGCTGGGTTGAGATAGCTGGCCGCTAGGTCCTCTTGGTACGCGGGGCCCCATCAGGGTCCCTCAGCGAGCGGGCGGGGCTCCGGGCGAGTAGTCGGCTCGATAGGTACCCGTGGGGTATCCGGCTCAGTTGGTTTAGGTTCATCCGAATCGCCACCCCCACAGGCCCCGAGGGTGACCAGAAGGGCCGTAAGGCCGATTGCTGTAAGTGTTCTCATGTCTGTGCGCGCCCGTTTTAAGAAGGCCCGATCCTACTGGACGGGCAGACACCGGCCCGTGACCACGGTCAACGCAAGCGCTACGACACGGGCAGCCGCGTGGGACCCCGAATGTTTTGGCGCGAAACCTTGAGAAGGTACTCGACGAGAACGCGGCGCTGAATCCCCCAGGGGGCCACTCGGGGCCACAGCAGGCAGCCGGCAGGACCGTTTCCAGAATGTGCATGGGCTCAATCACTCAAACTTTGAGGAGTAGCCGGGCAGCGTTTCCACGGCAGCCGGCAAGAAGCCCCAGCGGTCCCCGGCCAGGCCGCAAGCGGTACAGCGGACCGGGGCACCTCGGGATCAGGAACTCAGGATGCGGTAGCTGGTCGGCGACTGAGGTTGTCTTGAGCATCGCCACCGTGATGCGTTCGATACCGGCGCCACCACAGCGCGGGCACTCCAACCCGCTGGCCATCGCAGCAAGCGTGAAGCCACGCAGATACCCCATGCCGTTCTTCCGTAATTCAAGGCCGGTGCGCTGCCGGCTGGCGCAGGTTAGCGCCTGCTTGCTTGTGGTCCCTGGCGGCATGGTAGCAGTAACCCACAGCGCCAGTAGGGGTTACCCTGAACAATCCCCAGGGTGTCCAGTTGGACTACAGCCTAACACCACACTTCGATCTGACACTTTTCGTGTGCATCTAGAGTTGTTTTCTGGATTGTTTGACAGTGGGCAGTGAAGGTCTTAGATTCTAGTCTGACACTTCCACGGAGTACCCGACCATGATCACCACCATCACCACCACCCCGGCAGCCCCCGCAGTCCCAGCAGCCCCCACCGGTCAGCAGATCGGCTACACCCGTGTTTCCACGATCACACAGAACACGGAGGGGCAGCTTGTCGGAGTTGATCTTGCCCGGACGTTCGAGGACAAGGCCAGCGGCAAGGACACCAAGCGGCCCCAGCTGGCTGCCTGCATGGCACACCTGCGCAGCGGGGATACCCTGCACGTCAACAGCATGGACCGCTTGGCCCGCAACCTGGATGACTTGCGGCGTATCGTGGACAGCCTGACAGGCAGGGGCGTCACCGTGGTCTTTCACCGCGAGGCGATGCGGTTCGAGCCGATCACCGCTGACATGGAGCGGGGCAGGGCGGATATGGCCCGGCTGATGCTGTCGATCATGGGGGCGGTTGCTGAGTTCGAACGGTCCTTGATCCTTGAGCGGCAGCGCGAAGGCATCGCCATTGCCAAGCAGGCGGGCAAGTACCGGGGCCGCAAGCCCAGCCTTTCGGATGCCCAGGCGCAGGAACTGCGCAGCAGGGTTGCCGCTGGGGAATCGAAAGTCGCCCTTGCGAAGGCGTTCGGGATCAGCCGGGAGACGGTGTACGGGTACCTGCGGGGGTGACGCAAAACTGCGTCATGGCAGATGATCCAGTTTCGGATCACCTTCAACGAACCCAGAACTGGGTCGGTTGCCCCGGCCGTCACCTGCACCACCACGATGTCGAAGAAGCTACCCCCTCTTTCAATGAGGGGGTAAGTGCCCAGGTCGGGGGGGGGTGCCCCGATCTGAGCAGACGGCCAACCCGAGCACGCCCCCGAGCCCTCGGGAACATCTGGCGGGACATCTCACGGTTTCCCGTGCGATCCCCAGGGCGGAACACACGTAGCCCCATCCCCCAGTTTTGGGGCATCTTCACCAGGTCGGCCAGGCGGAGACTTTCCAGCAGTTCCGCTTGAAAGATCGGCGCAGTTTTCCGCCAATCCTCCACGGGCAGGCGCCAGCCTGACACGGGCCAGCAGCGACCGCCACCCGAATACCCTCGACACTACCGAGGGTAAGTGCCCAGCACCCAGGGCGGGGCGTGTGCTGAGTTTTCAGCAGACGGTCGCACTCGCCTGAACTCCCAGGCCAGCACTCGGGGCGGAGACTTTCCCTCAGTTTTGAGGAAAAGCCCATACCGCCACCAAGCCCCCTAACCGACCCTTCACGCCCCTTTCGGTCGCCGCTGCCACCGCCCCAGCGGGAGCGCGAAAGAAGTCCGTAGCGGGGCTGTAGGGGGCCAGGAGGGGCGTTTGGGTTTAGCCGACCGTATAGGAGAAAGCACAGCCAGGCAGGCCCAGCGGCCAGCCCGATCCACGTCGTCCGGCACAGGTCCACGTCGTCCGGCACCCATCGGCAGACGCTCAGGCCGGGGCCAGATTAAATCGACCGTATAGGAGAAAGCACACCCGGCAGGTTCACGGCACCCGTCCGGCACCCGTCCGGCACCCCTCGGGAACCGCTAGGAATACCGGAGCACTCCACCCAGGCGGGCAGCGGGTTTCCAGGCGAATAATTTACGCCGTCGTATAGGACAAAAGAACGCACCCCAAGCGTCACCTTCACCGGCCATCCACGACAGACGCCAGTCTGACACTGGCCACCCCCAGCCCTTGCCGGTCAGGCGCGACTAGCGCCGCTCGCACCAGCAGGGGCTTTTCTTTGCCTTCACTCACCACAGCCGCGCCTGCGGCACTGGCGCAGCTAGCACTACTCACCACCACCGCCCCAAATCATGCACACAAACCTTCAAACCACCGCCCCCGCTACCTACCCCCAGGCCCCCATCGGGAAACCGTTTGGCGCCCCAGAATCACGACGACCAAGGCACCTGCTGACAGCTTCCAACGAAGCCCGAGCACGGGGCCGTGTCCGGATCGAAGAACAGCGCCGGGAATGGGCCACGCTCACCCTTCGCCAGCAATGGGCAGACGAAGCATGGATGCGGGCTCACCTCCACGAGGCCGGCATCCGGGTAACTGATTCCCGTGAACCTGCAACGGTCAGCCGACTGCGGTTGAAGCTAGGCCGCGCAGGGATCACACCCAGCGAAGCCCGCGAGGCGGTAGGCGGGACGCTCGCGGAGTA
Organism: Burkholderiales bacterium; assembly: GCA_016702555.1. Taxonomy (GTDB): domain Bacteria; phylum Pseudomonadota; class Gammaproteobacteria; order Burkholderiales; family Burkholderiaceae_C; genus Ottowia. The sequence continues at coordinate 354,815 of JADJDV010000007.1, forward strand.
CCTGCGGATGAACCCAGGGTTACCGCTATGGGCCGCGCTGGCCTTGATCGTTGAGGCGTGTACCAGGTTCACACCGACCACGGCCAAGAACTGAAGCCCCGTCCCCTTTCCACTTTCCAGCGGCGCATAGCTGCGCCAGCAGCGCATAGCTGCGCCCATTGAACAAGGAACCACCATCATGACCACGACCACCACGGACACGACCCAGCCCCGCCAGCCGGGCTACGCCCCGCACACGCTCCAACTCGCATCGGGCGAACCGCTCTTTGAGCGCACCCTGACTTACCGCATGTCCACGCTTGATGCCCTCGCGGTATTCATGGCGGATCACTGGCACGCCACCGGGCAGACGCTCACCAAAGCCGCAGCGATTGATTGGCTGCTGCGCCGGCAGCTTGGCCGCTATGGCCCGGCCGTGCGGGAGGCGCTGCATCCGCCGACCTTCGACCTGGTGTAGGCGCATGTGCCCGAGCGGGCTCTCAATACCCTGACTTGAAATCATGGTATTCGGAAAGTCCCGATTCCCAGGCGCGAAAGCGCCACCGGCGCAGCTAGCCGCAGGCTGGCACCTGCTAGCACTGCCCACACCCGCCCCTGTAGGCCCACGCCACGGGGGCGTTTTCTTTTCTGTTTCCACGAACGACCATGAACACACTCACCCCATTCCATTCCGTCCTGACCCCTTCGGCAGACACCCAGGCCCCCACCCAGTTCCAGGCAAGCGCCAGCTTGACACTGGCGTACACCTTCGAGGCCATCGGGATCACCGTGCGGGCCTTCAAGCGGCCAGACGGCACCATCTGGTTTGTCGCAAAGGACGTAGCCCAGGCACTCGGGTACCGGAACGTCAGCCAGACGCTGGCCGACCACGTGAGCCCCCAGGACAAACATATCGTCTCGATAGGTTTACCCGGACGGGCGCCGGCCGTCATCAACGAATCCGGCCTGTACGCGCTGGTCCTTCGCAGCAACAAGCCCCAGGCACAGCCCTTCCGGCAATGGGTCACCGGCACCGTCCTGCCCAGCATCAACCGCCGGGGCGGCTACCTGGCCGGCGAGGAACGTCTGTCCGAGGCCGACCGCGATGCACTGCACACCAAGTGCCAGGCGGAGCTACGTTCGCTGGTGAGCCGCGTTGACGACGACACATGGCATTCATCGCTCAGGCACGACCTGGCGGAACGTACCGTGCGGGCCATCGCCGACCGCGCGGAACAGGCGGGCATCCCATTCAACATCGCTCAGCGGGCCTACTCGGGTGACTTCGGGGGCGCACTGGATGCGCTGGTGGCAGCGAAGGGGGGCGCCAAGTGAGCACCATCGGGACCACACCAGACGCCTTCATCAAAGCCCGGGACAAACTTGCCAAGCAGATCGCATTCCGCCAGGACGCCGGCCCCCAGCAGCCTGAACCCATCGTGCGGGTCTTGCCGTGGCAGGCGATCACGGTCAAAGCCGACGTGTTCCAGCATCGGAGCTTGACGGAGACGGCATCCGGGGATCACGCCTTGACGCTGGCGAAGGCGATCAAACGTCAACCGGGCAAAGGCGCCCCGCGCTCACCCCGCCTTGAGCCGATCACGGTTTGGTGGGACGGCCGGGAATGGCTGTGCGTTGATGGTCACCACAGCTTGACGGCCTACCAACTCACCAAGCACACCCAGCCGGTGCCCGTTCGGACCCTGCGGGGCTACACCTTGGACGAAGCCATCAGGGCATCGCTCAAGGGCAACTCGAAAGACAAGCTGCCCATGACCCGCAGGTGCAAGACGGAAGCCGCGTGGAGACTCACGGTTGCAAGTGCAGCTTGCGCTACCGGCGGGTACAGCAAGGCGGAGACGGCCGGGCTCGCACAGGTGGCAGTCTCCACGATCACGACCATGCGGGACGCACTGCGGAAACTCGAAGCGCAGGCACCGGGAGTTGCCCAACGGTGCACATGGGCGCAGGTCAGGCACTGGTTACAGCACGGGCGGATGCCCGAGGATGACGACATGGACATTGAAGCGAAGCGCCAGCGGGCAGCCGAGCGGACATACCGCAGGATCGAAGGGCACATCAAGGGGGCAACACTTGACCATTGGCTGCGGGTGCTCGAACTGCATAAGCCCGGCATGGTGTCGGAACTGGTGAAGGCCCATGAGGCCGCACAGGCCCAATGGCAGGACCCAGACCCGTTCCTGCTGTATGCCGAGGGGGAGCTTCCCCAGGACTTCTGAGGCGGACCCGGAGGTGCTCGCGCAGGTCAACTGCCGGGTGCCTTCGGGTGGTCAGACGTTAGGGTGGTCAATTGACCAGGCTGGCGCCACGCCGAAATCAGGCTAAGTCGTTGTCAACAATGAGAAATTCCGGATTCTGACCGCTGAGCGAATGGCGGCAAGTTCGGTGAGCGGCGCCAGCCGCGCCTGCCCCGAAGATCGGCCCAGAAGTGGGCCGATGGGGGCCAAGGGCGTAGCGTTTGCCGGCAACCCGCGCCCGGCCAGCACCAAGGTGCGCCCGCGTGCACCCCTGGCAGTAGCCTTTTCATTTCACAATGTGGAATGAGCGTCCGGGTATCTGTGCCGTGCGGATCGCTCAGGCGCCAGCGGGGCCACCTTCGGGCACACCCCCAGGACCACCAGCAGGCGCATGCGGCGACACCAAGGGCAGCGACAAGAACGGGTAGCGAATGGCTTCAACGGCCGGCTTGGTATCGGTCACGTCCCAATGCTCGTAAACCGTGGTACCGATGCTGCCCCGCGTGGCGTGCACGGTGACGCGATCCCGGGTTGTCGGGTCCACACCAGCGCGGCGCATCAGGGGGCGCACCGTATGACGGAAGCAGTGAAAATCCGGGTAGCCTATCCGGGGCAACCCAGCGGACGCCTTCAAGGTGCCAAACCAGCGACCGAATCGCTCACTAAGCCTACCGGGACGGAGCACGATGCGGGGCCACAGCTTTTCTTCGTTGGCTTCGCGCATCGCGGCGACATAGCCCAAGAAGCCCAGCCGGATCAGTTCACTGTGAACCGGCACCAGCCGATGCCCCGCAGCGGACTTGACCGTCTGCCCCTCCGCTTCCTCCGCAATGCGGATGCAAGCGACGCCTTCCACGCTCACCACATCATCCGTCCGCAACTGACACAGTTCACCCGAGCGGGCACCAGTGTAGATGCCCAACAGGGGAATCCAGTATGCACCGTCCCCGCCTGCCTTCGGGTCGCTCGGGAGTTCGTAGCGGGTGAACAGGGGGACCGCAAAGAGGGCGGTCAGTTCATCTTCGCGCCACGGGCGACGCTTGTGCGTTGGCGTGACTTTGATGCTGATGCCGCGCCAAGCGTTGCGGGGAATCCATTGCAGTGTTTCGGCGGCGTAGTTCATTAGAACCTTGACGCGCCCGAGGCTGTCACTGGCGGACTGAGTCGCCTTGAACTGCGAGCTAATCCAGGTGCGGTATTCGTCACCCATGTCGCGCGTGATCGCGTCCAAAGCAATGCCCGGGTACTTATCCTCGAACTTGCGCAGGGCACGCCCTACGGCTTCCAGATTGGAGACACCCTTGGGCGTACCGCCTGATACCTTCCAACGCTCGAACACGTCCCGTAAGGTCTTGGGCTTGGCCGGCGGGGGCGCCACTGCTGCCGGCTTGGGCGGTGTTTCGATCACTTCCCCGGCGTCCCGCTGGGTTACCTCCCGCCACGCCTTGCGGTACGCCATCAGGCACGCCAGCAGGGCATCGCGGGCACCGGGGGCAGACGGATCGAAGGTCAGCCCCAGCGCCAGGGCTTCGGCCTTCACCAGCGGCAACATGGCGGCGAGGTTGCGGCCGGCCATGCTCACGGCGGCTTCGCCATCAGCCATGGCGTTCGTATCTGCCAGGGCCAGCAGTTCATCCGCAGTGGCCCCGCTCAGGTCATCGCTGCGGGGCTCGGGCGGCGCCCAGTCAATGATCGCCAGTGGGTTCGCTTGTTGCTGTTTTGCTGCGGTGCGGTAGTGGCGCAGATTGCCCAGCAGCAGGGGGACGGAGCGGAAGCTGTCATCTTCGGACAGCACCCGATGGCGAACCCGAGCGGCCAACGTGGCGGCCATGTCGGGGGTCACTGAAGGCAGCGGTTCGGGATTCAGGGAGCGGCGCTTGTCGGCGAAATCGGCTTCCCATTGGGCGCGTAGGGCGTGCCCCCTGATGTGGGCTTCGCGCTTGTCGCTGGTTCCGAGGGCAAGGTTTACTCGCGCCTTGCCACCGTAGAGGGGCGCCAGTTCATCCCCAATGATGATCCGTAGGTAGTACCGATCACCCCGCTTGTTGAGCCCGACGGGCTTCGCCATTTCATCCCCCGGCGAGCCTTTGCGGCCCCGGTTTTGTGGTTCGGATGACACAGCCAAGTGATACAGTGGGTGACGCACAACCCGTTGATTTTGCCTAAGTTATTGGCCTGATTGTAGATTCCAGAAAGGCTAGGCGGCTGCCTACAATCGCTGCAGCCCCGCGACCCGCACCATGAGCCTGATCACGCGCTGCCCCGCCTGCTCGACCTTGTTCAAGGTGGTGCCCGACCAGTTGCGGGTGGCGCAGGGCTGGGTGCGCTGCGGCCAGTGCGGCGAGATGTTCGTCGCTGCAGCGCACGCGCTGTCGCCGGAAGAAGTTGAGCACGCGCAAGCGCCGCCCGCGGCTCCCGAACTGCCCGCCGATCGGGCGGCGACGCTGCTGGCCGAGCTGCCCGACCTCGACATCGAGGCGCCCGCGGCCGACGTCGTGGATGAAGACGGCCTACCGCCGGCTGCGGTGGTCGACCCGGCAACGCGTGTGGACACGGGGCCGCCGCTTGAAGTCGCGATCATGCCTTGGCCGAGCGAGGTGATCGAATCCGATCCCGGGCCGTCCGATGCCGCGATGGGTTCGCCTGCATCGCCCGCCGACGCGCCGTTTCTCGCGGCCGATCGTGCCGGCGGCGCGGCCGCCGTACGCCCGCGGCGCCGGTGGCTGGCCTGGGTGGCCGGCTTGCTGGCCGTGGCGCTGGCCCTGCAAATCCTGATCGACCGGCGCGACACGCTGGCGGCGCACTGGCCGGCGCTGACGCCGGTGCTGACCGCCTTGTGTCAACCCTGGGCCTGCCGCGTCGCGCCGCCGCGCCAACTCGATGCGGTGGTGATCGAGTCGTCCAACTTTCAGCGCCTGCAGGCCGATCGCTTTCGGCTCAGTGCCAGCGTACGCAATCGCGCCGAGTGGGTGGTGGCGATGCCGGCGATCGAGTTGACGCTGACCGATGCGCAGGATCAGCCCCTGCTGCGGCGCGTGCTGGCGGTGCAGGATCTGGGCGCGGCGGCGGCGCTGCCGGCGCGCGCCGAGTTCAACCTCGCGCGCGAGCTGCAGGTATCGGCGCCGGTGGATGCCAGCGCCGTGGCCGGCTACAAGCTGCTGCTGTTTCACCCCTGAGCCTGGCGCCGTACCTGCACGGGCACGGCCTGCTTCACTTTCTTCCACCGATTCGACTGAACATCCATGACCACCCTGATTTGCGGATCGCTTGCCTTCGACACCATCATGAGTTTCGAGGGCCGCTTCGCGCAGCAAATCCTGCCCGAACAGCTGCACATCCTGAACGTCTCCTTCCTGGTGCCCAGTCTGCGCCGCGACTTCGGCGGCTGCGCCGGCAACATCGCCTACGCCATGCGGCAATTGGGCGGCACGCCGCTGCCGATGGCGGCGCTGGGCAGCGATGGCGACGGCTACCTGCAACGCTTCCACGACCTGGGCATCCGCACCGAGTTCGTGCGCCGCATCGGCGACAGCTACACCGCGCAGGCCATGATCATGACCGACCAGGACAACAACCAGATCACGGCCTTCCACCCCGGCGCCATGATGCACGCGCACCTGAACCGGATCGAGGCGCGCGCCGACATCCGCCTGGGCATCATCGCGCCGGACGGGCGCGAGGCCATGCTGCAGCACGCCGAGCAGATGCACGCGGCCGGCATTCCGTTCGTGTTCGACCCCGGTCAGGGCCTGCCGATGTTCAACGGCGACGAACTGGCGCATTTCGTCGAACTGGCGAGCTGGGTGGCGGTGAACGATTACGAGGGTCGCATGCTGTGCGACCGCATGGGCATGGATCTGGCGGCGCTGTCGCGCCGCGTGCGTGGCCTGGTGGTGACGCTGGGCGGCAATGGCTGTGAGGTCTGGCAGGATGGTGCCAGGCAGCACGTGCCGGCGGTGGCGCCGGCGCAGGTGGTCGACCCCACGGGCTGCGGCGACGCCTGGCGCGGCGCGCTGCTGCACGGCCTGGAGCAAGGCTGGGACCTGGCCCGTTGCGCGGCGCTGGGTAACAGGATGGGCGCGCTGAAGATCGCCGCGCATGGCCCGCAGAACTACCAGGTCGATGCGGCCGTGCTGGCGATGGATTGATCGCGCACAAAAAAAGCCCGCGCACGCTGAGCATGCCGGGCTTGTGAAGGCGCGGCCTGGAACGGCCGCGTTCTTGTTGTTATGGCTTGCTGGCGGTCGGGAAGGGCCAGGCCGCTTGGGGGTTCAGCGTGGTTTGCGCTGCCGGGGCGGCTTTCTTGGTCGCGGCCTTCTTGGCGGGTGCCGCCTTCTTCGTGGCGACCTTCTTGGCCGGCGCAGCGGCTTTCTTGGTGGCTACTTTTTTCGCCGGTGCCGCTGCCTTGGCCGGTGCGGCGGCTTTCTTGGTCGCTACCTTCTTGGCCGGAGCCGCGGCCTTCTTGGTGGCTACCTTCTTGGCCGGCGCAGCGGCTTTCTTGGCCGGCGCAGCGGCTTTCTTGGTGGCTACTTTTTTCGCCGGTGCCGCTGCCTTTTTGGCGGGTGCGGCGGCTTTCTTGGTCGCTACCTTCTTGGCGGGAGCCGCGGCCTTCTTGGTGGCTACCTTCTTGGCCGGTGCCGCCGCTTTCTTGGCGGGCTCGGCGGCTTTCTTGGTAGCGGCCTTCTTCGCCGGTGCGGCTTTCTTCGTCGCGGCCTTCTTGGCCGGAGCTTTCTTCGCAGTTGCCATGTTTATTCTCCTAAGTCTCAGGTTGAACGTTCAACATCACATCAGGAAACGCTTCGTGCCGGTGGGCACACGAAACGATTCATGGTGCTGGACCACCAGCCCATCACCATGAACACGGGGGCAGGCCCGCGCCGGCGCGCTGGCGCGGGGCGAAGCTTGCTGATTCAGAGATCGCACGATAAGAGCCGCCGAATTCAATCCCAGGAAAGCGCGCCGCCGGTCTGGTACTCGATGACGCGGGTTTCGAAGAAATTGCGTTCCTTCTTCAGATCGATCATTTCACTCATCCATGGGAAGGGGTTTTCCTCGTTTGGATAGAGCGCCTCCAGGCCGATCTGCGTGGCACGCCGATTGGCGATGTAGCGCAGATAGCCCTTGAACATGGAAGCGTTCATGCCCAGCACGCCGCGCGGCATGGTGTCTTCGGCGTAGCGGTATTCCAGTTCGACGGCCTTCTCGAACAAGGCCTTGATCTCGGCCTTGAACGCCGGCGTCCACAGGCCGGGGTTCTCGAGCTTGATCTGGTTGATGAGGTCGATGCCGAAGTTGCAGTGCATCGACTCGTCGCGCAGGATGTACTGGTACTGCTCGGCGGCGCCGGTCATCTTGTTCTGCCGACCCAAAGCGAGGATCTGCGTGAAACCGACATAGAAGAACAGGCCTTCCATCAGGCAGGCGAAGACGATCAGGCTTTTCAGCAGCGTCTGGTCGGCCTCCGGCGTGCCGGTGACGAAAACCGGGTCCATGATCGCGTCGATGAAGGGGATCAGGAACTCGTCCTTGTCGCGGATCGACGCCACCTCGTGGTAGGCATTGAAGATTTCGCCTTCGTCCAGACCCAGCGACTCGACGATGTACTGGTAGGCGTGGGTGTGGATGGCTTCTTCGAACGCCTGGCGCAGCAGGAACTGCCGGCACTCGGGCGCCGTGATGTGGCGGTAGGTGCCCAGCACGATGTTGTTGGCGGCCAGCGAATCGGCGGTGACGAAAAAACCCAGGTTGCGCTTGACGATGCGGCGCTCGTCTTCGGTCAGGCCGCCCGGCGACTTCCACAGCGCGATGTCGCGGTTCATGTTGATTTCCTGCGGCATCCAGTGGTTGGCGCAGGTGGCCAGGTACTTGTCCCAGGCCCACTTGTACTTGAACGGCACCAGCTGGTTGACGTCGGTCTGGCCGTTGATGATGCGCTTGTCGGCGATGTTGACGCGGCGTTGCGCCTGAGTGCCGTGGTCGGTGCCTGCGGTGGCCGGTCGCGCTTTCAGGGGCGGTGTGTCTGCCACCGTCTGCAGACGCGGCTGCAGCGTGTTCGAGGTGGCGTCGTTGTCCCAGGTCAACATGATTTTTCCAATGCTCCGATTATGGGAGCAACGCTATGAAAAGAAAAGTATCTGTTCACCTCGTTGCTCGAAGAATGTTGCGTCAAGGCATCGCATGGCGCGCCTCGACGCGCGTGTCGATCACTGGCAGGCTTCGCAACCCGGATCGTCGATGGCGCAGAAGCGCACGTCGGTGGCCGGCGTGGCCATCGCATCGATGGGCATCGCGGCGATGGCGTCGTGTGCCTGCATGCCGCCCGTGTCGTGGCCGTTGGTCGGCACGGCGTTCAGACGGCCCGACTGCACGGTGGACTTCTCGGCCTGCGTGGCGCTGGTGGTGCGCAGGTAATAGGTGGTCTTCAGCCCGCGCAGCCACGCGAGCTTGTAGGTGTCGTCCAGCTTCTTGCCGCTGGCGCCCGCCATGTAGATGTTCAGGCTTTGCGCCTGGTCGATCCACTTCTGGCGCCGCGCGGCGGCTTCGACCAGCCAGTGCGGTTCGATCTCGAAGGCGGTGGCGTAGAGCGCCTTGATGTCCTGCGGCACGCGGTCGATCGGGCGCAGCGAGCCGTCGAAGTGCTTCAGGTCCATCACCATCACGTCGTCCCACAGGCCGAGGCGCTTCAGGTCTTTCACCAGGCCGTGGTTGATGATGGTGAACTCGCCCGACAGGTTGCTCTTGACCGACAGGTTGCCGAAGCAGGGCTCGATCGAGGCGTCGACGCCGATGATGTTGCTGATGGTGGCCGTCGGTGCGATGGCCACGCAGTTGCTGTTGCGCATGCCGTCTTGCGCTATTTTTCTGCGCAGCGCATCCCAGTCGAGCGTGGCGGAGCGATCGGCCTCGATGTAGCCGCCACGCGCCTGCTCCAGCAGGTTCAGGGTGTCGAGTGGCAGTACGCCCTGGTCCCACAGCGAGCCTTTGTATGAGGAATAGCGTCCGCGTTCGGCCGCCAGTTCGGTCGAAGCCCAATAGGCCTGGTAGCACACGGCCTCCATCGACTCGTCGGCAAAGCGCACGGCTTCGTCGGACGCATAGGGGACGCGCAACGCGTACAAGGCATCCTGAAAACCCATCACGCCCAGTCCCACCGGCCGGTGCCGCAGGTTGGAATCGCGCGCCTTCTTGACGGCGTAGTAATTGATGTCGATCACGTTGTCGAGCATGCGCATGGCGGTCGACACCGTCTGCTTCAGCTTGTCGTGGTCAATGCCGCCGTCCTTCAGGTGCTGCAGCAGGTTGACCGAGCCCAGGTTGCACACGGCCGTTTCGGTGTCGCTGGTGTTGAGCGTGATCTCGGTGCACAGGTTGCTGGAGTGCACCACACCGGCGTGCTGCTGCGGGCTGCGCACGTTGCAGGCGTCCTTGAAGGTGATCCAGGGGTGGCCGGTCTCGAACAGCATCGACAGCATCTTGCGCCACAGGTCGATGGCCGGCAGGGTCTTGCTGGGTTGCAGTTCGCCGCGCCGGGCGCGCTCTTCGTAGGCGACGTAGGCGTGCTCGAACTCGGCGCCGAACTTGTCGTGCAGGTCGGGCACGTCGGAGGGCGAGTACAGCGTCCACTCGCCTTTTTCCATCACGCGGCGCATGAACAGGTCGGGAATCCAGTTGGCCGTGTTCATGTCGTGCGTGCGGCGGCGGTCGTCGCCGGTGTTCTTGCGCAGCTCCAGGAACTCCTCGATGTCGAGGTGCCAGGTCTCCAGGTAGGCGCAGACGGCGCCCTTGCGCTTGCCGCCCTGGTTGACGGCGACGGCGGTGTCGTTGACCACTTTCAGAAACGGCACCACGCCCTGCGATTCGCCGTTGGTGCCCTTGATGTGGCTGCCCAGCGCGCGCACGCGTGTCCAGTCGTTGCCCAGGCCACCGGCGTACTTGGACAGCAGGGCGTTTTCCTTGATCGACTCGTAGATGCCATCCAGGTCGTCGGGCACCGTGGTCAGGTAGCAGCTGGACAGCTGCGGGCGCCGCGTGCCGCTGTTGAACAGCGTGGGCGTGCTGCTCATGAAGTCGAAGGAGGAGAGCACCTCATAGAACTCGATGGCGCGCGCCTCGCGGTCGATCTCGTTCAGCGCCAGGCCCATGGCCACGCGCATGAAGAAGGCCTGCGGCAGCTCGATGCGTGCTTTTCGCACGTGCAGGAAGTAGCGGTCGTACAGCGTTTGCAGGCCCAGGTAGTCGAATTGCAGGTCGCGCTCGGGTTTGAGCGCCGCGCCCAGGCGCGCGAGGTCGAATTGCAGCAGGCGCTCGTCGAGCAATTCGTTGTCGACACCTTTCTGGATGAACCGCGGAAAGTAGTCGGCATAGCGCTCGGCCAGTTGCGGCAGGCTCACCGTGTCGCCCAGCACCTCCTGGGCGATGGTGTGCAGCAGCAGGCGCGCGGTGGCGTAGGTGTAGTCGGGCTCTTTCTCGATCAGCGTGCGGGCGGCCAGGATGGCAGCCTTGTACACCTCGTCCACCGGCACGCCGTCGTACAGGTTGCGCAGGGTTTCGGCCAGGATGGGTTCGGGCCCGACGTCGGCGCCGAGCTCGGCGCAGGCCTGGCCGATCAGTGCCTGCAGCGCCGGCAGGTCCAGCGGCACGCGCTCGCCGCGGTCCAGCACGTGCAGCACCGGCGCAGGCGTTGGGCTTGCAGTGGCGGCTTTCTGCTGCGCGCGCTCCTGCGCGCGGCGTTCGCGGTACAGCACGTAGGCGCGCGCCACCTCGTGGTGGCCGCCGCGCATCAGGCCGAGTTCGACCTGGTCCTGCACGTCCTCGATGTGGAAGGTGCCGCCGCTGGGGCGCGAGCGCATCAGTGCGCGCACCACCGTCTGCGTCAGTCCGTCGACCAGCTCGCGCACGCTGGCCGATGCCGCGCCCTGCGTGCCGTGCACGGCGAGGAAGGCCTTCATCATGGCGATGGCGATCTTGCTGGGCTCGAAGGCGACCACGGCGCCGTTGCGGCGCATGATCTGGTAGTGGTGGAAGTCGCTCAGGGTGGTGCTGGCGCGCCGGCCTGGGGTTGGCGACACAGAAGCGGCGTGCGCGCCGCTGTCGGGGCGCGAGGTGGCGGTGGTCTGCATGGAAATCCTCTGGATGAACGGGTCGAAAAAAGCGCCGCGCGCGGGTTTTATCGTTCTGTTGTGCTGCTGGCCTGGGTACTATATATGGTGTTAATGAGCGATTGAAAACACAATAGGTAGTGTTTCCTAGGGGTTTCCCGGGCATGAGCAAGCCGCGCCAGCCTGCGCTGGCGCACGACGGGTGGAGTTCAGCCGAGTCAGGTGGGCGGGAACGCGCGCGTCTGCCAGCCCAGCGCGCGCCGCAGCCGCGCCCAGTCGAAGCCGGGGCCTGGGTCGAGCTTGCGGCCGGGGGCGATGTGTTCATGGCCGGCGATGGCGTCGATCGGGTAATGCGCGGCCAGCGCGGCGCACAGTGTGGTCAGGCTCTCGTACTGCGGCGCCTCGAAGCGGTCGCCTTCCAGGCCTTCGAGCTCGATGCCGATCGAGTAGTCGTTGCAGTGGGGCCGGCCGCGGAAGCTCGACTGACCAGCGTGCCAGGCGCGCGCATCGGCGCTGACGAACTGCCACAGCGCGCCGTCGCGGCGGATGTAGAAGTGTGCCGACACCTCCAGCCCGCGAATGGCCTCGAAGTACGGATGCGTGTCCCAGTCGAGCCGGTTGCAGAACAGCGCCTGCACGTGCTCGCCCGCGAACTCGCCGGGTGGCAGGCTGATCGAGTGGACCACGATCAGGCTGATGTCGGTGCCCTCGGGGCGCGGCCCCCAGTTGGGCGAGGCCAGGGCGCGCGCGGGGCGGTACCAGCCGGCCTGCCAGAGCGGCTCAGTCGGCGGCGCCATCGTCATCGGGGGCGCCCGCGGTCGGGATCGCGATGCCCAGGCGGGCAATGCGGTAGCGCATCTGGCGCAGGTTCAGGCCCAGGCGCGCGGCGGCGGCGGTGCGGTTGAAGCCGGTGAGCCGCAGGGCACGCATCAGCACCTGGCGCTCCTGCGCGTCGAGCCAGGCTTGCAGGTCGGACGGCAGCGGCGGCTCGGCGTTGGCGCCCGGATCGGCAGTTGTCACCACGTCATCGACCGACGCCGGTGCATCGGTCGCCTTGTCGTCTGCCGCGCCCTCGCGCAACGCGATGGCGCGGTGCAGCAGGTTCTCCAGTTCGCGCACGTTGCCGGGCAGCGGCGCCGTGGCGAGCGTGTGCAGCAGTGATTCGGGCGCTTGCGCCAGCACCAGCCCGCCGTCGCTGGCGATGCGTTGCAGCAGCGTCCGGCACAGGGCCGGCAGGTCCTCGCGCCGCTCGCGCAGCGGGGCACCACGATCTCGATCACGTTCAGGCGGTAGTACAGATCCTGGCGGAAGCGCCCGGCCTGCACATCGGCCGCCAGGTCCTTGTGCGTGGCGCTGACGATGCGCACGTCGACCGCCTGCTCCTGCGTGTCGCCAAGCGGACGCACGCGCCGCTCCTGGATCGCGCGCAGCAGCTTGGCCTGCATCGCCAGCGGCAGCTCGCCGATCTCGTCGAGGAACAGGGTGCCGCCGCGCGCGGCCTGGAAGAAGCCGTCGCGGTCGTGCAGCGCGCCGGTGTAGGCGCCCTTGCGCGCGCCGAAGAACTCGGCCTCCAGCAATTGCTCGGGAATGGCGCCGCAGTTGACCGGCACGAAGGGCTGGCCGCCACGGTGGCTGCACGCGTGCAGGGCACTCGCCACCAACTCCTTGCCGGTGCCGGATTCGCCGCGCACCAGCACCGGCGCCATGCCCCGCGCCACGCGCGCAATGGCCTGCTTGACGCCGCGCATGGCCGGGGAGTCGCCGACCAGCCGCGCCAGCGCCTCGGCGCCGCCCTCGCTGGCGCGCTCGGGTGGGTCCGAAGCGCCGGCTTGCGGCGCGGGCACCGCCGCGCGACCGGGCAGGGCGGGTGCCGACGCCCGCAGCGCCGCGCCGACCACGTCGCGGAACTGCTTCAGGTCGACTGGCTTGGTCAGGTAGTCGAAGGCGCCGCACTTGAGCGCCTCGACCGCGCTTTCGGCCGAGCCGTAGGCGGTGATCACGATCCAGCGCGCCGCGCTGCGCCCGCCGGCCGACTCGCGCAGCAGATCGAGCCCCAGCCCATCGGGCAGGCGCATGTCGGTGATGACGAGGTCGAAGTGCTGCCCGGCCAGTTGCGCGCGCGCCTGCGCCAGCGAGCCGGCGGCGTGCACCTGGTGGCCTTCGCGCAGCAGGCTCAGCTCGTACAGGGTGCGCAGATCCGGCTCGTCGTCGATCACCAGGATGCGGGCGGTGGTGGTGGGGCTCATGAGGCGACCAGCGCAGCGTAGGCCGCGGATACGTCAGCCGGCTCGGCGGCGCGCAGGCCCATCGAGAACTGGTTGCCCTCCACGGTCTGGCCGCCCTGCAATCGCGCGATGCGCTCGTAGCTGAGGGCGGCGCCGTGGCGTTCGCACAGCTCGCGGCAGATGAACAGGCCGAGTCCGCTGGACCGACTGCGCGTGGAGGAAAACGGCTCGAACAGATGTCGCCGCACGCTGGCAGGCAGCGGTGCGCCGTCGCTCCAGACGGACAGCGTGGCGCCGCCGTTCGGCGCCGCCTCGGTCAGCACCTGGATGGCCGCCGTGTCGGGGCCGGCATGGCGCGCTGCGTTGTCGAGCAGGTTGACCAGCACGCGGCGCAGGTGCTCGGCGTCGAAGCGCACCCGGGCCTGCGGCGCCCGCAGGACCAGGCGCAGACGGGAGCCGGCGCCGTGCTGCGCGCTCCATTCCTCGCCAAAGCGCCGCACCGCGTCGTCCAGCGTCAGCGGCGCCAGCGCATCCGCGCCGCTGCCTGCGCCGGGCCCGGTGGCGTCGAGGATGTCGGCGACGATGCGTTCCAGGCGCTGCGCGTTCTGCTGCACCATGGCGGTCAGGCGCTGCTGCGCCGGCGCGTCCAGCTCTTCCGCCAGCAGCGCGTTGGCCTGGCTGATGGCCGTCAGCGGGTTGCGGATCTCATGCGCCACCGCGGCCGACATGCGCCCCATGGCGGCCAGCCTCTCGGTGCGCACGCGCGCCTCGATCTCGTGCAAGTCCTGCAGAAACAGCACGCACAGGCTTTCGCCATCGTCACTGCCGCGGGTGTGCTGCGTGCGGGCCAGCAGATGTGGCCCACCGTGTTCCGCCGGGTGCAGCGCGATGGGCGTGCCCGCGACCGGCGCACCGCCGGCGAAGGTCTGCCGCGCCAGTTCGCGCAGCGGCTGCCAGGCGGTGTGGGTTTGCAAATCGAACTGCTCCGGCAGCGTGGCGGGGTCGGGCGCCAGCATGGCCCGGGCGGCCGGGTTGGCGGCGCGCACGCGCCCCGCCGCATCGACCACCAGCACGCCATCGGGCAGCGTCTCCAGCACCAGGTGGCTGACCAGCGACTGCATCCGCGCCTCCTCCTGGTTGCGGCGCGCCGCGCTTTCCTCGCGCCGCAGCCGCACCGAGATCTGGCTGGTCAGCCAGGCCAGGATCAGCAGGCCGGCGCCGGTCAGGCCCGCCTGCACCACCTGCGTGGTGCTGGCCCAGTCGGTGGCCCCGGCGACCCAGGTGCTGTGACCCAGCAGCAGCAGCGTGATCAGCGCGGCCGTGCCCAGCGCCAGCACGCGCGAACCCATGATGGCCGACAGCAGCACCGGCAGCACCAGCAGCGGCGTGTAGTTGACTTCGGTGGCGCGCGCCCACTGCAGGCCGACGAAGAAGACGATGTCGACGCCGACCGCGTAGCGCCAGTGCACCTCCCACGGCTGCCCCGGCGCCTGCGCCGTGGCCACCATGCGCGCCAGCACGGTGAGCGCCAGATAGGCCACGCACAGCCCCAGCACCCAGGGCGGGATTGGCCGGTCCGACGGGTGCACCACCAGGTGCAGCCCCAGCATCGCCAGCGCGACCAGCACGCGCGCCGACATCAGCGTGGCCCACAGGCGCGGCAGGGCGCGGCTGGCGTCGTGGTCGACGTTGCCAGCCCACGACCACGGCGCCGGGTTCATTCGCCCTCGGATTCCCGCCGATGCGTGAGCGTGCAGTAGCTGCCGTGGCGCCCGACGACGGCCTCGTGGCCCGGTACGTGTACGCCGCAGCGCGCACAACTGACCATCGGCAGGGCGCGCGCCTTGTGGTTGGCGCGGGGCGCGGCGTCGCGGTGGTCCTTCAGGCGCCGGCCGCGCTGCCACAGCCAGACGCCCGCCAGCAGCGCCAGCAGCACGACGAGCAGCTTCATGCGGTGCGCCCCAGCAAGACTTCCAGCACGAAGCGAGAGCCGACATAGCCGAGCAGCAACAGCGCCGCGCCCACGTAGACCATGCGCACCGCGCGGCGGCCGCGCCAGCCGAAGCGCGAGCGCCCCAGCAGCAGGGCGCCGAAGCTCAGCCAGGACAGCAGCGTAAACACGCGCTTGTGGTCCCAGCGCCAGCCGGTGTAGCTGCTGCCGTAGAGTTGCTCGCCGAAGAAGGCGCCGGCCAGCATGGTGAAGGTGAGCAGCACGAAGCCGGCGCCGACGAAGCGGAACATCAGCCGTTCCAGCGTCAGCAGCGGCACGCCGGCCTCGGCGGCGCCATCGGCGTGGCGCATGCGCGCCTCGGCGCGCGACATGGCCCAGCCATGCACCACCGCCGCCGCCAGCAGGCCGTAGGCGGCGATGCCCAGTGCCCAGTGCAGCGGCAGCAGTGGCGACGAGGTGTGCGGCGGCGGCGCCCCCGGAAACAGCAGCGCCAGCACGATGGCCACCGCGCCGAAGCCGGCCAGCGCCCAGCGCGCCTTCAGGCGAGGATAGAGTTGGCTTTCCACTGCGTACACCGTGAGCACCAGCCACACGGTGATCGACAGCGCCGGCGCGAAGCCGAAGCGGGGCGGGCCGTCGAACAGGCTCCAGGCCAGCAGCGCGCCGTGCAGCAGCCAGGCCAGCAGCAGCACCCGCCGCGCGGTCACGGCGCCGACCGCGCGCGCCGCCACGGCCGGCACCGCATAGGCCAGCGCAGCCGCCGCGCCCAGCAGCAGGCTGAGGGGGGAAGCGCTGGCTAGAATCATAAAAAAGAGTGTACCCCCCTGAGGCGCTGACGCGCCTTCCCCCCGAAGGGGGGACGCCGCCAGCGGCCGGGCCAAGCCCGCTCCGCGGCGGCCACCCGAATGGCCTGCTCCGCGGCCCTCTGATTCTTAAGCTTTGCCGCGCGCCACTGCCGCGCTGGATGACTGATATGGCCACCGCCCTCACCGACAAACTCTCCAGCCTGGTCAAGAAGATCAGCGGCCAGGCCCGCATCACCGAGGCCAACGTGCAGGACATGCTGCGCGAGGTGCGCATGGCCCTGCTTGAGGCCGACGTGGCGCTGCCGGTGGTGCGCGACTTCATCGCCCGCGTCAAGGACAAGGCGATGGGCCAGGAGGTGCTGGGCAGCCTGAAGCCCGGCCAGGCGCTGGTCGGCATCGTCAACCGCGAGCTGGCCGCCACGATGGGCGAGGGCGTAGCCGACCTGGACCTGGCGGCGCAGCCGCCGGCGGTGATCCTGATGAGCGGCTTGCAGGGCTCTGGCAAGACGACGACCACGGCCAAGCTCTCGCGCCACCTGATCCAGAAGCGCAAGAAAAAGGTGCTGACGGTCTCGGGCGACGTGTACCGCCCCGCCGCCATCGAGCAGCTCAAGACCGTGACCGCGCAGGCTGGGGCTGACTGGTTCCCCAGCACACCCGAGCAAAAGCCACTCGATATTGCCCGAGCAGCTCTGGACCACGCCAAGAAGCATTTCTACGACGTGCTGATCGTCGACACCGCCGGCCGCCTGGCCATTGACGAGGCGCTGATGCAGGAAATCAAGGCCCTGCACGGCGCGCTGAACCCCGTCGAGACGCTGTTCGTCGTCGACGCCATGCAGGGCCAGGACGCCGCCAACACCGCCAAGGCGTTCAAGGAGGCGCTGCCGCTCACCGGCATCGTGCTGACCAAGATGGACGGCGATTCGCGCGGCGGCGCGGCGCTGTCGGTTCGCCAGGTGACGGGCGCGCCGATCAAGTTTGCTGGCGTCAGCGAGAAGATCGACGGCCTGGAAGTGTTCGACGCCGAGCGCCACGCCGGGCGCATCCTGGGCATGGGCGACGTGGTGGCGCTGGTCGAGCAGGTCACCGCCAACGTCGACATCGAAGCCGCCAAGAAGCTGGCCGACAAGGTCAAGAGCGGCAGCGGCTTCGATCTGCAGGATTTTCTGGGTCAACTACAGCAAATGAAGCAGATGGGCGGCCTCGGCAGCCTGATGGAGAAGCTGCCCAGCCAGCTTGCCGGCAAGGCGACCGATGCCGATCTGGCGCGCGCCGAGAAAGACATCAAGCGCAAGGAAGGCATCATCTGCAGCATGACGCCGCTGGAGCGCAGCAAGCCCGAGCTGCTCAAGGCCACGCGCAAGCGCCGCATCGCCGCCGGCGCCGGCGTGCAGGTGCAGGAAGTCAACCGCCTGCTGAAGGAGTTCGAGCAGATGCAGGGGATGATGAAGCAGTTCAAGGGCGGCGCCATGGCCAAGATGATGCGCCGCATGGGCGGCGCCAAGGGCCTGGGCGGCCTGCTGGGCGGCGGTGGCATGCCGCCGCTGCCGCCGGGTTTCGGCGGGCCGGGCGGGCCGAAGCGGCCGTTCTGATCAGGAAAAATACCAGTCGGCGCTGACTTCGTCGCCCACCCGCAGCGTGTGCCCGGCGCCTGCCAGGATGATGGCGTTCATGCCGAAGCTCAGCGCGCCGTCCAGGCGGGCATCGGCGCGGTAGCCCTGCAGCGTGTCGAGCACCGCGGTGCCGGTCGCACCAGTCGCTGGATCGACGTCGGGGATCGGGCAGCGGCCGCAGGGCTTGACCAGTTTCAGGCGCACTTCGCCCTCGGCGGTGGCGATGCGCAGTTCCTGCACCCGGTCCTCGTCGTGCGGCTCCAGGCCGGCTAGCACCAGGTTGGGCCGAAAGCGTTCGATGCCGACCGGCGCGTGCCCGCCCGAGGCCAGGCGCCGGTTCAGCTCGGCCAGCGAGCCTTCACCGATCACCAGCAGCGGAAAGCCGTCGGCAAACTCGATCGGCGCTTCCACGCCGCCGGTCCAGCGGCGCGAGGCCAGGCGCCGTACCTCGGGATCGAAGCGCGCCAGCCGCAGGCCGGGCTGGCCGAGGAAGTCGCTGAACCATTGCGCCGCCACGCCGCCCATGTCCCAGGCCTCGGCCTCGTCGTCCCAGACGCGCACGCGCGCTGGCCGCTCGACCTCGTTGATGCCCAGGTGCAGCGCCAGCATGCCGGGTGCGCGCAGCACCACCTCCAGCCGCTTGAACTGCGGGCGCACCAGGGCCAGGCGCGGGAACTCGCGCTGGGTGACGAAGCGGCCGGCGGCGTCGACCACCATCCAGGCGCGGTCGAGGTCGAACCCGGTCTCCACCAGCAGCGCCTCGGGCAATTCGATGCCGGCGCAGGACTTGACGGGGTGGACGAACAGGCGCGCGATGCGGGTGCGCAGATCGGGATCGGTGGCGGACATGGGCGGGCGAGGGATGAAGTGGCGGAAAAGCGCCGCCGATTGTCCGCCATGACCGGCGCCGCGCGCCCGACCCGGCCTTCTACAATGCCCGCATGGCCGCCACCCATGACATCTGCATTCGCGGCGCCGGCATCGTCGGGCGCACGCTGGCGCTGCTCTTGGCGCGTGCGCGTCTGCGCGTCGCACTGGTGGCGGGTCCCGAGGCGCCGGCCGCCGACGTGCGCGCCTACGCGCTCAACGCGGCGGCGCGCCGCCTGCTGAGCAGCGTGCGCTGCTGGCCCGACGAGCGCGCCGCCACGCCGGTGACGGCGATGCAGGTCTATGGCGACCAGCGTGGCGCGCTGCGCTTTGCCGCCGACGCGCAGGACGTGCCGGCGCTGAACTGGATCGTCGACGTGCCGGTGCTCGAGCGCCAGCTGGCCGAGGCGGTCGGCTACCAGGGCGATATCGAGATCGTCGCCGCGCCGGTGCCGGCCGCGCTGACGGTGGTCTGCGAAGGCCGCGCCAGCCGCACGCGCGCCGAGCTGGGGGTCGAGTTCGAGACCACGCGCTACCCGCAGCACGCCATCGCCACCCGGCTGGATTGTGAGCGCGCGCACGAGCAGGTGGCGCACCAGTGGTTCACGCCGGAAGGCGACATCCTGGCGCTGCTGCCGCTGGATGGGCCGCGCGGCCACCAGGTGGCCATGGTCTGGTCGGTGCGCGAGGAGCGCGTGGCCGAGCTGATGGCGCTGGACGACGCGGCCTTTGCCGCGCGCGTGTTCGAGCACAGCAGCGGTGTGCTGGGCGCGCTTGACGTGGTCGGTGCGCGTGCGCGCTGGCCGCTGCTGCTGGCGCGCGCGACGCGCTGGGTCGGCCGCATGCCGGAGCGGCCGCAGGACAGCTGGGCGCTGGCCGGCGACGCCGCGCACGCCATGCATCCGCTGGCCGGCCAGGGCCTGAACGTGGGCCTGGGCGACGTCGCCGAGCTGGCGCGCCTGCTCGGCACGCGCGAGGCCTGGCGCTCGCCCGGCGACATGAAGCTGCTGCGCCGCTACGAGCGCGCGCGCCAGGGCGACTGGCTGCGCATGAGCCTGGCCACCGACGGCCTGCAGCAATTGTTCGGCCGCACCGAGCCGGCGGCGGCGCTGCTGCGCAACTGGGGCATGAACCTGTTCGACGCCAGCGGGCCGCTGAAGGCGCGCGTGACGCGCCTGGCCATGGGAGCCGCGTGAACCGCGCGCGGCTCTGACCGGCATCTCTTTCGCAACGACGGATACCCTTCGCATCATGAATCACACCCTTCGTGCCCGATTTGCGCTGCTGGCCTGCGCGCTGGCCTTTCCCGTGCTGGCGGGGGCGCAGGAAGCCACCATCCGCAAGAACCTGGGTGAACGCATTCCGGCGCTGGCCAAGATCGACGAAGTCAGCAAGACGCCGATGAACGGCCTGTTCGAGGTGCGCATCGGCACCGACCTGCTGTACACCGACGCCGAGGGCAACTTCCTGATCCAGGGCAGCCTGCTCGATACCAAGGCGCGCAAGAACCTGACCGAGGAGCGCATCGACAAGCTGACCGCGGTCGACTTCAAGGACCTGGAGCTCAAGCATGCCTTTACCCAGGTGTTCGGCGACGGCAAGCGCAAGCTGGCGGTGTTCGAGGACCCCAACTGCGGCTACTGCAAGCGTTTCGAGAAGGACTTGCAGAAGGTCGACAACGTCACCGTGCACTTCTTCCTGATCCCGATCCTGGGCGCCGACTCGGTGGAGAAGTCGCGCCAGATCTGGTGCAGCGCCGACAAGCTCAAGGCCTGGAACGACTGGATGCTGCGCGACGTCGCGCCCAAGGGCCCGGGCAGCTGCAACACCGACGCGCTGACGGCGAACCTGGAGTTCGCCAAGAAGTACCGCATCACCGGCACGCCGACGCTGATCTTCGCCGACGGCAAGCGCGTGCCTGGCGCCATCAACACCCAGCAGATCGAGCAGAACCTGGCGCGCTGACGCGGCGCGCAGGCCCGGCCGCTGTGTATTGCCCCGTTGACGATGGCCACCCGTCGACCCGCGCCCCCGCCTGAGGCCGGTGCCGCGCCGCTGCACTACCAGGTGTCGGTGGCCAGCCTGGAACGGCATCGCTACGCGGTCGAGTTGACGGTGGCGCAGCCGGCGGCGCGCCAGCGCGTGTCGCTGCCGGTGTGGATTCCGGGTAGTTATCTGGTGCGCGAATTCGCGCGCCACCTGCACGGCCTGACGGCGCGGCAGGGCCGCCGCGCCTGCGCCCCGGTGCAGATCGACAAGTGCAGTTGGGACATCGAGTGCGACCCGCGCCGGCCGCTGGTGCTGCGCTACGAGGTCTACGCCTTCGACGACTCGGTGCGCACCGCCTGGCTGGACGCCGAGCGCGGCTTCTTCAATGGCACCAGCCTGCTGCTGCGCGTGCATGGGCACGAGGAAGTCGCGCATGCGCTCACCGTGCTGGCGCCGCCCCAGCGGCCCGATTGGCAACTGGCCACCGCCATGAGCCCGCAGGCGGTTGACCGGCGCGGCTTTGGCCGCTACGTCGCCGCCGACTACGCCGAGCTGGTCGATCACCCGGTCGAGCTGGGCGCGTTCTGGAGCGGCCGCTTCCAGGCCGGCGGTGTGCCGCACCGCTTCGTTGTCGCCGGCGCCGCGCCCTCCTTCGACGGCGCGCGCCTGCTGCGCGACGTGCAGAAGATCTGCGAGGCCGCGATCCGCTTCTGGCACGGTGCCGGGCGGCCACCGCACCGGCACTATCTGTTCATGCTGAACGCCGTCGACGAAGGCTACGGCGGCCTCGAGCACCGCAGCAGCACGGCCCTGATCTGCGCGCGCGGCGAACTGCCGCGGCAGGGCGCGCCCGCCAGCGCGGCGCGCGTGGGCGACGGCTACCTGACCCTGCTGGGCCTGATCAGCCACGAGTATTTCCACACCTGGAACGTCAAGCGCTTGCGGCCGGCCGAGTTATCGAACTACGACTATGCCGGCGAGAACTACACGCGCCTGCTGTGGTTCTTCGAGGGCTTCACCAGCTACTACGACGACCTGCTGCTGCGCCGCGCCGGCCTGATCGACGACGCGGCCTACCTGAAGCTGCTGACCAAGAACATCAACCAGGTGCTGCAGGCGCCGGGGCGGCGCGCGCAGTCGGTGGCGCAGGCCAGCTTCGACGCCTGGGTGCGCTACTACCGCCCGGACGAGAACACGCCCAACAGCACCATCAGCTACTACACCAAGGGCGCGCTGGTCGCGCTGTGCCTTGACCTGACGCTGCGCCGCGAAGAGCGCGGCACGCTCGACGAGGTGATGCGCGCGGTCTGGCGCCGCTGCGGCGGTGGCCCCATGAGCGAGGCCGACTTCACCGCCGTGCTGGCCGAGGCCGGTGGGCGCGACTTCAGCCGCGAACTGGCGCACTGGGTGCACGGCACCGACGAGCTGCCGCTGCGGGAACTGCTGGAAAGCCAGGGCGTGACGGTCAGCGAAGAGCCGTCGCAGTGGGCGCAGGTGCTGGGCCTGCGCGTGGGTGAGGGTGCCGGCGGCATCAGCCTCAAGGTGGTGCTGGACGGCGGCCCGGCCGCGCAGGCCGGCATGGCGGCGGGCGACGAATGGCTGGGCATCGAGTTGCCGCCGCGCCGCGGCGCGCCCACCACCCCGCCCGCGGCCTGGCGCCTGATGCGCGTGGATGAAGTGCCGCTGTACGCCGGTGCCGCGCGGCGCGTGACGGCGCTGGTGGCGCGCGACAAGCGGCTGCTGCGCCTGCCGCTGGCGCTGCCCCGGCAGACCACCACCTGGCGCCTGCTGGCGCCCAGCGGTGGCAGCGACCGCGCAACGTGGCCCGGCCGCTGAGTCGCCGCTGGCGCTGGCGCGCCGAGACCGCGCTGTGGGTGTCGCTGGCGCTGGTGCTGCTGGCGCACCTGCTGGTGCTGCTGGCCTTGCGCCAGTGGCTGCAACCGCCCAGCCTGCTGCGGCAGATGGCGCCGCCGCTGTACACCCGCACCATCGCGCCGCAAGCGCCGCCCGTGGCGGTGGCGGTGGCACCCGCCGCGGCGGCGCCGAGCGCGCCACCGCCCCGGCCCACGGCGCGCATCCGCCGGGCGCGTCCGCCGGCCGCCGCCCGTGCCGATCAGCGCGTCGCTGCGGCGCCCGCCGAGCCGGCCAGTGTGCCCGAGCGCGCGGACGAGCCGTCGTCGGAGGCGCCGCCGCTGGTGGATGCGCCCGAGTCACAACGGCTGGCCGACGCGCCCGCGCCGCCCGCGTCGGCGCCGCTGGCCGCCGCCCCGGCACCTGCGGAGGTGGCGTCAGCGCCTGCTTCGGCTCCGGTAGCCGCCGCGCCACCCGCGTTCCTCGCCAGCTGGCCGGGCGACACCCGCCTGAGCTACAAGCTGGGCGGCAACTACCGGGGCGAACTGCACGGCGATGCGCGCGTGCTGTGGCAGCGCGACGGCACGCGCTACCACACGGCGGTGGAACTGAACGCGGGCCTGCTGGTTTCGCTCAGCTTCACCAGCCAGGGCGAGATCACCGCCGAAGGCCTGGTGCCCGAGGTGTACGAGGAAACCCTGCGCGGGCGCCGGCGCGGCGTGCGCATCGGCGCCGACGTGCGCCTGAACGACGGCACCCGCGTGGCGCGCCCGGCGGCGGTGCAGGACACCGCCAGCCAGTTCGTCGAGCTGGGTCACCGCTTCTCGACCGGCGCGGTGCGGCTGGAGCCAGGCGCGCAGGTGCGCTTCTCGATGGCGCGGCCGGGCGGCGTCGACGACTGGACCTACGACGTTGTCGGCGAGGAAGTGCTGCACCTGCCCCGGCTCGGCGCCGTGCCCACCTTCCACCTCAGGCCGCGCCCACTGACCAAGCCGCGCGGCCCCATCACGGCCGAGATCTGGTACGCCCCCAGCCTGCAATACCTGCCCGTGCGCATCCGCATCAACCAGGGACCAGACACCTATATCGACCTGCTGGTGGATCGCATCGAGCAGCAGTGAGGGGCATGTCCTGACGGCGATGCGTCAATAGTCCGATGGCCGCGGAGCAGGCCAGACCAGCGGACGCCGTGGCCGGACCTGCGCCGGCCACGGGCGTCGTCCCCCTGGGCGAAGGCGCCGCAGGCGACTCCGGGGGGAGCCTATTTGGGCCGCAGATCGACCACCCGCCGCGCCTTGCCCACGCTGCGCTCGATGCCGCCTTCGGCCTTCAGCTCGATCACCACGCTGCTGCCGACGTGCACCTTGATGTCGCGCTGCAGCTGCTTGGCGGCGGCGCTGGCGGCGGCGCTGCTGGGGTCGACGCCGGGTGCGGTCTCGATCGCCACCTTCAGGTTGTCCATCGGCCCCTCGCGCGTCAGCACGCACTGGTAGTGCGGTGACAGTTCGGGCCGGCGCAGGATCAGCTCCTCGATCTGCGTCGGGAACACGTTGACGCCGCGGATGATCATCATGTCGTCGCTGCGGCCGGTGATCTTTTCCATGCGGCGCATGGTGCGCGCCGTGCCCGGCAGCAGGCGCGTGAGGTCGCGCGTGCGGTAGCGGACGATGGGCAGCGCTTCCTTGGTCAGGCTGGTGAACACCAGTTCGCCGCTTTCGCCGTCGGGCAGCACCTCACCGGTGTCGGGGTCGATGATCTCGGGGTAGAAGTGGTCTTCCCAGATGGTCGGGCCGTCCTTGGTCTCGATGCACTCGTTGGCCACGCCCGGGCCCATCACTTCGGAGAGGCCGTAGATGTCGACCGCGTCCAGGCCGACGCGCGCCTCGATCGCCTGGCGCATCTCGTTGGTCCAGGGCTCGGCGCCGAAGATGCCGACGCGCAGGCCGAGCGACTTCGGGTCGAGCCCCATGTGTTCGACCTCGTCGGCGATCGCCAGCATGTAGCTGGGCGTGACCATGATGAGGTTGGGCTTGAAGTCCTGGATCAACTGAATCTGCTTTTCGGTCTGCCCGCCGCCGAAGGGCACCACCGTCAGGCCCAGGTGCTCGGCGCCGTAGTGCGCGCCCAGGCCGCCGGTGAACAGGCCGTAGCCATAGCTGATGTGCACCATGTCGCCCGGCCTGGCGCCGGCGGCGCGGATGCTGCGCGCCACCACGCTGGCCCAGGTGCTGATGTCGTTGCGGGTGTAGCCGACCACCGTCGGCTTGCCGGTGGTGCCGCTGCTGGCGTGGATGCGCACCACCTGCTCGCGCGGCACGGCGAACATGCCGAAGGGGTAGCTGTCGCGCAGGTCGGCCTTGGTGGTGAACGGGAACTTCGCCAGGTCGGCCAGCGTCTTGCAGTCGTCCGGATGCACGCCGGCGGCGTCGAACTTGGCCTTGTAGACCGGCGAGTGCGCGTAGGCGTGCGCCAGTGTCTTCTGCAGGCGCTCGAGCTGCAGCGCGCGCAGTTCGTCGATGCTGGCCGTTTCGATCGGCTCCAGGGGAAAGCGGCTCGCGGTCATGGTGGGTCTCCTTGTTTTTTTGGACTCAGGCTGGATCGACGGGAACCACGGTGCCGGCGATCTGCGTGCTCTTGCCGCGGAACAGCGCCACCGTCTGCCCCTTCTGGTTGCTGACGCGGATGTCGTACACGCCGTGCCGCCCGTTCAGCACCTGCTCGACGCCTTCGGCGGTCAGCACGTCACCCGCGTGCGCCGGGCGCAGGAACTCGATGCTGCAGCCGTTGGCCACGGTGTTGTGGTTGCGGCTGTTGCAGGCGTAGGCGAAGGTCGAGTCGGCCAGCGTGAAGATGAAGCCGCCGTGGCAGATCTGGTGGCCGTTCAGGTGCAGCGGCCGCACCGTCATGCGCATGCGGGCGCGGCCCGGCTCGCAGGCGATCAGCTCCAGCCCCAGGGTGTCTTTCGATGCCGTGTCGAGCGGGAACATCGCCTCGCCGACGCGGCGCGCCAGGTCGATGGCCTGGCGTTCCGTCGATGCCGCCGTCATCACTCGCCCTTGAATTGGGCCGGGCGCTTCTGCAGGAAGGCGGTCACGCCTTCGATGTAGTCGTGCGTGAAGCCCAGGCGCGACTGCACGTCGCGCTCCAGGTCGAGCTGCTCGTCCAGGCTGTGCGTGTGCGCGCCGCGCAGCAGGTGGCGCGTGGCCACCAGCGCCTTGGTCGGCATCGCGGCCAGGCGCTCGGCCAGGGCGCGGGCGGCGGCCAGCGCGTCGTCGGCCACATCCCAGATCATGCCCATGGCCCTGGCGTCGGCGGCGCTCAGCTTGTCGCCCGTCAGCGCCAGCGCCATGGCGCGCGCCAGGCCAACGCGCTGCGGCAGCAGCCAGGTGCCGCCCGAGTCCGGCACCAGACCGATCTTGCTGAAGGCCTGGATGAAGCTAGCGCCCGGTGCGGCAATCGCGATGTCGCAGGCCATGGCCACCGAGGCGCCGGCGCCGGCAGCGACGCCGTTGACGGCGCAAATCGTCGGCACGCGCACCTGGATGAGGCGGCGCGTGGTGGGGTTGAAGGCCTGGTCGATCACCGGCCCCGGATCGGCGCGGAACATCAGGTCGTCGCCCTCGCGGAAATCGAACTCCGACAGATCGGCGCCCGCGCAGAACGCGCGCCCGGCGCCGGTCAGCACCAGCGCGCGGATGGCCTTGTTGGCCTCGATGCGGTCAAGCGCCGCCCACAGATCGCGATGCATCTGCCGCGTGAAGCTGTTGAGCGAGGCGGGGCGGTTCAGGGTCAGCACGGCGACGGCGCCGTGCTCCTCGTACAGAACGCTGGGTTCCGAGGCTGTGCTCATGTGTCTTGTCTCCTTGGGGCGCGAATGTACCATTGACCGACTGATCGGTCGGCTAATGACAAAGCCATGCACGGGCTGACGATATAGTGCCAGCTTGCAGCCGCACACGACACAAGGAGAACCCGTGAGCTACGAATTCATCACCGTCCGTACCGAGGGCGACCAGGTCGGCATCGTCACCCTGAACCGGCCCAAGCAGCTCAATGCGCTCAATGGGCAGCTGATGGTGGAGCTGGGTCAGGCGCTCAAGGCCTTCGATGCCGACCCGGCCATCGGCTGCATGGTCATCACTGGGAGCGAAAAGGCCTTTGCCGCCGGCGCCGACATCGGCGCCATGGCCACCTACGGCTTTGCCGATGTTTACCGCGACGACTACATCACGCGTGACTGGGAAACCATCCGCACCATCCGCAAGCCGGTCATCGCCGCCGTCAGCGGCTTCGCCCTGGGTGGCGGCTGCGAGTTGGCCATGATGTGCGACTTCATCATCGCCGCCGACAACGCGCGCTTTGGCCAACCCGAGATCAAGCTCGGCATCATCCCCGGTGCCGGCGGCACGCAGCGCCTGCCGCGCGCCGTGGGCAAGGCCAAGGCCATGGACCTGGCGCTCACCGGCCGCATGATGGACGCGGCCGAGGCCGAGCGCGCCGGTCTGGTCAGCCGCGTGGTGCCCGCGGACAAGCTGATGGACGAGGTGCTGGGCGCCGCGCTGCAAATCTGCGGCTTCGGCCAGCTGGCCGTGATGGCGGCCAAGGAATGCGTCAACCGCGCCTTCGAAGGCCCGCTGGCCGACGGCGTGATGTACGAGCGCCGCCTGTTCCACGCGCTGTTCGCCACCAGCGACCAGAAGGAAGGCATGGACGCCTTCGTCAACAAGCGGCAGGCGGTATTCAAGCACCAGTGAGGCCGCGAGCCATCTATCAGGACGGCTTCTTGGCGTCGCCACGCCGGCATCGGTGAGGCCGAATTTGCCTATAATGCCGGGTTCGACGGTGGTATAGCTCAGACGGTTAGAGCGTGGGATTCATAACCCCAAGGTCGGTGGTTCGATTCCACCTACCACCACCAGATGTAGTTCCGCATAAGTGCGTGGACGTGCGAAAGGCCCTAAGAATCAACATCTTAGGGCCTTTTTCATTTCCGCATAAGTGCAGTAACTTCCGCATGAAGCCGGTCGATCGTGCAGTAACTTTTACAGTAACTTGGCGGGTGCTATCAAAAGAGGAAAAAGTTACTGCATCCTCCAGCTGGCGCAACTGAGCACAAAAAAGCCCGGCGCGCGGCCGGGCTGGGGTATGTTGCGGTCAGATCGGGCTGGCGACCAAAAGCGGAACCCCCTTGGACCTGGCTTGTGACTGCGGATAAATCGGGGCACGAATTACCCTTACTGGAGGCTCTTGCAAAGGGACCCGAAGCCCAATCGACGCGATCCGATCGCCCCTTTCTTGAAAACTTTTCGGGATTTCCTTCGGGGTGTGTCCCTTTTTGACCGGGAGCACCGGGAGCAAACCCGAAAAACCAACCTAACCCATTGTCGCGTAACGATAAATTTGATCCCGGTCGGCACCGGGATCAACGCTCCGGCACCGGGAGCACCGGGAGCACTTTTCGCCTTAATCAGGACGGTGGAGACACCGGTAGATCAGCGCGATAGGCGGCCAGCACGTCATGGGGCGGGCCGAACGGTTCCCAGTCGCTCCAGTCACACGCGACACGCACGTATTCACAGGCCAGGTCGGCGTTGGTTCTGTCGCCCACCACGCGCGACAGTTCAAAGGTGTTCAGATTGCCGGCGTGTGCGGCCAGGTTCAACATTTTCTTCTCACATCCGAAGGGGGTGAACAGGTAGCCAACGAGATCGGCCCATACCGGCGCGGGCATGATCAGGTCGCCGCGTCCGTGCGTATCCAGGTTGTAGCGGCGCATCGCCGCACGCAACTGACTGCGTGTTTCCAGAAGCCCGACTTCATCCGCCCTGTTGGCCAACGCGCTCGCATAGGTCGCGCCGAGCGATTCGACAAGGCTGCGCAGTTCGGTCAATGACTGCGGCCTCGCAACATCGGGCATTGCCTCAGCGGGGACGTGTGTGCCCATGCGCTGGCCCTTCACGCGGCCAGGCTCAAGATGCCGCTTGCGCCAGCGGCGTGCGCGCTCGACGCTATCGACTGGCATGCCGCGCTTGGCGAGCTTGCTCACCATCGCGGGCGAGATGCCCAGGGCGGCGGCTAATTCCTTCTTCAACATGACTTAACCCTTCGCATGAAATGAACCATAACGGCAAGAAACAACCGGCAAATGAACCTAATTTGCCGTCTACTGCCTACAAATCAGATGGGGTGCGAATTACCCGCACGCCGAGGCACCCGGGAGGACCCGCGTCCTTGGTGTTGCCGCGCGAAAGTAATCCCCGGCCCCGCCCCCATCGGGCGCGGCTTGGTAGGCGCTGCGCACTGGCATGCATGGCTACAGCTCCAAGGCGAACAGCTCGGGCAAGACGTGATAGCAGCGGGCCATGACGCCCATGCCCGGTAGGCGCATGCGAACGGTGTGGTGTCCCGCATCCGTGCGCAGGCAACCATGCTCAGCCAGCACGCGGCACACGGCTTGCGGGTCGAAGCCTTGGCACACCTCATCGCGGAAGACCTCGCGCAGGATGAAATACTCGGTCTGCATCTGTTCGCCCAGCTCAGTAGGCATGCGCTCGCCGATGATGGCGGCATGTTGCGAGTCGCGGTTGATGGGCTCGCCATCGGGTGTGACCATGCGGCGGAAGCCGGCGCGCATCAGGGTCTTGGCGCTGTGATCGTCGGCGGCCCGGTGCCACCAGGTGAACTTGCCTTCGCCGTGCTGTTCCAGGTACTTGCGCACCTGGCGCAGCATCTGCCGCACCTCGGCATTGCCGGCGCCGCCACGCTGCGCCAGCCAGCTTTCAAAGCAGCGGCGCGTGGCGCGCTCACTCTCGCCCGCAGGCCAGCCGGTCAACCCGGCTTCGGTGGCCAGCTCGCCGGCTACCGCCACCAGCGCAAAACGGGCCGCCACGCGCTCGACCTGGCCCGATGCACCCTCGGGCACCCAGGCGGCGCGCAATGCGTCTGTGCGCTCGCGCAGCAGCTTGGGCAGGGTGGCCCAGCGTGGCGCCAGCCATTCCAGCCAGGCGCGGCCAGGTGCGCCGTACACGCTGGCGCTGGCGCGGGTCAGTTCCATGGCCAGGGCGGCCGGGCCGTCACGATCGTGCAGCGCCTCGAACATTCCCATGCCGACGCCGGCATCGGCGTTCAGGTCAACCATGCGCACCTCTTGCCCGACGCGGGCGCGCTTCATCGCTTCGGCCATGTGATCGGCAAGACCCAGCTCGCCCGCACTCAGGAACAGCAGGCGCCAGGTCAGGCGTGGGCGCGCACCGGCGCCACCGCGTAGGGCGCGGCCCTTGCTGGTTTCGTTGGCCAGCATGTAGGCGCACTCACCCGCCACGCGGCCATCCACCTGTGCCAGTTCATCCAGGATCAGCAGGCTGTCGCAGTGCTGGGCGGCGATGGCCTCAAGCGCGTTGTCGGTGGTGCGCCAGCGTTGCAGGTAGGCGGGCGCACCGTTCACGCTGGCGGCCACGCGCAGCGCGGTTGTCTTGCCCGAGCTGCTGTCACCCCGGAAGTGGAAGCCCCCGGAGTCGATGCCACCAGGGCGCATCAGCGGGCCGGCGAAGGCGCAGGCCACGGCAAATACCAGCCGGCCATTGCCCACGCACAGCGCGCCCACACGATCACGCCAGACGTCCAAGGTGCCGCGCACGCGGTACGGGTTCTCAACTGGCGCATCAGACTGGAACACGATGCGCTCGGGGGCTTCGCCGATGGTTTCGCCAGGCAGTGCGTACACGGCGCCGCCGTCGCCAGCCGGGTGCCAGCCGCTGCGCTCCACACAGGTGGCCAGTGCGTCGGGGTTGCGGGTTTGCAGGTATTCGGTCAGCCGGTTGCGCGCGGCCGGCGCGGTGGCGATGCGAAGCCCCATGGCCAGCAGAATGGCGCGGTACTCGCCGCCATCGCCGCTCAGCATGCGGGCAGGCATTGCCCACTCACGCGGGCGGCCAATGGGGTCGGCAAAGCTCAGCAGGTAGCCCCAGCCGTTGCCATCGGGGTCGCGCGTGCGGGCGATCACGTCCAGGCGCGAGCACAACCACAGCGGCGCGGTGGGGCGGCCGTCCTTGTCGCGGCCGTTGTAGTACACGCCGGCATCGGTGACGGTGAAGGGATCATGCTCGCCGGCAGCGGCGGCGCTGGCCGATGCTGGATCCACGGCGGCGCGCGTCTTGGCATCGGCCGCGCTCAAGGCGGCATCGATGCAGGCGCGCACGGCCTCAAGCCCCGCATGCTGGTGCAAGTCGTTGAAGTCTGACCCACCGGGCGGCAGGGGCTCGGGGAACACGGCCAGCCCCCGCACCGCACGCGCGGCGGCGGTGGCCTTGCTGCGGCCGGGGTTCTCGCCGGTGCGGGCTTCGGTGTCGGTGTCGTCGTCGCCGGCAATGACGATGCGGGCGCGCGGAAACAGGGGCGGCAGCGCACGCGCCACCTTGGCCAGGTTGCCCGCGTCAAAGGCCACGGCCACGGGCAGGCCGGTGGCCTCGTGCAGGCTGGCGCCGGTGGCCCAGCCTTCACACACGATCAGGGCGGCAGCGCCTGGCGCATCGCCCAGCATGCACCACAGGCCGGACTTTCTGCCGCCGCGCTGGAACAGCTTGTCGGGGCCGCCATCGGCGGGCTTGTCGGCGGCGATGCGCTGCACGTTCCACAGCTGGCCGGCGCCATCGCGCAGGGGCACCAGCAGCCAGCCATCGGCGCCCAGGCGCACGCCGTAGGGCTGCACGCCCTTGCGGTGCACATAGCCATGGTCGGCGGTGCCGGCATCGCTGGCGGCGTCCCATAGGGCGCGGGCGGCGTCGGCGGCCTTGGCGTGGGCGACGTCTTGCTGCTGCCGATCAGCCGCTTCGCGGGCCTGGCGCTGGCGATCGCGTTCGGCCAGTTCGGCGGCGCTGGGGGACTTGGCCGATTCGTCGGGCTTGGGCAGCTCGAAACCCCGATCCTGCGCCATGCGGATCAGCGTGCCGATGGTCACGCCGCCGCCGGGCTTCACGCTGCGCCAGGTGGCGGCCGTGGCCTTGGGGTCGTAGCCATCGGCATCGCCCGCGCTCCATTGGTCGAACAGATCGAAGCCGGTCGAGTCGGGCAGCTCGGACTTGATCGCCATGGCCACGCGCGCCCATTCGTCGCGCGCCAGCGTGGGTGGCACATGGGCCAGGGCGGCGCGGATCAGATCGGGGGTAATGGTGGTCATGGCGGATGGCGCGGCCCATCAGGGTGCGCGGGTTTCGACGGCATCGGCCAGGCGGTCAATGCTTTCGCTGTGGATATCGATGGCGGCGGATACGGCCTCGCCGTGGTTGCTGATGGCGTCGGCGATCGAGGCGGTGGCGCTGGCCAGCTCGGCCGTCTTGTCCGCGTGTCGATCGATGGCGGCGGCGATGCTTTCCAGACCGTCGCGCACCCAGGCTGTGCCGGGATGCGCTGTGGGCTCATGCGTGTTGATTGCGTGAGTCAGGTTTTCGCCGTGGATGCGGATGGCCGTCGCCAGCATGGCGATCTGTGCGTCGGTCATTGCGCGGCTCCTTTCCGGATGCGGACGTTGATCCAGGTGAGCACGGCCGATTCGGGCCAGCAGGTGAGGCGTCGAGAGATGCGGATGCATGGCGGGAATTGGCCCCGTTTCATCAGGTCGTAGATCGAGCTTTTCTTGATGCCGGTCAGCGCCTCCACTTCGGGCAGGCGCAACAGGCGATCACGTGGCACCGCAGGCGCGGCGGAGTGAACGAGTTGCATGGCGGTTTCCTTCCAGACAGTTGCCGTAAGCCGCTCGCATCCGGGGTGGATTGCTTGGGGCTTGTCGGCTACTTTGCTGAAGGCAACCTCTTGCTGTCGCCTTGTTTTTGGCTTGTCGCCGCAAACCCGCATGCGTGCTGGGTTTGCCGGTTTCGGTGACAAGTCCGGCGACAAGTCAGCCGGTGCGGCGTTTGGTGTCCAGATCGGTCACGTTGCCGCCGGCCTTGGCGTGCACGCTGGCCCGCTTGCCGAGCTCCTTATTGAGTAGCTGTGCAATGCGCTGCGTTGACGCGCCAAGCTCAGCCCCGATCCTTTTTCGAAGGCCGCGTTCGACAACTCGCGCACCACGATCAACTTCTGCACGAAGCAGAGCTATTTGGTTCTCGGGCGTATCCCAGCTCGTGCCGGGGTTGGCTTGGCGATGGCGCACCAGATCGGCATAGGTGGCGAGTTCGACTGGGGCATCTGCATCGCCCACAGGTTCGGAGTGACCACCCCACAGCGCTTGCGCATCGCTCAGCCGGATCGACAAACCAAATGCCCGGCCGCGCACGTAGTCCAGCGCATCGCGCACGCTGGTTCCGTCAAGCCGGATGCGCGGCGAGACCGGCCAGTTTTCGCGGATATAGCGCACTGCCGCAGGGACGCCGGGAACGACGAATGCAGGCGCTGCAACCGGTTCCGGTGGCGGCCAGCCGATGAATCGGAGACCGCGCTCACTCCATTCTGTGCTGGCGAACCGGTTGGACTCGCGCGCCTCTTGTATGCGCTGCCACGCCATTGCCGCGCGGTGCTTCGCCCAGGTTTCTTCTGTGTGAAACCCGAACAGCGCCGCATCGCCCTCCAACAGCTCAGCTCGCCGGCCCGAATAAGCGCGAAACAACGTCGGGGGCACTGGCGCCGTCTCCAATGCGGTGCACAGCGCCTCTACCGCTTCCACGCGCGGCAGCTCGTGCACCAGCATCAGCCGCCGCACCACGTCAGCCAGCCGTACCAGCTTGCCGGCCTCGGTGGTGTCGGCGCGCATGTGCAGGCCGGCCGATTCGAGCACCCATACGATCACTTCTTCGCGTGTTGCCTCTGCCATTGCCTTGCCTTCCCGATCCCGCTACATCAGCCCTTTTTCCGCCATGCTCAGCGCCTCGGTGCCGCTCACGATGATGTGATCCAGCACGCGCACATCAACCAACGCCAGCGCGGCCTTGAGCTGCTGTGTCAGCGCTTCATCGGCGCGGCTGGGTTGCGCGCTGCCGCCGGGGTGGTTGTGAGCAAGCACCACGGCAGCGGCATGATGGTGCAGCGCAGCCCGTGCCACCTCTCGCGGATACACGTTGGTTTGTGTCAGCGTGCCGGTGAACATGCGTTCGAAGGCGATCGCACGGTGCTGGCTGTCCAGGAACAGCACGGCGAAGTGTTCGGCCGGCTCGGAGCCCAGTTGCAGGCGCAGGTAATGCTTGACCGCTGCCGGGCTCCCGTAGACGACATCATCGGTGCTCATCCTGCGGCCCACGATATCCAAGGCGCGATCCAGCGCCGTGCGCTCGCGCACCGTGAGCGTGTGACGGAAGCTGCAAGCGCCATCGGCCACGTTGTAGGCCGGCAGGGGCTTGCTGCTGGCAGGTTGCCGGCGCGCCGGGGCTTTGCGGGGTCGGGGTGCGGTGGTGGTGGTGGTGGTGGTGGTGGTGGTGGTGGGTGAGGTCTGCATCGCTCAAGCCCTCCCACGCCGCGCGTCTTCGCTGGCCAGCTTCAGCAGCGTCAGCGCGCGATTGGTGCGGGCGGTGGCGGCCCACAGGTTGGCGGCGTGCTCGGGTGCGCTGTCGCCTGGCCGGCGCATGAAATGCAGGGCCATGCTCAGGGCGTTTTCAATCGCGGCCTGGCGCTGGATGGGGTCGAGGGTGCGGCCCGATTGGGCCAGGATGGTCGCGTTGGCTGCGGCGTGAGAGAAGGCGGTTTTCGCCATGGGTCAATCTCCTGTTTGAGACTTGAAACCCACTCGCCATGTTTTCACGCATGACGGGTGGACGGGATGTTGAAAACACGCAAACAGACGTGCGGGCGGCCTTACGGAGAGCCCCATCCCGCCCAAACCTACGGCGGCGTGGCCGCTGTGGGCCAGGTCGCCAGATTCCAGACGTGACGAAAGCCCGCTGTCGGGGGGCTCGCTCCGCTGTTTGCAATGAGGTGTTTTCAAGCACCGGCCCCGTGAGGGGCTGCGCGGACTCTAGCGCGGGGGCCGGGGTGGTGTCAAGCGGGCTGGACTTCGTCCGCTTCCATGTCCTTGACGGTGGATGTCCATTCGCCCTGGCGCTCGCGCATGACGATGGTTTGCTGCACCAGGCGCTCGACGGTGTTGATGCGATCGACGGCGCGGCGGATTGGCTGGTTGCCCTCGGCATGTGCCAGGAACACCAGCCGCACCAGCTTGTCGGCCCACTTGGGCACGCGGCCGCTTTTTTCCCAGCGGGCGACGGACTGCGCATCGGCGCCAATCATCTTGCCCAGCGCGGGCTGTGACATGAGCAGGCCCGACTGGCGGATAAAGCGCAGCTCAGCCCCGGTCAGGTGGCCGGCCTTGTCGGTCAGGGCCAGGCAGATGGCGCGTTCCAGCCCCTCGCCATCGGCAAAGGCCACGGCATCGCCCATGGGCGTTTTCTTGAGGGTGTAGCCGTTGACCAGCCACACATTGCGCAAGCCGCCAAACGTGTAGTGATACATGCTCATGATCCTTCCACCGAAAACACCGTAATGACCGGCGTATCAGGTGGGCTGGGCCGTGACTGCACTCTTACGCGGGAGATCGATTTCCATCATGAGGTCGGTGTGCTCGTACATGGCTGGACGCAATCGCTGGCCAAGTGACACCAAAAAGAGCTGAGCACCTTCGCGGCGGGCGAACTTCATCGCAGGCACGAAATCACTGTCACCTGTCACAAGGACGATCACTTGCGCCTGCTTTTTCAGCGTGAGCGCGGCGATATCCATGCCGATGCGCATGTCCACGCCTTTTTGCGAAATGGCTGGGCGCAGATCGGTGTGTTTGACGTGAAGCGTGTCGCCCTTCGCCCGTGCCAACAGGTTGGGCCTGATCGCCCAGCCCTCGAAGCTCAGCTCACCCAATCGAAGCGCGACGAATGGCAGACGCCATAGTTGTTCGAACAGCTGCTTTGAGCGGGTGGCGACAGGCTCTAAGGCGAACTCGGTTTTTCCGCCGCCCAAGGGTTTGTCGTGTGCCGATTCCAGCGGCTGCGAGTCGTAGTAGTAAGCGCGATGCAGCCGCAACCCGCTGAGCGCTGGGTGTGCGCAGATTGCGTCTATGAGTGCGCGGAAGTCTTCGGCGGTGGCGAAGTTGGGCGGCTGTCCAAGCTTGCGCTTTGCGTAGCCCCCGTCGATGAGAATCGCGTAGCGGTTTTCCATCGCCCAAAAAAGTTGGCCGCCAAACAGGTCGAAGGACTGGCCTTCTGTTACATGTCACCTGTGGGGCAGCCGTTTGTATCGATGGATATCCTACTAGACCACGCCTGTGGGTAGTGTGGATAAGTGCAAGTAAGTGCACTTGGTGTGATTACAAGCCCACATGTACCCGGCTTTGCTAGGGTTCGTTCGCATCATTTTCGTGTTCGTCACCGTTTTCGAGATGGTGCGCCAGGCGTGCGGGTGGGGCTTCTGGGGCTTCTTCGGCCGCCGACAGGGGGCGCGAGCTGCTGGGCGGCGGCGCCAGGTACTTGCGGTGCAGGGCGGCCAGGTCGAGCATGGCGCCAAGGTAGGCGGTCGCCCATAACGGGGCGGGGGCCAGTCCGGTCGCCCAACGGTTGACGGCAGACAGGCTCAAGCCGGTCTTGCGTGCGAAGTCGGTTTGCTTCCAGCCCAGATCAGCCAGCGCGGCGTTGAATTGCTCCGGGGTCAGGGTGGATTCGGTGGTGGTGCGGCGCATAGATCAATGATAGTCGCTTGCTTAAAGCCGCACAATAGGATTTATATAAAGGCTTTACTTTATACGATGACCATTATGTTAACAAGACGCTCAGGATGGGTGCTTTTTTAGGCTTAGCCTATCGACGGCTGTAGATGGCGTCATTGCTGGATTCGGCGCTATCGTTTCGATAACAAATGCCCCTTGGGGCTCGAAAAACAAGCACTTTCGTCACGTTATGCGGCAGATCGTACACCCGCACGCGATGGCGCAGCCTATCACGGTGAGCGGCCTCGCAGGGCTCCAAGGGAAGGGCTCTTTCGCGCTCGCTTCCGCATGAGTGCGTGTGCGTGGGCAGGTCTGGCCGGCGGTGGCGGCGGCCGGGAGCAGGTGGGATCAGCCGAAAGCAGGGGCGGCCGGGCCGATGTGTGAGAAGAATGAATGAATGAATGAAAGATTCTTCTCTTACTCTCATATGCTCCCGCTTTGCTCCCGGAATGCTCCCGCTTTGATCCCGGTATGAAATCGGCCTCAAACCCACGCCAGTGCTGGATTCCTTGCTATATGTCCACGGTGTCCCGGTCGGTTTGCTGTTTTCCGGGCGGATGAAAACCGAAACGAACATGAAAAAGGGGCCAATTGGCCCCGTCTGGTGGTCTTGTGCAGCGCCTACGCGGCGGCGCTGCGGCGGATCGGCACCACGTTGGAGCTGGTGCGCAGTTCGTCCAGGTAGTCCGCCCAGGCTTGCAGCATGGTGCGGCGCTGGGCCAGGAACTGAGTGCGGTTGTAGGCGCGGCCGTTGGCATCCTTCACCGCGTGGGCGAGCTGGGCTTCGATCACGTCCGGGTCGGCGCCCAGGCGCTCATGCAGGATGGTGCGGGCGGTGGCGCGAAAGCCGTGGCCGGTCATCTCATCCTGCGTGCTGTAGCCCATGCGGCGCAACGCGGCATTGATGGTGCCGTTGCTCATGGGGCGTTCGTGATCGCGCTCGCCTCGGAACACGTAGCGCCCGCCGCCGGTCAGCGGCTGCACCTCGCGCAATAGCTCTATGGCCTGGCGCGCCAGGGGCACGGCATGCGGCGGCCCGTTGAGCTTGCCGTCCTTGCGGCGCTTCATACGGGCGGGGGCGATCTGCCAGGTGGCGGCGTCAAGGTCGAATTCGTCCCAGGTGGCGGCGCGCAGCTCGCCGGGGCGCAGCATCATCATGGGTGCGAGCTGTAGGGCGGTGCGCACCACCAGCGTGCCGGTGTAGCCCTCGATCGCGCGCAGCAGCCCGGCCAGCTCGCCCGGGTCGGTGATGGCGGCCATGTGTCGTTTGACGGGCTTGCGCAGCGCATCGCGAAGGTCGCGCGTGGGGTCGCTGTCGGCTTGGCCGGTGGCCACGGCGTAACGAAAAGCCTGGCTGCAACTGTCCTTGGCGCGATGGGCGGTTTCGACGGCGCCGCGCGCCTCGATGCGGCGGAACACGGCCAGTAGCTCGGGCGGCGTGAGCTGGCGGATCGGCCGCGCACCGATCCAGGGGAAGACGTCGTTCTCAAGCCGGCGGATCACCTTGTCTGCATGGCTTTCCGCCCAGTCATCGCGGCGCACGGCAAACCAGTCGCGCGCCACGTGCTCGAACGTGCCCGGCAGCGGGCCGCCGGCTGCGGCGGCTTGCGCGGCTTCGCGGGCACGGATGGCCGCGTC
Source organism: Burkholderiales bacterium (assembly GCA_016702555.1). Lineage (GTDB taxonomy): Bacteria > Pseudomonadota > Gammaproteobacteria > Burkholderiales > Burkholderiaceae_C > Ottowia. The sequence goes on from JADJDV010000007.1 coordinate 392,768, forward strand.
CTTGTCAGCCTGGCGCTGTTCGCTGGGGTCGATCCCGGCCGCCACCGACTGGCGGGCCACGTCGGCTTTCTCACGCGCCAGTTTGATGCTTGTCGCCGGGTAGGTGCCAAGGGAAAGCGTCTTCCGCCGGCCGTTGATCGCGTAGTCGAGCCGCCAGCCGTGCGAGCCGCCCTTGACGAACAGCAGCAGGTACAGCCCGCCGCCATCGGTCAGGCGCTTGCGTGGATCACCGGGCTTGATGCTGCGGATGGTGGTGTCGGAGAGGGGAAGCGGGCGCGTCATGCAGTAACTTTTACAGTAACTCGCGCAGTAGGGAAAGCGGAAACCTAGCATTCATGCGGGTTTCAAGCGATCTTTGTATAGTACCTACCCCAGATGGCGTTCCGCATAAGTGCGTGGACGTGCGAAAGGCCCTAAGAATCAACATCTTAGGGCCTTTTTCATTTCCGCATGAGTGCAGTCACTTCCGCATGAAGCCGGTCGATCGTGCAGTAACTTTTACAGTAACTCGACAGCCGCTATCAATGCCGTGGTGACTCTCCCCTGCGGCACGAGGCATGGCTCAGCGCCCCCGCTCATACACCCACTCGCGCGACCACGGCAGGCTGCTGGCGGTCTGGCCGGCGCGGCGGCACAGCACCTGGAACAGCGAAATCTCGTCGTGCTCGAAGGCCCACTGGCTGCCGACCAGGTACATGCGCCAGATGCGCCAGGTTTTCTCGGGCACCAGCGATTTCAGCCGCTCACCCTTGGCCTCGAAGTTTTCGCTCCAGTGCTGCAGGGTGCGCGCGTAGTGGCGGCGCAGGCTCTCGATGTCGAAAGGCTCCAGGCCACCTTCCTGCAGCGTCGTCAGCACGGTGCCGATGTGGGGCAGCTCGCCTTGCGGGAACACGTAGCGGTCGATGAAGCGACCGCCGCCGTGGCGGGTTTCGCCGTTGTCCGGGTCGGTCGAGGTGATGCCGTGGTTGAGCGCCCAGCCGCCGGGCGCCAGCAGGTCGCGGATGATGCGGAAGTAGCTGCTGAGGTTCCTCAGCCCGACGTGCTCGATCATGCCGACGCTGGTGATGCGGTCGAACGGGCCCTGGATGTCGCGGTAGTCCTGCAGGCGGATCTCGATGCGGTCCTGCAGGCCGGCGGCGCGCACGCGCGCGGTGGCTTCGTCGAACTGGTTCTGCGACAGCGTGATGCCGACGCAGCGCGCGCCGAACTGCTGCGCTGCGCGCAGCACCAGCGCGCCCCAGCCGCAGCCGATGTCGAGCAGGCGCTGTTCGGGCTGCAGGCGCAGCTTGGTCAGGATGTGGTCGATCTTCTTGCGCTGCGCCTCGGCCAGGGTTTCGTCGCCGTGCTCGAAGTAGGCGCAGGAATACACCATGGCCGGGTCCAGCCACTCGGCGTAGAAGGCGTTGGAGACGTCGTAGTGGTACTGCACGGCCTCGCGGTCGACGGCGCGCGTGTGGCTGACGGCATCGGCCATGCGGTGGGCGATGCGCTGCACCCAGCCGGGTTCGCCGCCGTCCGCCGTGCCGGTCTCGGCCAGGCGGATCGCCAACTCCATGATGTCTTGTGCGCTGCCGCTGACGTCGATGTGGCCTTCGACGTAGGCGCGGCCCAGGTGGTCGAGCGAGGGGCGGAGCAGGGCGGCGACACCGGCGGCGTCGCGCACGTCGATCAGGACGCGCGGCTGCTCGAAGTTGCCCAGGCGCAGGCCGCTGCCGCCTTGCCAGCGCACCACCAGCGGCAGGTCGATGCGCTGGCGCAGGCGCTCGGCCCAGGGTTGCAGGACGGAATCAAAGGGTGGGGTGGTGGACAATCGCATCGCCGTCCAGGCTCCTTGCGTACAAGGCGCGGCGGCACGAAAGAATGGCCGCGGCGCGGTCAATCGAGTCGAATCTGCATGATTCAGGTTGACTGTGTGATATTCGGACGGATGTTGCTGTAGGACGGAAGCGCATCCGGGTGCGCGCCAAAGCGGAACCTGCGCCGCTCAGGCGGCTCCTACCTTGTTGATTCGTTCTTTTCTCATGATGTTGTTACGCGCACTTACCACCTGTCTTGCCGCCTTGCTCCTGGCAGCGGCGGGTGTTCTGCCGGCGTCGGCCCAGGCGCAGTCATCGGCCCGCGCCGAGGTGCGCACCGACCAGGTGCGCGCCACGCTGCTGGCGCATGCGCCGCAGGGCGTGCCGGTCGGCCTGGCGCCAGAGGCCGCGGCTGGCCAGCCGGTCTGGGTCGGGCTGCAGCTTGAGCACCACCCCGACTGGCACACCTACTGGAAGAACCCCGGCGATTCGGGCCTGCCGACCGAGTTGGAATGGACGCTGCCGGCCGGCGTGATGACGGGCGACATCGCCTGGCCGCTGCCCAAGCTGATCCCGATCGGGCACCTGGCCAACTACGGCTACGAGGGCACGGTGCTGCTGCCGGTGCCGCTGATCATCACGCCCGAATACAAGCCGGGGCCATTGGCCGATGCCATGGACATCAAGCTGAAGGCGACCTGGCTGGCCTGCCGGCAGGAGTGCATTCCGCAGGACGGCGAGTTCACGCTGCGGCTGCCGCTGGCCAGTTCCACGGCCCTGCACGGTGCGGCCTTCGAGGCGGCGCTGCAAAGCCAGCCGGCGCCGCTGCCGGGCGCGCACAGCGTCGAGCTGCAGGACGGGGGCCGGCGCCTGGCGGTGCGCGTGACCGGCCTGCCGGCCGCCGTGCACGGGCAGACGCTGGCGCTGTTTCCGGAAACGCCGCACGTCATCGTCACCGCCGCCACGCCGGCCCAGCCGGGTGAGGCGCTGGGTGAGCGCAGCTGGCGCCAGGGCTGGGATGGCGCGGTGTGGACCGCCGATCTGCCGGTCTCGGCCGACCGCGCCGACAGCCCGGCGATGATGCCGCTGGTGCTGGTGGCCGGCGATCGAGGCTGGCGCGCCGAGGCGCCGGTGGCGGGCAACTGGCCGGCGATCGCGCCGGTGTCCTCGGTCTCGCCGGCGCTGGAGGCGGCGCTGCGCGCCAACGCCGCCGCCGGCATGGGCGCGGGCGGCGCGCTCACGACCCAGGCGGTGCCGACGGCGACCTTCCTGCTGGCGCTGCTGGGCGCGCTGGTCGGTGGCCTGATCCTCAACCTGATGCCCTGCGTGTTCCCGATCCTGGCGATCAAGGTGCTGGGTTTCACGCGCCACGCGCATGAGCGGCGCGCGCACCGCGTCAGCGGCCTGGCGTATACCGCCGGCGTGGTGCTGTCCTTCCTGGCGCTGGGCGCGCTGATGCTGGCGCTGCGTGCGGCCGGGCAGCAGCTCGGCTGGGGCTTTCAGCTGCAGTCGCCGGCGGTGGTGGCGGCGCTGACGGTGTTGTTCACGGTGATCGGCCTGAACCTGGCGGGTGTGTTCGAGTTCGGCCAGTTCGTGCCCAGCCGCGCCGCCACGCTGGAAGCCCGGCACCCCACGGTCAATTCCTTCCTCACCGGCATGCTGGCGGTGGCCGTGGCCTCGCCCTGCACGGCGCCGTTCATGGGCGCCTCGCTGGGCCTGGCGGTGGGTCTGCCGGCGCTGCAGGCGCTGGCGGTGTTCGGCGCCATCGGCTTCGGCATGGCGCTGCCCTATCTGGCGGCCAGCTGGTGGCCGGCGGTGGCGCGCCTGCTGCCCAAACCCGGCATGTGGATGGACACCTTCAAGAAGTTCATGGCCTTTCCCATGTTCGGCACCGCGGTCTGGCTGCTGTGGGTGCTGGGCCAGCAGACCGGCATCGACGGCGCCGGCGCGCTGCTGGCGCTGCTGGTGGCGCTCGCGCTGGTGCTGTGGGCGCTGGGCTTGCGCGGCCGCTCGCGCCTGCTGCTGGCTTCCGTCGCGCTGGTCGTGGGCGGCTTTCTGGCGGTGGCCATTGGCCCCAACGTGATCAAGGCGGCGATTCCGTCGGCGCTGGCCGCCGCCGAGCCGGGCGCGCGCTGGCAGCCCTGGTCGCCCGAGCGCGTGCAGACGGCGCTGGGCGATGGCCGGCCGGTGTTCGTCGATTTCACCGCCGCCTGGTGCGTGACCTGCCAGTACAACAAGAAGACCACGCTGGCCAACGATGAGGTGCTGCAGGCCATGGATGGGGCCAAGGTGCAGACCTTCCGCGCCGACTGGACCCGGCGCGACGCCGCCATCACGGCCGAACTGACCCGGCTTGGCCGCAGCGGCGTGCCGGTCTACCTGTTGCAGGCGCCCGGCAAGCCGCCCATCGTGCTGAGCGAGATCCTGAGCGTGGCCGATGTGAAGGACGCGCTCAGCCGCCTGTAAGAATCGGCGCGCTCGACCACGCCACAATGGCGCCATGAGCGTGCGCAAGCAGCGACAACATGCGCGCCGCCGCCATCTGGTGCGGCGCGGGCTGATCTATTCGCTGAGCCTGGTGGGCGCGATCCTGCTGCTGGGTGGCGTTGGCTTCTGGGGGCTCGACCCCGAAGTGCACAGTCTTCAGGACGGGCTGTGGCTGGCCTTCACCACGGCGGCGACCGTGGGCTATGGCGACGTGGTGCCGTCAACGCCCTTGTCGCGCGCTTTTTCCGTCATCGTCGTGCTGCTGGGTCTGGCCGTGCTGTCGCTGGTCACGGCGTCGCTGGCGGCCATCTTCGTCGAGGAAAAAGTCGAGGAAGAGGAGCGGCAGATCGAGCGCGACCTGCGGCACGAGATTCGCGGTCTGCGCCATCAGGTCGAGGCACTGCGCGCGGAGGTGCGGCACGCGCAGGGCGAGGCGAAACAGCCGTAGGGTCAAGCCAGCGCCGCGCCCCTGTCCGCGCCCTTACTTGGCGTAGCTGTACACACCCACGCCGGTCTTGCGGCCCAGGCGGCCGGCGGCCACGTATTCGCGCAGCAGCGGGCAGGGGCGGTACTTGCTGTCGCCGAACTGCTCCAGGTACACCTCCATCACCGCCAGGCACACATCCAGGCCCACCATGTCGGCCAGCGCCAGCGGGCCGATCGGGTGGTTGCAGCCCAGCTTCATGCCGGCGTCGATGTCTTCCGGCGTGGCCAGGCCTTCGGCCAGCACGAAGAAGGCCTCGTTGATCATCGGCACCAGGATGCGGTTGACGACGAAGCCGGGCGCGTTCTTCACCGTGATCGGCGTCTTGCCGAGCCGCACGGCGAGGTCCTTCACGGCGTCGTGCGTGGCGTCCGAGGTCTGCAGACCGCGGATGATCTCCACCAGGGCCATCATCGGCACCGGGTTGAAGAAGTGCATGCCGACGAACCGGTCGGCGCGCTGGGTCGCGCCGGCCAGCTGCGTGATGGAGATCGACGAGGTGTTGGTGGCAATGATCACCTCGGGCGCCAGCAGTTCGTCAAGTTGCTTGAGGATCTGGTTCTTCAACTCGTGGTTCTCGGTCGCGGCCTCGATCACCAGATGCGCGCCCTTCAGCTCGTCGTAGCTGGTCGAGCCCTTGATGCGGCTTAAGGCGGCGGCCTTGTCGGCTTCGCTGATCTTCTCTCTTTGCCGCAGGCGGTCCAAGCTCTTGCCGACGGTGGCCAGCCCCCTGTCCACGGCCGCCTGCGCGATGTCGACCATGACGACGTCGATGCCCGACACGGCGCAGGCCTGCGCAATGCCATTGCCCATGGTGCCGGCGCCGACGATGCCAACGGTGGTGATGCTCATGTGTGTGCTCCTGTTGAGTGGGATGAAAGTGAGGCGCGCCGGCGGTGCCGGCCGCGACACCACGATGGTAGCGGCAGCGCGTGTCGGCCCGCCGCGCTTTTGGAAGAAACTGCCTAAAGTCCGGCGCCGCGCCGCTCCACAATCGGTACCGAAAGGAGACGTCGGACCATGGACTACGTGATCGTCGGCGCCGGCTCGGCCGGCTGCGTGCTGGCCGCGCGCCTGAGTGAAGATCCCAGCGTGCAGGTGACGCTGCTCGAGGCCGGGCCGCCCGACCGCAGCGCGCTGATCCACTGCCCGGCCGGCCTGGCGCTGATGGCCAAGTCCGGCCAGGTCAACTGGGGCTTTGAATCGGTGCCGCAGCCGGGCCTGAACGGGCGCCGTGGCTTTCTGCCGCGCGGCAAGGTGCTGGGGGGCAGCAGTTCGGTCAATGCCATGATCTACACGCGCGGCGTGCCGCAGGACTACGACGCCTGGGCCGCCGAGGGCAACGCGGGCTGGGGCTGGGACGAGGTGCTGCCCTTCTTCCGGCGGGCCGAGCACAACGAGCGTGGCGCCGACGCCTTCCACGGTGGCGAGGGTCCGCTCAACGTCAAGGATCTGGCCGAGCCGAACCCGTTTTCGCTGGCCTTTGTCGAGGCCGGCGTGCAGGCCGGTTACCGGCACAACACCGACTTCAACGGCGCCGAGCAGGAGGGCGTGGGCCTGTACCAGGTCACGCACAAGGCCGGCGAGCGTTTCTCGAGCGCCAAGGCCTACCTGACGCCGAATCGCGCGCGGCCCAATCTGCGCGTGATCACCGGTGCGCACGCCACGCGCGTGCTGCTGGAGCACGGCCGCGCGGTCGGCGTGGCGTACCTCCAGGACGGGCGCGAGCAGATCGTGCGCGCCGAGCGCGAGGTCATCGTCAGCGCCGGGGCCCTGCAATCGCCGCAGTTGCTGCTGCTGTCGGGCATCGGGCCCGCCGATCCGCTGCGCCAGCACGGCATCGCGGTGGCGCACGAGTTGCCCGGCGTCGGCGAACACCTGCACGACCACCCCGACGTGGTGCAGCTGTGGAGCGTGCCCGGCGCGCACGACCTGTTCGGCCTGTCGGCCGTCGGCCTGTGGCGCGCCGCGCGCGGCGCCTGGCAATGGCAGCGCGAGCGGCGCGGCATGCTGACCACCAACTTCGCCGAGGCCGGCGGCTTCATCAAGAGCGATGCGTCCGAGCCGCTGCCGGATCTGCAACTGCATTTCGTCGTCGGCAAGCTGGTCAACCATGGCCGCACCACCGTGTTCGGGCATGGATTTTCCTGCCATGTGTGCGTGCTGCGGCCTCGCAGCCGCGGCAGTCTGCGCCTGGCGAGCAGCGACCCCCTGGCGGCGCCGCGGATCGATACCGCGCTGCTGCAGGACGCCGACGACATGCGCCGCATGGTGCGCGGCTTCAAGCTGATGCGCGAGTTGCTGAGCCAGCCGGCGCTGGCGCGCCACGGCGGCCGCGAGAGCTCGGCCGACCGGCGCAGCGACGCCGAGATCGAGGGTTTTATCCGCCAGTACGCCGACGGTATCTACCACCCGGTCGGCAGCTGCCGCATGGGGCATGGGCCGATGGACGTGGTGGACGAGCGGCTGCGCGTGCGCGGCATTGAGGGCCTGCGCGTGGTGGATGCCTCGATCATGCCCAGCGTGGTGGCGGGCAACACCAACGCGCCGGTGATCATGATCGCCGAGAAGGCGGCGACACTGATCCGCGAGTCGGCGAACCCGGCCGGAAACCCGGATCGATCAGGCGTCAAGCCGGGCTGAAACGGCCGGACCGGCGGCGTTGCCCACTATTTGTAGCCGTGGCGCTCCATCATGCGGTAGGCGGTGCGCTCAGACACGCCCAGGGCCTCGGCCACCTTGCGGCGGTTGCCGCCATACTTCTGGAGCAACTGGCCGAGGTATTCGTGCTCGATGCTGTCAAGCGTGGGTTCGCCGCGCAGCACCAATGTTTCCTCGCCTGACGACGTGACGGCAACGGCGGGACCTGGGGTCGCGGCGGTTGCGCCGCCGGGCGCCGGCTCGACCAGGCCCAGATGGGCTGGTGTGATCTCGGGCGCGTTGCCGACCAGGATCAGCGCGCGCTCAATCACGTTGCGCAATTCGCGCACGTTGCCGGGCCAGTCGTACCGAGTCAGATGCTCCAGCGCCGCCGGGCTCAGGCGAATCGGCGGCAGCCCCCGACCCTGGCGGCGGCGGGCGATGAAATGCGCCGCCAGCGCGCCGATGTCCTCGCGCCGCGCGCGCAATGGCGGCACCCGCAGCACGAAGGCCGACAGGCGGTAGTACAGGTCGTCGCGGAACTGGCCTTCGCGCGCGCGCTCGCGCAGGTCGCGGTTGGTGGCGGCAACGATGCGCGCGTCGGTGCGCAAATCGGTGGTGGCCCCCACGTGGCGAAAGCGCCCGGTCTCCAGCACGCGCAGCAGCTTGGCCTGGATGGCGGGGCCGGCCTCGCCGATCTCGTCAAGGAACAGCGTGCCGTGCGCGGCGGCCTCGATCAGGCCGGCCTTGCGCCGGTCGGCGCCGGTGAAGGCGCCGCGCTCGTGGCCGAACAGCTCGGATTCGAACAGCGACTCTTGCAGCGTGCAGCAGTCCACTGGCACGAAGGGTTCGCTGCGGCGTGCGCTGGCGGCATGCAGCGCCTGCGCCACCAGTTCCTTGCCGGCGCCGCTTTCGCCTTCGATCAGCACGGTGACGTCGCTGGGCGCCACTTCGGCAATCGTTTTGCGCAACTGTCGCATGGCCGGGCTGTCACCGATCATGGCGCCGGCCGCGTCGCCCGCACTTAGGGCTTTTTGCGCGCGCAGCTGTGAGCGCTCTAGCGCGCCGCGAATCACCAGCTCCAGCTCGTCCAGGTTCACCGGTTTGACCAGGTAATCCGCCGCGCCCAGGCGCATGGCTTCTACGGCCTGGTTGACGTTGCCATAAGCGGTCAGCATGACCACCGGGCGCGAGGCGGCGATTTCGCTCAAGGGGCCGAAGCCGCTGGCGTCGGGCAGGTTCACGTCCAGCAGCACCAGATTGGGCGCGAAGGCGGCAATGCGCTGCTGCGCGTCGCGCCACGAACTGGCGCTGTCGATGTCGTAGCCGGCCTTGCGCAACTCCTTGACCAGCAGGCCGTTGAGCACCGGGTCGTCTTCGACCACCAGGATGGAGGATTTCATGTCGCCCTCCTCATGAATCCGCGCCCATGGCCGCGTCCGCGGCCACGCGCTGCAATGTCAGCGTGAACGTGCTGCCCTGCCCCGGCGCGCTCTGCACCTCGATGGCGCCGCCAAAGCGCTCCATGGTGGCCTTGCAGATGGCCAGCCCCAGGCCGGTGCCGCGTTGGCCGTCCACTCGGCGGCTGAAAAAGGGCATGAAGATCAGCGGCTGGTCGGCCAGCGCAATGCCGCAGCCGCTGTCGCGCACGGCCAGGCGCAGGCGGGCGCCGTCGTCGCTGGCTGCGCCTTCGATGTCGATGCGGCCACCCTGCGGCATGGCGTGCAGCGCGTTGTGCACCAGGTTGACCAGCACCTGGCGCAGTTCGGCCTCGTCGCCCCGCACGCGCTCGCTCTCGGGCACGCCGCTCACCCGCACCTGCACGCCGCGCGCGCGGCACTCCTCGCGCAGCAGCGCCAGCACGTCGTCGATGGCGGTGACCAGGCGCACCGGTTGCAGCGCCTGCGTGGGCGCCTGACTCATCTGCATCAGGCGCTGGGTGGTGAGCACGCAGCGGTCGATCTCGCGATCGACCAGTTCCAGGTAATCGACCATCTCCGGGCGGTCCATGCCGCCGTTGCGCAACCCGCGCAGGATGGCTTGCAGCGCCAGGCGGATCGAGGCCAGCGGGTTGTGGATCTCGTGCGCCACGCCGTTGGCCAGCAGGCCGATGGTGGACAGGCGCTGCTCTTGCGAAAAGCGCAGCGCGCGCTCCAGCGGGCGCAGCACCTCGACCACCAGCGTCTCGCCATCGGCGGCGTGCACGGGTGCGGCCTCGATGTCCACCTCGACCGGCGCGCCGTCGCTGCGTTGCAGGCGCAGCATGCTGCGCACCGGCTGCGCGTGCTGGCGGATTTCGGCCAGCGGGCAGGTCACCAGCGTGCTGGGGCAGGGTTCGGCCAGGCCGCGGCTGGCGCGGTAGCAGGGCTGGCCGACCACGGCCTGCGCGTCGTGGCCCAGCAGCGTGGCATAGGCCTGGTTGGCCAGGCGGATGCGGTGGTCGGCGCCGATCACCAGCACCGGGTCGGGCATGGCGTCGATCAGCGTTTGCAGAAACCGCGCCTGCGCATCCAGCCGGCCGACCATGGCGTCGATGCGCGCGGCCATGCGGTCGAAGCCATGGCTGACGCGGCCCAGTTCGTCGTCGCCGCTGGCGTTGACGCGCGCCGACAAATCGCCCGCGGCCAGCCGGTCGGTGGCCTGCGCCAGCGCGGCCAGCGGCTGCGTCACCTGGCGGCGCAGCGTGAAACCCATGATGGCGGCGAACACCCCCAGGGCGGCCAGCCCCGCGCCGGCCAGCAGCAACGCCGGGCCGCTGCCCGGCGTGGCGGGCGGCAGCGGCTTGAAATCGACCAGCAGCACGCCGTTGACGGGGCGCCCGGCCGCGGGGCCGTGGCACTGCGCACAGCGCGCCTGGTTGAGGATGGGGTAGGCGATCTGCAGCTGATCGCCCTCCGGCACCGCGTGCCACGCCAGGCGCGGCGGCGACGGCGTGCAGCCGGCGTGCAGGCACAGCCTGGCAATTGGCGCCTGGGCGCTGCTGCCCACCGCCTCGGGCCGCGAGGCAAAGCGCACCGTGCCCTGCGGCGCCAGCAGACGCGCCTCGGCCACGCCGGGCGAGTGCCCCAGCGCGGCCAGGATGCCGGCCATGCCTTCGATGTCGTGCTTGAGCATGGCGTTTTGCAGGCTGGCCTCGAACAGGTGCGCCACGCGCGTGGCCGATTGCTCGTGCTCGCGGCGCAAGGCATCGCGGCTGATGGTCAATGCCAGCACCACCAGCAGCACGGCCGACACCAGCAGGGCGACGATCAGCCCCAGCGTCAGCCGGCGCGCCAGCGAGGCGGCCAGCCACGCGCCCAGCCCCGAACGCGGCGCAGCGGTGGATGCGGCGCCGGGCATGTGGGCGGCGGGTGCGCTGTTCATGAAGGGGTGGCGTCCTGCACCACAAGCTTGGGCTGCCAGGGGCGGCCTTGCCGGCAGGTCGGACACCGTTCTTCAGAGTGTGGCCCCTCGGCAGGCGCGGCAAATTGATGAAAGTCAATCCGACAGGACGGGCAGCGGCGGCGGTGCAGCGGCAGGCGCACCGGCGTGGCGAGCGCCGTTTCATCGGGCCCCGGCGTGCGCGGCGCCGACAGCGCGCCGTCGCCGCACACCGCCTGGCATAGGCCGCAGCCGGTGCAGCGGGCCATGTCGAGCCGAAACTGCTCCACGGCGCTGCCCAGCTCGACCGCCAGCGCGCCGGTGGGGCACAAGCGGGTGCAGGCCATGCAGAAGGTGCAGCGCGCGGTATCCAGCGTGACGGCCCACAGCGGCGCAGGCGGGGCATCGGTGCCGACCACGGCCAGGTGCGCCACGGTGTCGGCGCGCGCGCTGGACAGCGCCGGTTCACTGGCAGTCGCGGTGGCTCGGGTCGCCACAGGCGCCAGGCGGCGAAAGAAGGCGCGCCGGCCCGCGTCCGGCACGGCGGGCGCGCTGGCGCGTGCCGTCCACTCGGGGGCGGTGGTGGGCTTCAGCTGCGGCGCCGCGGGCAGCCGCGCCGCCACGGCCAGCCAGTGCGCGCGCCATGCCGGCCCGGCGGCGCCGCGCTCGCAGTGCGTGCAATCGCCCGGTGCCACCGCGATGGCGTGGGCACGGTGCGTGTCGCATTGGCGCAGCAGCCAACCCGGCGCGAGCGCATACAAACAGGCCACGACACCGGTCGGGCCGGGCACGCCCGCGCGCTCGCACGCCAGCAGCAGACTGCGCTTGCCACGGGCGTCGGTGTACAGCAGGGTTGGTGGCGCGGGCAGTTCCAGCGCGCCGGTGGGGCAGGCGGCCACGCACAGGCCGCAGCCGTCGCAGGCGTCGGCGTCAAAGCCCAGACCGTCGTCGTGCAGGCGCCAGGCGCCGGGCGGACAGGCACGCACACAGGCGTCGCAGTCCGACGCCACCACCTGTTGATGCACGCAGCGTTCGGCGTGGATGTCCAGGTGGTTCATGGTGCGATACTACATAAACAATAGCTGCTTGCGCTGGATGGGCAAGGGAAATCGGCTCATTATGCTTAAAAACAGCCGCATCTGCGTTGCCCTGTCAACCGCAACCAGGTGCGCCTGCAGGACCGTCAGCCACCACAGGCGGCAGCGCGGCCACGCTGGGCAAACGGCGCTGGCAGGCCTCGCAGGCGGCCAGCGTCAGGCCGGCCAGCGCGGCGTAGAACGGGGTGGCGGCGCGCTGCGCCACGCGGCGCGCAAAGTCGGGCAGCCAGGCGAGCAGATGGGTCTTCAAGAAGCGCGCGGCCTCGCGTTCGTCGCCGCGCTCCAGCAGCAGGGCCACGAACTCCAGCTCGTGCACCAGGTGGTCGTCGGCGCGCGCGCGCCAATCGCTCACTTGAATGCCGTGGCGGCGGTAGAAGGCGCGCACGGCAAAGGTGGGGCCTTGCAGCATCAGGTGGTCGTCGTCGCGCCACACCGATTCGTGCGGCGAGGCGCGCAGCGCATGCGTCAGGTAGATGGCCGCGTAGTCGGCTGCCAACTCGTCGGCGCTGGAGGCGGGCAGCGCGCCCGGCGCGTCTTCTTCGCAACGGCTGCTGGCCAGGGCGCGCAGCGCAGCGTCCATGGCTTGGGCTTCGGCGGCGTCCGCGCCGACCAGGGTTAGCGTGGCGGGAAAGCCGCTCGCGTACAAGGCGGCCAGCACTTCGGGCGGGCGCTCTTGGGTGTGCAGCCAGGCCAGGGCGCGCAGGTCTTCAGCCGCCAGTGCCTGCCACGGCGGGTGCGGCGCGTTCATGACGAGGCCTTGGGCGCCGGCGCGGCCGGTGGCGGGGGCGGCGGCTCGACCTGGCCCTTCGGGTGCGCGACGAACACGATCGAGGGGTTGGTCAACTCCGGGTTGGCCATGTGCTGCACCTGGCGCACGGGCTTGTCGCCCGGGCCCATGGCCTTGGTGTCCCAGGTGCCGGCGCGCAGCTGGTCGATGGGGCCGATGTCGAGCACGCGCATCATGCAGGCCGACACGCAATACGGCTTCCGGCCCGCTTCCAGCTCGTCAATGCACAGGTTGCACTTCTTGACGGTGTTGTCGGTCGGGTCGTACTGCGGCGCGCCGTAGGGGCAGGTGGCTTCGCAGCGGCGGCAGCCGATGCACAGCGTGCTGTCGATGTCGACCACGCCGTTGTCGGCGCGCTTCCAGATGGCGCCGGTCGGACACGAAGGCAGGCAGGCCGGCTCGGCGCAGTGGTTGCACGACATGTTGACCTTGTAGGCAAACACGTCGGGAAAGCTGCCGCCTTCGATGTACATGACGCGGCGAAAGCGCGGGCCGGGCGGCAGGCCGTTCTTGTCCTTGCAGGCGATCTCGCAGGCGCGGCAGCCGATGCAATCCATGTTGTTGTGGATGAAGCCCCACTGCTGCTGTGGGACGACCGGCTCGTAGGTGGTGGCGTCGCGCTTTTCCTGCGCGTACTTCACGCGCGCCTTGGCGTCCACGCCCAGCTTGTTGATGACTTGTTTTTCAGCCACGTTCTTCTCCCGTCACATGTCGCGGCGGAACACCGATGAACGGGCCACCGCCAGATCGTCCCAGCCGGGGCGGTGCACCAGATCGGTCTTCTTGATCTGCACCATGGCGTTGTTGTAGGCAAAGGCGCCAGCGGGGCTGGGGTTGTCGAGCGTCAAAAAGTCGGGGTTGCCGGCGCGGTCGACGCCGTCCTTGTCCGGGTCCATCCAGGCGCCTTCAAACAGCACCAGCACGCCGGGCAGCAGGCGCTCGGTCACGTAGGCGGGCACCACGCACTTGCCGCGGTCGTTCCACACCTCGACCGTGTCACCGGTCTGGATGCCGAGCTTCTTGGCATCGCTGGCGTTGATGGTCACCTCTTGCTCGAAGGTCTCGCGCAGCCAGGGGATGTTGTTGAAGATCGAGTGGGTGCGCCAGCGCGGGTGCGGGCTGATCAGGTGGAACGGGTACTGCTTGGCGATGGGGTGGTTGAGCGACTCGAACGGCTCGACCCACTTGGGGATGTACGGAATCTCGTAGCCGTACTGCGTCTTCGTCCAGTCGGTGATGTCGGCCAGTTGCGTCGACAGAATTTCGATCTTGCCGCTGGGCGTCTCGAACGGCACGCCCTTGGTCACCTGCTCGCGGAAGGCGACGTGCGGCTCTTTCAGCTTGAATTTGTAGGTGCCGTGCTTCTTGAATTCGTCCCACGACATGGTCACACCCTGGTGGTGCTGCACGTTGTTGGTCCACCAGGCCAGCAGATAGGCCTCGTCCACCGCGTCGGGGTTCTGGAAGTAGCTGCGGTCGGCGCGCGGGTTGTAGCGCTTGCCCAGGTTCTTCAGGTTCGGATCGAGTTCTTCGAGCCGGTAGCTGAGTTCGGTGAAGACCTGGAAGTCGGTCTTGCTTTCGCCCAGCGGCTCGATCACCTTGGGCCGGTGGATGTAGTAGTGGCCCTTGTACCAGGGCAAGGCGACGTCGTGCCGCTCGAAGTGGGTGGCAATCGGCAGCAGGTAATCGGCCCAGATGCCCGATGGGGTGATGGTCGAATCCATGCACACCACCAGTTCCAGCTTTTCGATCGCCTTGATTTCCTTGTTGATGTTGGTGAGCTGGTTGAACCAGTCGCTGCCCTGCCAGAAGATGGCCTTGATGTTGGGCACCTTGCCGTCAAGGTCGTCCTCGCGCGGCCACAGGCCCAGCTCCTCCCGTTTGATGTCGGGGTAGTTCAGCACGCAGTGCGCCCAGCGGTCGGACTTGATCGAGGCCCACCACAGGTTGGCGTTCTCGTCGTAGGGGTAGGCCACGCTTTCGCTGTGCCAGGCCTTGCCCACGCCCTCGGCGCAGCCGCCCAGCACGCCGATGTTGCCGGTCATGGCCTGCAGCGCGGCGGCCATGCGGTTGTATTGCTCGCCATAGCTGGCGCGGCCGGGCGCCCAACTGGCTTTCAATGCCGCCGGCTTGGTCTTGGCGTACATGTCGGCCAGCTTGACGATGTCCTCGGCCTTCACGCCGCAGATGGCGGCGGCCCATTCGGGCGTCTTGGGCGTGTTGTCGTACTTGCCGAGGATGTAGTCCTTGAAGTTTTCCTTGCCCTTGTAATCACCCGTGGTGGTGCCCGCGTCCATCCCCAGGCAGAACTTGTTGATGAACTTCTGGTCCTGCAGGTTGTTCGTGAAGATGTGGTGCGCCATGCCGGCCATCATGGCGGCGTCGGTGTTGGGCTTGATGGGGATCCACCACGCGTCGTACACGGCGGCCGAATCGGTGTAGGCCGGATCGACCAGCACGAACTTGCAGCCCTTCTGCTTGGCCATGCGCATGTAGTAGAAGGTGTTGCCGCCATGGAAGGTGTAGGCCGGGTTCCAGCCCCACATGATGATCAGCTTGCTGTGGGCGAAGGCATCGTCCTCGTTGCCGTCCTGGATGGTGCCGAAGGTCATGCGGCTGGAGAAGGTGGTGCCCTGGTAGCTCGGCACGCTCCACGAGTTGGTGCGGCAGCCGAACATGCCCAGAAAGCGGCCCAGCAGCCCCTCGATCTGGTCGGACTTGTGCAGCACGCCGTAGCTGGCGCCGGCGTAGCTCTGGTCGAGGATGGCGGTGGGGCCGAAGTCTTTCTTCAGCTGCACCATCTTCTGCGCGATCTCGTTCAGCGCCTCGTCCCAGCTGATGCGCTTGAACTTGTGTTCGCCGCGCGCGCCGACGCGCTTCATGGGGTACAGCAAGCGCTCGGGCGAATACAGGCGCGCGCGGTAGCTGCGCCCGCGCAGGCAGGCGCGCAGTTGCGGCTCTTCAAACGTGTCCTTGCCGTAGGCGCCGCCCGCCTGGTATTCGCCGTTGTCGGTCGACAGGCGCACGATCACGTCGCCTTTCTTGTGCGCCACCAGCACGTGGCGCGAGCCGCAGTTGTGCGCGCACGAGGTGACGACGGTGGTGAGCTGGTCGTCGGTGAAGTAGGGCTCGTAGGCAAAGGCCTGGGCCTTCTGGGGCGCGATGCCGACGCCCACGCTCACCAGTCCCGCCGCGCCAGCGGTGGCGCCGACGATCTTCAGGAAGTCGCGCCGCTTGTAGCCGGTGGAATGCTGGTCGATCGACTCATTGACGCTGGGAAAGCGCGTGGCCGCCGGCGCATCGAGGACTTCAGGCAGGTCGTGCTTCATTTCTTATCTCCGGTCTGCGCGACGGCGGCGCTGATGAAGCGCACTTCACTCTCGGTGGGGCGGCCCTTGGCCCAGTCGGGCACGTCGGCGGCCATGCCGGGCCAGGCGTGGCGCGGATAGGGGTAGTGCGTGCGGTACCACGAGCGGCCGCCGTGGCAGCCAAAGCACAGGTCGCCGCCATTGGGCTTGGCGCCCAGTTCCTCAATGGCCTTGGCGTTGAGGTAATTGACCTGGTGCCGCGTGGTGCGGATGCCGGCGTGGCACAGCAGGCAGTTGTTCTGGAACGTGGCCTTGGACTGCTCCCACGGGCCGGGCAGGCCCATGACTTCGACATTCATCTTGCCGTGGCACTTCAGGCACACGGTCTCGGGGTTGACCATCTTGCGCAGGATCTGCTGGCCGCTGTCGAAGGTGGACGAGCCGGGCGCTTCCTCGCGCGGGTCGTTGCCTTCGTGGCAGGTGGTGCAGCGCATGTTCATCACCTGCTTGGCCAGCGGCGTTTCCAGGTGGCGGCGGTGAAAGGTGTCCTGTTCGCCCTGGTAGGTCGAGGTGACCTGGTACCAGGCCTTGGCGGTGCTGGCCGGCAGCCCCGCTGGCGAGGTCTTGCGCACGGAGGGCTTGAGCACTTCGGCGTGGCAGGCCAGGCATTGCTGGTCGGTGGCCTTCTCGATCGCCGGTTTGAAGTGGATGGGGTCGTACTTGGCCGCGTGGTAGCTGACCGGCTTGACGGCCGCTGGGGCGGGTGCCGCGGCAGGCGGTGCGCTGGCGACAGGCGCGGGCGTGATCGGCTTGGCGTTGTCACTGCATCCCGAGGCGAGCCACGCCGCCAACAGGCAGGACAGCCCAGCCAGAACCAGCCTGAAGGACAAAGGCCGCATGATGCTTGCTCCGACGAGAAAAGACTTTGGGAAAAAGGCTTTGAGAAACACCGCCGCGGCAGCCAGGGCGCCGCAGTCGGTCGCCGGGCCGGCATGATGGCCGGCCCGGGGCTCACGGCAGGACAGTGCTTACTTGCTGCCGCTCATGCCCGACATGCCTTGTTGGCCGCTCATGCCCGACATGCCTTGTTGGCCGCTCATGCCAGACATGCCTTGCTGACCACTCATCCCAGACATACCGGACATGCCGCTCATCCCGGACATGCCGCTCATCCCGGACATGCCACTCATGCCCGACATGCCTTGCTGGCCTGCCTTGCGGGGCTTTTTCTTCTTCTTGGCGGCTTTGGCCTTGTTGCCCGACATGCCGCTCATGCCGGACATGCCTTTCTGGCCGCTCATCCCGGACATGCCGCTCATACCTTTCTGGCCGCTCATGCCGGACATACCCGACATGCCGCTCATGCCCTGCTGGCCGCTCATGCCGGACATGCCCGACATGCCGCTCATGCCCTGCTGGCCACTCATGCCGGACATGCCTTGCTGACCACTCATGCCCGACATACCGGACATGCCTTGCTGGCCAGACATGCCGGACATACCGCTCATGCCAGGGTTCTGCTCTCCAGCGGCCGGCTTGTTGCCGCTCATGCCCGACATACCGCTCATGCCGGATTGCTGTGCCATGACGGGCAGCGCTGCCAGTGCAGCAGCCATCACCGACAGGCCAAGTGCTTTACGAACCAATTTCATGGAGATCTCCTTCATTACAAGACAAGGAAAAAAAGGGCTTTAACGCCCCCTGCCTGTCGGCAGCATCGACGCACCGCCTTGCACGGCCGCGGCGATTCGGTGAGCCCAGCCGCAGCAGAGCCGACGGCTGGGCGTGATCAATGCATGGGTCATCGCGTGCACAAAGGTGCTCAGCGCGATGCGGCGCTGGCCGGTGCGACGGGCGATACCGCGCTGGCGCCCTCATGCCAGCCACGCGGGTCGTAGGGCGGCGTCATGCCGGGGCCGCGCAGGGGCACCCACCAGCGCCCGGTCGCGGCGATGGTGTCCACGTTGCCGGGGTGGGGCGCCGACACGCCGCGCAGCCAGCGGGCCATTTGCTCGGGTGATGCCGGCTGGTCGGTCTCGGTCGGGGCGCCCGCCGGGCGCTGGTGGGGTTGCAGGCCGGCGATGGGGGCGCCCGCAACCGGCGTCGCGACCGCTGGCGCGGAGGCGCCCGGCGCCTGCGCCTGGGCGGCGGTCAAGACAGCCAGCAGGCCGGCGGTAACGACAAGAATCGGCTTCATATCCCCATCCACATGTGCGGTGTGTCTGCAGGGTATGAAGCAAGGTGCATGCCAGCCCGGTAGGCTGTTGCAAGCGCTTGTCGCCATTCAATTTGCGCGCGCAGCGGTCATCTGATCTGCCACATTGGCAGGACGCCCTCGCGCCGACCTGTCAATCTGTCATGCCAATCTGGCAAAGCTGCCAAGCGGGCCGATTTCAAGCTTTAGCCCTGATAGGGCATGCGTGGGCAGCGATGAATGGACGGGCCAGCGCTCAGCGCCGGAAACGCTGCCGGGTGAACGCCAGCGCGATCCAGAAACTGGCGATGGCGTAGGCTGCCAGCACGGCCAGGTGGCGCGCGGCATCGGCCGGCCACTGGTCGAGGAACAGCGGGCGCACCAGTTCCACCGCCGCCGTCAGCGGCAGCCAGTCGGTGATGGTCTGCGCGAAGCCGGGCAGCTGCGAGCGCGGGAAGAACACGCCCGAGAGGAACATCATGGGCGACAGCAGCACCGCGAAGTAGTAGGTGAAGAAGTCGTAGCCCTGGGCCTTGGCGTTGAACACCAGCGCCATGCTGGCAAAGGTGACGCCCGCCACCAACCCGATCGGCAGCACCAGCACCAGCTTGGGAGAAAGGCTGATCTTCAGCGCCAGCATCACGCCCAGGATGGCGACGACCGAGAACAAGGCTTTGAAGCCGGCCCACAGCATCTCGGCCAGCACCACGTCGTCGAGCTGCACGGGGGTGTTGAGGATGCCGTCCCAGGTCTTTTGCACGTGCATGCGCGAGAAGGCCGAGTACAGCGCCTCGAAGCTGGCCGCGTTCATGGCGCTCATGCAGATGCTGCCGCTGGCCAGGAACACGATGTAGGGCACTTCCTGCCCATGCGTGGGTACGCGCCCCACCATGGCGCCCAGGCCGTAGCCGAAGGCCACCAGCCACAGCAGCGGCTCGCCGATGTTGGCCAGCAGGCTGGGCAGCGCCAGCTTGCGCCACACCAGCAGGTTGCGCTGGAACACCGGCCACCAGCGCATCGACAGGCGCGGCGGCGCCCAGACGGAGGCTTCGTTGCGGTTAGCCATCTTGTCGAATCTGTCGGCCCGTCAGCTTGAGGAACAAGTCCTCCAGGTTGGCGGGACGGTGCAAGGTGCGCAACTGCGGGTGCGCTTCCAGCGCCTGCATCAAGGGCCGCGCGTGGCGGGTGTAGAAGAACACCGTCTCGCCGCTGCGCTCGACGCGCTCGGCGCGCGCCGCCAGTGTTGAATCGGCCAGCGCCAGCGCGCCGTGGCCGTAGACCTCGATCACCTCCGGCTCCAGGTGCTCGGCGATCAGCTCGCGCGGGCGCCCCTCGGCGATCTTGCGGCCGTGGTCGAGCACCAGCAGGCGGTGGCACAGGCGCTCGGCCTCGTCCATGAAGTGCGTGGTCAGCAGGATCGACTTGCCCTCGGCCAGCAGGCGCTGCAGGCGCTCCCACATCAGGTGGCGCGCCTGTGGATCAAGCCCGGTGGTGGGTTCGTCCAGCAGCAGCAGATCGGGGTTGTTGACCAGTGCGCGCGCCAGCGACAGGCGGCGCTTCATGCCGCCCGACAGCTCGGCCGGCTTGGCGTCGGCCTTGTGGCCGAGCGCGGCGAAGTCGAGCAGTTGCGGCACGCGCTCGGCCATCTGCGCGCGCTTGAGGCCGAAGTAGCGGCCGAAGACGAACAAGTTTTCGGCACAGCTGAAATCGGGGTCGAGCGAGTCGAACTGCGACACCACGCCCAGCCGCGCCTTGATGGCCAGCCCATCGCGCGGCATCTCCAAGGCCGTGCCGTCGGGTTGTGTGAAATAGCGGATGCCGCCGGAATCGGACGCCGTCAGACCCAGGCACATGCGGATCGTCGTCGTCTTGCCGGCGCCGTTGGGGCCGATCACGCCCAGGCATTCGCCGGGCGCGATGGCCAGCGACACGCCATCGACGACGCGCGCATCGCCATAGCTCTTGACGAGGTCGTGAACGTCGAGCAGGGGTGGCGAGGCGGTCATGCGCCGCGATTGTGCCTGCGCAGCGGTGCCGACCAGGCCGGCCGTGGACTGAAAATACGCCAGACTTCACTGCAGCACGAAAAAGGAACCCCGCATGTCCAGCTACGTCTTCCCACCCGCCCCCCAGGCCGCCGTGCCCGTGCGCGGCGGCAGCCAGCAATACGCCGTCACGCGCATCTTCTGCGTCGGCCGCAACTACGCAGCGCACGCGCGCGAGATGGGCTTCGATCCCGACCGTGAGCCGCCCTTCTACTTCAACAAGACGCCCATCGACCTGGTGATGAGCGGCGCCACCGTGCCCTACGCGCTGGGCACCCAGGATCTGCATCACGAGATGGAACTGGTCATCGCCATCGGCAAGCCGGCGTTCCGCGTGAGCGTGGACGACGCGCTGGATGGCGTGTGGGGCTACGCCTGTGGTCTGGACATGACACGGCGCGACCTGCAAGGCACGGCCAAGAAGATGGGCCGACCCTGGGACTTCGGCAAGGACTTCGAGAACGCTGCCGTCATGGGCCCGCTGGTGCCCGCCAGCGAGATCGGCCATCCGGCGCAGGGCCGCATCCAGCTGTCCGTCAATGGGCAGATCAAGCAGGACGGCGACATCCAGGACATGATCTGGAGCGTGCCCGAGGTGGTGTCCAACCTGTCCGAGTATTACCACCTGCAGCCGGGCGACCTGATCTACACCGGCACGCCCGAAGGCGTGGGCGCGGTGCGGCCGGGCGACGTGATCACGGGCCGCATCGACGGCGTTGGCGAGATCGCGCTGACCATCGGCCAGCCCGAGTGACCTGGTGGCGGCATCGCGCGGGCCGGCGGCTCTCTAGAATCGCCGCATGTCCGACCGACTCGCCGTCCTGCCGCAATACCTGCTGCCCAAGAAGTGGCTGACTCAGCTGGCTGGTCGCGCGGCCAGCGCCCGGCTGGGCGACCTGACCCAGGCGGCCATCCGCCGCTTCGTCGCGCGCTACGGCGTCGACATGGCCGAGGCGGCCAACCCCGACATCACCAGCTACGCCAGCTTCAACGACTTCTTCACCCGCGCGCTGCGCGACGGCGCCCGCCCGCTGGCCGATGCGGACTACGTGTCCCCCGTGGACGGCGCCATCAGCCAGTTTGGCGCCATCGAGCGCGACCAGATCTTTCAGGCCAAGGGCCATGCGTATAGCACGCGCGCGCTGCTGGCGGGCGATGCGGCGCTGGCGGCCGAGTTCGAAAACGGCCAGTTCGCCACCATCTACCTGAGCCCCAAAGACTACCACCGCATCCACATGCCCTGCGCTGGCCGCCTGCAGCGCATGGTCTATGTGCCGGGCGACTTGTTCAGCGTCAACCCGACCACGGCGCGCGGCGTCCCCGGCCTGTTCGCGCGCAACGAGCGCGTGGTGTGCCTGTTCGACACCGCGCGCGGCCCCTTCGTGCTGGTGCTGGTGGGGGCAACAATAGTCGGCAGCATGGCGACGGTGTGGCACGGCGTGGTCAACCCGCCGCGCCCGGGCGAGATCAAGCGCTGGGACTATGCCAGCCAGCCCGTTGAGTTGGCCAAGGGCGCCGAGATGGGCCGCTTTCTGCTCGGCTCCACCGTGGTGCTGCTGTGGCCCAAGGGCACGCTCAAATTCAACCCCGACTGGGCGCCCGGCGGCGCCGTGCGCATGGGGCAGGCGATGGGCAAGGCGCTGGGGTAATTAAAGAGAACCGGCCAGTCCCGCACGTGTGGCGCGCGCGGCCAGCTATCAAAGTAGGAGTTTCCTTTGCCGACGGGAATGCGTAGGCGTGTGCCGGTTGAGCCGTGTAACGTGGCGCAGGGTCGTTCCCAATAACCCGTCTGATCGATTGATGACTATGAACGACTTGATCTCCGCTCTGACAACGCATGTTTTTACGATTGGCGGCAAAGACATTACGTGGCTGTCTTTGTTTTTCGCCATTGCGTTTATCAGCTTGACTTGGTAGTTTTCAAGTTTTCTGGAGCAATTGATCCTGCGAAGATTTTCAGGTCATGCCAGCGAGCGCTGGAAGGTGGCTCGCCTGGCGATGATCGCGCGCGTGATGCGCTATTTTATTTGGATCACCGGTACGCTGATAGCACTCCGGCAAATCGGCATCGACTTGAGCAATATCGCGATGGTCGGCAGCGCGTTGGCGGTCGGCCTTGGCTTTGGATTGCAGAATATAGTCAGCAATTTCGTATCAGGCGTGATTATTTTGCTCGACCGAAGCCTGAAGGCTGGCGATTTTATTGAGTTGGAATCGGGTATTCGTGGAAATGTCAGGGAGATTGCAATGCGCTACACGCGGGTTTGCACCAATGATTCGCTGGACATCCTGGTGCCTAACTCTGAATTCATCAATGGAAGAGTGACGAACTGGACGCACGATAATGCCTATCGGCGCATGCATATCCCTTTCGGCATCGCTTACGGCACGCCAAAAGAGAAGGTGGCGCAAGCCGCAGCTGCCGCCGCGCGCAAGATCAACGGGATCATTTCAGATCACCCGATGGAGCCCCAGACCTGGCTGGTCTCGTATGGTGACAATGCGGTGAACTACGAATTGGTCGTCTGGGCAGACCATCAACTGACCACTGCCCCTGCTGCTGCGCACGCCAGGCTCATGTGGGCGCTGGACGATAAGCTTCAGGCGGCAGGCATCGAAATTCCGTTCCCTCAACGTGATCTGCATTTCAAATCCGGGGCAGTGAAAGTTGAATTGCAGAAGCGGCGTGCTGCCAGTTCCGAGAATGCGTGATGTCGTCGATGCGTCGTCCGCGTTGACGTCGCGCGACCTGAGCAACAGCGGCTCAACGGACGTGGCTTCCGGCGCTGACAGGCATGGCGTGCAGTGGTGTTTGGCAGAATGAATGCGCCGATTTCTTGCCGCCGCATCATGAGTCCGCGGCGCTCTTTGCGGCCCCATCTTCCCCGACGAATTTGATCGCCCACGCCGCCACGGGTGGTCCAATGGTCTCGAAGATGGCAACCGCCGCCAGGACAATGGCACCCATTCTGGCTCCGAGTTCGGGCACGAGCGTCGACGTGGTTTGCAGCAGGCCGATCGCCAGTCCCGCCATGGGTACCAGCAGCAATCCGGCCGCAAAGGACTTTTTAACCGGGTAGCCGAACAGAGGCCCCAAGCTTGTGACAGTCACCACCTTTGCGGCAGCGCGAGCGCCTACAAAAGCCAATGCAACTGGCCAATACTGAACCAGATCGTGCAGATGAAGCTTAGCGCCTGCGACAACAAAGAGGGTAATGAAAAACACGTCGCCACCGCCGCCGAACTCGATGTTGCTTAGGCTCGATCTGCGCTTTTCCAGCCAGCGCGTCGCGATACCCAAGGTCAGGGCGCCAAATAGCCCCGATACGTTCAATGCCTGGGCCAACCCCAATACCAGCATGACGCCGCCAACGACCAGCGGAAAGCGCAGATGCGCTTCATGCACCAGTGTGACCCGGGAAATGCGCGTGATGATCAAAGCAGTGACAACGCTGAATGCAACGGCTCCCGCCATGCTCACGAGAGGAACCTCGATCGCGCTCAGGAGCGTGCCGCCTTGCCCGAAAAGGGCGATTGGCAACGCCAGTGTGAACAACAAGAAAGACAGCACATTGTTGATGGCAACCAGCATCTCAGCGGCGTCGAGTGTTGGACCTTCAGCATCAAATTCGTGCGCCACATGTATCAATACCGCGGGCGAGGATGACACCGCGATCGCGCCACCCAGCAAGGCAACGATCAGCGAGCCACTCAGCCACCACAGCAGAACACCAATCACCAATGCCGTGATCAGGCTTTCGGCAACGCCAGTCAGCACAAGTCCCGGCGTGCGCCATGCTTTGACCGGATGCAGGGCTGTCCCCAGTTTGAACAAGATCAAGCCCAGTGCAATGTCCACCAGCACTAGGGCTTGCGAGAGTCCCTGGTCATTCAGAATGCCCAGTCCACTGGGGCCCATCGCAAGCCCAATCGCCATGTAGCCTGTAATCGTCGGCAGCCATCGAATCCTTGCTGCAAGCACGCCGCCCAGCGCTCCAACCACCAACAGCAGTCCGAACGTGAGAACGAGGTTGTCGTGCACCAGGTTCGCCAGAAAAGACGTGATTTCACTCATAGGCGCGGTCTGGGCTCCATTCGGTTTTTACGCGGCAACGGTGCCGGCTTCATGTTGCGGCCATCCATTGGGTACGCATGACAGGTCAGCCAAGCAATGCGGCTTGCATCCGGACCCGCGATGCATGGCTGCCACACACCAAGACCTTATCCCCTGTCGATAGGGCTACGTCGTCTCCCGGCAAAAGTATTTTCTGGCGGCCTTTGGGAGATTCTCTCAGCAGGAACAATGGCACGGCACGAATCCGTTCATCGTTTGAATCGGCATTCGTCAGCAATCGGCCTACCGACAAAGCATGGCCGGCGCGAAGCGCTTGAAACAGCTGCGGGGTGCTTGCGGCATCCACCTTCACGGTCCAGGACTCCAGCACGTTTTCTCCGACCGTGGTTCTCAATCGGTCCAGCAAGTCGGTGGCCCACGCTTCGGACTCATCTTGAGCGCGGCGCAGAAACATGGACAACAGGGGCGCCCGCAGCTGACGGAGCACCTCGGCGGCAATCACATACCCTGACAAGACCACCAAGTCCGCGCCAGACGCTTTGAACACGTTGGCATTGCGCCGCTGCTCCTGCCTGGCCACGACGAACAAGCGCTTGCGATGTGGACTTGCCGCGAGCACGATCGCAAGGTTGTCGATGTCGACCTTGGTGCCTGCCACCAGAGCCCCCACGTCCTCTTGAATGGCCTCTTTCAGCACCGAGGGATCGGTGGGTGCGCCTGCGATGTCGCGGTGTTCTTCCCCTTCCCACGACTGTGGCGGCGGGCTTTTGTCCACCAGCGTGGTTGCAATGCCCTCAGCGTCCAATTGGCGACGCAGCGCGCGTGTGAACAGATCGTGCCCGCACAGCACCCATCGGTTGCGCGGCAACTGCGGCACCTTCGTCATCGCGGTTCCCGACTGTGTCGTCAGCGCTTCGTAGATCACGTGCAGGCTTGGCGTGCGCAATGAAATGCCGATTCGCTCTGCGAAGGTGTCAAAGGGGTTGATGATGTGATCCACGCCGGCCACCGCCATATGCTGATGCCAGCCGTGATCGCGGGCCGCGCACAGCACCGGAACACCCGGATTCAGCAGGCGTGCAGTCAAGCCGATCTTCGTGTTGACCTGATCGCTGCCGGTCAGCGCCAGAATGCCCGAGCAAAAAGGGTCGCAAAGACCGGCTATCTCCAGGATGCGCGGGTCACTCGCATCACCCGTTAACGCAGGCACCGGCACCGTGTGCTCATCCACATCGACGCGGTCGACCTTGGTTTGGTCGATGTCCACCACAACAATGCGCGAACCGCTCTCGGTCAACTCGCGGCAAACACGATAGCCGGCGTCGTCGTACCCGCACAGAATGATGAATGGCTCTTTCAACCGCTTGACACCCATTTCCGCGCTCTTCTCATGAAGGATGCGGCGAAACAAGGGGTCTTGAAGGACCGAAAACAATGCGCCGATGCCATACAGCCAGGCAACGACCGTTCCATAGATCGACGCGGTCGCCCAAAGCCGCTGCGCTTCGGAAAACGGGTAAGGAATCTCGCCCAGGCCAATCGTTGTGCCGAGAAAGCTGACGAAGTAGAACGCTTGCAGAAAGCTCATGCGCCACGTCCGGCCCTCTGGATCGACGCCTGGCACCAGCGTGAAACCAAGCACGGAAACGGCGTACACCCAGATCAAGACCAGCAAAGGCTGGCGCAGCCGTCGAAGCAATACGAAGAAGGCGTGGCCGCCAACGTCCTTGGCCGACCTCTTGAACTGCGGATCGATCACGCCGTGGCTTAACGTCGAAAGCTCGCTGTTTCAATGACCAGCAAGATCACCGAGACCACATTCGCGACCAATGCGCCAATCGCCAACGAAACGACGGTCACCATCCCGTGCCCCGATGCCGCCGCAGCCTGGTCGCCAAAATAGCCCCACACGGCGGCCGCAGCGATGAGCTGCACATCGGCCACCAGGCTGGTGGCCAGCAGCGTCGAGCCCAAGGGGGTTCGATCGCCAAATTTCATCACCGTGGCGATGAGGCTCACGACCACGGCTGCAAACAGCTCGTATACGTTGTGGTGTTGAGGGTTTGAGATGTCGCCTACGCAAAAACCAACGTTCAACGTGAGCGCCAGAACGATAACGAAAGCAAACAGTACACGAGCTGCAGACATCTCTATAAATCACTTTGAGGAGGATCGAAGGACGAGAACGCGGGCGAGGATTCAACTCGAAACAAGGCAGCGCGATGCAGTCTAACAGCGATGGTCGTGAGGCCATCGCAGCTATGAGTTGCTGCCCGAATGTTCAAAAACCAACGGGAATCAGAAAGGGTGCCGAGCAGTTGCGAATGAGTGGGAGTAAATTTTGCCAAGCGCCCGCTTGGCAAAATTCCAATCCCTTGCTATGCTGCGCCCCCATGCCCCCCGCCGCAGCCCTTTCCGCCAAGCCGTCGCCCGCGCGGCGTGGCCGTCCGCGCAAGACGGAGGGCGAGCGGGATGAGGGCAATCGGCGGCAGGCGCTGATTGCTGAGGCGGCGCGGCTGTTTCGCAGCAAGGGGTTTGACGGCACCAGCACGCGCGACATTGCGGCGGCGGCGGGGATGCAGAGTGGCTCGCCGTTCTACTTTTTTCAGAGCAAGCAAGCGCTGCTGCATGCGGTGATGCAAGAGGGCATGGCGCGGGCCGAGGCCAGCCAGGCTGCCGCGCTTAAAAACCTGGGCGCGCGCGCGCCGGCGCAGGATCGGCTGCGCACGCTGGTGCGGCATCACTTTGAGGTGTTGCTGGGCGCGGGCAGTGACTTCATTCCGGTGATGCTGTTTGAGTGGCGCTCGCTCGATGCGGCGCAGCAGCAGGAAGTGCGCGCGCTCAAGGATGCGTATGAGGCCGCCTGGATGCCGGTGCTGCGCGCGCTGCATCGCGCTGGGCGGCTGAAGGCGCGGCCCGAGGTGGCGCGGCTGTTCATCTTTGGTGCGCTCAACTGGTCGGTGCAGTGGTTTTCAGACCGGGGCGCGCTGTCGTTGGACGACCTGACGGCGCAGGCGCTGGTGCTGTTCACGGGGGAAGCATGATGAGGATGGACGCCATTCGGCCTGATGTCACCCGCTCGTCGCCTGGCGACGAGCGCGCAATTTCCTTTTGGCGGCAATCGTGATGAGCTACCGATCCATCTTCGCGCCCGGCCTCTTCGCCGGCCAAGTGGTGGTGGTCACGGGCGGCGGCTCGGGCATCGGGCGCTGCACGGCGCACGAGCTGGCGGCGCTGGGCGCGCGCGTGGTGTTGATCGGCCGCAATGCCGACAAGCTGCGCGCGGTGCAGGATGAAATCACCGCCGATGGCGGCCAGGCCAGCCACGCGGTGTGCGACATCCGGCAGGAGGACGCGGTGCGGCAAACGGTGGCGGGCATCGTGGCGCAGCACGGCGCGATTGACGGTCTGGTGAACAACGCGGGTGGCCAGTACATCACGCCGGCCGAGAAGATCAGCGCCAAGGGCTGGCAGGCGGTGATCGACACCAACCTGACGGGCGGCTTCTTGATGGCGCGCGAGTGCTTCACGCAGTGCATGGCCGCGCGCGGCGGCTCAGTAGTGAACATGGTGGCCGATATGTGGGGCAGCATGCCGGGCATGGCGCACAGCGGCGCGGCGCGCGCGGGCATGGTGAGCCTGACTGAAAGCGCGGCGCTGGAATGGGCGCGCCACGGCGTGCGCGTGAACGCGGTGGCGCCGGGCTACATCGCCTCCAGCGGCATGGACCATTACCCGCCCGAGGCCGGCCCCATGCTGCGCGAGATGGCGCACACCGTGCCGGCGGGCCGCTTTGGCAACGAGGCCGAGGTGTCGGCCGCCATCGTCTATCTGCTCAGCCCGGCGGCCAGCTTTATCAGCGGCACGGTGCTGCGCGTGGACGGTGCCCGCCCACAGGTGCGCATGGGCTGGGGCGACGTGGCCGCGCCCGCCGATGTGCGCCAGCGCGCGGCGGTGCGGCCGTTCGACGGGTTTGCGCGGTATCAGACGCCGAAGGTGTTTCAGTCATGAGTGCATTTCAATCCAGCCTGAACGCGGCCAGCCCGCCCGCGCAGGCTCGGCGCACTGCCATGCTGGCGCGCATCGACGCCTGGCGCGCGCTGGAGCAACGTGCCGTAGATGCTTCTGCCAAGGCCAAGCCGCAGTTCGACAAGCGCGGCCAGTTGTTGCCGCGCGAGCGCGTGGCGCTGCTGCTGGATGCCGGCGCGCCGTGGCTGCCGCTGTGTTCGCTGGCGGGCTTCATGCAGGACACGAAAGACCCGGCCAAGTCGGTGCCGGGCGGCGGCATGATCGCCGGCATTGGCTTCATTGCCGACGTGCGTTGCATGGTGGTGGCCAGCGATTCGGGTATCGAGGCCGGCGCCATTCAGGCCATGGGCCTGGACAAGATGCTGCGCGTGCAGGAGATCGCGCTGCAGAACAAGCTGCCTTTCGTACATCTGGTCGAGAGTGCCGGCGCCAACCTGATGCGCTACCGCGTCGAAGGCTTTGTGCACGGCGGCAGCCTGTTTCGCAACCTGGCGCGCCTGTCGGCCGCGGGGCTGCCGGTCATCACGGTGCAGCACGGGTCGGGCACGGCGGGCGGGGCGTACATGCCGGGCCTGTCGGACATCGTGATCATGGTGCGCGGCCGTTCGCGCGCCTTTCTGGCCGGCCCGCCGCTGCTGCTGGCGGCCACGGGCGAGGTGGCGACGGAAGAAGAACTGGGCGGCGCCGAGATGCACACCAGCGTGTCGGGGCTGGGCGAATACCTGGCCGAGGACGACCGGCAGGCGTTGGGCATTGCCAGGCAGTTGCTGGCGCAACTGGGTTCAGCGTTGAGCGTTGAGCGTTCAGCGCATGACGCCGGACTTCACGCTCAACGCTCAACGCCGAACGCTCAACCGGAGTTCGACGCAGACGAACTCCTGGCCTTGATGCCTGCGCACCACCGCGAACCAGTGGACATGCGCGAGGTGATGGCGCGCCTGGTTGACGGGTCTGAGCTGCTCGAATTCAAGGCGCTGTACGGCGGCGCCACCGTGTGCGCGCAGGCGCGCATCGGCGGCCACGCCGTGGGCCTGATCAGCAACAACGGCCCCATCGACGTGCCGGGCGCCAACAAGGCCACGCACTTCATCCAATGGATGTGTCAGCTGGGCCACCCCATCATTTATTTGCAGAACACCACCGGCTACATGGTGGGCAAGGACGCCGAGCAGGGCGGGATGATCAAGCACGGCAGCAAGATGATCCAGGCCGTGACCAACGCCACGGTGCCGCAAATCACCATCCAGTGCGGCGCCAGCTTTGGCGCGGGCAACTACGGCATGTGCGGGCGCGGGTTTGCACCGCGCTTTCTGTTCAGTTGGCCCGGCGCCAAGACGGCGGTGATGGGCGGTGAGCAGGCCGCGCGCACCATGCAGATCGTGACCGAGGCCGCGCTCGCGCGCAAAGGCATCGTGCCGGATGCTGAGCAATCGCAAAAACAGTTCGACCAGATCGTCGCCATGTTCGAAGCGCAGGCCGATGCCTTCTACACCAGCGGCCTGCTGCTGGACGACGGCGTGATCGACCCGCGCGACACGCGGGCCGTGCTGGCGTTTTGCCTGGACACGATGGCCGAAGGCGCGGCGCGCGAGGTTCACCCGATGCAGTTCGGCGTGGCGCGGATGTGAAGAACGAATACCGGACGCGAAGGACGCAAAGATGACGCGAAGGACGCGAAAAATTCAAAAAAAGTTTTCGCAAGCGCGAGGGCACCGCGTACTCCAGCAGTCATGCAAAGAATTTAAGTCTTCTTTCGCGTCCTTCGCGAATCCTTTGCGTCCTTCGCGTCCGGCTGTTGAATTTAGAGAGTTCTGAGGAGACAACATGCAATTCACCCACGAACACGAACAAATCCGCGACACGCTCAAGCGCTACATCGACGAGCACATCAACCCGCACGTGGACGAATGGGAAGAGGCCGGCATCTTCCCCGCGCACCAGGTGTTCAAGGGGCTGGGCGATCTGGGCCTGCTGGGCCTGACCAAGCCCGAAGCCTATGGCGGCGCGGGGCTCGACTATTCCTACGGCATGGTCATGGCCGAGACGCTGGGCCACATCCGCTGCGGCGGCGTGCCGATGGCGATTGGCGTGCAGACGGACATGTGCACGCCCGCGCTGGCGCGCTTTGGCAGCGACGAGTTGCGCAAAGAATTTCTCACGCCCGCCATCGCGGGCGACATGGTGGGCTGCATTGGCGTCAGCGAGCCGGGCGCGGGCAGCGACGTGGCGGGCATCAAGTCGGTGGCGCGCAAGGATGGCGACGATTACGTCATCAGCGGGCAGAAGATGTGGATCACCAACAGCCTGCAGGCCGACTGGATGTGCATGCTGGTCAACACCAGCGACGGCCCCGCGCACAAGAACAAGAGCTTGATCATGGTGCCCATGCGTGATGGCCTCAATGGCAAGCTGACGAAGGGCATCGAGATCGCGCAGAAGATCCGCAAGATCGGCATGGATTCGTCCGACACGGGCCTGATCTACTTTGACGAAGTGCGCGTGCCGCAGCGCAACCTGATCGGGCAAGAGGGCGCGGGCTTCGTCTACCAGATGCAGCAGTTTCAGGAAGAGCGCCTGTGGGCCGCCGCCAGTGCGCTGGTCACGCTGACTGAGTGCGTGCGCGAAACCATTGAATGGGCCCAGCAGCGCAAGATGTTCGGCGCCACGCTGATCGACCAGCAGTGGGTGCAGTTCAAGCTGGCCGAGTTGCAGACCGAAGTGGAGGCGCTGCGCGCGCTGACCTGGCGCGCGGGCGAGTTGTACGTGGGTGGGCAAGACGTGCTGCAGCTCGCCAGCATGGCCAAGCTGAAGTCCGGGCGCCTGACGCGCGAGGTGGCCGACACCTGCCTGCAGTTCTGGGGTGGCATGGGCTACACGTGGGAGAACCGCATCTCGCGCCTGTACCGCGATGGGCGGCTGGGCTCCATCGGCGGTGGGGCCGATGAGGTAATGATGGGCATCCTGGCCAAGATCATGGGCATGGTGAAACGATGAGACACCCCCCTGAGGCGCTGACGCGCCTTCCCCCCTCTCCTGCGGGAGGGGGGACAACGCCAGTGCCCGGCGCAGGTCCGGGCACGGCGTTCGCTGGCATGGCCTGCTCCGCGGCCGTTGGACGTGTTTCTCCCTCTCCCGTTGGCGGGAGAGAGCCTGCCCCGGACGCGATCCGGGGGTTGGGGTGAGGGCAAGATATGACACAAGCGCTGCTGATCGACCGCCAGCCGCTGGGCACCGGAGGGGTCGAGTTCTGGACCCTGAACTCGCCAGCCACGCGCAACGCGCTGACCGACGAGATGGTGTCGGCCCTGCGTGCGGCCTGCGAGCGTGCGAGGGGCGATGCAGCTTTGCGCGCCGTCGTGCTGTGCGGCGCGGGCGGGCACTTTTGCGCGGGCGGCAGCCTGGGCAGTTTTGCCAGCGCCATCGGGCGGCCGCATGGCGAGGGCATCGATCCGCTGATTGCCGTCAACCGGGAATATGGGCGCCTGTTGCAAGCGCTGTGCGACTTGCCGCAGGTGCTGATTGCGGCCGTGCAGGGCACGGCCATGGGCGGCGGCGTGGGGCTGGTGTGCTGCGCCGATCACGTGCTGGCGTCGCCGGATGCGCAGTTCGCCACGCCCGAGGTCACGTTGGGCATCGTGCCCGCTCAGATTGCGCCTTTTGTGGTGCGACGCTTGGGTGATGCGCGCGCGCGTGATTGGCTGCTGAGTGGTGCGCGCTGGAGCACGGCCGAGGCGTTGGCCGCCGGGCTGGTCAACGCAGTGGCAGATGGTGATTTTGAAGCCGCCTTGCTTCAACAATTGAAGCGCGCCGCGCAGATTGCACCCGGGGCAGTGGCCCAAACCAAGCAATTGTTGGCCGCCATTGCCGCCAACCAGCCCTTGGACGCCGTGCTCGACGAGGCTGCGCTGCGCTTTGCGCAGGCGCTGCGCGGGCCGGAGGCAGTGCAGGGGCTGAAAGCCTTTGCCGCCCGCCAGCCGGCGCCGTGGTCGCAATCGCCCGAAGGCATCACGCCATGAAACGAATCCTGATCGCCAACCGTGGCGAGATCGCGCGCCGCATCATCGCCACGGCACACCGCATGGGGCTTGAAACCGTGGCGGTGCACTCCGAGCCCGATGCGCAGGCGCTGCACGTGCGCGAGGCGACGATGGCTTTCGCATTGGGTGGTCACACCTCCACCGAAAGCTATCTGCGCGTCGATCGCTTGCTGGCAGCCGCGCGCGCCACCGGCGCCGACGCGGTGCACCCCGGCTATGGTTTCCTGAGCGAAGACGCCGCCTTCGCGCAGGCGGTGCAGGACGCAGGTCTGACCTGGATCGGCCCGCCGCCGGCCGCGATTCGCGCGCTCGGCAGCAAGTCGGCTGCCAAGGCGCTGGCGGCGCAGCACGGCGTGCCCTGCCTGCCCGGCTACGCGGGCGACGACCAGAGCGAGGCGCGCTTTGTGGATGAGGCCGCGCGCATCGGCTACCCGGTCATGGTCAAGGCCGTGGCGGGTGGCGGCGGGCGCGGCATGCGGCTGGTGCAAGTGGCTGCGCAGTTGCCGGCCGCGCTGGGCAGTGCCAGGTCCGAAGCGCTGACCGGCTTTGGCAATGGCGACCTGCTGATCGAGCGCGCGCTGCTGCACCCGCGACATGTCGAAGTGCAGGTGTTTGCCGACGCACACGGCCACGTCATCCATCTGGGTGAGCGCGATTGCTCGGTGCAGCGGCGACACCAGAAGATCATCGAGGAAGCGCCCAGCCCCGCCGTGGACGCTGCACTGCGCGAGCGCATGGGTGCGTGCGCGGTGGCGCTGGCGCGTGCGGCGGGGTATGTGGGCGCCGGCACGGTGGAGTTTTTGTTGGAGGGCGAGTCGAGCGTCGCCGGGCCGCCCCAAGACGCGAGCGCCCCCTCGGGGGGCAGCGCACCTCGCGAAGCGGGGGAGCGTGGGGGTCATCAATTTTTCCTGATGGAGATGAACACGCGCCTGCAAGTCGAGCACCCGGTCACCGAGGCGCTGACCGGTTTTGATCTGGTCGAGTGGCAAATTCGCGTCGCGCGCGGCGAGCCATTGCCTTTGAAGCAGGACGAAGTGAAGTTCAGCGGCCACGCCATCGAAGTGCGCCTGTGCGCCGAAGACGAGCAGTTCCACCCCCACACCGGCCGCGTGCGCCACTTCGCCCCGCCGCCCGCTGCCACGTTCACGAGGGCGCCGCTGCGCTTCGACCACGCGCTGTACGGGGGTGCAGAAGTTTCGCCCTACTACGACGCCATGCTCGGCAAGCTGATCGTGCACGCCGACACGCGCGAGGCGGCCATCGACCAGTTGATCGCGGCGTTGCGCCAGTTGGAGGTGCTGGGCCTGCCCACCAACCGGGCCTTTCTGATCGAGTGCCTGCAACACCCGCGCTTCCGCGCAGGTCAGGCGCTGATCTCGCTCCTGGCGACCGATGCCGAAGCCTTGCGCGCCGAGCTGCACGCGCGCGAGCGTCGGCTGCATGAGCGCTTCGGCGCGCTGTGCGTGCTGGGCGCCGAGGCTTCTGCGCTGCCTTGCGCCTACCCCGCGCCGCGTCGCTTGCGCCATCGCGGTGACGACCGTGGCGTGGCGATTCAGGCGCTGCGTGATGGCGAATGGCAAGTGCGGGGCGACGATGGCGAGTGCAGCACGCTGCAACGGCAAGCGCTGTCAGACGGCGCCGCCTGGGTCAGCACCGGTGCCATCGCGCGCCGCGTGGCGGCCGTTCTGGCGCCCACCGCCGACGCGCCACACCGCTGGCACCTGCAGGCCGAGGGCGTTGATTGGTGGCTGGATGATGTGTCGTTTGATCCGATTGTCCAGGCGGGGCAAGCGCAAGCAGCTACTGAGTTGAGAGCACCGTTCAACGGCAAGGTGCTGAACATTGCTGTGCAGCCTGGCCAACCCGTGGCGGCGGCCGAGACGGCGCTGGTCATCGAATCCATGAAGTTGGAGCACAGCCTGGCGCCGCGCGCTGACGGCGTGGTGGCTGAGGTGCTGGTCAGTGTGGGCCAGCAGGTCGCACCCGGCCAGTTGCTGCTGCGCTTCGCCGCGCCGGCCAAAGTGGAGGCTGCCGCATGACTGCCGACGAGCTGCGCGAAGCGCGCGACGTGCTCAGCACCATGGTCGAGCGCTTCGCCCGCACCGAGATCGCGCCCCACGTCACCGCGTGGGACGCGGCCGGCGAGTTTCCCCGTGCGCTGTACCGCCGAGCGGCCGAGTTGGGTCTGTTAGGCCTGGGCTACCCGGAGGAATACGGCGGCACGCCCGTGCCGCACGCGCTGCGCCTGCCGATGTGGGTGGCGCTGTGCCGCTACGGCGCCAGCGGCGGCGTGCTGGCCAGCCTGCTGTCGCACAACATCGGCCTGCCGCCGGTGGTGGCGCTGGGCAGCGATGCCGTCAAGCAGGAAGTGATTCCGCCCGTGCTGGCCGGCGAGCGCATCGCCGCGCTGGCGATCACCGAGCCGGGCGGCGGATCGGACGTGGCGGCCCTGCGCACGACCGCGCGGCGCGACGGTGACGACTACGTGGTCGATGGCGAGAAGATCTTCACCACGTCCGGCATGCGCGCCGACTGGATCACGGTGGCTGTGCGCACCGGAGAAGGCAAGGGCGCCAAGGACATCTCGCTGCTTCTGATGCCCGGTGACAGCGCGGGCCTGAGTCGCAGCCGTCTCGACAAGATGGGTTGGCAATGCTCCGACACCGCCCATCTGCGCTTTGACGGCGTGCGCGTGCCGGCGCGTTACTTGCTGGGCGAAGAAGGCGCGGGCTTCAAGGCCATCATGGGCAACTTCAACGCCGAGCGCTTCGGCATCGCCGCCGCCGCGCTGGGGTTTGCGCAGGCCTGCTACGACGAGGCGCTGGCCTGGGCGCAGCAGCGCAAGACCTTCGGCAGCCCGCTCGTTGGCCACCAGGTGATGCGCCACAAATTGATCGACATGCAGCAGCGCATCCGCTCCACGTCCGCGTGGCTGGAGCAGGTGGCGGCACGGGCGGACGCGGGCGACACCGGTGCCGACTGGGTCGGCGAAGTCTGCGTGCTGAAGAACCACGCCACGCAAACCATGCAGTTCTGCGCCGACGCCGGTGTGCAGATCCTGGGCGGCATGGGCTACATGCGCGGCACCGTGTGCGAGCGCATCTACCGCGAGGTGAAGGTGCTGACGATTGGCGGCGGCACCGAGGAAATCATGAAGGACCTGGCGGCGCGGCAGTGGGGTGTGGTTTGAATACCGAGCCGCCCAACACCCCAACAGCCGGACGCGGAGGACGCAAAGGATTCGCAGAGGACGCAAAAGGGAAACCAAGAAATTGTGGATCGATCCTGATGCAATGTGCCTTGCTGACGCCAATTCGAATGGCTATGGATTTGAAGATTTTTTTGAATTCTTTTGCGTCCTCTGCGCAATCTCTGCGTCCTCTGCGTCCGGCTGTTGGCTGTTCGCTGAACATTGAACAAGGAACTCACCCGTGCCCGACAAAGCCATCATCACCTGTTCCATCACCGGCGTGCTGACCGACCCCGCCCAGCACCACGTGCCCGTGACGCCCGAGCAACTGGCGGCCGAGGCGCGGCGCGCCTACGACGCGGGCGCGTCGGTGGTGCACGTGCACTTTCGACAGCAGACGCCCGGCAAGGGGCACCTGCCGTCGTGGGATCCGGCGGTGGCCAAAGCCTGTGTAGACGCCATGCGCGCCGCCTGCCCCGACCTCATCATCAACCAGACCACCGGCGTCGTCGGGCCGAACTACCAGGGCCCGCTGGACTGCCTGCGCGCGACCAAGCCCGAGATGGCCGCCTGCAACGCCGGATCGCTGAACTATCTGAAGACGCGCAGCAACGGCACCTGGGCCTGGCCGCCGATGCTGTTCGACAACCAGCCGGCGAAGGTGAAGGACTTTCTCGACGTGATGGCCGAGACCGGCACGTTGCCAGAGTTCGAGTGCTTTGACGTGGGCATCGTGCGCTGCGTGGAGATGTATGTGCAGACCGGTATGTACGTGGCGTCGCGTCACGCCCCAAATGCCGGTGTCCGCACCGCCCTCGACGCCCGTGGCGGCGTTGCTGACCTTGCCGATACGTCCAGTATCGGCGGCGGTCAGCGCCTTGCCACGAACGCCGATGACGGCACGGCCATCCGACATTTGGAGCGTGACGCGACGCCGGGCCTACCGACCTACAACTTCGTCATGGGCGTCGAATCCGGCATGCCGGCCGACGCCGATCTGCTGCCGATCCTGCTCAAGCTCAAGATCAAGGACGCGCCGTGGCAAACCACGTTGATCGGCCGCAGCGAGATCTGGCCAGTGCACCGCCGCACGGCCGAGTTGGGCGGGCACCTGCGCAGCGGGCTGGAAGATACGTTTTATTTGCCCGACGGCGGCAAGGTGACGTCGAACGCGCCGCTGATCGAGCAGCTGGCCACCTACGCACGCGAGGCGGGGCGCGCCGTGGCATCGCCCGCCGAGGCGCGGCAGATGCTGGGGCTTCAGCCGCATTGAATTATCAAAAGGATAGCTGCCTGCGCTTGACCACAAAGCGCTGGAGCCACATTTCATTCATAGTCCAGGAGACACCCGCATGAACGTGCAATTCAACTTTCAAGGCCGCCATGTCGTCGTCTTCGGCGGCACCACCGGCATCAATCTGGGGATTGCGCAGGCCTATGCCGCCGCGGGCGCCAAGGTCAGCGTCGCCAGCCGCAAGCAGGCCAACGTAGACGCGGCAGGGTCCACGCTGGGCGCGCACGGCTTTGGCGTGGTGGCCGATGTGCGCGACGACGACAGCGTGACGGCCGCGCTGGCGGCCTGCGTGGCGCGGCACGGGCCCATCGACGTGCTGGTGTCGGGCGCGGCGGGCAATTTTCTGGCGGATGTGAACAGCATGTCGTCCAATGCCTTCAAGGTGGTGGTGGACATTGACCTGGTGGGCAGCTTTCACGTGGCACGGCGCGCGTTCGAGCGCCTGCGCAAGCCGGGGGCCAGCCTGATCTTCATCACCGCGCCGCAATCCTCCGTGCCCATGCCCTACCAGGCGCATGTGTGCGCGGCCAAGGCGGGCGTCGATCAGTTGGCGCGCGTGCTCGCCATCGAATGGGGCGCGGCGGGCGTGCGCGTCAACGCCATCTCACCCGGCCCCATCGAAGGCACCGAGGGCATGAAGCGCCTGGCGCCGCAGGGCGACGAAGGCGACAAGCTGGTGCGCGACATGGTGCCGCTGGGCCGCATGGGCACGCCGGGCGATATTGCGCAGCTGGCGATGTTCCTGGGCTCGGATGCCGCCAGCTACATCTCGGGCACCGTGATCGCCTGCGACGGCGGCGCGCAAAGCCAGCTCACGCCGATGATCACGGCCGCGGCGCATGCGGGCATGATGACACGCTGAGGCTTCTTCGCGCATGAAGAAAGCCGCCCGAAGGCGGCTTTCTTGTTTGAGCGCGGTGGCTCAGTGGCTCAGGTAGTCCGACACCACCTTCCAGCGCCCGTTCTGGATCTGCGACAGCCGCGCCTGATTGCTGGCCAGGCGCTTGGTGGGGCTGAAGCTCATCGGCGCGGCACCGAAGATGTCGGAATCCGAGGTGTAGCTGTCCATGGCCTTCATGAAGCTGTCGACGCTCAGGTTGGCGCCGGCTTTCTGCGCACCGCGGATGAAGGTGTCGATGGCGGCGTAGCCGTAGACCGAGAACACGGTGGGGTCTTCGTTGAACTTGGTCTTGTACTTGTTGGCCCAGAAGCGCAGCGGCTGCGAACTCTCGTCCAGGTAGGGGTGCTGCACCGTCATCGCCGCGTACAGGCCGTCCATGGCCTTGCCGCCAAGGCGGTGGATCAGGTCGGTGTAGGCGGCGCTGGAGCCCAGGAAGGTCGGGTTGAAGCCGGTCTTGCGCGACTCGCCGATGGTGCCGATGGTCTCGCGGATGATGGTGCCCAGCACCACCAGGTCGCAGTTGGCGGCCTTCATCTTGGCGACCTGCGAGGAGAAGTCGGTGGCGCCGCGCTTGAAGGTGGTCTTCTCGACGTAGTCGGTGCCCAGCGCCTTCAGCGCGGTCTCGCCGCCGCGCATCACTTCCAGGCCGAATTCATCGTCCTGGTAGATCGAGCACACGCGCTTGGCGCCCTTTTCCTGCACCAGCTTGGGCACGGCCAGGCGCATCTGGTCGTAGTAGGTGGCGGCGAAGGCGTACTTCAGCTTGTGCAGCGGCTCGTACATCTCGCGCGCCGCCGTGATGGGGTAGAAGTTGAACACGTTCTTGGCGAACAGCACCGGGAAGGTGGCCACGTTCTGCGCCGTGCCGATGTGGCCGACCATGGCGAAGATCTTGTCCTGGTTGACCAGCTTCTGCGCCGCCAGCACGGCGCGCTTGGGGTCGTAGCCCGAGTCCTCGATCTTCAGCTCAAGCTTGCGGCCGTTGATGCCGCCCTGCTCGTTGATCTCGTCGACGCGCAGCAGCATCCCCAAGCGCACGTCCTTGCCGAAACCGGCCAGCGGACCGGACAGGTCCTGGATGGTGCCGATGGTGAGCTTGTCCTTGGCGACGCCTTGCGCTGGCTGAGCCAGCGCCGGGGCGGCCAGCAGCAGCGCGCCGGACAGGGCGAGCAGGGTGTGTCGGATTTTCATGGGCGGGTCTCCTGGCAATGAAAGAAAGAAAGGCCAAGCCCCTGCGTGTCCCACGCGGGGCAAGCCATGGCCGAGATTGTGGCGGCGCAGCCCGCTGCGGCGCCTCTGTGATTACCCTGACAAACTAGGCACGCCATACTCAGCCGCGGTACATGGCCTCGATCTGCGGCGCGTATTTGGTCTGCACCAGCTTGCGCTTGAGCTTCATGGTGGGGGTCAGCTCCTCGTCCTCGGCCGACAGCTGGGTGTCGAGCAGGAAGAACTTCTTGATCTGTTCGACGCGGGCGAACTTCTTGTTGACGTCGTCGATCACGCCCTGGATCAGCTCCTGCACCTCGGGCGCGCGCGTCAGGCTGGCGTAGTTGGAGAAGGGCACGTCGTGGTCCTGCGCGTACTTCTCGACGTTCTCCTGGTCGATCATGATGATCACCGTCAGGTACGGCAGCTTGTCGCCGATCACCACCGCGTCGGTGATGTAGGGGCTGAACTTGAGCTCGTTCTCCAACTCGCTTGGCGTGATGTTCTTGCCGCCGGCGGTGATGATGATGTCCTTCATGCGATCGGTGATGCGGAAGAAGCCATCCGCATCCACCGTGCCGACGTCGCCGGTGCGCAGCCAGCCGTCGGCGGTGAAGGTCTCGGCGGTCTGCTCGGGCAGGTTCAGGTAGCCGGCAAACAGGTTCGGGCCTTTCACCTGGATCTCGCCGGTGTCGGGGTCGAGCCGCACCTCATTGAAGCTGGCCGCCGGGCCGATCGAGCCCGGCTTGATGCGATCGACCGGCACGCCGGTGGAGGCGCCGCAGGTCTCGGTCATGCCCCACACCTCCAGCATCGGCACGCCCAGCGCCAGGTACCACTTCACCAGTTCGGGCGAGATCGGCGCCGCGCCCGTCACCAGAAAGCGCGCCTTGTGGATGCCGATCAGCTTGCGCACGTTGTCCAGCGCCAGCCAGCGCGCCAGCGTGAACTTGGCCTTGAGCGCGCCCGACACCGGCTGGCCGGCCATCACGCGCTCGGCGATCTGGTGGCCGATGCCGATGCCCCAGCCGTACACGGCCTGCTGCAGCCACGTGCCTTCCTTCAGCGCGATCATCACGCCCGAATAGAACTTCTCCCACACGCGCGGCACGGCGGTGAACACCGTGGGCGCGATCTCGCGCACGTTCTCGGGCACGGTGTCGGGGTTCTCGACGAAGTTGAGCTTGGCCCCGGTGTAGAGCGAAAAGTATTGGCCGCCCATGCGTTCGGCGATGTGGCACAGCGGCAGAAAGCACATGCACTCGTCGGCCTCGGTGCGCGAAATCAGCGTGTTGTAGCCGCGCACGGTGTAGACCAGGCCGGCGTGCGTGTGCATGGCGCCCTTGGGCTTGCCGGTGGTGCCCGAGGTGTAGACCAGGATCGCCAGGTCCTCGGGCCGGCAGGCCGCCACGCGCCGGTCCAGTTCATCCGGGTGGGCGGCGTTGTACTCGCGGCCGAGCTGGCGCAGGGCCTCCAGGCCGATGACGCCTTCGTCATCCAGGTCGCGCAGGCCCTTCATGTCGAAGACCACGATCTGGCGCAGCAGCGGCAGGTGCTCGCGCACTTCCAGCGCCTTGTCGAGCTGCTCGTCGTCCTCGACGAACAGCACGCGCGTGCGCGAGTCCTCGCACAGGTAGTGCACCTGCGAGGCCGCGTCGGTCGGGTAGATGCCGTTGGACACGCCGCCGCAGGACAGGATGGCCAGATCGGCCAGCACCCACTCGATCACCGTGTTGGACAGGATCGAGGCGGTGTCGCCGGCGGCAAAGCCCAGGCTCATCAGGCCGCCGGCGATCTCGCGCACCGCCGCGCCGGTCTGGCGCCAGCTCAAGCTGCGCCAGATGCCCAGGTGCTTCTCGCGCAGCCAGACCGTGTCGCCGCGCTGCGCCACCGCGTTCCAGAACATGGCGGATAGGGTGTCGCCGTCCAGCACGCTGTTGGGCTGCGGCTGGATGTGTGAGAGATCCCAAAGGTTGGACATCAGGCCCCCACGCTCGCCACTTCGTGCGCTTCGCTGCCCCCCGAGGGGGCCTTCGCGCCTTGGGACGGCCCGGCGGCGCTCAATCTGTCATGCAGTTCGTTCATCGCCATGTCTTCTTTTTCTTCCAGCGCCGCTCGCCGCGCACGCCCTCGTCCTTCATGCCCAGATAGAACTCCTTGATGTCGTCCTTTTCGCGCAGGCGCGCACAGCTGTCTTCCATGACGATGCGGCCGTTTTCCAGCACGTAGCCGTAGTCGGCGGCGTTCAGCGCCATGTTGGCGTTCTGCTCTACCAGCAGGATGGTGGTGCCGCGCTCGCGGTTGATGCGCACCACGATCTCGAAGATCTCCTTGGTGAGCTTCGGGCTCAGACCCAGGCTGGGCTCGTCCAGCAGGATCAGCTCGGGCGTGGCCATCAGCGCGCGGCTGATGGCCAGCATCTGCTGCTGCCCGCCCGAGAGCAGGCCGGCGTTCTGCGCCGCGCGCTCGCGCAGGATCGGGAAGTAGGCCAGCACCTGCTCCATGTCGCGCGCCACGCCGTCGCGGTCGCGGCGCGTGTAGGCGCCCATCAGCAGGTTGTCGCGCACGGACAGCAGCGGGAACACCTCGCGCCCCTCGGGCACGTGCGACAGGCCTTGCTGCACGATGAAGGCCGGATCCCTGGCGGTGATGTTCTGGCCCTTGAACTCGACCGAGCCCTTGCGCGGGTCGATGATGCCGGAGATGGTCTTCAGGATGGTGCTCTTGCCGGCGCCATTGCTGCCCAGCACGGTGGCGATCTGGCCTTTTTCCACCTGCAGGCTGACGCCGCGGATGGCCTTGATGGGGCCGTAGGCGCTCTCGACGTTGAGCAGCCTCAGCGTGACTTCGGGTGCGCCGCTCGTGGTGCCGGTGCTCATGCCGCCTCCCTGCGCAGCGAGGCGACGTCGTCGATTGAGCCCAGGTAGGCCTCGACCACCGCCGGGTCGGTCTGCACCTCGCGCGGCGCGCCCATGGCCAGCACCTCGCCCTGGTTCATGGCCAGCACGCGGTCGGACACGCGCGAGACCAGGCTCATGTCGTGCTCGACCATCAGCACGGTGATGCCGAGCTCTTGCACGATGTCCTGGATCCAGAACGCCATGTCCTCGGTTTCCTCCACGTTGAGGCCGGACGAAGGTTCGTCGAGCAGCAGCAGTTGCGGCTCGGCGCACAGCGCGCGCGCCAGCTCGACCACCTTGCGCACGCCGTAGGGCAGGCCGGCCACCATCAGATCGCGGGCATGCTGCAGGTCCAGCAGGTCGATCACGCGCTCGACGCGCTCGCGCGCCTGCAACTCGGCGGCGCGGGTGGCGGGCGTGAAGAACACCTCGCTCCAGAAGCCGGTCTTGCGGTGCGTGTGGCGCCCGATCAGCAGGTTGTGCAGCACGGTGGCGTGTTCGAACAGCTCGATGTTCTGGAAGGTGCGCGCGATGCCCAGCCCGGCCACGCGGTGCGGCGGCTGCGCCGTCAGCTTCAGCATGCCCTTCGGGCCAGCGTAGTCGATTTCGCCCGTGGTCGGCGTGTAGATGCGGCTGATCAGGTTGAACACCGTGGTCTTGCCGGCGCCGTTGGGGCCGATCAGGGTGAACACCTCGCCTTTGCGTACGTCAAAGCTGACCTTGTTCACCGCCAGCACGCCGCCAAAGCGCACGCTGAGGTTCTTGGCCGATAGCAGGACGTCGCCCGTCATGCCGCCCCTCCACCAGCCGACCCGCAGGGCGAAAGGGCCGCGGAGCAGGCCATGCCAGCGACCGCCGTGGCCGGACCTGCGCCGGCCACCAGCGGTGTCCCCCCTTGGGGGGAAGGCGCGAAGCGACTCAGGGGGGTCATTTCAACCTGTCCGATTTCTGGAACGACTTCTGCCGCTTGAACATGCCCTTGCGGTAGAAC
This sequence comes from Burkholderiales bacterium, assembly GCA_016702555.1. Lineage (GTDB taxonomy): Bacteria > Pseudomonadota > Gammaproteobacteria > Burkholderiales > Burkholderiaceae_C > Ottowia. The sequence continues at coordinate 435,592 of JADJDV010000007.1, forward strand.
GGGAACAACTGCAGCCAGGTGCGCACCTTGAGCCAGCGGCCGTACAGGCCGAGCGGCTCGAACAGCACGAAGGCGATCAGCACCGTGCCGTACACGACGGCCTGCAGGCCGGGCGCCTGGCCGACGGCGGCGGGCAGGTAGTCCTTGCTCATCGAGATCAGCTGCGGCATGCCGATCAGGAAGGCGGCGCCAAGAAAGGCCCCGTGCACCGAACCGAGCCCGCCGATCACCACCATCAGCAGCAGGTCGATCGACTGCAGGATGCTGAACTGGTCGGGCGACAGGAACTGGATCTTGTGCGCGTACAGCGCGCCGCCCAGGCCGGCCAGCGCCGCCGACAGCGCGAACGACAGCGTCTTGTAGCGCGCCAGGTGGATGCCCATGCTTTGCGCCGAGATCTCCGAATCGCGGATGGCGACGAAGGCGCGCCCGGTGGACGAGCGCAGCAGGTTCAGGATGCCCAGCGTGGCCAGCACGGCGGTGACCAGGCAGACGAAGTAGAAGCCGGTGCCGCTCTCGATGCTCCAGTCGCCGATGGCCGGCATGCCCAGGTGCTTGCCGGCGTTGCCGCCGGTCACCGATTCCCAGCGCGCGAAACCTTCCTCGACGATGAAGCCGAAGGCCAGCGTGGCGATGCCAAGGTAAATGCCCTTCAGTCGCAGCGCCGGCAGGCCGACCACCACGCCAACCGCGGCCGACAGCAGCGCGGCGCACAGCATCGCCAGCGGAAACGGCCAGCCGGCGCCGGTCAGCACCGCCTGCGTGTAGGCGCCCACGCCCAGAAAGGCGGCGTGCCCAAGCGAGAACTGCCCCGTGTAGCCGGCCAGCAGCATCAACCCCAGGCCGACGATGCCGTAGATCAGCACGAAGGTCAGCTGCGCCAGCCAGTACTCGCCCAGCAGCCAGGGCGCCGCCAGCATGAACAGCAGCAGCGCCGAGTACCAGAACACCTGGCCGCCATGCTTGGCCAGGCGGATGTCCTGTTCGTAGTCGGTCTTGAAGATGAAGCGCATCGCCTGGGCCTAGACCTTCTTGGTGAGCTTTTCGCCGAACAGGCCGTTGGGTTTGACCATCAGCATGATCAGCACCACGATGTAGGCGGCGATGTCCTTGAAGCCCTCGGGCAGGTAGAAGCCCGACAGCGACTCGACGATGCCGATGATGAGCCCGCCGACGATGGCGCCCGGCAGACTGCCGAAGCCGCCCACGACCGCCGCCGGAAAGGCTTTCAGCCCGATGAAACCCATGTTGGCGTGCACGAAGGTGATCGGCGCCAGCAGCAGACCGGCCACCGCCGCCACCGCCGCCGCCAGCCCCCACACCAGGCCGTTCAGGCGCTTGACCGGAATGCCCATGTAGTAGGCCGCCAGCTGGTTCTGCGACGCCGCCTGCATGGCGATGCCCAGCTTGCTGTAGCGGAACATGACGAACAGGCCCGCGCACAGCACGGCGGTGGCGCCGATTACCGTGACCTGCTCGGCGCTCAGCACCAGGCTGCCGAGGTTCCAGGTCTGGTTCTTGTAGGGCACCGGCAGCGTGTGGGTGTCGGTGCCGATGCCCGGCAGCATGGTGATCAGCCCACGCGCCACGTAGCCGATGCCGATGGTCAGCATCACGATCGAGAATGCCGGCTGGCCCAGGATCGGGCGGATCACCACGCGTTCCAGCAGCACGCCGAACAACGCCATGGCGGCGATGGTCGACAACACCGCCAGCCAGAACGGAAAGCCGAGCATGGTCATGCCGACCAGGCCGCCGAAGGCACCCAGCATCATCAGCTCGCCCTGGGCGAAGCTGACGGTCTCGGTGGCCTTGTAGATCAGCACGAAGCCGAGCGCGATCAGGCCGTAGATGCAGCCTTGCGCGATGCCGCTGATCACCAACTGCAGAAACTGCAAACTGTCTCCTGGTCCTTCGGGGGGATGACGCGCACTCTAGCGATGGCGCCATGCGGAATGGATAGCGCAAACCCTACGTATTCGCGTATGCATGGGCGCGTCGGGATTGTATGTATTTTTACCAAGCAGTCACTTGGTAAAAAATACTATGTCGCCAACGCTGGTCCGCGTGTAGCGTGCCCGCCCAAGGCGCCGATGGCGCCGGATGAAGGCCCAGAGGAGATTGCGAGCATGCCAGAGCTTCAGGTGGAAAAACGCGGCGCTGTCGCGATCGTGACGCTGGATCGGTCCGAAGTCCGCAACGCGGTCGATGACGCGACCGCGCGGGCGCTGCACCAGGCCTTTCTCGATTTCGAGCTTGATGCCACGGCGCGGGTGGCGGTGTTGCACGGCGCGCACGGGCATTTCTGCGCCGGCTGGGATTTGAAGGCCGGCGCGGTGCTGGCGGGCGATGCGGCGCAGAACATCCCGCGCCTGTTGCAGCAACTGGACTACCCGCCTGATGAAGCGCAGCCGCTCGGCCCCATGGGCCCGTCGCGCCTGCTGCTGTCCAAGCCGGTCATCGCCGCCATCGAAGGCGCGGCGGTGGCCGGCGGCATGGAGCTGGCGCTGTGGTGCGACCTGCGTGTGATGGCGCAGGACGCCTACTTCGGCATCTACTGCCGCCGCTTCGGCGTGCCGCTGATCGACGGCGGTACGGTGCGCCTGCCGCGCCTGATCGGCCAGAGTCGCGCGCTCGATTTGATCCTGACCGGGCGCCAGGTGCTGGCCGACGAGGCGCTGGCCATGGGCCTGGCCAACCGCGTGGTGCCCAGCGGCCAGGCGCTGGCGGCCGCCATCGAGTTGGCCGAGCAGATCGCCGCCTTTTCACAAGCCACCTTGCGCGCCGACCGCCTGAGCGCGCTCACGCAGTGGGACTGGCCGCAGCGCGAGGCCATGGAGCGCGAGTGGCAAGGCGGCCGTGAGTGCCTGGGCGATGCGCTGGCCGGCGCGGCGCGCTTTGCGGCTGGGCAGGGCCGGCACGGTGAGTTCTGAACTGTCACGGCCCGGACAGACGACACTGAATTTCACCAAGCAATCACTTGGTCGAATCCCTATACTGAAATCAACGACCCCACGGAGTTTTACCCATGACCGAAGCCTATGTTTTCGACGCCGTGCGCACGCCGCGCGGCAAGGGCAAGAAGGACGGCAGCCTGCACGAGGTCAAGCCCGTCGAACTGCTGGCCGGCACCTTGACGGCACTCAAGGCGCGCCATGATTTCGACACTGCCACGGTGGACGACGTGGTGATGGGCGTGGTCTCGCCCATCGGTGAGCAGGGCTCGGTGATCGCCAAGGTGGCGGCGCTCAAGGCCGGTTGGGACTGGCAATGCTCGGGGGTGCAGCTCAACCGCTTCTGCGCCTCGGGACTGGAAGCGGTGAACATGGCGGCGCAGAAGGTGCGCAGCGGCTGGGAAGACCTGGTGGTGGCCGGCGGCGTGGAGAGCATGAGCCGCGTGCCCATCGGCTCCGACGGCGGCGCTTGGGCGCAAGACCCGGCGACCAACAGCGCGACCGACTTCGTGCCGCAGGGCGTGGGTGCCGATCTGATTGCCACGCTGGAGGGCTTCTCGCGCGAGGACGTGGATCACTTTGCCGTCACGTCGCAGCAGCGCGCGGCGGCGGCGCGCGAGGCGGGTTATTTCAAAGGCTCGGTGGTCCCGGTGACCGACTTCCTCGGCCAGACCATCCTGGATGAGGACGAGTTCATCAAGCCGCGCACCACGGTGGAGGCGCTGGCGGGGTTGAAACCCTCGTTTGAGCAGCTTGGCGCGATGGGTTTCGATGCCGTCGCCATCGGCCGCTATCCGCAGGTCGAGCGCATCCATCACGTGCACCACGCCGGCAACTCATCCGGCATCGTCGATGGCGCGGCGGCGGTGCTGATCGGCAATGAGGCTGCTGCCAAGGCGCATGGCTTCAAGCCGCGTGCGCGCATCGTCGCCACGGCGCTGTCGGGCGCCGACCCCACCATCATGCTCACCGGCCCCATGCCCGCCACGCGCAAGGCGCTGGCCAAGGCGGGGCTCAAGATCGAAGACATCGACCTGTTTGAAGTCAACGAAGCCTTCGCCGCCGTGCCGATGAAGTTCATGAAGGAATTTGGCGTGCCGCACGACCGGGTCAACGTGAACGGCGGCGCCATTGCCATGGGTCACCCGCTGGGCGCTACGGGCGCCATGATTCTGGGCACCTTGATCGACGAGTTGCACCGCCGCCAATTGCGCTACGGCCTGGCCACGCTGTGCGTGGGCGGCGGCATGGGCATCGCCACCATCGTCGAGAGAGTTTGAAGCACCAGGCGAAAGATCAACCACCATGCAACTCAAAACCCTGCGCTACGACCTCGCCGACGGCATCGCCACCATCACGTTTGACGAGGAGAACTCGCCCGTCAACACCATGTGCCTGCAGTGGCAGGACGATCTGCAGAGCGTGACCGATCAGGTGGTGAAGGACAAGGAATCCATCCGCGGCATCGTGCTGGCTTCGGCCAAGAAGACCTTTTTTGCGGGTGCCGATCTGAAAGGCGTGATGCGCATGACGCAGGCCGACGCGCCCAAGGTGTATGCCGAGATCGAGCGCATCAAGAAGAACTTCCGCACGCTGGAGACGCTGGGCAAGCCGGTGGTGAGTTGCCTGAACGGCGCGGCGCTGGGCGGAGGTTGGGAGGTGGCGCTCATCGGCCACCACCGCATTGCCGTCAACGACCCCAAGATCCAGTTCGGTCTGCCCGAAGTCACCATCGGCCTGCTGCCGGGCGGCGGCGGCGTGACCAAGATGACGCGCCTGCTCGGCCTGATGGGTGCGCAGCCCTATGTGCTGGAGAGCAAACTCTTCAACCCCGCCGAGGCGCAGCAACTGGGCTTGGTGCATGAGTTGGTGGACAGCGCGGACGAATTGCAGCCGCGCGCGAAGGCGTGGATCGAATCGGTGCAGGGCAATGCCGAGGCCGCCACGCACCCGTGGGACCGCAAGGACTACAAGATGCCCGGCGGCACGCCGAGCAACCCCAAGATTGCTGGCGGCCTGGTGGTGGCGCCGGCCATGCTCAAGACCCAGACGCGCGGCCTGTACCCCGCGCCGCACGCGACGCTGGCCGCCATGGTCGAAGGCGCGCAAGTCGATTTCGACACGGCGATGCGCATCGAAAGCCGTTACCTGGCCAGCCTGATGGTCAGCCCGGTGGCGAAGAACATGATCAACACGTTCTTTTTCAACCTGAACGCGATCAAGAGCGGGCAGTCACGCCCCAAGGATGTGGCGAAGTACAAGCCGCAAAAGGTGGGTGTGCTGGGCGCCGGCATGATGGGCGCGGGCATTGCCTACGCGCAGGCCAGTCGCGGCATCGCCACGGTGCTCAAGGACGTGTCGCTTGAAAAGGCGGAGCAGGGCAAGGCCTACAGCCAGAAACTCACGCAGCCGCGCGTTGACAAGGGCCGAATGAATCCGCATGACCAGACCGCGCTGCTCGGCCGCATCACGCCCACGGCCAACGCGGCCGACCTGAAGGGCTGCGATCTGATCATCGAAGCCGTGTTCGAAAACCGTGAGCTGAAAGCGCAGGTGACCAAAGAAGCTGAAGGTATGCTGGCCGAAGGCGGCTTCTTTGCCAGCAACACCAGCACGCTGCCCATCAGCGGCTTGGCGCAAGCGTCAAGCCGGCCCGAGAAATTCGTCGGCATCCACTTCTTCAGTCCCGTGGACAAGATGAAGCTGGTCGAGATCATCCGAGGGGAAACGACCGACGATGAAACCATCGCGCGCGCCTTCGACTACGTGTTGGCGCTGGGCAAGCTGCCCATCGTGGTCAACGACTCGCGCGGCTTCTACACCAGCCGCACCTTCGGCACCTACGTGATGGAAGGTGCGGCGATGCTGGGCGAGGGCATCCCCGCTGCTGTCATCGAGAACGTCGCCGTGCAGGCTGGCTTGCCGGTGGGGCCGCTGGCGGTGCTGGACGAGACGGCGCTGTCACTCTCGGCGCACGTGCTCGACCAAACCCGCGCGGACTTCAAGGCGGAAGGCAAAGCCTACGATGCCACACCGGGCGAGCTGCTGGTCGAGCGCATGGTGAAAGAATTGAAGCGCAGCGGCCGTGCGGCGGGTGGCGGCTTCTACGACTACCCCAAGGGCGAGAAAAAGCACCTGTGGCCTGAGTTGAAGACGCTGTTTGAAACGCCCGGTGTCGAATGGAGCGTACAGGACATCCAGGACCGCCTGCTCTACCGCCAGTCCGTCGAGACCGCGCGCTGCCTGGCCGAAGGCGTGCTCACCGCGGTGCACGACGCCAACATCGGCAGCATCTTCGGCATCGGCTTCCCCGGCTGGACGGGGGGCGCCATGCAGTTCATCTACGGCCAGGGCATCGACAAGTTCGAGCAGCGCTGCGCGGAGCTGGCGGCGAGGTATGGCAAGGGTTTTGAGTTGACTGACGAGGTGCAGATCGCTATTCGGAAGTTTGAGCCGGCATATTGATGGCGCTTGAAAGTCGAATAGATCTCCAATGCGCTTTGGCCCACTTGCAGAGCAGCAATGCTGCCTCGGCGACCAAACCAGGATCAAGATCTATTACTTCCGATCCATATCTAATTTGGTGAGGGTATTTGGATATGCCCTGACTCTCGGCGTCTATGATTTCACCGATCGGGACATGCGCGAGGCCCAAGTCGATCACGACCGAGCGAACGTTTGCCGCGTTGACGAACTCCATTGTTCCTGAAGCGGCTTTGGTTTCGACTTCGCACTTGCCGAGATCCATTAGAAGCTTGTGGAGATCATGGGAGCGTGCCCTGATTTTTGGAGTAGGAACGCCAGCCAGCTCAAGCATCGCTTTCATTGCGATCTCCATGGAGAGTCGAGCGAGATATACGGTCGCTCGTCTAGCGTCATGACGCCAATGGTTTTGACCATCGACATAGTTGGCTATCTCGGCCAACTTGCAAGCGAAATCCAAGTCGTACTCTGCCATCAGATTAGTTGCGACTGAGCCAGAAGTTCGTGGTTGCGCAGATGGTTGAGACCATTCTGACGCAAGCGCTAGGTAGGGCGAGCGCCAATATTTAGGTGCAAGTTGATCTGCTCGCGGCAGAAGTGATGGGCGTCCCCGGTCACCTGACGGCACCGTGCGGCGGTTGTTTGCCGTTGACGAACAGAGCAATGTATTTGCAGGGCATATGGAGGCGACAGCCGCCGGTGACGGCGGCAGCGTTCACCCTTCGTTCAATGGTGTGACAAGGTAATGCGCTCTTTTTTCTTCGACCAGAAAGTGCGGTGACAGCGGTGGGGTGACGCGATCAAGATGAGCTCGGACTTCGCGTTCCACATCCGCTGCGGTTTCGGGGCGAGCGGCGCAGCGGTCGGCCCAGGCGCGCCCGGTGTGTAAAACGTCCCACCGCGTACGCATGCCCTGGTAACGTCCCTTGCCCGGATCGTGGTTACCGAAGCCGTCGATCAAGCTGTTCCAAAGTGGCGAGAACTTGGCGATCAGCAAGGACTCGCCCAACGGAATCCAGATGTCATCAACGACAAGATAGCGGCAACGAAAGTCGTTGATGCGTAGGTTTGGCGCGGCTCGTATGCTGTCGGCATGTTCACCAAGGCGCTTCCACAGTGCCCACGTCTTGGGTGTCACGTCGAGCGACGCACCCTTGCGACCCCCGGCAGGAATCGCCTTGCCGACGTAAATCGGGGCGATCAAGCCCTCGACGCCAGCGTTGCGCGAACTCAATGCTTGATATGCGGGGAATGAACCCGTGTAGTACAAGGCATAGATGCCAGCGCCCTGAAAGCGCGCCAGCCCATCGAGCGCAACAGGCTTGCGCCCGAGCAGGGCTTCTGCAACGCTCCGACCGAGGTTGATCTTGTCCAGCGGGTTGAAGGGCGCTGGCTCGCTCATGTCGCCGAGGCAAGGCTCGGGGCCGCCGAGGATTGAGACATGCTTTGTGCCGAGGACAGCAGCAGGTGCTCCGCCACGCTGGCCGCCACCGCGCGGCCCAGCAACATCGGAACGGCGTTGCCCAGCTGTCGCATGGCTTCCGTCCAAGAACCATGCAACTCGTAACCGTCAGGGAAGGTTTGCAGGCGCGCCGACTCTCGAACAGTGAAATACCGTACCGAACCGTCGGGGCGAACCAGCATGTTCTCGCCACCCGGCACACCGTGGTCACCTGCCTTGAGCGTCTTGGCGGGCAAGTCCAGCGGACTGCCCGTGTGACCTGGATACACGCGAGCACCGACTTGTAGCCGGTGGTTGAGGATGTGGCAACCCCGTGTGGTCGGTTCTGGCAATCCACGCAAGGCGTCTCGCACAGTCTGCCACGGCGCGTGAGTAGGGCCGAGGCCCAACCCCCGCAAACGATTCAATGTCACGGCCAATCTCTGCGGCGGCGTTGGACGGTGCCGACGCGCGACTTCGTGCCGATCCCAATAGTCACCCGTGACCCACTGGTCATGCAATAGCGCATCCAGCGAATGCGTTTGACGCGGGAAAGACCAGTTCGCATCCACGTCGTGCCTGAATCCGACGATGAAAACCCTTTCCCGTCGCTGGGGAACGCCTAAGTTGGCTGCATTCACTAGTGTCGCCGTCACCCGATACCGTAGCCCGCCAAGGTGGGAGCGCTTGGTGGTGAGGTGCTGCTGGAGGCGACGGTGGTGATCGATCCAGCCTTCATCGGGTTTGATAGAGATTTCGGGGAACTGGAGTTGAAGCAGGATGTAGTGGTAGTAGTCGTGGAACGCCGAGCGGGTCAGCCCTTTGACGTTCTCGATGATGAATGCCTTGGGACGCAGTCGGCGGATGGCTTGCACTGTCGCGGGGAACATGTCGCGGCTGTCATGGTGCGCTTTGTGCTTGCCTCCCAGCGAGAAGGGTTGGCATGGAGGGCCACCCGCGATTAAGTCAAGACCCGGAGAGAGTGCAGCTAGGCCAGCGTCGCGAACCCAATCGCGCACGTCGCCCTGGATGACTGGCCACCCAGCGACAAGGGGGTGACCACGACCTTGATTCTCGCGAATGGTGTCGCAAGCCCACTGATCCCATTCGACCACCGCGCGCGTCTTGAAGCCGGCCAGCGCTACGCCAAGGGCCAATCCACCTGCGCCTGCAAATAGTTCGATGGAATTTAGGGACATGGACTAATCCTCCAGAAACATCAATGTCTTGAACATGACGCGTACTGGGTCACGTAGTTCGCATTCCCAGATCACTAGTGATTTCCAACCTAGTCGCGAGAGCTGACGGAGTTTGTGTGCGTCGCGCCGCCTGTTTCCCTCGAGCTTTGGTAGCCAGAAATCCAGTCTGGATTTGGGCAGTCGCGCCAATGAGCAACGATTATGCCGATGCCAGAAACAGCCGTGAACGAAGATGACCTTGCGGCGCGCGGGAAAGACAAGATCCGGGCTGCCGGGCAGACTCTTGTCGTACAGTCGGTAGCGAAAGCCCAGCGCGTGCACGAAACTGCGCACCACCATTTCTGGTTTGGTATTTTTCGCGCGGATGCGTCGCATTCGCTCGCTGCGCTCATTGGAATCCAGCGTGTCCATAACTCAGTGGCGCGTTCAGGATCACTGAAACGCCACCTCCGCAAAGCTCCGCAGCTTGCGGCTGTGCAGCCGATCCAGCCCGTTCTCGCGCAGGCGCTCGATGGCGCGGATGCCGATCAGCAGGTGCTGATTGACGCGCTCGCGGTAGAAGTGGTTGGCCATGCCGGGCAGCTTGATCTCGCCGTGCAGCGGCTTGTCGCTGACGCAAAGCAAGGTGCCGTAGGGCACGCGGAAGCGGAAGCCGTTGGCGGCAATCGTTGCGCTTTCCATGTCCAGCGCGACGGCGCGCGATTGCGAGAAGCGCCGCTGCGGGCTGCCGGCGCCCAGCAGTTCCCAGTTGCGGTTGTCGGTGGTGGCGACGGTGCCGGTGCGCAGCACGCGCTTGAGCTCGACGCCGCGCAGTTGCGTGACGTCGGCGACGGCGGCTTCCAGCGCCACCTGCACCTCGGCCAGCGCCGGCACCGGAATCCACAGCGGCAGGTCTTCGTCGAGCACGTGGTCTTCTCGCACATAGCCGTGCGCCAGCACGTAGTCGCCCAGTTGCTGGCTGCCGCGCAGGCCGGCGCAGTGGCCGACCATGATCCACGCGTGCGGGCGCAGCACGGCAATGTGGTCGGTGATGGTCTTGGCGTTGGCCGGGCCGACGCCGATGTTGACGAAGCTGATGCCGCTGCGGTCTTCGCGCATCAGGTGGTAGGCCGGCATCTGCGGCAGGCGCGGCGGCGGTATGCCACGATCGTCCTCGGCTTGCGCGGGCAGTCCGGCGCGCCGCGTGATCACGTTGCCTGGTTGCACGAAGGTGCTGTAGGGGCTGTCCGTGTTTTGCATCTCCATCTGGCCGAGCGCGATGAACTCGTCAATGTAGAACTGGTAGTTGGTGAACAGCACGAAGTTCTGAAAGTGCTCGGGCGAGGTGCCGGTGTAGTGGCGCAGGCGGTGCAGCGAATAGTCGACGCGCGGGGCGGTGAACAGCGCCAGCGGGTGCGGTTCACCGGGCGCGACGCGGTGGGTGCCGTTGGCGATGCGGTCGTCCATGGCGGTCAGGTCGGGCAGGTCGAACACCTCGGCCAGGCGCTGGCGCTGGCGTGGCGTCAGCTGGCCTTCGAAGTGGTCGTCGTCGGCCAGCGCGAAGGGCAGCGGGATCGGCTGGTTGCCGCTGCCGATCTCCAGCGTGATCGCGTGGTTGGCCAGCAGCAGGCGGAACTGCTCCAGGTAGTAGTCGGCGAACAGGTCGGGGCGCGTCAGCGTCGCCTCGTAATGCCCGGCCTGGGCGACGAAGCCATAGGCCAGGCGGGTGTCGGGGTGCCGGCTGTCGGTGGTGTTCAGGCGCACGAAGGGGTAGCAGGCGCGCACGCGCTGCGGGCGCTCGTCCGGCCCGTCGGCGTGCTGCACGTAGGCCTGCAGGCCGGCGCGCAGATGGGCCAGGCTGGTCTCGTAGATGCGCTGCACCAGCGCCAGCGCGGCGGCGGCATCGGTGAACGGGGTGGGCGGAACAAAAGGCGGCAGGGAAATCATGGCCCATTGTGCCGGCTGGGCATGACGCGGCGCTGCCCGCCGCCGCGATCAGCGTGGCGCGTGCGTCAGCAGGCCGGCGGCCAGCGCCAGCGCGTGCAGGTTGGCGCTGGCAATGGTCAGCGCGATGGCCGGACGCAGGCGCTGTGGCTGCCGTGCATGGCGCCACAGCAGGGCGGCCCCCGTGGCCGCCAGCGGCAGCGACAGCAAACCCCAGGCCGCACCCGGCCAGGGCAGCCAGGCGAACGCGCACAGCGCCACCCAGGCGTGTGCCAGCAGCACCAGCGCGGCAAACAGCAGTGCGGCACGGCGCGGCCCCAGCCGCACCACCAGCGTGCGCTTGCCCACACTGGCGTCGCTGCGCGCGTCGGGAAAGCCGTTGATCAGCAGCACGCAGGCCACCAGCAGGGCGATGCCGACGCCCAGCAGCGCCGGTGCGGCGGCGAACTGGCCGCGCTGCACGTAGTCGGCGCCCAGCACCACCAGCCACCAGGCGCCCGCCACCGCCAGCTCGCCCAGGCCGCGCGACATCAGCTTGAGCGGGGGCGCCGAATAGGCCCAGGCGATGAGTAGACCAGCGGCGCCGATCAGCAGCAGGCCGCTGCCCGAGCGCGCCGCCAGCAGCGTGCCGGCCGGCAGCAGCGACAGCAGCAGCAGCGCCGACCAGCGCGCGGTCTGGCGCGCGTCCACCGCGCCTTGCTGGATCAGGCGCGAGCCGCCGGTGAACGGATGCAGCCCGTCGTGGTTGGCGGCGTCGGCGCCGTTCAGCGCGTCCTGCCAGTCGTTCAGCACGTTGGCGCCGGCGTGCGCGACGCAGGCCAGCAGCAGCGTGGCCAGCGCCAGACCGCCATCGAGCGGGCCGGCCTGCGCCGCGCTGGCCAGGCCCACCAGACAGGCCGACAGCGTCACCATCAGGAAGCCGGGGCGCGTCATGCGCCAGTGCAGTGCCGCCTGCTGGCGCCAGCGTGGGAGCGCGCGGGATGAGGTCATGGCGCGATTGTGGCGGCAGCGCTGGCGGCGGCCAGTCGCGCCGCTTGGTTAAGATGCGCCATCCGCCCCGACACTATGAAGACGATAGCGCCCGACACTCGCTCGCTCACCGCGACAGGTGCCGCATGAGGCGCGGATCGGACTCACGCCCACTGCCCTCGGCCGAGCGCATCGCACTGCGGCGGCGCGTGGCGATCTTGCTGTGGCGCGCCGTGGCGCTGATCAGCCTGGCCCTGGGCATGGTGGGCGCGGTGCTGCCGGTGATGCCGACGGTGCCCTTTCTGCTGGTGTCGGCCTGGGCCGCCAGCAAGGGCTGGCCGGCGTTCGAGGCGTGGCTGGTGAAACACCCGCGGCTGGGCCCGCCGATCGTGCGCTGGCGCGAGCGCGGCGCGGTGCCGCGGCGCATGAAATGGTTCAGCACCCTGGCCATGAGCGCCAGCGCCATCGGCATCCAGTTCTTCAGCCAGATCCCCTTGCCGGTGCGCATCGGCGTGCCGGCGATGATGCTGGCCGTGAGCATCTGGCTGTGGCTGCGGCCGGAGGAATGATCCCCCTGAGCCACCTGCGGCATCCCCGCCTGGCCTGCTCCGCGGCCATCCGATCTGCGATGTGTGGCGCGTGGCGCCGTGAATGACCGATATGTCTGATCGTGTTTTGCGCTCCGCCGCCAAGAACCCGCGCGCCTTGCGCGGGCTGCTGCCCTTCCTGCGGCCGTACCGGGCGCGCATCGCGCTGGCGCTGCTGTTCCTGGTGGGCGCGGCGGCGGCCACGCTGGTGCTGCCGGTGGCGCTGAAGTCGCTCATCGACGGCGGCCTGGCCGGCGGCGCCTCGGGCGCGCAGGTGATGGTGCTGCGAGGTTATTTCCTGCTGCTGTTCGGGGTCGGCGTGGCGATGGGCGTGCTGTCGGCGCTGCGCTTCTACATGGTGAGCTGGCTGGGCGAGCGCATCAGCGCCGACTTGCGCAACGCGGTGTATGCGCACGTGGTGCGGCAAAGTCCGGAGTTCTTCGAGACCACCCAGACCGGCGAGGTGCTGAGCCGCCTGACCACCGACACCACGTTGGTGCAGACGGTGGTCGGCTCCTCGCTCAGCCTGGGCCTGCGCAACACCGTGATGGGCCTGGGCGCGCTGGTCATGCTGGTGGCGACCAACCCGCGCGTGATGGGCTCGGTGCTGGGCATCCTGCTGCTGGTGGTGCTGCCCAGCCTGTACTTTGGCCGCCGCGTGCGCCGCCTCTCGCGCGCCAGCCAGGACCGCGTGGCCGATTCCAGCGCCATCGCCGCCGAGGTGCTGAACGCGATTCCGGTGGTGCAGGGCTACGCCCAGCAGCAGCGCGAATCGGCGCGCTTTGCCGGCGCCACCGAGCGCGCGTTCGAGACCGCGCGCCGGCGCACGGTGGTCCGCTCTGTGATGGTCGCCTTCATCGTCAGCGCCACCTTTGGCGCGTTGCTGTGGGGTCTGTACCAGGGCACGCAGGCGGTGCTGCGCGGCGACATCACGGCCGGGCACCTGGGGCAGACGGTGGTCTACGTGATCGTGCTGGCGGGCTCGGTGGCGGTGCTGTCCGAGGTGTACGGCGAGTTGCTGCGCGCCGCCGGCGCCACCGAGCGCCTGATGGAACTGCTGCACGCGCGCTCGCCGGTGGCCGAGCCGGCGCGGCCGCGCGCGCTGCCGCCGGTACAGGGCGGCTCATCAGTGGTCTTCGATGCCGTCGGCTTTCACTATCCGTCACGGCCAGCGCAGCCGGCGCTGCAGGATTTCTCGCTCGTCGTCCGGCCCGGCGAGACGGTGGCGCTGGTCGGCCCCAGCGGCGCCGGCAAGAGCACGGTGTTCCAGTTGCTGCTGCGCTTCTACGACCCGCAGTCCGGCCAGATCCGCGTCGACGGCGTGCCGGTGGACGAATTGGCCCTCGATGCGCTGCGCCAGCGCATCGGTCTGGTGCCGCAGGACAGCACCGTGTTTTCGGCCAGCGCGCTGGACAACATTCGCTATGGCCGGCCCGAGGCCAGCGATGCCGAGGTGCAGGCCGCCGCGCGCGCCGCCTTCGCGCACGACTTCATCACGGCGCTGCCCGAGGGCTACGCCACGCACCTCGGTGAGCGCGGCGTGCGCCTGTCGGGCGGCCAGCGTCAGCGCATCAGCATTGCCCGAGCGCTGCTGAAGAACCCGCCGCTGCTGCTGCTGGATGAAGCCACCAGCGCGCTCGACGCCGAGAGTGAGCGCATGGTGCAGGCCGCGCTGGAAGCCGCCATGCACGGCCGCACCACGCTGGTGATCGCGCACCGCCTGGCGACGGTGTTGCGCGCCGATCGCATCGTGGTGCTGGACCATGGGCGCATCGTCGATGTCGGCACGCATGCTGAATTGGTGGCGCGCGGCGGGCTGTATGCGCGGCTGGCGGCGATGCAGTTTGATGTGGAGCCGCGGCAAGGGGGTTGACTCCCTCTCCCGCTTGCGGGAGAGGGTTGGGGTGAGGGAAGGGCGGTGGTCGAAGCGAGGGTGCGGCCCTCACCCCAACCCTCTCCAAGAGGGAGAGGGAGAAAGACCCAGCTGTAGGGCGGGCACTTGTGCCCGCGTGAACCTGCGACGCGGGCACAAGTGCCCGCCCTACACGTCTGCGGCTGTCCGAACGGAGCGCCGCCCCGCGCCCGAGCATCGCAGGCTGCCCCGAAGCGAAGCGCAGGGGGCACGGCCAGTAGGTCGCCCGCCGGGGCGAGTCCCGGCCAGCAGCCTTACATGCTCCGTCGGTACTGCCCACCCACCTCAAACAGCGCATTGGTGATCTGCCCCAGCGAACACACGCGCACCGCGTCCATCAACACTTCGAACACGTTGGCGTTGTCGATCACGGCCTGCTGCAGGCGCTGCAGCATGGCGGGCGATTCGCCCGCGTGGCGTTCATGGAAGTCGGCCAGACGCTTCAGTTGAGATTGCTTCTCGTCCTCGGTCGAGCGCGCCAGCTCGATCGACTCGGGCACCGGGTCGCCGTGCGGGCTGCGGAAGGTGTTGACGCCGATGATGGGGTACTCGCCGGTGTGCTTGAGCATCTCGTAATGCATGCTCTCTTCCTGGATCTTGCCGCGCTGATAGCCCGTCTCCATCGCGCCCAGGACGCCGCCGCGGTCGGCGATCTTCTCGAACTCGCTCAGCACGGCTTCTTCGACGAGTTCGGTCAGCTCCTCGATGATGAAGGCGCCCTGGTTGGGGTTCTCGTTCTTGGCCAGGCCCCATTCGCGGTTGATGATGAGCTGGATCGCCATCGCGCGGCGCACGCTCTCCTCGGTCGGCGTGGTGATGGCCTCGTCGTAGGCGTTGGTGTGCAGGCTGTTGCAGTTGTCGTAGATGGCGATCAGCGCCTGCAGCGTGGTGCGGATGTCGTTGAAGGCGATTTCCTGCGCGTGCAGGCTGCGGCCGCTGGTCTGGATGTGGTACTTCAGCTTCTGGGATCGTTCGTTGGCGCCGTATTTCTCCTTCATCGCCACGGCCCAGATGCGGCGCGCCACGCGGCCCATCACGGTGTATTCCGGGTCCATGCCGTTGCTGAAGAAGTAGCTCAGGTTGGGCGCGAAGTCGTCGATGTGCATGCCGCGCGCCAGGTAGGCCTCGACCAGCGTGAAGCCGTTCGACAGCGTGAAGGCCAACTGGCTGATGGGGTTGGCGCCGGCTTCGGCGATGTGGTAGCCGCTGATCGACACGCTGTAGAAGTTGCGCACGTTGTGGTGCACGAAGTACTGCGCGATGTCGCCCATCACCTTCAGGCTGAACTCGGTCGAGAAGATGCAGGTGTTCTGGCCCTGGTCTTCTTTCAATATGTCGGCCTGCACCGTGCCGCGCACGTTGGCCAGCGTCCATTCGCGGATTTTTTCCGCCTCGGTGTCGGTGGGTTCGCGGCCGTTGTCGGCCTGGAATTTCTCCAGGTGCTGGTCGATGGCCGCGTTCATGAACATGGCCAGGATCGACGGCGCCGGGCCGTTGATGGTCATGCTGACGCTGGTGGTGGGGTGGCACAGATCGAACCCTGAATACAGCACCTTCAGGTCGTCCAGCGTGGCGATGGACACGCCCGGAGTTGCCGACCTTGCCGTAGATGTCGGGCCGCGGATCGGGATCGTTGCCGTACAGCGTGACCGAGTCGAACGCGGTCGACAGGCGCTTGGCCGGCATGCCCTCGCTCACCAGCTTGAAGCGGCGGTTGGTGCGGAAGGCGTCGCCCTCGCCGGCAAACATGCGCGTCGGGTCTTCGCCCTCGCGCTTGAAGGCGAAGGTGCCGGCGGTGTAGGGGTAGCTGCCGGGCACGTTGTCCAGCATCAGCCACTTGACGATCTCGCCGTGGTCTTCGAATGACGGCAACACCACCTTGCGGATGGTGGTGCCGCTGAGCGACTTGGTGGTGAGCGCGGTGCGGATTTCCTTGTCGCGGATCTTCACCACGTACTCGTCGCCCGCGTAGGCCTTCTGCATGGCCGGCCACTGCTCGATCAGCTTGGCGGCGTCGCGGTCGATGGCGCCGGCGCGCTTCTCGGCCAGGGCCAGCACGGTGGCGCGGGCGCCGTGGTCGCCCGTCTTTCTGGGGTCGTCCTCGGCCAACATGCGCGCCGATTCGCGCAGTTGCTGCACCTGGCGCACCAGGCGCGCCTGGGTCTGCACGCGCGCCTTGTAGCCGCGCACGGTGTCGGCGATCTCGGCCAGGTAGCGCGTGCGTGCCGGCGGCACGATGGGTGTCTGGTTGGTGCTGTGGCGCACGTTGACCACCGGCAGGCGGCCTTCCTTGAGTGGCAGGCCCAACTCGCCCAGGCGTCTCTTCAGGGCCTGGTAGAGGGCGGTGACGCCGTCGTCGTTGAAGCGCGCGGCCTGGGTGCCGAACACCGGCATCTCGTCGGGGCGCTGCTTGAAGGCTTCGCGGTTGCGCTGCACCTGCTTGGACACGTCCCGCAGGGCGTCGAGCGCGCCCTTGCGGTCGAACTTGTTGATGGCGACGAACTCGGCGAAGTCGAGCATGTCGATCTTCTCGAGCTGGCTCGCGGCGCCGTATTCGGGCGTCATCACGTACATGGGCACGTCGACCAGCGGAACGATGGCGGCGTCGCCCTGGCCGATGCCGGAGGTCTCGACGATCACCAGGTCAAAGTCCGCGGCCTTGGCGGCGGCGATCACGTCGGGCAGGGCGGCGCTGATCTCGCTGCCGGTGTCGCGCGTGGCCAGCGAGCGCATGTAGATCCGCGCACCGTCCTTCCACGGGCTGATGGCGTTCATGCGGATGCGGTCGCCCAGCAGCGCGCCGCCGCTCTTGCGCCGCGACGGGTCGATGCTGATGATCGCCACGCGCAGCGCGTCGTCCTGGTCCAGCCGCAGGCGGCGGATCAACTCGTCGGTCAGGCTCGACTTGCCGGCACCGCCGGTGCCGGTGATGCCCAGCACGGGCGTCTTCTTGCCGGCGGCGGCGCGGCGCACCGCCTCGACCAGGCCCGCGTCGGCCTGGCCGTTTTCCAGCGCGGTGATGAGTTGCGCGAGCGCGCGCCAGGCGGCCTCGGTGCGGCCCCGCAGGGCTTCGATCGAGGTCGGCGCGTAGCCCGAGATGTCCTTGTCGCAGCGCATCACCAT
Organism: Burkholderiales bacterium; assembly: GCA_016702555.1. Classification (GTDB taxonomy): domain Bacteria; phylum Pseudomonadota; class Gammaproteobacteria; order Burkholderiales; family Burkholderiaceae_C; genus Ottowia. The sequence goes on from JADJDV010000007.1 coordinate 453,183, forward strand.
CTCGCCGATCATTCCCTGCAAGCCCATGCGCTGGCCGTCCTCGGGGCTGTAGATGCGGCCGACGCCATAGCCTTGCAGTTCGCGGATTTCGGCCGGCACGATCACGCCGCCGCCGCCGCCGAATACCTGCACGTGCTCGCCGCCGCGCTCGCGCAGCAGATCGACCATGTATTTGAAGTATTCGACGTGGCCGCCCTGGTAGCTGCTGATGGCGATGCCCTGCGCGTCTTCCTGCAGCGCGGCGGTCACCACCTCATCGACGCTGCGGTTGTGCCCCAGGTGGATCACCTCGGCGCCCATGCTTTGCAGAATGCGCCGCATGATGTTGATGGCGGCGTCGTGGCCGTCGAACAGGCTGGCGGCGGTGACGAAGCGCACCTTGTGCGTGGGCCGGTAGTTGGCCAGGGCCTGGAACTCGGCGGACAGGTCGGTCATGGTCGGTCTCCTATGGTTTTGATAGCTGCTCGCGCTGGCTGCTATTGCACGATCAGCCCTTTGAGCTGTGGATCGTCCGGCGGGTAGCGCAGCCCCAGCGACTGCAGCTTGTCGCGCACCAGCGTGGCGATCATCAGGTTGCGGTGCGTCTTGCTGTCGGCGGGCACCACGGTCCACGGCGCCCAGTCGGTGGAGGTGGCGCGCAGCAGGTTCTCGTAGGCCTGCTGGTAGTCCTTCCACTGCTTGCGCACTTCCAGGTCGCCCAGGCTGAACTTCCAGTGCTTGCTCGGGTCGTCGATGCGCTCCTGCAGGCGCTGGCGCTGCTCGTCAAAGCTGATGTGCAGCATGAATTTCATGATCACGGTGCCGGTCTCGCTGAGCATGCGCTCGAAGTCGTTGATTGCGCGAAGCGCTGCGCCGTGGTCTTCTTGTCGATCCAGCCGTTGACCACCGGCACCAGCACGTCTTCATAGTGGCTGCGGTTGTGGATCATGAATTCACCCGCCGCCGGCACCTGCTGGTGGATGCGCCACAGGTAGTCGTGGCTGCGCTCCAGCGTGCTGGGCGCCTTCCAGCCGTGCGTGCGCACGCCCAGCGGGCTGGTTTCCTTGAACACGGCGCGGATGGTGCCGTCCTTGCCGGCGGTGTCGGTGCCCTGCAGCAGCACCAGCAGCTTGAAGCGGCCGTCGGCATAGAACATGTCCTGCAGCGCGTCGATCTCGCGCGCCAGTTCGCTCACGCGGGCCTTGTCGCCGTTCTTGTCGCCGTTGCCCCAAGGCTTGGCGGCCGGATCGCAATCCTTCAGCGCGAAGCCCTTGCCGCCCACCGGCACCCGCCAGCCGCGCTGCTCGGATGAAAGCTTGTCGTTGCTCTTCTTCGCCATCTGCGCGTCTCCGTTGGGTTGACGTTTACGTAAACGTCACATTATGCCGACCGCCCGAAAAAAAGGCCAGCCACTGAACGCGGCTGGCCTCATGCCTTTCACTGACGCCTGACGCGCGAGAACCTTATTTGTACAGCAGTTCTGGCAGCCAGAGGCCGATCTGCGGGAACATGTACAGCATCACGATCGCCAGGATCTGGATGCCCATGAAGGGCATCATCCCCAGGAAGATCTGGTTCAGCGTCACGTGCGGCGGCGCCACCCCTTTCAGGTAGAAGGCCGACATGGCGACCGGCGGACTGAGGAAGGCGGTCTGCAGGTTCAGCGCCACCAGCAGGCCGAAGAACAGCGGGTTGACGTCGAAATGGTCCAGCAGCGGGATGAAGATCGGCATGAAGATGACGATGATCTCGGTCCACTCCAGCGGCCAGCCGAGCAGGAAGATGATGACCTGCGTCATGATCAGGAACTGCGTCGTCGTCAGGTCCATGCCGAGCACCCAGCGCTCGACCAGTTCCTGCCCGCCCAGCAGCGCGAAGGCGGCCGAGAAGATGGCCGAGCCGACGAACAGCCAGCACACCATGGCCGAGGTCTTGGCGGTCAGGTAGACGCTGTCCTTGACCTCGGTCTGCAGGCCCGACTGGCGGTAGGCCAGCACGGTCCACAGGCCGACGGTGGCGACCGCCAGCCAGCCCGCGACCGCCGGCACCGGGGTGGCGACGGCGTCGCTCTTCCACGCCAGGAACCAGCCGATCGCGACAAAGGCCGGCAGCCACAGCAGAGTCCACAGCAAGGCCTTGCCGCGTACCCCCTCGCCGCGCCTGTTGACCAGCGCGTAGATGCAGGCCAGCACGTAGCCGCCGAAGGCGCCCACGGCTGCGGCCTCGGTCGGCGTGGCCAGGCCGAACACGATCGAGCCCAGCACCGCCAGGATCAGGATCATCAGCGGGAAGAAGCTGGTCAGCAGCATCTTGAAGATTTCCAGCCGCGCCATGCTGAGCAGGGCGTAGTAGGCCAGCAGCACCAGCAGGCCGACGCCGAGCACGATCCAGAAGGTGGACGAGGGCTTGCCCGCGTCCTGGGCCTGCTCGCCGTTCGCGGCGGGGGCCGCGCCCGGTTCGGCCAGGCCGGGCGGCTCGGCCACACCGCCCGCAGGGGCCGCTGCAGCATCGGCTTCGGCACCCGGCGGCTCGGCCACGCCCGCGTCACCGCCAGGGGGCTCGGCCAGCCCGCCATCACCGCTGGGCGGTTCGGCCAGGCCACCGCTGGTGGGTGGCTCCGCCAGCCCACCGGCGCCCGGCGGCTCGGCCAGTCCGCCGGAACCGCGGCCGCTGGAATAGCCGGCACCCAGGCGCTCCAGCTCGGCCGGCACCTCCGCCACGGTCCGCACCGCCGTGGCCTGGCCGTAGGCCCAGAGCGCGGCCAGCGCGAACAGGAGCGCCGGCAGCAGCACCACGACGAGCTGCTTGAACAGGTAACCCGAACTGGCCTGCGCCGTGCCACCGGCCTGCAGCGCCTTGGTGAGCACGGGCAGGGCGCGCCGCTCGTTGCCGACGCCCAAGCTGGCCAGCGGGCCCGGCAGGGCGACCTGGCGATCCGCGGCGCTCAGCGGCGGCGCCCACTTGGGCTTGAGCTTGGCCAGGATGATCACGTACAGCATGTACAGGCCGGCCAGCATGATGCCGGGGAAGAAGGCGCCGGCGTACAGCTGCACCACCGACACGCCGGCGGTGGCGCCGTAGACGATCAGCAGCACCGAGGGCGGGATCAGAATCCCCAGGCAGCCGCCGGCGGTGATGGCGCCGGCCGACAGTGGCACGCTGTAGCCGGCGCGCAGCATGGCTGGCAGCGCCAGCAAGCCCATCAGCGTGACCACCGCGCCGACGATGCCGGTGGCGGTGGCGAACACCGCGCAGGTCACCAGCGTGGCCACCGCCAGCGAGCCCGGCACGCGCGCCATCGCCAGGTGCAGGCTCTTGAACAGCTTCTCGATCAGGTTGGCGCGCTCGACCAGGTAGCCCATGAAGACGAACAGCGGCACCGCGATCAGCACGTCGTTGCCCATCACGCTGAAGGTCTTCTGCACCATCAGGTCGAGCGTGCGGTTGATGTCGCGGTCGTAGGCCAGCCAGGTGAACAGCATGCCCATGCCCATCAGCGTGAAGGCGGTGGGAAAGCCCAGCATGATGGCCACCACCACCAGCGACAGCATCAGCAGGCCGATGTGGCCGTGGGTGATCTGCTCGACGCTGATCAGCATGTAGGCGGCCGAAGCCACCACCAGGCCCATCAGCGAGAAGCCGAACCAGAGTGCCTTGCGGACTTTCATACGTGGCCTCCCTTTTCCGGCAGCAGCGAATCGAGCGCCTGGATGTCCTCGTCTTTCACGTTCACCATTTCCTTCAGTTTGTCGACGTCAACTTCCTCCACGTCCTCGTCGCGGGCCGGCCACTGGCCGGTGCGCAGGCAGATCACGCAGCGGATGATCTCGACGATGCCCTGCAGCAGCAGGGTGATGCCGACGAAAGGAATGACGAGCTTGAACGGGTACAGCGGCAGCGGATCGGCGTTGAAGGTCTGCTCGTTCATCGCCAGCGAATCCTGGAAGTAGTGCCAGCCTGCGTAGGTGAGCGCGATGACGCCGGGCAGGAAGAACAGCACGTACAGCACCAGGTCGATGGCGGCCTGCGTGCGCGGTTGGAAGAAGCCGTACAGCACGTCGCCGCGCACGTGGCCGTTCTTGGCCAGGGTGTAGGCGCCGGCGGTCATGAACAGGGTGCCGTACAGCATGATCTGGACGTCGAACATCCAGCTGTGCGGCTTGTTCAGGATGTAGCGGGAGAACACCTCCCAGCTGATCATCAGGGTCAGGCCTACGATGCACCAGGCAAAGAGCTTGCCGATCCAGGTCGACAGCCGGTCAACGGTCAATAGGAAGTTCTGCATTCACTGGACTCCCGGCGGCGCCGCGCGCGGCGGCCGTCTGTCGGTGCGTGATTCGAGGGGGGATGAGGTGCGGGTCGCCGCAGCGTGCGGCGCGCTTGCCAAGCCAGAGGCGGACACGACGAGGGCGCCCTCGCGGGCGCCCCCTGCTTGCTGCTCTCGCGGACGACGAGACGGCCGCGCCGTGCGCGGCATCAGGCCTTCTTGGCGCCGAAGAAGTGGTTGTAGGCCATCTTCATGTCGACCGTGTAGTCGTTCTGCCACTGGCCGGCGCGCTTGGCGAATTCCTTCTGCGAGTCGAGGACTTTCTTGAACAAGGGGTTCTCGGCCGCCTTCTTCTCGATCGTCTTGTCCCAGGACGCCAGCTGCTGGCGCAGGATGGCGTCGGGCGTCTTGTAGAACTTGACGCCGGCCTTCTTGAGTTCCTCGTAGTCCTTGGAGTTGCGGTCGATCGCTTTCCAGCTCATGTCGGCGCTGGCGGCCTGCACGCCGTAGTCGATGATGTTGCGCAGATCCTGCGGCAGCGCACGGTACTTCGGTCCGTTGAACAGGATCTCGAACTGCTCGCTGCTCTGGTGGAAGCTCTGCAGCATGCAGTTCTTGGCCACGTCGGCGAAGCCCAGTACGCGGTCGGAGGAAGCGTTGTTGAACTCGGCCGCGTCGATCAGGCCGCGGTCCAGCGCCGGCACGATCTCGCCGCCGGGCAGCGGGTTCACCGCCACGCCCATGTCGGTGAACACGTCCACCGCCAGGCCGACGGTGCGGAACTTCAGGCCCTTCATGTCGGCCGCCTTGGCGACCGGCTTCTTGAACCAGCCCAGCGGCTGCGTCGGCATGGGCCCGTACAGGTAGGTCACCACGTCCATGTTCAGGCTCTTGTAGATTTCTTCCACCAGCGCCTTGCCGCCGCCGTAGTTGTGCCAGGCCAAGACCATGTTCGGGTCCATGCAGTAGTCCGGGCGGGAGCCCCACAGCGCCAGCGCGGAGTTCTTGCCATAGTGGTAGGCGATCACGCCGTGGCCGCCGTCCAGCGTGCCCTTGCTCACCGCTTCCAGCAGCTGGAACGCCGGCACCACGGCGCCGGCCGGCAGCACCTCGATCTTCAGGCGGTTGCCCGCCATGTCGTTGACCTTCTTGGCGAAATCCTGCGCGTACTCGTGGAAGATGTCCTTGGCCGGCCAGGTGCTCTGAAAGCGCAGCGAGGTGGTCTGCGCCATCGACACCATGGGCGCCGACAGGGCGCCGGCGGCGACGGCAGCGCCCTTGATCAGGTTGCGGCGGCGGGGGAAGTGGGACGTTGATCGGCCATGAGGGTAAGTCTCCTGCTTGTGGTGTCGAAACACTCGGTATCTTGGTGGACCATGGCCTCAGAGGACAGAGGGTTTTTACCAGTGCGTGGCGCCGATCGTCACCTTGGCGTCTGATGGGGCGTCGCAGTCGCACCGTACGCCGGTCCGATTGAGGTCCGATGACTGCCTGGCGGCGATTGGCACGATGCGCCAATGCCCTACGCGCGAGTCGCCCGGGCCGCGCATAAACTGGACCCATGAACCCGACGCAGCTTTTCGACCCACCCTCCTGCAGCTACACCTACATCCTGTTCGACGAGGATTCGCGCGAGGCGCTGATCATCGATCCGGTCGACGAGCAGTTGGAGCGCGACCTGGCCACGCTGCAGCGCCTGGGCCTGACGTTGAAGTGGGCGGTCGAGACGCACGCGCATGCCGACCACGTCACCAGCGCCGCGCGCCTGGCCGAACTGACCGGTGCGCGGCTGGCCGCGCCAGCCGGCTGCGACATCGGCACCGCCGCCGTGCAACTGAAAGATGGCGACGTGCTCGAGTTCGGCCGCGAGCGGCTGCGCGTGCTGCACACGCCCGGCCACACCGCGGGCAGCGTCAGCTTCTACTGGCAGCGCGCGCCGCACGAGCACGAGGAGCCGCCCAGCGAAGTCGCGCAGACGCCGCTCGGCCACCAGATGCGCCCCGACCAGCGCCACGACGACCGCCACGTGTTCACCGGCGACACGCTGCTGATCCAGGGCTGCGGCCGCACCGACTTCCAGTCGGGCGACGCCGGCGCGCTGTACGACAGCATCACGACCCAGCTGTTCAGCCTGCCCGACACCACCATCGTCTGGCCGGGGCACGACTACCACGGGCGCGCCCAGTCCACCATCGGCGCCGAGAAGGCGACCAACCCGCGCCTGGCGGGCAAGACGCGCGAGGAGTTCATCGCGCTGATGAACGCGCTCGACCTGCCCAAACCGCGCCGCATCGACGAGGCGGTGCCGGCCAACCAGCGCTCCGGCCTGCGCCAGGATGCGGGTGGTGAAGCGGGCGTCGATGCGGCGGCGGCCGGCAGTGCGTCGGGCTATGCCGGCGACATCACGCCGCAGCAGGCGCACGAGCGCCTAGAGGCGGGCGCGGCGGTGCTGGTCGACGTGCGCACCGACGCCGAGCGCGAATGGGTCGGCTTCGTGCCCGGTGCCGTGGCCGCCGCCTGGAAGCAGTGGCCCGGCATGGCGCTGAACCCGGATTTCGATGCCCAGCTGCGCGCGGCGGCGCCGAGTGGCCAGCCGCTCATGCTGCTGTGCCGCAGCGGTGTGCGCTCCATCGCCGCCGCCAAGCGCGCCACCGAACTGGGTCTGGTCGCCTACAACATCCTCGGCGGCTTCGAGGGCGAGCCGGACGAGCACGCACAGCGCGGCCGCAAGAACGGCTGGCGCCACGCCGGCCTGCCGTGGCGGCAGAACTGAAAGACCAAGCCGCCCGCGCGCTAGGCTTGAAGCTGCGGCTTCACCGCCAGCCAGTCGCCGATGGCCTGCTCGTACGCCGCCGCCAGCCGCAGCACGCCGGCGTCGTCCTGCGGCTTGCCGATCAGCTGCAGGCCCATCGGCAGGCCGGCCTCGTTGAAACCCACCGGCACGCTGATGCAGGGCAGGCCGGCGAAGGTGGCGTAGATGACGACCTCCATCCAGCGGTGGTAGGTGTCCATCGTGCGGTCGGCGATCTGCTGCGGCCAGCGCTCGCCGATGTCGAAGGGCCAGACCTGCGCCGAGGGCAGGGCCAGGAAGTCGTGCTGCTCGAACAGCCGCAGCATGCTCTGGTGGAACTGCGTGCGCGCCACGCTGGCGGCGAGGAACTGGTTGGCGGTGCAGCCCTGGGCCTGGTCGAATTCCCACACCGCCTCGGGCTTGATGTGGGCGCGGTTGGTTTCCTTCAGAAAGAAGGGCGCGATGCGCGAGGCGACCAGCACGCGGCGCCAGACCAGCCAGGCGTCCCACACGCGCGCCGGCGCCATGCCCAGCTTGGCGGGCTCTACCGCGCAGCCCAGGCCTTCGAGGCGCTGCAGGCCTTGCGCGCAAGCGTCCAGAATGCCGGCTTCCATCGGCAGGTAGCCGTCCAGATCGGCGAGCCAGCCGATGCGCTGCGACCTGAGGTCGAGTTCGTCTTCGATCCCATCCATGCTCGCGGCGATCGACAACGGCGTATCCGCCGACCAGCCGGCCTGTGTCTGCAGCAGCCGCGCCACATCGCGCACGCTGCGGCCCATGGGGCCTTCTGTGACCAGCTGATTGATCCACACGTCCAGCGCCGGCCACAGCGGCACGCGGCCCTGGCTGGGCCGAAAGCCGAAACCGTTGGCCCATGCGGCGGGGTTGCGTAGGCTGCCCATGAAATCGGAGCCATCGGCCACCGGCAGCAGGCGCAGCGCCAGCGCCACCGACGCGCCGCCGCTGGAGCCGCCGGCCGACTTGCCGGGGTCGTAGGCGTTGCGGGTGGCGCCGAAGACCTCGTTGAAGGTGTGCGAGCCCAGGCCGAACTCGGGCACGTTGGTCTTGCCGACGACGATGCAGCCGGCGGCCTTCATGCGCGCCGTCATCAGGCCGTCCTCCTTGGCGATGGTGCCCTGCATCAGCGGCGAACCCAGCGTGGTCGGCAGGCCGGCGGCGGGCGCCAGGTCCTTGATCGCCTGCGGCACGCCGTGCAGCCAGCCGCGCGATCCGCTGCCTGCTTTACCGCGCGCCAGTTCGGCGTCGCAGGCATCGGCCTCGGCCAGCAGGTCATCATGAGGTCGCAGCGAGACGATGGCGTTGTAAGCAGGATTGAGCCGATGGATGCGCGCCAGATACGCCCGCATCACCTCGCGGCACGACAAGCGCCGTGCGTGGATGGCGTCGGAAAGCGCCGTGGCATCCAGTGTCGTGATGTCGTCGTCGTGGGCAGGGGCGTTCATGCCGCCACTCTACGCCGCAACCCACGAAGCCTGCAAACGACGAAAGGCACCCGAAGGTGCCTTTCAGAAAGAACCGATGGCCGCGGAGCAGGCCATTCCAGCGAACGCCGTGGAGCGGGCTTGGCCCGGCCACTGGCGTTGTCCCCCTCGCTCAGCAGAGGGGGAAGGCGCGTCAGCGCCTCAGGGGGTGGTGCTCAAAGTGCGGGGATGCGCAGCTTCTGCCCCGGATAGATCTTGTTCGGATCCGACAGCATCGGCTTGTTGGCCTCGAAGATCACCGGGTACTTGCTGGCGTCGCCGTAGTACTTCTTGGCGATGGCCGACAGCGTGTCGCCGCTCACCACGTCGTGGTACTGCGAGGCGGTACCGGCGGGGTATTGCAGGTTGTTGTCGACACTGGTCACGCTGGCCACGTTGCCGGCGGCCAGGCTGGCCTTCTCGGCGGCTTCCTGGCTGGGGGCAGAGCCGCTCAGCGCAACCTTGCCGCTGGCGCCGTCGAACGAGACGCCCAGGCCCGACAGGCCCAGATTCTGCTTCTCGATGTAGGTCTTGATGGCGTCGCCTGCCTTCTGGTTCAACTCGGCCAGGTTGGGCGCGCTGGCGCTGGCCGCCTGCTCGACTTCCTTGTGGCCAAACAACTTCTCACCGGCATCCTTGATGAAACTGAACAATCCCATATGCTTTCTCCTTGGCTTGGTGGACGGGAAGCCGCCACTGTAGCGCCGTCAGATGGCCTTTCGGTGAAAAACGGGCTGCATTTGCTGTAGGAAAAGCGCTTATATTGCGAATCCATGACTTTTTTGGCAATTGACGTCGGCAACACGCGGCTGAAGTGGACGCTGTACGAGCATCCGGCGGCGGGCGCGCGCCTGCTGGCGCAGGGCGCCGAGTTCCTGGAGCAGATCGATCGCCTGGCCGACGGCGTCTGGTCGCAGATTCCCGAACCCTCGCGCATGCTCGGCTGCATCGTCGCCAGCCAGGCCGTCAAGCACCGCGTGCAGGAGCAGATGGAGCTGTGGTCGGTGGAGCCGCGCTGGGTGGTGGCCTCCGAGGGCGAGGCCGGCGTGATCAACGGCTACGACTTCCCGCCGCGCCTGGGCGCCGATCGCTGGGTGGCCATGATCGGCGCGCGCCAACACATGCTGCGGCGCGGGCCACCGCGACCGGTGATCCTGGTGATGGTCGGCACGGCGGTAACGGTGGAGGCGCTCGACCAGCACGGCCGCTTTCTGGGCGGGTTGATCCTGCCCGGCCACGGCATCATGCTGCGCGCGCTCGAATCCGGCACCGCCGGCCTGCACGTGCCGACCGGCGACGTGGTGGAATTTCCCACCAACACCAGCGACGCGCTGACCAGCGGGGGCACTTTCGCCATCGCCGGCGCCTGCGAGCGCATGTACCAGAACCTGTTTCGCCATTGCGACGCGCAGCCGCTGTGCCTGATGACCGGCGGCGCCGGCTGGAAGATGCTGCCGGCCATGACGCGGCCCTACGAACTGGTCGAGAGCCTGATCTTCGACGGCTTGCTGACCATTGCGCAAGAGCGTGAGCGCTACGCTTGATGCCGGAATGATGCCTATGCTGCGCCGTGTCGGATGCTGGCGCCAAGCGCGTGCGGGCTGAAGGGGCGGCACAGCGGGGATGCGGGCAGATGGTTGCGCGTATGCCTTGTCTGCTGCTCGCCCTGATCCGACAGCTTGCCGCCTGCCGGCGGCATCGCTTCGGCACGGTGCGGTGGCGCTGGCTGGCCGGCTGCTGCGCCATCTTGTCCGCACTGATATCCGCGCCGGTCTGGTCAGACGATTGCACCCCGCGCGTGCTGGGTCAGTACGCTGCCCGAGCCGATGGCGTGGCCACGCCGCGCGCCGATCTGCCCTGGGAGCCGGTGACGCTGCCGGATGAATGGGGCCAGCGCTGGCCACGCCATGACGGCTCGGTCTGGTACCGCATCGACTGGGAGCGCGCTTGCACCGACGGCGCTACGCCGCTGGCGCTGGGCATCAGCGGCATCAGCATGGCGGGCGAGGTCTATCTCAACGACGAATTGCTGTGGCGCGATGCCTCGCTGGTCGAGCCGCTGTCGCGCAGCTGGAACGTGCCGCGCTGGTGGGTGCTGCCGCAGTCGGCGCTGCACGACGGTGTCAACACGGTGTGGGTGCGGGCCGTCGGCTGGGCGGCGCTGTCGCCAGGCCTGCGCCGGGTGGTGCTCGATGAGCTGCCCTTGGTGGCAGCGCAACACGACGCCAGTGTGTGGCGCCAGCAGAAGCTGTACGCCATCAACGCCACGCTGGCGGCGGTGGCCGCGGGCCTGTTCCTGCTGGTGTGGTGGCGCGCCGCAAGGAGCAGGCCTACGGCTGGTTCGGCCTGATGGCGCTGTGCTGGCTGCTCTATCTGACCACCTTCATCGCCGACACCCCCTGGCCCTGGCCCGATTCGCTGACCAAGGCACGCAGCAGCATGGCGGCGCTGATCGGCTACGTGCTGTGTGCCTGCATGTTCACACTGCGTTTTGGCGGGCAGCAACTGCGCTGGGCCGAGCGGGCGCTGTGGCTGCTGGCGGCGCTGGGCATCGCACTGGCCTGGGGGGTGCCGGCGGCGGCGCTGCGTGAGTGGCTGCGCGTGCTGTGGCTGGGCGCGCTGCTGGTGTTCACGGCCAATGCGCTGCAGTTCCAGTGGCATGCGTGGCTGCCGCGGCGCGGCCGACGCCAGCTGCGCCACCGGCTGTTGGCCCTGTGCTGGCTGGTCTTCATCGTGGTGGCGGCGTACGAGCTGATCTATGGTAGAGGCCTGTGGGCGGTGGCGCGCAGCTGGTCGGCGCTGAGCGGGCCGCTCATCATCGCGCTGATGATGCTGCTGCTTGGCTGGCAACTGGTGCAGCAGCTGTACGGCATCGAGCGCTTCAACCAGGCGCTTGAAGAGCGCGTGGCGCAGGCCCGCACCGCACTGGAGCAGGTGCTGCAGCGCGAGCGCGCCCACGCCATCGACCACGCCAAGCTGCAGGAGCGCGTGCAGATCGCGCACGACCTGCACGATGGCCTGGGCGGCTCGCTGGTGCGCAGCATGGCGCTGGTCGAGCAGGCGCCGGGGCCGCTGCCCAACGAGCGGGTACTGTCGTTGCTGAAACTGCTGCGCGACGACCTGCGCCAGGTGATCGACCACGGATCAAGCGCTGGTGCCAGCGTGCCGGACACACCATTGCAGTGGCTGGCGCCGGTGCGGCATCGCTTTACCCGCATCCTGGAAGAACTCGGCGTGCAGTCCGAATGGCACATCGCCCCAGCCTGGGACGAGCAGCACCGGCCCGATGCGCTGCAGTGCCTGGCGCTGACGCGGCTGATCGAGGAGGCGCTGTCGAACGTGATCAAGCACAGCCAAGCCGGCGCGCTGCGGGTGGATTGCACGCTGCCGACGCTGTCTAGCCTGCACCTGCGGATTGCCGACGATGGCATCGGCTTCAACGTGGCGGCCGTGCAGCGCGCCGGACTGTCGGTCGGCATGCGCAGCATGGCCGAGCGCATCCGCCGCATCGGCGGCGAGTTTCAGGTCGACTCGGGGCTGTCGGGCACGGTGGTAGACGTGCGGCTGTCGCTCAAGCCGTCCACCGCCTGAAACAGCGCCTGCCGCGCCTGGCTGACGATCTGGCCTTTCCAGGCATCGGTGTCGGTGTAGAAGGCGCGCTTCAGCCGCGCCTTGATCTGTGCCGCCAGCTCGGCCGGCGCCTCGGGGTGCAGCGCCAGCCAGTGGTCGCCGCGCAGCGCGTCGATGATTTCGGGGATCGGCTCGGTGCCGTATTCCAGCGCGATGCCGGTGTATTCGGCTTGTGGCGCGGCGTCGTGGATGGCGGTCCACATCAGGCCGGTGAGCGGCGCGCTGGTGGATGAGCCGTCGTAGAACGAGGTGACCTGATCGCCCCACCAGCGGCGCGCCCGCGCTATCGCCACAGCGTCGTCGCGGCCGGCCCAGATGCGCTCGCCGACGCCGTTCGGACCCAGGCCGGTGTGCAGGTCGATCCAGGCGATCTGGCGCGCGTGGGCGGCGTGCTCGGCCAGCACCCGGCGCAAGGTCTGGTTGCTCCAGGTCGGTGCGCGGCCGCCGTAGAACAGGCCGTCGGCAAACTCGTACTGCCCGCCGGACACCGCCGCCTGCCAGGCCGGCAGGCCCTCGTGTTCGATGAAGTCTTGCACCGCAGCCTGGTTGGCGGCGTCGGGTGGCCACTGCTCAGGCAGCAGCAGCGGGTGTGCGCGGCGATAGCCTTCGTTCACCGGCAGCGGCTGGCCGAAGTCGTGGAAGTTGCGGTTCAGGTCCACGTTCTCCTGCGTCACGCGGCGCAGATGGGAGAAGCCGTAGGGATTCAGCGCGTGGATGTACAGCACCGCCACGCTGGCCTCGCGCGCCTTGTCGCGCCATTCGGCGTCGTGCAGCGCAAACACCTGCACGCCGCTGCCGCAAAAACCCTCGACGCCGTGGCAGGCGCTGCTGACGATCAGCAGCCGCTCGCTGTGCGCGTCGCCGTCGAGCGCCGTGTCCAGCGCCAGCTGTTCGCCTTCGCGCCCGGGCAGCGGGTGCTTGTGCGAAGCGATTTGTGCGCCCACGGTGGCGGCGGCTTCGAGGAATTTGACGCGGGCCTGCGCGTAGCTGGCAGAAAAGGCTTTGGGGATGGGAATCATGGTGTCTCGATGACTAATGACCGCGCCTGGCGGCGCATGACTTCGCCGCTGGCGCGGCGTTGATGACAAATGACAAAAGAACGCTCGTAGGCTGGGTTAGCGCAGCGTAACCCAGCGAGTTTTTGGGGTGCTTTCGCTGGGTTACGCCTTCGGCTAACCCAGCCTAAGAACCTGTGCTGTTGACGTGGAAATGGAATCATCTGGCACGGCGCTTTCGTCATTTGTCATGGCGCGCCAGCGCCGGTCATTGAGCGCAGCGAAGTCATGTTTCATTTAGCCATTCACCGGCATCGGCCGATCCGCCGGCGGCACATGGCCCAGCCATTCCTGCGCCAGCCGTACCCAGTAGGTGCCGCCGAGCGGGATCAGCTCGTCGTTGAAGTCGTAGTGCGGGTTGTGCAGCGTGCAGGGGCCGGCGTCGTGGCCGCCGCCTTCGTAGCTGCCGCGGTGCGCGCCGTCGCCGTTGGCGATGAAGCAGTAGGCGCCGGGCTTTTCCAGCAGCATGTACGAGAAATCCTCGGCGCCCATGGTCGGCTCCTGCGTCAGCGCGTTGCCTTCGCCGACGATGCCGGCCATCACGCGGCGGCAGAACTCGGCCTCGTATGGCGTGTTGATGGTGGGCGGGTAGTTGCGCACGAACTCGAAGTCGCACTCGGCGCCAAACGCGGCGCTGACGCCTTCCGAGATTTCCTGCATGCGCCGCTCGATCAGATCCAGTACTTCAAAACTGAAGCAGCGCACCGTGCCCTGGATCTCGCAGCTGTCGGGGATCACGTTGGTGGCTTCACCGGCGTGGATCATGGTGACCGAGATCACGCCGGCATCCACCGGCTTCTTGTTGCGCGTCAGGATGGTCTGAAAGCCCTGCACGATCTGGCAGGCGATCGGCACCGGATCGATGCCGTTGTGCGGCAGCGCGGCGTGGCCGCCCTTGCCGGTGATGGTGATCTTGAACTCGTTGCTCGACGCCATCACCGGGCCGGCTGAGACGGCGAACTTGCCCACGTCCATGCCGGGCCAGTTGTGCATGCCGAACACCGCTTCCATGGGGAACTGCTCGAACAGCCCGTCCTTGATCATCTCGCGTGCGCCGCCGCCGCCTTCTTCGGCCGGCTGGAAGATCAGGTAGACCGTGCCATCGAAATCGCGCTGCTGCGCCAGGTGCTGCGCCGCCGCCAGCAGCATGGCGGTGTGGCCATCGTGGCCGCAGGCGTGCATCTTGCCCTGGTAGCGGCTGGCGTGCGTGAAGGTGTTGAACTCGGTCATCGGCAGCGCGTCCATGTCGGCGCGCAGGCCGATGGCGCGGCCGCTCTTGCCGCCGTCGCGCCCGTGCACGATGCCGACCACGCCGGTGGTGCCCAGCCCGCGATGGATCGGGATGCCCCACTCGGTGAGCTTGGTCGCCACCAGGTCGGCGGTGCGCACTTCCTCAAAGCAAAGCTCGGGGTGCGCGTGGATGTCGCGCCGCAGTTGGGTGATGGCCGCGGCCTGTGCCAGGATGGGTTCGATCAGGTTCATGGGCGCAGTCTAGCGCCGGCTCCGAGCGGCTGCACGCGGCGGCCGCTTGGGTGAGAATGGCGCGCTCATGACCGAAGCGCACGACATCGTGGGCGCCTGCCCGCACGATTGCCCCGACACCTGCAGCCTGATCACCACGGTGCAGGACGGCCGCGCCCTGCGCGTGCGCGGCAACCCGGCGCATCCGCACACGGCCGGCGTGCTGTGCACCAAGGTGTCGCGCTACGCCGAGCGCACGCACCACCCCGAGCGCGTGCTGACGCCGCTGCGCCGCGTCGGCGCCAAGGGCGAGGGCCGCTTTGAGCCCATCAGTTGGGACGCCGCGCTGGATGAAATCGCCACGCGCCTGACGGCGATTGCCGCGCGCGATGCCGAGGCCATCCTGCCCTACAGCTACTGCGGCACCATGGGCCTGGTGCAGGGCGAGTCGATGGACCGGCGCTTCTTCCACCGCCTGGGCGCCAGCCTGCTGGAGCGCACCATCTGCGCCACCGCGGGCGCCGAGGCGCTGAACCACACGCTGGGCGGCAAGCTGGGCATGCAGGTGGAATATTTCGCCGAGAGCCGGTTGATCCTGATCTGGGGCAGCAACGCCATCGCCAGCCACCTGCATTTCTGGCGCCTGGCGCAGCAGGCGCGGCGTGCCGGCGCGCGCCTGGTCTGCATCGACCCGCGCCGCACCGAGACGGCCGAGAAATGCGACGAGCACGTGGCGCTGCTGCCCGGCACCGACGCCGCGCTGGCGCTGGGCCTGATGCACGAGCTGATCGTGCACGACTGGCTCGACCACGACTACATCGAACGCCACACGCTGGGCTGGCCGCAGCTGCGCGAGCGCGCCCTGCAATGGCCGCCCGAGCGCGCCGCCGCCGTCTGCGGCATCCCGGTGCAGCAGCTGCGCGATCTGGCGCGTGCCTGGGGCACGACGCGGCCGGCCGCCATCCGCCTCAACTACGGCGTGCAGCGCTGTGCCGGCGGCGGCAACGCGGTGCGCGCCATCGCCTGCCTGCCCGCGCTGACCGGCGCCTGGCGTCATCGCGCCGGCGGCCTGCTGCTGTCGAGCGGCGGCAACTTTCCCGTAGATCGCGCGGCGCTGCAGCGGCCCGAGCTGCTGGCCGGGCGCCGGCCGCGCACGCTCAACATGGTGACGCTGGGCGACGATCTGCTGCGCGAATCGTCGGCGGCGTTCGGGCCGAAGGTCGAGGCGCTGATCGTCTACAACAGCAACCCGGTCGCGGTGGCGCCCGAGTCGCCCAAGGTGGTGCGCGGCTTCGTGCGCGAGGACTTGTTCACCGTGGTGCTGGAGCAGTTCCGCACCGACACCGCCGACCATGCCGACATCGTGCTGCCGGCCACCACCCAGCTCGAGCACTGGGACATCCACCTGGCCTACGGCCACACCGACGTGCTGCTGAACCGGCCGGCCATCGCGCCGCTGGGGCAGGCGTGGTCGAACGCGCGCATCTTCCGCGCGCTGGCGGCGCGCATGGGCTTCGACGAACCCTGCTTCCAGGACGACGATGAGGCGCTGTGCCGCCAGGCCTACGGCGACAAGGTGGATTGGGACGAGTTGCTGCAGCACGGCTTCGTGTCCCTCAAGGTGCCCGAGGCGCCGTTCGCCGACGGCGGCTTTCCGACGCCGAGCGGACGCTGCGAGTTCTACAGCGCCCGGCTGGCGGCGCAGGGCCTGGATGGCCTGCCCGACCATGTGCCGAACCATGAGGCGGTGGGCGTGATGCCCGAGGGCGATTACCCGCTGGCCCTGATCACGCCACCGGCGCGGCATTTCCTCAACTCCAGCTTCGTCAACGTGCAAAGCCTGCGCAGCATCGAGGGCGAGCCGCTGCTGGAGATGCACCCGTGCGACGCCGCCGCGCGCGGCATCGTCAGCGGCCAGATGGTGCGCGTGTTCAACGCCCGCGGCAGCTACCACTGCAAGGCCCAGGTGGGCGAGCGCGCGCGCCCCGGCGTGGTCAATGGCCTGGGTGTGTGGTGGCGCAAGCTGGGGCCGCGCGGCACCAACGTCAACGAGCTGACCAGCCAGCAACTGACCGACCTGGGCCGCGGGCCGACCTTTCACGACTGCCGGGTGCAGGTCGAACGCGTGGTGGTGGCGCCCGATCCCGTGACCGAGGTGGTGGAGCGCAGCACCGCCGATGTCTGAGGCGTGCGTGCCGCGTTGGGCGGCGGCGCTGCTCGCCGTGCTGGCGCTGGCGGCGCTGAGCGCCTGCGGCTCCGCCGGCTATTACTGGCAATCGGTGCACGGCCATCTGGCGCTGATGCAGGCCGCGCGCCCGATCGACGAATTGCTGGCCGACCCGACGGTGGCAGGCGACCTGAAGCCGCGCCTGGAAATGGCGCGGCGCATCCGCGCCTTCGCCGTCAGCGAGCTCGCGCTGCCCGACAACGCCAGCTACCACCGCTACAGCGACCTCAAGCGCCGCGCGGCGGTGTGGAACGTGGCGGCGGCACCGGCGGATTCGCTGACGCTGAAGCGCTGGTGCTTCCCGGTGGTCGGCTGCGTCGGTTACCGCGGTTATTACGACGAGGCCGAGGCCAGGGCGCTGGCGGCGCAGCTGGAGCAGGACGAGGGGCTGGAAGTGCGCGTGTACGGCGTGCCGGCCTACTCGACCCTGGGCTGGCTCAACTGGGCCGGCGGTGACCCGCTGCTGTCGACCTTCATCCGCTACCCCGAGGGCGAGCTGGCGCGCATGATCTTTCACGAGCTGTCGCACCAAGTGGTGTACGTGAATGACGACACCATGTTCAACGAGTCGTACGCGACCGCTGTCGAGCGCCTGGGCGTGCAGCGCTGGCTGGCGACGCAGGCGGGCGAGGCGGCGCGGCGCGACTACGCGATGTTCGATGCGCGCCGACGCGCGTTTCGGCAGCTCAGCCGCGACACGCGGCGCGAGCTCGCCGATGTGTATGCGCAGAAAGACCCCGCCACGCTGCCGCGCGCGCAAGACCGAGGCCATGGCGCGCTTTCGCCAGCGCTATGCCGACCTGAAAGCCGGCTGGGCCGCGGCCGGCACGCCTTTCGACGGCTTCGACCGCTGGGTGGCCGAGGCCAACAACGCCTTCTTCGGTGTGCAGGCGGCCTACGACGAACTGGTGCCGGGCTTCGAGGCGCTGTTTGCGCAGGGCGGCGGCAGCTGGCCGCGCTTTCATGCCGCCGTGCGCGAACTATCGCGCCTGCCCAAGGCCGAGCGGCAGGCGCGGCTGCGGGCGCTGAGCGACGGCCTCAGCCCTGGCGCAACTCGCTGATCAGGTTGATGTACTGCTGCATCGCTTCATCGTTACCGGTGCCTTCGAGCTTCTTCCAGGCGTCCCACTTGGCGCGCGCCACCATGTCGGTGAAACCGGGCTTGCGATCCTCGTTGTCGCCCTCGGTGGCCTGCTTGTAGAGCGCGTAGATCTTCAGCAGGGTGACGTTGTCGGGGCGCTCGCTGAGCGTCTTGGAATCGGCGACGGCTTGCTCGAAGCGCGCTTTCAGGTCGGACATGGGCGTTCCTTGGTGAAAAAAAGGGGGATGTTAGTCGGGATGGGCGTGCGGTCGGTCGGGCCGGCGTGGGAATCAGATGTCCGTGCGCGCCAGCTCGACCCACAGCCGCTCGGCGGCGTCGCGCGCGCTCAGGCTGGCGGCCTGCTCCTGCAGGCGCGCCGCTTCGTCCAGCCGCGCCTCGCCGTCCAGCATCAGCAGCGCGCCCGCGTATTCCAGCAGCACGGCGGCCGAGTCGGGCGCCAGGCGATGCGCTTCGCGCAGGTGTCTGAGCGCGACGTCGGCGTGCACCTCGTAGGCCATGGCGCCGACCAGCGGGCCGACCTTGTCGATCACCTCGGCGTGAAAGCCGCCCAGCGCGGCGTGTGCCAGCGCGTGGCCGGGCGCCAGCGTCAGCGCGGCCTCCAGCGCCTGGCGCACCTGGCGGCCGATGCCCTGCGCCAGCGCGCGCGCCACGTGGATGCCTTGCGCATGGCGCGCCAGCGCGCGGCCCTGCCAGTACCAGGCGCTGGCGTCGCGCGGGCGCTCGGCGGCGTGCTGGCGCGCGCGCGCGTGAATGCGCAGGTACAGCTCCAGGCGCGCCTTTTCGTGCGGCTCGACCAGAGTGGCGTGCGCCGCGGTGGCGCGGTTGGCCACCGCCAGCCCGGCCATGCCCGCGGCCAGTCCGGCGGCCTCGGCCTGCTCGAAATGCCCGTTGTGGAACAGCACCCAGGCCGCCAGCACCGCGTCGTCCTCGGGCAGCGGCTCGGCGTCGAGCGCGTGCAGGCGCGACCATTGCGCGCGCACGCTGTCTGCGTCGAAGGCGTATTCGGCGGTGTAGGGGCAGGACAGCCAGGCGCTCATGGCGGGTGGCTCACAGGGTGGCGGGAACGTAGGCCTCGATCAGCGCCTGCAGGTGGTCGCGCGGCTCGGCATCCAGGTGCGGCGCCAGCAGCCCCAGCACGTGGAAGGCGCCGCGCAGCAGCGCGTCCTCGGCGTTGTCGGGCTCCAGCGCGCGGCGCGGCTGCAGCACGTATTCGTAGCTGAGCCAGTAGGTCAGCAGCACCACCATGCTGGCGGCGACGGCGTCGCGCGTGCGCTCGTCCTCGGCGGCCAGGGGCTGGCCCGGTCGCAGCGTGTCCAGCAGCAGGCGCAGCGCGCCGCGCTTGCGCATCAGGATGACGGGGAAATGTGTCTCCAACCGCCGGTTGCGCGACAGCAGGTGGTTGAGGTCACGGTACAGAAAGCGATACTGCCAGATCAGCTCGAACAGCGAGTGCAGGAAGAACCAGCAGTCCTCGACGTCGCGCACGTCCTCGCTGGCGCCCAGCAACTCATACAGCTGGCCCTCGTACTGCCCGAACAGCGTGTTGACCAGCTCATCCTTGGACGGGTAGTGGTAGTACAGATTGCCCGGGCTGATGCGCAACTCGGACGAGATCAGCGTGGTCGACACATTCGGCTCGCCGAAGCGGTTGAACAGCTCCAGCGCGGCGACCAGGATGCGTTCGGCGGTGCGGCGGGGGGCTTTCTTGGCCATGGGGTCAGCGGGGGACGAGAATGCCCGGCGAGGCCCGCTCGGAAGACGGCATGGGTTGCAGTTCGATGGCCTTTTGTGCCAGCCGATCCTGGATGTCACCGTTGGTTTCAGTGATGCGCCAACGCGCCGGCATGTAGTCCAGAGATGGCGCCAACCACACTTCGATCGATGGTTGTGCACTGTCCGGCGCCTGATGCACCAGGTGCACCGTCTTGAGCCATTTGCTCTCCAGCGCGGAGAGGGTTTCCTCGCCGGTCACGATGAATGTCACGTCTTGAATGCCGCCTGCCTCCAGCATCGGCACCCGCAGTTGGGTCCCCAGCGTCAGTTCCTTCGGCTGCGCGGCCGCCATGGCCGCCAACTGAATCGCCAGGCTGAACCCGTCCTGCGTTCCGGGTTTGAATTCCACGGTCGGCGGATCGATGGGTCCGATGACGCGCTTGTTGGCGTAGTCGAACCGCCACTCTTCGCGCTGCTGGCCCACAATGTTCATCAGTGCGACAGGTGCCAGGCCTTGTGGCGTCAGCACGCCGCGATTGAAGCGACGATGATCTCCCGCCGCGGTGCTGAAAAACTCCCAGCGCAGATCGTAATGCGTGTTGTTCTGACTCCAGCGCAGGGTCGCCGGAACGCCGCTGTAGGCCACGCCCTGGCGGGTGCCGGCGGTCACGTAGCGAATCTCGACTGAGCGTGGCAGGAGCACCGCAGGCCCGGGGTGGTCGGCCATGACGCTGTTGACCATGACGTCTTCCAGCCGGCTGGTCACCTGTTCGACGTTGACCCAGTAGTTCGCTGGACCGGCAATGAAATCCGGTGGCGCCTCGATGTCCGAGCCGTCGCGAAGGGATTGCGCTTCCCGCGCCATCGGAGCGCTTGGGGCTTCAGGACTCGGCGCGACCGGCTTGGGCGCCGCCTTCGGGCGTGGGCGCGGTGCGGGTCGAGGCGTGGGCGCGGCGTCCTTGGCTTCGAAGGTGGGTGCCGGTTCCACCGGTGCCGGTGGCTCTGGTGCCGGTGTCGGTACGGGCGCGGCCATCGGCGTGATGCTCCTGGTCGCGATCACCATGCTCATTTTGCCCACCGGCTTGGCAAACTTCCAGTGTGGCCAGCCCAGCAGCAGGACCAGGTGCACCACGGTCACGGCCAGGGCCGTCAGGATCAGTGAACGCTGCTCGGATTGCTTCATCGAAAAACCATGAACGGCGAGCCCGTACTGGCTCGAACCATGACTGCAATATCACGCCAGGCAGAGATGCCACCAAGGCCTCGCACGCCATTCATGGCGAGGGGTTGGGCGTCTTGCGTGTTTTTTTCGCCGCTGCCGTGACGCGGCTACCGGGTTGGGAGTCGGTGGTTGCCGACTGGGCGGCGATGTGTTCCAGACGCTCGACGCGCTTCAATAATTCCTGCCAGGCCGCTTGCGACGGCAGACCAAGCGCCGTCAGAGCACGCGAAACCCGGGTTTCAAAGATGCTCTCCAGTCCCGACCAGCGTCCCGCGGAGGCGGCGACATTCTGGTTGATGGCCTCGACCCGCTGGGTGAACGCCTCCATGCGTTGCTGCGCCGCAACTTGCGTCGCACGCTGCGCGTCGATGCCTTCCTGGACCAGCGCCTCGAAGGCCTTGCTGCCTTCCGCTTGCGCCTTCGCCAGCGCCCCCAGGCCAGCGAACCAGATGTTATTGGCGGAGGTCGACTCCAGATTCGGCTCGCCAGCCGGCGTGCCGGGTTTGGCCGCCGATGCGCGAGGCTTGCGGGGTTTGGTGCTCAAGATCAACTCCATCCAGTGACAGCAGACGGCAAAAGTGGCAGTGCGCCGAGGTTCGGCATTGTCGTGCAGCGGGCCTGAAACCCACTGGCACAATCCGTATTTTCGCTGGACCGGCAGGCGCGGGCATTCGCTCGCCGGCCTTGGCTTCAGCGGGTATGTGACGACGACATGATATTGATTACCGGCGCCGCCGGCTTCATTGGCAGCAATTTTGTACTCGACTGGTTGGCAACTGGCAGTGAGCCGGTGCTCAACCTCGACAAACTCACCTACGCCGGCAACCTGGCCAACCTCAGCCAGCCTGCAAGGCGATGCGCGCCACCTCTTCGTGCAAGGCGACATCGGCGACCGGGCCCTGATCGACCGCCTGCTGGCCGAGCATCGTCCGCGCGCCATCGTCAACTTTGCTGCCGAGAGCCACGTCGACCGATCGATTCACGGCGCCGAGGACTTCATCGCCACCAACATCGTCGGCAGCTTCCGCCTGCTCGAAGCCGCGCGCGGCCACTGGAGCCAGCTGCCCGAGGGCGAGAAGGCCGCCTTCCGCTTCCTGCACGTCTCCACCGACGAGGTCTATGGCAGCCTCGCGCCCGACGACCCTGCCTTCACCGAAGAGCATGTCTACCAGCCCAACAGCCCGTACTCGGCCAGCAAGGCCGCCAGCGACCACCTGGTGCGCGCCTGGCACCACACCCACGGCCTGCCGGTGCTCACCACCAACTGCTCCAACAACTACGGGCCTTACCAGTTCCCCGAGAAACTCATCCCGCTGGTGATCGTCAACGCCCTGGCTGGTAAACCCCTGCCCATCTACGGCGACGGCCAGCAGGTGCGCGACTGGCTCTACGTCAGCGACCACTGCAGCGCCATCCGCCGCGTGCTCGAGGCCGGCCGCCGGGCGAGGTCTACAACATCGGCGGCTGGAACGAGAAGACCAACCTGGAGATCGTGCACACCATCTGCGATTTGCTGGATCAGCTCTCCCCACGCGCCGACGGCCAGAGCTACCGCCGCCAGATCACCCACGTGCAGGATCGCCCCGGCCACGACCGCCGCTACGCCATCGACGCGCGCAAGATCGAGCGCGAACTTGGCTGGCGCCCGGCCGAGACCTTCGACACCGGCATCCGCAAGACCGTGCGCTGGTACCTGGACAATGCCGACTGGGTGAAAAGCGTGCAAAGCGGCGCCTACCGCGACTGGGTGGCAACGCAATACGGCGCAGGGCAGGGCGCGTGAAGATCCTGCTGCTGGGCAAGAACGGCCAGCTCGGCTGGGAACTGCAGCGCAGCCTGGCGCCGCTGGGCGAGCTGATCGCGCTGGATCGCCACGGTGCCAACGGGCTGTACGGCGACCTGGCCGAGCTGGATGGCCTGGCCGCCACCGTGCGCGCCGTGCAGCCGCAAGTCATCGTCAACGCCGCCGCCTACACCGCCGTCGATAAGGCCGAGAGCGAGGCGACACAAGCCCGGCGCATCAACGCCGAGGCAGCCGGCCGTGCTGGCGCGCGAAGGCCAAGACCTGTGGCGCGCTGCTGCTGCACTACAGCACCGACTACGTGTTCGACGGCAGTGGCCAGCAGCCCTGGCGCGAGGACGCCGCCACCGGCCCCTTGAGCGTGTACGGCCAGACCAAGCTGGATGGTGAGCAGGCCATCGTGGATTCCGGCTGCACCCACCTGATCCTGCGCACCAGCTGGGTCTGCGCCGCGCGCGGCGGCAACTTCGCCAGGACCATGCTGCGCCTGGCCGGTGAGCGCGAGCGCCTTACCGTCATCGACGACCAATGGGGTGCGCCCACCGGCGCCGAGTTGATCGCCGATGTCACGGCCCACGCCATCGTGCAGACCCGCCCGCAGCCGGCCAAGGTCCGGCATCTACCATCTGGCGGCGGCCGGCGAAACCAGCTGGCACGGCTATGCGCAACACGTGATCGGCCAGGCGCGCCAACTGCGGCCGGAGGTCGAACTGAAGGTGCAGGAAATCGCCCCGATCCCCACCAGCCAGTACCCCACACCGGCGCGCCGGCCGCACAATTCGCGCCTGGACTGCAGCAAGCTCCAAGCCGCCTTTGATTTGCGTCTGCCGCCCTGGCAGGACGGCGTGCGTCGCCTGCTGACCGAGATCCTCTGACCACTTCAAGCACATGACTCTCCGCAAAGGCCTCATCCTTGCCGGCGGCTCCGGCACCCGACTGCATCCGGCCACCCTGGCCATGAGCAAGCAGCTGCTGCCGGTGTACGACAAGCCCATGATCTACTACCCGCTGGCCACCCTGATGCTGGCTGGCATGCGCGACATCCTGGTCATCAGCACGCCGCAGGACACACCGCGCTTTCAGCAACTGCTGGGCGATGGCAGCCAGTGGGGCATCCACCTGCAATACGCCGTGCAGCCCAGCCCCGACGGCCTGGCCCAGGCCTTCATCATCGGCGAGCAGTTCATCGGCAACGCCCCCAGCGCCCTGGTGCTCGGCGACAACATCTTCTATGGCCACGACTTCGAGCGCCTGCTGCTCGACGCCGACGCCCGCAGCGAAGGCGCCACCGTCTTCGCCTACCACGTGCACGACCCTGAGCGCTACGGCGTGGTCCGAGTTCGACGCTCAAGGCAAAGCCATCAGCATCGAGGAAAAACCCGCCAGCCCCAAGAGCAACTACGCCGTCACCGGCCTGTACTTCTACGACCGCCAGGTGGTCGAGATCGCCAAGGCCGTCAAGCCCAGCGCCCGCGGCGAACTGGAAATCACCGCCGTCAACGACGCCTACCTGCAGCAAGCCCAGCTCAACGTGCAGATCATGCAGCGCGGCTACGCCTGGCTCGACACCGGCACGCACGACAGCCTGCTCGACGCCGGCCAGTTCATCGCCACGCTGGAGCGCCGCCAGGGCCTGAAGATCGCCTGCCCGGAAGAAATCGCCTGGCGCAAGGGCTTCATTGACGATGCGCAGCTGGAACGGCTGGCCGAGCCGCTGGCCAAGAGTGGCTATGGGGCGTATCTGATGCGCACGCTGCGCGAGCGCGCACCGCTGCGAGGCCGCATGTGATGACCGCGTCGCCGGCTCCCACGGTGCCGCTGTTCACGGCCGAGGCGGCGAGCTTCGGACTCGATCTGGCGCCGTTGCTGCAGGGCGTGGTCGACAGCGGGCGCTACATCCTGGGGCCCCGGGTGCAGGCTTTCGAGGCGGCGTTTGCCGCCTACGTCGGCGTCGCGCACGGCATCGGGGTGGCCAACGGCACCGACGCGCTGGAGCTGGCGCTGCGCGCGCTCGATATCGGGCCGGGTCGACGGGTCGTCACCGTCGCCAACGCCGGCTTCTATGGTTCGACCGCGATCCGCGCGGTCGGTGCCACGCCGGTGTATGTCGACGTGGATGAGGTTTCGCTGACGCTGTCGCCGGCCGGTCTGGCCGAGGCGCTGGCCGGGCAGGCGGTGGACGCGGTGATCGTGACCCATCTTTATGGCCAGCTCGCCGATGTCGCGGCCATCGCCGATCTGTGCAGCGTTGCCGGTGTGCCGCTGATCGAGGATGGCGCGCAGGCGCATGGCGCGCGCCGCGATGGCCGTGCGGCAGGCGCCTGGGGCCGCATTGGTGCCTTCAGCTTCTACCCGACCAAGAATCTCGGCGCGCTGGGCGACGGCGGCGCGCTGGTCACCCAGGACGCAGCGCTGGCCGATCGCCTGCGCAGCCTGCGCCAGTACGGCTGGTGCGCCAAGTACGAGGTGGCGCTGGCCGGCGGCCGCAACAGCCGGCTTGACGAACTGCAGGCCGCGGTGCTGAGCGCCAAGCTGCCGCTGCTGGACGCCGCCAACACGCAGCGCCGCGCCGTCGCCGCGCGCTACCACGCGGCCTTGGCCGATTTGCCGCTGCGGCTGCCACCGTCCACGGGTGAAGACTTCGTCGCTCACTTGTACGTGCTGCGCACGCCTCACCGCGCCGCCCTGCAGGCGCACCTGGCCGCCGCCGGCATCGCCTGCGACGTGCATTACCCCGTTGCCGATCACCGCCAGCCCTTGCTGGCCGGCAGCGCTGCCGCGCCCATCTTGCCGGTGAGCGAGGCAGCCTGCACCCAGGTGCTGACGCTGCCCTGCTTTCCCGGTCTGCGCGACCAGCAAATCGAACAGGTGATCGCCGCCGTGCGCGGTTTTCACGAAGGCGGCGCATGAGGGATTTGAGCCTGATCATCCCGGTCTACAAGAACGAGGCCTCGCTGCCCGACTTGCTGTCCGCGCTGCGCGCGTTGAACGGGCAACTTCAGGACCGGCTGGAAGTGGTGTTCGTCATCGACGGCAGCCCCGACCGCTGCCACGAGATCCTGCGCCAGCAACTGCCGGCGCAGCCCTTTGCCGCCACACTGGTGCTGCTGTCGCGCAACTTCGGTTCGTTTGCCGCCGTGCGCGCCGGGCTGGAGCGTGCCCGCGGGCGCTGCTTCGCCGTCATGGCGGCCGACTTGCAGGAGCCGCCCGAGCTGGCGGCGCGCATGTTCGAGTTGCTGCAGACCGAGCCGGTGGATGTGGTGGTCGGCGTGCGCTCGGCGCGCGACGACCCGGCGCTGCAGCGCTGGCAGGCCAGCCTGTTCTGGGCCGCCTACCGGCGCTGGGTGGTGCCGCAGATGCCCCCGGGCGGTGTCGACGTGTTCGCCTGCAACCTGGTGTTTCGCGATGCGCTGCTGGTGCTGGAAGAGCGCCGCAGTTCGCTGATCGCGCAGATTTTCTGGCTCGGGTTTCGCCGTGCCGAGCTGCCCTACCAGCGGCGTGCGCGCGCGCACGGCGAATCGGCCTGGACCTGGCGCAAGAAGGTGTCCTACCTGGCCGACAGCGTGTTCGCCTTCACCGACCTGCCGATCCGCGGTCTGCTGCTGGCCGGCAGCGTCGGTGTGCTGGCGGCCACCATGCTGGGTCTGCTGGCCGTGATCGGCCGGCTGATGGGTTGGATCGCCGTGTCCGGCTACACCATGACGATGGTGGTGATCCTGTTCTTCGGCGCGCTGAATCTGCTCAGCCTGGGGGTCGTTGGCTCCTACGCCTGGCGCGCCTACGAAAATACCAAGCAGCGCCCGCAGGCGCTGGTGCTGGCGGTGCAGCACTTTGCCGGGGGCACGGAAGGAGCGCGGTGATGCCGGAGATGACCATTCATCCCTCCGCGGTGGTGCTGGGCCAACTGTCCGGCGCCGACGTGCACATCGGCGCGCTGGCCTGCGTGGCCGAGGGCGCTGTCGTCGAAGCCGGCGTGCGGGTGGGTGAGGGCGCGCTGATTGCCGCTGGCGTCCGGGTCGGCGCCCGTGCGTGCGTGGAAGCGGGTGCGGTGGTGACGCGCGATGTGCCGCCCAACGCCGTGGTGCAGGGCCATCCGGCGGTCATCGTCGGCTACGTCGACGCGCCAGCGCCGCTGCCGCAGTCGCGCGCTGCCGGGGCGACCCCAGCAGGCGTGCAGGCCAGCCGCGTGCGCGGCGTGCAGTTGCACAGCCTGCGCGAGGTGCAGGACATGCGCGGCTTTCTCTGCGCTACCGAGGTCGGTCAGGGTCTGCCCTTCGTGCCGCAGCGCTGCTTCTGGGTTTACGCGGTACCGAACCAGCAGATCCGCGGTGAGCATGCGCACCGCCAGTGCGCGCAATTCCTGGTCGCGGTGACAGGGCAGTTGCGCGTGGTCGCCGACGACGGCTCGCAGCGCGAGGAATTCTGGCTCGACCGTCCGCACCTCGGCCTCTACCTGCCGCCCATGACCTGGGGTATCCAGTACGGTTACTCGGAGGACGCGGTGCTGATGGTGCTGGCCTCCGATCCCTACGATCCGCAGGACTACATTCGCGACTACGACAGTTTTCTGGCTCAGGTTCACGCGGCCGGGCAGCCGGACCCGGGGGGCTCGGCGTGAGCCTGCGATCCGTCCTGCCTCGCTATCTGCTCTCGGGCGCGTTCAACACGCTGCTCAGCTATCTGCTCTACCTGGCGCTGCTGCCGGCCATCGGCTATCGGGCTTCGTATGTCGTGTCCTTTCTGGTTGGTGTGGCGCTGTCGTTCCTGCTGCTGCGCTTTGCCGTCTTCAGGGTGCGCGGCCGGCGCCTGTCGGCGCTTTACGTGGCCGCCAGTCATGTGATCCAGCTGATGCTGGGTCTGGTCGTGGTCGAGATCTGGGTGTCGGTGCTGCGCGCGCCGCCGGCACTGGCCGCGCTCGCTGCCGTGGCGGTGTGCGTGCCACTGATGTTCCTGGCGCAGCGATGGGTGTTCACCCCCGATCACGAGAGGAGCGGGCATTGAGGTCTTCCGCTGGACACGGCCTGGTGTGTCGCCTCGCATTGGCGTTGCCCTTGTTGATGCTGGGCGCCAACATCCTGTCCTGGCTTCGGTTTGGCACCGACCTGCCGTTCTATGACGACTGGAGCGGATACGACCGCGGGAACATCGAGTCGCTGGAGTGGCGCCGGCTGTTCCAGGCGGCCAACAACACCATGGCGCCGGTGGGGCTTGCGCTCGACGCCCTGGCGCAGCGCTGGCTGGGCGGCAACGTCATCGCCTATCAGTTGATATCGATGACCGTGGTGCTGGGGGCCTTGCTGTGGCTGCAGTGGAGGCTGCTGGGGTGGGCCGTGCGCGACGACCTGACGCGTTGCGTTGCGTTTGCTTTCACGGTACCGATGCTGCAGGCACGCACCTACTGGGGCGAGCAGAACCTGGCTTATCACCAGGCGCTGCCCCTGGTTTTTCTGCTGGTCGCGTTGTACTTCACTCTGGTGGGCGGCAGGCGGCTGTTGACTATCACCGCCACCGGTTTCGCGCTGGGGCTGCTGGCCGGCTTGTCCTACATCTCGGGTGCATTTACCACGCTGTCGGCTGGGCTGGCGTTGTTATTGATGTCGACCTGGCACAGGGTAGAGCCGTCGCTGCGGTTGCGCATGCGATCAGGCGGCGCTGGCGTACTGCTGGCCGGCGCATTCACCTCCGCGCTGCAGCTGTATGCCACGCGACTGGCACCGGACACGGACGGCTCCCGTCGTGTTCCGCTGGCGTGGCCCCATGAATCCGATTTCTGGATGTTCCTGGCCGGCAAGATCGGGCGCAGCTTTGGCCCCGGTTTCGGCTCCGTGGGCGCCGAGATGATCTTTGCGTTCATGCTGGGTGCAGTTCTGCTGGCGGTTGCCATCCGGCTGGCGCTCGCGTGCTGGCGCCGCAGCATTGCTGAAGTCGAGCCTGACGCGCAGCGGCTGGCCATCGTCTATCTGCCGCTGTTCGTGATCGTTGCCGTGTACCTGTCGCTGGTGTCGCTGGGGCGTGCCGCCTATCGGGAACCATCGATCGAGGGTGCGACCGCGGTGTTTCTGCTGGCCTATCAGCGCTTTCACTTCTTCTGGGTGACCGCGCTGTTTCCGTGGGTGGTGGCGGCCCTGCCGTGGCTCTGGCGGCGTTCCGCAGTCCCGCCTTCAGTGAAGGCCGGTCCCTGGCTTGCCGTGGTGGCCGCCGTTGGCCTGGTCTTGTGCCTGTCGCGCGGCATCTTCGATGTGTCCACCTACTATCGCGACACGGGACAGGCGCGCGCGGCCGACATACGCTGCTTCCAGCGTCAGCTGGGAACCGGCGAGCCGATACAGTGCCCTGGCTCCCAGATCCTGCGCGACTGGACGCCCGCCTATCAGCATGCGCGCTCGCTCGGCGCGTCGTTCGTGCGCTACCTGCCGATCGTCGAGCACGAACCCCCCGCGCACTGGCTGCTCGACTGGCCGCGGACTCCGGCCCGCGGTCAGTTGCAGTGGCGTCAACTGACCCCGGTGTCTGGCGGTCCGGACTTCACGGCGGGTGAGGACCCTCAGATCGTGTTCACCAGCAGTGACCGGCAGGCCTTCGAGCAGTGTCGGGTGCTCGAGGTCCAGTTGCGCCTGCGACCTTCGGCGGCCTCGCAAGCCCAGGTATTCGTCCAACCCCGGGGCAGCGCGGGCTTCAGCGAAACCCATTCGCGGATCAAGCCGGTGGCGGCATTCGCCGAGCCGATTGAGCGACACTTCGTGTTCGACAGCCCGCGCGGATTGGCTCGATCCAGTGGACTGTCGACATTGATCGCCCTTGGGGTGGATGGCGTCGGCGGCGTTGAACTGCACGCCTTGCGGGCGAGCTGTCGCCTGGCGGCGGCGCGTTGAGTGGACTGCGCGCGTGATCGGCCGATCGCAGACGATGTGAGCATGGTTCGGATTCGCAAAAGCGCCTGGATCGAAGGCCACCGGCTGCGTCTGCGCAATGCCGTGGGGGGCGATGCCGAGTTCATCCTCGGGCTGCGCCAGGATCCGGCGCGCAATGCCCACCTGTCGATCACCTCGCCGCGACTCGAAGATCAGCGCGCCTGGCTGGCCGGCTACGCTGCCGATGGCGACCAAGCCTACTTCATCATCGAGTCTCTCGACGATGGCCTCCCGCTGGGTACTGTGCGGCTGTACGACGCGCGCGGCGACTCATTCTGCTGGGGGTCCTGGATGCTGGTGCCGGCCGCACCGCCGCTTGCCGCCATCGAGTCGGCGCTGATGGTGTACCGCTACGCGCTCGACCTGGGTTTTCGCGCTGCACATTTCCAGGTGCAGCGGGGCAACGCCACCGTGTGCCGCTTCCACGAGAATTTCGGTGCCCGGCGAGTCGGCGAAGACAATCGGCAGATCCATTACGCGATTGACGTGGGCGCCATCGAGCGTTCACTGCTGCGCTACCGCAGGTTTCTGCCGGGCGGCATCCGGTCCGGTCCGCTTATCTGACACTTTTGCTGCCACCATGCAAGTCATTCCCACTGCCATCGACGGTGTCCTCATCCTTGAACCTCGTGTCTTCGGCGATGCGCGCGGCTTCTTCATGGAGAGCTACAACCGCAGCGCCTTCGCGCAGGCGACTGGCCTCGACATCGACTTCGTGCAGGACAACCACAGCCGCAGCCGCCGCGGCGTGCTGCGCGGCCTGCACTACCAGGTGCGGCAGCCGCAGGGCAAGCTGGTGCGCGTCAGCCAGGGCGCGGTGTTCGACGTCGCGGTCGACATTCGCCAGGGCTCGCCCAGCTTCGGGCGCTGGGTCGGCGTCGAGCTCAGCGCCGACAACCAGCGCCAGCTCTGGGTGCCGGCCGGCATGGCGCACGGCTTTCTGGTGCTGAGCGAGAGCGCCGACTTCCTCTACAAGACCACCGACTACTACGCGCCCGAGCACGAGCGCTGCATCGCCTGGGACGATCCCGCCATCGGCATCGACTGGCCACTGGCCGCGCACGGTATTGCCGCGCCGCTGTTGTCCGACAAGGACCGCGCTGGCGTCCCGCTCGCGGCGGCCGAGTTGTTCGAGAGCCTGTCGTAGCCAATGCGCCTGAGTTTTCGACGCCAGGGGGGGGGGGGGAAAAAAAGGGGGGGGGGGGGGCGGCGACGCCGCCGGGGGGGGGGGGGGGAGCCCGGGGGGCCCCCCCGGGGGGCGGGGGGGGGGGGGCCGGCTTCGCCACTCACTTCTTCAACGAACTTGCAACCCAGGACACTAGTCCGGGAGCCAGCGCCTGGTGAGCATCACCGCCTCGATCGTCAGCCATGGTCATGGGCATCTGGTGTCGGCGCTGCTGAACCGGATTGCCGCGCTGGTTAATCAGGGCGAGCGCGGGGCACCGCGGCGCGTGCTGCTCACGTTCAACCAGCCGGAATCCGAACTGCTGGCTGCGCTGGAGGGGCAAAGCTGGCCATTCGAGCTGGTACTGATCTCCAACCAGACGGTCGCCGGCTTCGGCGCCAACCACAACCGCGCCTTCGAGCGTGACCGGGCGCTGGGCGCGGGCACCGCTTTCGCGGTGCTGAATCCCGATGTCCGCTGGACGGCCAATCCGTTCGCACCCCTGTGGGTGGCTCTGGAGTCCGACCCCCATGCTGGTTGCGCCTATCCGATTCAGCAGGACGCGCATGGCGGCAGGCAGGACAGCGAGCGCTTGTTGCCCACGCCCTGGCGGCTGCTGCGACGCTACGGCGTGGGTCGGCGGTACGAAATTGACGGTGCGTCGACTCCCGACTGGGTCAACGGCGCCTTCATGTTGCTGCGCAGCGAGGCGTTCGCGCAGGTCGGTGGATTCGACGAGAGCTACCATATGTATTGCGAGGACGTGGACTTGTGTCTGCGCCTGCAACTGGCCGGGTGGCGGTTGGCTCGCGCCGATGACGCCGTCGTCGAACATGCCGCAGAGCGCGCCAGCCACCGCCAGCCACGCCATCTGCTGTGGCATTTACGCAGCCTGTTGCGTCTCTGGAGGTCCAGCGCATGGCGTGAGTATCGCGAACGGCGCGGCGCCGATGATCGGATATCAGGCGTGCGCTGATCTCCGGTCGAACCCACCCGGAATCCGTGATACTCGGCCGAACTCCTAGAATCCTGCCCACGCCGCGAGTGAAGCTCTTGGATGGTGCGCCATCCGGTGTCGCCTTCGCCGCGCCTGATGAATCCACATGCCTGACCTTGTTGCTTCGATGCCGACCGCGCACACGTCCGATGCGCACCCAATGGGCGGCGCGCCCGAACCGCGCGTGAACTGGACCGACTACGGCGAGCTGCTGGTGCGCGCCGGCAAGCTGACCGCGCGCGATCTCGATCGGGCGATGGCGGCGCAGCGGGAAATGGGCGGTGCGCTCGACGGCGTGCTGGTCAGCCTGGGGCTGGTGTCCGAGGCCGATGCCGCCAAGACACTGGCCGAGCACCTGCGGCTGCCGCTGGTGCCCTTCGATGCCTTTCCCGATCTGCCGCCCGAGCTGAGTGGCTTGCAGGCGGATTTCCTCGCCACCCATCAGGTGCTGCCGCTGAAGATCGAGGACGGTCAGTTGCACGTCGTGATGCGTGCCCCCTACGACGACTACGTTCTCAAGGCGCTGCAGCTGACCACCGCGCTGCCGGTGCAGCCATCGGTCGGTATGGCCTCGGACATCGCCAAGGCCCTGCAGCGCGCGCACGAAGAAAGCGAGCTCGCCGACGAGGGCGCCGCCGCCGATGATCTCGACGGCGAGGCCGCCGACTTCGTCGAGCACCTGCGTGACCTCGCCAGCGAGGCGCCGGTCATCCGGCTGGTCAACGCCATCATCAGCCGCGTGATCGAACTGCGCGCCTCCGACATTCACCTGGAGCCCTTCGACGACGGCCTGCACGTGCGCTACCGCGTCGACGGCGTGCTGCACTCCGGCGAAATGGTGCCGGCCAGCCAGGGCGCGGCCGTCAGTTCGCGCGTCAAGCTGCTGGCGCACCTGGACATCGCCGAGCGCCGCCTGCCCCAGGATGGCCGCATCAAGACCCGCGTCAAAGGCCGCGAGCTGGACTTGCGCGTCTCCACCGTGCCCACCGTGCATGGCGAGAGCGTGGTCATGCGCGTGCTCGATCGCGCCAGCGTGCGCTTCAGCCTGGAGGACATGGGTTTCGAGAAAGACACCCTGGCGCGTTTCAACGCGCTGATCAGCCGGCCGCACGGCATTCTGCTGGTCACCGGCCCCACCGGCTCCGGCAAGACCACCACCCTGTACGCCGCGCTGGCCAAGCTGGATTCCGAGACGCAGAAGATCATCACCGTCGAGGATCCGGTCGAATACCAGCTCGAAGGCATCAACCAGATCCAGGTGCACACGCAGATCAACCTGAGCTTCGCCAACGCGCTGCGCTCGATCCTGCGGCAAGACCCGGACATCATCATGATCGGCGAGATGCGCGACGG
Organism: Burkholderiales bacterium; assembly: GCA_016702555.1. Lineage (GTDB taxonomy): Bacteria > Pseudomonadota > Gammaproteobacteria > Burkholderiales > Burkholderiaceae_C > Ottowia. The sequence continues at coordinate 486,338 of JADJDV010000007.1, forward strand.
CGAGACCGCGCAGATCGCCGTGCAGTCGGCGCTCACCGGCCACCTGGTGCTGTCCACCCTGCACACCAACACGGCGGCCGGGGCAGTGATCCGCCTGCAGGACATGGGGCTCGAGCGCTACCTGATCACCTCCACCGTCAATGGCGTGCTGGCGCAGCGCCTGGTGCGGCGCCTGTGCAGCCATTGCAAGGCGCCGGTGCAGCCGGCGCCCGAGCTCCTGCACAGCTCCGGGCTCGACCGCTTCGTGGCGCCCGGCGCGCCAATCCACGAGGCGCGGGGTTGCGAGCACTGTCGCGGCACCGGTTACCAGGGCCGCACCGGCATCCATGAGCTGCTGGTGGTCGACGAAGCCATGCGCAGCGCCATCCTGCAAGGCCAGGATGCCAGCGCGCTGCAGCATCTGGCGGCCAGGAGCGGCATGCATACCCTGTACGAGGATGGCCTGCGCAAGGTGGCGGCGGGCGTCACCAGCCTCGACGAGGTCTTGCGCGTCACCCAGGACCAGAGCGATGCCTGAATTCGCCTGGCGCGCCGCCCAGGCCGATGGGCACCTGGTCGAGGGCCGCACCGAAGCCAGCGCCGCCGACGCCGTGCTGCGCCAGCTGCGCGAGCGCGGCCTCACGCCGATCCGCGTCGAATCCGCGCTCCAGCTGGACCGCAGCGGTTTGCAGGGCATGCCGGCGCGCGGCCGGCGTCGGGTCGACCGCGGGCCGGCCAACCGTGCCGACGTGCTGGCCTTCACCAGCGAGCTGTCGATCATGCTGCGCGCCGGCCTGGCGCTCGACAACGCCTTGCGGGTGTTGATCGAAATGAGCCACAAGCCGAGCGTCCGAACGCTGCTGGAAGGCATCCTGGAAGACGTCAAGGGCGGCGCCACGTTCAGCCGCGCGCTCAGCCAGCGCCGCGACCTGTTCGGCGACTTCTACATCAACATGGTGCGCTCCGGCGAAGTCAGCGGCCAGATGTCCCAGGTGCTCGAGCGTCTGGTCGAGCACCTGGAGCGCCTGCGCGCGCTGCGCGAGAGCGTCATCTCCGCCACCCTCTATCCGGCCATCCTGCTGGCGGTCGCCGTGCTGTCGCTGGTGGTCATGCTCGGCTTCGTCGTGCCCCAGTTCAAGACCCTGTTCGCCGACCTTGGCGACGGCCTGCCGCTGCCCACGCGCATCGTCATGGGCCTGGGCGACGGCTTCAGAAACTACGGCTGGGCGCTCGGCATCGGCGCGCTCGTGCTGGGCCTGCTGGGGCAGCGCTGGCTGCGCACGCCGGCGGGCCGGCAGTGGTGGCAGAACCTGGCCTTGCGCCTGCCCGTCATCGGCACGCTGCTCTACAAATACGACCTGACCCTGTTCTCGCGCTCCCTTGGCACTTTGCTCGGCAACGGCGTTCCGTTGCTGACCGCCTTGCAGATCGCCACCGACACCGTCGGCAACGCCCGCCTGCGCGCTCGACTGAGCAAAATGGCGCCCATGGTCAAGGGCGGCGGCCGCATGGTCGCGGCCATGACCGCCACCCACAGCTTTGAACCTTTGGCCATCAACCTCGTCCGAGTGGGGGAGGAAACCGGCCGCATCGGGCCAATGATGCTTGAGTTGGCCAGCCTGCTGACGCGCGACGTCGAAACCGGCATCAAGCGCGCCCTGACCCTGCTCGAACCGATTCTGATCCTGGTGCTGGGCGTGCTGGTGGCCGCCATCATCGTGTCCATCCTGATGGGCATCCTGTCCGTCAACGAACTCGCCGTATAGATACCAACCATGACAACGCCCATGAACCGCCTGCGCCGCTTCCTCTCGCAACCTGCCCCGCGTCGCCGCGCCCGCGGCTTCACGCTGATCGAACTGCTGGTCGTGATGGCCATCCTGGCCCTGCTGATCGGCCTGGTCGGCCCCAACGTGATGAAGCAGTTCGGTGGCGCCAAGACCAAGACCGCCGCCACCCAGATCTCCGAAATCGACAAGGCGCTCGAGATCTTCCGCCTCGACACCGGGCGCTACCCCAGCACCGCCGAAGGTCTGCAGGCCCTGGTCGCGCAGCCGGGCGCGGTCAGCGGCTGGAACGGCCCCTACCTGAAGGGCGGCCTGCCCAACGACCCCTGGGGCAACCCCTACCGCTACGCCAACCCTGGCCCCAACGGCGGCATCGAGATCCTCAGCCTCGGCGCCGACAACGCCCCCGGCGGCGATGGCGAGAACGCCGACCAGCGCAACCGGCAATGAGGGCCGACCCCTGCCGTGGCCTGACGGCGGGCGCATGAACGCGCCGCCGCGCCGCCGCGCCGGTGGCTTCACCCTGGTCGAGCTGATGGTCGTGTTCGCCGTGCTGGCCCTGCTGGTGGGCCTGACGCCGATTGCCTTCGACCGCCTGCAGATCGCGTCGCGCTACCGCGAAGCCGTCCGCACCATGCTCACCGACATGCGCGCCGCCCGCCATCTGGCGCAGAGCAGCGGCGCCGACCAGCGCTTCGTCGTCAACCTGCGCGAGCGCAGCTTCGGCGTTGAAGGGCAACCCCTGCACACCATGCCCGACGGCCTTGAGCTGCGCGCCATCATGGCCGATCAGGAAACCGCGCCCGATGGCCGGATGGCGATTCGCTTCCTGCCGCGCGGCGGCGCCAGCGGTGGCAGCGTCGACGTGCTGCGTCCCTCCGGCAGCGGCGTGCGCCTGCGCGTCGACTGGTTCTCCGGCCGGGTCGAGCAGGAGCCCGTGACGCGATGAAGCGCCGCTCGCGCGGGTTCTCGCTGCTGGAGGTGCTGGTGGCCTTCTCCATCATGGCGATGGCGCTCGGCGTGCTGTATCGGGCCATGGGTGGTTCGGCCAGCCAGACCGGCGCGCTGACCCGCCACGAAAGCGCCACCCTGCTGGGTCAGTCCCTGCTGGACGCCTACGAAAACCTGCCACCCGGCGGACTGAACGCCGCCGGCGAATCGGCCGGCTTCGCCTGGCAGGCCGTGTCCCAGCCCTTTCCCACCGAAGCCGACGGCAATGCCTCTGCCGCGCGCCTGCAAGAGCTGCGCCTCAGCGTGCGCTGGGTCGAGGGCGCGCGCGAGCGCTCGCTCGAACTGCTGACCCTGCGGCCCGAGCGCAAACCCGAACCCGGCGGCCAGCTCCGATGAGCACGCGCCCCGCCCACCGCGCCCACGCCGGTTTCACCCTGGTCGAGGTCCTGATCGCCCTCAGCCTGCTGGCCTTGCTGATGCTGGTCCTGACCGGCGCGCTCCGATCCGCTGGCCAGACCGAGGCGCGCGTCGATCAGCGGCTCGAGCAGGCCGACCAGCTGCGCGTGGCCCAGCATTTCCTGCGCCAGGTGCTCGGCCGCGCCTCGATCCGCCCGGCCAGGGTGGGTGGGGCCGGCGCTGGAGCCGAGCCCTTGTTTGCCGCCGGCTCGGCCGCGCTCGCCTGGGTCGGCGTGCTGCCGCCCGGTTATGGCATCGGTGGGCGCCATTTCCTGCATCTGGCGCTCGAACCCGCCGGCGGCGCCAGCGCGCTGGTGCTGCGCTACCTGCCCTGGTCCGATCTGCCGGCGTTTCCCGACTGGTCGCAGGCGCACGCTCAGGTCATCGTGCCGCACGCCGAGGGCCTCGGCCTGCGTTATCTCGACGATCGCGCCGACCAATGGCGCGACGACTGGCCGGCCCGCACCGGCACCGCCAACTGGTCGCTGCCCGGCGCGGTCGAGCTGCAGCTCACCAGCGCCACCGCCTGGCCGGTGCTGGTGGTGCGCATGAACGCGCTGACCGCCTCCGATCCCTCCGCCAGCGGTTTCGTGGCCGGCCCCCAATGAGCCGCAGCCGCCAATATTCCCCGCCAGACTCCCGCGGTCGCCGCGGCGCCGACCGCGGCATGGCACTGATCGCCGTGCTGTGGGTGCTGGCCGCATTCGGCGTGCTGGTGGCCAGCCTGGGCTACAGCGTGCGCCAGCAGGCCCGGCTGGTGGCCGGCGAGCGCGATGCCGTGGTCGCCCAGGCGCTCGCCGACGGCGCCATCCAGCTGGCGCTGCAGCAGCTTCAGGTCGCACGCAGCCGCCCCACTGCGCTCACGCGCAGCCCGGTCGAGTTCGCCGGCCATGCCATCACCGTCACGCTGCAGCCGCTGTCCGGCCTGATTGACCTCAACGGCGCACAGCCGCCGCTGCTGGCAGCGCTGCTGCAGGTGGCTGGCGGCCTGCCGCCAGGTGCCGCCGAGCCGCTGGCGCAGCAACTGGTCGAATGGCGCGGCGCGCGGCCGGACGGCGGCGCGCCCTGGCATTTCGAGGCCGTCGAGGATCTGCTGCTGGTGCCCGGCATCGACTACCCGTTGTACGAGCGCCTGCGCCCGCTGCTCACCGCCGACGGCGAAAGCCAGGCCGGGGTCGCGCCTTTGGCGGCGCTGCCCGACGTGCTAGCCGTGCTGACCCAGGGCGACGCCGCGCGCGCCGGACAGATCGCCGCCGCGCGCGACAGCGGTCAGCCCGGCGTCGATCTGACCACCCTCGACCCGCAGTTTGCGCAGGGCGGCTCAACCAGCCGTTACCGGATCTGGGCCGAAGTCCCGCTCAATACAGGCAAAATGGCGTACTTTGCCCGCACCGTCCTGCTGAGCCCGAACACCGTCGGCGTTCCCTGGCGCACCCTGCACACCGAGCGCGGCATCACCACGCGCTGACCGACCTCTATTCCGCACCGCTTCCGTTCATGCCGCTCCTGACCCCGTCCACCTCCGACCGCTTTCTCGGCATCGATGTGCGGCGGCTGCGCGTGCATTGGCGCCAGGCCGTCGACACCCTGCTGCGCTCGCGCGGGCTGCGCTGGCTCAACCCGGTGCAATACGTGCGGCTGCAGCGCGCCGACGGCCGTCAGCAACTCTGGGCCGTGCGCGGCGACAGCATCGCCGCGGTGCCGCGCGCGCCCGGCGACGCCATGCCGGCCGACGCCTTCACCGCGCTCGAACTGCCCGCGGCGCGCTGCCTGCGCCGCGCCATCGTGCTGCCGGCGCTGCCGCCCGACGAACTGGCCGCCGCCGTCGAACTCGACATCACCTCCTCCAGCCCCTTCACCGCCGACCAGTTGTTGTGGGCCTACCGCGCCCGCCGCGCCGCCGACGCCACCACCGAGGTCGAAGCCGTGCTCAGCTCGCGCCAGCAGGTCGAATCCTGGCTGGCCACCGAAGGTGCTGGCACGCCCGGCACCAGTCCTGCCCCCGAAGTCTGGGCCGTCGGCGGTTTCGCCGAACCCATCGTGCTGCGCGGCCATGGCGAGCCTGCGCGCGAGCGCGCCGCCGCCCGCGCCCGCGCCCTGCATGTCGGCCTGATTGCGTTGATGGCCGCGCTGCTGCTGGCCGTGCTGATCACCCCCACGCTGCAGCTGCGCGCCCGCGCGGCCGCCGCCGCCACCGCCTACGGCGGCCTCGACAGCCGCGCCGCCCCGGTGCTCGCGCAACGCGACCAGCTCAGCCGGCAGGCCGAGCAGCTGGCCGCCCTGCGCAAATTCGTCGGCGGGCAGGCCGCCACCTCGCGCGTCATCGAAGTCCTCAGCGCCGCCATCCCCGACAGCGCCTGGTTCACTTCGCTGAACCTCAGCGAGCTGCACGTTGGTGTCACCGGCCACGCCGACAACGCCGCCGACCTGATGCGCACGCTTGACCAGATCCCCGGCGTGCACGACGTCAAGGCCACCGCGCCCGCCACCCGCCAGCCCGGCAGCGACAAGGAGAGTTTCTCCATCAGCTTCGAGCTCGATCCGCGTGAATTTGGTGCCCTGCTGCCCAACCCGTCCCAGCCGTCATGACCCCACCCCGACTCCAGCGGCCCGAACTCGCCATCCTCGCCGTCCTCGGTGCCCTGCTGGCCCTGTTGCTGCTGGCCGGCGGCGCCTATGTCTACGGCAAGCATCAGGCCGCGCGCGATCGGCTTGAGCAGATCGAGCCGCGCCACGCCCGCCTGCAAGGCCTGCTGCAAAGCCAGGACCAGCTCGCCGCCGCCGCCCAGCGCCAGACCCAGCTCATGGCCGCCTACACCCACGCGCCCGAGCAGGACGTCACCCAGGTCGGCAACGGCGCCCTGCAGCAATTGCGCAACCTGCTTACCCAGGCCGGCTGCCAGGTGCTGAGCAGCCAGGTGCTGCCCGCGCGCGACGACGTGCCCGACTTTGACCGCATTCCCATCAGCCTGCGCATCGAAGCCAACCCACTGGCGCTGCAGACCGCGCTGGCCGCCATCGAAAGCAGCCAGCCCGCCATGGTCGTCACCAGCCTCAGCGTGCAGATCAACGGCCTCATGCGCGCCGGTGCCGTGCCGCCGCTGGCCGCCACCTTGTCGGTCAGCGTGCTGCGGAGGCGCGCATGAGCCGGCTCAGCCTGCCGCGCCTGCTGCTGGCCGGCATTGCCGTGCTGCTGCTCGTTCTGCTGCTGCTGTGGCTGCTGCCCGATCGCTCGGGCCAGCGCCGCCATCAGTGGGCGGCGCCCGCCGCCACCGTGCCCGACCTGTCCGCCTACGGCGTCGCCACCCAGCGGCGCCCGCCCGTGGCCGCCGGTCCGGCCACCGCCAGCGTCAGCCGGTCGTTGTTCACACCCGCGCGCCGGCCGCCGCCGCCCGCCCCGCCGGCGGCCGAGCCCGCCGCTGCTCCGCCGCCACCACCACCGCCCGATCAGCTCGACAAGACCAAGCTGCTCGGCCTGGTCAGTGGGCGCGGCCTCACCGGCGTCATTGCACAGGTTGACGGCGACACCCGCATCGTGCGCCAGGGCGAAACCATAGGCGACTGGCGCCTGCTGCGCGTCAGCAACCGCGATGTCGTCTTCGCCCAGGGCGAGCGACGCCGCACACTGCATCTCGAGTATGCTCTTTTGCCCCCCAAAGACGGCACCCCGGCATCCGCTGCCGCGCCCGCGCCCGACGGCGCCCGCAAACCGCCGCGTCAGCCCTGAAGTATCCCGTCCCCCAGAGTAAGCCCATGCCGAACACCTCTCCGCCCCGATCTCCCCGACAGCGCCTGCCTGGCGGCCTGCTCGCGGCCGTGCTGGCGCTGGTGCTGGCCGGCTGCGCCACGCCCGCTGCCGCGCCGCCAGCCGCCGCCGCTGACACGCCCGGGGCCAGCCCGCTGCCCGTCTACGTCGAAGCTGCACCACGCGGCCCCGCCGTCGCGCCGCCCGCGCCCGACGACGGCCGTGCCTTCGAGCCCACCCTCCTGCGTGGCAACGACGCCCTGCTCGGCCGCGGCCAGCCCGGCAAGGCCGTCACCGGCCCGGCCAGCACCTTCAAGTTCGAGCAGGCCCCCGTCGCCGAGGTGGTGCACGTCATGCTGCGCGACATCCTCAAGGTCGACTACGTCGTCTATCCGCCCCTCAACGGCAACATCACCCTCGCCACGCGCGGCAACGTCAGCGCCGACAAGGCCATGCTGCTGCTCGAAAGCGCGCTGCAGGTCAACGGCATCGTGATGGCGCGCGACACCCGTGGCACCTACCACGTCGGCCGCCCCGAGGCCCTGCGCGGCATCGTCGCCGCGCCGCGTGTCGCCGGCAACGGCCCGCTGTCGCCCGGTTACGGCGCCGTCGTGTTCCCGCTGCAATACCTCGGCGCGGGCGAGATGGCCTCCATCCTGCAGTCCATGGCGCCCGCCGACGCCATCGTCCGCGTCGACACCGTGCGCAACATCCTGGTCATGCAGGGCACCCGCGCCCAGGCCGAGGGCTGGGCCGAAATCATCGACATGTTCGACGTCAACCTGCTGCGCGGCATGTCAATCGGTGTGTTCCCGCTCAAATACGTCACCGCCAAGGAAATCGACGACACCATCCGCCTGCTCACCGGTGGCACCCCCACGCCCGCCGCGCCCGCCGCGGGCGCCCCTGGCGGCGCTCCTGGAGCCACGGGGGCACCGGCGGCGCGCGCGCCCGGCGCCACCGGCGCGCCCAGCGCCGCCAGTGCCGCGCTCGACAAGTCCAGCCCGCTGCACGGCGCCCTGCGCATCATGCCGATCGAGCGCATCAACGCCATCATCGTGGTCACCCCGCGCCGCGCCTACCTTGAAGAAGTGCGCTACTGGATCGAGCAGCTCGACCGCCCCAACAACGACGGCGCGCAGGCCCAGTTGTTCGTCTACAAGGTGCGCAACGGCTCGGCCGACCATCTGGCCGAGCTGCTCAACGGCATCTTCGGCGGCACCCCGGGCACGACCGGCGCCACCGGCGCCACCGGCGCCACCGGCGTCGCGCCCGGCCTGGCGGCGCGCACCGCCGTCACGGGCGGCATCGGCGGCGCGTTCGGCACCCCGAACCGCGGCTTTGGCCAAACCGGCGGCTTCGGTGCTGGCGGTTTTGGCAGTGGCGGATTCGGTGGGGGCGGTTTTGGCGGCGGCGGCTTCGGCGTTGGCCAGAACCTGGGCCAGGGCGTTGGCCAGGGCGGCCCCGGCGTCACCTCGGTCACACTCGGCGGCGGCGTGCGCGTCATGGCCGACCGCATCAACAACGCCCTGCTGGTGCACGCCACCGCGGCCGAGTACGAGCGCATCGAGAAAACCCTGCTGCGCCTCGACGTGCAGCGCGCCCAGGTGCTGATCGAGGCCAGCATCGTCGAAGTCAGCCTCGGCGACGACCTCAAATACGGCCTGCAGTGGGCCTTCCGGGGCGGCGTCGGTGGCGGTCGCAGCGGCCAGGGCGTCATCAGCACCGCCGCCGGCGGCGAGCTCGGCGGCGCCTTGAGCGGCTTCAGCTACACCCTCAGCAACGCCGCCGGCAACATCACTGCCGTGCTCAACGCCTTGGCCGCCAAGTCCAAGCTCAAGGTCATCTCCAGCCCGTCGCTGATGGTGCTCGACAACCACACCGCCTCCATTGCCGTCGGCGACCAGCAGCCCATCAAGACCGGCACCGTCACCAACGGCAACGTGACGATCGGCGAGAACATCCAGTACAAGGACACCGGCGTCATGCTCAACGTCACGCCCTCGGTCAACGCCGGCGACCTGGTCACGCTCGACATCCAGCAGTCCATCACCGACGTCGGCGCCGACATCGACGCCGCCACCGGTCAGCGCGCCTTCCTGCAGCGCCAGATCAACTCACGCGTCGCCGTGCGCTCGGGTGAAACCCTGGTGCTTGGCGGCCTCATCAAGGACAGCAACTCCAGCAGCCGGTCCGGCGTGCCCATCCTGTCGTCCATCCCGGTGCTCGGCGCGTTGTTCGGCACCCACAGCGACACCGCCAACCGCACTGAACTGCTGGTCGTGTTCACGCCGCGCGTGCTGCGCACCGACGACGACGCCCGCGCCATCGGCCGCGAGCTGCGCGACCGCATGCGCGGCCTCACCGTCGATGGCCTGGTCGGCGGCACCCCGGCGCGCTGAGCATGGCTGGCCTGGCGGCCGCCATCAAGCACGGCCGCCGCGGCTTGTCAAGCGCCTCACCTTCGTCCCCGCTGCGGCCACACCGGCCGCGGCGCTTCTCGCCCTCATTCCCACACCCTCCAAAGGAAGCCCATGACCCTGCCTCGTCCCTCCTTGCTGGCCGCTGGCTGCGCCATTGCCTTGCTGGCTGGCTGCGCCTCGCTCACGCCCAAGACGCCTGAGCAAGTCGTTGCCGAGCGCTCGCAGGCGCGCTGGAGCGCCCTCATCAAGCGCGACTTCGCCGCCGGCCACGTCTACTACCAGCCCGCCTTTCGCGCCGCTTTCAAGCCCGACGACGTGCTCGCCGTCGACGGCCCGCCGCGCGCCCACGCAGTGCGCGTGCACCATGTCGAGTGCCAGCCCGAGCGCTGCACCGCGCGCGTGGTGTTCACCATCAAAGTGCCCGGCAGCCGCCGCCAGGCCTGGGACGTCGACACCGTGCGCGACGAAACCTGGGTGCGCCAGGACGGCCAGTGGTGGTATGAGCGCAGCGGCCTGTAAACAAGGGCAGCGCACCTGTGGAGGTGCGTCAAGCTGCCCCAGGCCGAAATGTCGTCGTATAACAACAACCAAAGCATCCCATACCCCAATCATTCATTGCACCCCCCTGGGTGGCGTGCTAGGATCGCACAGCGAAGTCAACAGGAATATGGTGACTCGCTCATCCACTTATCTCTACGAATGGAGTCATATATGAAGAGAAATGCTCTGGCACTGGGAGTCGCCGCAGCCATCGGCATGATTGGTGCCGCGCAGGCGCAGCCGATCGCAAACCCGAATGCGGGCACCCAGTTCAAGTTCGACCGCGACGCCGTCGGCCACGTGCTGATCGGTGAGCACGTCAGCGCCGCCAACGGCAATGGCACCAACATCAACATCGTCAACACCGACAGCTTGAACGGCAAGGTGGTGAAGGTGCGCGTGCGCAGCGCCGTCAACTCCGACGACCTGTTCGACTTCACCCTGCTGATGTCGCCCAGCGACATGTGGACCGGTGTCATCACCACCAACCCCGCCACCGGCCGGGGCGCTCTGGTCACGCGTGACAAGAGCTGCACCCTGCCCAACATCGGCGGCGGCAAGTACAACGACTTCCTGACCATCCGGCTGCCCGGCTCGCTGTCCGCCAGCGAACTGGCCGACTGGACGCGTGAAGGCTACGTCGAGATCCTGAACATGGCCGACATCCCGGGCCCTGGCACCACGGCCTACAAGGAGGATAATGCACGTACGGGTGACTCTACTCTCGACACGCAGAGCCAAGGTCGCCTGTTCAAGGCCGTCAAGCACGTCGACGGCGTCGCGCCCTGCGATGCGGGCGTCCTCAGCACCAGCGCTTATGGTAGCTACTTCAAGAATATCAAGGCGGCCAACGAGCGTGGTCTGGACTTCCCCACCGGCCGTCTGTTCGCCAACATGTCGCTGGTCAACGGCACCACCAACATGGCCTTCTCCAACGAGCTGTCGGCCATCCGCGTCACCGACAACAATGGCGTGAACGCCGCCGGCCACTTGGTCTGGTCGCCGCAGAACAAGGGTGCCATCGCGGGCGGTGCCGATAAGTGGACCTCCGATCCGCTGCATCGCTCGAGCCTCGTTGCTGGTGCCAACCGCATTCTGCTGCCTGGTCCGCTGGGCGGCATCAACATCGGCACTCTGTCCGTCGAGATCCCGCTGCCGCGCGTGCAGGCCTACGCCAACGACATGCCCGACCTGTCGTCGCCGTATATCGGCCCGGTGGGCAGCACCACGGCTCCGCTGAGCAGCGTGGGTGCCCTGATGCAGCAGCTGGCCGTCACCTCGGTGTCCAACGAGTTCTACAACAACCCGAGCTACGGTGGCGCCACCGACTGGACGCTGTCCAACCCGCTGCGCCGCTACCAGGTGGCGATGGACTACGAAGCCGACAACCTGCGTGACGATCTGGTCACCGCCTACGACGGTCGCGTGTATACGCTGCCCGCCGGGCTGCTGGGTGGTGGCACCGTGCCGACCAACTGGATCCAGTACTACGACCGCTACAACACCCAGCTGGACACCCGCCGCGGCAAGCGTGTCTGCGTGAAGACGCAGGGCATGGCGCAGTGGGACCGCGAGGAAACCACCATCATCGACGGCTTCGATCTGTCGCCGTCGCTGCCGGGTGGCCTGAACTTCTGCGGTGAAGTGACGGTGCTGAACTTCGGTCCGGCCTTCCAGGCGAACGGTGGGACCGCCGTGCTCGGCGCCCGTGCGGCGGTGTCGTCCGTCTCCACGCCGTTCACCGAGGGCTGGGCCAAGATCAACACCAGCAACCCGGCGACCAAAGCGGATGGCTCGCCCATGACGAACGAGGGGAGGGTTGTCACCCGCGGCCTGCCGCTGCTGGGCCACGCCTACATGAAGGCGGTGGGTGTGCCGGCTGCTGGCACGACCACCAACTACGGTCTGTCCTACATGCACCGTGTCGAGCGTAACGCGACCGCTGTGGCGCCGACCCCACTACAGTACACCAACAGTACACCACAGTAGAGTGAATCGCTCGCGGCGGCCGCTGATCCATCAGTGGTGTTGACCGACTGAAAACGGGGCTTCGGCCCCCGTTTTTTTGTGCCTTGGCAAACCCTGGTGCGGCACATGTGTTGCGCGGTGTAAAGCGCCGCCCGGGCGGGCCGGAGACGCCGCGCGAGCAGCGTAAAATACAGGGCTTTCGGCGCGCGCAGGGCGCGCCCTGCTTTTTGGGATTCAAGGATTGAAATGCTGTTGTTGAACAAGACTTCGAGGCTTCTTGCCGCCACGGTACTGGCGCTGGTGACGACGGGCGTGCAGGCGCAGCCGACGCCCGATTTGGTATTGATGGAAGGCGCCGGCCAGCGCATCACGCTGGGCGACGTGCAGGGCGCGCTGCTGCGCGTGCCGACGGCTCAGCGCCAGCAGTTGCTGGCCAACAAGGGCCAGCTGGCGATGCTGATCAACGATTTGTTCTCGCGCCGCGTGCTGGCGCAGCAGGCGCGTACGCGCGGGCTGGACAAGGGGGCGGACGTGGCGGCGCTGCGCCGGATTGCCGAGGAGGGGGCGCTGTCGGAGCTGGCGGTGCAGCAGATCGACGCCGACACCGCGCCCAGCGACAAGCAGCTGACCGAGCGCGCGCGCGCGATCTACAACAAGGACAGCAAGCCGTTCCAGCGCCCGGCGGGCACGCATACCAGCCATATCCTGATTCGTCAGGAAGGCGACAAGGAAGCCGCGCGCAAGCGCGCCGAGGAGGTGCTGGCCAAGGTGAAGGCCGGTGGTGATTTCATGGCGCTGGCGCAGCAGTTCTCGGAAGACCCGGGCTCGGCGGTGCGCGGCGGTGACCTGGGCTTTTATTCACAAGGCCGCGTGGTCAAGCCGTTCGAGGACGCGGTGGCCAAGCTGAAGCCGGGCGAGACCTCGGGCCTGGTGGAGTCCGAGTTTGGCTTCCACATCATCCGCCTGCACGAGCGGCGCGCCGCCGGCGTGGCGCCCTTCGAGGAAGTGCGCCCGATGCTGGAGGCGCGCGTGCGCGGCGAACTGGCCGAAGAGGGCCGTCAGCGCGAGCTGCAGAAACTGATGAAGGACGCCCTGATCAAGGGCGACGCGCTGGATCAGGTGGTCAAGGCCAACGCGCCGGCGCAGCCGGCGCCCACCAGCGCCCCGGCGGCGAAGGCGAGCGCGGCCAAATGAGCCACCGCCTGGCGCCGGCGCCCGCGGGCGTCTGGTCGCTGGCGGAACTGGCGCGCCAGTTGCGCGGCCTGTGGCGCGCGCGCCAGTTGCTATGGACGCTGACGCAGCGCGAGGTGGTGGCGCGCCACGCGGGCACGGCGTTCGGCGCGCTGTGGGCCTATGCGCAGCCGCTGCTGACGCTGGCGGCCTATGTGCTGGTGTTCGACATCGTGTTCGCGATGCGGCTGGGGCCGAACTCGCCGACGCCGCGCGTGGGCCTGTTTCTGGTGGTGGGCGCGCTGCCCTGGATGGCGTTCTGCGACGGCCTGAACCGCGGCATGGGCAGCCTGATCGAGGCCGGCGGCCTGCTGCAGAAGAACGCGCTGCCGCCGGGCCTGTTCCCGCTGCGCGCGGTGCTGGCCAGCGCCGTGATCTACGCGCCGCTGATGCTGCTGCTGGTGCTGGCCTACACGCCGCAGCACGGGCTGGCGCCGGCGGTGCTGGCGGTGCTGCCGCTGCTGGTGGCGCAGTGGTTGCTGTGCGCGCTGCTGGCCTGGGTGCTGGCAATCTGCACCGCGGCGCTGCGCGACACGGCGCAGGTGGTGACCTTTCTGCTGTCGCTGGGCATCTTTCTGTCGCCGGTGCTGTTCCCGATCGAGCAGTTTCCGGCCGGCGCGCGCTGGGTGCTGTGGTTGAACCCGATGACGGCGCCGATCCTGGGCTTCCAGCAGGTGCTGCTGGCGGGGCAGTGGCCAACGCCGAGCCTGTGGCTGGTGATGGCGGGCTGGCTGCTGGGCACGGCGCTGCTGCTCAGCCTGTTGCTGCGGCGCAGCCGCGACCAGCTGGTGGACTGGCTGTGAACGCGCGCCATTCCGAGGACGCGCTGGCGCCGCCGGCCAGCGCGGCGGCTGAGCGGGTGCTGGTGCTGGCCGGCATCGGCAAGGCCTACCAGGTCTACGCCTCGCCGCGCCAGCGCCTGAAGGCCTTGCTGCTGGGGCGCGGCGGCAGCCAGCACTGGGTGCTGCGCGACATTTCGCTGACGCTGGACCAGGGCCAGTGCATCGGCGTGGTGGGCGACAACGGCGCCGGCAAGAGTTCGCTGCTGAAGCTGATCGCCGGCACCTTGCAGCCGACCGAAGGGCTGATGCGGCGCCAGGGGCGGGTGACGGCGATCCTGGAGCTGGGGGCGGGTTTTCACCCCGAGTTCACGGGACGCGAGAACCTGTTCTACGGCGGCCAGCTGATCGGCCTGTCGGAGGCCGAGATCGCGGCGCTGGCCGACAGCATCATCGAGTTCTCGGAGCTGGGCGAGGCGATCGACCGGCCGGTGAAGGCGTATTCGTCGGGCATGACGGTGCGGCTGGCGTTCGCGCTGGTGACGGCGGTGCCGCCGCAGGTGCTGATCATCGATGAGGCGCTGGCGGTGGGCGACCAGCATTTCCAGAAGAAGTGCATCGAGCGCATCGAGTCGTTCCGCCGTGCCGGCTGCGCCATTCTGTTCTGCTCGCACAGCATGTACCACATCCGGCGCCTGTGCGACCGCGCGGTGTGGCTGGACAAGGGCGCGGTGCGCGCCATCGGCGAGACCGAAAGCGTGGTGAGCGCCTACGAGGCGCATTCGCGCGCCCAGGATGCGCGGCTGAAGACCAGCGCGCCGGTGGTGGCACCTGCACCGGCCCTGGCGGGGGCGGACGAGGTGCCGGTGCCGGGCGCGGACGTGGTGGATGCGGGCGAGGCGCTGGCGCCCGCCGCGCCCCCGGTGGCGACAGCGCACGCGGAGATCGTGTCTTTCGAGGTGGCGCACCTGAACGACGACAAGGTGCCGCTGCTGACGCACCCGGACCTGGTGGTGACCATGCGCGCACGGGTCGCGGGCGAGGAACGCCCGAATTTCGGCCTGATGATCGAGCAGCTGCATGGCGTCGGCATCACCTCGATCACCACGCACAGCGATGGCGTGGAGCCGGTGCGCGAGGCGGACGGCCTGTGGCGCGCCACGGTGACGTTTCCGCAGCTGCCACTGCATTCGGGCGAGTACGTGCTGAGCCCGTTCCTGTTCGATTCGGCGGGTCTGGTGGTGTACGAGGAGCGCATCGGCTATTTCCCGTTCCGGGTGGAGTACCCGACGCCGGTGCCAGGCCTGGTGCGCCTGCCGCACCACTGGGACTAGGGCCTGCTAACGCTATTCTTGACGCATGAGTAATTCCAGTTCCACTTCAAGGCGCCATGAATTCCGTCATTCCCGCGCAGGCGAATTCCGTCATTCCCGCGCAGGCGGGAATCCAGTAGAAGCGTTGGTTCAGAGTCTGGATCCCCGCCTGCGCGGGGATGACAGGGATGGATGCTTTGAGCTGGAAACGGAATAAGAGTAGCGTTAACAGGCCCCGATGCACGGCAGGCGGTGATGGACGGGCGTTGGGACGCGAGGCGCCATGCGCTGCGGGTGCAGGGGCGCGACTTGCTGCAACTGTGGCTGCTGCCGGGGCTGGCGGCGGTGCTGCCCTGGCGCTGGTGTTTCGCGCTGTACCGCCGGCTGGCGCGCTGGCCCTGGCTGTACCGGGCCGAGGTGGAGGCGGCGCTGGCGGGTGCGCAACAGCGCGGTTGGCTGGCGCCGGCCGAGGCGGCGCGCTGGGCGACCGAGCGGCGCCTGGTGAGCCTGGTCGATCACGCGGATTTCTTTCTTTCCCGCACGCGTGGCGACGGCTGGCTGCGCCGCCACGTGGAGGTGCGCGGGCAGTGGCCGGCGCCGGAGCAGCCGGCGATTCTGTGCACCTTTCACTGGGGCGCGGGCACCTGGGCGCTGCGCCATGCGCGCCTGGCGGGCATGCAGGCGCACATGCTGGTGGCAGGGCTGGACAGCCCGGCCTACCGGGGGCGGCCAGTCATGTTTGCCTACGGACGTCGGCGCGTGGCGATGATCGCGCGCGAGCTGGGGCAGCCGACGCTGGACACCTCGGCGCCGCTGCGGGTGCTGCTGGATTGCCTGCAGCAGCAGCACCAGGTGATGGTGGTGCTGGACGTGCCGGCCGACGAGGTGAGCGCCAGTTGCGAGGTGCAGTTGCTGGGCGCGCCGGCGCGCATGCCGCGGGCACTGCTGCGGCTGGCGGTGCAGCGGCAGCTGCCGGTGGTGGTGTTTCTGTGCGGCATCGACCTGGCGACGGGGCGGCGCTGGATCGACATCCAGCCGCTGCCCTTGCACGACAACGTGCCGGTGCTGGCGGCCGATCTGTTCGGCCGGCTGGACGCAGCGATCCGCGGCCAGCCGACGCTGTGGCACTTCTGGGGCCAGGCGGCGCGCTTCTGGGGGTCGTAAGCAGCGCGCAGGCAGGATCAGGCGGCGGCTAGGCCGGCATGGCCCGTGGACTTGTGGGCGACGACCACGAAACCGGGCAGCGGCTGGCCTCCTTCCATGCGCAGTTGCTCAAGGTGCTCGATGCGGATGTCGTCGAAGCCGGCCTGGCGGCACAGTTGCTCGACGTGCGAGGCCTTGTGGGCGTAGCGATTGGAGGCGCTGCGCAGCACCAGATCGGCCTCGTCCTCGGCGGCGGTCTCGCAGCTGAAGATGAAGTGGCCACCGGGCTTGAGGATGCGCCAGGCGTTGGGGATCACTTCACCGAGATCACCGACGTAGATCAGCACGTCGTTGCAGGCGATGGCCTCGTAGTGATCGGACGGGGTTTCGCGCAGGGCGTCGAGCACGTTGACGTGGTGCAGGCGTGAGTACAGCCGGGTTCGCGCGGCCTGCTCGAGCATTTTCTCGGACAGATCGACGCCAATGATGTGGCCCTCGATCGGACCCAGAAATATCGCCAGCAGACCCGTGCCGCAGCCGAGGTCGAGCAGGTTGAACTTGCGGTCGGGGTAAAGCTCGAGCAGGCGTTGGGCGACCAGCTCGGGCACACGGTACTTCAGGCCGCGCACCAGGTGCAGGTCGAAGCGGCCAGCGTAGCCGTCGAACAGGTTGGCGACGATTTCCTCCGGCTGGGTGGCCGGGGTTTCGCCATAGGCGATGGCGCGCTGGTACTGATAGCGTGGGTTGTCGGGTTCGAGCGCCAGCAGGGCGTCGGCGTGCTGGCGGTGCAGTCCGGTGTCGCCGAGCGCGGCAGCGCAGGCCAGCGCGCCCTGGTGCGCGCCCGGGCTGTCGGGCAATTCTTCCAGCAGGCGCGCGAACAGCGGCTGGGCCTGCGCGTGCTGGCCAGTGCGGACCAGCTGCTGGGCCACTTCGTAGCGCAGCAGTTGCGCGCCGGGCAGTGTCATGCGGTCTTCGGGCACCAGCGCCAGCGCGGTGCGCGCCCATTCAAGCGCCTGCTCGGCGTTGGAGGCCGCATTGGCGACGGCGATCGCGCGGCTGAGCACTTCCAGGTCGTCGGGAGCCAGTGCGACCGCCTTGCGCGCCTGCTCCAGCGCCTCGGTGTGCTGCTGCTGGCGCGACAGCACGAAGGCGAGCTCCATGACGGACACGGGCCATTCGGGGCTGAGCGCGACAGCGCGTTGCACCGCCTGCAATTCGCCTTGCGGGTTGTTGGCGGCGCGCGCCAGCTTGGCACCAAGCAGCAAGGGGCGCGGATCGTGCGGGTCGCGCCGGTGGGTGGTGTTGAGCAGTTTGCCGGCTTGCGGCAGCTTGCCCGTGGCGATCAACTGATCGATGCGCACGAGTTGCTGGGTGAAGGCGTCGGTGGGAATGGTGCGGATGGTCATGTCGGATGGTCGTGCGGCGGGCGGCTGAATGGACGCCGGAGGAGTGTTCAGTGGGTGAGCCAGTTCTTGACGCGCCGCTGCCAGGCTGGGGGAATGCGGCGCGCCAGCGGGGCGAGCACGGGCAGGGCGCGCAGGCGCACCAGCAGCCGCAGCGCGCCGTGCCGGGACGCCTGGCCGGTGGCAGGCGCTGGTCGGTTCGCGAGGTGGTGCAGCAGCACGTCGTGCGGCTGCAGGTCGAGGTGGCTGGGGGGCGCGAGGCCGTGCAGGTAATCCTGGTGGTACCAGCGGGCCGGCAGCTGGCGGGGATCGGCGGCGGGCGTGTCGAGGGGGTTGAGGGCGCGGGCGTGGTGCAGCGGCGGTGGCTCGGCGGGCAGGAAATGCCGCTGGCGCAGCCGCAGGAAGAAATCCAGCCAGTCGGCGGCGGCGCGGTCCCAGGGCTCGATCCAGCTCCAGGGGCGCGCTTCGAGCCGCTCGGGAAAGGCGCCCAGATTGGGCGCGACGATGGGCAGGCCGGCGCGCAGGGCGGCGCTGAGGGTATAGGAGTAGGTTTCGGGCACGCGCGCGGGAAACCAGATCAGGTCGGGTTGCCAGGCGTCGATGAGGGCTGACAGTTCGTGCTCTTGATAGGGGCCGTGCACGCTCAGGGCGGTGTCGGGCTGGGTGCGCAAGGACCGATAGGCGTAGCCGATCAGGTGAAACTCCAGCGGCGCGCCGGCGCGGCGCGCGGCGCGCGCCACGTCTTCCAGCGTGTCGGCGCCCTTGATGACGCCGAGCGCGCCGAGCACCGCGATCCTGAGCGGGTCGTCGGCGGCGCGCGGGGTGGGCTCGCGCAGGGGCTGGGCGCCGCCGTCGTCGGCCTCCAGGTGCGGCACCAGCACCAGGCTGGCGTGTGGCAGATAGTGGCGCAGGCGCTCCAGCGCATCGCGCGAGGGCGCGATGACGTGGCGGGCGCTTTCCAGCAGCGGTGCATGGTTTTGGCGCCAGCCGACGATGTCGGCGTGGTCGGGTGCGGGCTGGCGCACCAGGCAATCCTGGCATTGCGCCAGGCCGGCTTCGCCGCAGTAGGCGCCGCTGGGGCCGATCATGGAGATCTGCGGGCACACGGTGTGAAAGTCGTGCACGGTGAAGTCGTGCGTGACGCCGAGCCGCCGGCTCAGTTCGTCGCGCACCAGCGGGTGGTGCCCGAGCAGATGGTGATAGTGAATGTGGTCGACGCCGAGCGTGCGCAGGACTTGCTCCAGGGCGTCGAAGTCGTGTGGCAGGCCAAAGCGCAGAACAGCGGAGGGGGTGTCCTGACCGATGATTTCCAGCTGCAGCTGCTGGCCGGGTGCGGGCCGCAGCAGCAGCATGCTGGCCTGGTCGGCCAGCGCCTCGGCGAGTTGGGTGGCTTGCCGCAGCGTGCCGCCGTCGCGGTCGTGCAGCACCAGCAGGATCACCGGGAGCTGGCGCATCGGCAGACGCGCCAGGTCGAGCAGGGCGCGTGCGGGTGCGGCCGGGTCGCGCTCGATGAAGCGCATCACCTCGAGTTCGTACTGCGGGTGCAGCCGGCGCATGGTGTCCATGGCGGCGCGCTCGCGTGGGGTCTTGCCGGCGCCGAAGCTGACACCGCCGGAGTGGAACACGAAGGTGTCGAGCGCGTGCAGGTTGCGCCAGCCGGCCTGGGCGGCGCGCACGCAGAAGTCGTTTTCTTCGCCGTAGCCCTTGCCGAAGTTCTCGACGTCGAACAGGCCGACGGCGTCGAGCGCGGCCCGGCGGATGTACATGCAGAAGCCGACGCCGGTGGGCACGTCGACGACCTGTCCGGCCAGGGTGCGGGCGCACAGCGCGTCCAGCTCGGCCACGCTCCAGCCGTGCGGCAGCTCGTTGTCCTGGCAGAAGCGCGGGTAGCTGCAGATGGTGGCGTTGTTGGAAAACGGCGTGACCGAGGCAATCTTCTGATCGCCGTAGGCGGCGGCGCGGATGCGGTCGAGCCAGTGGCCGGCGACTTCGGTGTCGCTGTTGAGCAGCAGCACGTCGCGGTCGGCAGACAGCGCCATGCCGCGATTGACGGTGCCGACGAAGCCGAGGTTGTGCTCGTTTTCCAGCAGCAGGATGCGCGGGTCGTCGCGGCAGTGCTGGCGCAGCCAGTCGGTGACCTCGGGCTCGGGGCTGGCGTCGTTGATGACCACGAGCCGCCAGGGCACCTGGCACGGACTGGCGAGCACCGAGCGCACGCTGAGCTGGGTGTCGGCGAGGCCGCGGTAGACGGGCAGGATGATGTCGACCGGCTCGGGGCCGGGCGCCAGCGGCACGGCCACGGCCGGCTGGGGCGTGGTGGCCCGGGCCGATCCGCGCCCCAGCTTGCGGTCAAGCCACATCTTGGCATGTACTGGCGGGCGGGTGAGGCGAAATACGGTGGAGTTCTGGATCGAATCGAGCAACTGCACGGCTTCGTCGCGCTCGACGCTGACGCGCTGCATGCGGGTCAGCAGCTCGTGAATGTGTCGGCGCAGTTCGCCATTGAGCAGCTCGGTGTGGTTGAGTTGCCGGGTGTGCCGCTCCTGCTGCGCGTGCTGGGCATGCTGCAGCATGTCGAGCAACCCGTAATGTTCGTCCAGCAACTCCTGATGCTCATCGAGCAACTCGTCGTGTTCGCTCTGCAGCTCGTGATGTTCGTCCTGCAGTTGCTGGTGTTCGTCGCCCAACGCCTGGTGCTGCTGCTGCAGGGCTTGCTGGTGCTGCTGCTGGGTGGCCAGGTCGGCTTGCAGCGCGTGCAACTGGTGGTGGGCGTCCGTGAGTTGCCGGGCTGCCTGCTCGCGGTTGTGCTGCTGGCGCTGCGCGGCGCCGGCCAGCGCCAGGTAGTCGGCGGACATCGGCCAGCCGGCGTCGATCTCGAGCGTGCCGCCGCGGGCCTCTTCGAGCTGCGGGGCGCTGATCGGCAACTCGATCCAGGGGTCGTCGCCATGCAGCAGCAGCAGAAACGGGCCGCCGGTGGCGATGGGCGGCTGGGCAACGATGCCGTTCTGGCGGGCGCCGAGCAGGGCGTGGACGTCCTGGCTGTCCCAGTGCCAGAGCAGATCGCCTTGCGCAGTGCGCAGGCGCATCGCGTGCAGGTGCAGGAAGCCGGGGCGGTCGGCGGGGTCGAGCCTGAGCGTGGTCGCGGCGCTGGCGGGCAGCTTGAAACGCAGGGTCTGGCGCTCCGCGCCGATCACGCCGCTGGCGATGAGCTTGTCGGATTCGGTGTAGCCGGCGTCGTGGCCCAGGTACAACTGGGCGGTGAACAAGGCCTGCGCGGGCAGTTGCGGGGTGTCGGATGCGTCGACATCGGTATCGGTGTCGGTGTCGGTGCCGGCATCGGTGTCGAGCGGCCGTGCCACGACGATGAACTGGTAGGTCAGGGCGTCCGGCAGCGCGAGCAGGTGGCGCGCCACGGCCGGCGGCAGGGCGTCGAACGCGGCGCGGAACTCGGAGGCTGGCAGGCTGCGCTCGACGACGTCCAGGTGCTCGATGGCGTAGCCGCACTGGTGCAGAAAGCGCTGCAGCGTGCGGCGTGTGAAGAAGCGCACGTGGGTGGCGTCGAGCAGGCCTTCGTCGCGGTAGCGGAATTCGCCGCACATCAGCTCGGCGATGAGGCCGGCATAGGCGGTGTTGGGGATCGACAGCAGCATCCGGCCGGCGGGAGCCAGCAGGTCGTGGCACTGGCGCAGCACGCGGGCGCTGTCGTGCACGTGCTCGAGCACGTCGGCGCAGACGATGGCGTCGTAGGCGCCGCGGTCGAACAACTGGGTCAGATCGGCGTCGTCGAGGTTGGCGATCTCGACCCGGCGGTAGTGCGGCGCCGCCAGTTCGGCCTCGCGCGCGCTGAGGGTCAGGCCGTCGATGACGGCGCCGTCATCGCGTTGTGCCAGGTGGCGGCCGATCGCGCCGGTGCCGCAACCCAGGTCCAGCACACGGTCACCCGACTGGATGTGGCCCGTGACCACGGTGAGGGAGGTGTGCTGGTCGGCCTCGATGTCCCTGTGGTAGATGTGCAGGGGAGCGGAGGAGGGCACCATGTCGCTGTAGAAATCGGTGGCGGTACGGGCTCGGCGCGGGAGCCCTGGCTGGGCATGGGCGCGGGCCCGATCGGTCGCCGCACCGAAAACATCAGATGCTACCATGCAAGCCTGTTGAATATCGCCTATCGGGAGATGGTCATGGACGGTGTGAAAGCAGGCGTCGCGGGCTGCTGGCGCCCCGTGTCGGCGCATTGGCCGTGAGTGTGTGATGGTGTCCCTGGCCGTGCTGGCGTTTGCGCTGTCTCTGGTGGTCACGCTGGTGGTGCGGCGGGCGTTCGTGCGGCTGCACATGAACTACGCGCCGGACGCGCCGCAGCGCTTTCACATCGGGCACGTGCCGCGCATGGGCGGGCTGGGTGTGCTGGCGGCCTGGGTACTGGCGCTTGCGGCGCTGCCGCTGTTGCAGTGGGCCGATCTGGGCGGCAACATCGACTGGCTGGGCGTGCGCTGGTCACTGTGGCTGCTGGTGCTGCTGCCGGCCTTCATCGGCGGCGTGCTGGAGGATCTGACGCAGCGCCTGACGGTGCGCTGGCGCCTGCTGATGACGCTGATTTCTGGCCTGCTGGCCGCGTGTCTGCTGGATCTGTCGGTGCCGCGCCTGGACCTGGCCTGGTTCGATCCGCTGTGGACCGCCTGGCCCTGGCTGGGCGTGGGGCTGGCGGTGCTGGCGGTGACTGGCCTGCCGCACGCCTTCAACATCATTGATGGCTACAACGGCCTGGCCGGTGTGGTGGCGCTGGTGGTGTGCCTGGCGCTGGCGCATGTGGCGCTGCAGGTGGGCGACCGCGAGCTGGCGGCGATGGCGATCGCGCTGGCGGGGGCGACGGGCGGCTTTCTGGTCTGGAACTACCCGCGCGGCCTGATTTTCGCCGGTGACGCCGGCGCCTACCTGTGGGGCCTGCTGATCGCCGTGATCAGCCTGCTGCTGGTGCAGCGGCACCCGATCGTGTCGCCCTGGTTTCCGCTGCTGCTGCTGATCTACCCGGTGTGGGAAACGCTGTTCTCGATCTACCGCAAGCTTTGGCGCGGCGACTCACCCGGCATGGCGGATGCGCTGCACCTGCACCAGCTGGTGTACCGGCGCCTGGTGCGCAGCGTGCTGCACGAGGACGAGGCCAAGAACATGCTGGCGCGCAACAACCGCACCTCGCCCTATCTGTGGAGCTTCATCGTGCTGACGGTGGTGCCGGCGGTGCTGTTCTGGCGCTACAGCTGGGTGCTGCTGGCCTTCTGCGTGCTGTTCGCGGTCAGCTATGTGGTGGCCTACGTGGCCCTGGTGCGCTTCAAGGTGCCACGGGTGTTCCAGCGAGGGAGGTTCTGACTGCGCGGCGCGGCGGCGCTGCCATCTATGATGGCGGTTCTGTTAATGGCTGCATCGACCGATCCTTCCCCATGACCACCGATTTGACCGATTTGGCGCCGCGCGACAAGGCGCAAATCCTCGCCCAGGCGCTGCCCTACATCCGTCAGTTCCATGGCAAGACCATGGTGATCAAGTACGGCGGCAACGCCATGACCGACCCGGCGCTGCAGGCGGCGTTCGCCGAGGACGTGGTGCTGCTCAAGCTGGTCGGCATCAACCCGGTGGTGGTACACGGCGGCGGGCCGCAGATCGAAACCGCCCTGAAGCGCCTGGGCAAGGAGGGCCGCTTCATCCAGGGCATGCGCGTGACCGATGCCGAGACCATGGAGGTGGTCGAGTGGGTGCTGGCCGGCGAGGTGCAGCAGGACATCGTCGGCCTGATCAACCAGGCCGGCGGCAAGGCGGTGGGCCTGACCGGGCGCGACGGCGGCCTGATCCGCGCGCGCAAGCTGAAGATGCTGGACCACAAGGACGCCAGCATCGAGCACGATGTGGGCCAGGTGGGCGACATCGACGAGATCGACCCGAGTGTGGTGAAGGCGCTGCAGGACGACCAGTTCATCCCGGTGGTCAGCCCGATCGGCTTTGGCGCGCAGAACGAGAGCTACAACATCAACGCCGACGTGGTGGCGGCGAAGCTGGCCACGGTGCTGCAGGCCGAGAAGTTGCTGATGCTGACCAACATCCCCGGCGTGCTGGACAAGGCAGGCGCGCTGATGCCGGAATTGACGCCGCAGCGCATCGACGAGCTGGTGCAGGACGGCACCATCTCCGGCGGCATGCTGCCGAAGATTGCCGGCGCGCTGGACGCGGCCAAGAGCGGCGTCAACGCGGTGCACATCATCGATGGCCGCGTGCCGCACGCGCTGCTGCTCGAAGTGCTGGGCGATGTGCCGTTCGGCACCATGATCCGATCGCAATAAGCAGGCGCCGCCCCTGAGCGACTGGTGCCGCTACAGCCGCCAGCAATCCGTGTGCGAGAATCATTTCGACACACCCGATTGCGCCATGTTGCCCGACGAATCCAGCGTTTCCGACCACTCTGCCGAAGCTGCCGATGCCGGCAACCCGCCGCGCAAACGGCCGAAGCCGGGCGAGCGGCGCGTGCAGATTCTGCAGGCGCTGGCGCAGATGCTGGAGCAGCCGGGCGCTGAGCGCGTGACCACCGCTGCGCTGGCGGCGCGCCTGCAGGTGAGCGAGGCGGCGCTGTACCGCCACTTTGCCAGCAAGGCGCAGATGTTCGAGGGGCTGATCGACTTCGTCGAGACCAGCGTGTTCGGCCTGGTCAACCAGATTGGCGAGCGTGAGCCGGCCGGCCCAGCGCGTGCGGCGCGCATCGTCGCCATGGTGCTGCAGTTCGGCGAGAAGAATCCCGGCATGGCGCGCGTGATGGTGGGTGACGCGCTGGTGTACGAGCACGAGCGCCTGCAGCAGCGCATGAATCAGTTGTTCGACAAGCTGGAGGCGGCGCTGCGCCAGTGCCTGCGCGAGGGCGCAGCCGAGAACGGCGCCGCGCTGACGCCGGACGCCGACGCGCAACTGAGCGCCTCGGTGCTGACCGCCTTCATGGTCGGGCGGCTGCAGCGCTTTGCGCGCTCGGGCTTTCGGCGCGCGCCGACCGAGCGGCTGGAGGCCTGCCTGGCCAGGATGTTGTGATGCGGGCGCCAGGGCCCGAGATGCTTCTTGAGGTGTTCACATGAAATTGCTTCGCCATGGCCCGCCGGGCAAGGAAAAACCCGGCTTGCTGGACGACACCGGCCAGCTGCGCGACCTGTCCGCCGTGCTGCCGGACATCGGCCCAGCACAGTTGTCGGATGCGGCGCTGGCGCGGCTGCGCAAGCTCAAGACCGCATCGCTGCCGGCCGTCAGGGGCAAGCCGCGCATCGGCTGTCCGGTGGCCGGCATCGGCAAGTTCATCGCCATTGGCCTGAACTACGCCGACCACGCGGCCGAATCGGGCTTAGCTGTCCCGAAGGAGCCGGTGATCTTCACCAAGGCGATCTCCTGCATCCAGGGGCCGGATGACGAGGTGATGCTGCCCAAGGGCTCGAAGAAGAGCGACTGGGAGGTCGAGCTTGGCGTGGTCATCGGCGCCACCGCGCGCCACGTGGCGCAGAAGGATGCGCTCGGCCATGTGGCGGGCTATTGCGTGGTCAATGACGTCAGCGAGCGCGAGTTCCAGATCGAGCGCGGCGGCACCTGGGACAAGGGCAAGGGCTGCGACACCTTCGGCCCGATCGGCCCCTGGCTGGTGACGCGCGACGAGGTGCCGAATCCGCAGCGCCTGGGCCTGTGGCTGGACCTGAACGGCGAGCGCATGCAGACCGGCAACACCCGCACCATGGTGTTCAGCGTGGCGCGCCTGATCAGTTATGTCAGCCGCTTCATCACCCTGCACCCGGGCGACGTGCTGACCACCGGCACCCCGCCGGGCGTCGGCATGGGCCGGCGCGATGCCGCCGGGCAGCCGGCGCCGCGTTTCCTGAAGCGGGGTGACGTGATGACGCTGGGGATCGATGGTTTGGGCCAGCAAAGCCAGCGCGTGGTGGCGTTCGGGCCCTGATTCCGCTGGGGTGGCTTAGCCCTGGCGCCAGCCCCAGACGATGATCAGCATGCCGGCCAGCACCACCGCGCTGCCGGTCAGATCCCAGGGCGTGGGGCGCACGCCGTCCACCAGCCACAGCCAGGCGATGGCGGTCGCCACGTAGACGCCGCCGTAAGCCGCATACACACGCCCCGAAGCGGTCGGGTGGAGCGCCAGCAGCGCCACGAAGGCCGCCAGCGCCAGCGCGGCCGGCAGCATCACCCAGGCGCCTACCTTGCCACGCAGCCACAGGTAGGGCAGGTAGCAGCCGAGGATTTCCATCACCGCCGTGAGCACGAACAGGGTGACGGTGGCGAGTGGGTGCGAGGGCAACGTCATGGCTTTGGTTGGGGTGTTGCTCAGGCGCGGTGCGCTTGGCAAGTGCCAATGCTATACATAAAATAGCTGCTGGCGCTTGTCCGACAAGCGCGAGAGGCCTGAGATGAGCGGTTCTTCGTTGGTTTCACCCTTGCACCCGCGGTCAGAGCGACGCCAGTGGCTCGCCGCGCTGGCCGTGGGTGTGCTATTCGCAGGCTGCGCGAGTCGGCGACCAACGCCGGTGGCGCGCGGTGGTGCATCCTCGGGCGGCGCAGTGGAACGCCGCGTGCCGCCAGCCGTGCCGCCCACGCAAGCGCCGCTGATGCTGGATCCGGCCGGGCGCGAGGCCAGCGTGGCGCAGGCCATGCTGCTGGTTAATACGCCGTACCGCTACGGTGGCAACACGCCCGAGGGCGGCTTTGACTGCAGTGGGCTGGTGCACTATGTGTTTGGTCAAGTGGCCGCCGGCGCCACGCGGTTGCCGCGCAGCACGGCGCAATGGGCGGCCGCCACCGTGCCGGTGGATGAGGCGGCGTTGCAACGCGGTGACCTGGTGTTCTTCAACACCAGCGGGGCGGCGTTCTCTCACATGGGCATCTATGTCGGCGGCGGGCAGTTTGTGCACGCGCCGTCGAGTGGGGGGACGGTGCGCAAGGACCGCCTGGACAGTCGGTATTTTGGGCCGCGGTATTTGGGGGGGCGGCGGGTGTTTGCAGCTTGAGTTTTTGGGGTTGGGTGCGCGGTTGGCCGGGACTCGCCCCGGCGGGCGACCTACTTTTCTTTTCAAAGAAAAGTAGGCAAAAGAAAGGTTTCCCACTGGCCGTGTCCCCTGCGCTTCGCTTCGGGGCAGCCTGCGATGCTCGGTCGTGTGGCGGCGCTGCGGAACTCACTGCGCGCTTGCAGCGCTTCGCTCGGACAGCCGCAGCGAGTCAGAGCACCAAGCATGGGCATGCTGCGCTGCCCATGCCCGCCCCGCGCCCTGCGCTTCTCGGCACGGCCAGAGGGAGTTGAAACCCACACGGGCCATCGCTGCGCTCGGCCTCGGGTTTTTTCTCCCTCTCCCTCTCCCTCTCCCTCTGGGAGAGGGTTGGGGTGAGGGCGACCCAGCATGATTGAGAACACCGCGTGGCTCTCATCCCAACCTTCCCCCACAGGGGGAAGGAGCAAAAAGTCACTGCTCGGGGGTGCTTATAGCCCCGCCGCCGCCTTCAGCACCGCCGCCTTGTCCGTGCGCTCCCACGTGAACTCCGGCTCATCACGGCCGAAGTGGCCATAGGCGGCGGTTTTCTGGTAGATCGGGCGCTGCAGGTCGAGCATCTGGATGATGCCTTTTGGGCGCAGATCGAAGTGCGCACGCACCAGCTTGGCGATTTCATCGTCGGCGATCTTGCCGGTGCCTTCGGTGTAGACGGTGATGTTCATCGGCTCGGCCACGCCGATGGCGTAGGCCACCTGGATCTGGCACTGGCGCGCGATGCCGGCGGCGACGATGTTCTTGGCCACGTAGCGGGCGGCGTAGGTGGCGCTGCGGTCCACCTTGGTCGGGTCCTTGCCGCTGAAGGCGCCGCCGCCGTGCGGGCAGGCGCCGCCGTAGGTGTCGACGATGATCTTGCGGCCGGTCAGGCCGCAGTCGCCCTGCGGGCCACCGACGACGAAGCGGCCGGTGGGGTTGATCAGGTACTTGGTGTCCTGCAGCCACTCCTTGGGCAGCACGGGCTTGATGATTTCCTCGACCACCGCCTCGATGAAGCTGGGCTTCATCCTGGTGGCGGATTCGCTCTGGTCGGGGCTGTGCTGGCTGGACAGCACCACGGTGTCGATCGAGTGCGGCTTGCCGTCGACGTAGCGCATGGTCACCTGGCTCTTGGCGTCGGGGCGCAGAAAGGGCAGCTTGCCACTCTTGCGCAACTGCGCCTGGCGCTCGACCAGGCGGTGCGCGTAGTAGATGGGCGCAGGCATCAGCGTGTCGGTCTCGTCGCAGGCGTAGCCGAACATCAGGCCCTGGTCGCCGGCGCCGGTGTTCAGGTGGTCGTCGCTCGCGTGGTCGACGCCCTGGGCGATGTCGTTGCTCTGCTTGTCGTAGCAGACCATGACGGCGCAGCCCTTGTAGTCGATGCCGTATTCGGTGTTGTCGTAGCCGATGCGCTTGATGGTGTCGCGCGCCACCTGGATGTAGTCGACGGTGGCGTTGGTGGTGATCTCACCGGCCAGCACGACCAGGCCGGTGTTGGTCAGGGTCTCGGCGGCCACGCGCGAACGCGGATCCTGCGCCAGCACGGCGTCGAGAATGGCGTCGGAAATCTGGTCGGCCACCTTGTCGGGATGGCCTTCAGAGACGGACTCAGAGGTGAAGAGAAAGCTGTTCGCCAGTTCCATTGAATAAACTCCAGAGGTTTGAACAATCCGCGTTGCCAAACTTTTCGGTAGCACTGGCGAACGCTTTAGCAGCACTTGTTTAACGTCGCCCTGCAAGTAGTTCCGTAACTCGGCGACCGCAGCATTTTAGTCCAATCCTCATGCTTGCCCTGTACCGCTTTGCCGCGCGCTGGCCGCTCGGGCTGCTGCATGCGCTGGGTGCGCTGCTGGGCTGGCTGACCTGGGCCGCGTCGCCCACTTACCGGCGCCGCATCGGCGCGCACGCGCGTCTGGCGGGTTACCGCTTTGACGAGGTGCGCGCCAGCGTGGCGCACGCCGGACGGATGGCGCTGGAGACACCGCGCCTGTGGTTTGGCGCGCCGGTGCCGGTCGAATGGCAAGGCGCCGACCTGCTGGAGCAGGCCTACGCCGCGCGCCAGGGCATCGTCTTCATGACGCCGCACCTGGGCTGCTTCGAGATCACGGCGCAGGCGGTGGGCGCGCGCTATCACGCCGGGCACGGGCCGATCACGGTGCTGTACCGGCCGCCGCGCCAGGCGGCGCTGGCCGCGGTGGTGGAGACGGCGCGCCGGCGCGAGGGCCTGGAGACCGCGCCCACCACGCTGGCCGGCGTGCGCCAGATGATCCGGGCGCTGCGCGCTGGCCGCGCCGTCGGCCTGCTGCCCGACCAGGTGCCACCCGAAGGCATGGGCCTGTGGTCGCCGGTCTTTGGCCAGCCGGCCTACACCATGACGCTGGCCGCGCGGCTGATCCAGCAGACCGGCGCCACGCCGCTGCTGGCCTGGGGCGAGCGGCTGCCGGGCGCGCGCGGCTTTCGCATCCACGTGCAGGCTTTTCCCGCGCCGCTCAGCGCCGACCTGGACAGCGCCGTGGCGCAGATCAACCGCGCCATGGAAGCATTGATTCGCCAGTGCCCGCAGCAGTACCTGTGGGGCTATGGCCGCTACAAGCAACCGAGGCAGCTCACTGCATGACGCATCCCGGCGTCCTCTTCATGCGCGCGCTGGCGCCCTGGCCGCTGGGCGTGGTGCGCGCGCTGGGCGGCGTGCTGGGTCGTTTGCTGTTTCTGCTGGCGCGGCGGCGCCGGCGCATCGCGCTGACCAATCTGCGCCTGGCGTTCCCGGGCCTGAGCGAGGCCGAGCGCCTGGCGCTGGCGCGGCGCAACTTCGTGTATTTCGCGCAGGCCTTCCTGGATCGTTCCTGGCTGTGGCATGGCGACTCCGAGGTGGTGCGCCAGCGCCTGCGCATCACCGGCGCGGTGGACGATCTGACGCGTGCGGGGGCGGTGGTGATGTTCGCCCCGCACTTCTACGGCATGGACGCCGGTGGCAGCGCCATCATGCAGCAGATCGACCGGCCCGCCTGCACCATTTACTCGACCCAGAACAACCGGGCGCTGGACGAATGGATGCAGCGCGGCCGCCAGCGCTTTGGCGACGCCACGCTGCTGTCGCGCACCGAGGGCGTCAAGCCGATCGTGCGCGCGCTGCGCGAGGGCAAGATGCTGTACCTGCTGCCCGACATGGACCTGGGTCCGCACGAATCCGTGTTCGTGCCCTTCTACGGCGTGCCGACGGCGACCGTGCCCTCGCTGTCGCGCTTTGCCAAGCTGGGGCAGGCGCGCGTGGTGCCGGTGGTCACGCGCCTGACCGACTTCGGCTACGAAGTGAAGGTGCATCCGGCCTGGCCCGACTACCCGACGGCCGACGCCAGTGCCGACGCCGTGCTGATGAACCAGCGCCTGCAGGGCTACATCGACGAGATGCCCGATCAGTATTACTGGGTGCACAAGCGCTTCAAGACGCGGCCGCCGGGGGAGGCTTCGTTGTATTGACGGCCCCGCCCGCCACGCCTGCGCTGGCGTGGGGTGCTGGTCGGCTTGTCGTTCACGCGGCCAGGAAGCGCCCGATGGACGTCGCCACCCGCTGCGGCTGCTCGTGCACCACCCAGTGCGTGGCGCGCTCGATGCGCTCCAGCCGCATGTGCGGCACCCAGCGCTCCAGGCCGTCGAGCAGGCTGGGCAGCAGCGCACTGTCCTGCATTGCCCACAGCAGCAGGGTGGGCAGGGTCACGGTGAAGGCGCCGGGCGGCAGCGCGAGCTCGGCCGCGGCAGCATCGCCTGCGAGCGCCGGCCGCAGGGGCGAGGCGCGGTAGTAGTTCAAACCGCCCGTCAGGCCGGCGCCGGGGCGCGAGCCGTCGCCCGACCACACGGCGCGGTACTGCGCGCGCAGGGCATCGTTCATCCAGCCGGCGCCTTCCGGCAAGGTGGGGGCGTGATCTTGTGCGAGTCCGTCGTCGGCAGCCTGGGCCGCTGCGCCCGAGGCACCCATCAGATCGAAGAAAGGCCACAGGCGCGCGAAGTCGTTCTCGGCCAGCAGGCTTTCCGCGTCGGGGCGGATCAGGAAGTTCATGTAGGCGCTGGCGGCCTGCTGCGCCGGGCTGTGCTGCAACTCGCGCAGAAAGGTCTGCGGGTGCGGCGAGTTGATGATGATCAGGCGCTGCATCAGTTCGGGCCGCATGGCGGCCAGGTTCCAGGCCACGGCGCCGCCCCAGTCGTGCGCCACCAGCGCGGCGAGCTGGCCGCCAGCGCCGCATTCGGCGGTGATCAGCGCGGCAACGTCCTGCACCAGTTGCTTGGGGTGGTAGGCCGCCACGTCGGCGGGGCTGCTGGACTGCTCGTAGCCGCGCAGGTTGGGTGCCACGCAACGGTAACCGCCGTGCTCGGGCTGGGCGAAATGCGCCAGCAGTTCGTCCCACGCGAAGGCGGCTTCGGGAAAGCCGTGCAGGAACATCAGCACCGGGCGGCCGCGCGCGCCGGCGGAGCGGCAGCTCAAGGCGATGCCGTGGGGCAGCTCGGCGATCCAGGTGTCGATCATGGGCTTCCTTGCGGTGGTGATGGGCGCTTCGGCGGCGGTCCGGCGCATGCTATCGTGAAGACCATGTGCCGGATGTCCGCAGGAGGATTTGCATGACGATCCGCGTGCTTCGCTTGGGCAGCCCGCGCGCCAAGGACGAGGGCCTGCGCATCGGCACCGTGCGGCGCCCGCCGCGCGGCGTGCCGAAGGAGCGCTTCGCCGCCGACGACTGGTACGACCTGTGGTATCCGAACCTCTCGCCCAGTCCTGATGTCATGAAGCTGGCGCTGTCGACCCACAGTGAGCCGGATGCGGCCAAGGCGGACAAGGACTGGGCGCTGTTCACGCGCCTGTTCCGCAAGGAGATGGCCAGCGCCGACGCGGCGCGCACGCTGGACCTGCTGGCCGCGTTGTCGCACCAGACGAATTTCGCCATCGGCTGCTATTGCGAGGACGAGGCGCGCTGCCACCGCTCGGTGTTGCGCGCCTTGCTGACCGAGCGAGGGGCGAAACTGGCTCCCCCCTGATTCACTGCTCATCTGAAACTTCGATAACCGTCATTCCCGCGAAGGCGGGAATCTAGGTGTTTGACCAGCGTTGCCGCTGGATCCCCGCCTGCGCGGGGATGACGAGAAGGGTCACGCGCGGGTCTGCGTCACGATGGAGCAGGCACTGCGAGCGTGCTGCCATCGTCGGTACCGCCGCCCACACGGTCCACCACCTGCCGCAGCCACACCGCCGCGTCCTCCACGCCTTGCCGCTTGAGCGCCGAGAACAGCATCACCTCGCCGCCGCCCGCTTGCAGTTTGGTGATCTGCAGCGCCTTGGCCTGATCGCTGCGGTTCAGTTTGTCGGCCTTGGTCAGCAGGATCAGGAACGGCAGGCCGTCTTCGACGCGCGGGCGGATCACCTCCAGCAGCGCCTCGTCAAGCTCCTTCAGGCCGTGGCGCGGATCGCACAGCATCACCACGGCGGCCAGGTTGGCGCGCGAGACCAGGTAGTTGGCCATCACCCGCTGCCAGCGCAGCTTGTCGGCCAGCGGCACTGCCGCGTAGCCGTAGCCGGGCAGGTCGGCCAGCACGGCGTCGGTGGCGCCCTGGCGACCGAGCGCAAACAGGTTGATGTGCTGCGTGCGCCCCGGCTTCTTGGACGCATAGGCCAGTTGCGTCTGCTGCGTCAGCGTGTTGATGGCGGTGGACTTGCCGGCGTTGGAGCGGCCGACGAAGGCGATTTCGGGCAACTCCAGCGGCGGCAGCTGGTGCAGCTGGGCGGCGGTGGTCAGAAAACGTGCCGTGTGCAGCCAGCCCAGCGCCTCGCGCGCGGCGCCCGACACGGGGGCTGGCGCGGCGCGCGGACGGGTGGGGGCGGACGAAGAGCTAGACATGGGTCAAGTAAGCTGCATCGCCTGCCCGGGAAAGTCGGGCAGGCGTGGGTGACCATTGTAGAATCGCGGGGTTTAGCGTCCCCCCGACCCCCGTTTCAAGAAGACGTCCGCCCATGAAGCCGTTTGCCGCCCTCCTGATTGCGTCGCTGGTCTCCGCCAGCGCCTTTGCAGCCGATGCGCCGGCTGCGCCCAAAGTGGACCTGGCCAAAGGCGCCCAAAGCTATGCGGCGATCTGCGTCGCCTGCCACGGGGCCGATGGCAACTCCAGCGTGCCCCTGCAGCCCAGCCTGGCGCAGCAGCATCCTTCGTACATCCACAAGCAGATGATGGAGTTCAAGAGCGGCGTGCGCCAGGACCCGATCATGCAGGGCTTCGCCGCTGCGATGAGCGAGGAGGACTCGCGCAACATCGCCGGCTGGCTGGCCACGCAGAAGGCCAAGCCCGGCTTCGCCAAGGAAAAAGACCTGGTGCTGCTGGGCGAGCGCATCTACCGCGGTGGCATCGCCGAGCGGCATATTCCGGCCTGCGCCGGTTGCCACAGCCCCAACGGTGCCGGCATTCCGTCGCAGTACCCGCGCCTGTCGGGCCAGCACGCCGACTACACCGTCAAGCAGATGGCGGCCTTCCGCGACGGCACGCGCGCCAACAACGCCGTCATGCAGGGCGTGGCCGCGCGCATGAACGACCGCGAGATCAAGGCGGTGTCCGACTACGTGGCCGGCCTGCGCTGAGCACCCACCCAATCCTGGACCCGAGGCCGTGCCCGGTAACCCCGGCGCGGCCTTGTTTTCTTGAACGTGGCAAACTGACTCAAGTCAAGAAATTCCGCCAAGCAGTGAACCCCCGCCGCCCGCGCGCGCTCCAAGCCCCCAGCGCCCGCCCATTTGCCGCGGCGCCGACCCCGTCCGCATGACAGCCTCCCACACCCACGGTTACGACATCCAGCGCGGCTCGCGCGCCTGGCGCTCGGGCGTGGAACTGCTGTCGTCGATGCGCTTTGCCATCGCGCTGCTCACCGTCATCTGCATCGCCTCGGTGATCGGCACCGTGATCAAGCAGCACGAGCCGGCCGTCAACTACACCAACCAGTTCGGGCCGTTCTGGGCCGAGCTGTTCCTGGCGCTCAAGCTCAACGCCGTCTACAGCGCCTGGTGGTTCCTGCTGATCCTGGCCTTTCTGGTCATCAGCACCTCGCTGTGCATTCTGCGCAACACGCCGAAGTTTCTGGCCGACATCCGCAACTACAAGGAAAACATCCGCGAGGGCAGCCTCAAGGCCTTCCACCACAAGGCCGAAGGCCGGCTGTCCGGAGTGCCCGCCGCCGAGGCCCAGCGCATCGGTCAGATGCTGGCCACCGGCGGTTGGAAGGTGAAGCTGCAGGAGCGCGACACGCCGGGTGGCAAGGGCTGGATGGTGGCCGCCAAGACCGGCGCCGCCAACAAGATCGGCTACATCGCCGCGCACAGCGCCATCGTGCTGATCTGCCTGGGCGGCCTGTTCGATGGCGATTTGTTCGTGCGCGCGCTGACCTGGGTCGGCGGCAAGACCGTGTATTCGGGCGGCGGCCTGGTGTCGGAGGTCAAGCCCGAGCACCGCCTGCCGGCCAGCAACCCCACCTTCCGCGGCAACCTGGTGGTGTCGGAAGGCACGGTGTCGAGCACCGCCATCCTGAGCCAGTCCGACGGCGTGCTGCTGCAGGAGCTGCCGTTCGCGGTCGAGCTGAAGAAGTTCACGGTGGACTATTACCCGACCGGCATGCCCAAGCTGTTCGCCAGCGACATCGTCATCCACGATCTGGAGACCGGTGCCAAGCAGGACGCGCGCGTCGAGGTCAACCACCCGGCCAGTTACAAGGGTGTACAAATCTACCAAAGCAGCTTCGACGACGGCGGTTCGCAGGTGAAGCTGAAGGCGCTGCCGATGAACGGCACGGCGCAGGCGTTCGAGATCGAAGGCAACATCGGCGGCGCTTCGCAGATCACCAACGGCGATCAGCAGCTGACGCTGGAATACACGGCGCTGCGCGTGATCAACGTCGAGAATCTGAGCGGCAACGAACGCGGCGGCATCGACGTGCGCAAGGTCGATCTGCGCCAGGCCGTGACCGCGCGCCTGGGCGCGGCCGACAAGACGGTGACGCAGCGCGCTCTGCGCAACGTCGGCCCCAGCATCACCTACAAGCTGCGCGATGCCGCCGGCCAGGCGCACGAATTCCACAACTACATGCTGCCGGTCGACATGGGCGACGGCGCGGGTTCGGTGTTTCTGCTGGGCACGCGGGACAACACGGCCGAGCCGTTCCGCTACCTGCGCGTGCCGGCGGACGAGGACGGCTCGATGGAAGGCTTCGTGCAGCTGCGTGCGGCGCTGCAGGACCCGGTGCGGCGCGCGCAGGCGGTGCGCCGCTATGTGGCCAAGGCGGTCGATCCGCAGCGACCCGAGCTGTCCGATCAGCTGGCGGTCTCAGCCGGCCGCGCGCTGGATCTGTTTGCCGGCGCCGAGCCGGTGGGCGGCAAGGCGACGGGCGGCCTGCAGGCGATCTCGGAATTCATGGAGGCCGCCGTGCCCGAAGGCGAGCGTGAGCGCGCCGCCGAGGTGCTGCTGCGCATCCTCAACGGCACCTTGTTCGAGCTGAGCGCGCTGGCGCGCGAGAGCCAGGGCAAGGCGCCGCTGGTCGAGGGCGATGCCACTGGCCGCTTCATGACCCAGGCGGTGCTGGCGCTGTCGGACGTGCACCTGTACCCGGCGCCGGTGAGCTTCCAGCTGGAAGACTTCAAGCATGTGCAGGCCAGCGTGTTCCAGGTGGCGCGCGCCCCGGGCAAGAATGTGGTCTATCTGGGCTGCCTGTTGCTGATTCTCGGCATCTTTGCCATGCTCTACATCCGCGAGCGGCGCCTGTGGGTCTGGCTCGCCCCCGACGACGACGACGGCGCCAGGGCCATGATGGCCTTGTCGACCAACCGCAAGACGCTGGATGCCGACCGCGAGTTCGAGCACCTGCGCGAGAAATTGTTGACCCTCTCCTGAAAGGAGCACGGCCATGAACACCACCACGCTTGCCCGCAATGCCACCCTGACGCTCAACGAGGGCTACTTCGCCCGCCGCCAGTGGGGCGACTGGCTGTTCGCGCTGCTGGTCGTGGCCGGTGCGCTGTTCGCCTTCCAGCGCTACCACGGCGCCATGGACGTCTACGAGAAGTGGATCCTGGCCGGCACCGTGCCGGTGGTGATCTGGTTGGGCTGGTTCTGGCGCCCACTGCGCGACCTGATGCTGGTGGTGGCGGCGCTGTCGCTGCTGGCGATCTGGCTGTACGACGGCGGCGACCTGCGGCGCGGCGACAGCGTGTTCCTGCTCAAGTACTTCCTGTCCAGCCAGTCGGCCATCCTGTGGATGAGCATGATGTTCTTCATGAGCACGGCGTTCTACTGGGGCGGCATGTTCATCCGTGGCCAGCAGGACGCGCTGGAAGGTCTGGGCAGCAAGCTGGCCTGGGTGGCGGTGGGCCTGGCGCTCGTCGGCACCATGGTGCGCTGGTACGAAAGCCACCAGATCGGCCCCGGCATCGGCCACATCCCGGTCAGCAACCTGTACGAAGTGTTCGTCATGTTCTGCTGGATGACGGCGCTGTTCTATCTGTACTACGAGGCGCAGTACAAGACCCGCGCCATGGGCGCCTTCGTCATGCTGGTGGTGAGCGCCGCGGTCGGCTTTCTGCTGTGGTACACGCTGGTGCGCGAGGCGCACGAGATCCAGCCGCTGATTCCGGCCCTGCAAAGCTGGTGGATGAAGCTGCACGTGCCGGCCAACTTCATCGGCTACGGCACCTTCGCGCTGGCGGCCATGCTGGGCTTTGCCTACCTGGTCAAGCAGCAGGCCGAGGAGCAGCGCTGGTACAAGCTGGCGCCGATCTGGATCTTCGGCATCGCGCTGTGCTTCGTGCCGATCGCCTTCCGCCAGCGTGGTGTGGGCGAGGCCGGCGGCAGCTACTGGCTGGGTTACGCGCTGATTGCGGCCCTGATCGTCGGCGGCATCCTGCTCGGGCGCAAGCGCATCGCCGCGCGCCTGCCCAGCTTCGAGGTGCTGGACGACGTGATGTACAAGTCGATCGCGGTTGGCTTTGCCTTCTTCACCATCGCCACCGTGCTGGGCGCGCTGTGGGCCGCCGAGGCCTGGGGCGGCTACTGGAGCTGGGACCCGAAGGAAACCTGGGCCCTGATCGTGTGGCTGAACTACGCCGCCTGGCTGCACATGCGGCTGATGAAGGGCCTGCGTGGCACCGTGGCCTCGTGGTGGGCGCTGGCGGGACTGGCGGTGACCACCTTCGCCTTCATCGGCGTCAACATGTTCCTGTCGGGGCTGCACAGTTACGGTTCGCTGTAACACCGCCGGCTCCGGCGCCGGCCCGCCAGGCCCTATCTGAAAGGAGCCCGCCGTGCTGATCCGCACCCGAGATTCCGGTTTCGACCATCCGCGATCCGGCGACATCACACCGCGCGCGGTCTACCAGCAGCGCCGCGAGCTGCTGAAGACCCTGGCCGCTGGCGCCGCCGGCGGCGCGCTGGCCGCCTGGGCCGCGCGCGACGCGCGGGCGCAGACCGCGCGGCCGGGCAAGCTGGCGCCGCTGCCGGGCGCGCGCTCGGCCGTCAGCGGCGCGGTGACGATGGAAAAGCTCACCGACCACCAGGACGCCACCAGCTACAACAACTTCTACGAATTCGGCACCGACAAGGACGATCCGGCGCGCCACGCGCACCAGATGAAGACCGTGCCCTGGAGCGTCGAGATCGAAGGCCTGGTGAACAAGCCCGGCCGGCTGGCGCTGGAGGATCTGCTGAAGCTCAAGCCCATGGAAGAGCGCGTCTACCGTCTGCGCTGTGTCGAGGGCTGGTCGATGGTGATCCCGTGGGTCGGTTATTCGCTGGCCGAACTCATCAAGCGCGTGGAGCCGCAGGGCAGCGCGAAATACCTGGAGTTCGTGACCCTGGCCGAGAACAAGCAGATGCCCGGCCTGCGCTCGCGCGTGATCGACTGGCCCTACACGGAGGGGCTGCGCATGGATGAGGCGCTGCACCCGCTCGCGCTGCTGACCTTCGGCATGTACGGCGAGGTGCTGCCGCACCAGAACGGCGCGCCGGTGCGGCTGGTGGTGCCCTGGAAGTACGGCTTCAAGTCGGCCAAGTCGATCGTGAAGATCCGGTTTCTGGAGCAGGCGCCGCGCACGGCCTGGAACAAGGCCGCGGCCAACGAGTACGGTTTCTATTCCAACGTGAACCCCGAGGTCGATCACCCGCGCTGGAGCCAGGCCACCGAGCGGCGCATCGGCGAGGACGGCCTGTTCACGAAGAAGCGCAAGACGCTGATGTTCAACGGCTACGAGGCGCAGGTGGGCCAGTTGTACGCCGGCATGGACTTGCGCAAGAACTATTGAGGCGGGTTTTGTTGAGCAGACGAACAGCCGAACAGCCGGACGCAGAGCACGCAAAGGATTCGCAAAGGACGCAAAAGAATTCAAGGAAGAATTCTTTAGGGCTTTTTTCTGCGTCTTCTGCGCAATCTCTGCGTCCTTTGCGTCCGTCGGTTGATGGCCAGCGCGTCGCATGAGCATCCGGTCCGCGTTGCTTCATCCCGTCGCCAAGCCGCTGGTGTTTGTGCTGTGCCTGCTGCCGCTGGCCTGGCTGGTGTGGGGTGCCGTCACCGATCAACTGGGCGCCAATCCGGCCGAGGCCTTGATTCGCGGGCTGGGCGACTGGACGCTGCGCTTTCTGTGCCTGACGCTGGCCGTCACGCCGCTGCGCCTGCACACGCGCACGCCACAACTGGCGCGCTATCGGCGCATGTTCGGGCTGTTCGTGTTCTTTTACGCCTGCCTGCATCTGCTGGCCTACGGCTGGCTCGACATGGGGCTGGACGCGGCGGACATCGGCCGCGACATTCTCAAGCGCCCGTTCATCCTGGTCGGCTTCACCGCCTGGCTGCTGCTGTGGCCGCTGGCGCTGACGTCCAGCAACGGGGCCGTGCGCGCGATCGGTGGCCGCGCCTGGCGCACGCTGCACCGGCTGATCTACCTGATTGCGCCACTGGCGCTGCTGCATTTCTTCTGGATGCGCAGCGGCAAGAACGATTTCGCCGAAGTGGCGCTGTACGCCACCCTGATTGGGGCACTGCTGCTGGAGCGCTTGTCGCGCTCTTTAAAGCCGATCAGCCCCACGGGCCGTTGAGGGCAGTGCGCGCAGCGGCGTTCACACCGTCTCAGACCGATTCGCCGCGCCACAGGTCCTGCACCGCTTCGCGCTCGCGCACCAGGCGCGCGCTGTCGCCATCGACCAGCACCTCGGCGGCGCGCGGGCGGGTGTTGTAGTTGCTGGCCATGCTCATGCAGTACGCGCCGGCCGACAGCACCGCCAGCCGGTCGCCCGCCTGCACCTTGAGCGCACGGTCGCGGCCCAGCCAGTCGCCGCTTTCGCACACCGGGCCGACGACGTCGTAGGTCACGGCATCGTTGGCGCCACCGGACTCGGTCAGCGGCACGATGCGGTGGAAGGCCTCGTACAGCGCGGGACGCGGCAAGTCGTTCATGGCGGCGTCGACGATGCAGAAGTTCTTCTGCTCGCCGGGCTTGAGGAACAGCACCTCGGTCACGCAGACGCCGGCATTGCCGACCAATGAGCGGCCGGGTTCGAGCAGGATGCGGCGGTCGCCGAAACCGCGCGCGTCCAGACGGGCCAGCAACTGCCGCCACAGCGCATCGGCGGCGGGCGGCGTGTCGCCGTTGTAGTCGATCCCCAGGCCGCCGCCGAAGTC
This sequence comes from Burkholderiales bacterium, assembly GCA_016702555.1. Classification (GTDB taxonomy): domain Bacteria; phylum Pseudomonadota; class Gammaproteobacteria; order Burkholderiales; family Burkholderiaceae_C; genus Ottowia. Next base: position 525,777 of record JADJDV010000007.1, read on the forward strand.
GATGTGCTGGATCGGGATGCCGGCGGCCTCGATGGCGGTGACCAGGTCGAGCACGCGCTCCATCGCCTCCAGGTAGGGCGCGGCCTCGGTGATCTGCGAGCCGATGTGGCAGTCGATGCCCACCACGCGCAGCCCCGGCAGGCGGGCGGCGTGGCGGTAGGCCGCCAGCGCCTGCTCGTGCGCGATGCCGAACTTGTTGCCCTTCAGGCCGGTGGAGATGTAGGGGTGGGTGCGCGCGTCGACGTTGGGGTTGACGCGGATGCTGATCGGGGCGAGGGCGCCGACCGACACGGCCACCTCGCTCAGCACGTCCAGCTCGGCCAAGCTCTCGATATTGAAGCAGCCCACGCCCGCTTCCAGGGCGCGGCGCATTTCCTGGCGGGTCTTGCCGACGCCAGAGAAGACGATCTGGGACGGCGTCGCGCCGACGGCCAGCGCGCGCTCCAGCTCGCCAGCGGAGACGATGTCGAAGCCGCAGCCGGCATCGGCCAGCAGCTTCAGGATCGCGAGCGAGGAGTTGGCCTTCATCGCGTAACAGATCAGCGCCTGGCGCCCCGCCAGCCCGCGCTGGTAGGCGGCCAGCGCGGCCAGGATGGCGGCCTTGGAGTACACGAACAGCGGTGTGCCGTGTCGGTGCGCCAGATCGGACAGCAGCACGCCTTCGACCATCAGCTGGCCGTCGCGGTAACTCACGAAAGGTGCGCCGGGCAGCGGCGCGGTGGGGGTGGACGGGACGGTCATTCGATGTCGGGCAGATCGGGCACTGCGGGGGCGGGCGGAACGGGGGTGGTTTGGGTACGTGCCGGCGCCTTGCCGGTGGCACCACCGAAGACGGTCTGCGGCAGCGTGGCGCGCTGCGCCGCCGCCGGGGTGTCGGGCAGGTACAGCGGCCCTTTCTGGCCGCAGCCGGCGAGTGCCGCCGCCAGTGCCAGGACTCCGGCGCTGGCTGAAAGCAGGGGATGCGGAGTCCGGAGCGACATGCGCACAATTGTAATGAGCGCCCCGACGCGGGTTGCCGGTGATGGCACGCTGCGGGTGCTTCAGCTTCAGTTGCGGAACATGTCCAGGATGCGGTTGCGCTCCTCGGACGGCGCTGGCTCACTGGGTGCGGTCGGCTCCGGCTCGCTCGGCCGCGGCGCCAGGCCGGCACCGCCGAGGTTGCTGATGCCGCCGCCGCGCGCGTATTCCTCGTAGTACCAGTCGCCGCCGATCTTGACCACGCCCTCGGGCGGCTTGGCCTCGGCCACCGGCACGCCCTTGAGCGCGCTTTGCATGAAGTTGATCCAGATCGGCAGGCTCAGGCCACCGCCGGTCTCGCGCGCGCCCAGGTTGCGCGGCGTGTCGTAGCCGATCCAGACCACGCCCACCAGCGTCGGCTGGTAGCCGGCGAACCAGGCGTCGACGGAGTCGTTGGTGGTGCCGGTCTTGCCGGCGATGTCGCTGCGCTTGAGCGCGCTTTGCGCGCGCGCGGCGGTGCCGCTGCGCGCCACCTCCTGCAGCATGGTGTTCATGACGAAGGCGTTGCGCGCGTCGATGGCGCGATTGGCCTCGGTCGGTCCCTCAGGCTGGCTGTCGACCAGCACCTTGCCGGTGTGGTCGGTGATGCGCGTGATCAGGTAGGGGTGGACGCGGTAGCCGCCGTTGGCGAACACGGCGAAGCCGGTGGCCAGCTGCATCGGCGTCACCGAGCCGGCGCCGAGCGCCATCGTCAGATAGGGCGGGTGCTTGTCGGCGTCGAAGCCGAAGCGCGAGACCCACTCCTGCGCGTACGGCGGCGTGATGCTCTGCAGCACGCGGATGGAGATCATGTTGCGCGAGCGCGCCAGACCGCGCTTCATGCTCATCGGGCCTTCGAAGCCGCCCTCGTAGTTCTTCGGCTCCCAGGGCTGTCCGCCGGTGACGCTGGAGTCGAAGAACAGCGGCGTGTCGTTGATCATGGTGGTCGGCGAGAAGCCCTTTTCCAGCGCCGCCGAGTAGACGAAAGGCTTGAAGCTGGAGCCCGGCTGGCGCCACGCCTGGGTGACGTGGTTGAACTTGTTCTTCTCGAAGTCGAAGCCGCCGACCAGCGCCTTCACCGCGCCGTTGCGCGGATCGAGCGCCACCAGCGCACCCTCGACCTCGGGCAGCTGCGTGCTTTCCCACTGGTTCTGCGCGTTCTTGATTACGCGGATCACGGCGCCGGGCCGGATGCGGATGGCCGGCGCCGCCTTGGTCGACAGGCCCGTCTGCGTGCCGCGCAGGTTGTTGCCGCTGATCTCGATCTTTTCGCCGCCCTGGCGCATGGCCACCACCTTGCGCGCATCGGCCTGCAGCACGATGACTGGCAGCATGTCGCCGACGTTGGGGCGATCGGCCAGCGCGTCGTCGACGGCTTCCTCCAGCAGCTTCGGGTCCTTGGGCAAGTCGACGAACTTCTCCGGGCCGCGGTAGGCCTGGCGGCGCTCATAGTCCAGGATGCCGCGGCGCAGCGCCTCGTAGGCGGCGATCTGGTCGTCGGTGCGGATCGAGGTGTAGACCTGCAGGCCGCGGCTGTAGCTGGCCTCGCCGTATTGCGCGAACACCATCTGGCGCACCGTTTCGGCCACGTACTCGGCGTGCACGCGCCGGGTCTCGCGCGCCGGCCGGATGGTCAGCTCCTGCTGCTTGGCGACGCTGGCCTGCTCGGCGGTGATGAAGCCGTTTTCCTGCATGCGGTCGATGATGTGCAGCTGGCGCTCGCGGGCGCGCGCGAAGTTGGCGATCGGGTTGGCGGAGGACGGGAATTTCGGGATGCCGGCCAGCATCGCGGCCTCGGCGATGGTCAGATCCTGCAGCGGCTTGCCGAAGTAGGTGTCGGCCGCGGCGGCGAAGCCGTAGGAGCGGTTGCCCAGGAAGATCTGGTTCATGTAGATCTCCAGGATCTGGTCCTTGGAGAGCAGGTGTTCCAGCTTGAAGGTCAGCAGCACCTCGTAGATCTTGCGCGTGTAGGTCTTCTCGGACGACAGGTAGACGTTGCGCGCCACCTGCATGGTGATGGTGGAGGCCCCCTGCGCCTTCTCGCGCCCCAGGTTGGCCAGCGCGGCGCGCGCCACGCCAAGGTAGTCGACGCCGCCGTGCTCGTAGAAGCGCGCGTCCTCGATCGCCAGCACCGCGTCCTTCATGACTTGCGGCACGTCCTTGATGGGGGTCAGGTTGCGGCGCTCGTCGCCAAATTCGGCCATCAGCGTGCCTTCCGAGGTGTAGACCCGCAGCGGCAGCTTGGGCCGGTAGTTGGACAGCTCGGAGACGTCGGGCAGGTTCGGGTAGGCGATGGCCAGCGCCATCAGCCCGGCCATGACCGCGCACAGCACCGCGGCCAGTGCCAGCCCACCGGTCCAGGCGGCGATGCGTGCCACCCAGGCCAGCCAGCGGCCGCCCGGGGCGGCGGCGGGCGAGGGTTTCGAGGAAGAGGGGCGGTCAGTGGCCATGTGGGGGTGTCAGGGGTGCTGAGTGGCGTTCATATTGAACCTACCTGAATCCACAACGTACATCCGATGGTGTTCATCTGATGTGACTGTTGCGAATAGCATCATTTCGATCAGAACAGCTGCAAACTATTGCGGGCACTTGGGGACGGTAATGGCAGGGGGTTGACTTGAGTGCGAATCAGTGGCGAGGCGGTCGACGGAAGCCCATGCTGGGATTGGACGTCGATGATGGTGGCATCAAGTTGGTTGAGTTGAGTCAGGATCACGCTGGTCGGCTGACGCTGGAGCGTTGTGGTCTGGAGCCGCTGGCGCGGGACTGGATCAAGCATGGGAGCATCGCCAACTTCGATGGCGTGGTGGATGCCACCCGCCGGCTGATACGCCGGGCCGGCGCGACCGCAACGCGCGTCGCCATGGCGTTGTCTTCTTCCGAAGTCATCAGCAAACGCGTGATTTTACCCGCCGGCCTGAGCGAGCGCGAGATGGAGGTGCAGGTCGAGTCGGAAGCGCACCAGTACGTCTCGTTCCCGCTCGACGAGGTCAGCCTCGATTTCTGCGTGCTGGGCCCGAGCCAATCCTCGCCCGGCGATGTCGAGGTGCTGATCGCCGCAACGCGGCGCGAGAAGGTCGAGGACCGGCAGGGGCTGGCCGAAGCGGTGGGCCTGACGCCGGTGATTCTCGATGTCGATTCCTATGCCGCGCGCCTGGCCGCCACGCGCCTGATCGGACGCTTGCCTGGCGGCGCCGACGCCATGATCGCGTTGATCGAGCTGGGCCAGAACACCGTGAGCATGCAGGTGCTGCGGGGCGACGACTTGCTCTACGAGCACGACTATGCCTTCAGCGGCCTGCAGCTGACGCAGATGCTGATGCAGCACTACGGCTACGACTTCAACGAGGCGCAAACCCGCCAGACCAGCGGCGAACTGCCGGACGACTACATGGTGGCTGTGCTGCGGCCCTATGTCGAGAGCGTGGCACCAGAGATCGAGCGCGCGCTGCGGCTGTTTTTCACCAGCACGCCGCACCATCGGGTCGACCACATCCTGCTGGCCGGTGAGGTCGGGGCCCTGGGCGGACTGGCCGAGATCGTGGCTGAGCATTCTGCGACCCCGTGCACGATCGCCAACCCCTTCGAGGGCATGCAACTCGGCCGCCAGGTGCGCGGTGCGCAATTGCTGCGCGCTGCCCCGGCCTGCCTGACGGCGTGCGGCTTGGCGCTGCGGAGGTTCCTGCAGTGATCCTGATCAACCTGCTGCCCCACCGCGAGATCGCGCGCCGACGGGCGCGCCAGCGCTTCAACCTGGCGCTCGGCCTGGCCGTGGTGGCGGGCGCGCTGATCGCCGGTGCCTTCTACGTGGTCCAGCAGGCGGAGATCGACCGCCAGCATGAGCGCAATGCCTTGCTTGGCGCCGAGATCGGTAAGCTCGATCAGGAGATCAAGGAAGTCGCCAACCTGCAGGAGGAGATTGCCGCCTTGAAGGCGCGCCAGGAGGCGGTGGAGAACCTGCAGTCCGATCGCACCCTGCCGGTGCACCTGCTGAACGAGGCCGTGCGCCAGTTGCCCGACGGCATCGTGCTGCGCGGCATCAAGCAGGAAAACCAGAGCGTGCTGCTGACCGGCGCCGCCCAGTCCAACGAGCGCGTCTCCGAGTTGCTGCGCAATCTGTCGCGCCACGGCGACCGAATGATCAACCCCGAGCTGGTCGAGATCGTCGCCGCGAACCTGGCGCTCAGCCCCCGCGAGCAGCGGCGCGTGTTCAATTTCGTGGTGCGCGCGCAGATGCGGCGCGCCAGCGATGCGTCGGCCGCCGCTTCCGCCGTGCCGGCCGCCGTTTCCGCGGCCACCCAGCGCTGAGGCCACATGAAGCATTCGCTGGCCTGCCGACAAGCCCCAAGCCCGTTGACCGCCGGGCCTCGGCCCAATCTGGGCGCTCAGTTTCGCCACCTGGACCGGCGCGATCCCTCCAGTTGGCCGGCGCTACCACGCTACGGCCTGCTGGCGCTGATGGCGGCGCTGGTGTTCGGCCTGCTGTGGGCGCTGTGGCTGCGCCACCTGGGCGACGAGCTGGACAACGCGCGCCAGCGCGAGACCACGCTGCGCGCCGACTACCGCGCCAAGCTGCAAAAGGCGGTCAGTCTGGAGCAGCTGAAGAAGCAGCGCGTGGAGGTGATGCAGTACGTCAACCTGCTTGAAAAGCAATTGCCCAGCAAGTCCGAAATGGACGCGCTGCTGTCCGACATCAACCAGGCCGGCCTGGGCCGCAGCCTGCAGTTCGAGCTGTTCCGCCCCGGACAACTGGTGGTGCGCGACCATTACGCCGAACTGCCGATCGCCATCAAGGTGGCGGGCAACTACCACGACCTGGGCGCCTTCACCGCCGACGTCGCCAACCTCCCGCGCATCGTCACGCTGAACAATCTGGCGATCGCCCCCGGCGCCGACAAGGACAAGCCCGGCCAGTTGGTGCTGGAGGCCACGGCCAAGACCTTCCGCTACCTGGACGCCGACGAGATCGCTGTCCAGCGCGCTGCGGCCGCCAAGGCCAAGGCGAAGAAGCCATGAGATCGCGCCGCCTGTCGTGCATCCTGCTGCCGGTGCTGGCCGGCCTGGCCGCCGTCGGCTGCACGCCGCCGCATGAGGACCTGCAGCAATGGATGGCCGAGCAGCGCCGCCAGACCCTGCCCAAGGTCACGCCGATCAGCGAGCCGACGCGCTACGTGCCGCTGGCCTATTCGCAGCAGACGCTGGCCGACCCGTTCAGCAACGAGCGCCTGACGCAGGCGTTGCGCCGCGATGGCCCGGCCAGCACCGGCGCTGCGCTGATCGCGTCCGAGCAGAACCGTCGGCGCGAGCCGCTGGAGTCCTATCCGCTCGACGCCATGACCATGGTCGGCAGCATGGAGCGCGGCGGCCAGCGCGTGGCGCTGGTGCGGGTGGGCGGCCTGCTGCACCAGGTGCGCGTCGGCAACTACCTGGGCCCGAACTACGGCCGGGTGACCGCCATCACCGAAGGCGAGTTGAGCCTGCGCGAGATCGTGCAGGACGCGGCCAGCGAATGGATCGAGCGCAGGGCAGCGCTGCAGCTGCAGGAGAATACGAAATGAAACAAGGGATCGGCGCCTGGCGAACGGCGTGGCGCGCCATGCTCATCGGCGCGCTGCTGCAGGGGGCGGCCTTGGCCGCGCAGGCGCAGGCCCGCATCGAGGCGCTGAGCGGCTCGATCCAGGGCGGCGCGGAAGTGGTGCGCATCGATTTGTCGGCGCCGCTGGTGGCGGTGCCGGCGGGCTTCGTGGTGCAGTCGCCGGCGCGCATCGCGCTGGACTTTCCGGGCGTCGCCAACGGCCTGGGCAAGAGCCTGGTCGCGCTCGACCAGGGCAATCTGCGCGCCGCCAACGTGGTGCAGGCGGGCGACCGCACGCGCGTGGTGCTGAATCTGAGGCAGTCCACCGGCTACCGCGCCGAACTGGCCGGCCGCTCGCTGCTGATCACGCTGGAGCCGGTGGCGGTGGCCAGCCAGACGCCGCCCTCGGCGCTGGCGCCGGTGGTGACCGCCAGCCTGCGGGAAGGCGCCGTGCCCTTGCATGGCATCGACTTCCGCCGTGGCGTCGAGAACACCGGCCGCGTGATCGTCGACCTGGCCAGCAAGCAGGTCGGCGTCGACATCCGCCAGCAGGGCAGCAACCTGGTGGTCGAAATGCTGCGCACCAGCCTGCCGGAGGGTTTGAGCCGACGCCTCGACGTGACCGATTTCGGCACCCCGGTGCAGACCATCACCACGGTGCAGTCGGGCGATCGCGTGCGCATGGTGATCGAGCCCAAGGGCGCGTGGGAGCACTCGGCCTACCAGAGCGACAACCAGCTGGTGGTCGAGGTGCGGCAGCAGAAGAGCAACCCCGACAAACTGACCCAGGGGCCGGGCTTCCAGGGCGAGAAGCTGTCGCTGAACTTCCAGAACATCGACGTGCGCTCGCTGCTGCAGGTGATCGCCGACTTCACCAACTTCAACATCGTCACCTCCGACAGCGTGCAGGGCAGCCTGACGCTGCGCCTGAAGGACGTGCCCTGGGACCAGGCGCTGGACATCATCCTGCAGGCCAAGAACCTGGGCATGAACCGGGTTGGTAACGTGCTGCAGATCGCACCCAAGGAGGAGATCGCCGCCAAGGAAAAGGCCAATCTGGAAGCGCAGGCCGCGATCAGCGACCTGGAGCCCGTGCGCACGCAGACCTTCCAGCTCAGTTATGCCAAGGCGCCCGATATTGCCGCGCAGCTCACGCACAGTTCCGCTGGCGCTGGCGGTGGAGGCATGGGCATGGGCGGCGGGCGCGACGCCAACCGCATGCTCAGCCCCAAGGGCTCGGTCATCGCCGAGCCGCGCACCAACCAGCTGTTCGTGTCCGACATTCCCTCGCGCCTGAAGCAGGTGGCCGAGATGATCGCCAAGCTCGACATCCCGGTGCGCCAGGTGCTGATCGAGGCGCGCATCGTCGAGGCCACCGACACCTTCGGCAAGTCGCTCGGTGTCAAGCTGGGCGGCGGCGATCTGCGCGGCGTCCGGGGCGGCGACGCTGGTTATAGGATTGGCGGCAACAATCGCGTGGCGCTTGGCAGCACTTACGACGCCATCACCCGCACCACGCGCGAAGGGCCGTACCCGTACCTGACTGAGACACAGATCAACAACCATGATCTGCTCAGCTCGCAGATACTGAATCTGCCGGCGCTGGCGCTGAAGAACGTGGCGCCGGCCAACTTCGCCATCTCGCTGTTCAGCTCGGCCGCCAACCGCTTCCTCAACCTGGAGATCTCGGCGCTGGAGGCCGACGGCAAGGGTAAGGTGGTGTCCAGCCCGCGCGTGGTGACGGCCGACCAGACCAAGGCGCTGATCGAGCAGGGCACCGAGTTCGCCTACCAGCAGGCCACGTCCAGCGGTGCCACGGCGGTGGCCTTCCGCAAGGCGGTGCTCAAGCTGGAAGTGACGCCGCAGATCACGCCCGAGGGCAACATCATTCTCGACCTGGACGTCAACAAGGACAGCCCCGGCGGCCTCGTGGCTGGCGCCATGTCGATCAACACCAAGCGCGTGCGCACCCAGGTGCTGGTCGAAAACGGCGGCACGGTGGTGATCGGCGGCATCTTCGAGCTGACCGAGCGCGAAAGCGAGAACAAGGTGCCGCTGCTGGGCGACATCCCGGTGGTCGGCAACCTGTTCAAGCAGCGCACGCGCGAGGCCGACAAGCAGGAGATGCTGGTCTTCATCACGCCAAAAACCATTTCCGACTACGGCGCTGCGCGCTGAGGGCGCGAGGCGATCCGGGGTTTATCAGAATTCATTGGAGGACAGTATGCGAAGAATGATCGGATTCCTGGCGCTGCTGCTGGCCGCGCTGTTGTCGGCTTGCGGTGGTGGTGGGGGTTATGCCGGCGTTACGGGGCCGACCAACCAGCTCCGCATGTCGCCGCTGCTCAGCGGGGCCTCGCTGCCGGTCGGCTACTTCGTCGCCCCTGATTTATTCGTTTTCAGCTCAACACAGGTAGCGCAGGTGACCTGCTGAGCGAGAGGCTGAGCAACTTACGCAGCATCTGCGGCCAGTTGGGCGAGATGGCCGCGCTCTTGCGCAAGCGCAAATAAAGCTGCCGCAAGAAGGCGATGCCCTTCCGGGCAATCATGCGCAGCAGCCATTGAATGTTGTAGCCCGCCGCACACAGCACCGCATGCAGCCGATCGCCTTGCTCACCCTTGAGGTGACAGCGCCCCATGCGGTGATCATTCTTCAGGTGCCCGATGATCGGCTCGATGGCCTGGCGCCGCCTGAGTTGGCGTCGCTCCTGCTCGGTGATCCGCCTTGACTTGCCCCGGTGCACGATGCGCACGGTCGGGTTGTCCGCATCCACGCCCCGGTAGCCCAGATCAACAAACACAGTTGCTGGCTTGGCACTGCTGTCCTGCATCAGGATCGTGGCCTGCTCCAGTTGCTCATGGAGCGTGTGCCCGTCGTACGGATTGTCGGCAAATGCCCGGGCACCGACGATCAAGTTGCCTTTGAGCGTGCTGGCCACGCCCACCTTGACACCGAACTCGTAGGGCTGCCTTGCCTTGCCTTTTGAGATGCATTCGACTTCAGGTGCGTGCCAGGCGTAGAGCTTGGGCTGGCCATCGACGGTCTTGCGCTGGCCACTTTGCGAAACGATGCGCGCGGCCTTGCTCAAGCTCTCATCCAGCGCCTGGCGCACGGCCTGCCCGATGGTACTGGCCTTGCGATCAATCTCGCGCTGCAATCTGCCGACGATGGTGCGCTGGCGTCTGATGGCCCGGCGCATGCGCTTGAACTGGCGCGCATGGGCATAGCGCCCGGCCTGGCGGCTGAGCTGTTTGCCCTCCTTGGCGAAGGTCTGCTTCAGATCGATACCCGCTTCCTTGGCCGAGTCGACCAACTTCGCAGGCGCTGTCTCCAGCAGCCGGCTGTCGGTGGGGTGGGCGATGGCCTTTGGCTGCGCCGTGGTGTCGACGATCACGCGCGTGAGCTCATGCGCCTTGATGAGCTTGAGATCGACGGCCACGTGGATGGTCTGGGCCAGCAGTTCCTCCACACCTTCTTCGCCCAGCAGTTGGCGGAATTTGACCAGGGTGGTGGCGTCGCACGGACGATGGTGCTCAAAGTAGGCCTGCCCTGAGAAAAATTGCCAGATCGGTGTCTCGCCCCAACGCTCAACGACGCCTTCGTCGGATTCGTTGAAGGCGTGCTTGAGGTACAGCAGGCTGATCATCACCCGCAGCGGCACGCGCGGGCGCCCGGCGTGGCTGGGCGCGCCAGTACGCTGCACCTGCTCGCCAAAGAGGTCCAGATCGGGCAGGGCCACGCCGGTGCGGCCTTTGTGCGAGAACACCTGGGCCACCCAAGCTTCGATCTCCTGCCAGGGCATGCGTGAGGCCAGCACAGCCAGCGGATGGCGCAGATCGATCATGTGGTCGATGCGCGAGCGGAAGAAGTCCTCGGTGGCGGGGCAGGCAAAGATCACGAAAAACTCCCAGAAATCGGCTGTCAACGAATATCAAAGCGGGAGAAATTCTATCCGAAATGAAGAGAAATATCCAATTAAATCAACAACTTATGAATAAATCAGGAACGACTACTTCAGTGACCTGGCGGTGATTTCGCAGGGCGTCAAGCCCCTACCACGCCCTGTCGTCCGACCCATCGATCCACGCCGAACTGCTGGACGACGGTACGCTGCGCGTGTGGGCCATGTCGCCGGGTCAGTCCGAGGTGTCGGTGCAGGATTCCAGCGTCGGTCAGACCAGCATCAAGCTGACGGTGGTGTCGAAGACCACCGCGCTGATCAGCTCGGTCGGCTCGGCCATCAACCTGACGCCGAACCAGTCCAGGATCGTGGCCATCGGAGGTGGTAATGCGCCCTACACCGTGCTCAGTCAGGACGATTCGATTGCCAGCGTCAGCGGTGGGGCCGGCAGCTATGTTGTCACGGGACACCGTCCAGGCCAGACCACGCTGCTGGTGACCGACATCTATGGGCAGACCCTGACGATAACCGTCAACGTCAACGTCAGCACGCTGACGCTGGCACCGGCGCAGGGCAGCGGGGTCGTTGGCAGCCAGTTGCGCTTCGCTGTCTCTGGCGGTGTGGCGCCGTATGCCGTCAGTGTGGCGAATCCGTCGATCGCTCGCGCCACTTTGTCGGGATCGACGGTGGACGTGGCGCTGCTGGCACCGGGTTCGACTCAACTGGCGGTGAGCGATGGCCTGGGCACCACGGTGCTGTTTGGCGTGACCGTGACGAACTCGACGCTGACCATCAACCCGACCAGCCGAGAATTGAGCGAAACACAGCGTGGCGGCGGTGGCGTGACCTACGCGCTGTCCGGCAATGCGCCGCCGTTCCAGGTTTCGGTCAACAGCGCCGACCGCGCTTTCGTGACCGGTGCCAGCGTATCGGCGGACAACCGGCTGCTGACGGTGACGCTGGGCAGCGACCTCTGCATCACGGGCGGCGATCGGACGCTCCAGATGCTGGTCATCGACGCGCAGGGCACCTCAGTGATCGCCAGCCTGGTCATCAAGGACCAGGGGAAGTTCACCGACGCTGCGGGTGTGGAACACGAGATTCCGTGCCCTTGAGTTGATCGCTCCCCAACTCGACCCCAAGCCAGCCCACCCGGCTGGCTTTTTTCATCAACAATCGCGCCATGCACATCATTCTTGTCGGTCTGCCCGGCTGCGGTAAGTCCACCGTGGGGCGCCAGTTGGGACGCAGGCTCGGGCTGCCGTTCGTCGATTCGGACGCGGTCATCGAGCAGCGCGCCGGCATGCCGATCCGCGATTTCTTCGAGCAGTTCGGCGAAGCGCGCTTTCGCGACCTGGAGGAGGCCGTGATCGACGAGCTGACGCAGGGGCCGCCGGGCGTGCTGGCCACCGGAGGTGGCGCGGTGCTGCGCCCGGCCACGCGAGAGCGGTTGCGCGCGCGTGGCACCGTGGTGTATCTGCGCTCCAACCCCGAGCGCCTGATCGCGCGCCTGCGCCGCGACAACAAGCGCCCGCTGCTGCAGGTGGCCGATCCGCTGGCGCGGCTGAAGGAGTTGCAGCGCCAGCGTGATCCGCTGTACAAGGAGGTGGCGGGCTACGTGATCGACGTGCAAAGCACCTCGCTGTCGATGCTGGTCAATCGGGTGCTGATGCAGCTCGAACTGCAATCCAGTCACAGCGCGGCAGCCGGCGGTGGCGCCTGAGCGCGGCCATCGCAACCCCTACACTCAGCGTATGTCCGTGACTTCTTCCCCTGTTCAGCAGCGCGTGCGCATTGCGCTGGGCGAGCGCAGCTACGACATCGCCATCGGCGTCGGGCTGCTCGATGACCCGGCTGCATTCGAGGCCGCGCGCGCCGGCTCGACGGCGCTGATTGTCAGCAACACCACGGTGGCGCCGCTGTACGCCGAGCGGCTGGCGCGCCAGCTCAGGCAGCGGCACGCGCAGGTGCGGCAAATGGCCCTGCCGGATGGCGAGCAGCACAAGAGTTGGGAAACGCTCAAGCTGATCTTCGACGAACTGCTGTCGAGCGGCGCCGACCGCAAGACCACGCTGTACGCGTTGGGTGGCGGCGTGGTGGGCGACATGACCGGCTTTGCCGCCGCCTGCTACATGCGCGGCGTGCCCTTCGTGCAGGTGCCGACGACGCTGCTGGCGCAGGTCGATTCGTCGGTGGGCGGCAAGACCGCCATCAATCATCCGTTCGGCAAGAACATGATCGGCGCCTTCTACCAGCCGCTGGCGGTGGTGTGCGATCTGGACCTGCTGAAAACGCTACCGGTGCGCGAGCTGTCGGCGGGCCTGGCTGAAGTCATCAAATACGGGCCGATCGCCGACATGGATTTCCTGGGCTGGATCGAGTCCCATATCGATGCCCTGCGCGCCTGCGACCCGGCCGCGCTGGCGCACGCCGTCCGGCGCAGCTGCGAGATCAAGGCCGAGGTGGTGGGCCAGGACGAGCGCGAATCGGGCCTGCGCGCCATCCTCAATTTCGGCCACACCTTCGGCCACGCCATCGAGGCCGGCATGGGCTACGGCGCCTGGCTGCACGGCGAGGCGGTGGGCGCCGGCATGGTGATGGCGGCCGAGCTGTCGCGCGAACTGGGCCTGGTGGACGCCGCCTTCGTGCGGCGCCTGACGGCCTTGATCGACCGTGCCGGCCTGCCGACGCGCGGCGCCGTGATCGACGCGGACGACAACGCCGGCCGCTATCTGGAGCTGATGCGCGTCGACAAGAAAGCTGAGGGCGGCGAGATCCGCTTCGTCGTCATCGACGGCCCCGGCCGCGCGGTGGTGCGCCCGGCGCCGGATGCGCTGGTGCGCCAGGTCATCGACCGCTGCTGCGCGGAGTGACGGCGCTGCCCCCGATGCCGGCAGCGCTCGCAGCCTACGCCAGCGACCCGGCGCGCTCCCGGGGCCGGCGCCATCCGGTGACGCCGGCACCGACGCGCAACGCCTTTCAGCGCGACCGCGACCGCATCGTGCATTCGACCGCGTTCCGGCGCCTGGTCTACAAGACGCAGGTGTTCCTCAACCACGAGGGCGACCTGTTCCGCACCCGGCTGACGCATTCGCTCGAGGTGGCGCAGCTGGCGCGCTCGATTGCGCGCTCGCTCGGCCTGCACGAGGATCTGACCGAGGCCATTGCGCTGGCGCACGACCTGGGCCACACGCCCTTTGGCCACGCCGGGCAGGACGCGCTTCATGAATGCATGGCGGCCCACGGCGGCTTCGAGCACAACCTGCAAAGCCTGCGCGTGGTCGATGAACTGGAGCACCGCTACCCCGAGCACGATGGCCTCAACCTCAGCTTCGAGACGCGCGAGGGCATCCTCAAGCACTGCTCGGCCGCCAACGCGCGCCGGCTCGAGGCGGCCGAACCGGGCGGTGTGGCGCGGCGCTTTCTGGACGGCACCCAGCCCAGCCTGGAGGCGCAACTGGCCAACCTGGCCGACGAGATCGCCTACAACGCGCACGACATCGACGATGGCGTGCGTTCGGGTTTGCTGACGCTGGCGCAACTCGCCGAGGAGCCGCTGTTTGCCGACGGCTTCGCGGCGACGCGGCGCGACTATCCGCACATCAGCGAGCGGCGGGCGCTGTACGAATCGATCCGCCGCATGTTGTCGGCGCAGGTGGTTGACGTCATCGAGGCCACGCGCGCCAATATTGTGACGGCCGCGCCCCTTGACGCCGAAGCCGCGCGCCGCGCCGGTCCGCTGGTGCGCTTTGGCGACGACATGCGGCAGCGCTCGCAGCAGCTCAAGCGTTTTCTGTTCGCCAACCTGTACCGCCACCCGCAGGTGGTGGAGACCACCACGCAGGCGCAGCGGGTGGTGCGCGAGCTGTTCGCCGCCTATCTGGCGCGGCCGGACGAGCTGCGCCCCAGCTTCGCCGCGCGCGCCGACCGCGAGCGCGCCGTGGCCGACTACATCGCCGGCATGACCGACCGCTTCGCCCTGCGCGAGCATGAGCGGCTGACCGGCCGCCGGCTGCTGGCGGCATGAACGCGAACCAGGCCGCGCGCAGCGACACGGGCGCGGCCTGGGTCGTCATCCTGGCTGGCGTCTGCGCCGCGCTGCACGTGGCCAAGCTGCCGCCGGCGATTCCGGCGCTGCAGCATGAACTGGGCATCAGCCTGGTCGAGGCCGGCTTCCTGCTGTCGATGGTGCAACTGGCCGGCATGGGCCTGGGCGTGCTGGCGGGCCTGGGCGCCGATGGCTTTGGCCTGCGACGCAGCATGATGACCGGCCTGTGGCTGTTGTTTGTCGCCAGCCTGGCCGGCGGCTGGGCGCGCGACATCGGCGCCTTGCTGGTGCTGCGCGCGCTGGAGGGCGTGGGCTTTCTGATGGCCACGGTGCCGGCGCCGAGCCTGGTGCGGCGCAGCGTGGCGCCCGCCAAGCTCACGCGCATGCTGGGGTTTTGGGGCGCTTTCATGCCGTTTGGCACCGCCATGGCGCTGCTGGTCGGTCCGGCGGTCATCGGTGGCGCTGGTTGGCCGGGCTGGTGGTGGCTGATCGCGCTGCTGACGGCGGCGATGGCGCTGTGGGTGCGCGCGCGCGTGCCCGCCGATGCGCCGCGTGCGCGGCCGCTGCCGGCCGTCGGCGACTGGCGCCGGCGCTTGACGCAGACCCTGGGTTCCGGTGGGCCATGGCTGGGCGCGCTGACGTTTGGCGTGTATTCGGCGCAGTGGCTGGCGGTGATCGGCTTCCTGCCGACGCTGTACGCCGAATCCGGCTGGGATGGCGCGCTGATCGCCGTGCTGACGGCGCTGGTCGCGGCGGCCAACATCATCGGCAACGTCGCGGCCGGGCGCCTGCTGTCGCGTGGCGTGGCGCCGCAGCGGCTGCTGTGGCTGGGTTTCGGCACCATGGCGCTGGGCACGGCGCTCGGCTTCAGCGGCCTGACCGAGCACAGCCCGGTGCTGCGTTATCTGGGCGTCATCGCCTTCTCGGCCGTCGGCGGACTGATTCCGGGCAGCCTGTTCGGCCTGGCGCCGCGGCTGGCGCCCAGCGAGCACACCGTGGCCACCACCGTTGGCTGGTTCATGCAATGGTCGGCGGCGGGGCAGATGAGCGGGCCGCCGCTGGTGGCCTGGGTGGCCAGCCGCAGCGGTGGCTGGCAGTGGACCTGGGCGGTGCTGGGCGCGTGCAGCCTGGCGGGTGCGCTGCTGGCGTGGCGGGTGGGGCGGCGCCTGGCGGCGGCGGACCGGGTCTAATCGGGCCATGACCCACGCCGACACCGTCATCGCCGACACGCGCCGCTGGCTCGAGCGCGCCGTGATCGGGCTCAACCTGTGCCCTTTCGCCAAGGCGCCGCACGTGAAGGGCCAGATCCACTACGCCGTGTGCGACAGCCGCGATCCGCAAGACCTGCTGGCCGCGCTGCACGCCGAACTGCAGGCGCTGGCCGACACCGAGCCCGAGCGGCGCGAAACCACGCTGCTGATGGCACCGCACCTGTTCGAGGACTTCCTGGATTTCAACGATTTCCTGGATGCGGCCGACGCCGTGCTGGCCGAACTGGACCTGGAAGGCGTGCTGCAGATCGCGCCCTTTCATCCGCGCTTCCAGTTCGCTGGCAGCGACGCCGGCGACATCACCAACGCCAGCAACCGCGCGCCCTGGCCGACGCTGCACCTGATCCGAGAGGACAGCATCGACCGCGCGGTGGACGCCTTTCCCGAAGCCGAGACCATCTACGAGGCCAACATGGCGACGCTGGAGCGGCTTGGCCACGCCGGCTGGGCGGCGCTGGACGTCGGGCCAAGCGCCGAGGGCGCGGAGCCGGCGGCATGAAGCCGCCGCGAAAACCCGCCCTTGCACAGGGCCGACACCCGGGTGCGGATGCGGCCGTGCTGGCCGAGTTGCGCCCGGGCCAGTCGGTGGAACTGTTGAAGGACCTGCACATCCTGACGCGCGATGGCCGGCTGAACCAGGATTCGCGCCGCAAGCTCAAGCAGGTCGAGCATCTGGTGCGGTTCATCGAGAAGATCGTGGGCGAACTGGTGCCGCGTGGCGCGCAACTCACCCTGGCCGACCACGGCGCCGGCAAGTCCTACCTGGGCTTCATCCTGTACGACCTGCTGCTGCAATCGCGCGGCGGCATCGTGCACGGCATCGAGACGCGGCCCGAGCTGGTCGAGCGCTCGCGCCAGCTGGCGGAGCGGCTGGGCTTTGCGGGCATGCGCTTTCACCACCTGAGCGCCGCCGCCTCGGCGCACGACGCGGCGCTGCCCGAGCGCATCGACATCGTCACCGCGCTGCACGCCTGCGACACCGCCACCGACGACGCCATCGCCTTCGGCCTGGCGAAGCAGGCGCAGGCCATGGTGCTGGTGCCCTGCTGCCAGGCCGAATTCGCGAGCCGGTTGCGTCAGTCGAAGGCGCTGCAACTGGCGCGCACGCCGCTGGCCGAGCTGTGGCGGCACCCGCTGCACACGCGCGAGATGGGCAGCCAGCTGACCAATGTGCTGCGCTGCCTGTACCTGGAATCGCAGGGCTACACGGTCACGGTGACCGAACTGGTCGGCTGGGAGCACAGCCTGAAGAACGAGTTGATCATCGCGCGCTTCACCGGCCACAAAAAGCGCCGCGCGGGCGAGCGGCTGACCGCGCTGCTGGCCGAGTTCGGACTCGGCGCGTTGTTACCGCTGCGCTATCCGGCGCTGCTTGCCGCTGCCGCAGCGGCGCCGGTTCCCGTCAGTTCACGACCATGTTGTTGACCACGTGGCGCACGCCCCAGACACCCTGGGCGATGCGCAGCGCGAGGTCACGACCGGCAACGCCGTTGGCCGGCGTGCCACCGATGACGATCACGCCGTCGCCCTGCGAGTGCACGGTCAGGCCCTGCGCGCCGACGCGCGGGTCGGCGCGCAGCGCGGCCATCACCCGATCCTGGATGTTCTGCTCTTGTGCCTGGCGCGCGGCTTCGCGGTTGGACATCGGGCCCTCGCGCGGCGAATCGTAGCCGTAGCCATAGCCGCCACCGGCACAGCCGACCAGCAGGGCGGTGCCGGCGGCCAGCAGGGGCAGGGCGAGCAAGCGGGAGGTGATGCGTGTCATATCGGCTTCCTTTTTCTCAGGTTGATCGGGGTTGCAACGCACCGGCCCACATGGGCGCCGACCGGATGCGCTTCAGGCTGGACAGTATCCTCCGGAACCGCGTTCGATGCCGGCCAGATCGCGGCGCGAGTGGATGTCGGCGAATCCCGCGTCGCCGAGGAGCGCGCGCACGGCGGCGGCTTGACCCCAGCCGTGCTCCAGCAGCAGCCAGCCGCCCGGCGCCAGGTGCGCTGGCGCGGCGGCGACGATGCGGCGGATGTCGTCCAGCCCGTCGGCGCCGCTGACCAGTGCCTGGCGCGGCTCGTGGGTCAGGGACGGCAGGTGCGCGTCGTCCACGGCGATGTAGGGCGGGTTGCTGATGACGAGATCGAAGGTCTCGCCCACCACGGGGCCGAACCAGTGGCCGTGGCGCAGGTCGAGCGACAGGCCCAGCCGACGGGCGTTGGCGGTGGCGACGGCGAGGGCGTCGGCGCTGGCGTCCACCGCCGCCACGCGCGCCGCCGGGCGCTGCCGGGCGATGGCCAGCGCGATGGCGCCACTGCCGGTGCCCAGATCCAGCACGCGCCGGGGCGCGTCGGCGGGCAGCAGCTCCAGCGCCCAGTCGACCAGGGTTTCGGTGTCGGCACGCGGATCCAGCACGCGCGCGTCGATGTGCAGCTCGAGTCCGTGGAAGGCCTTGCGGCCGGTCAGGTAGGCGATCGGCTCGCCCGCCAGCCGGCGCTCGGCCAGCGCCCGCAGGCGCTCGGCGGCGTCGGCCGGCAGCGCATCGGTGTCGTGCGCCAGCAGCCAGGCACGCGCCTGCGTCGGCTGACCGAGTGCGTGCAGCAGCAGCATCTGCGCCTCCAGCCGCGGCAGGCCGCGCGACTGCCAGTGATGCAGGGCATCTGCCAGCGTCATGCGGGGTGCCGGATGCGCGGCGCGCTCAGGGGGCAAGCATGCGATCGACCACGTCGCGCACGCCGGCCACGCCGCGCGCGGTCTGCACCGCCAGCGCCCGGTCGGCCGAATTGACGAGCTGGCCGCTGAGGATGATCACGCCGCCTTCATAGCCATCAACGCCCAGCCGGCTGCCGGCCAGCGCCGGTTGCGCCGCCAGCGCCGCGCGCACGCGTTCGGCCACGCGCTGCGCACCGGCGGTGGAGCCGGAGGCGCCTTCCCACACCTCCGGCACCTGGCGCAGATCGGGCACCGGGATCTCGATGCGCGTCGGCGTGGCGCCCCAGGGCGTGCCGCCGGAGCCGCAAGCCGTCAGCAGGGCCGTGGCGGCGGCGCCGGCCAGCCACAGGGCGGGGCGGCGGTATACAGGTGCAAACGGGCGCATGGCGTCGATCCTTTCTGGCGTGGCGCCGGCAGGGCGCGCGATGGGCCGATGATAGTCAGCGGGGTGGAGGGCGGGCGCTGCGGCTTCAACGCCGGCCGCTGTCAGGCGTTGACTTCCAGCTCGGCCATCAGTTCGGCCTGGCGTTCGGCCTGCAGGGCGTCCAGCACCTCGCGCAGGTCGCCCTCCATCACCAGCGCCAGCTTGTACAGGGTCAGGTTGATGCGGTGGTCGGTCAGCCGCCCCTGCGGGAAGTTGTAGGTGCGGATGCGATCGCTGCGGTCGCCGCTGCCGACCAGGCCCTTGCGCGTGGCGGCTTCCTGGCTGGTGCGCTCGCGCCGCTCCATGTCCTGCAGGCGCGCCTGCAACACCTGCAGCGCCTTGGCCTTGTTGGTGTGCTGGCTGCGGCCGTCCTGGCATTCGGCGACGATGCCGGTGGGCAGGTGCACCACGCGCACCGCCGAGTCGGTCTTGTTGACGTGCTGGCCGCCGGCGCCCGAGGCGCGGAAGGTGTCGATGCGCAGGTCGGCCGGGTTCAGGGTGATGGCCTCGGCTTCATCCGGCTCGGGCATCACGGCCACGGTGGCGGCGCTGGTGTGGATGCGGCCCTGCGTCTCGGTCACCGGCACGCGCTGCACACGGTGGCCGCCGGATTCGTAGCGCAGCTTGCCGAATACGCCGTCACCCTCGATGCGCAGCACCAGTTCCTTGTAGCCGCCCAGTTCGGCCGGCGATTCGCTCATGACCTCGACGCGCCAGCCTTCGTCCTGCGCATAGCGCGTGTACATGCGCGCCAGGTCACCCGCGAACAGCGCCGACTCGTCGCCGCCGGTGCCGGCACGGATTTCCAGAAAGGCATTGCGCGCGTCCTGCGGGTCCTTGGGCAGCAGCATGCGTTGCAGCTCGGTGTCGAGCTCGGCCAGTTCGGTCTCGCAGGCGGCGATTTCCTCGCCGGCCATGTCGGCCAGTTCGGCGTCTTCCAGCATCTCGTGCGCGACCTGCAGATCGCGCTCGCGCTGGCGATAGCGCGCCCAGCGCTCGGCGATGGCGCCGACCTCGGTGTGCTCGCGCGAGAGCTTCATGAACTGCGCCATGTCGGCCATGATGTCGGGGCGCGACAGCAGGAAGTCCAGCTCGCCCAGACGGTCGGCATAGCGGTCGAGCTGGCGGCGGAGAAAGTCTTTCATGCAGGCCTTGGGAACGGGGTGCCGGCATGGCGCCGGGCGAGGTCGGCGTGCCGACCGGAAAAAAGCGAAGTGGGCGCGCCAGCGGCCGCGCGCCACGGGGCGGACGGGCGCCGCTAACGGCCGGCCGTGGGGTTTTTTTGCGGGCCGCGCAGGAACAGGCGCTCGATCGCCTGCGTGGTGCGCTCGCGATGCCCTGGATCGGCGGTGTGCAGTTCGGCCATGGCGCCGTGCAGCATCTTCTGTGTCAGGCCGCGCGACAGCGCCTCCAGCACCGCCTCGACGTTTTCGCCGCGCGCCAGCCGCTTGCGCGCGCGCGCCAACTCCAGGGCGCGCCACTCGTCGGCCTGGGCGTTGAGCTGCTGGATCAGCGGCACCACGCCGCTGACCGGATCGCGCTGATCCAGCCAGTGCAGAAAGCTCTGCACGCCGGCGTCGATGATCACCTCGGCCTGCTCCACCGCCGCCTGGCGGTTGGCGTGGCCGGTCTGCACCACCTGGGCCAGATCGTCCACGGTGTAGAGGTAGACGTCGTTTAACTGGCGCACTTCCGGCTCGATGTCGCGCGGCACCGCCAGATCGACCATGAAGATCGGACGATGGCGGCGCTTCTTCAGCGCGCGCTCGACCGCGCCCAGGCCGATGATCGGCAGCGTGCTGGCGGTGCAGCTCACCACGGCGTCGAACTCGTGCAGGCGCTCGGGCAGGTCGGCCAGGCGCATGACTTCGCCGCCGAACTGCGTGGCGAGCTTCTCGCCGCGCTCCAGCGTGCGGTTGGCAATCGCGATGGCGGCCGGATTGCGGGCGGCGAAATGCGTGGCCGCCAGCTCGATCATCTCGCCGGCGCCGACGAACAGCACCTTGATCTGCTCCAGATCCTCGAACAGGTTGGCGGCCAGCCGCACGGCGGCGGCGGCCATGCTGATCGAGTGGGCGCCGATCTCGGTCGAGGAGCGCACTTCCTTGGCGACCGCGAAGCTGCGCTGGAACATCTGGTTCAGCGTGCGCCCGAGCGCGCCGGCGTCCTCGGCGGCGCGCACCGCGCTCTTCATCTGGCCCAGGATCTGCGGCTCGCCCAGCACCATGCTGTCGAGCCCGCTGGCGACGCGAAAGGCGTGGCGCGCCGCCTGGCCGTCCTGCAGCACGTAGGTGTGCTCGCGCAGCGCCTCGGCCGGCACGTGGCCGGCCTGCGCCAGCCAGCCGAGCGTGTGGTCGATCTGCACGTTGTCCGAGGCGCAATACACCTCGGTGCGGTTGCAGGTCGAGAGGATGGC
This sequence comes from Burkholderiales bacterium, assembly GCA_016702555.1. Lineage (GTDB taxonomy): Bacteria > Pseudomonadota > Gammaproteobacteria > Burkholderiales > Burkholderiaceae_C > Ottowia. The sequence continues at coordinate 547,110 of JADJDV010000007.1, forward strand.
GGCCTCCGGGTGGCGCGCGTGCGACTGGCGCAGGCCGTGCAGCGCGGGCGCCATCTGATCGAGCGCGAACGCGAACCGCCCACGCAGATCAAGCGGCGCGGTGTGGTGGTTCAGTCCCAGAGCCCAGACGGTCATCGGCCGGGATTATAAAATTCAGCGCCGATTCGTGCCCAGGGAAGGGGCACGGACTTGACCCGTATCAAGAACACCCCCGTGGATTTCGCCGATCTGATCTGGCACCTGACTGGTTTTGTGGCGCCGGCGCTGTTTGTGGGCGCCGGCGTGGCCCTGCTGTCGGCACTGATCTGGCGCCGTGGCTGGGGCCTGAAATCGCTGGCGCGCCAGGCCGCCCTGAACGTCGCCAGCGGCTTGGGCGCGCTGATGCTGGGCCTGGCCCTGACCGGCCAGGACGGCCGAATGCTGAGCTACGGTGCGCTGGTGCTGGCGGTGGCAACCAGCCAGGCTTGGCAGTTGCGCAAGCGGTGATGGATGGGCCCTAACGCTTCGAACTGGCGTTGCCCGCGGAGTCAAGCTTGCTCTTGACCAGCATGTCGGTTTGATCGGAGGGAAGAGGGGCCAGCAGAGCCCGTTCACGATTGACGTGAGCGAGTACCTGATCAGTTGCCGGAGCTTTGGGCTGTGTGACCCACCCGGTATCGTCGCCGTTCATCGTCAGCTCGTATGACTGTGAGTCATTTCGAACCCAGACTTGCACGCGGTCGCGCTGGACACCTTGTGTATGTAGGACATAGCGTGCAGTCGTTGCATCCGTACCCAGCAGGCGACCTCGGAATGCATCGATGCAGGAAGGCTGTCCAGCCGTAAACAGAAGACCAGCCAGGAAATCGGTTTGCTGCCAGCGGCCGGATATTGCACCAGGCGGCAAACCAGAAGGCCCGATGACCACCATGGGGACGCGAGACAGGGCGCCTGCGCCGAAGCGCGCGATTTCGGCAGGACGCACAATCGTCATGGTTCGATGGTCGCCGGTGACGAGCAAAACGCCATTGCCGAAGTAGCCGCGCGCCATCAGGCCGCGAATGAACAAATCAACCTGTTTATCGGCCCAGCGGAACGCTTGCACCTCGTCGCCGATCGTGGTGCCCGGAACGTGAAACGGCGGGTGTGTCGACACCGTCAACAGCGTGGAGAAATGCAGTCCCCCCGTGCGTTCCCGGTCATACCAATCGAGGTAGCGATCGTAGAGCGCTTTATCGCCCGCATCGCTGAACCCTCCGCGCGGATAGTGGGCGTAGAAGGGATGATTTGCCCCCTCGACGTGCATGAATCCAAGGCCTTTGATCCAGTTTCCCTTATCCAGAAAACCAAGATCGCCCGTGGTAAAAAACTCGCTGCTGTAGCCTGCTGCGTGGAGTTGCGGAAACAGGTCAGGCACGATGGGTTGTTCGTATCCCGAATATGCTTTCGAGCTCTCATAGCGGCCTACGGCGGGGAGCGGTACACGCCCCGTTAGCAGGGCGATGAGACCTCCGTCCGTGGTAAAGCCATTGGCATGAAAATCCGGCAGGTAACTGGCATCACGAGCCCAAGCATCCAATAAAGGCGTGCTGTCTTGCAGCCCACCCAGCAACTGGCTGTGATAGGCAGAGAGCGACTCCACCACGAGCAGTATGACTGAGCGCGGGCGCACTGCATGCGTGTTCGTGCATGTTCGCTCGATCGTCTGCAGCTGGGCCAGCAACGCGGCGTGCTGATGGGGCGAGAACTGGCGGTTGACGCCGTCCGGCCGATTGCCGCGCAGGACATCGCGAAAAGCACTGGCGTGCACATAGTCCACGGGGCTGGCCAACAGGCTGGTTGCTGCCAGGGCTGCGGCAAGCAAACCTGTCGCGCCGGCTGCACGCACCCGGTGAGGAATGCGCCAGATCAGTGTCACCCATCCGATGAGCGCCAAAATCCAGCCCCCCAACCACAATGCTCCGCGCCAGCCGGTCAGCAATGGGAAAACCACCGACCAAGCCGATCTGGCCTCACCGCCATAGCGAAAAAAATCCGTGACGCGCAGCCGGAAGCCAAAAATCAGGTAGACCCCGAGATCGATCGCATAGGTACAAACAAGCGCGAACGCGACAGCAGTTGGCAGCAGGCGCCAGACACCGGGGCGCAGCAGTGCCGCGGCAGCGGCCAGCATTACCAATAGGGACGTGGGAAGCAGGTCCTGCAACAGCACGGGGCCGTCCAGGCAATTCACGCAGTCCATGTACGCGCCATATCCGGAGCGAACCGCCAGCATGCGCGAGGCCAGCAGCACCATCCATCCACCGGATGCGAGGAGCGCAATCAGCCAGAACAAGCGACTGTCCTGGTTCAAGAATCTACGCTTCACCGTTCTCACATCCAGTGCGCTGATCGATGACTGGACTGAAAAAATCAACCCGATCGGTCACGATGCCGTCGGTGCCCAGGGCGATCAGGCGCTCGGCCGCCGATTCATCGTTCACCGTGTAGGAGAGGCAGCGCATGCCGAACGCCTTGACGCGCGCCACCAGTGCGGCGTCCCACAGCGCATGGTTGCAGACGATGGCGGTGCAGTGCAGCTGTTGGGCGTAATCGAGGCAGCCGTCCCACAGTGTGTCCAGCAGCAGGCCGCGCGGCAGTTGCGGTGCAGCCTGCAGGGCGCCCAGCAGCGATTCGGGGCGGAACGAGGTCAGCAGCGGCGGCACGGCGGCGTTGCGCCACAGGCGCGCGGCCAACTCGGCGACGGCGCGGCCGGTGGGCTCTTCCTGTCCCGGCGTCGGCTTGATCTCGATGTCGAGAAAGTGGTGGTTGGCCAGGCACCAGCGCGCCAGGTTTTCCAGCGTCGGCAGCGGCTCGCCAGCGTAGGCGCGCGAATGCCAGCCGCCGGCGTCGAGCCGGGCCAGCGTCGACCAGGGCTGCTCACCCGCCACGCCGTGGCCGTTGCTGGTGCGCTCCAGCGTGCTGTCGTGCAGCAGGAACGGTACGCCATCGCTGGAGAGCTTGGCGTCGCACTCGAACATGCGGTAACCGTGCTGAGCACCTAGGCGAAAGGCCGCCAGCGTGTTCTCGGGCGCCAATTTTCCGGCGCCGCGATGCGCGATCCAGAACGGGTAGGGCCAGTCGCCAATCATGGGGAGTTTGGGGTCGGGTGCGGGTTTTTCACTTTCCGAAGGCCGCGGAGCAGGCCATGTCAGCGAACGCCGTGCCCGGACCTGCGCCGGGCACTGGCGTTGTCCCCCCTCGCGCAGCAGAGGGGGGAAGGCGCGTCAGCGACTCAGGGGGGTGTTCCACCGATGTCCAGCGCCGTCTTGCCGAATTGCTCGTAAGCCTCCAGCCGCGCCAGCGCGGCACGCACCTCGTCGAGCGGATAAGTCTTTTCGATCAGCGGCCGCACGCCATGGCGCTGGCAGAAGGCCAGCAGGTCGTGCAGCTCGGCGATGGTGCTCATGGTCGAGCCGATGATCTTGAGTTGGCGGATGAACAGGCGGCGGATGTCGGCGCCGGGCTGGTCGCCGCTGGTGGCGCCGCAGGTGACCAGGCGGCCGCCGCGCACCAGTGACTTCAGTGCCGCGCTCCACACCGCTTCGCCGACGTTCTCCAGCACCACGTCGACGCCGCGCCCGCCGGTGGCAGCCAGCGCCGCCTTGGCGACGTCCTCGCGGCTGGAATCGATCACGTGGTCGGCGCCCAGGGCGCGCGCGCGTTCCAGCTTGTCGGCGTGGCGCGAGGTGACGATGACGCGCGCGCCCAGCACCTTGGCGATCTGCAGGCCGGCCAGCGACACGCCGCCGCCGATGCCGAAGATCAGCAGCGTCTCCCAGCTCTTCAGCTGCGCCTGGGTGGTCAGCATGCGCCAGGCCGTCAGGTGGTTGACGCCCAGCGCGGCGCCCTCGGCGAAGGACCAGTCGTCCGGCAGCGCCAGCACGTTGCGCGCCGGCAGGCTGACGTACTGCGCGAAGGTGCCGTCGCGGTGCTCGCCCAGCATCTTGTAGCGGGTGCACAGCACGTCGTCGCCGCGCAGGCAGAACTCGCAGCGGCCGCAGGACACGCCGGGGTGCAGAAACACGCGCTGGCCGGGCTTGAGCAGCGGGTCGTCGTCATCGATCTCGTCGATCACGCCGGCGCCGTCCAGCCCCAGGATCATCGGGATCGGGTGCGTGATGCCGGCGCCGCTGTTGCGCATGTAGAGGTCGACCCGGTTCAGCGTCGCGGCGTGCAGGCGGATGCGCACCTCGCCCGGCGCGCGCGCCGGCATCGGGCGCTCGCCCACGGTGACGACTTCCATGCCGCCGTGGCCGGTGATGTAGGCAGCTTTCATGGCGTGGCTCCTTGGATGGCCTCAGGCCTCACTGCTCGATCCGCTGTCCCGTGGCGGCGTCGAAGCCGTGGATGCGGTCTTCCAGCGGCAGCAGGTGCAGGGTCTGTCCGGTCGCGGGCGGTGCCTCGGTCTCGTGCATGCGCAGAATCGTCCAGGGGCCTTGCGCGCCGCCCAGGCGGCCGTGCACCAGGCGCTCGGCGCCCAGCATCTCGATGGTGTCCACCTGCAGCGGCCAGCCGCCCGAATCGACCACGCGCAGATGTTCGGGGCGGATGCCCAGCAGCACGCCGTCGCGCACACCCTCGATGCCGCTCAGCAGGTTCATCGGTGGCGCCCCGATGAAGCTGGCGACGAAGGTGGTGGCCGGGCGGTGATACACCTCTTCGGGTGTGCCGAACTGCTCCATGCGGCCGGCATTCATGACGATCATGCGCTCGGCCAGGGTCATGGCTTCGACCTGGTCGTGGGTGACGAACAGGCTGGTGATTCCCAGTTCGCGGTGCAGCTTCTCGATCTCCAGCCGGGTCTGCGCGCGCAGCTTGGCGTCGAGGTTGGACAGTGGCTCATCGAACAGAAACACCTGCGGCTGGCGCACGATGGCGCGCCCCATGGCCACGCGCTGGCGCTGGCCGCCCGACAGCTCGCGCGGCTTGCGCTGAAGGTATTGACCCAGCTCCAGAATCTTGGCGGCCTTGTCCACGCGGGTCTTGATCTCGTCCATCGGCACCTTCTTGATCTTCAGGCCATAGGCCATGTTGTCGAACACGCTCATGTGCGGGTAGAGCGCGTAGTTCTGGAACACCATGGCAATGTCGCGCTTCGCGGGCTCGAGGTTGTTGACCACGCGATCGCCGATGCTGATGGTGCCGTCGGTGATCTCTTCCAGGCCCGCCACCATGCGCAGCAAGGTCGATTTGCCGCAGCCCGAGGGGCCGACGATGACGACGAATTCGCCGTCCTTCACCTCGGCTGTCACGCCGTGGATGACCTGGTTGGCCTTGGGGCCGATGCCGTAGCGCTTGATGACGTTGTTGAACTGGATTTGTGCCATGGGAGATTGAATACCGGACGCAGAGGACGCAAAGATTACGCAGAGGACGCAGAACAAACCATTTTTGGATTTCTTTTTTGCGTTCTCTGCGAATCCTTTGCGTCCTCTGCGTCCGGTTGTTGGGTGTTCATTTCTCGGTATCCACCAAGCCCTTGACAAACCACTTCTGCATCAGGATCACCACCAGCGCCGGCGGCAGCATGGCCAGGATGGCGGTGGCCATGACCACGTTCCACTCGACGTAGATCTCGCCGAAGATGGCGCGCTTGATGCCCAGCACGATGGGGTACATGTCTTCGCTGGTGGTCACGATCAGCGGCCACAGGTACTGGTTCCAGCCGTAGATGAACTGGATCACGAACAGCGCCGCCATGCTGGTCTTGGACAGCGGCAGCACCACATCGAAGAAGAAGCGCATCGGCCCGGCGCCGTCGATGCGCGCGGCCTCGGCCAGCTCGTCGGGCACGGTCAGGAAGAACTGGCGGAACAGGAAGGTGGCGGTGGCCGACGCGATCAGCGGCACCGTCAGGCCGGCGTAGCTGTTGAGCATTTTCAGATCGGAGACCACTTCATACGTCGGCCCGATGCGCACCTCCACCGGCAGCATCAGCGTGATGAAGATCAGCCAGAACACCAGGCCGCGGAACGGAAAGCGGAAATACACGATGGCAAACGCCGACAGCAGCGAGATGACGATCTTGCCGATGGCAATCACCATGGCGGTGACGAAGCTCACCCACAGCATCGGCCAGCCGGCGGCAATCGTCCCGCCGCCTTCCACCTTGCCGCCGAACAGCGCCAGCCGGTAACTGCTCACCAGGTTGTCGCCGGGCAGCAGCGACATGGGGTAGCTGCTGGCGATCTGCGAGGCCGTCTGCGTGCTGGCGATGAAGGCCAGATAGACCGGGAACGCGACGATCAGCACGCCGATGATCAGCACGACGTGCGCAACGGCATCCAGCACGGGGCGGCGTTCGATCATCATCAGTACTGCACCCTGCGTTCGACAAAGCGGAACTGGAACACCGTCAGCAGAATGACGATGGCCATCAGGATCACCGACTGCGCGGCCGAGCCACCCATGTCCAGCGCCTTGAAGCCGTCGTAGTACACACGGTAGACCAGGATCGAGGTTTCCTTGCCCGGCCCGCCGTGCGTGGCGGCATCGACGATGGCGAAGGTGTCGAAGAAGGCGTAGATGATGTTCATCACCAGCAGGAAGAAGGTGGTGGGCGACAGCAGCGGGAACACGATGGTCCAGAAGCGCCGCCAGGGCGTGGCGCCGTCGATGGTGGCGGCCTCGATCACCGAATACGGGATGGATTGCAGCCCGGCCAGGAAGAACAGGAAGTTGTACGAGATCTGCTTCCACACCGCCGCCAGCACGATCAGCGCCATGGCGTGGTTGGCGTTCAGCAGGTGGTTCCACTCATAGCCCAGCAGCAGCAGCAGGTAGCGGATCACGCCCCAGGGCGAGGCGAACATCATCAGCCACAGCACGCCCGCCACCACCGGCGCCACGGCGTAGGGCCAGATCAGGAGCGTCTTGTAGAAGCCCGCACCGCGCACCACGCGGTTGGCCATCACGGCCAGCAGCAGCGCCACGCTGATGCCGCAGACCGCCACGAGCACCGAGAAGATCACCGTGATCTTGAAGGAGTTGAGGTAGCTGCTGTCATCGAACAGCCGCTCGAAATTGGCCAGGCCGACGAATTCACGGGTGGTGCCGAAGGCGTCTTCCTGCAGCAGGCTCTGGTACAGCGCCTGGCCCGCGGGCCAGAAGAAGAACACCAGCACGATCGCCAACTGCGGCGCCACCAGCAGCCAGGGCAGCCAGGCGGACTTGAAGCGGACGCGCTTTTCCATGGGCGATCAATGAGGCTTGCTTCTTGAATGGTAGCTGCTTGCGCAGTGGGGGTAGTCGCTGCAGCGGATTTTGTTTGATGCCGTAGGCTGGGTAGAACGAAGTGAAACCCAGCGTTTTTCAGGCGCTTTCGCTGGGTTACGCCTTCGGCTAACCCAGCCTACATAAGGGTAAGAAGCCGATTCAGTGCATAAAACGCATGCCCGGCAAGTTGTGTCGGGCATGCTGTGCGGATCAACCCCGGTTGGCCTTCTGGAAGCGCTCCAGCTGCTCGTTGCCGCGCTTGACGATGGCGTCCAGCGCCTCCTTGGACGCCTTCTTGCCGGCCCACACGCCCTCCAGCTCTTCGTCGACGACGGTGCGGATCTGCACGAAGTTGCCCAGGCGGATGCCGCGCGACTTGTCGGTGGTCTTGCGGATCATCTGCTGCACGGCCACGTCGGTGCCGGGGTTCTCCTTGTAGAAGCCGGACTTTTCGGTCAGCTCGTAGGCGGCGATGGTCACCGGCAGGTAGCCGGTGCGCTTGTGGCTTTCCGACGCCACTTCGGGCTTGGACAGATGGGCGAAGAACTGGCCGATGCCCTTGTACTCCTCGGCCTTCTTGCCCGCCATCACCCACAGGCTGGCGCCGCCGATCACGGTGTTCTGCGGCGCGCCCGTCACGTCGGGGTAGTAGGGCAGGGCGCCAATGCCGCTGGCAAACTTGGCGTTGCGCTTGACGTTGGCGTACAGGCCGGACGAGCCGGTGGTCATCGCGCACTCGCCCGAGACGAAGGTGGCGTCGGCCGCGTTGCCGCGGCCCTTGTAGACGAACAGGCCCTGCTTGGCCATGTTGGCCAGGTTCTCGATGTGGCGCACGTGCAGCGGCGTCTTGACGGCCATGCGCGTGCCCATGCCGCCAAAGCCGTTGTTCAGCGTGGCAAACAGCACGTTGTGCCAGGCGCTGAAGCTCTCCAGCTGCGTCCAGCTCACCCAGCTGGTGGTGAAGGGGCACTTGTGGCCGCTGGCCTTCAGCTTGGCCGCGGCCGAGGCGACCTCGGGCCAGGTGGTGGGCGGCTTGTTCGGGTCGATGCCGGCGGCCTTGAAGGCGTCCTTGTTGTAGTGGAACACCGTGGTCGAGCTGTTGAACGGGAAGCTCAGCATCTGCCCGTTGGGCGCCGTGTAGTAGCCGGCCACCGCGGGCACGTAGGCCTTGGGATCGAAGGCCACGCCGGCCTGCTTCATCACCTCGGCCACCGGCTTGATGGCGCCCTTGCTGGCCATCATGGTGGCGGTGCCGACCTCGAACACCTGCAGGATGTGCGGCGCGTTGCCGGCGCGGAAGGCGGCGATGGCCGCCGTCATCGACTCGTCGTAGCTGCCCTTGAAGGTGGGCGTGATCTTGTAGGCGCTCTGGCTGGCGTTGAATTCCTTGGCCAGGTCGTTCACCCATTCACCCAGGGCGCCGCCCATCGAATGCCACCAGTGGATTTCGGTCTGTGCCTGGGCCGGGGCCGCCAGCGAGAAGGCCAGTGCCGCGCCGATGGCGGCCAACTTGAAGCGCTGATTCATTTTGGATGAACTCCTGGAACAAGAAAAGAAGGGGAAAAGGGCAGTCTATGTCGGTTTTGTTGCAATTACGTGGCGGAAAACCCTGTGCCCCTGCCGGGCGCATGCGGTCAATGGCCATGCATCAGATGCGGCGGGGCGGTCGCCCTAGAATCCATGGTTTTCCCTGAGGCGGCCGGCGCACGGCGCCCCCGCTCGACGCCCGATGAATGCTCCCGTGACGCCGCATCTGCTGCCGTCCGTGCAGGACGCGCCGCCGCGCCTGCGCGAGATCCCCTACAACTACACCAGTTTCTCCGACCGCGAGATCGTGCTGCGCCTGCTGGGCGCGCGGGCATGGGAGATTCTGGACAGCCTGCGTGGCGAGCGCCACACCGGCCGATCGGCCCGCATGCTGTACGAGGTGCTGGGCGACATCTGGGTGGTGCGGCGCAACCCCTACCTGCAAGACGACCTGCTCGACAACCCGCGCCGCGAGCGCATGCTGGTGGAGGCGCTGAACCACCGCCTGCAGGAAATCGACAAGCGCCGCACGCCCAGCGATGACGCTGGCCGCGACGCCATGGTGGGCGAGCTGCTGGTGGCCGCGCGCCGTGTGGTGGATGCGTTCGACCGCTCGTTTGCCAAGGTGGCCGAGTTGCGCCGCCGCACCGCCAAGGCTTTGGCTAAGCACACGCACAAGGACAATATCAAGTTCGACGGCCTCAGCCGCGTGAGCCACGTGACCGACGCGACCGATTGGCGCGTGGAGTTTCCGCTGGTGGTGCTGACGCCCGACACCGAAGAAGAAATGGCCGGCCTGGTCAAAGGCTGCATTGAGCTGGGCCTGACCATCATCCCGCGCGGCGGCGGCACCGGCTACACCGGCGGCGCGATTCCGCTGGACTGGAAAAGCGCCGTCATCAACACCGAAAAGCTCATCACCCTGGGCAAGGTCCAGCACATCGCGCTGCCCGGCGTGGAAGGCACCGTGCCCACCATCCACACCGAAGCCGGCGTGGTGACCCAGCGCGTGGCCGACGCGGCCGAGGCGGCTGGCCTGGTGTTCGCCTGCGACCCGACCAGCGCCGAGGCCAGTTGCATCGGCGGCAACATCGCCATGAACGCGGGTGGCAAGAAGGCCGTGCTGTGGGGCACGGCGCTGGACAACCTGGCCAGCTGGCGCATGGTGACGCCCGACGCGGGCTGGCTCGAAGTCACACGCATCAACCACAACCTGGGCAAGATCCACGACGCCGAGGTGGCGAGCTTCGAGCTTCAATACTTCGACGCCAGCGGCAAGAAGCTGATCAAGACCGAGCGCCTGGACATCCCCGGCGCCACCTTCCGCAAGGAAGGCCTGGGCAAGGACGTGACCGACAAGTTCCTGGCCGGCCTGCCGGGCGTGCAAAAGGAAGGCTGCGACGGCCTGATCACCAGCGCGCGCTGGGTGCTGCACCGCATGCCCGAACACACGCGCACCGTGTGCCTCGAATTCTTCGGTCACGCGAGGGACGCGGTGCCCAGCATCGTCGAGATCAAGGACTTCATGTTTGCTGAAGCCGGGCGCTCGGGCGTGCTGCTCGCCGGGCTGGAGCACCTGGACGACCGCTACCTGCGGGCGGTCGGCTATGCCACCAAGAGCAAGCGCGGCGGGCTGCCCAAGATGGTGTTGATTGGGGACATCGCCGGCGACGACCCCGATGCCGTGGCCCGCGCCACCCGCGAGGTGGTGCGCATCGCCAACTCGCGCGCGGGTGAAGGTTTTGTCGCCGTCTTGCCGGAAGCGCGCAAGAAGTTCTGGGCCGACCGCAAGCGCACGGCCGCCATCAGCCGCCACACCAATGCCTTCAAGATCAACGAGGACGTGGTGATTCCGCTGCCGCGCATGGCCGAATACACCGACGGCATCGAGCGCATCAACATCGAGCTCAGCCTGCGCAACAAGATCGAGCTGGCCGACGAACTGGAGGCGTTCTTGTCGCGCGGCAACCTGCCCCTCGGCGGCACCACGGCGCCTGCGCCCGAACTGCTGGCCGAGAAGGCGGAACTGGCGCTGGGTGTGGTGCGTGAGGTGCGCGCGCTGTGGCGGGGCTGGCTGCAGGACATCGACGCGCTGTTCCCGCAGTTGCAGGACCACCGCCTGCGCGCCAGCTGGAAGACGCAGATCCGCGCGCCGCTGCAGGACATTTTCACTGGCCGAGACTTCGAGCCCCTGATGGCGGCGCTGGGCGACATCCAGCAGCGCGTGCTGAAAGGCCGCGTGTGGATTGCCCTGCACATGCACGCCGGCGACGGCAACGTGCACACCAACATCCCCGTGCACAGCGACAACTACGCGATGCTGCAAACCGCGCACGAGGCGGTGGACCGCGTGATGGCGCTGGCGCGCCGCCTTCATGGTGTGATCAGCGGCGAGCACGGCATCGGCATCACTAAGCTCGAATACCTGACCGACGAGGAAATCGCGCCGTTTGCCGACTACAAGCAGAGCGTGGACCCGGAAGGTCGCTTCAACCGCGGCAAGCTGCTGCGCAACAAGGATCTGCCCGCGCACCCGGGGCGGCGCCTGCGCGCCGATCTGAGCAACGCCTATACGCCCAGCTTCGGCCTGATGGGGCATGAATCGCTGCTGCTGCAGCAAAGCGACATCGGCGCCATCGCCGAGTCGATCAAGGACTGCCTGCGCTGCGGCAAGTGCAAGCCCGACTGCTCCACCCACGTGCCGCGCGCCAACCTGTTGTACAGCCCGCGCAACAAGATCCTGGGCACGTCGCTGCTGATCGAGGCCTTTCTGTACGAGGAGCAGACGCGCCGCGGCGTGTCGCTGCGCCACTGGGAGGAGTTCGAGGACGTGGCCGACCACTGCACGGTCTGCCACAAGTGCCACTCGCCCTGCCCGGTGAACATCGACTTTGGCGACGTCACCATGAACATGCGCAACCTGCTGCGCAAGATGGGCAAGAAGAGCTTCCGGCCCGGTAACGCGGCGGCCATGTTCTTCCTCAACGCCACCGACCCGCGCGTCATCAACACCACGCGCGCGGCCATGACCGGCGTGGCCTTCAAGGCGCAGCGCGCGGCGGTGGATCTGTTCAAGGTCGCGGGGCGCCAGCAGACCCGCCACCCGCCCGCCACCGTGGGCACGGCGCCGCTGCGCGAGCAGGTGATCCACTTCGTCAACAAGAAGCTGCCGGGCGGTCTGCCCACGCGCACGGCGCGTGCGCTGCTGGACATCGAGGACCGCGACTACGTGCCCGTCATCCGCAATCCGCTGGGCACCACGGTGAACAGCGAGGCGGTGTTCTATTTCCCCGGCTGCGGCTCCGAGCGCCTGTTCTCGCAGGTCGGCCTGGCGACGCAGGCGATGCTGTGGCACGCCGGCGTGCAGACGGTGCTGCCGCCCGGCTACCTGTGCTGCGGCTACCCGCAGCGCGGCAGCGGCCAGTTCGACAAGGCCGAGAAGATGATCACCGACAACCGGGTGCTGTTCCACCGGCTGGCGACCACGCTGAACTACCTCGACATCAAGACCGTGGTCGTCAGTTGCGGCACCTGCTACGACCAGCTGGCGGGCTACGAATTCGACAAGATCTTCCCCGGCAGTCGCATCATCGACATTCACGAATACCTGCTGGAAAAAGGCATCACGCTGCCGGCCTCCAACCAAGGCGCCGCTTCGACAGGCTCAGGACAGGCCTACCTGTACCACGAGCCCTGCCACAACCCGATGAAGCTGGGCGATTCCACGCAGACGGTGAAGGCACTGATCGGCGACAAGGTGCTGAAGAACAACCGCTGCTGCGGCGAAAGCGGCACCCTGGGCGTGACGCGTCCCGATGTCTCGACGCAGGTGCGCTTTCGCAAGGAAGCCGAGATCCATCAGGACGAGGCCAGGCTGCGCGAACTGATGAAGACGACGGGCGCCGGCCCCGGCCTGGTGGCCGAGCCGCAGAACCTGAAGATTCTCACCAGCTGCCCCAGCTGCCTGCAGGGCCTCAAGCGCTACGAGGACGATCTGCAGAACGGCCTGCTGGAGGCCGACTACATCGTCGTCGAGATGGCGCGCCACATCCTGGGCGAGAACTGGCTGCGCGAATACGTGGACAAGGCCAACGCGGGCGGCATCGAGCGCGTGCTGGTCTGATCCGGGGCCGGGCAGCGGCAGCGCCGCACGGCCCCGGCCTGCGGCGCATCAGGGGTTGTCGGGCGGAGCGGCCTCGGGCACATGGCCGCGGCGGGTGAACAGCGCCCAGCAGGCCATGAACATGGCGGCGATGGTCGGTCCGATGACGAAGCCGTTGATGCCGAACAGCGACATGCCGCCGATGGTCGACACCAGCACGATGTAGTCGGGCAGCTTGGTGTCCTTGCCGACCAGGATCGGGCGCAACACGTTGTCCGACAGGCCGATCACCACCACGCCCCAGAAGATCAACGCCGTGCCCTTCCACACGGCGCCGGTGGCCAGCAGGTAGATGGCGACCGGCCCCCACACCAGGGCCGCGCCGACGGCGGGCAGCAGCGACAGGAAGGCCATCACCACGCTCCAGAACACCGCGCCGGTGATGCCCAGCACAGCCAGCGCCAGCCCGCCCAGCGCGCCCTGCACGATGGCGACCACCACGTTGCCCTTGACGGTGGCGCGGATCACGGTGGCGAACTTGTTCAAAAGGTAGTGCGTGTGGCTGCGCGCCAGCGGCGCCGACTCGCGCAGCAGGCGCGCCAGCGGCACGCCGTCGCGCAGCAGGAAGAACAGCAGGTACAGCATCACCACGAACTGCACCAGGAACTGGAAGGTGTTCTGTCCGATCGCCAGCGCGTGCGTGGCCACCAGTTGGCCGCCCTGCAGCAGGCCGCTGGCGATGCGGTCGATCATGCTCTCGAGGTTGAGAAAACCCAGGCGGCCGAGCCAGTCGGTCACCCAGCTGGGCAGCGCCGCCACGATCTGCTGGTAATAGCTGCGCAGGTTGATTTCGCCGGCGCGCATGCGCTGCACGAAGCTGGTGACGTCGTCGATCAGCGAGGCGCCGACCATGATCATGGGCAGGATCACGATCACCAGGCAGATCGTCAGCGTCAGCAGCGCCGCCAGGTTGACGCGTCCGCCCAGGGCGCGGCGCAGGCGCTGGAACAGCGGATTGAACAGCAGCGCCAGCGTGACGGCCCAGAGCACGGCGCCGGCAAAGGGCGCCAGCACCCACAGAAAGGCCAGGGTGATCCCCGCCAGCAGCAGCAGGAAGACGGCGCGTTGCAGTTGCGGGGTGTTCATCGTGCCGCGCCACTATATAGCGGCTTGACCCGCGCGCGGGTGCGGGCAGCGCAAGACGGGCACAATGGCCGCTGTCACGCCGTCGTTTTCGCCGGGCTTGCCGCCCGGCCACCCGCCATGAGCACCACCGCCACCCACGTTCCGCCCGAGTCACTGACCCTGCACGCCAAGTCGCGCATCCTGGAGTTGAGCTGGCCCGGCGGCGAGCATTTCCGCATCCCGTTCGAGCTGATGCGCGTCTACTCGCCCTCGGCCGAGGTGGCGGGCCACGGCCCCGGGCAGGAAGTGCTGCAGACCGGCAAGCGCGAGGTCGAAATCACCGCGCTGGCGCCGGTCGGCAACTACGCCGTGCAGCCGACCTTCTCCGACGGCCACGAAAGCGGCATCTTCACCTGGGAATACCTGTACTTCCTCGGCAAGCAGCAGGACCAACTGTGGCGCGAATACGCCGATCGCCTGACGGCGGCCGGCAAGGACCGTGACGCGCCGATGGCGCTCAAGGGCGGCGGTGGCGGTTGCGGCAGCGGTGGCGGCTGCAGTCACTGAGGCGCAAGACGCCTCCAGCGCGCTCGCTACACTCGGGCCATCCCTCCCGCCCCAGGAAGCTCAAGCCCATGGCCAGCACGCATTTCGGCTACGAATCGGTCGACGAACGCGACAAGGCGCGCCGCGTGCGCGGCGTGTTCGATTCGGTGGCGTCGAAGTACGACCTGATGAACGACCTGATGTCGGCCGGGCTGCACCGCGCCTGGAAGGCGTACACCGTGATGGTCGCCAACGTGCAGCCGGGTCAGCGCGTGCTGGACATCGCTGGCGGCACCGGCGACCTGGCGCTGGCCTTTGCGCGCAAGGCCGGGCAGAGCGGCCAGGTGGTGCACACCGACATCAACGAGGCCATGCTGCGCACCGGCCGCGACCGGCTGGTGGACGCCGGCGTGATCCTGCCCACCACCGTGTGCGACGCCGAGAAGCTGCCGTTTCCGGACGGCCACTTCGACCTGGTCAGCGTGGCGTTTGGTTTGCGCAACATGACGCACAAGGACGTCGCCCTGCGCGAAATGGCGCGCGTGCTGAAGGACGGCGGCAAGCTGCTGGTGCTGGAGTTCTCCCAGGTCGCGCGGCCGCTGCGCCGCGCCTACGACCTGTATTCCTTCAACGTGCTGCCGCGCCTGGGCAGTTTGGTGGCGGGTGATGCCGACAGCTACCGCTATCTGGCCGAATCGATCCGCATGCACCCGAATCAGCAGGAACTCAAGGCCCTGATGAAGGTCAATGGCTTCGGGCACGTGGACTACCACAACATGGCGGGAGGGGTTGTTGCTCTTCACGTCGGCATCAAATGCCGTTAGGCTCGGGCCCAGCCGCTGATCACGCGCGCATCCCTACACATTTATTCCTGCCCATTTCTTGAAACCTGGAGATCTTGTCGGATGAAACTGAGTCACATCGCATCGCGTCTCTTCACCCTGCTGCTGGCGGTGGTGCTGGTCGGCGTGTTCACGTTCGATGCCGAGGCGCGGCGCCTGGGTGGCGGCAAATCCATGGGCCGCCAGTCCAGCAACGTGACCCAGCGTCAGGCGACCCCGCCACAGGCACCCGCCAACCCGAGCCAGTCGGCCGCCACCGCGGGCGCGGCCGGCGCCGGCACCGCCGCGGCCGCGCGCAAGCCCTGGGGCGCCATGGTCGGCGGCCTGGCGGCCGGTCTCGGCCTGGCCTGGCTGGCGCATTCGCTCGGCCTGGGCGAGGCCTTTGGCAACGTGCTGCTGTTCCTGCTGCTCGGCATGATCGCGCTGGCCGTGATCGGCATGATCCGGCGCTCGCGCGCCGGCGCGCAGGGTGGCAATGGCATGGCCTACCAGGGCGCCGGTGCGGCCAACCCGGTCACGCCGCGCCAGTACAACCCGACCAAGGTCGGCAACGACGCCTCGGCGCGCCCCTGGGAAGGCCCGGCGGCGCAGTTGGATGCCGGCGCGGCCAGCGGCGGCTCGATGATCGGCTCGGGCCTGCGCGGCTCCCAGGGCTGGGGCGTGCCAGCCGATTTCGACACCGCCGGCTTCGTTGAGGCGGCCAAGCGCAACTTCATCACCCTGCAGGACGCCTGGGATCGTTCCGACGTGCCGTCCCTGCGCGCCATGATGACCGATGGCATGCTGACCGAGATCCAGGCCCAGCTGGCCGAGCGCGAGCGCGACACCCCGGGCCAGGTCAACAAGACCGAGGTCGTGATGCTGGAGGCGCAGCTGCTCGGCATCGAGGAGCTGGACGACGTCTACATGGCCAGCGTCGAGTTCAGCGGCATGATCCGCGAAGAGCCGTCCGCCGGCCCGAGCCCGTTCCGTGAGGTCTGGAACATGACCAAGCCGCGCAACGGCCGTGGCGGCTGGCTGGTGGCGGGGGTGCAGGCGCTGCAATGACGCTCGCTGCGCTCGATGACGCAAGCCGCTGGTGCGGCTTGGCGTGACAAATGACGAAAGGCCCGGTGATCCCCCGGGCCTTTCGTCATTCAAGCCGCGCAGTGGCTTGCGTCATGGCACGAAGTGCCGTCATTTGTCATCAATAATCGACGCCATGGCAACACCGTCCCCTTTTTCTTTGCTTTTCGACGCGCTTGGCAAGTTGGGCGAGCAACTCAAGGCGCCCGCCTGGCTGGTGGACGAGACGCAGCACCGCCTGGTGCTGTTTTTCAACCACGTGCTGATGCAGGAGCCCGAGGCACAGGCCCGGCTGGCGCGCCAGCCAGGGCGCGTGGTGCGACTGCAGTGGCGCGACTTCCATCTGCAGCTGGCGGCCACGCCGGCCGGACTGTGGGAGCTGGCGCCGGAGGCCGCGGCCGACCTGCTGCTCACCGTCACCGACAGCTCGCCGCTCGATCTGGCGAAGAACGTGCTGCGCGGCGACAAGCCGGGCGTACGCATCGAAGGCGACGTGAAGTTCGCTGCCGAGGTGAACTGGCTGATCGAGCACGTGCGCTGGGACGCCGAGGAAGACCTGTCGCGCCTGATCGGCGATGCGCCGGCGCACACCCTCGCCGGCATCGGCCGTGGTCTGGCCGAGGCCTTGCGCCATTTCGTCAGCAAGCTGCCGGGTCAGGGCAAGGCCGGCCGATGACGCGTGTCGTGCGCGCCACCACCATCGTGTGGGTGGCCCTGCGCTATGGGTTGGACGAGCTGGTGCTGACCAGCTTTCAGCACCCGGGGCTGCGGCTGGCGGCGCGCATCGCCTCGATCGGGCGCGACCTCAGCGCGCCGCGCGGCCAGCGCCTGCGCGAGGCGCTGCAAAGGCTGGGCCCGATCTTCGTCAAGTTCGGCCAGGTGCTGTCGACCCGGCGCGACCTGCTGCCGCCCGACATTGCCGACGAGCTGGCGAGGCTGCAGGACCGCGTGCCGCCGTTTCCGGGTGAGGTGGCGATCGCCACCATCGAGCGTTCCTTCCGCAAGCCGCTGGACGAGTTGTTCACGCATTTCGAGCCCGTGCCGGTGGCCAGCGCCTCGATCGCGCAAGTGCATTTCGCCACCATGACCGACGCCCGCGGCCAGGCGCGCGAGGTCGCTGTCAAGGTGCTGCGCCCGGGCATGCTGAAGGTGATCGAGCAGGACCTGGCCCTGATCCGCATGATGGCGGGCTGGATCGAGCGCCTGTCGGCCGACGGCAAGCGCCTGAAGCCGCGCGAGGTGGTGGCCGAGTTCGACAAGTACCTGCACGACGAGCTGGACCTGGTGCGCGAGGCCGCCAGCGCCGCGCAGCTGCGCCGCAACATGGCGGGGCTGGACCTGGTGCTGATCCCGGAGATGTTCTGGGACCTGATCCGGCCCGAGGTGCTGGTGATGGAGCGCATGAACGGCATCCCGATCGGCCAGGTCGAGCGCCTGCGCGAGGCCGGCGTGGACATGCCGAAGCTGGCGCGCGACGGCGTCACCATCTTCTTCACCCAGGTGTTCCGCGACGGCTTCTTCCACGCCGACATGCACCCCGGCAACATCATGGTCAGCGTCGATCCGGCCAGCTTCGGGCGCTACATCTCGCTCGACTTCGGCATCGTCGGCACGCTGACCCAGATCGACAAGGAATACCTGGCGCAGAACTTCACCGCTTTTTTCCGGCGCGACTACAAGCGCGTGGCCGAACTGCACGTGGAAAGCGGCTGGGTGCCGCCGGACACCCGCGTCGACGAGCTGGAGTCGGCCATCCGCAGCGTCTGCGAACCGTATTTCGATCGTCCGCTGAAAGAAATCTCGCTCGGCATGGTGCTGATGCGCCTGTTCCAGACCTCGCGCCGCTTCAACGTGGTGATCCAGCCACAGTTGGTGCTGCTGCAGAAGACGCTGCTCAACGTCGAAGGGCTGGGGCGCCAGCTCGACCCCGATCTGGACCTGTGGAACACCGCCAAGCCCTTCCTCGAGAAGTGGATGATCGACCAGATCGGCCCCAAGCGTTTCTGGCAGGAGTTGAAGGAGCAGGCGCCGTACTACGCCAAGATGCTGCCCGACCTGCCGCGCCTGCTGCACGGCTATCTGCAGCAGCGGCCCATCGACGACCTGCGCGCCGAGCTGCGAGACCTGGTGCGCCAGCAACGCCGCACCAACGGGCTGCTGCAGAAGATCGTGTACGGCGGCATCGGCTTCGTGCTCGGCCTGATCGTGATGCAGGTGATCCTGCGGGTGCAGATCTTCTGACGCCGGGCCGCGCGAACGGCCCGCCATTGCCCGCCTGGACATCATTAGAATAGCGCCCGAATTTGGGTGGGGAGCCGCGCGCTGCCCGTTGCTGTTGAATTGCTTCGGGAGTCCGGCGCATGCTGGTAAGTTTCATCGCCCTGTACCTGCTGGCCTCGATCGGCATCGGCCTGTACGCGGCCACGCGGGTGAAGAACACCGCCGACTACGCGGTGGCGGGCCGCAGCCTGCCGCTGGCGGTGGTGATCGCCACCACCTTCGCCACCTGGTTCGGCTCCGAGACCGTGCTCGGCGTGCCGGCGCAGTTCGTCAAGGAAGGCATGGGTGGCATCGTCGAGGACCCGTTCGGTGCCGGCATGTGCCTGATCCTGGTCGGCTTCTTCTTTGCCCGCAAGCTGTACCCGCGCAACATCATCACCATCGGCGACTACTACCGCCAGCGCTTCGGCCGCGCGGTCGAGGTGCTGTGCTCGGTCATCATCATCTTCAGCTACCTGGGCTGGGTCGGCGCGCAGGTGACGGCGCTCGGGCTGGTGTTCAACCTGCTCAGCCAGGGCGCCATCTCGGTGGTCTGGGGCATGTTCCTCGGCACCGCCGTGGTGCTGATCTACACCTTGTACGGCGGCATGTGGTCGGTGGCGCTGACCGACTTCGTGCAGATGATCGTGATTACGCTGGGCCTGCTGGCGATCGCCTGGTTCGCTGCCGACATGGCCGGCGGCGTGCGCGAGGTGGTGCAGTACACGGCGCGCGAGGGCAAGTTCCAGTTCTTCCCCACCGGGGGTTTTCAGGCGTGGGCCTTTTTCATCGCCTCGGCCATCACCATGATGCTGGGTTCGGTGCCGCAGCAGGACGTGTTTCAGCGCGTGATGTCCTCGAAGGACGAGAAGATCGCCACGCGCGGCCCCATCATCGGCGGCACGCTCTACATCCTGTTTGCCTTCGTGCCCATGTTCGTGGTGATGGCGGCGCTGATGGTGATGCCCGAGACGCGTGGCCTGCTTAACGACGACCCGCAGAAGGTGCTGCCGACGCTGGTGCTGGACCACATGCCGGTGGGCCTGCAGGTGGCCTTCTTCGGTGCGCTGCTGTCGGCCATCATGTCGACCGCCT
This sequence comes from Burkholderiales bacterium, assembly GCA_016702555.1. GTDB lineage: Bacteria > Pseudomonadota > Gammaproteobacteria > Burkholderiales > Burkholderiaceae_C > Ottowia. The sequence goes on from JADJDV010000007.1 coordinate 566,907, forward strand.
CCGCCACGCTGCTGGCGCCCTCGACCACCTTCGTCGAAAACATTCTGCGCAACCTCAAGCCAGGCATGAGCGACGCACAGACGCTGAAGGCGATGCGCATCAGCGTGCTGGTGTTCACCGTCTGCGTGCTGATCTACGCCATCACCATGGAAGGCTCTTCCATTTACGAGCTGGTGGCCGGCGCCTACCAGGTGCCGCTGGTGGGCGCCTTCGTGCCGCTGGCCTTCGGCGTGTACTGGAAGCGCGCCACCACCCAGGGCGCGCTGCTGGCGGTGGTGCTGGGCATCGGCGTGTGGCTGCTGTTCGTGGCCAGCCCGATGCTGAACCAGGCCTTCCCGCAGCAACTGGCCGGCCTGCTGGCGGCCCTCACCGGCATGGTGTTCGGCTCGCTGGCGCCGCAATGGCTGCCCGACCACAAGGGCTACGTGCACCACTACGAGGGCAGTCCGCAAGCCAGCGCGGGCTGAAGCCCCGTTCAAGCAGCCCGCCATGCCCGCGCACGGCAGCGGGCGGAGGGTGCGCGACCTATAATTTAGGGTTTTTCCCCGATCTTCCCGTCGCCCCCCATGCCCATCTACGCGTACAAGTGCGCATCCTGCGGCTTTGCCAAGGATGTGCTGCAAAAGCTTTCCGATGCCCCGCTGACGGTGTGCCCGTCCTGTGGCCAGGCGGCGTTCACCAAGCAGCTGACGGCGGCCGGCTTCCAACTCAAGGGCTCGGGCTGGTATGTCACCGATTTCCGCGACGGCGGCAAGAAGGGCGACGGTGCCGGCTCGAGCTCGGGCGCGGTGGCCGATGGCGGTGGCGCCAAGGCCGACAGCAAGAGCGACAGTGCGTCCCCCGCCGCGGCGCCGGCTCCGGCGCCTGCGAGCGGCGGCGGCGGCGACGCCGGCAGTTGACCGCGCCGCCGCCGTTTCCTTTCGCGATCCACCCCATGCACCGCCTGCGCCAGTACTTCATCACCGGCCTGCTGGTGTGGTTGCCCATGGGCATCACCGTGTGGGTGCTGCTGTGGCTGGTCGGCATCCTGGACGGCATCTTCCTGGGCGTGCTGGCGGCGCTGGAGGCCATGATTCCGGGGCTCGAGCCGCTGGGCACGCAGTTGCGCCGCATCCCGGGCCTGGGCGTGATTCTGGTCGCCATCGTGATCTTCGGCACCGGCCTGTTCGTGACCAACATGTTCGGCCAGTGGTGGCTGCGCCAGTGGGACCGGGTGATGCACCGCATTCCGGTGGTGCGCAGCATCTACTCCAGCGTCAAGCAGGTGTCGGACACGCTGTTCTCCGGCTCCGGCCAGGCGTTTTCCAAGGCCTTGCTGATCCAGTACCCGCGCCAGGGCGCGTGGACCATCGCCTTTCTCACCGGTCGCCCGGGCGGCGAGGTGGCGCGCCATCTGGATGGCGACTACATCAGCGTGTACGTGCCGACCACGCCCAACCCGACCTCGGGCTTCTTCCTGATGGTGCCGCGCGCCGACGTGGTCGAGCTGAAGATGAGCGTCGACGAGGCGCTGAAGTACATCATCTCGATGGGCGTGGTGGTGCCGCCGCTGCGCGAGCCGCGCCCGGGCGAGGCGCCGCCGAACCCGCAGGTGCCGGGCGTCACCGGGCCGCTGCACCCCGTGTCCGAGCCGGCGCCGACGGCGCAGGCGCACCCGAACGCGCTGGCGGATGCCGCCGCCGTTCGGCCTGAACTCTGAACCTCCTCATCGAAAGCGACCCATGTCCCTGCGCTCCCATTACTGCGGCCTCGTCACGGAGGCCTTGATTGGTCAGACCGTCAGCCTGTGCGGCTGGGTCAATCGCCGGCGCGACCACGGCGGCGTGATCTTCGTCGATCTGCGCGACCGCGAAGGTTATGTGCAGATCGTCTGCGACCCCGACCGTGCCGAGATGTTCAAGGTGGCCGAAGAGCTGCGCAACGAGTTCTGCGTGCGGGTCTTGGGCCTGGTGCGCGCGCGACCCGAGGGCACCACCAACGACAACCTGAAGAGCGGCAAGATCGAGGTGCTGTGCCACGAGCTGAAGGTGCTCAACCCCTCGGTGACGCCGCCGTTCCAGCTCGACGACGACAACCTGAGCGAGACCACCCGCCTGACGCACCGCGTGCTCGACCTGCGCCGCCCCGCCATGCAGCACAACATGATGCTGCGCTACCGCGTGACCATGGCGGTGCGCAAGTTCCTCGACGAGCAGGGCTTCGTCGACATCGAGACGCCCATGCTGACCAAGAGCACGCCCGAAGGCGCGCGCGACTATCTGGTGCCCAGCCGCGTGCACGATGGCCACTTCTTCGCGCTGCCGCAGTCGCCGCAGCTGTTCAAGCAATTGCTGATGGTGGCGGGTTACGACCGCTACTACCAGATCACCAAGTGCTTCCGCGACGAGGACCTGCGCGCCGACCGCCAGCCCGAGTTCACGCAGATCGACTGCGAGACCTCGTTCCTGACCGAGCAGGAAATCCGCGACCTGTTCCAGCGCATGATCACCCACGTGTTCCAGCAGGCGCTCGGCGTCGATCTGGGCGAGTTCCCGGTGATGCCCTTTGCCGAGGCCATGCACCGCTTTGGCTCCGACAAGCCCGATCTGCGCGTCAAGCTCGAGTTCACCGAGCTGACCGATGTGATGCAGGACGTGGACTTCAAGGTCTTCAGCGGGCCGGCCACCACGCCGGGCGGGCGCGTGGTCGCCCTGCGCGTGCCGGGCGGCGGCGAGATGAGCCGCGGCGAAATCGACGGCTACACCGAGTTCGTCAAGATCTACGGCGCCAAGGGCCTGGCCTGGATCAAGGTGAACGATGTGACCAAGGGTCGCGACGGCTTGCAGTCGCCCATCGTCAAGAACCTGCACGATGCCGCCATTGCCGAGATCGTGAAGCGCAGCGGTGCGGCCAACGGCGACATCCTGTTCTTTGGTGCCGACAAGGCCAAGGTGGTCAACGACGCCATCGGCGCGCTGCGCCTGAAGATCGGCCATGGCGACTTCGCGCGCAAGAGCGGCCTGTTCGAGGACCGCTGGGCGCCGCTGTGGGTGGTGGACTTCCCGATGTTCGAGTGGAACGACGAGGACGAGCATCGCTGGAATGCGATGCACCACCCCTTCACCAGCCCGAAGGACGGCCACGAGGACTACATGGATTCGGACCCGGGCAAATGCATGGCCAAGGCCTACGACATGGTGCTGAACGGCTGGGAGCTGGGTGGCGGCTCGGTGCGCATTCACCGCGCCGAGGTGCAGGCCAAGGTGTTCTCGGCGCTGCGCATCGGCCCCGACGAGCAGCGGCAGAAGTTCGGCTTCCTGCTCGACGCGCTGCAGTACGGCGCGCCGCCGCACGGCGGCCTGGCCTTCGGCCTGGACCGCATCGTGACGCTGATGACCAAGGCCGAGTCGATCCGCGACGTGATCGCCTTCCCCAAGACGCAGCGCGCGCAATGCCTGCTGACCCAGGCACCCAGCCCGGTGGATGAGAAGCAGCTGCGCGAGCTGCACATCCGCCTGCGCAACCCCCAGCCGGTGGCTTGAGCCGCACGCCCGATCGGGGTTCCGTCTGCTGGCGTCATACGCCAGCGGCGCCGTCCTACGAGCCGCCCCGCGCGGCTCTGGTAGGATGATTTTTCGTTCGTAGGAGAACCGCATGAACTATTCCGACCTGGCCGATTCGGCCGCCGAAACCAAGGACCAGCTGGTCAGCAATCTGCGCCGCGTGGTGTCCGATGCCGAGGATCTGCTGGCCGCCACGGCCGGCCAGACCGACAGCAAGATCACCGAATTGCGCGCGCGCGCCAAGGACAACCTGCTGCTGGCGCGCGAGAAACTGGCCGATGCCGACGCCGCCGTGCGGGCGCGTGCGCGCCTGGCCGCGACCGCCACCGATGAGTACGTGCACGACAACCCCTGGTCGTCGATCGGCGCCGCCGCCGCACTCGGCATCCTGATCGGGGTGCTGCTCGGCCGCCGCTGATCCGCGCCGTCCGCACGCGTTCGCAGGCGCCCGCTGCCATGGCCTCATCATCCAGCGACGTGAACACCGCCGGCAGACTGCGTGGGCTGTTCGCCGACGTGATCGAGCTGGCGCAGGTGCGCCTGGAGTTGTTCACCGTCGAGGCGCGCGTCGAACTCTCGCGCCTGACCTGGCTGGCGGCGTTGGGCGCGCTGGCGGTGGTGTTCGTCAGCTTCGGGTTGATCTTCCTGGCAATCTTCCTCACCGTCCTGGTGTGGGACACGCACCGTCTGGTCGCGCTCGGCATCTTCACCACGCTGTTTCTTGGTGGCGGTCTGGTGCTGGCGCTGCTGGCCTGGCAGCGCGCGCGCCAGGGCGCGCGCATGTTCGCCGCCAGCCGTGACGAGTTGCGGCGCGACCAGGAGCGGCTGCGCGCATGAACCCGGCCGAGCACACCGACCTGGCCGCGCGGCGCGAGCAGTTGCGCCTGCGTTCGGCGCAGTTGCGCGAGCAGCTGGCGGGGCGCACCCAGGTGATGCGGCCGGCGTTCCGGGCGGCCGACCAGGTGCGTGGTGGTGTTCAGCACCTGCGCGAGAACCGTGCGCTGATGTTGTTGGCGGGCGCCGCGGTGGCGGGCGCCGTGCTGGCGCGGCCGCGCGCGGCGGTCAACCTCGGCTTGCGCGCCTGGTCCGGCTGGCAGCTGTTCAGGCGCCTGCGGCCGGTGGTCAACACCTTTATGCGGCAATTGATGTAGCCCTGGTCCGCCGCGGTGGTCTGGGCTCGGTCATGCTGGCGATGCGAAGCTACAAGATTCCGCAATCGGTGCTGGTGGTGATCCACACGCCGCGGCTTGAGGTGCTGCTGCTGCGCCGCGCCGACAGCGCGGTGGCGTTCTGGCAATCGGTGACTGGCAGCAAGGAGCGCGAGGACGAATCGTTCGAGGCCACCGCCGTGCGCGAGGTGCGCGAGGAGACCGGCGTGGACGTGCAGGGCGCCGGCTGCCAGCTGACCGACTGGCGACTCGAGAACGTGTACGACATCTATCCACAATGGCGCGGGCGCTACGCGCCCGGCGTGACGCGCAACACCGAGCATGTGTTCGGCCTGCGCGTGCCTTGCGGCACCGCCGTGCGACTGGATCCGCGCGAGCACACCGCGCATCGGTGGTTGCCCTGGCGCGAGGCGGCCGACTGCTGCTATTCGCCCTCGAACGCCGAAGCCTGCCTGCTGCTGCCGCGCTTCGCCGCGCCGGAAGGGGCGCGCATATGAGCGAAATCCTGCTGCCCGACGAGCACCCCGCCATTCTGCGGGTCGCCACCTACAACATCCACAAGGGGGTGCAGGGCATGGGGCCGGCGCGCCGGCTCGAAATCCACAACCTGGGTTTGGCGATCGAGACGCTGGACGCCGACATCGTCTGCCTGCAGGAGGTGCGTGCCACCAACCGGCGCGAGGCCGAGTATTTCGAGCGCTGGCCCGAGCAGCCACAGGCCGAGTACCTGGCGCCCGAGGGCTATCGGGCGATCTACCGCACCAACGCCACCACCCGGCACGGCGAGCACGGCAACGCACTGCTGTCGCGCTGGCCGGTTCTCAACTACCGGCACGAGGACATGTCGGATCACCGCTTCGAGCAGCGCGGCCTGCTGCACGTCGAGTTGCAGGTGGCCACCCTGCACGTGCACGTGATCGTCGTGCACCTGGGCCTGATCCCGGCCAGCCGCGTGCGCCAGACGGCGCAGCTGCGGCGCTACATTGCGCGCGAGATCCCGCTCGATGCACCCGTGGTGGTGGCGGGCGATTTCAACGACTGGGGCACGCGCGTGCGGCAGCTGCTGGGCGTCGATTCGCTGCAGGCCTTCGAGGGGCCACGCACGCTGACCTATCCGTCGCGCTTTCCGGTGGCGCAGCTGGACCACATCTACGCGCGCGGCCTGCAGCCGCTCAGCCTGGCGGCGCCGCGCGGGCGCGTCTGGAGCCGCATGTCCGACCATTTGCCGCTGATTGCCGAGTTCCGCATGCACCCTCACCGCATGCTATTGAAAGCATAGTGAAATACCAAAGTACCGTCGCTTGCCCAACGGTCCGGGCGACGGTTGCTGCTACCATCGCACGCACCCATGAATCCGCAACCCGATCTGCCCGCCGCCTGCGTCGACACCGACGAGGGCACTCCGGTCTCGCTGAAGATTCGCGAGCGCATCCAGGCGGCGCACAAGCGCTTCAACGCCAACGACAACATTGCCGACTTCATCCAGCCGGGCGAGTTGGATCAGTTGCTGGACGAAGTGACGCGCAAGATGGAAGGCGTGCTCGACAGCCTGGTGATCGACACCGAGCGCGACCACAACACCACCGACACCGCGCGCCGTCTGGCCAAGATGTACGTGAATGAGGTGTTCAAGGGCCGCTACGTCAAGGCACCGCGCATCACCGAGTTTCCCAACGCCGAACGTCTGAACGAGCTGATGATCGTCGGCCCGATCACCGTGCGCTCGGCCTGCAGCCATCACTTCTGCCCGGTCATCGGCAAGGTGTGGATCGGCGTCATGCCCAACGAGCACACCAACGTGATCGGCCTGTCGAAGTACGCGCGCCTGGCCGAGTGGATCATGAGCCGGCCGCAGATCCAGGAAGAGGCCGTGGTGCAACTGGCCGACCTGATCCAGGCCAAGACCAAGCCCGACGGGCTGGCGCTGGTGATGCAGGCCACGCACTACTGTATGGCCTGGCGCGGCGTCAAGGACCTGGACAGCAAGATGATCAACTCGGTCATGCGCGGCGTGTTCCTGAAGGACATGAACCTGCGGCGCGAGTTCTTGTCTCTTATCCCACGGAAGGCCTGACATGCTTGTTCGTTTGCTCTACGCCAGCCGCGCGGTGGAACCGACCCAGTCGGCGATCGAGGACATCCTTGGCTCGGCGCGCCAGCACAACCAGCAGCAGGGCGTGACCGGCATCCTGGTCTACGGCGGCGGCGTCTTCATGCAGGCGATCGAGGGCGGTCGCCAGGTGGTCAGCGACCTCTACGGGACCATCCAGCGCGATGCGCGGCACCAGGACGTGGTGCTGCTGCACTACGAGGAAATCCTGGAGCGCCGCTTCGGTGGTTGGGCCATGGGCCTGGTCGACGTGGGACGCGTCAACGCCAGCGTGCTGCTCAAGTACTCCGAGCGCGCTGAGCTGAACCCGTATGCCGTCTCGGGCAAGGTGTCGATGGCCTTGCTGGAAGAGCTGATGGCCACCGCCAGCATCGTCGGGCATACCTAGATTCCCTCTGCGGAGGACACCGCTGGTGGCCAGCTCCGCAGACTTTTGATCGTTGAATCAGATCGCCATCGCCGGCAGATCGGGCGGTTCGCCGCGCTGCGCCAGGGCGATGGCATGCAGCGCCGCCAGCGCCTCGGCGTCGGTGCGGTAGGTGTGCAGCAGGGGTGGGGCGCCAGCGCGCCGACGGTCAGCAGCACCCGCTCGACCGGCAGCTTGAGGCCGCTCAGGTGCAGGCTCACCTGGCGTTGGTGCAGTTGCCCCAGCAGGCGCGCGAAGACCTCGGCGCCGGTGGCATCGATGCGGTTGATCGGCTGCGCGAACAGGCACACGTGGCGGGTCGAGGGGTGCGCTGTCAGGTGTTCGGTGATGTTGCGCTCGAACCGGCTGGCGGTGGCGAAGTCCAGCGCCGCGTCCATGCGCAGCGCGTAGGTGTGCGGCGCCAGCGCCGGCAGTTGCCACAGATGCCGGTCGCGCAGGCTGCCGTCCGGGTGCAGGCCGACCTCGATGATGCGCGGGTGCAGGCGCTCGAACAGGAAATGCGACAGTGACATCAGCACGCCCGACAGCACGCCCCAGTACAGCGCCGGCGCCGCGGCGATGGTGACGATGAAGGTGATCGCCGCGATCACCGCCTCGACGCGCGAGATGCGCCACAGGCGCAGGAACTCGCGCGGCCTGAGCAGCCCGACCACCGCCGCCACCACGATCGCCGCCAGCACCGCCTGCGGCACGTGGTGCAGTGCCGGCGTGAGCAGCAGCGTCAACGCCACCACCCCCACCAGGCACACCGTGGCCCAGCCGGATTGCGCGCCCGCGTACAGATTGAGCGCCGAGCGCGAGAACGACGAACTGGTGGCGAAGGCCCCCGACAGGCCGGAGGCGAGCTTGGCCAGGCCCTGCCCGATCAGGTCCTGGTCCTGATCCCAGCGCTGGCCCCGGCGCTGGTTGTCCACCTTGGCGCTGGCGGCGGTCTCCAGAAAACTCACCAGGGTGATGATCAGCGTCGGCAGCACCAGTTGCCCCAGCGGCTGCCACCCCGGCCAGCCTGGGATGTAGGCAGCGGGCAGGCCGCGCGGCAGCGCCCCGACCACGCGCCCGCCATGGGACTCGAAGCCCAGCAGCCAGCTCAGTGCGGCGGTCGCGACGACGATCACCAGCACGCTGGGGAAGTTCGGCCGCCAGCGCGGCGCCAGCATCAGCAGCGCCAGTGCCACCAGCCCGAACGCGCTGGCCGCCAGGTCGGGTAGGGCGGCGCCCGACAGCCCGGCCCAGCCTTCGCGCAGGCCCAGCAGCGCGGGCAGTTGAGAGGTGATGATGAGCACGGCCGCGCCCTGGGTGAAGGCCATCAGCACCGGCGAGTTGACCAGGTTCAGCAGCCAGCCGAAGCGCGCCGCGCCCAGCGCGACCTGCAGCCCGCCCGACATCAGCGCCAGCCAGACCGCCAGTTCCACCCATTGCGGGCTGCCGGGCGTGGCCAGTGGTGTGAGCGACGCGTAGATCAGCAGGCAGGTCAGCGCCGTCGGCCCGACCGAGACGCGTGTCGAAGCCGAGAACAGCACCGCCATCAGCGCCGGCAGCATCGAGGCGTAAATGCCGGTCACCAGCGGCATGCCCGCCAGTTGCGCGTAGGCGACGCCCTGCGGTACCGCCATCAGGCCGACCGTGAGCCCCGCCATGGCCTCGCCGCGCAGCAAGGACACGGACGGCCGCGGCCAGCGCAGAAAGGGCAACAGTTGCTCGATGCGGGGCGGCATGGGTGCCGATGGTACGGCAGGGTTCGCTCAGGCTTTTTTAGCGCTGTGGCATGTCCTTGGCGCCATAGCCCAGGCTGACGGTGGCGTCGGCCGGAATCGCGGGCATGCCGGCATTCCACTGCTCCCACGCTTCGCGCAGGGCCGCCAGCCGCGCGGGTTCGCGCGCAGCCAGGTTGGCGCGCTCGCGCTCGTCGGCGGGGATGTTGAACAAGTAGTCGTGGCCGTCCACGCGCAGGTACTTCCAGTCGCCGTCGCGGTGCGCGCGCTGGCCGCGGTGGTTCATGCGCCAGTACAGCGGGCGCTCGAACGCATGCGCCGCATCGGCCAGCACCGGCAGCAGCGAGACGCCGTCCAGCGGGTAATCGGGGTGGGCGGCGACGCCGGCCACGTCCAGCATCGTGGCGGACCAGTCCATCGTCATGCAGGGCTGGGTGCTGACGCCGCCGGGGGCGATGACGGCCGGCCAGTGGGCGATCCAGGGCACGCGGATGCCGCCTTCGGTCAGGTCCATCTTGCCGCCGACCAGCGGCCAGTTGTCTGAAAAGCGCTCGCCGCCGTTGTCGCTGGTGAAGACGATCAGGGTGTTGTCCAGCAGCCCTTCAGCGCGCAAGGTGTCAACCAGCTGGCCGATGCCCTCGTCCATGTGGTGGATCATGCGGCGGTAGGTGTGGATGTTGCCGCCGTGCAGGTGGAACAGGTTGTCCTTGAGCTCTTCGGCCAGCGCGGCGTCGTCGCGCGTCTCCCACGGCCAATGCGGGGCGGTGTAGTGCACGCTCAAGAAAAACGGCGTGCCGCCCCGTGCGCCGGGCGCCATGCGTTGCAGCCAGTCCACCGAGCGCGCGGTGATCAGGTCGGTCAGGTAGCCTTCCTCGTGGTGCTCGGCATCGCCCAGGTACAGGTCGTGCGTGCCGTTGTTGCTGCAGTGGGTGAAGTAATCGACGCCGCCCGAAATGGGGCCGAAGAACTCCTCGTAGCCCGACTTCAGCGGCCCGAACACCGGCGGGTAGCCCAGGTGCCACTTGCCCATCAGCGCGGTGCGATAGCCGGCATCCTTCAGCAGCGATGGCAGCGTGGGGTGCTCGGGCGGCAGGCCCAGCGTGGTGCTGCCTTTGCTCCTGCTGTTGATGGGCTCTTCGGCCGCGCCGCGCAGGCGGTACTGGTAGCGCGCCGTCATCAGGCCAAAGCGCGTGGGCGAGCACACCGGCGAGTTGCTGTAGCCCTGCGTGAACTTCAGGCCCGCCGCGGCCAGCTGATCGAGCACGGGCGAGACGGCGCCGAAGGCCGCATCGCGCCCGCCGTAGCAGCCCAGGTCGGCAAAGCCCAGGTCGTCGGCGACGATGAAGATGAAGTTGGGGCGAGTGGTCTTGGTGGTCATCCGGGCCTCCGACGCTTGTCGGGAAGTCGCAAGCAGCTAAAAAATCGGGAACGCTTATTCCACCTTCATGCCGGTGGCCTGGATCACCCGGCCATAGCGCGTTGACAGGTCGCCCAGCCGCTTGGCCGCGTCGGCACCGGTCAGGCCTTCGTAGAACAAATCCAGGTTGGCCAGGCGCTGCTTGACCTGCGGCTGGGCCAGCGCGTCGGCAAAGGCTTTTTGCAGCGTCTGCACCACCGCATCGGGCGTGGCGGCAGGCACCATGGCGACGTAGAGAACTTCCTGCTCCAGCCCTTTGTGGCCGGCTTCGGCCACCGTGGGCACCTCGGGCGCCAGCGTGGAGCGCTGGCGGCTGGTGACGGCCAATGCCGTGACCTTGCCGGCTTTCACGTGCGGCAGCAGGCCGGGCGTGGCCAGCACGCCGCCGTTGACTTCGCCGCTCAGGACTGCAGTCACAGCGGGGGTGTTGCCCTTGTAGGGCACATGGGTGATCTGCATGCCGGTGGCCTCGTGGAACACCTCAGCCGCCAGGTGGCCCGGGCTGCCCGAGCCGGCCGAGCTGAAGGTCACGCCCTTGGTCTTGCCGGCGTCCACCAGGTCGGCCAGCGTCTTGAAACCGGTCGAGGGATGCGCACCCACCAGCAGGCCCGACGAGGCAATGACCATCAAAGGCTTGAAGTCGGCCGGCTTGAAGGGCATCCCCTTGTAGATGTGCGGATTGACGGTGAAGGTCGTGTCGATCCCAATCAGCACGGTGTGGCCGTCTGGGGCGCTGCGCGCCACCTGCGCGGTGCCGATGTTGCCGGCGGCGCCGGGCTTGTTCTCGACCACGACCGGCTGCTTGAAGCGCTGCTGCAGCACCTCGGCGATGGAGCGCGCGATCATGTCCGACGGGCCGCCCGGTGGAAAGCTGTTGACGAAGCTGATGGGCTTGGATGGAAAGTCCTGCGCGCTGACGACGCTGGCCAGGAGACCAAGTGCGGTGGCGACCAGGGTACGGTGAGCGAAGGTGCGGAGCGTGGTCATGGGTGGGTCCGATGGTGACTGGCGTGGCGCAGACGGAAGCGTTGGCGCGACGGATGCCATCAAGGCTGATAGCCCGACTTGCGCACCACCGGCGCCCATTGCGCGCGGTAGCTCTTGAGCATGGCCGCGGTCTGCGCCGGCGTGCTGGCGATGGGGGTCATCCTGGCGTCGATGAACTTGCGCTGGGTGTCGGGTTCGCTCATCACCTCGCGGATCGCCTTGGCCAGGCGTTCGACCTGCGCCTGGGGCATGGCGGCGGGGGCGAAGAAGGCGTTCCAGCCGGTCGCCACCAGGTCCAGCCCCGACTCCCTGTAGGTCGGGATGTCCTTGGCGAAGATCGAGCGCTGGGCGCCCGAGCTGGCGAGGATGCGCAGCTTGCCGCCTTCGTGCTGCGGCAGCAGCGTGTCGAGCGTGTCGAAGGCCACCGGCACCTGGCCGCCGATCAGGTCGGTGATGAGCGGGCCGGAGCCGCGGTAGCCCACCACCTGCGCATTGACTTGCGCTTTCTCGCCGGTCATCAGCGCGAAGAAGTGCGGCAGGCTGCCGGTGGCCGGCACGCCGAAGTTGGCCTTTTCGGGTTGGCGCGCAGCCAGGCCAGCAGGTGCGACAGCTGCTTGACCGGCACGGCGGAGGCGACCGCCAGGCCGAATTCATAGTCGGTGGCGTGCGAGACGGGCTGAAAGTCCTTGTCGGGGTCGTAGCCGTTGTCCTTGAACACCAGCGGCGCCACCACCATGATGGCCGGGTTGGCCAGCATCAGCACGTTCTGGTGGGCGGGCGCGCTCTTCAGTTGCTGCGCGGCCAGGCGGCCGCCAGCGCCGGCGCGGTTTTCGACCACCACGGTCTGGCCCAGCTTGGGGCCCAGCCGATCGGCCACCAGGCGCGCGGCGCGATCGCTGGAGCCGCCGGGCGCATACGGCACCACAATGCGCAAGCTGTTGTCGGATTGCGCCTGGGCAGGGCCCATCATCCAGCCCAGGCTGGCGGCGCTGGTGCCCAGTAGCCAATGTCTGCGGTTCATGAAGAAGATTCCCCGTGCAATGTCGTTCAGAAGGCGGCACTGTAGGCGGGCATGATGGAATTGACCAAATCAACTGTTCTCGGGATTTACCCTGATGCCCATGAGTCGTTTGATCCAGCCCAACACCTTGGACGACATGTTGCTGTACCAGCTGTGGCACGTGCAGGCGGCCGTGGGACGCACGGTGATGCGCATGTGCGAAACCGAGTACGGCATCAGCCGGCGCGAGTGGCGCATGCTGGCCCAATTGGCGCGCGACGAGGGGCAAACCTCGTCGGCGCTGGCCGAGCGTGCCGCCCTCGACCGTGCCCAGACCTCACGCGCGGTGGGGCGATTGGTCGAGAAAGGTTTGGTCGTGCGCACGCCGCGCCCCGGCAACCGGCGCGAGGTGTTGCTGCAGCTGACGGCATCGGGCCGCGCCTTGTATGCCGCGCTGCTTCCGCGGGTGGCGCGGATCAATCGCGATTTGCTTTCGGCGCTGAGCGAGGCCGAGGTGGCGACGCTGGAGGATCTGCTGCGGCGCCTGCGCATACAAGCCGAGGGCATGGCGGGCGAATTGCATGCGTGAGTCCAGAACATCGATCTGGCCGCAGCGCGTGCACCGCCTGTGCCCTACGCAAGAAAAACCACCTGCATGGCAGGCGGTCCTGTTCGGTGAAGTGGTGTCGCGCCGGGATGGCGCGGCTTTTCTTCCAGCAGGCAATCAGTCGCGGCGACGACCCAGCAGCATGGCCAGGGCGGCGCCGGCGGCGGCGGCGAATGCCATCGACTTCAGCGGCTGCTCGGTGACGTAGGCGCTGGTCTTCTCGCTGTATTCCTGGAACTTGTCGCGTGCCTGTGCGCTGGTCTCGCTGGCGGCGGCCTTGCCGCGTGCCGCCATGTCGTGCACGCGGTTGGAGATGGCGTCGATGGCCGGCTGCACGTCCTCGCGCAGCGAGCGCACCCTGGCGTCGGCCTTGTCCAGCGCCTCGTTGGCGTACAGGCGCGCGCTGTCGACGGTGTTCTCGGCCTTGTCGGCGATCTTGTCGGCGGCCTCGTGCGCGCCTTCGGTGATTTTCTGCACGGTGCTGGGGCTGTTCATGGTGGATTTCCTTTCATGGCGCTCGGCGCCGTTGGGTGGTGGCAGGGCTGGGTCGCGTTCGTGGAACGCAGCGTCTGTTGGAGTGTGGAACCAGTCCAGAGTTTCCGGCCGATCCGGCGCGCACGCCATCAGCCGGGCGCCGCGGCCTCTGTCGGCGCCTCGGGTGGCATCGCGTAGGATTGTGCCGACACCGACATGGTCGCCATGGCATCGGCCAGCGCGCTCTGCGGCTTGGCCGCACGGCGCGGGATGGTGCCGGTGATGCGTGAGCCGCGGCCGCGCGCGGCGTTGATGTCGAGTCGCCCGCCGCTGGCCTCGATCCGGTGCTGCATGCCAACCAGGCCGTGCGAGGCCTGCGGCAGCCGGCTCGGATCGAAGCCGATGCCGTCGTCACTGACAGAAACCTCGGCGTGGTAGACATAGTTCTTCAGCGTGACCATGACTTTTTTTGCCTGCGCGTACTTGCCGATGTTGGTCAAAGCCTCCTGCACCACGCGGTAGATCGTCAGTTCGCTGGCGGGGTCGAGATCCACCGGCTCCAGGGCGGTGTCGACCTGCAGCGCGGCGCGGTCGGCGAACTCGCGGCACAGGATCTCCAGCGAGGCGACCAGCCCCAGATTGGTCAGCGACGACGGGCGCAGATCCTCGATGATGCGGCGCTTCAGCGCGATGCCCTGGTTGAGCGTCTCGGTCAGGTGCTGCAGCCGGTCCGTGAAATCGTCGGCGCCCGGCGGAATGCGGGATTTCAGGCGCGCCACGTCGAGCTTGGCCGCGGTGAGCAGCGCACCCATCTCGTCGTGCAGTTCGCGCGCCAGGTGCGCGCGCTCATCCTCCACCGCCTGCTGCAGATGGGTGGCCAGCTCGGTCAGGCGCGAGGTGCGCTCGCGCACTTGCGACTCGAGCGCGTCGCGCTCGGCCTCCAGCAGCGCCTGCTGCTGCGCGTCGGCGCGGCGCGTGGCGCGGATCTGGTTGACATAGAGGAAGAAGGCCAGGAAGGCCGCCAGCACCCCGGCGGCAAGACCGAAGCGCGAGACGTTGAGCAGGCGATAGATCTCGGCTCGCTTGGTCTGCACCAGCGATTGCGCCAGCGCGCGCAGCGCGTTGCCCTGCGCCTGGAAGGCGCGCATCTGCTGCAGCCCGACGTTGGAGGTGACCACGAAATTCACCACCTCGGGCCGCTCCTCCTCGCGCATGCGCACCGTCAGCGCCATCTCGCCGATCTTCTGCGACAGCAGGCTCACGAAGCTGGTCATGGCGTCCGACTCGGCCATGGCCGCGGGTGCCTGCGCCGTCAAATCCTTGAGCAGGCGCTCGGTCTCTGCCAGCGCGGCGTTGTAGGGTGTCAGGTACTCGCGATCCCCGGTGATGATGTAACCGCGCTGGCTTGACTCGGCTTCCAGCAGCGCCCGCGCCAGCCCGTTGATGGTGGTGCGCGTCGAGTGGAGCTGCTGGATCGACTGCAGGGCGGCCGTGATGCGGCGATGCGTGCTTTCATTGAGCCAGATCATTGCCAACGCACACAGCGCGGCGACGATCAGCGTCGCGCCAAGCGACAGCGGGCGCAGCTTGCGTGGCGGGTCGTGGGGAGTAATGGCGGTCAAATCGGGCATGATGCTTGGCACTAGAATGACCGGACGTCGATGCCATCGACGCGGGCAATTCGCAACCCATTGTAGAAAGACGTACCGTGATCAGAATCGGCATCGTGGATGACCACGCCATCGTGCGCTCGGGACTCAAGCAATTTTTCTCGGAGCACGTGGATTTGCGTGTCGCCGGCGAGGCGGCCAGCGGCCGCGAGGCGATCGATCTGGTGCGCACCACCGAGTTGGACGTGCTGGTGATGGACTTGTCGATGCCCGGGCAAAGCGGCATCGACGCACTGGCCATGATCCGCGCCAAGGCGCCGGACGTCGGCATCCTGATCCTCTCGGGCTACCCCGAAGAGCACTACGCGATGAACCTGATCCGCCAGGGCGCCAGCGGCTACCTGAACAAGGAGTGCGAGCCGAGCGAGATCGTCGAGGCGATCCGCACCATCGCGCTGGGCAAGCGTTACATCACGCCCTCGGTGGCCGAATTGCTGGCGCAGCAGCTGGGTCGCAAGAACGACGCGATGCCGCATGAGCAGCTGTCGGAGCGCGAGTTCCAGGTCTTCCTCAAGCTGGCCCGCGGTCAGACCGCCGGCGACATCGCCGAGGCGCTGTCGCTGTCGGTGAAGACGGTCAGCACCTACCGCACCCGACTGATGGAGAAGATGGGGCTCAACTCGAACAGCGACCTCACCTACTACGCGCTGAAGAACAAGCTGATCGACTGACGCGGCGCCCGGCGCCAGCGTGCACGCGCTCATTGCGGGCGGCTGTTCAGGCCCAGGCAAAAATCGATCAGGGCGTCGATGTCGGTGGACTTGTCGAACACCGCGTCCACGCCCAGTTGCTGGCAGCGCACGCGAATGTCGGGGGTGGCGTAGTTGGTCAGCACGATCACCTTCTGGTCGGGATGGCGATCGCGGCAGGCCTGCAGCACGCCCAGGCCGCTGCCTTGCTTGAGAAACAGATCGACGATGGCCAGATCCCATTGCGTCGCGTGCTGGGTCAGCCACCGGCTGCCCTGCTGCTCGGTTTCGGCGAAGCCGATCGGCGAGACACCGCCAAGCTCCTCGAGCGTGGCCACCAGGTTCTCGCGGATGGTCGGGTTGTCTTCGACGATGTAGGTGCGCACAGCGTTGCGGCCAGCCATGGGATTTCAAGAATGCCTCAAGCCGCAACCGGCGTCCCGGGCTTGGGCTGGACGCGCTACGGCAACAATGAATTCGTTGAAGTGTAGGCAACGGGATGGGGTGCGGTTGCCAGTGCGCACACCGCAGGCGTGTAGGACGGCGCCTACGACGCTGGCCGGTCAGGGCCGCAGACGCTGCAATCGGCCTGGCGTTGCAGCCGGATCTCGCTGAACTCCGCACGGCGCGTGTCGATCATCAGCAGGCGGCCCGACAGCGAAGTGCCGATGTCGCACAGCAGCTTCAGCGCCTCGGCGGCCTGCAGCGTGCCGACGATGCCGACCAGCGGCGCGAACACGCCCATGGTGGCGCAGGCCACTTCCGGTGCTGCCTGGCTGGGCGGAAACACGCAGGCGTAGCAGGGCGCGCCGGGCTGGCGTGGGTCGTACACCGACACCTGGCCGTCGAAGCCGATGGCGGCGCCCGAGACCAGCGGCCTGGCGTGTCGCACGCAGGCGCGGTTGAGCGCGTGGCGGGTGGCGAAGTTGTCGCTGCAGTCGAGCACCACATCGGCGTCCGCGACCAACTCGCCCAGCAGGGCGTCGTCGGCGCGCGTCGCCACGGTGCGCAGTTTGATGTCGGCGTTGAGCGCAGCCACCGCCTGGCGCGCCGAATCCACCTTGGGCTGGCCGACGCGCGCTTCGGTGTGCATGATCTGGCGCTGCAGGTTGGTCAGGTCGACGCTGTCGTCGTCGACCAGCGTCAGCCGGCCGACCCCGGCGCTGGCCAAGTACAGCGCCGCCGGCGAGCCCAGGCCGCCGGCACCAAGAATCAGGGCGTGCGCGGCCAGCAGCTTTTGCTGCCCCTCGATGCCAATCTCGTCGAGCAGCAGGTGGCGCGAGTAGCGCAGCAGTTGCCGGTCGTCCATCGCCGTCCCCGTCGCGGGCCCGCGCCGGGGTTCACTCCGTCTTGGGTTCGTCCTTGCGCTCGACCAGGGTCTTGCTGACCTTGACCGGCTGACCCTTGAGCTGCAGCAGCGCCTGTTGCAGCGGGAAGTCCTTGCTGCTGCCGTACTCGGGCGGGCGACGTTCGGACGCCGGCTTGCGCGATTCCTCTTCCAGCCGCTTCAGGGCCGCCTCGCGCTCCTTCTCGGCGGCGGGGTCTTTCTTCTCGGCCTCGCCACCGCTCAGGTGTTTGTCCAGGTCGGCTTCGCGCATGCGCAGCACCGCGAACGGACTGCCCTCGGCGGTGTCGTCGATCATGATGTCGGGCACGATGCCCTTGGCCTGGATGGTGTGGCCATTGGGGGTGTAGTAGCGCGCCGTGGTGATCTTCAAGGCGGTGTCGGGGCCGAGCGGGCGCACCGTCTGCACCGAGCCCTTGCCGAAGGTCTGGCTGCCCATGATGGTGGCGCGCTTGTGGTCCTGCAAGGCGCCGGCGACGATCTCGCTGGCCGAGGCAGAACCTTCGTTGACCAGCACCACCAGCGGCACCGATTTCAACGCCACCGGCAGTCGCTTGAGCGGGTCGGCGCCGCGGCGGCGCAGGTAGTCCTCGGGGCGCGCCTTGTAGACCGACTTGCTCTCCTCGATCTGGCCGTTGGTCGAGACCACCGTCACGCCTTCCGGCAGGAAGGCCGCCGAGATCGCCACCGCCGCGTCCAGCAGGCCGCCCGGGTCGTTGCGCAGATCAAGCACCAGGCCCTTCAGATGGGGCTCGCGCTTGTAGATGTCTTCCAGGCGGGTGACGAAGTCCTCCACCGTGCGCTCCTGGAACTGCGACAGGCGCAGCCAGGCGTAACCCGGCTCGACCACCTTGGCTTTCACCGACTGGGTGCGGATTTCCTCGCGCACGATGGTGACCGGGAAGGTGCGGTTCTCGTCGCGCCGCAGAATCGTCAGCAGCACCTTGGTGCCCGGCTCGCCGCGCATGCGCTTGACCGCCTCGTTCAGCGACATGCCGCGCACCGCGGCTTCGTCCACGCGCGTGATCAGGTCGCCCGGCTTGAGACCGGCGCGGTCGGCCGGCGAGCCTTCGATCGGCGAGACCACGCGGATCAGGCCATCTTCCTGCGTGATCTCGATGCCCACGCCGACGAACTTGCCGGTGGTGCCTTCGCGGAATTCCTTGAAGCTCTTCTTGTCGAAATACTGCGAGTGCGGGTCCAGGCTGGACACCATGCCCGAGATGGCGTCGGTGATCAGCTTCTTCTCGTCCACCGGCTCGACGTAATCGGACTTGATCATGCCGAACACGGCGGCCAGTTGCTGCAGCTCTTCCAGCGGCAGCGGTGCCATGGTGCCGCGCGCCACGGTCTGCAGCGACACCGTGGTGAGCGCGCCAGCCAGCGCGCCTACGGCAATCCAGCCGGCGATCTTGGTTCTCTGGCTCATGGTGTCGGGTTTCCTTGGGGCGCGGGCAATCAATATACAGGGCTTGGCCCGCTTAGGGGCGGGCGGCGGGGTTGAAGTTCCGTGATGGCCGGCAGTTGGCGGGCTAGGCCTTGCCCTGGCTGGCCACCGCCGCCGCCGCCCGGGCCGCGGCTTCGGCGTCGCCCAGGTACTGGCTGCGGATCGGCTTCAGGTCGGCGTCCAGCTCGTACACCAGCGGAATGCCGTTGGGAATGTTCAGACCGACGATGTCCTGGTCGGAGACCCCGTCCAGGTACTTCACCAGGGCGCGGATCGAATTGCCATGCGCCGACACCACCAGGCGCCGGCCTGCGCGGATGGCGGGCGCCATCGACTCGTCCCAGAACGGCAGCACGCGCTCGACGGTGTCCTTCAGGCACTCGGTCAGCGGCACCTCGCCGGGGGCGAGCCGGGCGTAGCGCGGATCGTCCTGTTCGCCGCGCGGGTCGCCTGGCGGCAGCGCGGGCGGCGGCGTGTCGTAGCTGCGGCGCCAGATGTGCACCTGCTCGTCGCCGTACTGCCGCGCCGTCTCGGCCTTGTTCAGCCCCTGCAGCGCGCCGTAGTGGCGCTCGTTCAGGCGCCAGTGCTTGACGGTGGGCAGCCACAGGCGGTCCATCTCGTCCAGTGCCAGGTGCAGCGTGCGGATGGCGCGCGTCAGCACGCTGGTGTAGGCGACGTCGAAGTCGTAGCCCTCGGCCTTCAGCAGGCGGCCGGCCTGCTTGGCCTGTTCGATGCCGGTGGGCGTCAGGTCGACGTCGGTCCAGCCGGTGAAGCGGTTTTCGAGGTTCCAGGTGGATTCGCCGTGGCGGATCAGGACAAGCTTGTGCATCGGGCGCAGTATCAACGGGTCAATCACCGCCGGCATGGCGGGCGCAAACCAAGCATTTTAGAATCCTCCACTGACAGAGCGCGCAGCCGCGCGCTTCATCGCGGCAACCAAGAAGGGTATTGAACGTGGATTTCCTGCAGGCGAACTGGATGCTGATCCTGGTGGCGCTGGCGTCGGGCGGCATGCTGCTGGCACCGATGCTGACCGGCGGCGGTGGCGTGGGCATCACACCGGCGGCGGCGGTGCAGTTGATCAACCGCGAGAAGGCGGTGGTGATCGATGTCTGCGAGACGGCGGAATACCAGGCGGCCCATGTCGGCGGCGCCAAGAGCATTCCGCTGGGTGAACTCGAGGCCAAGCTGCCTGGCGTGGTGAAGAACAAGGCCACGCCGCTGGTGCTGGTGTGCGCCTCGGGCATGCGCTCGGGCCGCGCCGTCGGCGTTGCCAAGAAGCTGGGCTACGAGAACGTGCAGTCGCTGTCCGGCGGCCTGAAGAGCTGGCGCGAGGCCAACCTGCCGATCGAGAAGGCCTGACGTCGTGCCCCACGTCACCCGACCCCACATCAAGATGTACGCCACCGCCAGTTGCCCGTACTGCATCCGCGCCAAGCAGATACTGGCGGCCAAGGGCATCGAGCAGATCGAGGAAATCCGCGTCGATCTCGAGCCGGCGCAGCGCCTGGCGATGATGGAAATCACCGGCCGCCGCACCGTGCCGCAAATCTTCATCGGCGACACCCATGTGGGTGGCCACGATGACCTGGTGGCACTCGACGCGCAGGGCGCGCTTGACCCGCTGCTGGCGGGTGCCTGACTGAGATAATGGTCGCATGGCGAGACGCCCGGGTGGGCGCTCGCTGGCACTTTTCAACTTCCCCGAAACGAGAAATTCCATGGCCGACACCGATCCCGTGTTCAACATCCAGCGCGTCTACCTGAAAGAGGCCTCGCTGGAGCAGCCCAACTCGCCCGCCATCCTGCTGGAGCAGGAGCAGCCGGCGGTGGAGATCAACCTGGGCGTGAACGCCGAGAACGTGGCCGAGGGCGTGTTCGAGATCACCGTCACCGCCACCGTGCAGACCAAGATCGCCGACAAGACCGTGTTCCTGTGCGAATGCAAGCAGGCCGGCATCTTCGAGATCCGCAACATCCCTGAAGAACAGATGGCCGGGGTGGTCGGCATCGCCTGCCCGCAGATCGTCTACCCTTACCTGCGCGGCAACGTGGCCGACCTGATCCAGCGCGGTGGCTTCCCGCCCGTGCACCTGGCCGAGATCAACTTCCAGTCGATGTACGAGCAGCAACAGGCGGCCCAGCAGGACGCCTCGCCCATCATCACCCAGTAAGCGCCTGCCCATGGCCGCGTCGCCCCGCCCGTCATGAAGATCATCGTCATTGGCGCCGGCGCCTGGGGCACGGCCCTGGCGGTCAGCGCGGCACGCAACCCGGCCGGCCACCACGTGGTGCTGTGGGCGCGCGATGGCGCGCAGGCGCAGGCCATGGACCGCGCGCGCGAGAATGCGCGCTACCTGCCCGGCATTCCGCTGCCGCGCGAGCTGGCGGTGCGCGGCGGTGACGTCGCCTCGCTGCTGGAGGCCGCGCCCCAGGCCGACCTGCTGATCGTCGCCACGCCGGTGGCGGGGCTGCGCCCCACGCTGGAATTGCTGCGCGATACGCGCGTGCCGATCGGCTGGCTGTGCAAGGGCTTCGAGCCGGCGCAGGACCCGGCCGCGCCGCGTCCGTTCGGCCTGCTGCCGCATGAAATCCAGGCCCAGATCGCGCCTGGTCTGCAGGCAGGTTCGCTGAGCGGCCCCAGCTTCGCGCAGGAAGTCGCGCGCGGCCAGCCCACGGCCCTGGTCGCCGCCAGCCGCTACGCGCCAGTCCGGCACGCCATGGTCGAGGCCTTCCACGGCCCCACGCTGCGCGTGTACGGCAATGAAGACCTGATCGGTGTCGAAGTCGGTGGCGCCGTCAAGAACGTGCTGGCGATCGCCACCGGCCTCGCCGATGGCCTGAACCTGGGCCTGAATGCGCGCGCCGCGCTGATCACGCGCGGCCTGGCCGAGATCGCCCGCCTGGGCGCGGCACTGGGGGCCCACGCCGAGACCTTCATGGGCCTGTCGGGCCTGGGCGACCTGGTGCTGACCGCCACCGGCGACTTGAGCCGCAACCGCCGCGTCGGCCTGCTGCTGGCCGAAGGCAAGAGCCTGCAGGACGCCGTGCAGTCGCTCGGCCACGTTGCCGAGGGCGTGTACAGCGCCCGCACCGTGCTGCAGCGCGCCCGCCACCTGGGCGTCGACATGCCCATCACCGAATGCGTGGTCGGCCTGCTCGATGGCGAACTCAAGCCGGTGGAGGCGGTGGCGGCGCTGATGGGGCGCGATCCGAAGGGCGAGTTGCTGTAGCCAAAGCCCGATGGGATGGTCTGCCAGCGCGGTCTGTCGAAATCAATAAAAAAGTCCGCACGCTTGTGACAAGCATGCGGACTTATCAATGGTACCCGGAGCCGGACTCGAACCGGCACACCTTGCGGCGGGGGATTTTGAATCCCCTGCGTCTACCGATTCCGCCATCCGGGCGCTGCGATAGCCAAGCCCAAAATTATGGCACAGTGGCGCCCATGGACTACCCAAGCATCGAAGAAACGATCGGCGACACGCCCCTGGTGCGGCTGCAGCGCGTGGGCGCGGATGAGAACCTTCGGCGTGGCAACGTCGTGCTGGCCAAGCTGGAGGGCAACAACCCGGCTGGCTCCGTGAAGGACCGGCCGGCGCTGTCGATGATCCGCCGCGCCGAGGAGCGCGGCGAGATCAAGCCGGGCGACACCCTGATCGAGGCCACCAGCGGCAACACCGGCATTGCGCTGGCGATGGTGGCGGCGATGGCCGGCTACCGCATGGTGCTGATCATGCCGGAGGACTTGTCGGTCGAGCGCGCGCAGACCATGAAGGCGTTCGGCGCCGAGTTGATCCTGACACCGCGCTCGGGCGGGATGGAGTACGCGCGCGACCTGGCCGACAAGATGGTGGCGCAGGGCAAGGGTTTCATGCTGGATCAGTTCGCCAACGCCGACAACCCGCGCATCCATTACGAGACCACCGGCCCCGAGCTGTGGCAGCAGACAGGTGGGCGCATCACGCATTTCGTTAGCGCCATGGGCACCACCGGCACCATCACCGGCGTGTCGCGCTATCTGAAGGAGCGCAACCCCAAGGTCTGGATCGTTGGCGCCCAACCGTCGGAAGGCTCGCGCATCCCGGGCATCCGCAAATGGCCCGAGGAATACCTGCCCAAGATCTACGACGCCACGGCGGTCGACGAGGAGATGCTGGTTGATCAGCTCGATGCCGAGGACATGGCGCGACGGCTGGCGTGCGAGGAGGGCATCTTCGGCGGCATCTCCTCCGGCGGCGCGGCCTGGGTGGCGCAACAGATTGCCTTGCGCGAGCGGGACGCCACCATCGCCTTCGTGGTCTGCGACCGGGGCGATCGCTATCTGTCGACCGGCGTGTTTCCGGCTTGATCTGAAGCCTGGCCTCGGGCGCTGGCGGTCGGCGGCGCCATGTCAGAACAACAACAGCTTATGAGTTCCTGGAAATTCTGCCCCCAATGCGCCAGCCCGCTGGCGATGATCGTCGCCGAGGAAGACGCCGGCCCGGTCGAGCGCTTGCGCTGCGCGGCCTGCAGCTTCACGCACTGGAACAACCCGGTGCCGGTGCTGGCGGCGATCGTCGAATACCAGGGCAAGGTGCTGCTGGCGCGCAACGCGCTGTGGCCGAGCAAGATGTTCGCGCTGATCACCGGCTTCATGGAGGCGGGCGAGTCGGCCTACGAAGGCATCGCGCGCGAGATCAAGGAAGAAACCAAGCTCGACACGCGATCGCTCGACCTGGTCGGCGTGTACGACTTCCAGCGCATGAACCAGGTCATCATCGCCTTCCACGCCGTGTGTGAGGGCGAGGTGCGCCTGTCGCCCGAGCTGGTCGACTGGCGCCTTTATGAGCTGCCGGATTTGAAGTGCTGGCCCGCGGGCACCGGCTACGCGCTGGCCGACTGGCTGCGCACGCGCGGGCACGAGCCGGTCTTCTTCACCGCCGAGGAGAATGCCGAGCGGCGGCGCGGCCTCGATTGACCGACAATCGGCGCATGGACATTGCCAAGGAAGTCGACGCGCGCGGGCTGAACTGCCCGCTGCCCATTCTGAAAGCCAAGAAAGGTCTGGCCGAACTGCAGAGCGGCCAGTTGCTGCGCGTGCTGTCCACCGACCCCGGTTCGGTGCGCGATTTTCAGGCCTTTGCCAAGCAGACCGGCAACGAACTGGTCGATCAGCAGACCGCGGGCGACGAGTTCACCCACGTGCTGCGGCGGCGCTGAGCGCGGCCGCTCACAGCAGCGCCAGCGTCTTCAGGTACTCACGAAACGGTGTGCCCATCTGGGGGTGCTGCAGGGCCAGCTCCACCGTGGCTTGCAAAAAGCCTTCCTTGCTGCCGCAATCGTAGCGCTTGCCGGCGTATTGGTAGGCGTACACGCGCTCGCTCTGCATCAGGCGGGCAATCGCATCGGTGAGCTGGATCTCGCCGCCGGCGCCGGGCGGCTGGCGGCGAATTTCGTCGAAGATGCGCGGCGTGAGGATGTAGCGGCCCGCCACGCCCATGCGCGAGGGCGCTTGCTGGGGTGCGGGTTTCTCGACGATCTTCTCGATGCTGATCAGGCGTTCTCCGGCCGGTGAGCCGGCGACGATGCCGTAGCGTCGCACCTGATCGGGCGGCACCTCCTGCACCGCCAGCACCGAGCGGCCCAGCGATTCGAAGGCGTGCGCCATCTGCGCCAGCACCGGCTGGCCGTCCAAGGGGCCGACCATCAGGTCATCGGCCAGCAGCACGGCAAACGGTCGCTCGCCGACGATGTGGGCGGCGCACAGCACCGCATGGCCCAGACCCAGCGAGCGCGGCTGGCGCACGTAGGTGCAGTCCATGTCGGCCGGCGACACGGCGCGCACTACGTCCAGCAACTCGGCCTTGCCGGCGGATTCCAGCTCGCTCTCCAGTTCGTAGGCGGTGTCGAAGTGGTCCTCGATGGCGCGCTTGCTGCGCCCGGTGACGAACACCATGTGGCGCACGCCGGCGGCGTAGGCTTCTTCCACCGCGTACTGGATCAGCGGCTTGTCGACGATCGGCAGCATCTCCTTGGGGCTGGCCTTGGTGGCCGGCAGAAAGCGGGTGCCGAGACCGGCGACGGGAAAGACGGCGGTGTTGACCAGGCGGGGTGTGGACATGGCTTGGCGCGGTTGGTGAATATGCGGCAGGGGTCGTCGGCCAAGCTGGATTCAGCCGAGGCGCGCGAGTTGATGACGAATCTTGTCCAGCGCGGCGCCAAAGTCGGCCAAGCGCTTTTGCTCCTGCTCAATCACGGCGGGCGGCGCCTTGGCGACAAATGCCTGATTCGATAGCTTGCCCTTGGCCTTGGCGATTTCGGCTTCCAGGCGCGCGGCTTCCTTGCCCAGGCGCGCGCGCTCGGCGTCCTTGTCCACTTCCATGAACAGCGCCAGCCGCGCGTCGCCCACCACGGCCACGGGCGCGGCTTGCGCGGCGGTGGCCCAGGCGGCCTCATCGTCGAACACCTGTACCTCGCTCAGCTTGGCCAGCGCTTGCAGCACCGGCGCCTGGGTGCGGATGAAGTCGGCATCGCCCAGCACGTACAAGGGCAGGCGCTGCGCGGGCGACACATTCATCTCGCCGCGCAGGTTGCGGCAGGCGTCCACCAGTTGTTTGACGCGCGCCATCTGGCCTTCGGCCGCCTCGTCGATGTTGGCGGCTTGCGCCTGCGGGTAGGGCGCGACGGCGATCGAATCGCCCGTCTTGCCAGAAGAATCGGAAGTGGCGGGCTTCTTGCCCGCCACGGGCGCCACGGCCTGCCACAGCGCCTCGGTCACGAAGGGGATGATGGGGTGCGCCAGCCGCAGGATGGCCTCCAGCACGCGCACCAGCGTGCGGCGCGTGGCGCGCTGCTCGGCGGGCGTGCCGGTCTGGATCTGCACCTTGGCGATCTCCAGATACCAGTCACAGAACTCGTTCCAGACAAAGTCATAAAGCGTGTTGGCGACGGTGTCGAGGCGGTATTCGGCAAAGCCCTTGGCGACGTTGGCTTCGGCCTTTTGCAGCAGGCTGACGATCCAGCGGTCGGCTGCGCTGCGCTCGGCGGCGGTATCCCCTTCAACACCGCAGTCGTGGCCTTCGCAGTTCATCAGCACAAAGCGGCTGGCGTTCCACAGCTTGTTGCAGAAGTTGCGGTAGCCCTCGCAGCGCTTGCTGTCGAAGTTGACGGTGCGCCCCAGCGTGGCCATCGCGGCAAAGGTAAAGCGCAGCGCGTCGGCGCCGTAGCCGGGGATGCCGTCGGGGAATTCCTTTTTGGTGTTCTCGCGCACCTTCGGCGCCGTCTCGGGCCGGCGCAGGCCGGTGGTGCGCTTTTGCAGCAGGGGCTCCAGCGCGATGCCGTCAATCAGGTCAACGGGGTCGAGTACGTTGCCCTCCGACTTGCTCATCTTCTTGCCGTGCGCGTCGAGCACCAGGCCGTGGATGTACACGTCTTTAAACGGCACCTGGCCTGTGAAGTGCGTCGTCATCATGATCATCCGAGCGACCCAGAAGAAGATGATGTCGTGGCCGGTGACGAGCACGCTGCTGGGCAGGTAGAGCGACAGGTCTTGCGTCTGCTCGGGCCAACCGAGCGACGAGAAGGGCACCAAGGCCGATGAGTACCAGGTGTCCAGCACATCCTCGTCGCGCGTCAGCGGGCCGGAATACCCGGCCTTTTGGGCTGCGGCGCTTGCCTCTTCAGCGCTGCGTGCTACAAAAATAGAACCATCCTCGCCATACCACGCCGGAATCTGGTGCCCCCACCACAACTGCCGGCTGATGCACCAGTCCTGGATGTTGTTCATCCACTGGTTGTAGGTGTTGACCCACTGCTCGGGCACAAAGCGCACGGCGCCGGTCTGCACGGCGTCGATGGCTTTCTGCGCGATGCTCTTGCCCGTTTGGTCGGGCGCCCCGGCGCCGGGCCGCCCCAAGCCGGGGCCGGCCCCCTCGGGGGGCAGCGAACCATGCGCAGCAGGGAGCGTGGGGGCCTTGTTCATCGCCACAAACCACTGGTCGGTCAGCATCGGCTCGATGATTTGCCCGGTGCGCCCGCAGCGCGGCACCACCAGCTTGTGCTTCCTGGTTTCGACCAGCAGGCCCAGGGTTTGCAGATCGGCCACGACGGCCTTGCGGGCGGCAAAGCGGTCCAGCCCGCGGTAAGCCTCGGGCGCGTTGTCGTTGATGGTGGCGTCCAGGTTCAGCACGCCAATCATCGGCAGGCCGTGGCGCTGGCCCACGGCGTAGTCATTCGCGTCGTGCGCGGGCGTGACCTTGACCACGCCGGTGCCGAAATCCTTGTCCACGTAATCGTCGGCAATCACCGGGATCTCGCGGCCCACCAGCGGCAGCGTCACGCTTTTGCCGATCAGGTGCTGGTAGCGCTCGTCCTCGGGGTGCACCATCACGGCCACGTCGCCCAGCATGGTCTCAGGCCGCGTGGTGGCCACCACCAGCTGCTCGCCGCTGCCATCGGCCAGCGGGTAGGCGATGTGCCACAAAAAGCCGTCTTCTTCCGCGCTTTCGACTTCCAGGTCGCTCACCGCGGTTTTCAGCTCGGGGTCCCAGTTGACCAGCCGCTTGCCGCGGTAGATCAGGCCCTGCTCGTACAGGCGCACGAAGGTTTCAGTCACCACCTTGGACAGCTTCTCGTCCATGGTGAAGTACTCGTGCCCCCAGTCCACGCTGGCGCCCATGCGGCGCATCTGGCGCGTGATGGTGTCGCCGCTTTCCTGCTTCCAGTCCCACACGCGGGCGACGAAGTTCTTGCGGCCCAGGTCGTGGCGGCTCTGGCCTTTTTCTTGCAGCTGGCGTTCCACCACGATCTGCGTGGCGATGCCCGCGTGGTCGGTGCCCGGCACCCACAGCGTGTTGTAGCCTCGCATGCGGTGGTAGCGCGCCAGGCTGTCCATGATGGTCTGGTTGAACGCGTGCCCCATGTGCAGCGTGCCGGTGACGTTGGGTGGTGGCAGCTGAATGGCGAAGTTCTCACCCTTTTGCGCGACCTCGGTATTCGGTTGGCCGGTGCCGCGAAAGCCGGCGCGCCCCAGACCGGCCTGCTCCCATGCGGGGCCCCATTGCGCCTCGATGGCGGCGGGTTCAAACGATTTGGACAAGGCCTGAAGGCCGGGCTGCGGGAGCGGGTCGGACATGGTGTGACGGGCGGCGGCGCCGCCGGTTGCCGGCCTGGCGCGGCGGCGCCAGGGCGCGGCACGCAAGCCGAAAGACCAAAACCACGAATTCTAAGGCGCCACGGTCATCCCGGCAGCGCGCGCCAGGCGTGCCGGCGTACGCGCGGTGCGCACGAAATGCGCAGACCAAACATGATCCGAATGCTTTCAAAAAGATAGCAAATATGGCATCACCCGCATCCGCAGGCGGCGCGCACGATCGCCGCCCGTTCAATAGAATCCGCCAGCCATGCCGGATATTGCTGACCTCCAGGCGCTCACGCGCCACGTGCTGCTGCTGACTTTCGCGCTGTCGGCGCTGTTCGGCGCCATCGTGCAGCGCACGCATTTCTGCACCATGGGCGCGATCGCCGATGTGATGAGCATGGGCAGCACCGCGCGCCTGCGCCAGTGGGTGCTGGCGGCGGGCGTGGCGATCATCGGCTTTGGCCTGCTGGCGGCCGGTGGCTGGATTCGCGCCGCCGACTCGGTCTATGCCGGGCCGCGCTGGATGTGGCTCTCTTCGCTCACGGGTGGCGCCTTGTTCGGCATCGGCATGGTGCTGGCCTCGGGCTGCGGCAGCAAGAACCTGGTGCGCATGGGCGCCGGCAACCTGAAGGCGCTGGTGGTGTTCCTGGCCATGGCGCTGGCCTCCTACGCCACCTTACGCGGCATCACGGCGGTGCTGCGCGACCGCACGGTGGACCGCGTGTTCATGGAATTCGATCAGCCGGCGATCGTCGGCGCCCTGGTGGCGTCGGCCGGCGGCTGGTCGATGCCGCAGGTGCTGGGGCTGGTGGCGCTGCTGGCCGGGCTGCCGCTGATCGGGTGGGCGTTGTCGGCCCGGGCGTTTCGCACCGCCGACAACCTGCTGGCCGGCTTCGGCATCGGCGCCGTCATCGTCGGCATGTGGTGGGTCAGTGGCTCGCTGGGCTTTGTCGCCGAGCACCCGGAGACGCTGGAACCCACCTACCTGGCCACGCGCACCGGCCGCATGGAGGCGCTTACCTTCACCGCACCGCTGGCCTACGCGATCGACTGGCTGATGTTCTTCAGCGACCGCAACCAGCGCCTGAGCATCGCGGTGGTCTCGGTGGCTGGCGTGATCGTCGGCGCGGCGGTGATGGCGCTGGCCACGCGCCGGTTCCGCTGGGAAGGCTTCAAGACCACCGAAGACCTGGCCAACCACCTGATCGGCGGCGGCCTGATGGGCGTGGGCGGTGTGACCGCGCTTGGCTGCACCATCGGACAGGGCCTGAGCGGCTTGTCGAACCTGAGCCTGACCAGCTTTACCGCCGTGGCCGGCATTGCCGGTGGCGCGGCGCTGGCGCTGAAATACCAGTACTGGCGGCTGGAGCGCATGGCGTGAACAGGGTGCTGCCCGCGCTGGACGCGCCCGATCTGGAGCGCCGCTTCGGCGGCCTGGCGCGGCTGTACGGCGCCGAGGGCGCGCGCCGCATCCGGTCGGCGCATGTGGCGGTGGTCGGCATTGGCGGCGTCGGCTCCTGGGCGACGGAAGCCCTGGCGCGCAGCGGGGTGGCGGCGATCACGCTGATCGATCTTGACCATGTATCTGAATCCAACGTGAATCGCCAGATCCACGCGCTCAGCGACACGCTCGGCCAGGCCAAGGTACAGGCCATGCGCGAGCGCATCGCGCAGATTCACCCTGGTTGCGTGGTGCATGCGGTGGAAGACTTCGTCACTGCCGATAACTGGCCTGGCGTGCTCCCCGAGCCCGTGGATGCGGTCATCGACGCCTGCGACCAGGTTGCCGCCAAGGTGGCCATGGCGGCCTGGGCCTTGCGCGAGGGCGCCTGCTTCATCAGCGTCGGCGCCGCCGGCGGCAAGCGCGCCGGCGAGCGGGTCGAGATCGCTGACATCGCCAGCGCAACACACGACCCGCTCATCGCCCAACTGCGCTACCGCCTGCGCCGCCACCATGGCGCGGGCGCAGCAGGCAAGCCATTCGGCGTGACAGCGGTGTTCAGCCGCGAGAGCGTGACCATGCCCGAGGCGTGTGACGCGCCGGCCGACATCGATGGCTCGCTCAACTGCCACGGCTACGGCTCCACCGTCGCCGTCACCGCCACCTTCGGCCTCTGCGCCGCAGGCTGGGCGTTGGATCAACTAGCAAAAATCGGATCAAAAACCAAGCTATAATGCACGGCTTGCCAGAGCACGGATCCGTCCGTGACGATGCTGGTCAGTGGGACGTTAGCTCAGTTGGTAGAGCAGCGGACTTTTAATCCGTTGGTCACAAGTTCGAATCTTGTACGTCCTACCACCACACACCGCATGAATGCTTGATGGCCTGCTATGTAAAAAGTAGCAGACCATCGTCGTTTTCGGCTTTTTCTGTCCGATATAACGGCGATGTAAGAGCGCATGGAAAGTCCCGGCCGGTTTATTGATCCGGCACCATGAAGTTTTCATGCTGCGTACCTGACGATCGGGTCTTGGAAATAGGCGCGCACCCGGTCGCGATTGGTGGCGATGCTCTGCATGTGCTCGTTGGCCGCAGCATGTAGCTTGGCTTTGGTGCGCACAGGCACCTTCGAGCCGATGGCTTGCTTGAGATCGGCATTCAGCCGCTCGTCGGGATTGAGCTCAGGGCTGTAGCTGGGCAGAAAGAACACCTCGATGTCACGCCCGCGCTCGGCCAGCCAGGCCTTCACGGGCTTGCAGTGGTGCACCCCGAGGTTGTCCAAAATGAGAAAGACCTTCTTGCGCCGGCGCTTGCCATCTCGCACCAAGGCCTGCAAGAACTCGATGAGCCGCTCGTGATTGAAGGCGCCATCGATGATCATCCAGTTGGCGCGCCCCCCGGTTGGTGACGGTGGAGATCATCGAGAGCTTCTCGCGCGTGCCGCCGACGACCATCGTCACCGGCGTCTTGCCGCGCGGCGCATAGCTGCGGCCACGCACGTCGGTGTTGACCAGCGCCGTCTCATCGCCCCAGTGGATCCGCCGCCCTCGGCGCGGGCAGCACGCTCGATCGCCGGGTACTCGTGCTCCAGCCATTGGCGCACCGCCTCGGGGCGCTGCTCGTAGGCGCGCTTGATCGGCTTTTGCGGCGTGAAACCCCAGCGGCGCAGGTACTCGCCGGTGGCACGGATGGACAGCCGAACACCGAACTCGCGCTCGATGTACTGCATCACCGCAGCGCGCGTCCACA
This sequence comes from Burkholderiales bacterium, assembly GCA_016702555.1. Taxonomy (GTDB): domain Bacteria; phylum Pseudomonadota; class Gammaproteobacteria; order Burkholderiales; family Burkholderiaceae_C; genus Ottowia. The sequence goes on from JADJDV010000007.1 coordinate 597,814, forward strand.
GAGCGAACTCCATCTTCAACTGCTCGGGCCGCTGGTCGCAGATGGTGCGCCGCACCGAGGCCTCCTGCTGGGCGCTGAGCAAGCGCCCGTCGCCCTTGCTGCGACCGCGAGCAGCCGGCTTGATGGCGGCCCAGCCACCGGCATCAAACCGATCGATCGCCTTGCGAACCGTGGGGTAGCTCAAGCCCGTGAGCGTCACGATCTGCATCACGCCAGTGCCTCGAAGATGCAATCGCACCACTTGCTTTCGCCTCTCGTGCAACTGCTCCAGCTTCTGATAGCGGGCATCTTCTTTGTCCATCACGCTATGACTGAATCAAACACCAAGAATTCAATCTTTATGATGCCGGATCAATAGGCGTAAAAAACCGCCTCGGTGGGCGGTCGGCATAGTCGCGTTTGAAACGCGAGTTAGCTGGCGTGAAAAAGCCCGTGCTGGGCGGCCTGTAGTAGGCGACGGCGGCGACTTGCCTGCTTCACCGATTGTTGTCATAATTGACAACATGAAGGCGCAGCTTGTCACCCGCTTCAAGAACATCACTGGGGACGGCGGCGTGATCGAGTTGGTTGTCTGGCGTGTTCCTGAGCCGGTGCCGCCCACGACGCACGGCTTCAAGTACCGCGCCGCCTACGTCGTCGGTGGCGTGCGCGTGGTGGGCTTCGACAATGAGCGCGGCAAGGGCGATCACTGCCATCTGGACGGGCGGGAGTTGCCCTACACCTTCACCAGCGTGCAGCAACTGGTGGAAGACTTCATTGCTGCGGTTGATGCAAGGAGGTCGCCATGAGAACCTTAACGCTGACACAGAATGCCGATTGGCGCGCTGGCCTGCGTGCCGCCGGTGAAGTTGCCGCCAAGGGCCGCTATGCGGGGGAAACGCTGAACTTCGAAACCCCGGCGCAACTGTTCTCGCACATGACAGAAAAGCGCTGGCAGTTGATCCGGCTGGCGCAGGGCAAAGGCGAGTTGGCGGTTCGAGAGTTGGCGCGGATGGCTGAGCGCGATGTTCGGCGCGTGCACGATGATGTGACGGCGCTGGCTGAGCTTGGCATCTTCGAGCGCACCGATAGCGGCGGCGTGGTGTGCCCGTATGGCCGCGTCTACGTGGACTTCATGCTTGAGGCGGCATGAGGCAAAGGGCGCGATTTGAAATCGCGACCTTGCCGATTTCCTGAATGATGGCGCGCGCTTATGTGGCGCCGGCGTGAAAAAGCCCGCGTGTGGCGGGCTTAGGGTGTCTGGTGTCCCCGCAGCGGGGAGTGGGTAGGCGGGACATCCGACGATGAAATCGGGTCTAGCCAAACCCTCGCGCGGCCCCACGGTGTGACCCCAAGCCGCTCTGCGGTGACGGCGCCAGTGTAGCGCGGCCGGGTTGAATGAGTGTCCCTCGCGGCCAAGTGGGTCGCCGCGTGTGCCGATACCGGCCCGACTTCGATCCGCTCCGCGAAGGACGCCGCCAGTGTAGCGCGGTGAGGGCGTGGTGCCTGCGGTTTGAAGGGGGTGCTGTTTTTGCACCCCCTTGCAGCCGGCGCGCTCAGGCGTCGAGCGCATCCGCCAGCACGCGGCAGGCGGTGACGGCTTCGGCCAGTTCGACGGCGAGCGCATGCCGCTGGTGCCGGTCGAGCGATTCGGCTGCGGTCACGGCGCCGATGTCGGCGGCCAGCCGGGCGCGGGCTTCAATGCGGAACAGCAACTGGCTCAGGTCGGCCATGGTGGCGGCGCGGTTGTCCTGAACTTGTCCTGCGGGTAAAGTCTCATGTGCCATGGGGAAGATTCCTTCTTTCCTGTGGTCGGGGTCGGTCGGTGCGCAATACCTTCCGGCCCCATCTTTTTGCCCCGGTCATTCCGCGCCGGGGCTTCGCGGTATCTCATACGGTCGCCGGCTCCGGGCCTTCGACGGCCATGCGGGCGATGTAGCCAGACCGGGTTTCACCAGCACGGCGGGCGCGCGCATCCAGCCGGTGCAGTACGCGGCGCGGCAGACTGATATTCACGCGCTCTAGGGTGTCGTCCAGCATGGCCGGATCGATCTTCACCAGCGCCCACGTCCAGCCGTCGAAGTCGGGGTGCGCCGCGCGCAGTGCCTCGATAGGCGACGGCGCCGGAATATCCTTGCCTTCATCGATGGCGACCTCGATCCACAAGGCGACGGCTTCTTCCGCCTGAATCATGGCGTCCTCCAGCGTGTCGCCGGCAGAAAAGCAACCGGGCAAGTCCGGCACCACGACGCCCCATGCCGTGGCGTCGCTGCCGGGTTCGATGGCTACGGGATAGCGCATGGTGTTCTCTCAACCGTAGGCATCGTCACGCCGGCTCCGCAGTCTTAGCGCGTCGGCGCCGTGGCATCGTCACCTTGACCGTGGGCGCCATGCCTGCCGTCGCGGCCATGTCCATCAGCGTGTCGAGCGAGAACAAGGTGATCTTGCCGCGCATCAGGTCGGACACGCGGGGCTGTGTGACGCCGAAAAGCTCGGCGGCTTGCGGCTGCGTCATGCCTTGCTGGCGGATGAATTCCGACAGGCCGATCATCAGGTCGGCGCGGGCGCGCATGCTGGCCGCCTGCTGCGGCGTGTTCTCGGTGGCGTCCCATACGCTGGCGAATCGCTGTGCTGTCATGCTCCAATCTCCTGCTTCAATGCTCGGTATCGGCGCCGTGCAAGATCGATGTCCGATTTCGCAGTCTGTTGTGTTTTCTTCTGGAAGCTATGAAGAACGTACACGGCATCAGCCAGCTTGGCGACATACACCACGCGGAAGGCGCCGGCCTCGTCCCGGATGCGCAGCTCGAAAACCCCGGCGCCGATGGTCGTCATCGGCTTGGCGTCGTCAGGATCAAGGCCGCGCTGTATCCTGTCCAACTGGTAGCCGGCCTCCTGCATGGCGTTTTTCGGGAAAGCCCGCAGGTCTGAAAGCGACGTGCCCCGGAACTCGATCGGCTTCATGTGGAGTATATAGATTTTTGTATGTTCTTGGGGTTCCGCGTCACGCCACGGCGCGCAGCTTGCCCGGCTCGGCGGCGGGGTCGAAGGGGATGCCGGCCTGTTCCAGAATCCACGCCTCGAAGCGCTCATGATGGACGCGGAGCATGCCAAGCTCGCGCACGGCGTAATGCTTCTCTGCCGTGGCGCTCGGCTTGTGGCCCATGATCTGCGCGGCGACGCCGGCAGGGAGTTCCAGCCACTCGGACAAGCTCTTGAAGCTGCGGCGCAGGCCGTGCAGCGTCAGGTGATCGATGCCGGCGACAGTGCTCACGCGGTCGAGCGCGCTATTCGGCGAACTGATGGGGCGTGGCGTCTCATCGTTCACGGTGGACTGGAACACGAACGGCCCACGGCGGGGCAGGGACGCCAGCAGGTGCGCCACGTAGGGCGTCAGCGGGATTTCGCGGTCGCCTTCAACCTTGTCGCGCATGTTGATGCCGCGCCACTGGTGATTCAGGTCGTTCCACCTCATCGCCAGCACCTCGCCGGGCCGGGCGCCGGTCAGCAACATGACTTGCAGCGCGGCGGCGATCACCGGGTTATCCAGTTGCCGGACTGCTGCGAACCACGCCGGCAGTTGCTCGCGCATCAGTGCGTCCTTCTTCGGCTTGGCCTTGCCCAGCTTCTCGCGCGCCTTCTTGCTGCTGGCGGCGCCGGTGTCGGCGACAGCCTTGTACTCCTTGTTTTCGGCGCACCAGTTCAAGAACGCTTTCAACAAGCGCAGCGCCAATCGGGCGACGGACGGGCGGGTCTTGGATTCCTTCGCCGCCCACGTCGCCACCACATCGGCCGTCACGTCGCGCAGCGGCATCGCCATGAACTGATGCAGCGGGCCGGCAATCGTCTTGCCACGGCCGCGCGTGCCGCGTGTAGCAGTCTCGCCGCCGGCTGCGGCCATCTTCAAGTGATCGGTGTAGTGGCGCTCCCCCCAGCGGTCGGCCTCTCCGGGTTGTGGGCGTCTGGCCTCCAAGTAGTCGCCCCACGCCTGCGACACGGTGATGGCGCCTTGCGCCTTGCGCTCCTGCTTCGCCTTCGCGGCATCGCTTTTGACTTCCGCCGGGTTGTCGCCGTCGTCCATCTGCTTCCAGTACGTGCGGGCTTCGCGGCGTGCCTTTTCGATGCTCCAAGCGTCCGGGCTACCGATCGCCATGCGCACAGTCTTGCCCTCGTGCTGGCGCTGGAAGATGTAAGTCGGTTTCCCGTTCGGTGTGACGCGCAGGCCAAGCCCTCGGGTGTCCGAGTCCCACAGAAACGCCTGCTTCCGGTCTGGCGGGCAGGTGAAGGCGGCGATGCGCCCGGCGGTGAAGTTGACTTTCATGATGACTCCGAAGGCCTTACATCCGCGCCGATGTAACGGGGATGTAAGAGCATTACCCGAATATCATACTGTCTTAATCAACAGTCGCAAGTGTTGATTTACTACTAAGTTGTTGATTTTCAACACTTCAACAGGATAGAATCAACGTAGCCAAAACCTATTGCAGCGGACTTTTAATCCGTTGGTTACAAGTTCGAATCTTGTACGTCCTACCAGAACACGGCGTAAAGCCTAGAAAGCCTGCTACGAAATACGTAGCAGGCTTTTTTGATTCTGCCCCGGTGACAGTCTGGTGACAGTTCTGGCGTGGTGAATGTGTCGGCGACCGAAAGCACTCGAAGTTACTGCTTCCGGGTGCGCGCATGTCTACCCTGGCTAACGCGGCTAACCCGGATATTTCACCATAGCCCGTAGAAACGAGGACGGCATTGCCCTTGAATTGCCCGAACATCGAGGTGTCGAATCTTGATGAAAGGGCGGGCAATGCCGAAGCCAAACTGTACAGCGCAAAAGGAGCTTGATGTTGGCGTAATCGACTTCGGGCAGTTGGGCCGGCGCGTGATCGAGGGCCGGTTCGACGGCGGCAGCATGACCAGCGATGGCGGCGTGATGCTGCTCGCCCAGGTGGACCGCAAGCTGGGATTGATGGATGCGGCAGCGCGCTGCATCGCCGACCCGCGCAGCCCGCTGTTGATCAAGCACGGCGTGCGCGACATGCTGCGCCAGCGCGTGTACGGGCTGGCGCTGGGCTGGGAAGACCTCAACGACCATGGCGCGCTGCGCCTGGACGTGGCCTTGCAAACGGCAGTCGGCGTCGATCGTGAAGTGGCCAGCGCGCCCACCCTATGCCGACTGGAGAAGTGGGCCGACCGGGCCACCGCCTGGCGGCTGCATGAGGTGCTGCTCGATCAATTCATCGCCAGCTTCGAGAGCGCTCCCGCAGAACTGATGCTCGATTTCGATGCCACCGACAACCCCTTGCACGGTCAGCAGGAGGCTCGCTTCTTCCACGGCTACTACGACAGCTACTGCTATCTTCCTCTGTACGTGTTCTGCGGCCAGCAACTGCTGTGCGCCTACCTGCGGCCCAGCAACATCGATGGGGCGCGCCACGCAGCGGCCATTCTGAAGCTGTTGGTGCGCCGGTTGCGCCAACAATGGCCCCAGGTGCGCATCGTGTTCCGGGCAGATTCGGGGTTCTGCCGACAGCGCATCATCAACTGGTGCGAGCGCGCTGGAGTGCACTACATCATCGGGCTTGCGCGCAATGCTCGGCTTCAGGCCCAGGTGAAACTGGCCGAACTCTGGATGAAGGACGATTACGAGCGCACCGGGGTCAAACAGCGCCTGGTGGACGAGTTCAGCTATGCCGCCAAGAGCTGGGCGCACGAGCGGCGCGTGATCACACGCCTCGAATGGGGTGCGCAAGGCGGCAACCCGCGCTTCATCGTGACCAACCTGGAGGGTGAACCGCAGGTGCTGTATGACGATGTGTACTGCCAGCGCGGTGAGGCGGAGAACCGGATCAAGGAGGCGCAGATCGGGCTGTTTGCCACGCGCACGAGCTGCCATGTACTGCGCTCCAACCAGTTGCGCATGTTGCTGGCTGCGCTGGGCTACGTGCTGATTGAGCGGCTGCGGGCGCTGGCTTTGCAAGGCACCGAGTTGGCAACGGCGCAGGCCGATACCTTGCGCATCAAGCTGCTGAAGGTGGCTGCGGTGGTCACGCGCAACACGCGGCGCATCCGCCTGTACCTGGCCTCGCACTGGCCCAGTGCGCCGATCTTCGCGCACGCCATGGGCCAGTTGCGCTCACCCTGAACACACCAGCAGCGCCTGGCCGGCGCGATGACACAAAAACGGCCCGCAACCCAAGTCGGGGTGGGGGGTGCGAGCGCATGGCGCCTGCGCACGACTCCAGCCCTGCCTGCGGCCACCATCGGGGCCTTGCTCACTCTATCCACGCCGTTGCGAACCCATTGAGGGGAGCGTCGGGGGTAGGCGTGAAATATCCGGGCTAATTGGCTAATCGAGGGTGATCATGCCCGCCGTGATAGGCTGTTTTCCCTCTGAGGAAGGTCATTTGGAGTCCTCGAAAACTGTTAGCCACCCGCTGGCTAATCGTGGCTAATCGGGCGGGGTCAGGGCCCGAAAACCAAGGGTTTACCCTTGGTCAAGCACCCCGAAGACCTCGAAATGCGTATGCTTGCCCTGGCTACAGTGGCTAATGAATGCGGGGCCACCCTGCCAGGTAGGGGCGAACGCTTACACCACCAAGCCGGCGGATGGTGGACAATCAAGCGCCACTTGGATACCCCGAGATGGTCACTTCGGATGTTGTGATGAGACCCCAAGAGCTGACTGGAACCAACGCCCCCGCCTATGCCCAGGCGATGGCTGCGCGCAACCTGCAGCTGTTGCAGGCCATAGAAACTGTGCTTCTGGGCCTCGAGCAAGACATCAAACAGCTTGAGCTCATGACCAGTTCGGTTGAGGACACCTTGGGGCGTCTGCAAAACGCCACGGACGGCACACCCATCGATCCGGCTGGCGCGGTCGGCCGCTCTTTGGAGATGGCGGCCGACACCGCTTCGCGCATGTTCACGCGTGCCAAAGCCCAGCACGCCAATGCCTGCCAGGACTTCCGGCTCACCAGCGACGATGGCATTGTCGACGCCTATGGCGGCTACCTGGCCGCCATCGAAGCCTTTCACGACGCCGTAGAAACCCTGCGCGAGTGGATCACCACCCACGATGCCGTGCTTGAGCCCGGCAACGGCCAGGTCTTCGATTCAGTCGATGCCCTCTTCGCGTCGATGGGTGTCACCGGCACATGATGCGGGTCAGGCGTTGGGAGGCGTCTGACCGTTTCGCCCGCGACCTGAAAGCCGCCCCGGCCGATGTGCAGACCGCCGTGCGCGACGCCCTGAAGCAACTCACCCAGGAACCGATCCCGCGCACGCTCAGGCTGCACCGGCTCAGCGGCCTGCCTCGCCCTGCGGTGTGGAAGATCGACGTGTATTCGAACCACGCCTGGCAGGTCACGTTCGAGTTGGACGGCGACAAAGCCATCCTGAAGCGCCTGGGCACGCACAAGTCCATCGATCGCAAGCCGCGATAGCGGCCACTCAGCACCGTCGCGCTTGAAGACGCCATGCGTTCCCCGACGCGTGGTCGCCGATCGTGAAGAAGCGATCCTCTTCCCCGCGACCCCGCCCGTCGGTTTGCGGAGGCAGGTTTCTCTGGAGTCGCCCAAGCGGCCCCGCAGGGTCTCGCAACCCCGAACCCCTGAGATCCCGAAGGCGAAAATGAACTTCACGATCAAGGGTCACAATGCCGCGCGCTTGTTGAATGCTGTAATCGGACTCGATGCTGTAGTTAGCCAAGTCCATCAAGACGCTGGTGAGCCGCAACATGCGCCCCGCAAATGCCCGCACCACGAAATGCAACTGGTCGTCTTCCAGTGGGACTAGCTCAGGCAGCACGCGCGCCACCTTGTCCAGCTCCCATGCTATTTCCATGTATAGGTCGTCGCGCTCTTTCGGCGTGCCACGATCTACAGTCTCAGTAGCCATTTCTCAGCCCTCCTTCGCCAGCCGCATGCAATCCCGATCCAGGCGCATGCCGATGTTCAACAGATTGCCTTCCAGCCGCGTCAGGGCGGCGCGCAGGCGCTGATCGGTCACACCGGCTATCACGGTGCCCAGCGCCATGATTTCGTCCTGTAGGCGGCCTATCCCCGCCTCCACGTCCCGCGCTGCGGTATCCTTGTTGTCAGCCATTTTTCGATTCCTTTCGATGGATGGTCGGCGGCCGGTCGGGGTCTCAAGTCTCCCGGTCGCCTTTTCTTTGCCCGCCTCGACGGCGGCGGGCTTGCCGGTATCTCACGCGCGCAGCTTGATCACCGCAGCGCCCACGCGCAGCTTGTCCAGATAGTCGGCCCACTTGCCCATCATGTCGCGACGCTGCGCCATGTACTGCGCCCGGTCGTAGGCCATGCCCAGCGGGCCGGATTTGCCGTGCGCCAGTTGGGCTTCGATCACGTCAGGGTTCACGTCCAACTGCTCCACCATCAAGGTGCGAGCGACAGCGCGAAAGCCATGCGGCGTCATTTCGTCGTTGCCGTACCCCAGGCGGCGCAATGCCCCCCGGACGGTGTTCTCGGACATGCACCGTCCCTTGCCCAGCAGGGACGGGAAAACAAACTTGCCGTGGCCCGTGAGCGGCCATAGTTCGCGCAGTACCTCCACGGCTTGCGGCGCCAGCGGCACGAAGTGCGGGCGCCCGTTGACCTTCTGGTGAACGGTGCGCTTCATCTTCATCGCTGGGATCGTCCACATGCCGGCGTCCAGATCGACTTCACTCCATTCGGTAGCGCGCACGTTGCCGGGGCGCTGGAAGGTCAGCGCGGAAAAGATCAACGCGGCGCGGGTCACGGGCTGGCCCTCGTAGGCGTAGATATCGCGCATGAGCTTGCCGACGCTGCCGGCATCCAGCACGGCGGCCATGTGCTTGACGTGAACCGGCTTCAACGCGGTGCGCAGGTCGGGCACAGGGTTGACCTCGCATCTTCCCGTGGCAATGCCATGGCGGAACACCTGGCCGGCGTACTGGCGCAGGGAATGAGCGGTTTCAAGGGCGCCGCGCTGTTCAACCCGCTTGAGCGCGTGCAGCAGCAGCGGCGCCTTGATGGCGGTCAGTTGCACCGGCCCGATGAAGGGGAACAGGTCTTTTTCCAGCCGCTCCAGCCAACGCTTGGCATAGTGCGGCGACCAGCCGCTCTTGTGCGTGGTGTGGAACTCGCGGGCGACGGCCTCAAAAGTGGCATCCCCGGCGCTCAGGTTGTCCAGCTTGTCCACGCGGCGCTGTCGCACCGGGTCGATGCCATCCCGTTGCAGCTTGCGGGCGTCGTCGCGGGCGACGCGCGCATCCTTCAGGGATACTTCGGGGTAGCTGCCCAGGGCAATGCGCTTTTCCTTGCCCTCGATCCTGAATTTCCAAAACCAGCGCTTGGAGCCGGCGGCGGCAACCTCAAGGTAAAGACCGCCTGAATCGGCGAAGCGGGCGCGGGCTTTGTCTGGTGGGCAGTTTGCCCGTTTGATGGCGGCGTCTGTCAGCATGATGGGGGTACAGAAACCGGCTGTTTTCCGGTTTTGGGGGAACTGTTCCCCCACTTTGTACCCCCGTTTGACGCGGGTTTCAATGGGCCGTCATGGTGGCTTGTGACGGCTTATCCATGCTAACTTGTTGATTTCATTGATGCTTTTGACGGAAGATGGGCATCATGAAATCTTTAAATGGGGTGGCTGACGGGACTCGAACCCGCGACAACCGGAATCACAATCTGGGACTCTACCAACTGAGCTACAGCCACCGTCGAGAACCGCAAATTATAGCGTTACCGCCCGGTCGATGAGCAACGACTTGGCGGCTGCCTGAAAACGTGCGCACGCTGTGGTGTGCATGAGAAAAGGGGCCCGAAAGCCCCTTGTCGTGACAATGAGCGACCCCGGGCCGCCCCGGCGCACCGCGTCAATCGCTGCTGCCGCCCAGGCCGAGCAGGGCGAGCAGGCCCTGGAACACGTTGAAGAGGTCCAGGTACAGCGCCAGCGTGGCGCTGATGTAGTTGGTTTCGCCGCCGTCGATGATGCGCTTCAGGTCGTACAGCATGAACAGGCTGAACACGCCGACCAGCAGGGTGCTGATGACCATCATGCCGACGGTCGAGCCGACGAACAGGTTGACGATGATGCCGACGAACACCACCAGCGCGCCGACGAACAGCCACTTGCCCATGCCGGAGATGTCGCGCTTGATCACGCTGGCGAGGCTCGCCATGACGAAGAACACGCCGGCCGTGCCGCCCATGGCGGTCATCACCAGTTCGGAGCCGTTCTTGAAGCCCAGCACCATGGCGATCATGCGCGAGAGCATCAGGCCCATGAAGAAGGTGAAGGCCAGCAGCACCGGCACGCCGGCGGCGGAATTCTTCGTCTTTTCGATGGCGAACATGAAGCCGAAGGCGCCGGCCAGGAACACGATCATGCCCAGACCGCCGCCCAGGCTGCGGGTGATGCCGGTGCTGACGCCGATCCATGCGCCCAGCACCGTCGGCAACAGGCTCAGGGCCAGCAGCCAGTAGGTGTTGCGCAAAACCTTGTTGCGCTGCTCGGGCGTGGTGACGCCGCCGCGCGCGAGGTCGGGGTACGCCAAAGTGTTGGTACGGTCATTCATGGGGTGATTTCTCCTTGAAGGTCAGATTTCGGGGGCCGCCCCGGAAAGCGACCTTGCGGTTTCATTGTACGTAGAGCCCGTGCGATGCGGAAAATTCCCTTGGAAGTCAAAACGATGCATCCGGGCCGTGGCTTTCGGCCGAAGGCGACGCACTGCTATCCTCCCAATCCCGCGCATATGAGGACAAGCAGCATGAAATCCAAGAGCTATCTTGAAGCCGCCGACGTCAAGGCGATCGCCAGTGCCGCCGAGGCGGAGGCGCTGAAGCACGGCTGGGCGGTGACCATCGCCGTGGTCGATGACGGCGGCCACTTGCTGCACCTGCAGCGCCTGGACGGGGCGGCGCCGATCAGCGCCCACATCGGCCCGGCGAAGGCGCGCACGGCGGCGCTGGGGCGGCGCGAGAGCAAGGCCTACGAGGACATGATCAATGGCGCGCGCCCGGCCTTTCTGTCGGCGCCGCTGCTGGAAGGCATGCTGGAAGGCGGCGTGCCGATCATGAAGGACGGGCAGTGCCTGGGCGCGGTGGGCGTCAGCGGCGTCAAGTCGAACGAAGACGCGCAGATTGCGCGCGCCGGCATCGCGGCACTGGGTCTGTAAGCGCCTGCAGGCCCGCGTGGCTCAATAGCTGAGCCGCTCGGGCCGCACCTCCTGCAGGATGGTGGTGGCGATTTCCTCGATGCTCTTGGTGGTGGTCGAGAGCCAGCGGATGCCCGAGCGCCGCATCATGGCTTCGGCCTCCGACACCTCCATGCGGCAGTTCTGGATGCTGGCATAGCGCGACTGCGGCCGCCGCTCGGAGCGAATCTCGGACAGCCGCTCGGGCGCGATGGTCAGGCCAAAAATCTTCTTCTTGTGCGGCACCAGGGCCGGCGGCAGCTGGCGGCGCTCGAAATCTTCCGGGATCAGCGGGTAGTTGGCCGCCTTCAGGCCATGCTGCATCGCCAGGTACAGGCTGGTCGGCGTCTTGCCGCTGCGGCTGACGCCGATCAGGATCACCTCGGCTTCTTCCAGGTCGCGGTTGCTCTGGCCATCGTCGTGCGCCAAGCTGAAGTTGATGGCCTCGATGCGGTCGTGGTAGGCCTGCGACTTGCTCACGTCTGAAAAGCGCCCCACGCGGTGGTGGCTGGTGATGCCGATCTCGGCCTCGATCGGCGCCACGAAGGTGCCGAACATGTCCAGCAGCATGGCCTTGCAACCTTCGCGGATGATGCCCAGCACCTCGCGATCGACCAGCGTGGTGAAGACGATGGGGCGCTTGCCCTCTAACTCGCCCGCGTGGTTGACCTGGCGCACCGCCTGGTGCGCCTTGTCCGGCGTGTCGATGAAGGGCAGGCGCACACGCCGCGGGCTGAAGTCGAATTGGGCCAGGATGGCGTTGCCAAAGGTCTCGGCGGTGATGCCGGTGCCATCGGAGATGAAGAACACGGTGCGGTTGGGCATGGTGCGGGCGGGGGCTACATACAATCGGTTCCCATTATGCGAACCCGCGCTGACCGGCCACGCGAAAGAACGACAAAAGCCCGGCCACCGATCCGCGTTCGCCCCGGTTTTCAAACTCTGGAGCTTTTCCCATGTCCACCCTGTTCGAGGCGACCGCCCTGGTCGTGCCTTTCGAAAAACTGAGGATGACCGATGTCGAGGCGGTTGGCGGCAAGAACGCCAGCCTCGGCGAGATGATTTCGCAACTGCCGCAGGGCGTGCGCGTGCCCACCGGCTTTGCCACCACGGCGCACGCGTTCCGCCAGTTTCTGGCGCACGGCGGCTTGGCCGAGCGCATCCGCCAGCGCCTGGCCACGCTGGATACCGAGGACGTGCGCGCGCTGGCCGAGGCCGGCGCCGAGATTCGCGGCTGGATCGAGGCGCAGCCTTTCCCCGTCGATCTGGAACAAGCCATCAGCGATGCCTTCGCCACCCTGAGCGCCGGCAACGCTCAGGCCAGCTTTGCCGTGCGCTCGTCGGCCACGGCCGAGGATTTGCCGGATGCGTCGTTTGCCGGCCAGCAGGAAACCTTCCTCAACGTGGTGGGCATTGATGACGTGCTGCACAAGATGAAGGAGGTGTTTGCCAGCCTCTACAACGACCGCGCCATCAGCTACCGCGTGCACAAAGGCTTTGCGCACGACGTGGTGGCGCTGTCGGCGGGCGTGCAGCGCATGGTGCGCAGCGATTTGGGCGCGGCGGGCGTGATGTTCACCATCGACACGGAAAGCGGCTTCGATCAGGTGGTGTTCATCACCAGCAGCTACGGCCTGGGCGAGACGGTGGTGCAAGGCGCGGTGAACCCCGACGAGTTTTACGTCCACAAGCCGATGCTGGTCGCCGGCAAGAAGGCGGTCATCCGCCGCAACCTGGGATCGAAGCTGATCCAGATGGTGTTCGCCACGCCCGAAGAGAAGGCAGCCAGCGGCAAGCTCGTCAACACCGTGGACGTGCCCGCCGAGCAGCGCAACCGCTATTCGCTGAGCGACGAGGACGTGCTGGCGCTGGCGCGCTACGCGCTGGTGATCGAGCAGCACTACGGCCGTCCGATGGACATCGAATGGGGCAAGGACGGCGCCGACGGCCGGCTCTACATCCTGCAGGCACGGCCCGAGACGGTGAAGAGTCAGCAGCAGGGCAAGACCGAGCAGCGCTACAAGCTCAAGGGCAGCGGATCGGTGCTGGCCGAGGGCCGCGCCATCGGTCAGAAGATCGGCACCGGCCCGGTGCGGCTGGTGCGCGACATCGTCCAGATGGACCAGGTGCAGCCCGGCGACGTGCTGGTCACCGACATGACCGACCCCAACTGGGAGCCGGTGATGAAGCGCGCCAGCGCCATCGTCACCAACCGCGGCGGGCGCACCTGCCATGCGGCCATCATCGCGCGCGAGCTGGGCATTCCCGCCGTGGTGGGCTGCGGCGACGCCACCGAGCGCCTGAAGGACGGCACGCTGGTGACGGTGAGCTGCGCCGAGGGCGACACCGGCCACATTTACGACGGCCTGCTGGAAACCGAGGTGACCGAGGTGCAGCGCGGCACCATGCCGCCCATCGCCACCAAGATCATGATGAACGTCGGCAACCCGCAGCTGGCGTTTGATTTTGCGCAGTTGCCCAATGAAGGCGTGGGCCTGGCGCGGCTGGAGTTCATCATCAACAACAACATCGGCGTGCACCCCAAGGCCATCCTCGACTACCCCAATGTCGATCCCGACCTGAAGAAGGCGGTGGAAAGCGTGGCGCGCGGCCACGCCAGTCCGCGCGCCTTCTACGTCGACAAAGTGGCCGAAGGCGTGGCGACGATTGCCGCCGCGTTCTGGCCCAAGCCGGTCATCGTGCGCCTGTCGGACTTCAAGAGCAACGAATACCGCAAGCTGATCGGCGGCAGCCGCTACGAGCCGGACGAAGAAAACCCCATGTTGGGCTTTCGCGGCGCTGCCCGCTACATCAGCGACGACTTCCGCGAAGCCTTTGCCATGGAATGCGAGGCCCTGAAGCGCGTGCGCGACGAGATGGGTCTGACCAATGTGCAGGTGATGGTGCCCTTCGTGCGCACGCTGGGCCAGGCCGAGCGCGTGACGCAGTTGCTGGCCGACCGTGGCCTGGCGCGTGGCCAGAACGATTTAAAAGTGGTAATGATGTGCGAGGTGCCCAGCAACGCCATCCTGGCCGAGGATTTCCTGAAGTTCTTCGACGGCTTCTCGATCGGCTCCAACGACCTGACGCAACTCACCCTGGGCCTCGACCGCGACAGCGGCATGGAGTTGCTGGCCGCCGACTTCGACGAGCGCGACCCGGCCGTGCAGGCCATGCTGAAGCGCGCCATCGGCGCCTGCAAGGCGGCGGGCAAATACGTCGGCATCTGCGGCCAGGGGCCCAGCGACCACCCGGACTTCGCGCGCTGGCTGGCCGATGAGGGCATCGCCTCGATCTCGCTCAACCCCGACAGCGTGATCGACACCTGGGCCTTGCTGGCCCGCTGAAAGCCCGCTCGGCGCGCGCCAGGCACCGCCCATGACACCGCGAGCCGCTGCCGCCGCCTTCCGGGTCCGCACCGCGCTGCTGCTGCTGTGGGCGGCGGCCTCGTTCGGCGTTGCCTTCTTTGCGCGCGATCTGGATCAGACGCTGGGCGACTGGCCGCTCAACTTCTGGCTGGCGGCGCAGGGCGGGGTGCTGGTGTTCATCGGCATCGTGGCTTTCTACGCCTGGTACATGAACCGCCGCGCGCCCGGTGATGCGGCGGCGCCGGACAGCGGCGACACCGGCGAGCGGCCCGATGGCGGACGCGGCTAGCCGCACCGGGCGCGCCCACCTCTGGCGCCTGCACCGCCAGTTGCTGCTGTTCCTGCTGGGCTTCATCGCCTTCCTGCTGGCGATGGCCTGGGCCGAGCGCGCCGGCCTGTCGCGCGGCTGGATCGGGCCGATCTTCCTGTTCCTGTCGGTGATGGTGTATGCCGTGATCGGCATCTACGGCCGCACCGCCGACCCCGAGGAGTACTACGTCGCCGGGCGCCGCATCCCGGCCATGTACAACGGCATGGCGACGGCGGCCGACTGGATGAGCGCGGCCTCCTTCATCAGCCTGGCCGGCGCCCTGTACCTGCAGGGCTTCTCGGGCACGGCGACGCAACCGGGCGGGTTGGCCTACGTGCTGGGCTGGACCGGCGGCTTCTGCCTGGTCGGGCTGCTGATCGCGCCGCGCCTGCGCGGCATGCGGCTGTACACCGTGCCCGACTTCTTCGCCGTGCGCTTTGGCGGCCGCTGGCCGCGCCTGCTGGCGGCGCTGGGCGCCATCGCCTGCTCGTTCATGTACGTGGTGGCGCAGATCTACGGCATCGGCCTGATCGCCTCGCGCCTGACCGGCGTGCAGTTCGAGATCGGCATCCTGCTGGGCCTGGGTGGCGTGCTGCTGTGCTCGTTTCTCGGCGGCATGCGCGCCATCACCTGGACCCAGGTCACGCAGTACGTGGTGTTGCTGCTGGCCTTCCTGATCCCGGTGTCCTGGCTGGCCTACAAGCAGCTGGGCACGCCGCTGGCGACGCTGGCCTACGGCGCGCAGCTGCCCAAGATCGACCGGCTCGAGCGCGCGCTGATCGATTCACCGGCCGAGCAGGACGTGCGGGCCATCCACCGGCAGCGCGCGCGCGAATTCGCCGAGCGGCTGGAAGACCCCGCCGCCGCGCTGCGGAACGAACGCGTGCGGCTGGAGGAGCGCATCCGCGCGCTGCGCGCGCGCGGCGCCGAGTTCTCGCTGGTGATGCAGGCGCGGCGCGAGCTGGCGGCGCTGCCGCGCGACGCGGCCAGCGCGCGCGAGCAGTGGACGCGCGCCATGCACGAGGCGCAAGAGCGCGCCCAGCCGCTGGGCGGCCTGCCGCGCCAGGGCCAGGCCTTTGCCGGCGACCCCAGGGGCACGCCCGAGGAGCGGGCCGCGTTCCAGGCCTCGCGCTGGAACTTCATGGCGCTGATGTTCTGCCTGATGATCGGCACCGCCAGCCTGCCGCACTTGCTGACGCGCTTCTACACCACGCCCAGCGTGGCCGACACGCGGCGCTCGGTGGCCTGGTCGCTGGTGTTCATTGCCTTGCTGTACCTGAGCACGCCGGCGCTGGCGGTGCTGGTCAAGTACGAGGTCATGCAGGGCCTGGTCGGCAGCAGTTTCGATCAGTTGCCGCACTGGATTGCGCAGTGGGCGCGCGTCGATCCGGCGCTGATCTCGGCGCAGGACATCAACGGCGACGGCGTGCTGCAGTTCGGCGAATTGCGGCTGGCGGCCGACATGATCATGCTGGCCACGCCCGAACTGGGCGGCTTGCCCTATGTGGTGTCGGGCCTGGTCGCCGCCGGTGGTCTGGCGGCGGCGCTGTCCACCGCCGATGGCCTGCTGCTGACCATCAGCAACGCGCTGGTGCACGACACCGCGCCCTTGCGCGGCGGCGTGGTGCGGGTGTCGGCGCACCGCGTCGTGCTGTCCAAGTTCACGCTGTTGGCGACGGCCATGGTGGCGGCCGCGGTGGCGGGGCTGAAGCCGGCCGAGATCATCTCGCTGGTCACCGCCTCGTTCTCGCTGGCGGCGGCGGTGTTTTTTCCCAGCCTGGTGCTGGGCCTGTTCTGGCGCGGCGCCACGGCGCGCGGCGCGGTGGCCGGCATGCTGGTCGGTGCCAGCGTCACGGTCGGCTACATGCTGCTGGCCAGCCCCGGCTGGCGCGCCGCCTGGGGCCTGGCGCCGAGTGGCGTGTGGGGCTATATCCACCCGGTCTCGGCCGGCGTGTTCGGTGTGCCAGCGGGCTTCGTGGCGATCGCGCTGGTGTCGTGGTGGGATGGGCGCCGCGCCGCGTCGGCGCGCGCAGCTTGATGTCACCATTCGCGCCTAGGCGGGGATGACGGATCAGGCTCACGCCGCCATTTCGGCCTCCTCGATCTGCTCGCCCAGAAAGCCGCCACTCTGGCGTGCCCACAGGGCAGCGTACAGGCCGCCCTGCGCCAGCAGCTCGCCGTGCGTGCCTTGCTCGACGATGCGGCCGGCGTCCAGCACGATCAGCCGGTCGAGCGCGGCGATGGTCGAGAGCCGGTGCGCGATGGCGATCACCGTCTTGCCTTTCATCAGCTCGTACAGGCTGTCCTGAATGGCGGCCTCCACCTCGGAGTCGAGCGCGCTGGTGGCCTCGTCCAGCAGCAGGATCGGCGCGTCCTTCAGCGTCACGCGGGCGATCGCCACGCGCTGGCGCTGGCCGCCCGACAGCTTGACGCCGCGCTCGCCCACGTGGGCGTCGTAGCCGCGGCGGCCCTGCGGGTCAGCCAGGTCCGGCACGAAGTCGTTGATCTGTGCGCGCCGTGCGGCGGCGCGCAACTCGGCCTCGCTGGCCTCGGGCCGGCCATGGGCGATGTTGTCGCGCAGGGTTCGGTGCAGCAGCGAGGTGTCCTGCGTCACCATGCCGATGCGCTGTCGCAGGCTGTTCTGCGCGACCGGCGCGATGTCCTGCCCGTCGATCAGGATGCGCCCGCCCTGCACGTCATGAAAGCGCAGCAGCAGGTTGACCAGCGTCGACTTGCCGGCGCCCGAGCGGCCGATCAAGCCGATCTTCTCGCCGGGCTGGATCGTCAGCCGAAGGCGGTCGATCACCGCCCTGCTGCCGTTGCGGTAATAAAAACTCACGTCGTCGAAACGCACCTCGCCGCGCGTCACCACCAGCGGCCGCGCGTTTGGCGCATCAACCACCGCGCGCGGGCGCGACAGCGTATTGATGCCGTCCTGGATGGTGCCCACGCTTCTCGAACAGGCTGGTCATCTCCCACATCACCCAGTGGTTCATGCCCGAGATGCGCATCGCCATCGCCACCACCGCGGCCACGGCGCCGGCGCCGACCGCGCCGGCCTGCCACAGCCACAGCGCCACGGCGCCCGAGGCCAGCACCAGGCTCGCCACCAGCAGGTGGTTGACGACTTCGAAGGCACTGATCAGCCGCATCGGCGCGTAGCCGGTGTGCTTGAAGTCCTCCATGGCGGCGCGGGCGAAATGCGCCTCGCGCTGGGTGTGCGAGAACAGCGTGTCGGTGGCGATGTTGATGTAGGCGTCGGTGATGCGCCCGGTCATCACGCTGCGCGCGTCGGCCTGCGCCTTGCCGACGCGGCCCAGCCGTGGCACGAAGAAGGTACACGCCGCCCCGTAGAGCAGCGCCCAGGCCGCGAACGGCAGCGCGAGGCGCCGGTCGAGCTGGCCGACCAGCAGCAGGATGCTGACCAGGTAAACGCCCATGCGCACCAGCACGTCGGCGCTGGTGAACAGCATGTCGCGCACCGCCAGTGCGGTCTGCATGACCTTGGTGGTGATGCGGCCGGCGAATTCGTCGGCGTAGAAGGCCATGCTCTGACCCAGCATCAGCCGGTGGAAGTTCCAGCGCAGGCGCAGCGGAAAGTTGATCGCCAGCACCTGATGCCGCAGCAGCGTCTGCCCCGCCATCAGCAGCACCGACACCGCCAGCAGCGCCATCACGCCCGCGAGAAAGCCCCCGTGCCTGGCCCACAGCAACTCGCGGGGCGTGTCCCCGAGCAGGTCGACCACCTGGCCGAGCCAGGCGAACAGCACCGCCTCATAGATGGAAAACAGCGCCGAGCACGCCGCCATGCCGAGCACGTAGCCGCGCAGGCCACGGGTCGCGCTCCAGACGAAGGCAGAAACTCCGGTGGCAGCGCGGCGGGTTCGGCTTCGGGGTAGGGCGCCAGCAGGCGCTCGAACCTGTCCAGCACCTGGGGGGTTCTGGGTAGAGGTGTGCGCCGGTTCAGCGCTCGATCACAACCTGGCCGCGGTCCAGCAGCACGTCGAGCTCGACCACCGGGATCGACGCGTTCATCGGCTGGCCGTCCTCCTTCCAACTCAGCACCATGCTTTGCGGTGCGCGCTCCAGCCGCAGCTGGTAGTCGGGGTGGATCTGGATCAGCGGGCCGTCGCCGGCGCGGTATTCAAGCAGCGAGGCCACGCGCCCGCGCGCCTGTTCGCCGGGTTGCAGGCCGTCTTTGCCGGGGACGTAATCGAGTTTCTCGGTGCCGGTGCTGGCGTTCATGGGATTCTCCAAGGGCAGGCTGGCCGTCGGGCCGCATCGTGCGCCATTGTGCCTGCGCCGATCCGGGGTCGGCGTAGGACGAATGGGGCAGCGGGGCCGGGCGTGGCTGGGCTCCGCACGCTGTAGCGACGTGTGATTTGCCCGAGAATGGCATGCAAGCCTTCACGGATAAAGCAGCTTTGGCGAGTCTTTCAATCACCGGTCAGACGGGCGGCTACCAGGACCTGTTGCTCAAGGTCACGCCGCCGCGTGTGCCGCGCCACCTGGTGACGCGCAAGCGGCTGGTGTCCACCGCCGATGCGCTGCGGGATGCCTCGATCCTGCTGGTCCGTGCGCCGGCGGGTTTTGGCAAGACATCCTTGCTGGCGCAGTGGCGCAAGGAGATCCAGGCCACCGGGGTCGCGGTCGCCTGGGTGTCTTCGGACGCACGGGACGATCCGCACCGATTGATGCAGACCCTGGCGCTGGCGGTGCGCGTGGCCTCCGGCAAGGCGGCCTTCGGCCGCGTGGCCTTCGATTTCGACGGCGACGATCCGCTGGAGCACGTCACGGTGCTGCTCGCCGAACTGGCGCAGGCGGCGAAGCCGGTGGTGCTGATGATCGACGAGGCCGAAAAACTGCCGGCCGCTTCCAACGACGCACTGGTGTATCTGCTGCGCGAGGCGCCCTCCAACGTGCGCATGGTGGTGGCGGCGCGCCCCGAATGGCGGGTCGATCTGGACGACCTGATCGCCTACGGCCAGTGCGCTGTCGTCGGCTCGACGCTGTTGCGTTTCGATCTCGAGGAAACCCTGCATCTGGTGCAGTCCAGCGTGGGCGCGCGCATCGACCGAACGCTCGCCGCCCGCCTGCATGCCATGACCGAGGGCTGGCCCTTGGGCATCCAGCTGGCGCTGAGCATCGTGTCGCACAGCGAGAGCGCCAGCGCCGGTGTCACCGGCATGGCGCTGCTCGGCGGCGAACTGCAGGACCAGCTGGTGACGCTGCTGCTGGCCAATCTGCCGCAGGACGACCGCGAATTCCTGCTGCGGATCGCCATTCTCGATCAGCTCCACCCCGATCTCTGCCGCGTCGTGTCGGGCGATCAGGACGCCGTCTGGCGGCTGGCCCGGCTCAAGTCGGACACCCCCGTTTTCATCAGCGCCGAGGGCGGCGTCTGGCTGCGCATGCATGCGCTGGCGCGCGACGCCCTACGGAAGCACGCGGGCACGCTGACGGCCGAACAGCGGGTGGAGGCCCATGCCCGCGCGGCCAAGTGGCTGGCCGAACGGGGCTTTCTGGACGACGCAGCCAGCCACGCACTGACCGCCGGGCAGCACCAGACCGCCTATGACCTGGCCGAGCGCAGCCTCTACCAGGCGCTGATGCGGCGGGGCCGGCAGGCCGCCGTGCTGGAGTGGCTGGGGCGGGTGCCGCCCGACGAGCTGGATCGACGGCCACGCTTGTTGTTGGCCGCCGCGTGGACGCTGGCCTCGAGTGAGCGCCATGCGGAGGCGGAGCGCTTCGTCAAGCGCATTCTGGCCTTGCCGGATCTGAGCGAGGCCATGCGCTGCGAATGCGCGCTGATCCTCAGCGGCGCGGCGGTGTTCGCCGACGATCCCGATGCCTTTCTTGAGCTGGATGCGCCATGGACTGAGGCCGCGAGTTCACTCGATCCCCTGCTGACCCAGGTGCATGCCAATCGTCAGGCGTATCGCGCCTTGCTGGACGGCGAGCCGTCGCAGGCGAGGCTGTTTTTGCAGCGGACGTCTGCCGACAGCTCGGCCGACGCCTACGGCTACATCACGCGTTGGGGCGAGTTGATCGCTGGCCTAAGCTACATCTGGGAAGGGCAGGTCCAGCAGGCCGAGCAGGTGCTGAGGCCGGCACTGGTGAGCGCGGAGAGCGATTTGGGCCGCCGCAACCGGTTCAGTTGCATGCTGGCGGCCTTGCTGGCCGTGACCGCGTGGGAGGGCGATCGGCCGGCCGACGCGGCGGCGCTGCTGGCCGACCGGCTCGACATCATTGAGCACGGCGGCTTGCCCGAGGCGCTGTTGCTGGCTTACCGCACCGCGGCGCGTGTGGCGGTATCGGAGGGCGCTGAGCATCGGGCGCTTGAGCTGCTGGGCGGGCTGGATGCGGCGGCGGCGGCGCGGCAGCTGCCACGCCTGCGCATTGCCAGCCTGGTCGATCAGGTGCGGTTGCACGCGCGTCGCTACCGGGCCCAGACTTGCCGTGACTTGTGCTCGCAGATAGACACGCTGATCGAGGCTGAGATCGGCGCCGACGGGGCCGCGCCGAGACGTGGCCCCGTATGGCGGCGCCAGGCGCAGGCCTTGCGCGACCAGGCGCTGGCTTTCGCGGCCATTGCCGCGAAAGACTGGCGCGCCGCGCTGGTGCTGCTGGAGCGCGCCCACGAATTCGCCCGTCAAGCCCGCTTCGGGCGGCTGCATATCGAACTGCTCGGCTTGCGCGCCTTCGCGCTGGCCCGCTGCGGGGAGGCCTCGGAAGCACTGCTGCGCGAAGCCGTCGACCTGGCGTCCGCCTACGGCTTGAAGCGCGTGCTCACGGATGCGCATCCAGATCTGGCGGCCTGGGTCGCCACCGTGTCTGAGGAGAGGGCGCCGCATCTCATGCCGCTGCATGTGGAACCGGCGCCGGAGCCGGACCCGCCCGTCGCCACGGCGCAGCAAGGCGGCGTGCTGACCCCGAAGGAGCGCGAAGTACTGGCGCTGCTGGCGCGCAGCATGTCGAACAAGGAAATTGGTCGTGCCATGGATGTCGGTGAAACCACCATCAAGTGGCATGTCAAGAACCTGTTCTACAAGCTGGATGCCGGCACGCGCAAGCAGGTGGTGCAGCGGGCGCGCATCCTGGGCCTGATCGACTTTCCGGCTTGATGCCTGCTGCGGCGAGCCCTGGCGGCGCGCGCAGGCACACTTTTCACCCGTCAAGAAAGCTCGGGACGCACGGTGACGCCCCTCCTTCGAGGAGGGGGCCAGAACGCCAATGCGCGGCTAATCTACGTCTCACATGAGTACACGGCCAAATTCAGAGCCGTACATGAAGGAGACGACAGATGAGTACAGCCACCGCTCAGCCGGTTTTCCCGGCACCCGCCGTGTTGACGCGCGGCATTGAAGTCCACCCCGTCACGTGCGCCATTGGCGCTGAATTGCGCAACGTCAGCCTGGCCGACGCTTCGCGCGATGCTGGGCTTGCCAACGAGATCCGCGCACTGCTGGTGCAGTACGGCGTGCTGTTCTTCCGCGGCCAGGACATCCAGCGCTCCGAGCATGTCGGCTTCGCGCGCCACTTCGGTGAACTCGAAGACCACCCCGTGGTCGGCAGCGACCCCGATCATCCTGGGCTGGTGTTGATCTACCGCAGCGCGCAGAGCCCGGCAGAGCGCTACGAGAACAGCTGGCATGCCGACGGCACCTGGCGCGAGAAGCCGCCCATGGCCTGCGTGCTGCGCTGCATTGAGCGCCCCGAGGTCGGTGGCGACACCATGTGGGCCAACATGCGCCTGGCCTATGAGAAGCTGCCGCAGCACATCAAGGACCAGATCGCCGACCTGCGCGCCCGCCACAGCATCGAAGCGACCTTCGGTGCAGCCATGCCCATCGAGAAGCGCCTGGCCCTCAAGGCGCAGTACCCCGACGCTGAGCACCCGGTCGTGCGCACGCACCCCGAATCGGGCGAAAAGATACTGTTCGTGAACGGCTTCACCACACATTTCACGAACTACCACAACGCGAACAATGTGCGTTACGGCCAGGATTTCAACCCCGGTGCATCCAATCTGCTGGCCTACCTGGTGAGCCAGGCCCAGATCCCCGAGTACCAGCTGCGCTGGCGCTGGCAGCCCCAGGACGTGGCGATGTGGGACAACCGTTCGGTGCAGCACTACGCGGTCATGGACTACCCGCCATGCGACCGCAAGATGGAACGCGCCGCCATCATGGGTGACGCGCCGTTCTGAGCCCGCGTCCAGCGCTCACCCATTCAGTCACTCGATTCTTCAACTCTTCTTCTTGAGGTCCATGCCATGAACTTCCTAGACGGACACCTTTACCCCGAAAACCAGCAACCCCTCGTCATCACCGCCGCGCCCTACGCGCCGGCTTGGGTGCCCTCCGACTTCCCCGAGGACATCCCTGTCACGATGGAAGAGCAGATTCAAAAAGCCGTGGATTGCTACAACGCCGGCGCCACCGTGCTGCACCTGCACGTGCGTGAGCTGGATGGCAAAGGCAGCAAGCGCCTGTCCAAGTTCAACGAGCTGATCGCCGGCGTGCGCAAGGCGGTGCCAGAGATGATCATCCAGGTGGGCGGCTCCATCAGCTTCGCGCCCGAAACCGAAGGCGCGGCCGCCAAGTGGCTGAGCGACGACACGCGCCACATGCTGGCCGAGCTGGAGCCCAAGCCCGACCAGGTCACGGTCACCATCAACACCTCGCAGATGAACGTCGTCGAGCACTGGGAAGACGCCGACATCAAGGGCACGTCGATGGAAGACCCCGAGGTCTACAACGCGTACAAAGAGATGACCGTGCCCGCACAGCCCGGCTGGGCCGAAGAGCACATCCGCCGCCTCAACGCCGCCGGTATCCAGAGCGCATTCCAGTGCTACAACATCAACAGCTTTGAATCCGTCGAGCGCCTGATCCGCCGCGGCATCTACAAGGGCCCGCTGGTGATGAACTGGGTGGCCATCGGTGGCGGCATGGACGCTCCCAACCTCTACAACCTGGCCAACTTCGTGCGCGCCGCGCCCGATGGCGCTGTGCTGACCGTGGAAAGCTCGATGCGCAACGTGCTGCCAATCAACATGATCGGCATCGCCCTGGGTCTGCACGTGCGCTGCGGTATCGAGGACAACCTCTGGAACCAGTCGCGCACCGAGCGCATGAGCACGGTGGAGCAGATCGAACAGTTGGTGCGCATCTCGCGCGAGTTCGGCCGCCCGATCGCCACCGCCAAGGAGGCGCGCCAGATCTGCCGCATCGGCGTGTTCTACGACACGGTCGAGGAAACCCTGATGGCCAACGGCTTTGCGCCGAACCGCAATGGCGGCCAGCAAGGCTTTCTGCGCAAGGCGGCCTGAGTCTCCTCTTTCGCGACAGTTCTTCGCTCGTTCCCTGGCTGGCGCGCTGTGTGTCCAGTCAGGGCTTCGCTTGTTCCCTCTTCACCTGGCAACTCGGTCACTCCAAGCCCATGACATACGTTTCACGCTTCGCTTCGCTCACCGTGGCCATCGCCGCGGTGTTCAGTACCTCGGCAAGCCTGGCCGTGGTGGACAAGCCGGTCAAGCTCATCGTGCCCGCCCCCGCGGGCGGCACCATGGACGCCGCCGCGCGCGCCATTGGCGATTTCCTGTCGCAAGAACTGAAGCAATCCGTGCTGGTCGAGAACAAGCCCGGTGCAGGTGGTGCCATCGCGGTCAAGCATATGCTGTCGCAGCCAGCCGACGGACAGGCACTGGTGGTCACGGCCAGCAACGTGCTCACAGAGATTCCGCACGTGCTCAAGGGTGGTTTCGATCCCTTGAAGGACGTCGTGCCGATCTCGCTGATGGCGCAATCCACCATGGTCTTCATCGCGGCGCCGCAGTTTCCGGCCAAAGACGTCAAGGAGGTGGTGGCCTACGCCAAGGTGCATCCGCGCCAGGTGTCGTACGCGTCGTATGGCCCCGGTTCGGCGTCGCAGTACGCCGGCGCCATCCTGAACCAGAAGGCGGGTATCGATCTGCAGCACGTGGCCTTCCCCGGCTCGGCGCCGGCGCTGGCGCAGGTCATGGGCGGACAGATTCCGCTGATGTTCGACAGCATCGTCACGTCGCGGCCCCTGGCCAACGGCGGGCGGGTGCGGATGCTGGCCGTTGCCGACAAGAGCCGCCTGCCCGATTTCCCCAACGTGCCGACGATGGCCGAAGCCGGTTACCCCGAAGTGAATTTCAGCAACTGGAGCGGCGTGATTGCTTCGTCCAGGATGTCCCCCGAGCTGGCAGGCAAGCTGCACGCCGTGCTGCAGAAGATCGCGGCCAATCCCGCGTTCAAGGATCGGTTGGTTGCGGCGGGCCTGCAGCCCACGGCCCCCCGCACGCTGGAGCAAGCCGCGAGCGAGGTGCGTCAGGAGCACGCACGCAATGCCGAGATCGTGAAGACCTACGGCATCAAGATGGATTGAAGACAAGACAGATCACGGAAGTTGGAAAGGAAACATCATGATCAAGGCAGTACGTTTCTACGAAATCGGTGGCCCCGAGGTCCTGAGGTTCGAGGAAGTGCAGGTCGGCGATCCCGGTCCCGGCCAGGCGCGCGTGCGCCACACGTACATCGCGGTCAACTTCATCGACACCTATTTCCGCACCGGCCGCTATCCGCTGGAGTTGCCCAACGGGCTGGGTTCCGACGCCGTCGGCGTGGTTGAGGCCGTCGGCCCAGGCGTCACCGACATCAAGGTCGGCGACCGCGTCGGCTACCTGATCGGCCCGCAGGGCGCCTATTCACAAGTGCGTGTGATGCCGGCCGAGGTGCTGATTCCGCTGCCGGACGGCATTGCCGACAGCACGGCCGCCACGCTGATGATGAAGGGCATGACGGCGCAATACCTGTTCCGCCAGGTCTATCCGCTCAAGGGCGGTGAGACCATCCTGTACCACGCCGCGGCCGGCGGCGTCGGCCTGATCGCCTGCCAGTGGGCGCGCGCCATGGGCGTGACCATGATCGGCACCGTCAGTACCGACGAAAAAGCCGCCGTGGCCAAGGCCAACGGCTGCACACACTCCATCGTCACCTCGCGCGAGAACATCGCCGAGCGCGTGCGCGAGTTAACCGATGGCAAGGGCGTGCCGGTGGTGTACGACTCGGTCGGCAAGGACACGCTGATGGCCTCGCTCGACAGCCTGCAGCCGCGCGGCTCGCTGGTCAGCAACGGCACCTCGTCCGGCTCGGTGGTGGTCGACTCCCAACTGCTGGCCGTCAAGGGCTCCATCTGGATGACGCGTCCGGCGATGATGCATTACATCCAGCCGCGCGCGCACATGCTGTCGATGGCCAAGGAACTGTTCGACCATGTGCTGGCGGGCCGCATCGTGAGCGAGCCACAGCAGACCTTTGCGCTGGCCGATGCGGCCGACGCACACCGCATGCTCGAGTCCCGCAAAACCACCGGGGCCACCGTTCTGGTTCCCTGAGGCCTCTTCCATGCAACCGGCGGCACCGACCCCTTCCTTTGTCGCCGGCTTGCCGGTGCGCGCGCGCATCCTTTTCCCGGGCGTGCTGGCTTGCGCGGTGGTTGCGGCATCGGCCACCTTCCTGTCACAGCACTACGGCGCGCCGGTGATGCTGTTCGCGCTCATCCTCGGTATCGCGATGAACTTCCTCTCGATGGAAGGCGTTTGCAAGCCGGGCATCGAATTCACTGCACGCCACGTGCTGCGCTGGGGCGTGGCGCTGCTGGGTCTGCGCATCACCGCCTCGCAGGTGGTGGCGCTGGGCTGGGAGCCGGTGGCGGTGGTGGCCGTGTGCCTGGTGTTGACCATCGGCGTGTCGATGGTCGTGGCCCGGTGGCTGGGCTTCAACGTGCTGTTCGGGTTGCTCAGCGGTGGGGCCACGGCCATTTGCGGCGCCTCTGCCGCGCTGGCGCTGTCGGCGGCGCTGCCCTCGCACCCGCTGAAAGAGCGAGCCACGCTGTTCACCGTGGTGGGCGTATCGGCGCTGTCCACGCTGACCATGATCTTCTATCCCATGGTGGCCACATGGCTGGGCATGGACGCCCACACGGCCGGTGTGTTTCTGGGCGCCACCATCCACGACGTGGCGCAGGTGGTGGGCGCGGGCTACGGCATGTCGCAAGCCACGGGCGATACCGCCACGCTGGTCAAGCTGATGCGCGTGGCGGCCTTGCTGCCCGTGATCCTGTTCGCGGTGATGTACACGCGGGCCACCGGCACGGCGAACGTCGGCGGCGCCCGCCCGCCGCTGTTGCCCTGGTTTGCCGTGGCTTTTGCCGCGCTCGTCGTCATCAACAGCACCGGCTGGCTGCCAAAGGCCGTCTCCAGCACCGGCAGCGATGTGTCGCGCTGGTTTCTGGTGGCCGCCATGGCCGGCATCGGCATGAAGACGCAATTGCGCGATTTGATCGACGTGGGCCTGAAGCCGGTGGTGTTCATGGTCGGCGAGACGGTGTTCATCGCCGCCCTGGCCATCGGCATGCTGCGCTGGCTGGCTTGATTTTTTGAATATTCGGGAGACTCCCCATGAACGGTTTGATGATGGATCGACCGCTGCTGATCTCCAGCCTGCTCACGCACGCCGAAGGCCAGCACGCTGAGCGCGAAATCGTCTCGCGCCGCGTCGAAGGCGGCATTCACCGCATGACCTACGCCGACCTTGGCCGGCGCGCACGCCAACTCGCGCGCGCTGTCGAGGCCTTGGGCATCAAACCAGGCGAGCGCGTCGGCACGGTGGCGTGGAACGGCCATCGCCACCTGGAGCTGTACTACGCCGTGTCGGGCTCGGGTGCCGTGCTGCACACGCTGAACCCGCGCCTGCACCCCGACCAGCTGACCTGGATCGCCGACCACGCCGAAGACCAGGTGTTGTTCTTCGACCTGACCTTTCTGCCGCTGATCGAAGCCATTGCCTCGCGCGTATCGACGGTGCGCCACTTCGTCGCCATGACCGACCGCGCGCACATGCCGGCGACGACCAGAATCCCCAACCTGCTGTGCTACGAAGAACTGCTCGAAGCCCAGCCCGACGACTTTGTCTGGCCCGAGTTCGACGAGCACACCGCCTCGTCTCTTTGCTACACCTCGGGCACCACCGGCAACCCCAAGGGCGTGCTCTACAGCCACCGCTCGACGCTGCTGCATACCTATGCGGCGGCGCTTCACGACGCGCTGGACGTGTCGTCGGCCGACACCATCCTGCCCGTGGTGCCCATGTTCCACGTCAACGCCTGGGGCCTACCCTACGTCGCGTGCATGGTCGGCGCCAAGCTGGTGTTTCCCGGCCCGGCGCTGGATGGCAAGTCCTTGCACGAGTTGTTCGAGTCCGAAGGCGTCACCGTCTCGGCCGGCGTGCCGACGGTGTGGCAGGGCCTGCTCTCGCACGTTGAGGGCAACCAGCTGAGGTTCTCCACCATGCGCCGCACGATCGTGGGCGGCTCGGCCTGCCCGCCGGCCATGATGGACGCCTTCCAAAAGCGCCACGACGTCAAGGTGTTGCACGCCTGGGGCATGACCGAAACCAGTCCCGTGGGCACGACGGCCGCGCTCAAGCCATCGCACGCCAAGCTCGACGACGATCAGCGCCGCGCGCTGCAGCTCAAACAGGGCCGCACCGTCTTCGGCGTCGAGATGAAGATCGTCGACCCCGATGGCAAGCCGCTGCCGCATGACGGCAAGGCGGCTGGCGAGCTCATGGTGCGTGGCCCCTGGATCGCCTCGGGCTACTTCAAGGGCGAGGAGCAGGGTGCGCTCGTCGACGGCTGGTTCCCCACCGGCGACGTCGCGACCATCGACACCGACGGCTTCATGAACATCACCGACCGCAGCAAGGACGTGATCAAGTCCGGCGGCGAGTGGATAGGCTCGATCGACCTCGAGAACATCGCCATGGCGCACCCGGCCGTGGCCATGGCCGCCTGCATCGCGGCGCGGCATCCCAAGTGGGACGAGCGCCCGCTGCTGGTGGTCGTCAAGAAGCCCGGCGCCGACGTCACGCGCGACGAGCTGATCCAGTTCTACAACGGCAAGATCGCCCGTTGGTGGACGCCCGACGACGTGATCTTTGTCGACAGTATTCCGCTGGGCGCCACCGGCAAGATGCAGAAGAGCCTGCTGCGTGACGCGTATCAGGATCACCTGCTCACCTCCAACAACAAGCCCGCGTCAGAGCCGGCATGAGCAAGGTCATCATCACCTGCGCGGTGACGGGCGCCATCCACACGCCGTCGATGTCGCCCTACCTGCCGGTCACGCCCGAGGAGATCATCGAAGCCTCGGTGGGTGCGGCCGAAGCTGGGGCAGCGATCATCCACCTGCATGCGCGTGACCCCGAGGACGGCCGGCCCGACCAGACGCCCGAAGCCTTTGGCCGCTTTCTGCCGCAGATCAAGGCCCGCACCGATGCGGTGCTCAACCTGACCACCGGCGGCTCGCCCTTCATGGGCATTGAAGAGCGCATCCAGCCCGCGGCACGCTTTGCGCCGGAAGTGGCCTCGCTCAACGTTGGCTCGATGAATTTCGCCCTCTTCCCCATGCTGGAGCGCTTCAAGGAGTTCAAGCACACCTGGGAACCCGAAGCCCTCGAAGCCAGCCGTGACCTGGTGTTCCGCAACTCGTTCAAGGAGATCGAGTACGCGATGGCTCAGTGCGCCAGCACCGACACGCGCTTTGAGTTCGAGTGCTACGACACCTCAGGCCTTTACAACCTGGCGCACTTCGTTGACCGCGGCCTGGTCAAGGCGCCCTTCTTCGTGCAGACCGTGTTCGGCATCCTGGGCGGCATCGGCACGCACCCCGACGACGTGGCGCACATGAAGCGCACAGCCGATCGCCTCTTTGGCAAGGACTACCACTGGTCGGCCTTTGGTGCCGGCCGGCACCAGATGCGCATTGCGGCCATGACCGCCAGCATGGGCGGACACGTGCGCGTGGGTCTGGAAGACAGCCTGTGGCTCGGCCGCGGCAAGCTGGCCGAGAGCAATGCGGCGCAGGTGACGCAAGTGCGCCAGATCATCGAAGGGCTGGGCCTGGAGATTGCGACGCCCGCAGAGGCGCGCGAGATCCTGCAGCTCAAGGGCATGAACAAGGTCAGGTTCTGACGCACCCGTGAACCGCTCGAGGATCGGACGGGGCTCTGATCTCCGGGCGCGCTGGCCCGCGAGCGGGCCCAGTGAGGCCGTCGCTCGATGCGCGCGAGCGAATCGCCCCCTCGGTGTCATGCCATTCTCCCTTCAACGCGCGCGATTCATCCGTCATTCCCACGACAGCGCGGGGGCGCCAAGCGACGCTTGAACCTGCGTGCCTTCGCAGGGCGCTGCAGCGCGGCCTCGAAGTAGTCGCGCGCGCAGCGGGCCGCGCCCGGATTGTCCTGTGCGCGCGCCATTTGCAGGTCGTCGAGCCAGTGCGCCGACAACTCCACCCCACGCAGCCGCTCGTGCGGGTCGCGCCCCAGAACGAGCATCAGTCGAACGTGGCCGCGAGGCTGGCGCGGCGGATCCGCTTGTCGGTGACGCGGGCCGCGCCGGTGGTGCGCGGCAAAGCATGGTGGTTCACCCGTGATTCAGGCGTAGGGCGCCCGGAAGTCGGCGGCCACGGCGGCGGCATCGGCCTCATAGGTGCGCGACGAATGCCAGTAGAAGAACGCCGACAGGAATCCGGCCGCCGGAATCACCGCCATCGCGGTCTGCAGGCTCCAGATGTCCGAGATGATGCCGGTGATGAAGGGGCCCACCGCGAGGCCGAACAGATTGATGGCGAAGGCGTGCACGGCCCCGCCGGTCGAGCGCAGGCCGGGGTGCGTGACGTCCAGCACCGCGCTGACCGACACGCCCACGGTGCAGGTCATCATCGAGCCGCCCAGCAGGATCAGCGGGTACTGCACCGAAGGCGGCAGCGGCACGGAGAAGGCGAAGATGAACAGCGCGGCGGTGGCGCTGGTGGTGCCCACCAGCAGCAGCAGCTTGTAGGCACTGCGGCGGCGCGCGACGCGATCGGCCACCCAACCCCAGAAGACCGCGCCCAGCGCACCGCACAGCACCAGCACGCCGGCGTACTTCGCCGCCGTGGCGACGGACATACCGTGGTAGCGGTTGAGATAGCTTGGCACCCACGACCACATGGTCGACACCACGATCAACTGAAACGACCCGGCAATGCACACCAGCAGCATGGTCTTGCCGCGGCTCAGGGTGCTGAACATGCGAAACACATAGGTCCGGGTATCCGCGCTCTTGATGACTGGCTTCATCTTTACGATCACGTTCTTGTAGTCCGGCACCAGCAGGAACAGCAGCGCCATCACGAGTCCGGGAAAACCGACCGCGCCAAATGCCGCGCGCCAACCCCAATGCTCGGCAATGATGCCGCCGAGCACCACACCCAGCACCGCCCCGACCGAGCTGGCGGCGAAGAAGGCGCCCAGCAGGGTGGCGTGCAGGCGCTTTGGAAACAGCGCGTTGATCAGGGCCGCGCCGACCGAGCCATAGCCCGTTTCGCCCAGGCCCACGACAGCGCGGGCCGTGAACAGTTGCCCGTAGTTGCGGGCGAACATGCAGGAAATGGTGGCCATGCTCCAGATCGTGGCCATGACGAAGATGCTCTTGACGCGGCCGAAGCGGTCGGCCAGCAGCGCCACCGGAATGCTGCCCACCGCCACCACGATGGAGATGACGGACACCAGCGCGCCGAGTTGCTTGTCGGACAAATCCCACTCCGCCTTCAGGTGCGGGAACAGCGAGACGATGATCTGCCGGTCCACGTAGTCGGACATCATCAGCAGGAAGATCATGGCGAACGCGAACCACGCGCGTGGCCGGCTGACCTGGCTGTCGAAGCGTGTCCTGGTGTCCGCTGTCAAATCGGCTGTCATCATTTTCTGTGTCTCCTGGATGGGCTGCGCCGCAGTTCCGGTGTGGGGCCTGCGACGGCTTGGTGTGACGGTGACAGCGAATGGATTGATGTAGATTGAAGCTGTCGCCGCCGAAGGATCAGCGTCAGTGCGCTGCCTCGGGTTGTGCGCCTGCCACCGCCTGCGTCATGGCCTGCAGCAGGTCGGCGGCCGGAACGGCGCCCGTCAGTACCTGCTCGCGGTTGAACTTGACATGTGGCACGCCACCGGCCGGTGGGCGCCGGCCCGGCGGTTGCGCCGCCAGGTGCGCCGCGTCCCAGGGCAAGCCAGCGGCCAGTGCCAGGGATTGCACGACCTCGGGCTGCCCGATGTTTCGGCATTGCATAAAGTGCGCGTCAAACAGCGACTCCACCAGATCGAACATGCCGTCCGTCGTCAGCGACGTTTGCGCCAGGTTGATCAAGGCGCACACCAGGCGCGAGTTGGGGAAGATCTGGATGGCGTCGAAGTCGATCTGCAGGCCGACCGACCGCGCCACCGCGTTGACTTGTGCGCGCCGCGCCGTCACCGCCTGCCGGCTGCCCAGGCGCGCCAGGTAGAACGCCTGAAAGTCGACACCCTCGGCCGGAATCTGCGGCAGCAGCGTGTCGGCATGCCAGGTGAGCCGGAACTCAAGCTCTGGCTGCTGGTGGCGCAGCTCCTGCAGGGCCGCGCGCAGGTTGCGCACGCCGATCCAGCACCACGGGCAGACGATGTCCAGGTAGAAGTCGATGTCGAGGCGCGGCGTGGCGGAGTTTTCAGCGGACATGGCCCGGTCCTCAGATCAGCTCTTGCAGCAGCGGCTTGGCGCCGGCCCACGGCCCGAAGCCCGATGCCGGGTTCAGGTGGCCCACCTCACCCAGATCGACCAGGCGCGCGCCCCAGGCGGTCGCCATCTGCTGCGCTTTCTCGAAGCGCGCCAGCGGGTCGTTGCGGCTGGCGGCGACGATCGACGGGAACAGCAGCGGCGTGACAGGAATGGGCGTCCAGCCGTTGCTGCTGAGCTGCTCCAGCGTGGGGTGGCCTTCCGGCATGGGCTCTTCCACATCGGCCGGTGCGGCCAGCAGCGCGCCGTGAATCGGGCGCTGGTATTGCTGCGCCCAGTGCACGGTGGTCATCACGCCGGCGCTGTGCGCCACGATGATCACCGGGCCCTCGATGCCGGCCAGCGTATCGTTCAGCGCCTGCACGCGCGCCGCGCGGCTGAGCTTGTTCTCCTTCAGCGGCTCCACGCACACGGCGCGCGGCAGCTCATTTTGCAAATGGGTTTGCCAATGCTCCTCGGAATGCTCGCGCAGGCCGGGAACGATCAGGAAGGTGATGTTGTCGGGAAATTTCATGGTGTCCTCACATGGCGGTCTTGCCGCCATTGACGGCAAGAATCTGTCCGGTGATGTAAGTGGCCTGGGAAGAGGCCATGAACAGGATCGCGTCGGCCACTTCCTCCGGCTGGCCGACACGGCCGGCGGGAATGGTGGCCGCCACCGCGGGAATGTTCTGCGCGCCGCCCGCGATGCGGTCCAGCATCTCGGTGGCGATGGGGCCGGGGGCGACCGCGTTGACGCGCACCTTGTACTGGCAGGCCTCCAGCGCCACCGCCTTGGTAAGGCCTTCGATGGCGTGCTTGCTCGCCACGTACATGGGCGCGCGTGCGTTGCCGCGGCTGCCCATGGTCGAAGACAGGTTCACGATGGCGCCCGATTGCTGCTTCGACATCACGCGCAGCTCGTGCTTGAGGCACAGAAAAGTGCCCAGCGCGTTGGCATTGAAGGTGGCGGTGTAGGCGTCCACCGTCTGCTCCATGATCGAGCCGCCCTGGCCCTCCAGCCCGGCGCTGTTGACGGCCACGTCCAGGCGGCCGAAGCGCGACACGCAGAAGTCGACCAGCTCGGCCACCTGCGCCTCGTCGCTGACTTCGGCCCGCACAAACTCGGCCTGCGCGCCGAGTGCGCGCAGCTCGGCCACCAGCTGGTTGCCAGCATCCACGTTGCGGCCCGAAACGACCAGGCGCGCGCCTTCGCGCGCGAAGGCCAGCGCCGCGGCGTAGCCGATACCCGCGGTGGCGCCGGTCACGAGAACCACTTGATCTTGAAAACGTGTGCTCATAGAAACTTCCAATTCAAGAATGGGATGGGGTGGGCCGCCGAGGATTCCGGTCAGCCACCCGCCCGAACGTGCCGGGGCGGTGCTTGCCACCCCGCACGGCGTCGGTCATCTCGCGTGCCGCAGCGTGCCTGACCGGGCTTTAGAAGGTGTGGCGCAAGCCCACCATCCAGGCGTTGACGTTGCGGCCAGCACCCACCGGCGTGGCGTACACCGGGCTCAGGTTCATGTTGGCGCCCTGGTTGCGGGTGGACGCGGCCTGCGCGTACAAGGTGGTGCGCTTCGACAGCGAATAGTCCACGCTGGCGGCCCACTGCGAGGCGTTGTGGCCGTCGTTGGTGTGGTCCTTGATGCGGTAGTAGCCGGCGGTGAGGTTGATGTTCGGCTGCATCTGCCAGCCCGCGCCGAGCGCCACCATGCTGACGCTGGCCGCGCCGCCCGGCATAACCGCGCGCGCCGGGTTGCGCGCCCGGTAGTAGGCGCCGCTCAGGGTGAACGTGTCCCACTTGTACAGCGCGCCCACCGACGCCAGGCGGTTGGTGTTGGCCGTCGGGCTGAAACCCGCGTCTGCCGCCGCAGCGCTGCCGGCGGCCGGGCTGCCCAGCTTGGCGCCGTACAGCGCGCTGGCCGCGGGCAGGTTGTTGCCATAACCGTTGTAATAGAACGCCGACAGGCGCAGCCCGCCGTTGGCGTACAGCAGCGCGGCGGTCTGCTGCGAGTTGGTCTTGCTGAAGCCGCCCGGCTCGCCCGCCGCATAGCCCAGGTGCAGGGTGAAGTTGTTCCAAGCGGGCGACGTGTAGACGATGGCGTTGTCGTTGTAGACGGCGCCGAAGGCCGCGTTGGAGTTGTTGCCGATGAAGGCGCCGCTGGCGCTGTTCATGCCCACCAGCCCCGTCAGTGCGCTGCCGAAATAGCGCACGCCCCGCACGTCGGTGTGGGCCATGGCAAAAATCATGGGCGCGATCTGGCGGCCCAGCTTGATCTCGCCGAACGGCCCCGAAAACCCGACCATGGCGACCTGGTTGAAGAGTGATTGCCCCGAACTGCTGTTGGGGCCGCCGGCGCCACCCGAAGACGTGTTGATGTTGCCCTGAAACTGGAAGTTGGCGCGGTAGCCGCCGCCCAGATCCTCGCGGCCGCGCAGGCCCCAGTTGCTGGCGCCGATGCCGCCGTCCTTGTACATGGTCTTGCGGCCGCTGGCGCCCGGCGCCGGGATGTAGCCCGGCGCCCCCATGGCCGTGTTGGAGATGCTCAGCACACCGGCATCCGCGGTGCCGTACAGGGTGACGCTGGATTGGGCGCACACCGAGCCGGCGGCGCAGGCCGCCCCCAGTGCCAGGGCTTTCGACAGGTTTTTCATCATCGGTCTCCTCAGGTTCTCGTGGCGTGTGGGTTGTTTGCTTATTCGGGCTTGAAGTTGATCGACTTGAGCACATCGCCCACGCGGCGGTAGTCGGCCGCGAGCGATTTCGACAGCTCCTCGGGGGTGCGCGTCGACCCGGGCTCAAGCCCCAGCTCCAGCACCCGCTTGCGGGTGTCGGGGTGCTCCATCAGCTTCAGCGTGGTGGTGCGTACCGCGGCCTGCACGTCGGCCGGCACGCCCGGCTTCACCCACAAGCCCATCCACGATTCGGCCGTCAGCTGCGGATAGCCCAGCTCGGCGAAGGTCGGCACATCCGGCAGCATCGGCGAGCGCTTCGGCGAGCTCACGGCGAACGCCTTGATCTTTCCCGACTTGATCAGGGGCAGCGAGGTCGCCAGGCCGTCGAACATCAGCGGCACGTGGTTGCCCATCACGTCGGTGAGCGCCGGGGTCGAGCCCTTGTAGCCCACATGCGTCATGTCCAGGCCGGCCGCCTCGTTCAGCTGCAGGCCCAGCACATGCGACAGCGTGCCCGGCGTGTACGAGGCGTAGCCGACCTTGCCGCGATTGGCCTTGACCCAGGTGAGCAGCTCGCCGAAGGACTTGGCCGGCACCGACGGCGCGCCCACCATGACCAGGCCGCCGTGGCCGATCTCGACCAGCGGCTTGATCTCCTTGGTCATGTCGCCAGGCATCTTGATGACATGCGGAATCTCGCTCACGATCGAACTGACGCCCACCAGCAGCGTGTGGCCGTCCTGTGGCGACTGCGACAAGTCATTGACCGCCAGCGCGCCACCGGCGCCCGGCTTGGGCTCCACGATCACCGGCTGTCCGGTTTCCTTCGCCAGGCCATCCGCCACCACGCGCGCCAGGATGTCCGCCGAGGCGCCGCCGGGCCCGGCGGCGACGACCCGGATCCGCTTGGTCGGCCAGGCGGAGGTGGCGGCCTGCCCCTGCTTCGATGCCTGTGCCAGCGCCGCCTTCGTGCCCATGCCGAGCAGACCGAATGCGCAAAACAGTACCGCAACGCGGCGCGATGGCGATGAAAGTCGATGCTTCAACGATGTCTCCTGTGTCATGAATCCGCGCGTCCCAGCCAGCCAGAACAGGCCAACGACACCAGGTCGCTTCGGCGGCTTGTCTGACCCACTCGCGCATCTGCAAACGGCGCCGCGCACGCATCACCTGATGCGGGCCGCGACCGTGTGTACTGAGAATAGGGGCGGAGCGCGCGAGATGGCCCCTCCTCGTAGGAGGGGCTGCCGCCGGGTGGCACGTCAGAAGAAAACCTGTGGCCGGGCGCTTAAGCTGGTGAATCTACGGGTTTACCCGTGTTGATCGGCGCCGGACGCCGGAGCCCAGCGGTCGGCTTGTCGCCGGATGCCTTTCAGGCGGCGGCCCGTGTCCGGTTCAGTGCCAGCAGACGGCACGAGATCGCATCGTGACATTCGCTGATCAACGGCAATTAAAAAAAGAGGCGATGCCCTGCAAAGCAGTGGCATCGCCAGTAATCCGCAGCCGTCGAGGAGAGGGGGTTTGGGGAGGAGGAGCGGCCGCGGTGGGGAACTCTGTCGAGTCGGGTGTCTGCGGCAGATCGGGGCCGTTAACGCCTGCAGTTCGCCGTGGTCACAGCGGCCCCCGCCACGATCGCGGGCAGCATGCGCTCGCAATGCTCCATGCTGGCGAAGCGGAAGGCATAGTTGCTGCGGGTGCCCGGGTCAGTGACCGCGGCGCTGACCGGCAGGCTGGCGGCGGCCGAACTGGCCGAGCAGCGCACGGCATCGCTGCCGTGGGCGTTGCGGCGTTTCATGTTGTCCAGATGCTGCTGGCAGGTGATGGCGTCCTGCGCCATGTATTCGGCGACCACCTGACCGTCCTGGGTGTGGTACTGGAAGAAGCGCCCTTGCGGCGCAAAGGGGTTGGTGCTGCAGCCGGCCGCGATCAGGGTGAGCGCGGTGGCGGCGCCGAGGGCCAGCGAACGTGGGGTGAGGGTGATCATGGTGGGTGCTCCTGTGGCGGCGGCGGGCCGTCGCTTCTTGTGGTGATGCGGCCATTGTGCGAAGCGCGGCGCGGCGGCACCTATCGGCGCGCGGCCCAGGGGCGTGTCGGACAAGGCCGCCTGGCGCGCTGCGTGAGCGCGGCGGTGCGTCGGCGAATCAGGGGCGAATCAGAAGCGTCGGCTGACGAAGCGCGAGCCGGCCAGGCCGAAGCGCCAGGGCAGGTCGATCGCCTTGCTGATGCCGATGCGCGGCCCCGAGATGACTTCGACCGGCGTGTCGGCGGGCGCGGCCAGCAGGCGGAAGGGCGGCGCATCGAGCGGCAGGCCGTAATGCGCCTGCGTGATACCGAGCGCCTGCGTCAGGCGGCCGGGTCCGGAGCACAGCAGGCGTTCGTTGTCCAGGCCGCGGCGCTCGCGCATCAGCTCGATGCCATGCGTGGGCTGCAGCGCGCGGATCAGCACCCCGGCGCCGTGGCCGGCTTCGCGGCAGACGAAGTTCAGGCACCAGTGCAGGCCGTAGCTGCGGTAGACGTAGGCGTGGCCGGGCGGGCCGAACATCACGCGATTGCGCTGCGTGGGGCCGGGGTGGCAGTGCGAAGCGGGGTCGTGCTGGTCGTAGGCCTCGGTCTCGACGATGACGCCGCCGACGCCGTCGACCAGCAGCGTGGCGCCGATCAGCGCCAGCGCGACGGCGGGGGCGTCGGCCTTGAAGTCCTTGTGGCGGAGCGTGCGGGCGCGCGGCATGGCGGGTGCCAGTCTATGCGCAGCCGGGGCCGGGCTTATAGTTGGCCGCAAGAGACCGCATTGCCAAGGAGATCACCCATGTTCAAGGGACTGCTGCTGACCAAATCCGACGATGGCGCGCTGCACTGCGCGCTGACCGACATCGACGAGTCGCGACTGCCGCCGGGCGAGGTGCTGGTGCAGGTCAGCCACTCGACGCTGAACTACAAGGACGGCCTGGCCATCACCGGCAAGGCGCCGGTGGTGCGCAGTTATCCGATGGTGCCGGGCATCGACTTCGCCGGCACGGTGCTGGAGTCGAGCGACGCGCGCTACCGCGCTGGCGATGCCGTGATCCTGAACGGCTGGGGCGTGGGCGAGACGCATTGGGGCGGGCTGGCGCAGAAGGCGCGCGTCAAGGCCGACTGGCTGGTGCCGCTGCCGGCCGGCATGGCGCCGAGCCAGGCCATGGGCATCGGCACCGCCGGCTACACGGCGATGCTGTGCGTGATGGCGCTGCAGCAGCACGGCATCACGTCCGAGCAAGGGCCGGTGCTGGTGACCGGCGCCAACGGCGGCGTCGGCTCGACCGCGATTGCGCTACTGGCGCGCGCGGGCTTCACCGTGCACGCCTCGACCGGGCGCCTGGATGAAACCGAGCACCTGAAGGCGCTCGGCGCCAGCGAGGTGATCGACCGCGCCACGCTGAACGCGCCCGGCAAGCCGCTGCAAAAAGAGCGCTGGGCCGGCGCCGTGGATGCGCTGGGCAGCCACACGCTGGCCAA
Source organism: Burkholderiales bacterium (assembly GCA_016702555.1). Taxonomy (GTDB): domain Bacteria; phylum Pseudomonadota; class Gammaproteobacteria; order Burkholderiales; family Burkholderiaceae_C; genus Ottowia. Next base: position 636,470 of record JADJDV010000007.1, read on the forward strand.
CGTGTGCGCCAGCGTGAAGTACGGCGGCGTGGTGGCGGCCTGCGGGCTGGCGCAGGGCATGGATTTCCCGGCCACGGTGGCACCCTTCATCCTGCGCGGCGTCACGCTGGCCGGCATCGACAGCGTGATGGCACCGCACGCGCGCCGCACCAAGGCCTGGGAGCGGCTGGCGCGCGAATTGCCGCCCGAGACCCTGGCCGCCAACACCGACACCATAGCCCTGGCCGAGGCGCCGGCCATGGCCGCCAAGCTGCTGGCCGGGCAGGTGCGCGGGCGGGTAGTGGTGGATGTGAACGCGTGATGACCGGCACTGACGCGCCATGACCTCGGCTTCGCCTTCGATGACGCGCCCTGCGGGCGCATGACCGGGTCATGGCGTCGAAGGCGCGGTCATTGTTTCCGCCACCCCGATCCGAACTGGAACAACATGACCCTACCTGGCACACTGCTGCGCGATCCCAGCGAGCACGACAAAGAGTGGCCACTGCGCGAGGACATCCGCCTGCTGGGGCGCATCCTGGGCGACACGCTGCGCCAGCAGGAGGGCGAGCCTTTGTTCGAGCGCGTCGAGCAGGTGCGGCGCACGGCGGTGCGCTTTGCGCGCCACGGTGCGCCCGAGGCGCGCGCGGAATTGGCGGCGCTGCTCGATCCGCTGACCGAGGAGCAGGCGCAGGTGGTGGTGCGCGCCTTCAGCTACTTCCTGCAGCTGGCCAATATCGCCGAGGACGAGCACCACGTGCGGCGCCGCCGCGCGCACGATCTGGCCGGCTCGCCGCCGCGCGCCGACAGCCTGGCGCACGTGCTGGGCCGGCTGGCGGCCGAGGGCGTCGACGCCGCCGCGCTGCAGGCCTTGCTGGCCCACGCACTGGTGGTGCCGGTGCTGACCGCGCACCCGACCGAGGTGCAGCGCCAGAGCCTGATCCACAACCACCGCCTGATCGCGCGCCTGCTGGACGAGCGCGAGCGCCTGCAACTGACGCCCGATGAGGCCGCAGACAACGCGCGGCAACTGTCCGACGCCGTGCTGCGCCTGTGGCAGACGCGCATGCTGCGCCCGGTGCGGCTGAACGTGATCGACGAGGTGCGCAACGGCATCAGCTATTTCGAGGAAAGCTTTTTCAGCGAGCTGCCGCGTCTGGTCCTGCAGGCCGAGCGCCAGTTGCGCCAGCACTTCGCCGGGCACGACTGGCGGCTGCCGCCGCTGCTGCGCATCGGCAGCTGGATCGGCGGCGACCGCGACGGCAACCCCTTCGTCGGCGCCGACACGCTGCGCCAGGCGATCCGCCTGCAGGCCACCGCGGCGCTCGACCACTACCTGGCCGAGGCGCACGCGCTGGGCGGCGAGCTGGCGCTGTCCGAGCTGCTGGTGCGCCCCACGCCGGCGCTGCTGGCGCTGGCCGAGCGCGCCGACGACCGCTCGCCGCAGCGCGCTGATGAGCCGTACCGCCGCGCGCTGACCGGCATCTACGCGCGCCTGGCGGCGACGCGCCGGCAGCTCGACGCCGGGGCGCCGACGCCCCCCGGCCTGGCCGAGGCCGACGCGTATGCGACGGCCCATGAACTGGCCGCCGACCTGGCGGTGCTGGCGCAGTCGCTGCGCAGCCACGGCAGCGGCACGCTGGCCGACGGGCGGCTGGCGCGCTTGCAACGCGCGGTCGAGGTGTTCGGTTTTCATCTGGCAGCGATCGACCTGCGGCAGAACTCCGAGGTGCACGCGCGCAGCGTGGCCGAACTGCTGGCGCGCGCCGGGCGCTGTGCCGATTACGAGCGGCTTGGTGAGGCGCAGCGCGTGGAACTGCTGGCGCAGGAGTTGGCCAGCGCGCGGCCGCTGCGCTCGCCCTATCTGGACTACAGCGAGGAGACCCAGGCCGAGCTGGCCATCTTCGACGCCGCGCGCGAGATCCGCGAGCGCCATGGCGCGGACGCCATCGTCAACTGCATCATCTCCAAGACCGACGGCGTGTCCGACCTGCTGGAGCTGGCCGTGCTGCTGAAGGAAAGCGGCCTGCTGCGGCCCGGCCCCAGCCCGAGCGCCGACGTCAACCTGATCCCGCTGTTCGAGACCATCGAGGACTTGCGCCAGAGCGCGCGCACCATGGAGGCGCTGTTCGGCCTGCCCGCCTACCGCGCGCTGCTGGCCGCACGCGGCGACGAGCAGGAGGTGATGCTGGGCTATTCGGACAGCAACAAGGACGGCGGCTTTCTCACTTCAGGCTGGGAGCTGTACCAGGCCGAGATCGCGCTGGTGCGGGTGTGCCGCGCGCATGGCGTGCGGCTGCGCCTGTTCCACGGCCGCGGCGGCTCGGTGGGGCGCGGCGGCGGGCCTTCGTACCTGGCCATCCTGGCGCAGCCGCCGGGCGCGGTGGCGGGCCAGATCCGGCTGACCGAGCAGGGCGAGGTGATCTCGGCCAAGTACGGCACGCCCGAGTCGGGCCGGCGCAACCTGGAGGTGCTGCTGGCCGCCACGCTGGAGGCCAGCCTGTCGCGCAACGAGGCCGAGGCCGCGTCGGCCGGGCGCTTTCACGCGGTGATGGATGCGCTGTCCGAGCGCGCCTTCGCCGCCTACCGCGCGCTGGTGTACGAGACGCCGGGCTTTGCCACCTACTTCCAGCAGTCGACCGTGGTGTCGGAGATCGCCGCGCTCAACATCGGCAGCCGGCCGGCGGCGCGCAAGGCCTCGCAGCGCATCGAGGACTTGCGCGCCATCCCCTGGGTGTTCAGCTGGTCGCAGTGCCGGCTGATGCTGCCGGGCTGGTATGGTTTCGGCTCCGCGGTGGCGGGCTGGCTGCAAGCGCAGCCCGAGGGCCTGCCAACCCTGCGCGAAATGAACCGCGCCTGGCCCTTCTTCGCCGGCCTGCTGTCGAACATGGACATGGTGCTGGCCAAGACCGACCTGGCGATCGCCTCGCGCTACGCCGAACTGGTGACCGACGCTGAGCTGCGCACGCGCATCTTCGAGCGCCTGCGCGCCGAGTGGGTGCTGACGCGCCAGCACCTGCTGGCGATTCTTGAGCAGGACGAGTTGCTGGCCGACAACCGCACCCTGCGCCAGTCGCTGCGGCTGCGCTCGCCCTACATGGACCCGCTCAACCACCTGCAGGTCGAACTGCTCAAGCGCTACCGCCGCGGTGACGCCAGCGCGCGCCTGGCCACCGGCATCCACATCACCATCAACGGCATTGCGTCGGGCTTGCGCAACAGCGGTTGATTGAACGGCGCTGACGCAGCCTGAGTCATGCGCCGCAGGCGCGGTCATTTGTCATATCCTTCGCCAGAAAAACCGGCACGCAAAGGAGACACGGCATGAAGGCAGAGCAGAACGAGCGCATCACGCGCATCGGCCCCGGCACGCCCTGCGGCGCGCTGATGCGCGGCTACTGGCAGCCGGTGGCGCTGCTGGACGAGTTCGATCCGGCGATCGATCCGCGCATGGCCGAGCGGCCACTCAAGGCTGTCCGCGTGCTGGGGCAGGACCTGATCCTGTTTCGCGACGAGCGAGGCCGCTGGGGCCTGCTCGACCGCGACTGCCCGCACCGCGGTGCCGACCTGGCGTTTGCGCGGCACGAGGGCGATGGCGTGCGCTGCCCTTTCCACGGCTGGAAGTTAGACGCCAGCGGCCGCTGCCTCGACACGCCGGCCGAGCCGGCCGGCAGCACCCTGTGCCAGCGCGTGCGCCAGCGCAGCTACCCGGTGGTGGAGCACAGCGGCGTGCTGTTCGGCTGGCTGGGTGAGGAGGGCAGCGCGCCGCCGCCGTTTCCGGCCTTCGATTGCTTTGTCGCGCCGGGCACGCACACCTTCGCCTACAAGGGCTTGTGGCACGCCAACTGGCTGCAGGCCTTCGAGGTCGGCATCGACCCGGCGCACACGTCCTTTCTGCACCGCTTCCTGAACGACGCGCCGCTGGAGCAGATCGGCGACAACGCCGCCGGCAAGCAGTTCCGCAGCGCGGCGGCGGGCGACGTGCAGGGCGAGCGCTGGCCGATGACGCGCATCGTGCGCGAGTTCTGCCAGCCCGACATCAGCTTCGAGCCCATGCCCTGGGGCATGCGGCTGACCACGCTGCGGCCGATGACCGACGAGCTGACGCACGTGCGCGTGACCAACGCGATCTTTCCGCACACTTTCGTGATCCCGCTGTCGGAGACGATGACCATCACGCAGATGCACGTGCCGGTGGACGACACGCACACCTACTGGTATGCCTTCTTCTCCAGCTTTGCCGGGCCGGTCGACCAGGCCGCCATGCGCGAGCAGCGCGCGCGCTTCGTGCCGCCGCCCGACTACGTGCCGCTGCGCGGGCGCCACGACGGCTGGGGCTTCGACGCGCGCGAGCAGCGCGAGCGCACCTTTCTCGGCATGGGCGAGGACGACATCAACGTGCACGACCAGTGGGCGGTGGAGAGCATGGGCGCGATCCAGGACCGCACGCGCGAGCACCTGGGCAGCAGCGACAAGGTGATCATGGCCAACCGCCGCCTGCTGCTGCAGGCCATCGACACGGTGGCCGCTGGCGGCACGGCGCCCTTCATGGGCGATGCGGCGCAGGCCGCCGCGCAGCGGGGGCCGGACACGGTGGACGGCATCGCCCCCGCCGGCGCCTGGGCCGACTGGTGGCGCCAGCGGGTGCGGGCCAAGCGCGCAGCCGCGCCCTGGCACCAGGCGCAGCGCGACCCGCAGACCGCATGAGCAGCTTTGCCGAGCGCTGCGGCGTGCACGACGCGGCGCGCGCGCAGGCCATGGCCGACACGCTGGCGGCGATGGAGGCCGATGGCGTCGATCTGGTGCGCGTCGCCTGGTGCGACCTGCACGGCATGCTGCGCGCCAAAGCGCTGACCCCGGATGCCGCCGCGCGGGCACTGCGCGAGGGCATCGGCATGGTCAGCACGCTGATGCTGAAGGACACCTCGGACCGCACGGCATTCAAGGTGTTCGAGCCCGGCGGCACCGCCAGCCTGCCGGGCTTTGGCCAGGCCAACAACCTGGTGCTGCTGCCCGACCCGGCCAGCTACCGGCGCCTGCCCTGGGCGCCCGGCACCGGCTGGCTGCGCGCGCAGCCGTGGCAAGTCGACGGCCGTCCGGTCGAGCTGGATGCGCGGCATGTCCTGCAACGCTCGCTGGCGCGCCTGCATGCTTTGGGCATGGACCTGCGCTGCGGGCTGGAGATCGAGTTCCACATCTACCGCATCGAGGACCGGCGCGCGCAGCTTGACCCGGCGCAGGCCGGCTGGCCCGGCGAGCCGCCCGGCGTCGGCCTGATCCACCCGGGCTACCAGCTGCTGGGCGAGGCCTGGCTGGACATGGCCGAGCCGGCGCTGCGCATCGTGCGCGAGACGGCGCTGGGCCTGGGCCTGCCGCTCACCTCGCTGGAGATCGAGCTGGGGCCGAGCCAGGTCGAGGCGGTGTTCGACGTCACCGACGCGCTGACCGCCGCCGACAACATGGCGCTGTTTCGCAACGGCGTGCGCATGGCCCTGCAGCGCGCCGGCTACCACGCCAGCTTCATGTGCCGCCCGCCGTTTCCGAACATCATGTCGAGCGGCTGGCACCTGCACCAGTCGCTGGCGGCACAAGGCGATGGGCGCAATCTGTTCAGCCGGGCGCAGCCGGCGCCGGGCAGCACGCCGAGGGACGCCGGCCATGGGCTGTCGGACCTGGGCGAGCATTACCTGAGCGGCCTGCTGGCGCACGCGCGCGGCATGACGGTGTTCTGCACGCCCACCGCGAACGGCTACGGGCGCTTCCGGCCCCACGCGCTGGCGCCGCAGTCGGTGCTGTGGGGGCGCGACAACCGCGGCGCGCTGCTGCGCGTGGTGGGCGGGTGCGGCGACGCCGGCACGCGCATCGAAAACCGCCTGGGCGAGCCGGCCGCCAACCCCTATCTCTATCTGGCCTCGCAGATCGCCGCCGGGCTGGACGGCATCGAGCGCCGGCTGCGCGCGCCGCGCGCCACCGATGACCCGTATCATCCGGACGCCGACCGCCTGCCCACTTCGCTGCGCGAGGCCGTGCAGGCAATGAACCAGGATCCGGTGCTGGGCCACGCCTTCGGCACCGACTTCATGAACTACTACACGCGCATCAAGCTGGCCGACGCGTCGCGGCACGAACAGGCCGAGGACAAGCAGGCCTTCGATCAGCGCGAATTTTTCAGCAGGATATGACGATTACCGTGCACTTCGTCACCGCCCCCGTCGGTGGCAGCTTCGAGCAATACGACGTGGCCGCCAAGCCGGGCATGAGCCTGATGCAGGCAGCCGTGAACGCCAACCTGGAGGGCATCGCCGCCGACTGCGGCGGCGCCATGACCTGCGCCACCTGCCATGTCCACGTCGACGAGCCCTGGCGCGCGCGCGTGCCGCCGGCCAAGGCGGGCGAGCTGGACATGCTGCAGTTCACCGCCGAGCCGGCCGACGACGGCAGCCGCCTGAGCTGCCAGATCGTGCTGACGCAAGAGCTGGACGGGCTGACGGTGCGGCTGCCGGCGCGGCAGTACTGAGTTCCGGTGGCGCCGCCACCTATACCATTCTGGCGGCCTCGCTGTGGATCCAACCGAGGAACGCTTCGACATTGGTCCGCTTGGCGTGGCGGGCGGGATAGACCACGAAGTGCGCCTTGCTACGCACCGCTTCGTCCAGCGAGCAGATGGGGCGCAGCTTGCCATCGGTGATGTGCTGACTGGCTATGGTGGTGCTCTCCAGCGCCACGCCGAGGCCTTGCATGGCCGCGTCCAGCGCCATTTGGGCGCGATCGAATCGGACCCGGAAGCGGTCGGGCGCGCGCTTGTTGCTGAACATGGAGAACCAGTCTGACCACTGCACAAGGCTCACATTGCTCTGAATCAACGGCAGCTTGAGCAATTGCTCCACTTGACGGATCCCGTGTCGCTCGATGAATGACGGGTTTGCCAGCGGGACGATGCGTTCCTCGAACAGGGGCTCCACGATCAGGTCGCCCCACGGTGGCACGCCGTAGCGGATGTCGACGTCGGCCTGGCCCAAGTCGAAATCACTCTGCGTATGTGCCGCCGACAGATTCAGCGAAATGCCCGGACAGGCCTGGGAGAAGCGGCGTAGCCGCGGCATTAACCACAGACTCGCGATGCTGGGCGCGGAATGCACGTACAGGCTGGTGCTGTCGCCTTGCCGCAAATCGTCAGTCGCAAGCGAAATGGCCGACAGCGCGGCGGCAATGCGCGGCAAGTACTGCTCGCCCGCCGCGCTGATTCGCACACCGTGCGCGCTGCGTTCGAACAAACGCACACCGAGGTCTGCTTCGAGCCGAGCAATCTGATGGCTGATGGCTGAGGCCGTTAGATGCAATTCGGTCGCGGCCAGCGCGAAGCTGCGTCGCCTGGAGACGGCTTCAAAGGCCAGCAGGTTGGCGATTGGAGGTATTGATGGCATCGGGTGAACCCCCGCTTAAAATGAAGTTTTTTCATCTTATATTGAAATTTTATCGCTTGCTGTCATGAGACATGAAACCTAGGATTGCCTCCATCGGTTCCGAAACCGATTTTTAGGAGACAACCAAATGCTGCTCAAAGACAAAGTTGCGGTGGTCACCGGCGGTGCCGGGATCAATGGCCTGGGATTTGCCGCCGCTCGGATGATGGCGACGCAAGGCGCTCGCGTTGCGATCATGGATCTGGTGCGTGCCGAGCCCGCCTCGGCGGCGGCGCGGCTCGGCGCCGAGCACCTGGGAGTGGTCGGCGACGTGACCGACAAGTCCGCTTGCGAGGCCGCCGCGGCTGCGGTGCTGCAGAAGTTCGGCCGCATCGACGTGTTGATCAACAACGCTGGTATTACGCAACCGGTGAAGACGCTGGAGATTACCGGGGCCGACTATGACCGCATCCTTGACGTCAGCCTGCGCGGCACGCTGTATATGTCGCAAGCCGTGTTGCCCGCGATGCGCCAGCAGAAGTCGGGCTCGATCGTCTGCATCTCATCGGTGTCGGCGCAACGCGGTGGCGGCATCTTCGGCGGCCCACACTATTCTGCGGCCAAGGCCGGTGTGCTGGGCCTGGCGCGTGCGATGGCGCGTGAGTTCGGCGGCGACAACGTCCGCATCAACTGCATCACGCCCGGCCTGATCGAGACCGACATTACCCAAGGCAAGCTCACACCCGAGCGCAAGATCGAAATCAATTCGACCATTCCGCTGGCCCGCCTGGGTCGCGCCGACGATGTGGCCGGTGCCTGCGTCTTTCTCGCCAGCGACCTGTCCGCCTACTGCACCGGCATCACGCTGGATGTCAATGGCGGCATGCTGATTCATTGAGCGCATCAGACCCCCGAGTTCGAGCCAGATCACCAAAGTACTAAAGGAGACAAGCCATGCAACGAAAGACATTCCTTCGCCATTCACTGCTCGCAGTGGTCGCCGCGGCGCTACTGCCGCTTTCCGTCGGCGCCCAGACAACCAAGCTGACGCTCGGCCATGGCGCGGCACCGGGCAATCCCCGACACGAGGCCGCAGTGAAGTTCGCCGAAGTGCTCAAGTCCAAGAGCGGCGGCCGCATCGAGGTGCAGGTCGCGCCGTCGGCCCAACTCGGTGATGACGCCCAGATGGTGACGGCGCTGCGCACTGGAGCACTAGACATGTCGGCCAATTCACAGGGCGCGGTGGCCAGCGCTGTGCCTGAATACGCTGCCTTCGGCATGCCGTTTCTGTTCAGCGATGCGGCGCAGGCCTTCAAGTTGCTCGATGGCGCGCTCGGCAAGGAACTGTCCGACAAGTCGACCGCCAAGGGCCTGATCGTGCTCGGTTACTGGGACAACGGCATCCGCCACATGACCAATAGCAAGCATCCTATAACCAAGGTCGATGACATGAGGGGTCTGAAGATGCGTACACCGCCAGACAGCGTGTTGGTCGACATCATGCAGGCGCTTGGCGCGCAGGCGCAGCAGATCAAGTTCGCCGAACTGTACGTCGCACTTCAGCAGGGTGTGGTTGATGGCCAGGAGAACCCGCTCGCGAATATCCATGCCAGCAAGCTCTACGAGGTGCAGAAGCACTTGGCCCTTACCAGCCACCAGTTCCAGATGACGCCGTTTCTGATGAGTAAGCGCAGTTGGGATCGCCTGTCAGACGCCGACCGCAAGGCGGTGCAGGAAGCGGCTGTGGAAGCGACTGTGCTGCAGCGCAAGCTCTCGCACGAGGCTGACGAGAAGCTGTTGGCCGAACTCAAGACCAAGGGTATGCAGGTAACCAATGTCGATAAGGCAGCGTTTGCCAAAGCGACTTCAAGCGTTGACGATAAGTGGGTCGCCGGAGCAACTGGCGCCTATGTCAAGAAAGTCATCAGCGCCGCCCGCGCCAACTGACGCGATTGATCCGAATACCGGCGCACTGCGCTGCGCCGGCCATCCTTTGCGGAGATCCCCATGAACGCTGTCGCACATGCCAGTGCGCTTGAACGCGCTGTGGTCGGTGTTTGTCGGACCGTGCTGTGGCTGAGCACGACCGTCATCTTTTTCATCTTGGTGGCCAACACCATCCTGCGCTACGCCACCGGAACCAGCCTGCAGTGGGCCAATGAGGTACCGGAGCTGACCTTTCCGTGGCTGGTGATGTCAGGCGTCGTGCTGGCGGCATCGCATGGCGCCCACATCACGACCAGCTTCCTGATGGACGCGGTGCCGGCCAGTGTGCGGCGCTTCGTTGAAACGATCAGTTGGCTGCTGGTCGTGGCCCTCTACGCCACGCTGTCGTATGCCACCTATCAGATGCTGGAGATCGTGCACGACGAGAAATCGCCGATCTTGCAAGTGCCGGGCTCGGTCACCTATGGCTGCGTCATGGGCGGCATGGCGATGCTGGCCTTGCTGGCGCTGCAGTCGGCATGGCGCACCTGGCGTGGAGTGTCGCGGGTCGCACCAGCGGACGAATCCGAACTGCCCACCGCGCATTGGTGAGCAGCACTTTTACAAGTTCACGACGCAGGAGAAGCCCATGAGTGCCCTGATCCTCATCGTTTTCATGATCGCGGCCGTCGCGGCCATCCCGATCGCCCACGCGCTGATGATGGCGGCGCTGGCGGCGGCGGCCACTTCGGACCGCATTCCGCTTGATCTGCTGGTGCAACAGATGGTTGCGCAGGTGCAGAGTTTTCCGCTGATCGCGATCCCGTTCTTCATGCTGACGGGATCGCTGATGATGGGCGGCAGGCTCGGCGCCGCGCTGGTGGGCGTGCTGACGACATTGATCGGCCGCTTTCACGGCGGACCGGCGCAGGTCGGCGTGCTGTCGTCGACACTGTTCGGCGGCGTGTCCGGTTCGGCAGTGGCCGATGCCTCGGCGATCGGCTCACTGCTGATACCCTGGCACAAGCGCCTCGGCTATCCGCCCGCATTCTCGGCCGCGACGCTGGCGGCGGCGGCGACGATCGACATCCTGATTCCGCCGTCGATTCCGCTGATCATCTTCGCGCTGACCGCCAACGCGTCGATTGCGGCGCTGTTCTATGCCGGCGTGCTGCCTGGCCTGCTCCTGTGCGGCGGCTTCATGCTCGCGTGCTGGTGGGTCGGCTGGCGCCGCGATTTTCCGCGTGATACGACGCCGGTCAACATGGCCGCATTCCGCAAGCATCTGCTGTACTCGTCGCCCGCCTTGCTGCTGCCTGTGCTGATCGTTGTGTTCCTTCGCTTTGGCATCGCCACGCCAACCGAGGTCGCGGTGCTGTCGACGCTTTACGCCGGCCTGATTTCGGCGGTGGTCTATCGCGATCTGGGTTGGAAGCGCTTGAATGACGCCATCGTGCACTCAGGCCTGGCCACCGGTGTCGTGCTGCTGGTCATCATGGCCTCAGCGGCAATCGGCTGGCTGCTGACCTACGATCAGATGCCGCAGGCACTCGCCCAGTGGGTACTCGACAACGTGCACATCCGCTGGGTGGTGATCCTACTGATGAACTTGATGATGTTGTTCGTCGGGATGTTCATCGACCTGCCGGCCGCGATTCTGCTGCTGACGCCCGTGTTCCTGCCGCTGGCAGAAAGTGTGGGCATGGATCCGGTGCAACTGGGCATCATGATGGTGGTCAACCTGGCCGTGGGGCTGTACACGCCGCCGGTCGGAACGACCCTGTTCATTACCAGCGCGCTGGCCAAGGTGAAGGTCGGGCAGACCGTACGCGAACTGGGGCCATTCTACTTTGTGGCCTTCGCCATTCTGGCGCTGGTGTCCTACGTGCCTGCCACGATCCTGCGCTGATGTGCGCACTTTTTAATGACTTGAATACCGGGAAACACGAGATGAATGCTTCCACTCTCACTACCACGGCCGATCTGGGTGAACTGGCGCGCTGCGCCTGGCGCATTCGCCGTTATGCGCTGCGCATGGGCGAGGTTCAAGGCCAGGGTTACATCGGCCAAGCGCTGGGGTACGCAGATGTCCTCGCCGTGGCTTATGGTCATGCGCTAAACCTGCGGCCAGAAGATCCCAAGTGGGAAGAGCGCGATCGTTTTCTGCTCTCGCACGGCCACTATGCGATCGCCCACTACGCCGCGCTGATCGAGGCCGGCGTCGTACCCGAGAACGAACTTGAGACCTACGGTAGCGACGATAGTCGGCTCCCAATGTCGGGCATGGCGACCTATACACCGGGCATGGAGATGTCGGGCGGCTCACTCGGTCATGGTCTGCCGATCGCAGTCGGCATCGCGCTGGCGCTGAAGCATAAAGACAACCCGGCCTTCGTCTACAACTCGATGTCCGACGGTGAGCTTGACGAAGGCTCGACTTGGGAGGGGGCGATGTCCGCCGCCCACCACGGACTGGACAACCTGATCTGCCTGGTGGACATCAACAACCAGCAAGCCGATGGACCATCGTCCAAGGTGCTTGGTTTCGAGCCCCTGGCCGACAAATGGGTCGCCTTCGGCTGGCATGTGCAACGCGTCAAGGGCAACGACCTGTCTGCGGTGCTAACCGCGTTCGATGCCGCGCGCCATTTAAAGATGCGCCAGCCGCGCGTGATCCTGTTCGACACCCTGATGGGTAAGGGTGTGCCGTTTCTGGAGCAACGCGAGAAGAACCACTTCATCCGCGTCGATCCGCCCGAGTGGCAGCAGGCCCTGGCCATTCTCGATCAATCGCAACCCGAAGGAGCGTTGGCATGAACACCACCGTACAGAACAAACCCCGCCTCACCACCTCGGCGATGATCGCCTCCATCGCCGCCGACGGGCAGCGCGTCACGGCCGCGCCGTTCGGCAAGGCGCTGGTCGAGTACGCCCGCGAGCGACCGAACATCGTCGGCATGACCGCCGATCTGGCCAAATACACCGATCTGCATCTTTTCGCACAAGCCTACCCGGAGCGCTTCCACCAGATGGGCATGGCCGAGCAGCTGCTGATGGCCGCGGCCGGCGGCATGGCCAAGGAAGGCCTGACGCCCTTCGCGACCACCTACGCGGTCTTCGGCACCCGGCGCGCCTACGACTTCATCCATCAGGTGATTGCCGAGGAGAACCTCAACGTCAAGATCTGCTGCGCGCTGCCAGGCCTGACCACAGGCTACGGACCGAGCCACCAAGCCACCGAAGACTTGGCAATGATGCGTGGCGTGCCAGGGTTGACTATTGTCGACCCCTGCGATGCGCTCGACATCGAACAGGCGGTGCCGCAGATTGCTGAGCACCAAGGCCCGGTTTACATGCGCCTGTTGCGCGGGAACGTCCCGCTAGTGCTGGACGAGTACGACTACAAGTTTGAGTTGGGCAAGGCAAAGATGGTGCGCGACGGCAATGATGTGCTGATCATCTCCAGCGGCTTCATGACCATGCGCGCGCTTGAGGTGGCCCAGACGCTGGCCGAGGACCATGTTGACGTGGGCGTGTTGCACTGCCCGACCATCAAGCCACTGGATGTGGAATCCATTGTGCAGGCAGTGCGCGCCAAGCCACGGTTGGTGGTTGTCGCCGAGAACCATTCTGTGGTTGGCGGCCTGGGCGAGGCGGTCGCAACAGCGCTAATGACGCGCGGCGTACAACCGGCGCGCTTCCGGCTTGCCGGCTTGCCTGACTTGTTCCTCGACGCTGGCGCTCTGCCGACGTTGCACGCCCGCTATGGCATCAGCCGCGAAGCGTTGGCAGTGCGTATCAAGGGCTGGCTCAGTTGAGTGAAGAGCCACGACCTCATACCGAAGCTAACATCGACCAGAGGTTGGCGGTTTCTGCATGTCGTAAACAAGAAAAGGCGCCCAATCGGGAGTGGTTAGGCGTGTGTTTGTAGCTGGTGTAGTTCTCCAGAAGGGCTGGCCGGCCTCCTCGGCTTTGCGGCCGGAGCGGTAGTGCTGAGCGTTGGCTCAGCGCGCCAGTTCAGTTGGGACCGGCGCGGCGTGCTGGGGCGAGCCGGACTCCGGCAGCAGCGGAAAGCTGAGGCGGAAGCAGGCCCCGGGCAGCGGCCCATCGACCAGGTCCAGCGCGCCGCCCATCTTGCCGACGATGATGCGGCTGATGTTCAGGCCCAGGCCGAGACCGCGGCCGGCGCCGGTGGGGGGCTCCAGCCCGTCCTGGTGCCCGCGCACGAACTTCTCGAAGATGCGGGCGCGGCGCTCGGGCGCGATGCCGGGGCCGTTGTCGGCGATGTCGATGCGGTAGCGGCCATCGGCGATCGACGAGCCGACGCGAATCACCGGCTCGGCCGCGCTGTTGTACTTGACCGCATTCGAGATGATGTTGATCAGCACCTGGCACAGGCGGTTGGCGTCGGCGGCGATGCGGCTGTGCGCCACGCGCGGGCCGGCCTCGATGTGCAGGCCGTGCTGGCGCGCCAGCCCCTCGCACACCTCCAGCGCGTGGTCAAGCACCTGGTCGACGTCGATCGGCACGTTGTCCCAGTCGCGCTCGCCGTGCTCGAGCGCGCTGATATCGAGGATCTCGTCGAGCAGCTTGGTCAGCCGCTTGCTCTCTTCATGGATGGTCGAGGCGAAGCGCTCGCGCTGCGCGTCGCTGAGTTCGCCCTCCTTCAGCAGGATCTCGGAGAACGAGCGGATCGCCGTCATCGGCGTGCGCACCTCGTGGCTGATCTGCGACAGGAAGTCGTCCTTCTGCTGGTGCAGGTCGCGCAGCAAGGTGTTGGCCAGCTGCAGTTGCTCGGCCGTCAGGCGCAGCTCTTCGGAGGTCTTCTCCAGTTGCTGCGAGTACTCGATGACCTGCTGCGTCTCGTCGGCGATGGCGACGATCTCCTCCAGCGACATGACCTCGCCGGACACCACCTTGGACAGCAGGATGTGCGCCGAGGCGGCACCGATCGAGCCGGCCAGCTCGCGCTCCAGCTGGTCGATGAAGCCGGGCAGCATCTCCGGCGGTGCGGCGTGCAGGCCGCCGCCGCTGGCGCCGGCGGCGTCGAACAGCTCGCGCGCGCGCTCCCAGCCGAGCACGCGCTCGGCGATGAAGAACAGGTCGCTGGCGGTGGCGGCGCGCCGCATCAGCGTCGATTCGAGCGCCGCCGGGTGCTTGAAGACGTCGACGAACTGCGTTGCCTGCAGCCGCTCCAGCATGCTTTGCTGCGTCAGCAGCGAGACCACGATCAGCAGCGCGGTGTTGACGAACAGGCTCCAGAACACGGAGTGCACCAGCGGGTCGAGCCCGGCCAACCCGAACAAGGCCTGCGGGCGCAGAAAGCCCAGGTCCCAGGGGCCGGCCTGCATCAGCGCGGCGACGGCGCCGCTGCTGCTCTCGAAGCTGGGCAGGAACAGGGTCCAGGCCCAGATCACCGAGCCGCTCAGGATGCCGCTGAACGCGCCCTTGAGCGTGGCCTCGCGCCAGTACAGGGCGGCGATCATGGCCGGCAGGAACTGGGCCACGCCGGCAAACGAGATCAGGCCGATCGGCGCCAGCGCATCAGACCGCGCCGTCAGCGAGAAGTAGATGAAGCCCAGCAGCAGGATGATGCCGATCGCGATGCGCCGGGTCTTCAGCAGCAGCCGCGCGATGCCCTGGTCGCCGGTCAGTTGCATGGCGCCGGTGTGGCGCAGCACCAGCGGCAGCAGGATGTGGTTGGAGATCATGATCGACAGCGCGATCGCGGCCACGATGATCATCGAGGTGGCGCTGGAAAAACCACCGATGAAGGCGAACAGCGCCAGGCCGGACTGGCCGCCCGCCATCGGGATGGTCAGCACGAACATGTCGGGGTTGGAGCCGGCCGGCAGCGCGGTGAGGCCGTACAGCGCGATCGGCACCGTGAACAGGCTGGCCAGCATCAGGTAGGTGGGAAACGCCCAGCCGGCGGTGCGCAGGTGGCGCTCGTCGGAATTCTCGACCACGGTGATCTGGAACTGGCGTGGCAGGCACAGCACGGCGGTGGCCGACAGCACCAGCAGCGCGATCCAGCGGCTGCCGAAGCTGCTTTGCGAGAACACGTCGACACCGGCGTCCTGCGCGCGCTGGTGGATTTCCTCCAGCCCGCCGCCGACGCCGAACACCACGTAGGCGCCCACCGCCAGCAGGGCCAGCAGCTTGACGATGGCCTCGAAGGCGATGGCGGCGACCACGCCCTGGTGCTGCTCCTTGGCGTCGACGTTGCGGGTGCCGAACAGGATGGTGAACAGCGCCATCATGGCGGCGACGCCGAAGGCCAGCTGCATCTCGTCGAGCCCGCCCAGCGGCCGGCCGCTGGCCGAGTCGGCCGCCGACACCACCTGGATCGAGGTGGTGATGGCCTTGAGCTGCAGCGCGATGTAGGGCGTGACGCTGACGATGGCGATCAGCGTCGCCAGCACACCCAGCGGGTTCGATTTTCCGTAGCGCGAGGACAGCAGGTCGGCCACCGAGGTGATGCGCTGGATGCGCCCGATGCGCACCAGCTTGCGCAGCACGAACCACCAGCCGACGAAGATCAGCGTCGGCCCCAGGTAGATGGCCAGGAACTCCAGCCCGGAGCGCGCCGCCGTGCCGACGGCGCCGTAGAAGGTCCAGCTGGTGCAGTAGATCGAGATCGACAGGGTGTAGACGAAGGGCGAGCGCAGCATGCCGCCTTCGCCGCGGCGCGCGCGCGCGTCCGAGATGAAGGCCAGCACGAACAGCAGGCCGACGTAGGCGATGGCGGCCAGGATGACGAAGTCGGCCGACAGCATCAGGGGCTGTCCTCGGCGGCATCGCCGTGCTCGTCGGTGCCGGCGGCCGGCATGTAGCGCGACAGCAGCGCGGCGCCGACGATCATCGCCAGCCAGACCGCGAAAAAATACATGGTGCGCAGTGGCACGCCGAACAGAAGATAGTGGCCGCCGAACAGGGTGAGCAGCGGCGGCACGATCAGCAGGAAGCCGGCCACCGGCAGCATGAAGGCGGCGTGCTCGCGCTTCTTGCCGTCAGCAAGGGGCGGTTTCCTGCGCGCTGGCGCGTCCTGCGCTGCGTGGGAGTCGTGCGTCACGGCGGGGCGGCGAGGGGCCCGCGGCGGTCAGGGCTGGGGGCGTGGCCGCGCGGCGTCCAGCAGCCGCCGTACCGCGCCGACCACGTCGTCGTTGGCGTAGGGCTTGGTCACGAAGCCGTCGGCGCCGAGCTCCTCGACGATCTGGCGGTCGCGCTGCTGGCCCTTGGCGGTCAGCACCAGCACCGGGATGTCGCGCGTGGCCTGGTCGGCCTTGATCTGCTTGAGCACCTCGAAACCGCTCAGCTTGGGCAGCATGAGGTCGAGCACGAGCACGCGCGGCGACAGCTGGCGCGCCGCCGCGAGCGCGGCGTCGCCATCGGTGGCGCTGCTGACGGTCCAGCCGGCGCGGCGCAGAATGAAGTCCAGCGACTCCAGGATGCCGGGCTCGTCTTCCGCTATCAGCACATCGATCATGTCTCCTCCATGGGCGGCCCAGGAATGTCACGCACGGTATCACGACTCGCGCCGCCGCGGTGGCGGGCGCCCGCTGGCCGGAAGTCGCGCGGCACCAGCGGCAGGCGCAGGTTGGGCGTCTCGCCGAAGACGTCCAGCGCCTCTTCCTGCCGGTACTCGCATTCGCGCCGCGTGCACAGGCGGCAGGTCGGCCCCACCGGTACCGCCAGCGCCGGGTCGTCCAGATCCAGGCCCTGGCCGTACACGGTGCGGTCGGCGTGCAGCAGGTCGCAGGCCAGCATCACGGTGGAATGAAACGGTTGCGCATGGTAGTGCGAGACGACGAGTGGTGTCGCCCGCGCCAGGAACAGGTAGCGCGCGCCATCCGGAAACTGCACCACCTGACGCAGGATCTGGCCGCCACCCGCGCGCGCCGCCGCGTACACCACCCACAGGGGACAGGCGTGGCCTGAGCCGGCCAGCGGCAGGCCGGGCAGCGGGAAGTGCTTGGTCAGCCGTCCAGCGGGGTCGGCGCGCAGAAAGCCGAACGGAATGCCGGGCGCGTCCGGCCGGCGCAGCGTGACCAGCCGGTGCGCGACCTGCTCGAAGCTGGCGGCGTAGGCCTGGCGCAGGCGGTCGATGTCGTGGCGGTGGCGGCGCGCGTCGTCAACAAAGCGCTGGTAGGGAAAGATGGCGGCGCCGGCGACGTAGGAGGCCAGCGCGCGGTAGGCGATGCGCTGCGCGCTGGGCGTGGTCAGGCGCTCGTCGCGCACGTGCTCCTCGATGACGTCGCCGTGCACCAGTTCGGCCAGCAGCCGCGTCAGCTGGAACTGGCGCGTGGCGGCGCTGGTCGAGCTGCGGAACCAGAGCGTGCGCTCGGCGTGGTCGAAGCCGAAGTCGGGCGAGAAGCTCTGGCGCGTCGGCCGCCCAGCGGCGTCGATGTGTACCCGCACCGCGAAGCGCTGCGCCAGCAGTTGCGTGAGCGTCGCTTCGCTCAAAGGGGCGACGGCGTCGATCTCGGCGCGCAGTGCCTGCGCCACTTGCTCCAGGCGCGGGAAATGGTTGTTCTCGCCGATGATCAGGTCGTCGACCTCGCGCACCGGCGACAGCGGCGGGCGCGTCTGCATCGACTGGTCGAAATGCGCGATCAGCGCGCGCGCCAGGTCGGACAGCGTGCGCGCCTCGCGGTCGACGGTGTCGAGAAAGCGGTTGCGCTGCAGCGGGCTCAGGTCGGGCACGCTGCGCAGGATTTCGCCGCTGGAGCGCATGGCGGTCACGTGGCTGAGGATCTGGTGCAGCAGGCCCGACAGCAGGGGGTCGGACTTCAGCCGGTTGGCGAAGGTCTCCACGCTGGCGCTGGCGTCGGCATGGGCGCGGTGCAGCTTGTGCAGGGCCTGCGCCAGCGCCGGCAGCCGCGCCACCAGCTCGCGCAGGTGGCCGGGTTCGACGCCCAGGCCGTCGAGCAGCGGGTCCGACAACAGGTTGTCCAACTCGTCGAGCAGGCGCTGCTCTTTCTCGCCGCTGAGTTCTTCCAGCGCGATGCCAAGCTGGCGCGCGATGCGCGCCAGCAGCGCGCCGCCGACCGGGCGCTTGTTGGCCTCGATCAGGTTCAGGTAGCTCGGCGAGATGCCGACGGCGCGCGCCAGCTCGGCCTGCGCGAGTGAGCGCGCCTTGCGCTGGCGGCGCAGCTTGGTGCCGATGGGAGCGTGCATGCGGTGTCAGGCTGCGACGTCGGTGCATGGATGGGAGCGATTCCCAGTCAATGGATTTACTTGATTTACATCAGAATAGATCAATAGTTTACAGAAAATCCCCCCTTGAATCGAATCGGGATTGACTGGCCCGACCCCGGGACCCACAGTCGGAGGCCTGAACATTTGATTACCCGGTGACGGGCTAGGAGACAAATATGGCTAACGGAAAGTTTCGGGATCGTCGTTCGATTTTGCGGGCCGGCACCGCGGGGATCCTGGCCAGCGGCACCGCGCCGTTCTTCTTTGTGCGCGAAGCCTGGGCGCAGAAGAACTTCTGCAACAACCCGACCGGCAGCACCGTCACCTTCGGCTTCAACGTGCCGCAAACCGGCAGCTACGCCGAGGAGGGCATGGACCAGCTCAAGGGCTACCAACTCGCCGTCAAGCACATCAACGGCGAGGGCGACGGCGGCCTGCTGAAGACACTCAAGCCGAACTCGCTCAAGGGCAATGGCGTGCTGGGCAAGAAGGTCGCCTTCGTCAGCGGCGACACGCAGACCAAGACCGACGCCGCGCGCGACGGCGCGCGTCGCATGATCGAGCGCGACAAGGTCATCATGGTGACCGGCAGCGTGACCTCGGGTGAGGCGATCGCGCAGCAGAGCCTGTGCCAGGAGAAGGGCATCATCTACATGTCCGGCCTGACGCACTCCAACGACACCACCGGCAAGGACAAGCGGCGCTACGGCTTCCGCCACTTCTTCAACGCCTACCAGTCGGGCGTGGCGATCGCCCCGATCCTGGCCAAGGAATACGGCAAGGACCGCAAGGCCTATCACATCACCGCCGACTACACCTGGGGCTGGACGCAGGAAGAGTCGATCAAGAAGGCGACCGAGGCGCTGGGCTGGAAGACCGTGGCCACGGTGCGCTCGCCGCTCGGCCTGGGCGACTACTCGCAGTACCTGACGCCGGTGGCCAACTCGGGCGCCGACGTGCTGATCCTGAACCACTATGGCCACGACATGGTGAACTCGCTGCCGCAGGCGGTGCAGTTCGGGCTGCGCGACAAGCAGGCCAACGGCAAGCAGTTTCAGATCGTCGTGCCGATGTTCTCGGAGCTGATGGCGCAGGGCGCCGGCAAGGCGGTGCAGGGCATCATCGGCACCTCCAACTGGCACTGGGCGCTGCCGGATGAGGCCTCGAAGGTGTTCACCAAGTCCTACGGCGAGGCCTATGGCCAGCCGCCGTCGCAATCGTCCCACACCGGCTACGTCCAGGCGATCCTGTACGCCGATGCCTGCCAGCGCGCCGGCACCTTCTATCCGCCTGAGGTGATCAAGGCGCTGGAAGGCTTCGAGTTCGACGGCATGGGCAACGGTCCGACGCTGTACCGCGACAGCGACCACCAGTGCTTCAAGGACGTGCTGGTGGTGCGTGGCAATCCGAAGCCGACCAGCAAGTTCGACGTGCTGAGCGTGATCGGCAAGGCCACCCGCAAGGAAGTGACCTACGACCCGAAGATCTTCGGTGGCGATCTTGGCCCCTACGAGCCGAACATGTGCTGATTCGGGGCGGGCCGGCGTGACGCCGGCCCGGCAAGAGTGCATGAATGACCGCGACCCGACCGCCACCTGCTGGCGGCCGGGTCGACGGCGGATAAACACAAAACGAGGTGGAGACAAGCGCGCATGAATGCAATCCTCGCGCAGTTGCTGAACGGGCTGGACAAGGGGGGCGCCTACGCGCTGATCGCGCTCGGGCTGACGCTGGTGTTCGGCACGCTCGGCGTGGTGAACTTCGCGCACGGCGCCTTGTTCATGCTGGGCGCGTTCTGCGCCGTGGCGTTCCGTTACCTGTTGACGATCGAGATCGTGCACACCGATCCGACCCAGACCACGCCCTGGGGCCAGCCGCTCGAGGTCAAGACCCCGATCGTGCAGGACTGGTTCGGCAGCTGGGGCGCGGTGCTGGTCGACTATTCGGTGCCGTTGTCGATCCTGCTGGCGATTCCCGTGATGCTGCTGATCGGCGTCGTCATGGAGCGTGGCCTGATCAAGCACTTCTACAAGCGCACCCACGCCGAGCAGATTCTGGTGACCTTCGGCCTGGCGATCGTGCTGCAGGAAATCGTCAAGAGCTTCTTCGGCCCCAACCCGATCCCGCAGCCGATGCCGCAGGCGCTGCGCGGCGCCGCCGACATCGGCGTCTGGCTGGGCATGGGCCAGGGCGTGCTCACCTATCCGTGGTGGCGGCTGGTCTATCTGCTGTTCTCGCTGCTGCTGATCGGCATGATCTTCGCCTTCCTGCGCTACACCACCTTCGGGCTGGTGGTGCGCGCCGGCATGAACGACCGGCAGACGGTGTCCTTCCTGGGCATCGACATCGATCGCCGCTTCACCATCATGTTTGGCGTGGCCGCCGTGGTGGCGGGCCTGGCCGGCGTGATGTACACGCCGCTGCTGTCGCCCAACTACACCTTCGGCATGGACTTCCTGGTGCTCAGCTTCGTGGTGGTGGTGGTCGGCGGCATGGGTTCGCTGCCGGGTGCGGTGCTGGCGGGCTTTCTGCTCGGCATCCTGCAATCGATCGCCTCGATGACCGAGGTGAAATCGCTGATACCGGGCATCGACCAGATCATCATCTACTTCGTCGCCGTGGTGATCCTGCTGGTGCGGCCGCGCGGCCTGATGGGACGCCGTGGCGTGATGGAGACCTAGACAACATGAAGGCCTTGTTCTACCTCGACCGCACCGACACCATCAAGCTGGCGATCTTCGCGCTGGTGGTGCTGAGCATGCCGATCTGGCTGGCGCCTTTCGGCGCCGCCTACCCGGGCCTGCTGCAGAAGTTCGTCATCTACGCGGTGTTCGCCGTCGGCTTCAACATCCTGTTCGGCCTGACCGGCTACCTCTCGTTCGGCCACGCCGCCTTTCTGGGCATCGGCTCGTACACGGCGGTCTGGTCGTTCAAGCTGTTCACCATGAACGTGATCCCGGCGGTGCTTTTCTCGGTGCTGGTCGCCGGCGTGTTCGCGGTGGTGATCGGCTACCTGAGCCTGAAGCGCAGCGGCATCTACTTCGCCATCCTGACGCTGGCCTTCGCGCAGATGTGCTACAGCCTGGCGTATTCGGTGCTGACGCCGATCACGCAGGGCGAGACCGGGCTGCTGCTGAGCCGCGACGACCCGCGCATCATCGACATGATGTTCCGCGATCGCCTGGACGGCCTGCCGGTGCCGACGCTGTTCGGCATGGAGATGAGCGGCTTCGACGGCTTTTATTTCTGCGCCGTCATCCTGCTGGTCGCCTTCTTCGTGTCGCAGAAGATCTTCGCCTCGCCCTTCGGCATGATGCTGCGCGGCATCAAGTCGAACCAGACGCGCATGAGCTACACCGGGTTCAACATCCGTCCCTACACGCTGGCGGCCTTCGTGATCTCGGGCATGTACGCCGGCCTGGCCGGTGGCCTGCTGGCCATCACTGACCCGATCGCCGGCCCTGAGCGCATGCAGTGGACGGCCTCGGGCGAGGTGGTGCTGATGACCATCCTGGGCGGCGTCGGCACGCTGGTTGGGCCGGTCATCGGCGCCTGGATCATCAAGTACCTGGAGAACATCCTGTCGGCCTTCAACGATCAGGTGCTGAACCGCATCTTCGACTTCCTGCCGGATGGCGCGCAGGAGGTGATGGTGACGATTGCCGGCAAATTCGTCGGTGAGGGCTGGCACCTGACGCTGGGCCTGATCTTCGTGCTGGTGGTGGTGTTCCTGCCGGGCGGCATCGTGGAAGGCGTGCGCCGCATCAGCGCGCGCCTGCGGGGCGGCGGCAACAAATCGCGCAAGGACACCGGCGCCAGCCTGAGTCCGCGCCCGGCCTGAGCAGGAGATCGACGCATGAGCCAGACCTCCTCCACCCCCGTGAACGGGCACGCCGCCGACAGCGATGTGCTGCTGCACGTGGCGAACGTCTACAAGAGCTTCGGCGGCCTGCGGGCGCTGTCCGAGATCGACCTGAAGATCAAGACCGGATCGACGCACGCCATCATCGGCCCCAACGGCGCAGGCAAGTCCACCCTGCTGAACGTGGTGATCGGCCGCCTGCCGCCGACCAGCGGCGCGGTGATCTTCAACGGCCAGGTGCTGACCGGCAAGAAGCCGCACGAGATCAACCAGATGGGCATCGCGCGCGTGTTCCAGACGCCCGAGATCTTCCCCGACCTGTCGATCCTGCACAACGTGATGGCGCCGGCTTTCGCGCGGCGCGATGGTGCATTCAAGGTCAATATGCTGCGCAGCGTCGGCCGCGAGCGCCAGATCCGCGAGGAAGCCGAGCAGATGCTGGAAGACGTCGGGCTGATCGACCGTCTCGCCACCCACGCCGGCGCGCTGTCACGCGGCGACAAGCGGCGGCTGGAACTGGCGATGTGCCTGATCCAGCGCCCGCGCCTGCTGCTGCTGGACGAGCCGACCGCCGGTATGTCGCGCCACGACACCAACACCACCATCGATCTGCTCAAGCGCATCGGCGGCGGCGACATGACCAAGGTCATCATCGAGCACGACATGCACGTGGTGTTCTCGCTGGCCGACCACATGTCGGTGCTGGCGCAGGGCCAGATCATCGCGGAAGGTCCGCCCGAGCAGATGCGCGCCGATCCGCGCGTGCAACAAGCCTATCTGGGAGGAGCCGCCTGATGAATGCGACAGTGATGCAAGACAGGGCGCCGGCGGTGGCCGCGGGCGCGGGCGAGCGCGCCTTTTTCTCAGCCCGCGATCTGCACGGTTACTACGGCGACAGCTACATCGTGCAGGGCGTGTCCTTCGACATCCGCAAGGGCCGCATCCTGGCGCTGCTGGGACGCAACGGCGCCGGCAAGACCTCGACCCTGCGCCTGATCGCGCGCGCCGACGCGCCCAGCCTGAAATCGGGCGAGGTCTGGCTTGACGGGCAAGCCATCCACACCATGCGCGGCTATCAGGCGGCGCAGGCCGGCATCCAGCTGGTGCAGGAAGACCGCCGCATCATTGAGGGCCTGTCGGTGGAGGAGAACCTGATCCTGGCGCAGGTGGCGAACGGGCGCGGCTGGGAACTGGACCGCATCTACTCGCATTTCCCACGCCTGGCCGAGCGCCGCGCGCAGGAAGGCGTCACCCTGTCGGGTGGCGAGCAGCAGATGCTGGCGATCGCGCGCGCGCTGGCGCGCGACATCAAGCTGCTGCTGCTCGACGAGCCCTACGAAGGCCTGGCGCCGGTGGTGGTGCAGGAGATCGAGCGCATCCTGCACGAGATCAAGACGCTGGGCATCACCACCGTGATCGTCGAGCAGAACGCCGTGGCCGCGCTGCGACTGGCGGACGACGCGATCATCCTCGACACCGGCGAGGTCGCCTTCACGGGCACCGCGAAAGAAGTGCTCGACAACGCCGATCTGCGGCGCGAGTATCTGGCGATCTGACGCAGGGGCCACCGGTCCCGAGCAGCAAGCAGCAAGCGCCCGGGCGGGGCTTCTCGACCCGTAGGTGGTTTCCGTCGCAGCCAGGGCCAGCCGCGGGGACGACTTCAGCCGCTGGCGAGGCGCGCCATCGCCTCGCGTTTGCCCAACTGGCGCACGGCCGCGATGCGCTCCAGTTGGGCGGCGCGCGGGCGCACCTTGCCGGTTTCCCACTTGTAGATCGACAGCGTGGACGCGCCCACCAGCTGGGCCATCTGCGCCTGCGAGATGCCCAGGCGCGCGCGCTGCGCCGCGAAGCCTTCGGCGTTGAAGCGCAGCGCGCGCCGTGGCGCTTCGTCCTCTGCCGGCGGCGTCGGCTGCACGGTCTTCAACGTCTTCTGATTGCTCTTGACCTGCGCCTGCAAGGCCTTGATCTCGCGCTTGAGCGCGGCGATCTCAGAGCGCTGGGCAGTGACGGCTTTGCGCAGAGCAAGGAGATCACTCTTCAACTCTTTACGAGCCAAGCGGATGATCTCTGATTTGAGGGCATTGATCAAGGTAGTCATAGGGTGGATCGTACGCCTCAGAAGCCGTTATCGTGACTTTTTGGAGATGCCCAGTTCTCGGTCATCCCTGAGCACGGCGTCACCGGTTACCCCATCTCGTTCAATCCGTCCAAAACGCAGGAAGCCCGCAGTGACGCTTGACGAGCTTAATTACTCCCTCTTTTTGCATCAATAGATTTGAATGTTGCAATTTACTTGTCACTCACTCTGATTGAGACTTCGTCCAGGCTGAGGTATGCAGCCGGCGACCTGGAGATTCGAGTGAGCACCTCAGCCGACACGCTGGACGCCTGGATCGAACGCAGTGAAACGGTACAAGAGCAGGCGCAACGTACGCTGAGCCTAGTCCGCATCTGAGCGACACCTAATCCCTCAACCGAAAGAAAATCACCGTCATGGCTTCAACCATCATCGACTCCCGCGTCTTCGGCGACATATTCAGCGACTCGCGCATGCGCGAAGTCTGGTCCGACGAGAACCGCACCGCCAAATACCTGGACATCGAACGGGCACTGGCAAAAGTGCAGGGCCAACTGGGCATCATCCCCCAGGAAGCAGCGGACGAGATAGTGCGCAACTGCGAGCTGTCCCTGATCGATTGGGACAAGCTCAAGGCCAAGACCGAGCAGATCGGCTACCCCATCATCGCGGTGGTCAATCAGATCAACGCCAACTGCCGAGACAAGCTCGGTGAATACTGCCACTGGGGCGCCACCACGCAGGACGTCACGGACACTGCGACCGTGCTGCAAATGCGCGAGGGCTTGGCGCTCGTCGAGCAGGATCTAAACGAGATTGGCGATGCACTGGCCACTCTCGCTGCCAAGTACCGTGACACGCCAATCATCGGCCGGTCGAATCTGCAGCAGGCGACGCCCATCACGTTCGGCTACAAGATGGCCAGCATCCTGGCCGGCATCGACCGTCAGCGCGAGCGCCTGCAGCAACTGAAGCCTCGCGTGCTGATGGGCGAGTTCGGCGGCGCCTCCGGCACGCTGTCTTCGCTCGAGACGGGTGCGATGGAAACCCAGGCGGGTCTGATGAAGGAACTAGGCTTGGTGCAGCCGCTGATCTCCTGGCACACGGTACGTGACACCATTGCCGAAGTGGGCGCCTTCCTCGGATTGCTCGGAGGGTCGCTCGGCAAGATTGCCATGGACGTGAAGTTGATGATGCAGACAGAAGTGGCTGAGGTGTTCGAGCCATACGCGCCCGGCCGAGGCTCGTCCTCGACCATGCCCCAGAAGCGCAACCCGATCTCGTGCCTGTACATCCACGCGAACATTTCGGTGGCGCGCCAGCATGCAGCCGCACTGATGGACGCGATGGTCGCCGACCACGAACGCTCCACAGGGCCTTGGGAAATCGAGTGGGTCTCATTGCCGGAAATTTTCTGTCTGATGTCCGGCGCGCTGAAGCAGACGAAATTCGTGCTCAAGGGATTGGAGGTAGACGCTGACCGCATGCGCTCTAACATCGATATGACCAACGGGCTGGTGATGTCAGAAGCGGTGATGATGGGTCTCGGTCCTTACATCGGTCGTGAGTATGCGCACGACCTCGTGTACGACCTGTGCCGCGAAGCGATCACGAAGAATCAGCCGCTGATCGAAATCCTGGCCGTACACCCTGAGATCACTCAGCACGTCACGCGGGCGCAACTCGAATCCATGTGCGAACCCGCCAACCATCTGGGCCAGGCCGGCGTCATGGTTGATCGGGTGCTGGCTGCGCGTCGCTAAGCAGGACGCGCGCCGCCTCCGGCCGGTGCGGGACGGGGTGATGCCGTGCTCTTCGCCGCGGCACTTCGCCGACCTTTCATCTCGATGAAGAAGTCATAAAGCTGCTGCGCCGCTGGCGACAATTTCTTGCCCTTGCGCCGGATTAGACCCATCTTGCGGGTCACCACGGGGTTCACCAGCGGCACGCTGACCAACAGTGGATGGTCGGCTGCCGGCATCGCCATCGAGGGCACTGCCGCAACGCCAAGGCCAGACTCAACTATTGATCCGGCACCATGAAGTTTTCATGCTGCGTACCTGACGATCGGGTCTTGGAAATAGGCGCGCACCCGGTCGCGATTGGTGGCGATGCTCTGCATGTGCTCGTTGGCCGCAGCATGTAGCTTGGCTTTGGTGCGCACAGGCACCTTCGAGCCGATGGCTTGCTTGAGATCGGCATTCAGCCGCTCGTCGGGATTGAGCTCAGGGCTGTAGCTGGGCAGAAAGAACACCTCGATGTCACGCCCGCGCTCGGCCAGCCAGGCCTTCACGGGCTTGCAGTGGTGCACCCCGAGGTTGTCCAAAATGAGAAAGACCTTCTTGCGCCGGCGCTTGCCATCTCGCACCAAGGCCTGCAAGAACTCGATGAGCCGCTCGTGATTGAAGGCGCCATCGATGATCATCCAGTTGGCGCGCCCCGGTTGGTGACGGTGGAGATCATCGAGAGCTTCTCGCGCGTGCCGCCGACGACCATCGTCACCGGCGTCTTGCCGCGCGGCGCATAGCTGCGGCCACGCACGTCGGTGTTGACCAGCGCCGTCTCATCGCCCCAGTGGATCTCGCCGCCCTCGGCGCGGGCAGCACGCTCGATCGCCGGGTACTCGTGCTCTAGCCATTGGCGCACCGCCTCGGGGCGCTGCTCGTGAGCGCGCTTGATCGGCTTTTGCGGCGTGAAACCCCAGCGGCGCAGGTACTCACCGGTGGCACGGATGGACAGCCGAAGACCGAACTCGCGCTCGATGTACTGCATCACCGCAGCGCGCGTCCACAGAGCGAACTCCATCTTCAACTGCTCGGGCCGCTGGTCGCAGATGGTGCGCCGCACCGAGGCCTCCTGCTGGGCGCTGAGCAAGCGCCCGTCGCCCTTGCTGCGACCGCGAGCAGCCGGCTTGATGGCGGCCCAGCCACCGGCATCAAACCGATCGATCGCCTTGCGAACCGTGGGGTAGCTCAAGCCCGTGAGCGTCACGATCTGCATCACGCCAGTGCCTCGAAGATGCAATCGCACCACTTGCTTTCGCCTCTCGTGCAACTGCTCCAGCTTCTGATAGCGGGCATCTTCTTTGTCCATCACGCTATGACTGAATCAAACACCAAGAATTCAATCTTTATGATGCCGGATCAATAAGCCCAGCATCGTCGTCACGTGCCGGGTTTCATAGATGCTCTGCGGCCGCCCTGGCAGGCCGGCCAGCGCTTGGTCCAGCAGTAGCCGGTTTCCCGACGTCTTGCTGACTGAAATGAAGTCATGCTGGGCGAGTTCCGCCCATGTGATTCGGCGTTTGTGCGCCAGTGGATGATCGCGCCTGCAGGCGGCCACGAATCGCTCCTCGATGAGTAGCTTGAACTCGATGTCAAGCTCCTGGCGGCCCATGAAGTTCAGCCCGAAATCCGCCTCGCCGCGCACCACGGAGGCCAGTACCTCGTTGGCTCCGGCGTCGAACACCTTCACGCGAATCTTCGGGTAGCGCTCGTGGTAGCGCGAGACGACCTGCGAAAGATAGTAATAGACGGTTGAGGGCACGCAAGCAATCGTGACCTCGCCCATCCGTGTCCCCGCCACGCCGCGGATGCCGAGCAGGGTGTTGTCCAGGTCGTCCAGCAGCTGTTGGATCTTGCGGTCGAAATCACGTCCCACCGCAGTGAGGCTCACCTTGCGCGTGGTGCGCTCGAGCAATTGCACCCCCAGCGCCTCCTCCAGCTTGTCGATACGCCGGCTGAACGCCGGCTGCGAGAGATGCAATGCATCCGCCGCCTTGCGAAAGCTCGACAACTCGGCGACTGCCCGAAACGCCTGCAGGTCGTTTAGATTGAAGTTGATTGTCATGCTGCTTCAATGTCGTTTCACTTATCCACAGTGTGCATCAATCCTTCCTAAAAATGCAATTCACAAGAACCACTGTATTTCGGACTATCAGGGGGCTCGCATCGCCCCTTCTGAAATCCACCGGAGTAGACAAATGAAGTTCACACGCAGGTATCTCGTCGCAGCCGTTTGCGCTACGCTCGCTTTCATGTCTGGCGCGGCCACGGCATCTTGGCCAGAAAAGCCGCTCACCATCGTCGTGCCCACCGCGCCTGGGGGAGCCAACGATGCCATGGCTCGCACGATCGGCCAGGCCATGTCGCAGGTCCTCAAGCAGCCGGTAGTCGTCGACAACAAGGCGGGTGCCAACGGAGGCATCGCCAGCGAGTTCGTGATGCGCGCACCTGCAGACGGCTACACGCTGATGCTCGGGTACATCGCAACCCATGCGATGAACCCGGCGCTGCAAAAGCTTCGCTACGACCCGATCAAGGACTTCGAGCCGGTGGGCATGGTCGGCTCGTCGGCAACCTTGATGGTGGTCAACACCAAGGTCCAAGGGAACAACGCCAAGGAGGTTGTTGAACAGTTCAAGGCCAGCAAGCAGCCTATAGCGGACGCCTCGGCAGGCAACGGAACCGCCCCCCACTTCGCCGCCGAAATGTTCAAGCTGGCCACCGGTGTGAACATGCTGCACGTTCCCTACAAGGGATCGGCCCCAGCCGTCAATGACACGCTAAGCGGACAGACCGATGTCATGTTTCCGAGTCTGTTCACCGCCATTCCCTTTGTGAAGGCGGGCAAGCTCAAGGCCATCGGCGTGGCCGGCAACAAGCGATCAGAGCTGCTGCCCGACGTGCCTACGCTCAAGGAGCAGGGAATTGCCAATGTGGATGTGTCGCAGTGGTATGCCATTTTCGCTCCCGCGAAAACACCGCAACCCGTGCTGCAGCAGCTAAACAAGGTGCTCAACCAGGTTCTGAGCGACAAAGCCATTGTCAAACGGTTGGAAGACCATGGTGCAGACGTAGAGACCATGAGCCTCGAGCAGATGCGCAAGTTTATGGTTGACGAGCAGGTGAAGTGGAAAAAGGTCGTTCAAGACGCCAAGCTAAAGGCTGACTGAGCCTGCCACATCGCCGCGCTCGTCGCGCATTCCTGCGACGACGCCGCACCCATCCGCAACGCAGACGCCACCATTGAGTACGGCATGAGCAAGACCATCCCCTGCGTGCTAATGCGCGCCGGCACCTCGCGTGGCCCTTTTTTTCTGCGCGAATGGTTGCCAGACGGCGACGAGGCGCGGGACCAAGCTTTGATCGGCGCGATCGGTGCCTCCGATCCGTTGCAACTCGATGGAGTTGGGGGAGGAAGCACGCTCAACAGCAAGGTGGCGATCGTGTCACGCTCCAGTGTGCCTGGATGCGATCTGGATTACCTTTTCGCGCAGGTGGGTGTCGGACACCGTTCGGTGGACACTCGACCAAACTGCGGGAACATGCTCTCTGGCGTGGCACCCTTTGCGATCGAACAGGGCTTGATTCCGGCCCAGGACGGGACCACGAAGGTTCGCGTACACAACGTCAATACGGGCGCGCGAATCGATGTGACCGTGCGCACTCCAGGAGGCCGCGTGACGTACGAGGGAAATTCGCGCATCGATGGCGTTGCGGGCACGTCAGCGCCCATTCTGCTGGACTTTCTAGACGCGTGGGGTGCCGTGACCGGCCAGGTCTTTCCGACAGGCAAGCGCATTGACCTGATTCAGGGCGTCGAGGTGAGCTGTATCGACGCGGCCATGCCGCTGATGATCATGCGCGCGTCCGATCTGGGCGTCAGCGGCCGCGAAAAACCAGTCGTACTCGATGCGGAGACAGCCTTGCTCGAGCGCATCGAGTCGCTGCGTCTGGAGGCGGGCCTGCGCATGGGACTGGGAGATGTGTCCAACAGCGTTGTACCCAAGCCAGTCTTGGTCAGTGCCGGCGACTCCGACAACAGCATCACCTCGCGCTATTTCACGCCCAGGCGCTGTCATGCCTCGCATGCCGTGACGGGTGCCATCGGTGTGGCCAGCGCCTTTGCGCTGGCTGGCACCGTTGCCAGTGGCATTGCCCGATCGGCCGGTTGCCATCCACTGACGGTGCTGCACCCCGCCGGTCAGATCGACATCGAAGTCGAACTCAACGGTGCCGGCGAGACCATCAGCGTACATCGCGCCGCGCTGGTGCGTACCGCCCGCAAGATCATGGAGGGTGAGTTGCACCTGCCGGATTACGTGTTC
Organism: Burkholderiales bacterium; assembly: GCA_016702555.1. GTDB lineage: Bacteria > Pseudomonadota > Gammaproteobacteria > Burkholderiales > Burkholderiaceae_C > Ottowia. Next base: position 667,027 of record JADJDV010000007.1, read on the forward strand.
TCGCGCCCAGGCGAAGCTTCGGCCGACGTCTCTACTAAGCCGACCGCACGCAAGCCCATTGCCCTCATCGTGCCGACCAGCGCCGGGGGAGGCAACGACACCATGGCTCGCATCATTGCCGCGAAACTCGCACCGCTTCTGGGGCAGGAAGTGCTGGTCGACAACCGCGCCGGCGCCAACGGTGCCGTGGCGAGCAAATACGTTGCAGGAGCCGAGCCAGATGGTCACACCCTGATGTTTGGTTATGTGGGCACGCATGCCATGAACCCGGCGTTGCAAAAGCTGGGCTATGACCCGGTGGCAGACTTTGCGCCCATCGGCCTGATCGGCTCTTCGCCGACATTGATGGTCACGCACCCCGATGTGCCGGCGACGGACGTGCAGTCGCTGATCGAAAGTCTCCGGGCTCGCCCCGGTCACTACACCTATGCGTCTGCAGGCGAAGGAACGCCGCCGCATTTCGCGGCTGCCTTGTTCCAGTTGGCTACAGAAACGGTGATGAAGGGCAGTACTTACCAGGGTGCAGCACCAGCGATCGCCGACACGGTCAATGGCCGCGCGCAACTGATGTTCCCCAGTCTTTTCACGGCGCACCCGTTCGTACACAACGGACGCCTGAGGGCGCTGGCAGTGGCGGGACCGCACCGCCTTTCAGGTTTGCCCGATGTTCCGACATTGGCCGAGGCTGGTGTACCGGGTGTGGACGTCACACAGTGGTATGGCCTATTTGCCCCCGTCGGCACGCCGAGCGAACATATCGACGCATTGAACAAGGCACTCAACCAGGTGCTCTCAGATCCTGCCGTGGTGGAGATGTTTGAGCGGCACGGCGCGAGCGTAGAGGCCGGCACCCCGGCAACGCTGGGGGCACGCGTACAGGCAGATCTCGCCCGCTGGAAAGCCGTCGTTGCGCAGGGCGGCCTTGCCCATCAGGATCAGCGTTCTGCCGCACTGGAGTAGGGGCGTCACCCACTCTGCTGGCGCGGGCTTCGTTCGCACCCTCCACAAAGCCATGGCGACACTACAGGGCCGCATGGCAATTCCACCGGGTCGCTTGTCCGCTGCAGGATCCGATAGATCGTTCAAGCCAATGGGCAAGCATTCCCAATGCCCCTGTCTGTAGCCACAAATGGCTACAAGGGCTAACCCTGAATGGTGTGGGGTGGCAGGTGTCAGCGCTGCGTGGGCGGCGCAACCGGCGGAACTGCTTGGTGGGCTCGGGGCGGGCCGCGGCGCGTGCTTCGCGGCGCGCGCAGGCTTCGATCCAGGCGTCTGTCTCGGCGTGTGCGTGGCCGCGTACTTCAGCCGGTGGCCTTCGGCCCCTGCGCCGCGTCGGCCTGGGCGATCTGGCGGTCGGTGGCGTCGTCGTCGCGCGGCGGGTCTTCTGCCGACAAGCGGTGGATCGCCGCGCGGCCTGCGTTGCCGCACCGACGTGTCGCCGAAATCATGCCGTGCCCAACCGGCGCGCTTTGCCTGCCGGCCTCGCGCACCTGCTGGCGCGCCTCGATGATCGGCTCGGCGCGCGCCGCGGCTGCTCCGCCTGGTCAATGCTGTGTTCGGCCGTCGCCGCTGACTTCCGCGCAGTCGAGAAAACTCCATCGCCTTCCGCCGCCGCTCAACGCACCGCAAACGCCTCGGTGCAGTGTCGCCGCCCACGCTCGTTGTAGACGATGGCGATCGCCGGGCCGAGCGACAGCAGCAGCAGGCCCCAGGGCAGCGCGGCGCCCAGCCACACGGCGAGCGGCCCGAGTGCCACGCAGGCCGCGCACGCCAAGGTCAGCAGGCCTTGCCCTGCTTCGGCGCGCGTGGTGCGGCTGTAGATGGCCCACAGCGACACCATGAACATGGCCTGTGCCAGCGCCACCATCGTGATGGCGTACAGCGGCGACACGCCGTGCGCGGCGTTGGTCGCGTGTCCCGCCTGCGTGGCCACGGGCGCGGCCTGGCCGGTGGCGCTGATGGCCTGCTCGGCCGCTTCCTTGCCGGCCTTCAACACGTCGGCCACCACCTCCAGCCCGGCGCCGATGGCGGCGGCCGACACGAAGATGGCCACGTGCCCGTAGCCCCAGCCAAAGCTGCGCTCGCGGTGCCGGTGCAGCGCATCGCCCGAGGGCAGCAGAAAGTACATCCACCACAGCGCGAACACCAGCGCCGTGCTGCCCAGGCCCACCAGGGCCAGATTCAGCGTCCAGCCGAAGGTCTGCCACATGGCGGCCACGGCGTTGGTGGCGCCCAGCACCACCTCGCCCAGCGTGATGATGAGCAGCAGGCTGTAGCGCTCGGCAATGTGGTGCGCGTGCCAGGGCGTGCCGCCGGCGCGCTCGGCCCACAGGGGCACCGCCATCTCCAGCGCCATCAGCAGCACGAACACCGGCCAGCCCCATTCCGGCGCCAGCCACAGCCGCGCCACCCAGCCCAGCTGCACCAGCGCGATGCCCCCCGCGTAGCGCAGGCACGTGGTGCGCCGCGCCGGGTCGCCGCGCGCGGCCAGCAGCCACTGCACCACCAGCGCCAGCCGCATCACCACATAGCCCAGCACGCCGACGCGAAAGTCACCGCTGAACAGGCCCGGCACGCCGGTGGCAAACACCAGCACGCCGACCATCTGCAGCAGGGTCAGCAGGCGGAACACGGCGCTGTCGTCGTCATAGGCCGAGGCGAACCAGGTGTAGTTCATCCACGCCCACCAGGTGGCCCAGAAGGCGATCAGAAAACCCACCAGCGCGCGGCCGGTGTGGTGTTCCATGACGCCGTGGTGCAGTTGCGAGGCGGCCAGCGCGATGGCAACCACGAAGCTCAGGTCGAACAGCAGCTCCAGCGGCGTGGCGGTGCGGTGCTGCTCGTGGATGTCGCGTCCGCGGGCGCGGCGTCCGGTGCGGTGGCTCGTCAGGCCGGAGATCGGGTGGGTGCTCATGGCGCCGGCGTGGTCGGGGCTGGCCGATGGCGCGCGCAAGCACGGTGGTGCATTGATGGAATGGCTGGCGGCCGGGGTGGGCTTTGTGTGTGGCACCACCGACAGGCTGAAAATCACACTACCGGCCGCACCTAAGTCGTTGTTATCACACGGGTCAGCGACGTGGCGGGGTTGATGAATACCAGCCAATTTACCATGCTTGCCGGCTGGAACCTTCTCGCATCTGAGAGTTTCCACCCTACCGGCCCCGCGAAGTTCTCACTTCCGAGCATGTAGGGGCATTGCTTGGCACCCACGCGGTCAGCGCTCAACATTCCATCCATGCCACTTTCGGCATGCACCTTCACAAGGACCACGGAATGCAAGTCAGCTTCAACCGCTTCACCCTCGAAGTCACCCCCGGCTACCTTTGGGGAAAGATCGGCAACCGGGAGGTTTTCGTTAAGTGGCGCTCAGGGTTGCCACTGCGGGAGTTCGCACGGGAGCGCACAGGGACGGATACGCAGCTTTGGGGCTTCGGCACCTACGCGGTGATTTCCCGTTGATCCACGCCAGCGAAAGAACGAACATGACCACACCAGTACAGATCAGCCGCAACGACAGCAACGACAGCGCCAGCGACCAACAGCGCAGGGATCGAAAGACACTGCGGCCCGCACCCGCCGACTTCGCCGATGTCGTGGACACGGTAAGGCAGACATTCGAAGCCGTCATTGACGAAATGAGTCGGGTCAAGGAGGCAACCGGCCACTGGCCTACCGTGGGCTACGCCTTCGACAGCCTGCGCGTGCAACAACTGGGGTGGACCCAAGAGGCGCCCCGCACGGGCACCGCGACGGTCACGCTTGACGCCGACACGGCGCAGGCTTTCGCCAGAAGGCAGGACCTGATGGGTGCCATGGGCGGCGTGGTGTTCACGCCTTCCACTGCCCTTGAGGTCTTGATGCTCCACAGCGAATTCTGGATGGAAGCCAAGGATGCCCACCCGGATATGACCGATGCGGTCATCCAACGATGCGAAGCGGAGGCGACCGAATGGGGTGCGCAGGACACCGGCAGGCTGCAATGAATATGGGGCGCCGCATGCATCAGCACCACGTCCCAGGACGAACCCCGCCGGGGCCTGTTCTACCAGATGACCCGGCTCACCACCGAGAAGGGTTCACTAGGTCACGATGACCGCCTGGACGCCCTCGCCATCGCCGTCAAGTATTGGCAGGAGTCGATGGCCCGCGACCAGGAGAAGGCCGTGGAGAACCACCGCGACGGTGAACTGATGGACACCCTCAAGAACTTCATGAGGAACGCCCTTGGGAAGATGATCGGGGGACGCTCAAGGGCTTCCGCATTGGGGTCCAACAGGGCCTTCAGGGGGCGCTAGGACCCGCCTAGCCCTCGATAAAACGATAGCACGGTGGCCCCTTCGGGGCCGCTTTGCGTGGCAATAATTTAGCACCCTCCCTTGGACAAAAGAACGCAACATGGTAGGCTAGTCACCTGCCGTTCTTCTGACCGGGGGCGTCTCTATCCTCAAGGGTAGGACACCGGCACTGGCGACATGCCGGTTCAAGGGACACTGTTCGCCAACCAGACCTCAGATGATGGGGGCTAGCTGGAAGTAGCAGGCACCTTGGCTCCCCTACCGAGACACTTTCGGGACCCTCGCGGGGACCTACTGTGGGGGGTAGGGGGGCTAAGGTAAGCCTGTCGCTCCCAGATAGCCATACCCCTAGTCAACAACCATGAGGATAACCTTATGGTTCCCTCAAGTATTCCTCATGGGCACCGAAGCCAGCCACCGTTCGGGTAAAGGATCAGGGCACTGACTCCATATTGAGACTCCCCTGCTTCATTTTCACCGGCATAGTGGACGACAATCCTCATGCTAGTACCACCCTTTTCGATAGAGCCGGAGGTAAGGTACGCTTCATGGAAGAACTGGTTCCTGTATAGGGTCCTACCAACTTCAGGTGAAGGTCCCTGCGTTGTTGGGTCGTAGAACACTTGGTCCTTAATGGTCAGCGTGGCGGGCCTTGAAGGGTCCGAAGTCCTCAGACCTGCGGGATCAAACGAACAAGGACCTTCCAAGACTTCGACTTCTGATGCGAGGTCTTTCTGGTACGTGTAGTGGCTACTGGAAAGCGCCTTGAGCATCCCCCGGAATTTCACTTCATTCGGGGCTGGGTCCTCATAACTTACCGCGAGGACTTCCGAGTACATCGACGGCCAGAATGGGCCTTCCACAAGCGGCTTCCTCTCGGGCACTGGAGGGCCCGGATCGGGCGTCACAGGTTGTTCTGGTTCAGGTGTCACTGGGACCTCCGGTACGGGCTGCTGTGGTTTGTCATCGTCGCCACCTCCGCAGGCCCCGATGGTGACCAAGAGGGCCGTAAGGCCGATTGCTGTAAGTGTTCTCATTACTGAAGGCTCCCACGTTGAAGAAGGTCTGATCCTACCGGCGGACCCTCAACGCACAAAACATGGGGATGTTCTGCCGCAAGGGCGGGAATGTTTCGGCGCAAAACTGTGAAGGGGCACTCGACGCAATCGCGGCGCGAAGTTCCCCCATGGGGGGGCCGCTCGGGGCCACAGCAGGCGGCGAGCCGGGCCGTTTCAGGAATGTGCACCCGCCTGCTGGCTGCCGGGCTCACGCTCCCATGTCAGTCCCGAACTGCCAGTCATTGCCCGCCAGCCCGCAGGTCGGACAGCGCACGGCCAAGCTGGGGCACAGGGTTTCGAGCGACACCAGCAGGTCAGCCAGCGGGGTCGCCTGCAAGGCAGCATCATCAATGCGTTCAAGGCCCACGCGGGCACAGCGCGGGCACCGCAGGCCGGCCACATGGGCAGTGCCAACTGCGCCGGCCACCGGATCGAAGTCGCTCAGCCAAACCATCGTGCCCCCTTCACCCCTGCGCGGTAGCTTCACCACGTGCCAGCACACGCCGGACGGCGGTAGCGGTCCACTGCGCCCCGCGTGAAGTCGTGATGCCATCAGCGTTGAGACGTTGCGCCATCGCGTTCAAGCTGGTGACGCCCGACGCTCGCAGCCCCTCAAGGTGCCCGATCAGATCATCAGCGAATGCCTGCGCCTGCGCCTTGATGGCAGCCGTAGCGGCCTGCTGGCCTGCGCCGGGAATCAGGTGATGTGACGCCTTGCGATCCCATTGCCCATCGCGGGCCACCTTCGCGGCCAGTGCGGCCTTGGTGCGTTCACTGATCAGCCCCGCTTCAAGTTCCGCCACGGAGGCCATTTGCTGCAACAGGAATCGCCCAGCGGGGCCGGCGGGAATCTGCGGCAGGTCGCAAAACAGCACGTCCGTTCCGCTGTCAATCAGTTCCATCAGGAACCGCTGGTTGCGGGCCAGCCGGTCGAGCTTGGCAATGATCAGCGTGGCCTTATGCACCCGGCAGGATGCAAGCGCAGCGACCAGGGCCGGGCGATCAGTGCGCCGGCCGGATTCTTCCTCCACGAACTCAGCCAGCGGCGGATAGCCGTGCGTGCCGTCAAGGAACCGGCGGACTGTCTCGCGTTGAGCGTCGAGCCCGAGGCCGCTGCGTCCTTGCTTTTCCGTGGATACGCGGTAGTAGGCGATGAAGCGGGCGGGCTTGAGCGGATGCTCGAACTGCATAAGCCCGGCATGGTGTCGGAACTGGTGAAGGCCCATGAGGCCGCACAGGCCCAATGGCAGGACCCTGACCCGTTCCTGCTGTATACCGAGGGGGAGCTTCCCCAGGACTTCTGAGGCGGACCCGGAGGTGCTCGCGCAGGCCAACCGCCGGACGCCTTCGGGTGGTCAGTAGTTAGGATGGTCAATTGACCAAGCTGGCGCCACGCCGAAATCAGGCTAAGTCGTTGTCACCAATGGGGAATTCCGGATTCTGGCCGCTGAGCGAGTTGCGGCAAGTTCGGCGACCCCGGAAGCTGGCCAAACCTAGCTGCGGACGGCCCCATGTATGCCAACGGTAGGGGGTGCCAATGGCACACCCTGCACCCACGCCAGCAGTCCTTTCATTTCACAATGTGGAATGAGTGTCCGGGTATCTGTGCAGTGCGGGCCGCTCAGGCGCCTCCAGGTCACCACCAGGACCATCCCCAGGCAGCCGCCCGTCTGACACTGGCCATGGCAGGGCCACCTTCAACAACCACTCCTGTTTCACTTCGAGGCTGTACCCGAGGCCGTAGCCGTCGCTCACGTCCTTCGCCCCGTGACCTGTGATTGCGTTACTGATTTCCTTCGGGCATTGGACTTCCCGCAGCCGATCCTTGATAGCGTGCCGTAGGCCGTGGTTGGTGTCGCCGGCCAGGGCGCTACCGCCGTGCTTACGGACCCACTTCACCAGGGCGTTCGACGCGTGCGTGCCTTTGCATCGGGCGGTGTTGGTGTAGCGGGGGAACGCGAATGCTGCGGTTGGCCCGGTGCGCTGCGAGGCGGCATCTACGACACGCTGCGCGGCCCACAGTGAGGCGCCCACAAGCGGCACATCACGCGGATGTCCCACAGCCCGGCCGGTGCCCTTGAGGGTCCGCCATGGGTGATTCACGAGAGCCACGTACGGCACTGGCGCATCGAGGTGAATATCCGCAGTTGCCAGCCCGGCTATCTCCGAAATCCGGGTGCCGGTATCGATCATCAGGGCGAACAACCAGCGAATTTCATCATCGGCTTTACGGCAGGCGGCATACAGCGTCTGTAGATCGGCCACGGTGTACACGCCCCGCTTCTCTGCATCATCGCCTTCACCGGCAATCGTGAGCCGCTCGAACGGGTTATCCATCTCGCGGCGTAGCCCCTTCTCCACGATGTAGCTGCCCCATGCCGGCCCCAGGGTCGCAAGGTAGCGTCGGACAGTTGTTGTTTTTCTTCCGGCAGCAAGCATCGCGCCCACGAAACGCTTTGCCGCATCACGATCTACAGATTCGACGGCCACATCCCCCAGTTCAGCAAGCAGGGGTTTGAAGTAGCTGGCAGCGCGCTCACGGAACCCTTCATCGTTGCGCTGCTTGTGGTTCTCGACGTACACCCGCAGGACGTCGCTTATCGTGTCCTTCGGGGGCACGTAGAGACGCCGCCACGCCGCAGCTTCAACGTCGTTCAGGTAGTCGCTCGGGTGCGCTGCGCGGTAGACGTGTGCATCGCCACGGGCGAACGCTTCGCGCTTACGGTCGAAGTGATCATGCAGCAGTGCAAGCGCCATCGGATCATGCGTGCCGACGCCTTGACCCGGCGCCAGCGGCTTCAAGCCCCAGCGGTCCAGCAGGGCATCAGCAGGGGCCAGCTTTGGGCTACCGCCGGGCAGACTCACGGCACGCGGGGTGCGCTGGGGGTCTTGCTCCAGGGCGTTCCATTCGGCTTCAAGCTGGGCATTCAAATGGGCAACCAAGCGGGCGACCTTCGCGGGGTCCTTGGTCTTGAGGTCGATTGCGATCTTCTTTTGACCGCCGTAGCGTTCACGCACCGACAGGCGGATGCCACGCTGAAAGATGCACGTAGCGGCGCGTTCCTCGACGTACTTGATGGTCACTCGGAGGGGGCCAGAGGCGATGAACAAGCGGTAAACGGGCAATCGGTTGTTGGCCGATTACCACAATTTTTACCACGTTGGACCCTGTAAGACGTTCTCGCCTATAGGAATATCAACGACTTACAAGTGTTTTATGGCACCACCGACAGGAATCGAACCTGTATCTAGCGCTTAGGAGGCGCTCGTTCTATCCATTGAACTACGGCGGCGTGGCGGCGGCCATTGTATCGACGGCATGCCGCGCGTCAGTCGAAGCTCAGGCGATAGATCAGGTCGATGGCCGCGTTTTCGCCGGCCTGGCCGCGCAGGGTCCAGCGGCGCGACAGCTCGTAGAAGATCAGCAGGGTGCCGCTGGCGCCGGACAGGCTGTGCTCGTAGGCGGCGTACAGGCGATCGGACAGGCGCTTGCCGAGGGTGACGCTGGCGCTGGCGATTTCACCGTCGCCGCCGCCGGAAAAGCTCAGCTCGTCGAGGCCGAAGCTGGCGGCCAGGCCGCGCCCCTCGCGCCCGCCCAGCAGCGCCAGCGCGGCGGTCTGCAGCATGGCGGCCTCGGCGCCGGTGTCGGGCGCGGGGCGGCCCAGCAGCAGCCAGGCCAGGGTCTGGTTGTCGGGCAGCGCCGGGTCGGAGTACAGGCGCACGCGCGGCAGCAGCGCGGTGCCCATGACCTGGGCGCCGGCGCGCTGCTCGCTGGTGTAGTTGGGGCGCAGCGCGATGATGTCGAGCGTGGGGTTGGCGGGATCGCCCCGGAACACGATGTTGCCGCGCTCGATGCGCAGCATCTGGCCGTAGGCGCGGAAGGTGCCGCCCACGGTGCGCACGGTGCCGGTGAGCTGCGGCGGCGTGCTCAAGGGGCCGTTGGCCGCCAGCGTCAGCGTGCCGGCCAGGCGGGTGTCGATGCCCTGGCCGCGCAGGCGGAAGTCCTCGCCCAGGTCGAGCTGCACCTGGGCGGCGACGGTCAGCGGCGTGCTCTCGCCGCTGACCGCCCGGGCCGCGGCCTGCGTCTGGCGGGCCTCGGCGCGACGCTGCTCGGCGTCGGCCTGCTGGCCGGCGGCGCTGGTCGGGCGCGCGACGGTGCCGGGGGCGTCCTTGCCATACATGATCTTGCCGTCCGCGCCGCGCACGATGACGTCGCTGCCCAGGCTGGGCGTGCTTTCGTCGGGCAGCACGATCAGCGCCTGGTCGACGCGCAGCTGGCCGCTGGCCTGGATGGCGCGCCCGTCGAGCGCGGCCTGCAGCTGACCCGACACCGTCATGCGGCGGTCGGCGCGCACACTGGCGCGCAGCTGGTCCAGCGTGGTGGCCAGGCGCGCCTGCGCGCGGCCGTCGATCCAGCCGGCCTCGCCGCTGGCGCGCAGCCGGCCGCCCTGCTCGCCGGCGCCGTGCAGCACGAATTCGTCGATCAGCAGGCGCGTGCCGTCCAGCCGCGCGCGCAGCCGCCCGTCGCCGAACTGGATGCCGTCGACCACCGAGCGCAGCGCCAGGTCGTCGGCGCCCAGCGTGCCATCGACGCGCGGCGCGGCGCGGGTGCCACCGATGCGGGTGTCGGCCGCGAGCGAGCCGCGCAGGCGCCAGCCCGGCGGCGCCAGCACCGACCAGGCCGAGATCTGCGGCAGCCGCGCCTGCAGCTGCCCTTGCAGCGGCGCCGCTTCGGGCCAGGACCACTGCGTGTGGTCTTCGGCATCGCGCGCGGCGCTGAGCTCGGTGCGCAGTTGGCCGTCCACGGTACCGGCCTGGGCGCTGTCCCACTTGAGCCGCAGGTTCAGCGCTTCGCCCTGGCTGTCGAGCGTCAGGCGCGCCTCGCGCAGGCCGGCGGGCACGCGCGACTGCACGCCGGTCTGGGCGTCGGTGGTGAGCAGGGTGAGGTCGCCGCTGGCGCGGAACAGGTTGGCGTTGACGCGCAGCGTGCGGCCCAGCGTGGCGTCCCAGTCGCCGTTGAAGACCACGTTGCCGGTGACGCCGGCCTCGGCCAGCTGGCCGCTGGCCATGCGTTCCACCCATTGCAGCGGCAGGCCGGTGAGGCGGCCGGTGGTGCTCAGCTCGCCCGCACGCCAGCGCGCCGGTCCCCAGGCCACCAAAGCCTGTGACACGGGTGCGGGGGAGCTGAGGCTGAGCTCGCCCGCGCCGGCCTCGAACTGCCCGCCCTGCGCCGGCGACCAGCTGAGTGGCACCGGCTGGCGGCTGGCGATTTGCCAGCTGCCGGCGCCCAGCGCCGGATCGCGCACGCCGGCCTGCAACTGCTCCAGCGTGGCGCGCCAGCGGGAGGCCGCCAGCGTGGCCTGGGGCGTGCTGCGGCCGCCGCTGGCGGCCAGGCGCAGATCGAGCTGGCGCTCACCCTGGCTGACGCGGCCGCTGGCGGCCAGCTGGGCCGCCGCCAGGCGGCCATTCAGGGTGACCTCGACACCGCGCGCCTGGATCGGTGGCGTGCCGGCGGGTGCGCCGGGCGCGCGCCAGTCGAGGCTGGGCACCGACAGGCGCGCCTGCAGCGTCGGGTCGCGCCAGCCGCCGCGCCAGCCGCCGTCCAGCGTGGCGCGGCCGCTGGCCTGCGCGTCGGCGAGCAGCGGCGCGGCGCCGGGCAGGGTGCGCGCCCAGGCCAGCAGGCGGGCGGCGTCCTGGACGTCGGCGCGCAGCGTGCCGGCGCCGCTGGTGGGCTGCGCCTCGCCCTTGATGATGATGCGTGTGCCGGGCGCGCTCAGCGTCAGATCAGCGCTGCCACCGGGCGTGGCCGGGCGCACGCGGGCCTGGCCGGCCAGCTCGGCGTCGTCCGTGCGCACGCGCAGGCGGGTGAGGGTGAGCAGGCCGCCGTCCCATTGGCCGCTGGCCAGCAGGTCGCGCAGGCGCAGCGCCTGCAGATCGCGCGCCAGGGCTTGCGCGGCTGCGGTACCGGTGCGCGCGGCGGCGGGGGCGCGCTGCGCGCGCGCCTGCAAGGCGGCGTCGAAGTCGATGGCGCTGCCGGCGCCCGACACCTGGGCCGTGCCGTCGAGCGGGAAGGGCGCCAGCTGGGTGTGCAGCCGCGCCGGGTTGACGCCGCTGATGCGGGTGTCGATCTGCCAGGTGCCCGTGCCAGGTGCTGCGACGGGCGCCGCAGGCTCGGCGCCGGGCGCTGGCGCGGCCGGCGGCGCGTGCCAGCGCCCGGTCGATTCGATGCTGCCGCCGCCCGCCTGCGCCTTCAAGGCGCGCACCGTGGCCACCCGGTCCTGCCAGCGGAGGTCGGCGACCAGACTGTCCAGCGGCAGGCGGCGCTGGTCCCAGGGGCCGGCGGCGCGGTTCGTCAGGTCGGCCTCTACCCTCCAGCCGGGCGTGCCGCCGGGCGGCAGCGGCTGCAGCTCGAACTGGCCGCTCAGATGCGTGTGCGGCGCCTCGGCCCAGAGCGCGCCGACGTCGAGCGCGCGCAGGCGCGCCTGGGCCTCGGGCAGGGGCTGCGCGGCCCAGGGCGTGATGCGGGCGCGGGCGTGGGCTTCGGGCAAGTCGGCATCGGTGGCGCTGGTGGTGTCGGTACCGGATGGCGCGGTGCTGGCGGCTGGCGTCGTGTCGGCGCCGCCCAGCGGCGGCAGCGCCGGCACGGCCGGGGTGTCGGAGCCCGGTTGCGCACGCAGATCGAGCCGTGCCCGCAACTCGGTCAGCGGCCCGCGCAGGCTGGCCTGCAAGCTCAGCGGCACGGCACGGTCGGCGCCCGGCACCGGCGCGCTGAGGGCGCCGGCCAGCGCCAGATCCAGCGTGAGCGGCGCGTGCGCGGTGATGGCGGCGCGGGCTCGGTATTCGCCGCCTTCGACGCGGGCGCGCTCCAGCTCCAGCAGGTGGCGCTGGCCGTCGTAGTCGAAGCGGCCGGCCACGTCCTGCATGCTGTAGGGCGGGGGGCCGGCCCAGCGCAGCTCGCCCGCCGCCAGTTCCTTCACCTGCAGCTTGATCGGCAGCGCGATCGACTCGGGCGGGCCGGAAGACGGTTCGCCTTTGGGGCGCTGGTCGTCCACCAGGATGCGGCTGGCGCTCAGGCGGTCGATCTGCAGCGTGCGCGCCAGCAGCGCGGCGGGGGTCCAGCTGAGGGCGGCGTCGTGCACCTCGATGCGCAGGCCGCCTTGCTCCCACACCAGCCGGCGCACCTTGCCGCTGCCGCGGAGGTTGCCGGTGACTTCCTCGGAGACGATGGGCTGCTGGGCGCCGGCCCAGCGCAGCGCGGTGGCCAGCGAGCCTTCGCTGCCGGCCCAGATCCACAGGCCCGTCAGCCCGGCCAGCAGCAGGGTGCCCAGGCCGCCCAGCGACCAGCCGAAGGCGCTCCGCCAGCGCCGGCGCCGCCGCGGTGGTGGCGGTGCGCGGCCGGTGTCGGTGGGCGTCGTGTCGGCATCGGTCATCAGAACACGAAGCCCACGTTCATGTGCAGCCGGATCTGCTTCGACTGCAGGCCGTACGCAATGTCGAGCTGCATCGGCCCCACCGGCGTGATCAAGCGCACGCCGGTGCCCACGCCCCAGTGCGCGCGCAGTGCGCCGATGCGGTTGGCGACGCCGCCGACGTCGATGAACAGCGTGTGCTCCAGTAGACCCGGAAAGCGCTCCTGCAGGATCGGCCGCTGCCATTCGAGGCTGGCCACCGCCATGTAGCGGCCGGGGCCGATCCAGTCGCCTTCCAGCGGAATGCCGATGCTGCGGTAGGCGTAGCCGCGCACCGAGCTGTCGCCGCCGGTGCGGTAGAGATAGGTGGCCGGCAGGCGCGCCTGTTTCGACGCCAGGATGGCGCCGAGCTCGCCGCGCAGCGCCAGTCGGCTGCCGCCGCTGCCCACCGGCACGATGCCGAGCGCGCGGCCCGCCAGGCGGGCGAACGGCTTGCGTTCGCCCGCCAGGGTCATGCCGGCGCCGACGTCGGCGTGCAGGCCGTAGCCGCGTGAAGGCACGGGCAGGCTGTCGAAGTAGCGCCCGGTCCAGGCGTAGTTGGCGCTGAGGGCCGCGCCGTCGCCCACCAGCGCATCGGGCACGTTGCGGCTGGCCGCGCCGCTGACGCTGGCGTGGTCGTACTGCAGGTAGAAGTTTCGGTCGTAGCGCTCTTCGCTCTGGATCCGGCCCGCGCGCAGGGTTTGCGAGGTGGTGACCAGCGCGCCGTCGTCCTGCCGCATGTAGCGCGCGAACACGGCGGTGCGCCAGCCGTCGGCGTTGGGCAGCGAGCTCAGCTCGGTCTGCAGCAGCGGCGCCTTGCGGTCGAACTGCAGCTTGCTCTCGGCGCGCCACGAGCTGCCGAAGGCGGTGTTGTCGCGGTGCTCCGGCGACACGCGCGGGCCGCCATCGGTGCTGTAGCCCAGCCCCAGCTGCAGCTTGTGGCGCTTGGCTTCGGTGACGGTGTAGCTGACCGGCGAGGCTGCGGGGTCGCCCTCGGGGTCGATGCTGATGTAGGCTGAGTCGTAGTAGCCGCTGCCGGCCAGGCGCTGCTGCGCGTCGATGAGCTTCTTCTGGTCGTAGAGGTCGCCGGGCTTGAGCCAGGACAGGCGTTCGGGCAGCGTCGCCGGGTAGCGCTGGGCGCCTTGGACGATCGCCGGTCCAAGCCGGAACAGCGGTCCCGAGTCGAGTCGCAGGCCGAGTTGCGCGCTGGCCTCGGGCGCGTTGATGTCGGCGATGCTGTAGCTGATGCGCCCGCGCGGGTAGCGGCGCTCGACCAAGCGGCGCAGCGCGCCGGTCTTGGCGTCGTCCCAGCGCGCCTGCGTGAAGCGGCGGCCTTCGTCGAGTGACCAGCCATCCACGATGGCGGTGCGCTGCCCGCTGGCGTCGGCGTCGGCGGCCTGGGCGATGTCGCCCTCGAACTCGATGTTCACGCGCCGCACCGTGGTCGGCGGGCCGGGCTCGACGCTGATCACCACCACCGGCTTGCCGCTGGCCGTGTCTTCGCGCCGCAGCTTGACCTCGGGCGCGAAGTAGCCCTCGGTGCCCAGCAGGTTGCGCACGTCGCGTTCGGCCAGCGCCATCAGGCGCGCGAATTCGGTGTCGTCCAGGTCGCTGACGGCGCGGTAGCGCCGCAGCCCGTTGTGACGCTCGATGAGGGAGTGCAAATCCTGGTCGTCGGTGTCGACGCGGATCTCGAAGGCCTTGGCGGCGGGTGTGCGGTCGGCGGGATCGCCCGGGTCGGCCGGTGCGCCTTGCGTGGTGCTGGCAGAGCCCTCGGCGGCATCGCCCTGCAGGATGGCGCAGCCGGGCAGCAGCAACACCAGCGCCAGCACCAGCGCCGACACGGTGGCGCTGGTAGGCAACCACGAGAGCGGGAGCAGACGTGCGCGAACCACGCGTCTGAGTTTAGTCGGCGCTTTTGTCGGACGGCGCCGCGTCTTGCCTGGCGGCCGTGCGGGATTCCCCGCAGCGGCAGATGCCCGATTCTTGACCTGGTCGCATTTATTTGCTGTCTGGACCGACCCACAATGGCCGCATGGCGAAGATGGCGGTCCCTGTGCCCGGAATGAGGAGCCCTGCGGTGGGCTTCGAGCAGCCTTTCGAGATGCTCGAAGCGTGCCATGAGCGCGTGCACCGCAGCCTTGATTTGCTGCGGCGCATCGTGGCGCACATCGAGGCCAAGGGGCACGATGAGCAGTCGCGCAGCGCGCTGGGCGACGTGTTGCGCTACTTCGACATCGCCGGGCCGCTGCACCATCAGGATGAAGAGTTGCACGTGTTCCCGGCGCTGTTGACGCACTCCGACGGGCTGGTGCGCGAGGCGGTGGCGCAGCTGAAAGACGAGCATGTGCTGATGTACCGGTTGTGGAGCGAACTGCGCCAGGTGCTGCTGCACTGGCAGGGCGCCGCCGATGCCGATGCCGGCGCCGTGACCGAGGCTGAGCGTCGGCTGGCCGACGACTTCGTGACCAGCTACGAGCGCCACATCCCGCTGGAAGAAGCCGTGGCCTACCCGGCGGCGCGCGATGAGTTCAGCGCCGCCGACCTGGCGCGTATCGGCGCCGAGATGGCGACGCGCCGGCGCGGCTGAAGTCCCGCTGGCTACGACGGTGCGCCGGGCGCCCGCTATGATTTCCGCATGACGAAGCACGGACGCGCGGATCGGTGGCGAGGCGAAGCGGCGTGGCGCGTCGCGCGCTTGCCCGGGTGGCTGCGCGGGCTGTCGCTGGCGGCCGGCCTGGCGCTGCTGTCGGCCTGCTCCAGCGTGCGTCCGTGGATCAACGTGCCGCTGCAACCGCATCAGCTGCAGGCCATGCACGTGAACGAGACGCGCGACCCGAGCCTGGTGATGGCGGTCACCATCTCGGGCGGTGGCGCGCGCGCGGCGGCGTTCGGCTACGGCGTGCTGCGCGAGCTGGAGGACCATCAGTTCGACTGGAACGGCAAGCGCCTGACCCTGCTGGACGCCACCGACCTGGTCAGCGGCGTCTCCGGTGGCGCCATCGTGGCGAGCTACTACGCCGCCTTCGGCCGGCACGGCCTGCCGCGCTTCGAGCCCGACTTTCTGCGCCAGGACTTCCAGCAGAGCGTGCTGGGCCAGCTGATGCGGCCGGGCAACCTGCACGACCTGAGCTCGCCCTGGTTCGGCCGCTCGCACCTGCTGGCGCGGCGGCTGGATGAGCTGTACCAGGGCAAGACCTTTGGCGACCTGCTGAAAGACCCGCGCCATCCGCAGCTGATCGTGACCGCGATGGAGCTGTCGCGCGGCACTGGCTTCGAGTTCACCTGGGACCAGTTCAGCCTGATCTGCTCGGATCTGGCGCAGGTGCCGCTGTCCTTCGCCGTGGCGGCCTCGTCGGCGGTGCCGGTGGCGCTGAGCCCGCTGACGCTGAAGAACCATGCGCACAGCTGCCCGCCCGACATGGGCGAGCGGCTGCTGGCGCGGTCGGACAAGGAATCCGCCGGCTTGGCCGACCACCGCCGGCGGCTTTACCGCGCGCAGGCCGAAAGCTACCTGAATGCGATCGCGCGGCCCTACATCCATCTGGTCGATGGTGGGCTGGCCGACAACCTGGGCGTGCAGCGCCTGCTGGACCGCGCGCTGATGGACGGCGGCCTGCGCCAGACCTTCCGCGAGGTGTCGATTCCGCCCGGCAGCGTGCGCAAGGTGGTGCTGGTGGTGGTCAATGCCGCGCGCGAGCCGACCCGGGACATCGACGCCAGCGATACCTTGCCCAGCGTGTTCGACGTCGCCGAGACCCTGCTGTTCGGTGCTGGCGCGCGGGCCACGCGTTCGACGCAGGAGTTCCTGCACGACGTGATTCGTCAGTGGCGCCAGGAACTGGCGAGCGGGGCCGGGTCATCGCACGTCGACGCCTTCGCGCCGAATGCGGACATCCACGTGGTGATGGTGAACCTGAGCGATGTGCCGATCGAGCAGCGGCGCCGCTTGCTGCGGGTGTCGACCGCGCTCACGCTGCCCCAAGATGAGGTGACCGAGCTGGTTCGCGCGGGCCGCGAGGTGCTGCGCTATTCGCCAGACTTTCAGGCGCTGGTGCGCGATCTGGGCGCGCGTGCCGTGCCGCCGCCCGGCGCAGCGGTCGAGCCGCCGCCGCATTGATGGCCACATGCCGCGCGGCCGCGGCTGCTACTTGGACAGCATGCGCATCGCGTCTTCCAGCCCTTTCAGCGTCAGCGGGAACATGCGCTGACCCATCAGCTGCTGGATGATGGCGATGCTCTGGCGATATTGCCACACGCCCTGCGGCTCGGGGTTGATCCAGACGAACTTCGGAAACGCGTGCGTCAGGCGCTGCAACCACTCGGCGCCGGCTTCCTCGTTGTTGTATTCGACGCTGCCGCCGGGCTGCAGGATTTCGTAGGGGCTCATCGTCGCGTCGCCGACGAAGATCAGCTTGTAGTCCTTGTTGTACTTGCGGATGATGTCCCAGGTGGGGAATTTCTCGGCAAAGCGGCGCCGGTTGTTCTTCCACATGAAGTCGTAGACGCAGTTGTGGAAGTAATAGAACTCCAGGTGCTTCATCTCGGCCTTGGCGGCTGAGAACAGCTCTTCCACGCGGGCGATGTGTTCGTCCATGGTGCCGCCCACGTCCATCAGCAGCAGCACTTTCACGCTGTTGTGGCGCTCGGGCACCATCTTGATGTCGAGCCAGCCGGCGTTGGCGGCAGTCGACCGAATGGTGTCGGGCAGATCCAGCTCCAGTTCGTTGCCGGTGCGGGCGAACTTGCGCAGCCGCCGCAGCGCCACCTTGATGTTGCGCGTGCCCAGTTCCTGGCTGTCGTCGTAGTCGCGGTAGGCGCGCTGGTCCCACACCTTCACGGCGCTCTTGTTGCCGCCCTTGCCGCCGATGCGGATGCCCTGCGGGTTGTAGCCGCCGTGGCCAAAGGGCGAGGTGCCGCCAGTGCCGATCCACTTGCTGCCGCCTTCGTGGCGCTCTTTCTGTTCTTCCAACCGCTTCTTGAGCGTTTCCATCAGCTCGTCCCAGCCCATCTTCTCGATGGCGGCTTTCTGCTCGGGCGTCAGCTCTTTTTCAAGAATCTTGCGCAGCCACTCGGCCGGGATTTCCTTGCGGAAGTCGGCGATCTGCTCCACGCCCTTGAAGTAGGCGGCAAAGGCGCGGTCGAACTTGTCGAAGTGCTTCTCGTCCTTGACCAGCGCGGTGCGCGACAGGTAATAGAAGTCGTCGATCGAGCAGGCGTCGGGCTGGCGCGGGCCCACCACGTCGGCCTGCAGCGCTTCGAGCAGGGTCAGGAACTCCTTGACCGACACCGGCAGCTTGGCGGCGCGCAGGGTGTAGAAGAAATCGATCAGCATGGAAATGGGCCCTCCAGCAGCATCAGGCCGGCGTGTGGCGCTTCAATAAATAGAGCAATTGGGCCTTGGCCTCGGGCCACTCGCCGGCCGTCATGCTGTACATGACGGTGTCGCGCACGGTGCCGTCGCGGCGCAGCGCGTGGTGGCGGATCACGCCGTCCTTGCGCGCACCCAGGCGCTCGATGGCCTTCTGCGACGCGAAGTTGTAGTTGTCGGTGCGCCAGCCGACCACCGGGCATCCGAGCGTATCGAAGGCGTGGCCCATCATCAGCAGTTTGCAGGTGGTGTTGACGTGGCTGCGCTGCACGCTTTGCCGGTACCAGGTGTAGCCGATCTCAACGCGCCGCAGCGCCGGTACGATGTCGTGGTAGCTGGTGCTGCCGAGCACGGTGCCGCTGGCTTCGTCGATGACAGCAAAGGCCAGCCGGTGTCCCTCGGCGCGCATCTGCAAGGCGCTGTCGATGTAGGCGCGCGTTTCCTGCGGTGCCGGCACGCCGGTGACGCGGATGTTCCACAACTCGCCATCGGCGGCCGCGGCGCGCAGGCCGTCCTCATGTGCCAGCGCCAGCGGCTCCAGGCGCAGGCCGCGGTCGCGCATCGGCTGCGGGCGGATGAAGTCGTCGGCGGTGGGCATGCGGGCTCCAGGGTACGGATTGTCGCGGGCGCGCGTGGGCGGGGTTTCCCTGGCCCTGAGTGCGCTCCCTTGAGCGGGAGGCGCGCCAGCGCCCCGGGGGTGATCAACGGTTCCTGTTGTTCATGAACACCAGCTTCTCGAACAGGGTCACGTCCTGCTCGTTCTTCAGCAGCGCGCCCACCAGCGGCGGCACGCTGACCTTGCTGTCGGCGCTTTGCAGCGCTTCCAGCGGAATGTCCTCGGCCACCAGCAGCTTGAGCCAGTCGAGCAGTTCGCTGGTCGAAGGCTTCTTCTTCAGCCCCGGCAGGCCGCGCACGTCGTAGAACACCTTCATCGCGGCGGCGAGCAGGTCCTTCTTCAGGTTCGGGAAGTGCACGTCGACGATCCGCTTCATCGTCTCGGGCTCGGGGAACTTGATGTAGTGAAAGAAGCAGCGGCGCAGGAAGGCGTCGGGCAGCTCCTTTTCGTTGTTGGAGGTGATGAACACCAGCGGCCGATGCCTGGCGCGGATGGTCTCGCGCGTCTCGTAGCAGTGGAACTCCATGCGGTCGAGTTCGCGCAGCAGGTCGTTGGGAAACTCGATGTCGGCCTTGTCGATCTCGTCGATCAGCAGCGCCACCGGCTCGTCGGCGGTGAAGGCCTGCCACAGCACGCCGCGCACGATGTAGTTCTGGATGTCCTTGACCTTGTCGTCGCCCAGCTGGCTGTCGCGCAGGCGGCTGACGGCGTCGTATTCGTACAGGCCCTGCTGCGCCTTGGTGGTGCTCTTGATGTGCCACTGCAGCAGCGGCAGCTTGAGCGCCTCGGCCACTTCCTCGGCCAGCATGGTCTTGCCGGTGCCAGGCTCGCCCTTGACCAGCAAGGGGCGCTTGAGGGTAATCGATGCGTTGACGGCCAGCATCAGATCCTGCGTGGCGACGTAGTTCTCGGAGCCTTGGAATTTCATGGGGACAAGCCAGGTGAACAGGGGTTAATCAGGGGGCGTCGGAAGGGTGCAAGCTTGTTTACAATGCCCTCTGACGTAGATCAAACAATTTTGGATTGTGCGCGCAAAATGAAAATCACCCTGTCCCCGATGTTCGCTGCACTGGCCCTGACGCTGGCCGCATCGCTGCCCGCGCAAGCCCAGGTGACGGGTGACGCCAAGGCGGGCGAGGGCAAGGTGGCCATGTGCATTGGCTGCCACGGCATCATCGGCTACCAGTCCAGCTTTCCCGAGGTCTACAAGGTGCCGAAAATCTCGGGCCAGAACGCCAAGTACATCGAGGTGGTGCTGGACGCCTACCGCAAGGGCGACCGCAAGCACCCGAGCATGCGCGGCATCGCGACCACGCTGAGCGACCAGGACATCGCCGACGTGGCGGCCTACTACGGACAACATGGCAGCGACAAGGCGGTCGAGCTGCCGGCGCCGCGCGAGCCGGGTGCCCAGGTGGCGGCGCTGCTGCAAAAAGGCGCTTGCGTGTCCTGCCACGGCGACAACTTCTCCAAGTCGATCGACCCCAGCTACCCCAAGCTGGCCGGCCAGCACGCCGACTACCTGTACGCGGCGCTGAAGGCCTACCGCGACAACGCCAACCACACCTGGGGCCGCGGCAACCCGGTCATGGCCGGCATGGCCAAGCAGTTCTCCACCGCCGAGTTGAAGGCGATGGCGCAGTACATCGGCTCGCTGCCGGGTGAACTGAAGACGATTCCGCAGTCGCGCTTCCGCTGATCGGTCGCGCAACCCTAAAAAAAAGCCCGCTGTCATGCGGGCTTTTTTGTGGCGCCGATGTCATTCGTCATCCATCGCGCGTGGCGCGCCGCTGCACGCAGGCGATGTAGGCATCGCCATCCGGCGGGCGGCCACTGGCTTGCGCGTCGGCCAGCATCTGGCCCAGGCACTCCATCACCTCATGGTGCGCCGCGTGCAGGTCACCGCGCCGTGCGGTCAGCAGCTCTACCGCCTGGCGGATGCCGCGCGGCTGGTCGATGCTGCATTGCTCGCTGATCGACAAGTGCATCGACAGGTGCAGAAACGGGTTGCCGCCCACCGCCCCGTCGCCGTAATGGCGCGCCACGGCCGCGTCGACATCGGCGAAATCGGCATGCCATTCGGGGTGCTCGGCCATCCAGCCGGCCGCCAGCTGCTCGATGGCCTCCATCGGTTGATCGGCCTGGGATTTGGACCAGGCGCCACAAAAAAAGCGGCGAACGTCGGTTTGGCTGGGTGCGAACATGCTGCCAAGGCTAGCATGGGCGACGGTGATATAAAAACGAGGCGGTGGCCGCTGTGATGCGGTGCACTGGCCGCGCGGCGACGCTGATGACGCCCGCACGAACCGCGCTGCGGGCAGGAGACCAACCCATGATCGACAAGAGGGCTGCCTCGGTGGCCGATGCGCTGGCCGATGTGCAGGACGGCGCCACCGTGCTGATTGGCGGCTTTGGCACCGCTGGCATTCCCAACGAACTGATCGACGGCCTGCTGGCGCAGGGCGCCAAGGACCTCACGCTGGTGAACAACAACGCCGGCAATGGCGATACCGGCATCGCCGCGCTGCTCAAGGCCGGCCGCGTGCGCAAGATGATCTGCAGCTTTCCGCGCCAGGCCGACAGCCACGTGTTCGATGAGTTGTATCGCTCTGGCAAGCTCGAGCTGGAACTGGTGCCCCAAGGCAACCTGGCCGAGCGCCTGCGTGCGGCCGGCGCGGGCGTCGGCGCCTTCTTCAGCCCGACCGGCTTCGGCACCGAGCTGGCCAGGAACGCCGATGGCAGCCCGAAGGAAACGCGCCGAATCAACGGCCGCGACTATGTGCTGGAGTACCCCATCCACGGCGATGTGGCGCTGGTCAAGGCCGAGCGCGGCGACCGCTGGGGCAATGTGACGTACCGCATGGCGGCGCGCAACTTTGGCCCGGTGGTGGCGATGGCGGCCAAGTTCACGGTGGCCAGCGTGCACGAGGTGGTGGAATTGGGCGAGCTGGACCCCGAAGCCATCGTCACGCCCGGCATCTTCGTCAGCCGGGTCGTCCAGGTGCCGCGCGTGGCCACGCAGGCCGGCGGTTTCAAACAAGCCGCCTGACTGGCCTCAAGTGCAGGAAGGACGATCGTGAGCAGCTACCAAAAACGCAGTAAAGACGAACTGGCCCGGCGCGTGGCGCAGGACATTCCCGACGGCGCGTATGTCAACTTGGGGATAGGCCAGCCGACGCTGGTGGCCAACCACATTCCGGCCGGGCGCGAAGTCATCCTGCACTCAGAAAACGGCATCCTCGGCATGGGCCCGGCGCCCGCCAAGGGCAGCGAAGACTACGACCTCATCAACGCCGGCAAGCAGCCTGTTACCTTGCTGCCGGGCGGCGCCTTCTTCCACCATGCCGACAGCTTTGCCATGATGCGCGGCGGCCATCTGGACGTGTGCGTGCTGGGCGCCTTTCAGGTCTCCACCACGGGCGACCTGGCCAACTGGAGCACGGGCGAGCCCGGCGCCATCCCCGCCGTGGGTGGCGCGATGGACCTGGCCGTGGGCGCCAAGCAGACCTGGGTGATGATGGATCTGCTGACCAAGCAGGGCGCCAGCAAGATCGTCGCCCAGTGCACCTACCCGCTGACCGCCATTGGCTGTGTCAAGCGCATCTACACTGACCTGGCGACCTTCGAATGCACGCCGCAGGGGCTGCGCCTGATCGACGGCGTCGACGGCTTGGCGCACGCTGAGTTGGAGCGCCTGGTCGGACAACCCATTGCCCAATAATTCTTTCTTCCTTCAGGAGACCCCATGAAACAAGCCTTCATCGTCGATGCCATCCGCACGCCTTTCGGCCGCTACGGCGGCGCCCTGAGCAGCGTGCGCACCGACGACCTGGGCGCCATCCCGCTGAAAAGCCTGATGGCGCGCAACCCCAAGGTCGATTGGGCAGCGGTCACCGACGTCATCTACGGCTGCGCCAACCAGGCCGGCGAGGACAACCGCAACGTGGCCCACATGGCCAGCCTGCTGGCGGGCCTGCCGATCGACGTGCCGGGCGCCACCATCAACCGCCTGTGCGGCTCGGGGCTGGACGCCGTGGGCACCGCAGCGCGCGCCATCAAGGCCGAGGAAGCCACGCTGATGATTGCCGGCGGCGTCGAGAGCATGAGCCGCGCGCCCTTCGTCATGCCCAAGGCCGACAGCGCCTTCAGCCGCGCCAACGCGGTGTACGACACCACCATCGGCTGGCGCTTCGTCAACAAGCTGATGAAGGCGCAGTACGGCGTCGATTCGATGCCCGAGACCGCTGAGAACGTCGCCACCGATTACAAGATCGAGCGCGAGGCGCAGGACAAGATGGCGCTGGCCAGCCAGATGAAGGCCGTCGCCGCGCAAAAAGCCGGCCACCTGGCGCGCGAGATCACGCCGGTGAGCATTGCGCAGAAAAAGGGCGACCCGGTCGTCGTCGATACCGACGAGCACCCACGTGAAACCAGCCTCGAAAAGCTCGCCTCGCTCAAGGGCGTGGTCAAGCCCGACGGCACCGTGACGGCCGGCAACGCCAGCGGCGTCAACGACGGCTCGTGCGCGCTGCTGCTGGCCGACGAAGCCACGGCGGGCAAATACGGCCTGACGCCGAAGGCGCGCGTGGTCGGCATGGCCACCGCTGGCGTGGCACCGCGCGTCATGGGCATCGGCCCCGCGCCGGCGACCGAGAAGGTGCTGGCGCTGACGGGCCTGAAGCTCGACCAGATCGACGTCATCGAACTCAACGAAGCCTTTGCCGCGCAAGGCCTGGCCGTGCTGCGCCTGCTGGGCTTGAAGGACGACGACGCGCGCGTCAACGCCTGGGGCGGTGCGATTGCGCTGGGCCACCCGCTGGGCGCCAGCGGCGCGCGGCTGGCGACCACGGCCGTCAACCGCCTGCACGCCACCGGCGGCAAGTACGCGCTGTGCACCATGTGCATCGGCGTGGGGCAGGGCATTGCGCTGATCCTCGAGCGCGTCTGAATCCGCGCCGCACGGCGCGCGGCCACCCGTGGCCGCTCAGGTGCGCCAGCCCGGCAACTGCCAGTCGCGGTAGACCGACAGCAGGCGCAGCCCGGCCGTGAGGGTGACGGTGATGGTCAG
The DNA here is from genome assembly GCA_016702555.1 of Burkholderiales bacterium. Classification (GTDB taxonomy): domain Bacteria; phylum Pseudomonadota; class Gammaproteobacteria; order Burkholderiales; family Burkholderiaceae_C; genus Ottowia. The sequence continues at coordinate 690,883 of JADJDV010000007.1, forward strand.
CACCAGCCAGGGCGGCAGGCCGACGGCCTGCTGCAGCACCACGTGCAAGGTGCCGCCGAGAAAGGCCCAGAGCGCGTAGGGCCGGTGGTCGTTCAGCGCGCGCGGCACCTCGTTGCACAGCACGTCGCGGATCACGCCGCCGAACACGCTGGTGATGATGCCCATCATCACCGCCACCAGCGCCGGCAGGCCCAGTGCCAGCGCGCGGTCGACGCCGACGGCGGTGAACAGGCCAAGCCCGACCGCGTCGGGCCACAGGATGGCGCGTTCGGTCAGATGCAGGTGGCGCTGGCGCATGAACGCCATGGCGCCGATGCACAGCGCCAGCACGGCCCACAAAAACTCGATGTGTGCCACCCAGAAGAAGGGCCGGTAGTCCACCAGCAGGTCACGCAGCGTGCCGCCACCGAAAGCGGCGGCAAACGCCACCACGCAGACGCCGACGACATCCAGCCGCTTGCGCGCGGCTTCCAATACGCCGGAGAGGGCGAAAGCCAGCGTGGCGGCCAGTTCCAGCGCCATGCGCAGTGTCTGGCCCCAGGTATCCGGCAGGGGAGCGAACTGATCCATGGGCGCGTATTGTCGCTGCGGTAGAGTGCGCCTTTCGTTTTTGCCCATCCTCTTTCCGGAACACCCGATGAACCCGATGGCCGAGGTCGCCCTCGAGCAGATTTTCCGCCACGCGCGCACCGCCAACGGGTTCGCCGACCGGCCCGTGCCCGACGATCTGCTGCGCCAGGTGGTTGAGCTGGCGGCGCTGGGGCCGACCTCGATGAACTGCCAGCCGGCGCGCTTCGTGTTCGTGCGCACGCCCGAGGGCAAGGCGCGGCTGAAAGGCTGCCTGTCACCCGGCAACCTCGAGAAAACCATGGCGGCGCCGGTCACGGCGATCGTGGCGACCGACACGCGCTTTTACGAACACATGCCGCAGCTGTGGCACGGCGAGGACACGCGCGAGATGTTCGCCGGCAACGCGGCGCTGGCGCAGACCACAGCGCAGCGCAATGGCACGCTGGGCGGTGCCTGGCTGATCATGGCGGCGCGCGCTGGGGCTGGACTGCGGGCCGATGAGCGGTTTCGACGCCGACAAGCTGAACGCCGCCTTCTTCGCCGACGGGCGCTTCAAGGCCAACTTCCTGGTCAACCTGGGCTACGGCGATCCCGCCAAGCTGTTCCCGCGCAACCCGCGTCTGGCCTTCGATCAGGCGGGCTCGCTGGTCTAGCGCTGTAACTTTCGAAGCCTTGACCCCCATCACCGATTGGACTTTCTACGCCGTCGCCGTGCCGGCGGTGCTGCTGCTGGGGGTGAGCAAGAGCGGCTTCGGCGCTGGCTTTGGTTCGCTGGCGGTGCCGCTGATGGCACTCAGCGTCACCGTGCCGCAGGCGGCGGCGATCCTGATGCCGGTGCTGCTGGTGATGGACCTGCTGGGCATCGCCGCCTTTCGCAAAGACTTCGATCGCGCGATGCTGAAGCACATGCTGCCGTGGGGGCTGGTCGGCATCGTGGTCGGGACGCTGTCGTTCAAGCTGCTGCAGGCCAAGTGGGTGGCGGGCATCGTGGGCGTGTTCACGCTGCTGTTTCTGGCGCAGCGCCTGCTGTTTCCGCCCCGGCGCGATCAGGGGCCGCCGCCGCGCTGGGCCGGCGCGCTGCTCACCGCCACCTCGGGCTTCACCAGCTTCGTGGCGCACGCGGGCGGGCCGCCGATCAACGCCTACGTGATCCCGCTCAATCTTTCGCCCATGGTGTTCACCGGCACCATGGCGTATTTCTTCTTCGTCATCAATCTGGCCAAGTGGGGGCCGTATGCGTGGCTGGGGCTGCTGGATTGGCGCAACCTGGCGACCTCGCTGGTGCTGCTGCCGCTGGCGCCGCTGGGCGTGTGGGCGGGGGTGCGCATCGCGCGCCGCATCAATCAGACGCTGTTCTACCGCTTCATCTACATCGGGATGTTGCTGACCGGTCTCAAGCTGGTGTGGGATGGGCTGGCCTGACGCGTGGATGAATGCCGTCGCGCGCGGCCGCTAACATAGGGCGCAACAAGCAGCAGGAGCAGGACGTCATGCCGGTGGTCGTGATCGCGAATCCCAAGGGCGGGGTGGGCAAATCCACCCTGGCGACCAACGTGGCCGGCTATTGGGCCAGCCGGGGGCATGCGGTGATGCTGGGCGACGTCGATCGGCAGCAGTCCTCGCGCCTGTGGCTGGGCCTGCGGCCGGCGCCGGCCTGGCCGGTGACCGGCTGGGACGTGCAGCGCGACGCCATCGTGCGCCCGCCCAAGGGCACCACCCACGTGGTGCTGGACACGCCGGCGGGCCTGCATGGCGGGCGCTTCAAGGATGTGGTCAAACTGGCCGACAAGCTGCTGGTGCCGGTGCAGCCCAGCATCTTCGACATCTACGCCACGCGCGAATTCATCGATCAGCTGATGCGAATCAAGGGCGCCGACCGGCGCGACATCGGCATCGTCGGCATGCGGGTGGACGAACGCACGCTGGCCGCCGAGCAACTGCGCCAGTTCGTCGGGGCGCTGGGTCTGCCGGTGCTCGGCATGCTGCGGCCGACGCAGAACTACGTCCACCTGGCCGCGCGCGGACTGACCCTGTTCGACGTCGCGCCCGGGCGCGTGGCGCGCGATCTTGAGCAATGGCAGGGCATTTGCGAATGGCTGGATGACTGATTCTGGATCCCCTGTGGCGCTGCGCGCCTTTCCCCCAGAGGGGGACAACGCCAGCCACCGGCGCAGGTCCGGTGATGGCGTTCCCGCGCGGCCTGCTCCGCGGCCTTTCGAACGGGCTTGCTGCGCAGCCCTGACGCATAGGGACGCTCGCCGAATATCTTTTCGATCCGAGTCCAAGTAGATTACGACACCATGAGAACCTTCGACACCCTCGCCGAGCTGGCCGCCTGCGCCGGCCAGGAAATCACCGTGACCGACTGGCACACGGTGACGCAGCAGAACATCGACCAGTTCGCCGAAGCCACCGGCGACCACCAGTGGATCCACGTCGATCCGGAGCGCGCCAAGGCGGGTCCGTTCGGCACCACCATCGCGCACGGCTACCTGACGCTGTCCATGCTGGCCGGCTTTCTGGGCGGCGCGGCCAAGGTCAAGGAAGTGCGCATGGGCATCAACTACGGCCTGAACAAAGTGCGCTTCATGGCGCCGGTGCCGGTGGGCAGCCGCCTGCGCGCGCGCGTGGAGCTGCTGGAGGCCGCGCCCATGGAAGGCGGCCTGCAAATGGCGTGGCGCACCACCATCGAGCGCGAAGGCAGCGACAAGCCGGTCTGCGTGGCCGAGCCGCTGTCGCGCTTCTATGTTTGAGGTGCTGCGCCCGCAAAGCCGTGCTGGCGCCAGGCCTCGAACACGGTGACCGCGACCGCGTTCGACAGGTTCAGGCTGCGCTGATCCGGCCGCATCGGCAGGCGCAATTGCTGTGACGGCGCGATCTGCGCGCGCACCGCGGTCGGCAGGCCGCGCGTCTCGGCACCAAACAGCAGCCAGTCGCCGGCTTCGAACGCCAGCTCGTGCGGCGCGCGCGTGCCCTGCGTGGTGAGCGCGAACAGCCGCGCCGGCGGCGGCCGGCAGTCGGCCAGAAAGGCATCCCAGTTGGCGTGGCGGCGCAGGTCGGCGTACTCGTGGTAGTCCAGCCCGGCGCGCCGCAGCAGCTTGTCGTCCATCGAGAAGCCGAGCGGCTCGATCAGGTGCAGCGCGCAGCCGGTGTTGGCGGCCAGCCGGATCACGTTGCCGGTGTTGGGCGGGATCTCGGGTTCGAGCAGGACGATGTGGAACATGGCGCAGGTGGTGCTCAGCTCGGGTCGGTGCGGGCAAAGGCCAGCGCCGTGATGTGCGCGACGCCGGCCGTGCGCAGCGCGCGCGCGGCCTCGGCCAGGCTGGCGCCGGTGGTCATCACGTCGTCGACCAGCACCACGCGCTGCGCTTGCAGTGCCCCGGCGTGTCGCGCGTCAAGTGCAAAAGCCCCGCGCACATTGCGCAGCCGCTCGGCACGGGTCAGCCCGCGCTGCGGCGTGCCGTGGCGCACGCGCAGCAGCAAGTCGGGGCGGGTGCGCCCGGGCGCCAGCCGCTCGGCCAGCAGTTGCGCCGGGTTGTAGCCGCGCTCGGCCAGGCGCTCGGCCGACAGCGGCATGGGCAGCACCAGCGGCGCCTGCGCCAATTCGTCCGCCACGTCCGGCGCGGCCGCCAGCAACTCGGCCAGGGCGGGCGCCAGGCCCGGATCCTGCTGGAACTTGAAGCGCGCCACGCAGCCGACCCAGGGCCAGGCGTAGGCCACCGCGACACGGCAGCGATCGAATGGCGGCGGCTCGCGCAGGCAGGCGCCGCAGCGCGTCACGCCGGCCGGCACTGGCAGCGCGCAAGCGTCGCAGCGCCGGGTGGGCGCGGCAAAGCGCGCCACGCAGTCGGCGCACAGCGTGCGCGCCGGCCAGGCGTGGCAGATCAGGCACTGGCTGGGCCAGGCGCGAAGCGATGGCAGGCGAAAAAGCATGGCGGCAGACGAAGCCCACGCCAAGCGTGCGGGCAAGCGCCTCAAGCCTCAATATACTGCCCGCTGCCGCCCGCCCATGTCCACCGAACCCGTACACACCATTGATCCCGTCGCCGCCCGCCGCTGGACGGCGCGCCCGCATTCGGCCGCGCCCTGGCTGCATGAAGAGGTGGCGCGCCGCATGGCCGAACGGCTACCGGTGATTCGCCTGCCGGTCGAGCGCTGGGCGCACTGGGAGCCGGCGCGCAGCGGCTGGCAGGGCCATGCGCTGGTGGCGGCGCTCTATCCGCAGGCGCAGGCCTTCCAGGTCGTGGGGCCAGGGGGCGCGGCACCAGCGGCCGATGCCGCGCCGCGCGCGCCCTGGTGGCAACGCATGGGCCGCGTCGCACCGCCGCGCGACACCGTGGTGGAGGCGCCACCTGAGGGCGCGATGCAACTGGTCTGGGCCAATATGCTGGCGCACCAGAGCGCTGACCCGATGGCTCTGCTGGCGCGTTGGCAGCAGGCGCTGGCGGTGGATGGCTTTCTGATGTTTTCCTGCCTCGGGCCGGACACGCTGCAGGAATTGCGCCGCGTGTATGCGGCGCTCGGCTGGCCTCCACCCACGCAGGAATTCACCGACATGCACGACTGGGGCGACCGGTTGCTGGCGGCCGGCTTTGCCGATCCGGTGATGGACATGGAGACGATCCGGCTCGGTTTCGAGACACCGGCACGGCTGCTGGCCGAACTGCGCGGGTTGGGCCGCAATCTGCACGTGGCGCGCTTCGCGGCGCTGCGCACGCCGGCCTGGCGCCGGCGCCTGGAAGAGACACTTGAGCGTGAGCTGCGCCCAGCCGATGGCGGGCCGCTGGTGCTGAGCTTCGAGGTCCTCTACGGCCATGCGGTCAAGCCGGTGCCACGCCACACGATGGCGGCGCGCACCGAGATTTCGCTGGATCAAATGCGGACCTCGTTGCGCCAGCGCAATAGGAATTTGCCCACCCTTTGAGAAAGGTCAAGCGGGCCCATGAGTCGAGTACACTCGCCGGCAAGTGCACGCAGCGGCCTGAAGTCGCTGGGTTTCGGAGGGTGATATCGCCTTGTCTGAGTCGTCGGCCTATCGGTTTGCACGCGTCAGCGATCGAACGCTCGCCTGGCATTTGCGACGCAATTGCAGCGTCACGCCGCAGCAACTCGGCGTCCTGTATGTGTCGCTGTGCCTGGTGTCGTTGATCGTTGCCGGTTGGTCGTGGTTTCTGGGCGCGCGCTTCGTGTTCGCGTTCGTGGCGCTGGAGTTGCTGGCGGTGGGCGCGGCCTTTCTGGTCTATGCGCGGCATGCGGTCGATGGGGAAACGGTGTCGCTGCGCGATGGTTGCCTGGTGGTCGAGCGAGAATGCGCGGGCGGCCGGGAGCGCCTGGAGTTTCTCGGTGCGCAGGTGCGCATCGACACGCCGACCGACCGGCAAGCCCTGATCGGGGTTCGCGCGCACGGCCGGCGGGTGGATATCGGGCGTCACGTGCGGCCGGAGTGGCGGCCCGCGCTGGCGGGGGAGATGCGCCAGGCGTTGCAGGCATGCAGACTTGCGGCGCCGCGCGGATCGGGAAGTGTGTGTGGTTGAGCAGTTATTGAAGACGTGAGCATGATGAAGAGCATTGCAAGCAAGCTGGCCGGCTTCCCGCGCCACGCAGCCGTCTGGACGGCGGCCTGGGCCACCACCGCCGTCTACGCGGCGAAGGTGAATGACCTGCCTGGTGGCCCGGCGGTCAATCAGCTCAACCTGCATCCGCCGGTCACCAAGATCGCCGAAGAGCAGTACTGGCTGCACTGGTTGCTGCTGATCATCTGCACCGTGATCTTCGTGCTGGTGTTCGGGGTCATGTTCTATTCGATCTGGAAGCATCGCAAATCGCAGGGCGCCAAGTCGGCGAGCTTCCACGAGTCGGTCGTGGTCGAGGTGACCTGGACAGTGGTGCCGTTCCTGATCATCATCGGCATGGCGCTGCCGGCCACCAAGCTGGTGGTGGCGCAGAAGGACACCACCAACGCCGACCTCACCATCAAGGCCACCGGCTATCAGTGGAAGTGGGGCTACGACTACCTGCAGGGCGAGGGCGAAGGCATCGGCTTCCTGTCCACGCTGGATTCCTCGCACCGCGCCATGTCCGACGCCGGCAAGCCGGCAGGCGACGACTACCTGCTGAAGGTGGACAACCCGATGGTGGTGCCGGTGGGCAAGAAGGTGCGCGTGATCACCACCGCCAACGACGTGATCCACTCCTGGATGGTGCCGTCCTTTGGCGTCAAGCAGGACGCCATTCCCGGCTTTGTGCGCGACACCTGGTTCCGCGCCGAGAAGACCGGTGACTTCTACGGTCAGTGCGCCGAGTTGTGCGGCAAGGAGCACGCCTACATGCCGATCCACGTCAAGGTGCTGCCGGCGAGCGAGTACAGCGCCTGGGTCGAGGGCGAGAAGAAGCGCCTGGCGGCGCTGGCCGACGACCCGAACAAGGAATGGACGCTGCCCGAGCTGGTGGCGCGCGGCGCCAAGGTCTACGCCGCCAACTGCGCCGCCTGCCACCTCGAGAACGGCAAGGGTGGCGGTGCCATCAAGCCGCTCGATGGCAGCCAGATCGTGCTGAACAACCCGGCCGAGCAGATGAAGGTGCTGCTGGAAGGCCGCCTCAACGGCGCCATGCCTTCGTGGAAGCAGCTGTCCGACGTCGAACTGGCGGCGGTGGCCACCTACGCCAAGAACCACTGGACCAACCAGACCGGCAAGATGATCCAGCCGGCCGATTTCAAGGCGGCGCGCGCGGGCAAGTTCCCGGCCGGCGGCGCCACGCCCGGCGCGGCGGCACCGGCGCCCGCGGCAGCGGCCGCGCCCGCGTCGGCGGCGCAAGAGGCGACGAGCGCACCGGCTGCGGCCGCGCCCGCCACCGGCCTGCCGTACCAGGTGTTCTTCGCCACCGGCGATTCCAGCCTCGACGCCGAGGCGCAACAGACGCTGAAGTCGGCCGCCGAGTTCCTCAAGGCGCACCCCGACGCCAAGGTGGCGCTGTCCGGTTTCGTCGATGCCACCGGCAGCGCCGCTGTCAACGAAGAGCTGGCCAAGAAACGGGCCCAGGCCGTGCGCGACGCGCTGCAGGCCGGTGGCGTGTCCGCCGACCGCATCGACCTGCGCAAGCCGCAGGCCATCACCGCAGGACAAGGCAGCGACCGCGAGGCGCGCCGGGTCGACATCGTGTCGGCCGGCTGATCGTTGCTGCCCGAAGATTCATTGAGCGCACCGCACCGTATTTGGAGTCCATCATGAGCGCCGTTCTCCCCAGTTCCCACGCCGGCCATCACGACCACGCGCACGACGACCATCACCACGCCCCGACCGGCTGGCGCCGCTGGGTGTTCGCGACCAACCACAAGGACATCGGCACGCTCTACCTGCTGTTCTCCTTCAGCATGCTGATGGTGGGTGGCATCCTGGCGCTGCTGCTGCGCGCCGAGCTGTTCCAGCCCGGCCTGCAGATCGCCAACCCCGAGCTGTTCAACCAGTTCACCACCATGCACGGGCTGATCATGGTGTTCGGCGCCATCATGCCGGCCTTCGTCGGCTTCGCCAACTGGATGATCCCGCTGCAGATCGGCGCCTCGGACATGGCGTTCGCGCGCATGAACAACCTCAGCTTCTGGCTGCTGGTGCCGGCCGGCCTGGTGCTGGGCACGTCCTTCTTCCTGCCCGGCGGTGCGCCGGCCGCCGGCTGGACGCTGTACGCGCCGCTGTCGCTGCAGATGGGCGCCTCGCTCGACGCCGCCATCTTCTCGCTGCACATCATGGGCGCCTCGTCGATCATGGGCGCCATCAACATCATCGTCACCGTGCTGAACATGCGCGCGCCCGGCATGACGCTGATGAAGATGCCGATGTTCTGCTGGACCTGGCTGATCACCGCCTATCTGCTGATCGCCGTGATGCCGGTGTTCGCCGGTGCCATCACCATGACGCTGACCGACCGCCACTTCGGCACCGCCTTCTTCAACCCCGCCGGTGGCGGCGACCCGGTGATGTATCAGCACATCTTCTGGTTCTTCGGCCACCCCGAGGTCTACATCATGATCCTGCCGGCCTTCGGCATCATCAGCCAGGTGGTGCCGGCGTTCGCGCGCAAGCGGCTGTTCGGCTACGCCTCGATGGTGTACGCGGTGGCGGCCATCGCCATCCTGTCGATGATCGTGTGGGCGCACCACATGTTCACCACCGGCATGCCGGTGACCGGCCAGCTGTTCTTCATGTACGCGACCATGCTGATCTCGATCCCGACGGCGGTGAAGATCTTCAACTGGGTCGCCACCATGTGGCGCGGCTCGATGACCTTCGAGACGCCGATGCTGTGGGCCGTGGGCTTCATCTTCGTGTTCGCCATCGGTGGCTTCACCGGCCTGATTCCGGCCATCGCTCCGATCGACACGCAGATCCAGGACACCTACTACATCGTGGCGCATTTCCACTACGTGCTGGTGGCCGGTTCGCTGTTCGCGCTGTTCGCTGGCTTCTACTACTGGATCCCGAAGTGGAGCGGCGTGATGTACAACGAGACGCGCGGCAAGATCCACTTCTGGTGGTCGATGATCGCGTTCAACGTCACCTTCTTCCCGATGCACTTCCTGGGCCTGGCCGGCATGCCACGCCGCTACGCCGACTATCCGATGCAGTTCGCCGACTTCAACATGTGGGCTTCCATTGGCGCCTTCTTCTTCGGATTCGCCCAGCTGTACTTCTTCCTGTTTGTGGTGCTGCCCTGCATGCGCGGACAAGGCCAGAAGGCGTCGCAGCGCCCGTGGGAAGGCGCCGAAGGCCTGGAGTGGGAAGTGCCGTCGCCGGCGCCTTTCCACACCTTCGAGACGCCGCCCAAGCTGGACGCCAGCGCCACCCGCGTGGTGGGCTGAAACCCAGCGTCGCCGGAGCGAGCCACCAAGGCCATGACGACCGAAGAGCAACGCAAGCGCAACACCCGCCTGGGCCTGATTCTGGGTTCGGTGGCGCTCGCATTCCTGATCGGCTACGTCATCCGCATGGTCGTGTTCGGCACTTGAGGGGCGGGATGTGGGCGCGCGCACCGAAAATTTGAGGATGGTCGGCAAGCTGGCCGTGGTGGCGACCGGCATGTTCGCCTTCGGCTACGCGCTGATTCCGGTCTACAAGGCGATCTGCGACGTCACCGGCATCAACATCCTGTCCTTGTCCGAGCGCCAGGTGCCGGGCGGCGGCAAGGCTGGCAAGGCGGCGCAAGTGTTGCGCAACAGCCAGGTGGACGAAAGCCGCACCATCACCGTCGAGTTCGACGCCAACGTGCGCGGGCCGTGGCACTTCAAGCCGGCGCAGCGTTCGATCAAGGTGCATCCGGGCGAACTGGCCACGGTGATGTACGAGTTCCAGAACGTGCAGGACCGCCGCATGGCCGCGCAGGCGATTCCCAGCTACGCGCCGCGCCAGGCGACGGCGCACTTCAACAAGCTGGAGTGCTTCTGCTTCAACCAGTACACGCTGGAACCGGGCGAGAAGAAAGTGTGGCCGGTCGCCTTCGTCATCGATCCGCGCATCTCCAAGGACGTGCACACCATCACGCTGTCCTACACCTTCTTCGAAGTCGGCGGCAAGACGCCGCCGGCGCCGGTGTCGGCGAACGCGGCTTCGCTGGCGGCGGTGGAGGCGGGCACATGAGCGCAGCCGACAAGCCCTCGTTCGGGCGCTCGCTGCGCATGGTGGCCTGGGGTTTCCTGGGCGTGCGCAAGCGCAGCGGCTACCAGCAGGATCTGGCGCGGGTCAATCCCTTGCACCTGGTGCTGGCGGCGCTGATCGGCGCGGTGCTGTTCGTGCTGCTGTTGTTTGGCTTTGCCAACTGGGCGGCCAGCGGCGGCTAGCGTGGGACCATTCGGATCGACAAGAACAAGCAGGCTGGGCGATGCGAGCCACCGGCCAGTGTGAATCAGAGAGTACAGGAGTGAAGTGAACATGAGCAGCACCACCCACGGCAAGGCGCCGTACTACTTCGTGCCTCCGCCATCGCGCCATCCGGTGCTGACGGCGCTCGGATTTTTTGCCATGGTCGTGGGCGCCAGCCAGTGGATCAACGGCGCCAACTGGGGCAAGTGGCTGCTGCTGGGCGGCTTCCTGTGGTGGCTGTACGTGCTGTACGCCTGGTTCAGCGACGCCATCCACGAAAGCGAAAGCGGCCTGTACAGCCGCAAGATCGACATCGGCTACCGCTGGAGCATGAGTTGGTTCATCTTCTCGGAGGTGATGTTCTTCGGCGCCTTCTTCACCGCGCTGTGGTGGGCGCGCTCGCATTCGCTGCCGGAACTTGGGAACCTGGAGAACGCCCTGCTGTGGCCCGACTTCAAGGCGGTCTGGCCGAGCAGCGCCGCTGGCGCCACCGGTTCGCCGGCCGGCACCGTGGAGCCATTCCAGACCATGGGCCCGTTCTGGCTGCCCACCATCAACACCGCGCTGCTGCTGACCTCGGGCGTGACCCTGACCATCGCCCACCACGCGCTGGTGGCAGGCAAGCGCAGCCGCTGCATCGCCTTCATGTGGATCACGGTGCTGCTGGGCCTGACCTTCCTGTTCGTGCAGGGTTACGAGTACATGCACGCCTACCGCGACCTGAACCTCAAGCTCAGCTCCGGCGCCTATGGTTCGACCTTCTTCATGCTGACCGGCTTTCACGGTGTCCACGTGTTCATCGGCATGTTGATGCTGCTGTTCATCACGCTGCGCCTGATGCGCGGCCATTTCACGCCGCAGCAGCACTTCGGCCTGGAAGGCGCGGCCTGGTACTGGCACTTCGTGGACGTGGTGTGGCTGGGCCTGTACATCCTGGTCTACTGGATGTGACGCGCCAAGGCGCGCTCGCATGACAAGAGACAAGAGCGCCGGCTGGCGCTCTTTTCCATTGTTCACACGTTTTCTATCTAGGTGGGCACGCCGCTGGGTCGGATATAGCCGAGCTTCCACGCGATCAGCACGCAGATGAACAGCAGGATCGACAGGCCCACCCGCAAGGCCAGCGCCTTCACCATGCGGCCGGCGCGGCGCGGGTCGTCGCGTTCTCCCTGCCGGCCCGGCTTCATCATGATCACCAGCGCCGAGGCCAAGCTGCCGATGATGCCAACGAAGGCGATGCCGATCAGCAATTGCTTCATGGCGCGCATTATCCCGCGCGCGCCTGGGCTGTGAACTGGCGCCGCGCGCTGCTGATCGCCGTCGCGCTGGTGGGCATGGCGGCGACCTTTTCGCTTGGGCGCTGGCAGCTGGGGCGGGCGGCCGAGAAACAGGCCTTGCAGGCGACCGCCGCCGAGCGCCAACAGCTGCCGGCGCTCGACGGCGCCACGCTGGCGGCGCCGCTCGACGCCGCCGCGGCGCAGGCGCTGCAACAGCGCGTCATCGGTCTGCGTGGCCACTGGCTGCCGCAATACACGGTCTACCTCGACAACCGGGTGATGGAGCGCCGCGCCGGCTTCTACGTGCTGACGCCGCTGCGCCTGGCCGGGCGCGACACGGTGGTGCTGGTGCAGCGCGGCTGGGTGCCGCGCGACCTGGTCGATCCGAAGGTGCTGCCGCCGGTGGCCAGCCCGGCTGGTGAGGTGCGGATCGAAGGCCGCATCGCCGCCCAGGCTGCGCGCGCCTATGCGCTTGGCGCCGAGTCGCACGGCCCGATCCGGCAGAATCTCGACCTGCCCGCGTTTCGGGCAGAAACCGGCCTGCCATTGGCGGATTGGGTGGTGTGGCAGACTGGCGCGGCGTCCGATGGCCTGTCGCGCCAGTGGCCCGAGCCGACGGCCGGCATTGCCACGCACCACGGTTACGCTTTGCAGTGGTTCGGGCTGTGCGCGCTGATTGGCGTGCTTTTGATGTGGTTCCAAGTTGTCAGACCTGTCCTCCGTTCGTCCCGCGGCTGAACCCCGCGCCGGCTCCGACGAGCCGCTCGACCTCACCGTTCACGCCATGCCGGCGCCCGACCAGGCGCTGCGGCAGGACGCGCGCCGCACGCGCGCCGGCCGCTGGCAAATGCTGGCGCTGGCACTGGTGTGCGCGGTGCCGGTGCTGGCCTCGTACTTCAGCTACTACGTGGTGCGCCCGGAGGGGCGGCGCAACTTCGGCACCTTGATCGAGCCGCAGCGCGAGCTGCCGGCCATCACGGCGACCGGGCTGAACGGCCAGCCGGTCGATCTGCGCCAGCTCAAGGGCCAGTGGCTGCTGGTCAGCGTCGCCGGCGCCGCCTGCGACGCCGGCTGCCAGAGCAACCTGTACCTGCAGCGCCAGATGCGCGAGGGCCTGGGCAAGGACCGCGAGCGCATCGACTGGGTCTGGCTGGTGAGCGATGACGAGCCGGTGCCCGCGCAATTGCAACCCGCACTGGCCACCGCCACAGTACTGCGCGTGCCGCCGGCCGACCTGGCGCGCTGGCTGGTGCCCGAGCCCGGCCATCAATTGCAGGAGCACCTGTACCTGGTCGATCCGCTGGGTCACTGGATGATGCGTTTTCCGGCCCGGCTGGACAAGGACACCGCCCCCAAGGCCAAGCGCGACCTGGAGCGCCTGATGCGCGCCTCGTCCAGCTGGGACAAGGCCGGCCGCGTGGGTTGACCGGGTAAACTGACCGCGTTCGTTTGTAGACCACCATGGATACCGTCCCGCTGTACAACCTGAGCCCGATGCTGCGCCTGATGGGTATGGGCCTGGTGGTCGCCGTCGGCCCGCTGGCCTGGGTGTGGCTGCGCAGCCGCGACGCCTCACCGGCGCGCCGGCTGCAGGCGCTGACCCTGCTCACCTTGTTCCTGACCTTCGATCTGGTGCTGTTCGGCGCCTTCACGCGCCTGACCGATTCCGGTCTTGGTTGCCCCGACTGGCCCGGCTGCTACGGCCAGGCCAGCCCGGTCGGTGCGCGCGCCGCCATCGCGATCGCGCAAGAGGCGCTGCCCAGCGGCCCGGTGACGCACGGCAAGGCCTGGGTCGAGATGATCCACCGCTATCTGGCCACCGGCGTCGGCGTGCTGATCATCGTGCTGGCGCTGGCGACCTGGCTGCAATGGCGCCGGCATCGGCGCGCTGGGGCGGCGGCCGGCGCGCCCGCGGTGGTGCACCCCTGGTGGCCCTTCGCTACGCTCGTCTGGGTGTGCGCGCAGGGCGCCTTTGGCGCGCTGACGGTGACGATGAAGCTGTTCCCGGCCATCGTCACCCTGCACCTGCTGGGCGGCGTCGGCCTGCTGGTGCTGCTGGCGGTGCAGGCCGAGCGCTATCGGCAGGCGGTCGGTGCGCCGGTAGAAAGCCTCACGCACGGGTTGCGCACGCTGCTGTGGGTGGTCGCCGCCATGGTGGCGCTGCAGATCGCGCTGGGCGGCTGGGTCAGCACCAACTACGCGGTGCTGGCCTGCAGCACCTTCCCGATGTGCCAGGGCAGCTGGTGGCCGGTGATGGACTTCGCCCAGGGCTTCGAACTGTGGCGGCCACTCGGCGTGTCGGGCGACGGCACGCAGCTGGAGTTCCACGCGCTGACGGCGATCCACTACACGCACCGGCTGTTCGCCTACGCGCTGTTCGTCGCCGTCGGCGTGCTGGCCTGGCGCCTGCACCAGGCCGGCCGGCTGGCGGCGCAGCGGCGCTGGCTGGTGTTGCTGACGCTGCTACAACTGCTCACCGGCCTGTCCAACGTGATTCTTGACTGGCCGCTGCTCGCCGCCGTGCTGCACACCGGCGGTGCCGCCGCCATGATGACCGTGCTGGCCTGGGCGCTGTGCGCCAGCCGGGCCCCGGCGCTGGGCACGGCGGCGGCCGAGGGCGCCAGCGGCGCGCGCGGGGTGACGGCGTGAGCGTGCAGACCCCGCTGCCGCCCGCCGCCGTCGCCGCGGCCCTACCGACGCTGCCGGTCTGGCGCCAGTACTACGCGCTGTCCAAACCGCGCGTGGTGCAGTTGATCGTGTTCTGCGCCTTCATCGGCATGGTGCTGGCGGTGCCCGGGCTGCCCAGCTGGGCCGCGGTGCAGCGCTTCGCTGTAGCCAGCCTGGGCGTGTGGATGGTGGCGGGCGCGGCGGCCGCCTTCAACTGCCTGGTCGAGAAGACCATCGACGCCAAGATGCGGCGCACCGCCTGGCGGCCGACCGCGCGCGGCCAGCTGTCCGACCGCCAGGCGCTGCTGTTCTCGGTGCTGCTGTGCCTGCTCGGCTCGGCCATCCTGTACGTGTGGATCAACCCGCTGACCATGTGGCTCACTTTTGCCACCTTCATCGGCTACGCCATCATCTACACGGTGATCCTGAAGCCGCTGACGCCGCAGAACATCGTCATCGGCGGCGCCTCGGGGGCGATGCCGCCGGTGCTTGGCTGGGCCGCGATGACCGGCGACGTGGGGCCCGAGGCGCTGATCCTGTTCCTGATCATCTTCATCTGGACGCCACCGCACTTCTGGGCGCTGGCGCTGTACCGCGTCGAGGACTACCGCAAGAGCGGCCTGCCGATGCTGCCGGTGACGCACGGCAACGAGTTCACGCGCCTGCAGATCCTGCTCTACACCTTCATCCTGCTGGCGGCCTGCCTGCTGCCGTTTGTCTACGGCATGAGCGGCTGGCTGTACCTGGTGGCGGCGCTGCTGCTGAACATCGGCTTCATCGGCTACGCCGTCGCGCTGTGGCGCCGGTATTCTGACCAGCTGGCGCGCAAGACCTTCCGTTTCTCCCTGATCCACCTGTCGGTGCTGTTCGCGGCCCTGCTGGTGGACCACTATCTGATCTGATTCACGCATGACCCGTCGCAGTACCCTCTTGAGCCTGGCCGCCGGCGGCCTCTGGATTGGCGCCGGCGGCCTGCTGGCCGCCTGTTCGCCCGCCAAGCCGCAGTTCCACGGTGTCGACATCACCGGCGCCGACTACGCCAACCAGTTCAAGCTGACCGATTTCAACGGCCAGACCCGCACGCTGGAGGATTTCAAGGGCAAGGTGGTGGTGATGTTCTTCGGCTACACCCAGTGCCCGGACGTCTGCCCGACCACCATGAGCGAGCTGGTGCAGGTCAAGCAGAAGCTGGGCGCCGACGGCGACAAGCTGCAGGTGCTGTTCATCAGCGTCGATCCCGAGCGCGACACGCCCGAGGTGCTGAAGGCCTACATGGCCAACTTCGGCCCGGACTTCCTGGCCTTGTACGCCAATTCGCCCGACGAGCTGGCCGCGCTGGCGATGCACTTCAAGGTCTATTTCAAGAAGGTCGATGGTCAGACGCCGACCAGCTACACCGTCGACCACAGCGCCCAGAGCTACATCTACGACACGCAGGGCCGGCTGCGCCTGTTCAGCCGCTACGGCACACCGGTCGATCAGGTGACCGACGATGTGAAGCTGCTGCTCAAGGGCGTCTGACGCTGCGCGCTATTGCGCGCTGATGCGCTGGCTGCGGATGATGGCGCCCAGCACCTGAGTGTCGGCCTGGATCCGGTTGGCCAGCCCTTCCGGCGACGAACCCACCGCCTGCCAGCCTTGCTGGAACAGGCGCTGGCGCATCTCGGGCGCACGCACGATGGCGCTGACGGCGGCCGCCAGCTTCTCGACATGTGCCCTCGGCATGCCGGCCGGGGCGGCGACGGCGTTCCAGATCTCCAGATTGAAGTTCTTCACCCCGGCTTCGGCCAGGCTCGGCAGGTCGGGCACCAGGGTGCTGCGCCCGCTGGAGGTGACGCCGATGCCGCGCAGCTTGCCGGCGCGGATCTGCGCATTGGCCAGCGCCGGCGGCAGCATCGACAGGTGCAGATCGCCCGCCATCATGGCGTTGAACACCTGCGGATAGCCGGGGTAGGGCACGTGCACCGGCGCAATGCCGGCGCGGCTCTTGAGCAGCTCCATGCCGATGTGGCCGACGGTGCCGACGCCGGGCGAGCCGTAGCTCCACTTGTCGCCGGCCGCGCGCGCGGCGTCGAGAAAGGCGCGGGCGTCGGCGCCCGGCGCCGCAGCCGGCGCGGTCAGCACCAGCGGCGCCACGCCGACCAGGCTGACCGGCGCCAGGTCCTTCAGCGGGTCGTAGCGCACCGCCGGGTTCAGCAGGCGCGCAATCGTCATGTTGCCGTTGATCATCAGCCCGATGGTGTGGCCGTCATGGGCCTTGGCCACCGCGTCGGCGCCGATGTTGCCGCCCGCGCCCACGCGGTTGTCGACCACCACCGGCTGGCCGAGCGCCTGCTCCAGCGGCTCGGCCAGCGCGCGCGCCGTCAGATCGGGCGAGGAGCCGGCCGGAAAGCCGACCACGATGCGCAGCGGCCTGGACGGCCAGGTGGGCACCGGTTGAGTGTGGGCGGCAACAGGCAGGGCGGCGGCCAGAGCAAGCAAATGGCGGCGGCGAAATGGCGCGGGGGTGGAAGTCATGACGAGAGTCGGTGGGAAGGAAACAGGTAAAGAAAACCGCCTGCGGCGCGGGCGCGGCAGGCGGTGTGGGTCGCCGGAGGTGGGCGTGGCGCCTCAGGCGTATTCCGCCAGCGCGCCGCGCATCTTTTTCATTGCCGCCACCTCGATCTGGCGGATGCGTTCGGCGCTGACGCCGTACTCGGCCGCCAGCTCGTGCAACGTCATGCCGCCCGAGCCGTCGTCGTTGACGTTCAGCCAGCGCTCGGTGACGATGCGGCGGCTGCGCTCGTCCAGGCTTTTCAGCGCCGTCGCGATGCCTTCGGTGGCCAGCACGTCGCGCTGCGCCGATTCGAGCATGGCCGTGGGTTCGTGGCGCTCGTCCGACAGGTAGGCGATCGGGCCGAAGGCCTGCTCGCCGTCGCCCGGCGGCATCGGGTCCAGCAGCACCTCGCCGCCGGACAGGCGCGTTTCCATCTCGCGCACCTCTTCCGGCTTCACATGCAGCTCGCGCGCCACCACGTCGATCTGATCCTCGGTGAGTGCGTCGCGGTGCGCCAGTTCGGCGTCCAGGTCGGCCTTGAAGCCCTGCTTCATCGAGCGCAGGTTGAAGAACAGCTTGCGCTGCGCCTTGGTGGTGGCCACCTTGACCATGCGCCAGTTCTTCAGGATGTATTCGTGGATCTCGGCCTTGATCCAGTGCAGCGCGTAGCTGACCAGGCGCACGCCCTGATCGGGGTCGAAGCGCTTCACCGCCTTCATCAGGCCGATGTTGCCTTCCTGGATCAGGTCGGCGTGCGGCAGGCCATAGCCCAGGTACTGGCGCGAGGTGGAGACCACCAGGCGCAGGTGCGACAGCACCAGTTTTCCGGCGGCTTCCAGGTTGTCCTGGTCGCGCAACTCGCGCGCAAAGCGCTGCTCTTCCTCGTGCGTGAGCATCGGCAGGCGGTTCACGGCCGTGATGTAGGCGTCCAGATTGCCCAGGGGCGGCACGACAGCCCACGGATTGGTCAGCGCCACGGCGTTTGCGCAGGGGCTGGCTGCCATGGAAGTCATCGTCGAATGTCCTTTGCTCATAGTCGGGTATTTTAGCACTCCATTGGATTGAGTGCTAAAGACAAAGTTCACTGCCTTCTGCGGGCCTTTCCCGCGTGGCGTTGGTGGACGTCGGTCGACCAGATTGTCGCGGTGACCGGGCCGAGCGCGTGTAGGTCGCCGTCGCGAACCGACGCCGTCGTCAGGGCACGGCGGGGTGGTCGAGCCGCTCATCAGGGAAAGTCTTGTGTGCCCTGCGCCGCCGGCGACCGTAGAATCTGTTGCAGTGCAGCAACCCATCCCGCAGTCCACCGCATGAGCCGTTCCCGAGCCCCCGCCACGCCGGCCAGCCCGCCGCCGGCCGCCGCGTTGCCGGCGCGTCCGGCACTGCGCGTGATCAAGAAGTACCCCAACCGGCGCCTGTACGACACCAGCAGCTCCAGCTACATCACGCTGGCGCAGGTGCGCCAGTTGGTGATGGAGCGCGAGGCCTTCGTGGTGCGCGACACCAAGACCAACGAGGACCTGACGCGCAGCATCCTGCTGCAGATCATCCTGGAGGCCGAGGCCGGCGGCGCGCCGATGTTCACCGAGGCGGTGCTGGCCAACATCATCCGCTTCTACGGCCACGCCATGCAGGGCTTCATGGGCTCGTACCTGGAAAAGAACATCCAGGCCGTCATGGAGATGCAGGCGCAGCTGGCCGAGCGCTCGCAGGGCCTGTCGCCCGAGCTGTGGTCGCAGTTCATGCACCTGCAGTCGCCGCTGATGCAGGGCATGATGGGCAACTACGTGGAGCAGAGCAAGAAGTTGTTCCTGCAGATGCAGGAGCAGATGACCAAGCAGACCGAGCAGATGCTGGGCGCGTTCGGCATCAAGCGCTGAGACAATCGCGCCATGACTGAAATCACCACGCCGGCGCCACGCGTCGGCTTCGTCAGCTTGGGCTGCCCGAAGGCGCTGACCGATTCCGAGCTGATCCTGACCCAGCTCTCGGCCGAGGGCTACACCACCAGCAAGACCTTCGAGGGCGCCGACCTGGTGATCGTCAACACCTGCGGCTTCATCGACGATGCGGTCAAGGAAAGCCTGGACACCATCGGCGAGGCGCTGGCCGTGAACGGCAAGGTGATCGTCACCGGCTGCCTGGGCGCCAGGAAGATCGGCACCGGCCCCGATGAGTCGGAAACCCTGGTCAAGCACCTGCACCCTTCGGTGCTGGCCGTCACCGGCCCGCAGGCCACGCAGGAGGTGATGGACGCCGTCCACACCCACCTGCCCAAGCCGCACGACCCCTTCCTGGACCTGGTGCCGGGCGCTTTCGGCGAAGCCGGCATCAAGCTCACGCCGCGCCACTACGCCTACCTGAAGATCAGCGAGGGCTGCAACCACCGCTGCAGCTTCTGCATCATCCCGTCGATGCGCGGCGACCTGGTCAGCCGCCCGATCGGCGAGGTGCTGAAGGAGGCGCGCGCGCTGTTCGAGGGCGGCGTGAAGGAGTTGCTGATCATCAGCCAGGACACCTCGGCCTACGGCGTGGATCTGAAGTACCGCACCGGCTTCTGGGACGGCCGGCCGGTGAAGACGCGCCTGCTGGAGCTGGCGCAGGCGCTGGGCGAGCTGGCCGCGCCGCACGGCGCCTGGGTGCGCTTGCATTACGTCTATCCCTACCCACATGTGGACGAGGTCATCCCGCTGATGGCGTCGGGGCGCGTGCTGCCGTATCTGGACGTGCCCTTCCAGCACAGCCACCCGGACGTGCTGCGGCGCATGAAGCGCCCGGCCAGCGGCGAGAAGAACCTGGAGCGCATCGCGCGCTGGCGCCAGATGTGCCCCGAGATCGTGATCCGCTCGACCTTCATCGCCGGTTTCCCGGGCGAGACTGAAGCCGAGTTCGAGCACCTGCTGGACTTCATGCGCGAGGCGCGCATCGACCGCGCCGGCTGCTTCGCCTACTCACCGGTCGAGGGCGCCGCCGCCAACGATTTGCCCGGCATGCTGCCGCCCGAGCTGCGCGAAGAGCGCCGCGCGCGCTTCATGCAGGTGGCCGAGGAGGTATCGACCGCCAAGCTGCGTGAGCGCATCGGCGCCACCATGCAGGTGCTGGTCGATTCTGCGCCGGCGCTGGGCCGCCGCGGCGGCGTGGGGCGCAGCTACGCCGATGCGCCTGAGATCGACGGCACGGTGCAGCTGCTGCCGCCGGAGAAGATCAGCAAGACCCTGAAGGCGGGTGAATTCACCCGCGCGCGCATCGTCGGCACGCAGGGCCACGATCTGGTGGCCGTACCCATTTGAGCGGCGGTCAACGCCTGCTGCTTTGTTCCTTGATCAGCCAGGCTGCCACATCGGCTTTTTCCAGCGCCGAGCAAGCTCGTGTGAGCGCGGCTTGGCAGCGGTTTCTGAACCACCGTTCCAGCTTGTCGTGGTCGATGGGCGCGTCGAGTTGCAACTCCAGCGGCGTCGCGCCGGCTTCCAGGCGCGCCAGCAATTGGCTGCCCCGCGCCGGATCGGCCCCAGCGCCGGCATCGCGCGTGTACTCGGCCAGTACCTGGCCGGGTGTGGCGTGCACGGATTCGGCCTGCCCGTTGCTGATGAGGCAGGTGGTCAAGGCCAAGGTGACCAGGGATGGGAACAGGTGGTGGTTTGTGAATGGCATGGCGGCGCTCCAACGTTACTCACATGGCTTCAAAGCCGGTTCTTGCCGACACCGCATTCCGGGCATTTCCAGTCGACGGCCACCGCCCGCCAGGCGGTGCCGGGGCAATGCTGTGCTCGGGCAGGCCCAGCATCGGATCATAGACCAGGCCGCAGACCAGGCACATCTGGATTTGCGCGGTGTCGGTTTGGGCGGGGCGCTGGCTCATGGCGATTCCTTTCTGGGGCGTGCGGCGATGAATCGGTGTGAAAGGATTCTGCGCAGCCCATCTGAAGCGCGTCTGAAGTCTGAGCACACCATGCCACGGCGCCGCCACGGCTTGGAGTATGCTTGGCCCGCCCTGCGGCGGTGACCAGCCCGGGCGACCTCCAACATGTCCAGCAGTGCAAAAAAAAGCCGCTCAAACGAGCGGCTGATTCGGGAAACAGCAGAACAATCTCTGCTATTTCAACAACATGTCTATCACATCTGGTGCCCAGGAGACGGGCGACCAAACACCCTGGCGATTCCTAAGCTGTTGATTTATAAGGGTTGACGATGCGGTACGGTTGAAGGATGCCGCAAATCTACCACAGCTAAATCGCGCGGTCACCCTATCGGCCCCGCGAAGTTCTCACTTCCGAGCATGTAGGGTCATTGCTTGGCGTCCGCGCGGTCAGCGTTCAGCATTCCATCCATGCCACTTTCGGCATGCCTCCACAAGGATCACGGAATGCAAGTCAGCTTCAACGCCACCCCCGCCAGCAGCAGCCCCAGCGGCTGCACCCTCGAAGTCACCCCCGGCTACCTTTGGGCAAAGATCGGAGGCCGCGAGGTTTTCGTTAAATGGCGCTCAGGTCTGCCCCTGCGGGAGTTCGCGCGGGAACGCACGGCGACCGATACACAGCTTTGGGGCTTCGGTGCCTACGTGGTGATTTCCCGTTGATCCACGCCAGCGAAGGAACGAACATGAACACACCAGCCCAGCCCAGCCACAACGACAGCCGGCCAACGACCCGCGACCAACAGCGCAGGGATCGAAAGACACTGCGGCCGGCACCCGCCGACTTCGCCGATGTGGTGGACACCGTGCGGCAGACATTCGAAGCCGTCATTGAAGAAATGAGCCAGGTCAAGGAAGCATCCGGCCATTGGCCTACCGTGGGCTACGCCTTCGACAGCCTACGTGTGCAGCAACTCGGGTGGCCCCACCAGACGCACCGCAGGGGCACCGTCACGGTCACCCTCGACGCCGACACGGCGCAGGCGTTCGCCAGGATGCAGGACCTGATGGGCGCCATGGGCGGCGTGGTGTTCACGCCTTCCACCGCCCTTGAGGTCTTGATGCTCCACAGCAAATTCTGGATGGACGCCAAGGATGCCCACCCAGATATTGCCGATGCGGTCATCCAACGATGCGAAGCGAAGGTAACCGAATGGGTTGCGCAGGACGCCGGCAGGCTGCAATGAACATGAGGCGCCAGCACGGTGGCCCCTACGGGGGCCGCTTTGCGGGGCAATAATTTAGGGGGTGCTTAAGGACAAAAGAACGCAACATGGCAGGCTAGTCACCTGTCGTTCTTCTGACCGGGGGCGTCTCTATCCTCAAGGGTAGGACACCGGCACTGGCGACACGCCGGTTCAAGGGACACTCATCGCCAACCAGGTAGCCATCAGGGCTATGTGGAAGCGAGGGGCCACCTTGGCTCCCCTACCGAGACACTTTCGGGACCCTCACGGGGACCTACTGTGGGGGGTAGGGGGGGCTAAGGAGAGCCTATCGCTCCCAGATAGTCATACCCCTAGTCAACAACCATGAGGATAACCTTATGGTTCCATAGGGTATTGCTTAGGGGCAGGTGTACCAACCACTGTTTGCGTCATACACGGTAACCGCATACGTATACGCCGGCCTTCCCTAGCCTGTCATCGCCGACATACTCCACCTGTATCGACATGGCCCGCTCTAGATTACCGGACCCCAGGGTAGCGAATGGGAAGAATTGGTTTCGGTACAGCTTACGCGACATGTCGCCTGATGGGTTGGTGACTGTAGGGTCATAGAACACCTTGTCCCCGAAGGTGGCCTTAGCGGGCCTCGTGGGGTCCGCAGTGAGAAGCCCGGCAGGATCGAATGAGCATGGGGCATCCACACCCTCGTAGGGGGAATCCGCGTCCTTACGGAAAGCGTAGCTATCGCTGGAGAACACCTTGAGCATTCCCCGGAATTTCGCATCGTTGGGGGCCGGGTCAAGGTAGCTGACCGCAAACGTCTCACCGTACATCGACGGCCAGAAGGGGCCTTCAACGAGCGGTAAGGGGTCCGGGCGGGGCGGTTCAGGCGTCACTGGGACCTCCGGTACGGGCTGCTGTGGTTTGTCATCATCGCCACCCCCACAGGCCCCGAGGGTGACCAAGAGGGCCGTAAGGCCGATTGCTGTAAGTGTTCTCATGTCTGTGCGCGCCCGTTTTAAGAAGGCCCGATCCTACTGGACGGGCAGACACCGGCCCGTGACCACGGTCAACGCAAGCGCTACGACACGGGCAGCCGCGTGGGACCCCGAATGTTTTGGCGCGAAACCTTGAGAAGGTACTCGACGAGAACGCGGCGCTGAATCCCCCCCCAGGGGGGCCACTCGGGGCCACAGCAGGCAGCCGGCAGGACCGTTTCCAGAATGTGCATGGGCTCAATCACTCAAACTTTGAGGAGTAGCCGGGCAGCGTTTCCACGGCAGCCGGCAAGAAGCCCCAGCGGTCCCCGGCCAGGCCGCAAGCGGTACAGCGGACCGGGGCACTCGGGATCAGGAACTCAGGATGCGGTAGCTGGTCGGCGACTGAGGTTGTCTTGAGCATCGCCACCGTGATGCGTTCGATACCGGCGCCACCACAGCGCGGGCACTCCAACCCGCTGGCCATCGCAGCAAGCGTGAAGCCACGCAGATACCCCATGCCGTTCTTCCGTAATTCAAGGCCGGTGCGCTGCCGGCTGGCGCAGGTTAGCGCCTGCTTGCTTGTGGTCCCTGGCGGCATGGTAGCAGTAACCCACAGCGCCAGTAGGGTTACCCTGAACAATCCCCAGGGTGTCCAGTTGGACTACAGCCTAACACCACACTTCGATCTGACACTTTTCGTGTGCATCTAGGGTTACTTTCGGAATTGATTGACAGTAGGCAGTGAAGGTCTTAGACTCTAGTCTGACACTTCCACGGAGCACCCGACCATGATCACCGCCACCACCACAGCCCCGATAGCCAGCAAGCTGGCAGCCCCCAGCACCGCAGCCCCCGGTCAGCAGATCGGCTACACCCGTGTTTCCACGATCACACAGAACACGGAGGGGCAGCTTGTCGGAGTTGATCTTGCCCGGACGTTCGAGGACAAGGCCAGCGGCAAGGACACCAAGCGGCCCCAGCTGGCTGCCTGCATGGCCCACCTGCGCAGCGGGGATACCCTGCACGTCAACAGCATGGACCGCTTGGCCCGCAACCTTGACGACTTGCGGCGCATCATGGACAGCCTGACAGGCAGGGGCGTCACCGTGGTCTTTCACCGCGAGGCGATGCGGTTCGAGCCGATCACCGCTGACATGGAACGGGGCAGGGCGGATATGGCCCGGCTGATGCTGTCGATCATGGGGGCGGTTGCTGAGTTCGAACGGTCCCTGATCCTGGAGAGGCAGCGTGAAGGCATCGCCATTGCCAAGCAGGCGGGCAAGTACCGGGGCCGCAAGCCCAGCCTTTCGGATGCCCAGGCGCAGGAACTGCGCAGCAGGGTTGCCGCTGGGGAATCGAAAGTCGCCCTTGCGAAGGCGTTCGGGATCAGCCGGGAGACGGTGTACGGGTACCTGCGGGGATGACTCAAAACTGAGCCATGACAGCAGGGGCTGAGTTTTCAGCCGCACCTTCAACGAACTCAGAACTGAGGCGGTTGCCCGGCAGACGCCAGTCTGACACCGACCACTCACCAGGTCGGGGGGGTGTGTACTGAGTTTCCAGTAGACGGCCGCACGCACCTGAATTCTCAGGGCAGCGCCCCCAGTTTTGGGGCATCTTCACCAGGTCGGCCAGGGGGGTCTGCTGAGTTCTCAGCATACCCGGCGGGGACTGTCCATCCAGTTTTGGGGCATCGGCCGGCACCACTCAGCCGAGATTGCGACCCAGTGTCCGGGGCGGAGACTTCCGTCCAGTTTTGGACAAAAGATCGGCGCAGTTTTCCGCCAACCCTCCACGGGCAGACGCCAGTCTGACACTGGCCGGCAGCGGCCACCACCCGGCTACCCTCGACACTACCGAGGTTAGGCATGCACCCAGGGCGGGGCGTGTGCTGAGTTTTCAGCAGACGGTCGCACTCGCCTGAACTCCCAGGCCAGCACTCGGGGCGGGGACTTTCCCTGAGTTTCCAGCAAAAGCCCGAGGCCCCACCAAGCCCCCTAACCGCCCCTTCACGCCACTTTCGGCCGCCCCTGCCCCCACCCAGCGAGAGCGAGAAAGAAGCCCGTAGCGTGGCTGTAGGGGGCCGGGAGGGGCGTTTGGGTTTAGCCGACCGTATAGGACAAAGCACGGGCGGCAGGTCCACGGCAGACACTCGGAAGTTTAGGCCGCACTCAAGGAGAAAGCACCCGCTGACCGCCCAGGGCACCCAGCCAGCACCCGTCGGCAGACGCTCAGGAATTTACGGGGTGCTTAAGGAGAGAGCACAGCCAGGCAGGTCCAGCGGCACCCAGCAGCGCCACCCGGCACCCGCCCGGCACGCGTCCGGCACCTCTCGGGAACCGCTAGGAATACCGTAGCACGCCACCCAGGCGGGCAGCGGGCTTGCAAATGGTACTCGTATAGAACAAAAGAACGCTCCCCAAGCGTCACCTTCACAGGCCACCCCAGCGCCAGCTAGGTCCCACCCCAGCACCAGGACTCACCCCCTGGCATCGGCCCCGTCAGGTTCATTCCGGCGTGCGCAGCTATGCGCTGCTGGGCTTTTCTTTGCCTTCACTCACCTCAAATTTGAGGGCAGCTACACCGACTCCACCGCCCCAAATCATGCACACAAACCTTCAAACCACCGTCCCCGCTACCTACCCCCAGGCCCCCATCGGGAAACCGTTTGGAGCCCCAGAATCACGCGCGGCAAGCCCAGTCCCCCCGCCATTCACCAGCGCCCGTAGTCGCCAGGCGCTCGAAGCCCGACAGGCCCGGCAAGCGCAATGGGCCACGCTCACCCTTCGCCAGCAATGGGCAGACGAAGCATGGATGCGGGCTCACCTCCACGAGGCCGGCATCCGGGTGACTGATTCCCGTGAACCAGCGACGACCAGCCGACTGAGGTTGAAGCTAGGCCGCGCAGGGATCACACCCAGCGAAGCCCGCGAGGCGGTAGGCGGGACGCTCGCGGAGTACCTGCGGATGAACCCAGGGTTACCGCTGTGGGCCGCGCTGGCCTTGATCGTTGAGGCGTGTACCAGGTTCACGCCGACCACGGCCAAGAGCTGAAGCCCCGTCCCCTTTCCACTTTCCAGCGGCGCATTGCCGCGCCAGCAGCGCATAGCTGCGCCCATTGAACAAGGAACCACCATCATGACCACGACCACAGATAACCAGCAAGCTGGCAGCCCCGCAACCACGATAGCCAGCGAGCCGGCCGCAGTCCCCGCAGCACTCTTCAGCAGCCAGGAACTGCCACCCACCGGCCGCAAGGCACACAGCGGGGTGTCGCTCCGCACCAATGGCGAGCCCATCATCGAACGCGCATTGACGTTCAGGGAATCCACCTTCGAGGCCCTTTCGGTGTTCGTTCATGAGCACCAAGAGGCCACCGGCAAGCGGCTGACCAAGGCTGCGGCCGTGGACTGGTTGCTGCGCCGGCAGCTTGGCAGGTCCGGGCCGTCCGTCCGTGAAGCACTGTTCCCGCCGGGCTTCGACCAGGTGTAGGAACCACCGCCAGCCGCGCCTAGCGGCGCTCACCACCCCGCCCCTGTAGGTCATGCACCGCAGGGGTTTTTCTTTCCTCAATTCCATTCGCAATCAAAGCTATGAACCAAATCATCCACTCCCCAGCACCCAGCAGCCAGCCGGCAGCCCCGACCCAGTTCCAGGCGTACACCTTCGACGCCATCGGGATCACCGTGCGGGCCTTCAAGCGGCCAGACGGCAGCGCATGGTTTGTCGCCAAGGACGTGTGCGACGCGCTCGGGTACGGCAACCCACGGCAGGCATTGGCGACCCACCTGGACGACGACGAGAAGGGCGTCACGAATCTGGACACCCTTGGGGGCCGGCAGTCCGTTTCCGTCATCAACGAATCCGGCCTGTACGCGCTGGTCCTTCGCAGCAACAAGCCCCAGGCACGGCCCTTCCGGCAATGGGTCGGGACCACACCAGACGCCTTCATCAAAGAACAGGACGAACTCGCCAAGTGGGTCCAGGCCCCGCCCATTGCCCGAGGTCGCCCAGCGGTCACCTTCGACAACACCCGCGTGCGTGCTTTCCTGGCACCGTTCCCCGTCCTGCGCGATCCCGATGGGGTCTTGCCGGCCGCGCTGGATATGCATCCGTTCTTGGGCGACATACTGACCGGGGTCGCCAGCCTGCAAACTGAAGGGCAGAACTCCACACGGCCGCTGTCCACCAAGACGCTGTTCCGCATTCTCAGTCACTGCGAACAGATCAGCGTCCAGGATGTTGCCGATGCCTTGAGCATGGGACGACCCTACGGCGACGTAGGCCAGCGGCACGCGCGGCGCTACGCTAGTCACGCACGGGTCGCAGCGAAGGCCATCGCTCGGGTTCTTGATCAGCGCCCCTGGCTGGAATCAGCGGCGACGTTCCTGGCACCACGGGGCACCAAGCGGCAGACGCTTGCTGAAGCTCAGGCAGCGATTGATGCACCGTACTTCGCCGAGCTACGGGCCGCAGGGTTGATGTGATCGAAGGCCGGGGGCAGGGGCTTGACAATCGCTCAGGTTGTCGTTCCTGCCCCCTCGGGAACCTTGGAAATCCCCATGTGATTTGCTATCATGTTTGACGGTGCGTTTGAAGACAGAAGCGGCTTTCCGAATTTCGGCCACCTATATATAAGAGAACCTGCGGGTGTCGTGCTGGTTGTCACATGGGGAGACGATGAACAGGAACACCAAGTGCGAAGCACGTTGAGCGGCACACCTGAAGATGCCACTGCCGATGCCCCCGATCAGGCCACTTTCAACGTGGTCCGGCAGGACTCCTTCAGGTGGACGTTGATGGGGAATGAACTACTTGGTCTTCCCAGTGCGAAGCACGTTGAACGGCACACCTGAAAATGCCACTGCCGATGCCCACGATCAAGCCACCTTCAACGGGTCCGGCAGGACTCCTTCAGGTTGCCCTTGAGCCCCAAGCGTAGCTATTATTTTGATAGCGCCCCTGTATCTGTAGACCCGAGAGTGACCCTAAGGTAACCTCAAGGTGTCGTTCAGGTTCACCCTCAACAACCTACCTTGTAGTTGTTCCTGTAGTTGTACCCCAAGAGGTAAACCATCAGGACACCACCACGGAACCACGAGGAAACCTAGAGGTACACCCGAGGGGGCGCCGGGCAGTTCCCTGCTGCCCGTGATTCAGGGGCCAAAAACGCTTTTCAGGCAGGGCAGCTACCTACCCCTACCCCCGGCCCCGTTCGGCGTTTTCAGGGTCAAATTCACGGCCATCAAGGCACTTGCAATCGATTCCCAGCAGGTCAGGCGCGGCTAGCCGCAGGCTGGCACCTGCTAGCGCCGCTGGCGCAGCTAGCACTGCTCACCACCCGGCCCCGGCAGGGCCACCTTCAGCAACCACTCAAGGCGGACCGCGAGGTTGTAGCTCAGGCCGTACTTTCCGCCCACGTTCTGCGGGGCGTGCCCTTGGATGGCATCGTAGATGGGCTGTTGACACTGGACATTGCGCAGCCGGTCCTTCATCGTGTGCCGCAACTCGTGAACGGTCTTGCCAGTGAAGCCCCGTCCTGGCGCACGCATCCAGGCATTCAAGGCGCCCGAGGCGTTATCACCGTTGCGGACACCTTCGCGGGCATACCGGGGGAACGCATGGACGCGGCCAGCGGGGGCCGTTTCTACGACACGCTGAGCGCCCCACAGGGCGGCACCCACCAGGGGCACGTTGCGGATGCTGTGCGGGACCGCTTGGGGGCCACGGCGGGCGGCATTGTCCTGATCCTTCACGCCGCGTATCTCGTTCGGCTGGATGCTGATGTAGGGAATGGGGACATCCAAGTGGATATCGCTCAAGGCCAGCCCGGAGATTTCCGCGAGGCGGGCGCCGGTATCGATCAGCATCGCCAGCAGCCAGCGGCGATCATCATCGGCCGCACGGCAGGCGGCATAGAGCCGGGCGAGTTCGTCGTCCGTGAAGGGAATGCGGGGCTTGGCATCCGCGCCTTCGTCGGCAATGGACAGGCGCTCCCACACGTTCGGTAGCGACGATGTGCGCTCGACACGGTAGGCGTTCCAAGCGGCCTTGAGGGCCTGAATACGACGGCGGGCCGTGCCGGTCTTGTTGCCCCGTTCCAGGCGGGCAGCGACGTAGGCGTGGGCATCTTCGCGGGTGAAGGCGTCCACGGGCTTATCACCTACGGCTGCGATCAGCGAATCGAACACGGTGTCCGTGTACTGGGTGAAGGCGAGCCTGTTGCGCTTACGGTGCGTGGTGACGTACACATCCCGCAGGTCACTCAAGGTGTCACGCTTGGGACTGTAGAGGGCCTGCCGGGCCGCCAGTTCGAGCGGGCTCAGGTAGTCGGCGGGGGACGGTTCGCGAGCTTCGTCCCCAGGGCGGACCGCGTAGCTGGGGCGCTTGGCATCCAGGATTTCTTCCAGCAGTTCCAGGGCGTCGGGGTCGGCTTTGCCTTCAGGGACCGCATGGGGCGCCAGGCCATAGCCGCGCAGGAACTCCCGAATGTGGACCTTGAGGGACGCGGGGGAGGTGTCGGGGGACTGCCGCAGGCCGTCAAACTCCGCGTCGTAACGCTCGTTCAAGCTGGCCGCCAGGCGGGCCGCCTTGATCGGGTCGCGGGTCTTGAGGCTGCGCTTGATGTTCTTGCCGGGGTAGCGACCCAGCAAATCGCCAGGTACCGCACGCTGGAAGTACCAGACTTCCCCGCGCTGATAGAGGTAACTCATGAGCAGGGTGAAGGGGCCGATGCTGACTCGCATTGTCGTAGAACCACCACAGTTCTACCGCATCTCGCAGCCCGTACAATCCACGTAACCCAGCATCCATGCGGGTTACAAGCCGGTCAAGTGGTGCCCAGGAGAGGACTCGAACCTCCACGCCTCTCAGCGCTAGTACCTGAAACTAGTGCGTCTACCAATTCCGCCACCTGGGCATTTCAGGAAACAAGGGATTCTATATCAAAAATTTGGACGTTTCCAGCAGCCTGCTGGATGAAATTGAAGGCACGGTGCAAGGCCACCGCGACGGCCACGGATTCGTGGCGCGCGACGACGGCGAGCCCGACATCTATCTGCCCCCCAACGAGATGCGCGCGGTGCTGCACCGCGACCGCGTCAAGGTGCGCATCGTGCGCCAGGACCGGCGCGGCCGCCCCGAGGGGCGCGTGCTGGAGATCGCGCAGCGCCCGCCGCACCCGATCATCGGCCGCCTGCTGCAGGAAAACGGCATCTGGCTGGTGGCGCCGGAGGACAAGCGCTACGGCCAGGACGTGCTGATCCCCAAGGCGGCGATCGGCGCCGCGCGCACGGGTCAGGTGGTGGTGGTCGAGCTGACCGAGCCGCCGGCGCTGTACGGCCAGCCGGTCGGCCGCGTGAAGGAGGTGCTGGGCGAGATCGACGACCCCGGCATGGAGATCGAGATCGCGGTGCGCAAGTACGGCGTGCCGCACGAGTTCTCCGACGCCGCCATCGGCGAGGCGCGCGCGCTGCCCGACGAGGTGCGGCCCGAGGACCGGCGCGGCCGCGTCGACCTGACCGATGTGGCGCTGGTCACCATCGACGGCGACGACGCGCGCGACTTCGACGACGCCGTGTACTGCGAGCCGGCGGTGGTCAGCGGGCGCGGCAAGAAGCCCAACGGCTGGCGCTTGGTTGTGGCGATTGCCGACGTCAGCCATTACGTGCGCACCGGCGCGCCACTGGATGTGGACGCCTACGACCGCGCCACCAGCGTGTACTTTCCGCGCCGCGTGATCCCGATGCTGCCGGAAAAGCTCAGCAACGGCCTGTGCTCGCTGAATCCCGACGCCCTGCGCCTGTGCATGGTGTGCGACATGCTGGTGTCGGCCAAGGGCGAGGTGCTGGCCTACCAGTTCTACCCGGCGGTGATGCGAAGCCACGCGCGCTTCACCTACGACGAGGTGGCGGCGATCCTGTCGAACACGCGCGGTCCCGAGGCGGCGCGCCGGCAGGAGCGCGTGCCGGGCCTGATCCACCTGCACGACGTATTCCGCGCGCTGCTGAAAAGCCGGCAGGCGCGCGGCGCGGTCGATTTCGACACGGTCGAGACGCAGATCGTGTGCGACGAGGCCGGCCGCATCGAAAAAATCGTGCCGCGCGCGCGCAACGACGCGCACCGCCTGATCGAGGAATGCATGCTGGCGGCCAACGTGTGCAGCGCCGACTTCCTCCAGCAGGGCAAGCAGCCCGGCCTGTACCGCGTGCACGAGGGCCCCACGCCCGAGAAGCAGGAGCTGCTGCGCGCCTACCTGAAGGCGCTGGGCCTGGGCCTGTCGATCAGCGACGACCCGCACCCGAGCGAATTCCAGCGCATCGCCGAGGCCACCAAGGATCGGCCCGACGCCGAGCAGATCCACATGATGCTGCTGCGCGCGATGAGCCAGGCCATCTACACGCCCGTCAACAGCGGCCACTTCGGCCTGGCCTACGACGCCTACACCCACTTCACCAGCCCGATCCGGCGCTACCCCGACCTGCTGGTGCACCGCGTCATCAAGGCCATCCTGGAGGCGCGCAAGTACCAGTTGCCGGCGTTGCCGACGCCGGGCGAGGCGCACGAGAAACTCAGGGTGCGCCTGCAGAAGAACCAGACCGCGCGCCAGGGCGACGATCCGCCGCAGCTCAAGCGGCAATCGCCCGAGATGCTGGCCTGGGAAGCCGCCGGCCTGCACTGCAGCGCCAACGAGCGCCGCGCCGACGAGGCCAGCCGCGACGTCGAAGCCTGGCTCAAGTGCAAGTACATGCGCGAGCACCTGGGCGAGGAGTTCAGCGGCACCGTCAGCGCCGCCACCAGCTTCGGCCTGTTCGTCACGCTGCAGGATCTGCACGTCGAGGGCCTGGTGCACATCACCGAACTGGGCGGCGAGTACTTCCGCTTCGACGAGATCCGGCAGGAGCTGCGCGGCGAGCGCACCGGCATTCGCTACGCCATCGGCACCAAGGTGCGGGTGCAGGTCAGCCGCGTCGACCTGGACGCGCGCAAGATCGACTTCCGCCTGGTGCACGAAGGCGCGGGCCTGCCGTCGCGCGCGCTGCGCGACAAGGGCGCGGTGCCGGCCGGCGAACGCGGCCAGCCGGCCAAGTCCTCCGCCAAGCGCGCCGCGCGCAAGCAGCGCGAGGACGCGCGCGGCCAGGGCGCGGCACCATCGCCGATCCAGGCGCTGAAGTCGGCGGTGAAGAAGGTGGTGGCCAAGGACAAGAAAATCGGCAAGCCGCACAAGGCGCGGCGCTGACGCCACCGCCGTTGGGTCTGGAAAGGATTCATCGACATGCACACCACCTCGGTTTCACGCGTGGCCGTCGTCACCGGTGCCGGCAGCGGCATTGGCAGGGCGGCGGCGCTGGCCTTGCTGAGCGATGGCTGGCGCGTGGTGCTGGCCGGGCGCCGCGCCGAATTGCTGCAGCAGGTGGCGCATGAGAGCGGCGCCGGCGATCGTGCCTTGGCCGTGCCCACCGATGTGAGTGATCGCGCCGCCGTGGGCGCCTTGTTCGACCGCGCGGTGCAGGCCTTTGGCCGCGTCGACCTGCTGTTCAACAACGCCGGCATCAGCGCGCCCGGCGTGCCGCTCGACGAACTGCCCGCCGATGCCTGGCGCAGCGTGGTCGACGTCAATCTGAACGGCATGTTCTGGTGTCTGCAGGCGGCCTTTCGCGTCATGAAGGCGCAAAGTCCACGGGGCGGCCGCATCATCAACAACGGCTCGATCTCGGCGCACGCGCCCCGCCCCAACTCGATTGCCTACACGGCGACCAAGCACGCAGTCACGGGGCTGACCAAGGCCGCCTCGCTCGACGGCCGCGCCTTCGACATCGCGGTCGGCCAGATCGACATCGGCAATGCCGGCACCGACCTGGCGGCGCGCATGGCGCGCGGCGTGCCGCAGGCCAACGGCGAGATCGCGCCCGAGCCGCTGATGGACGTCGGCATCGTCGGCCAGTCGGTGCTCTACATGGCGAAGCTGCCGCTGTCCGCGAACGTGCTGTTTCACACGGTGATGGCGACCAGGATGCCGTTTGTCGGGCGCGGCTGACAGTCGGTGTTGCGCTCTGGCCTTGATCAGGCAGGCCAGGGGCGCGCCAGCTGGCCGGCGGTCAGTGCCGTGTGCGGCGGCCAGTCGTCCGCCAAGGCGCCGTGCCGGTACACGGCGTGGCACGCCGCCTCGAATGTCGGCACACCGGCGGCGAGGTGCGCGCCCACCCAGCCCGCCAGCACGTCACCGCTGCCGGCGGTGGCCAGGCGGGCGTTGCCGGTGGGGTTGATGCGCGGCGTTTCGCCCGGCGCGGCGATGATCGAGCCGGAGCCTTTGAGCACCGCCACGCACTGAAAGCGCGTGGCCAGCGCGGTGGCGGCCGCGAGCCGGTCGGCCTGCACCTGACGGGCGTCGGTGCCCAGCAGGCGTGCGGCTTCGAGCGGGTGGGGCATCAGCACGGTGTCTTGCCCACGCCCGGCGCGCTGCGCGAGCGCTGCCTGCAAGTCGCCGTCTTGCGCGATCGCGTTCAGCGCGTCGGCGTCCAGCACCAGGCGCGGCGCCTGCGCCAGCACGGTCGGCAGCACGGCGGCGACGGCATCACCGCCGCCGCAGCCGCACACCGTGGTCAGGGTGTCGAGCGACAGGGCATCCCAGCGGCGGAACATCAGCTCGGGCTGTGACACATCCAGCGTCGGCCCGCCGTCGCCCAGCGGGCTGACGTAGACGCGCCCGGCGCCGCTGTGCAGCGCGGCGCTGGCGGCCAGCAGCGCGGCGCCGGCCATGGCGGTGCCGCGGGCGGCGTCGGTCTCGCCGCCGATCACGGCGACGTCGCCATAGCTGCCCTTGTGGCTGGCGTGCGGGCGCGGCGCCGTTGGTGGTGGCGCGTTCAGCCAGGCGCTGGGCGGCGCTCGCGGGTCGCTGACGCCGAGATCGTCGAACCACAACCGGCCGCAGGCGTCGCGCCCCTGCGCGGTGAACAGGCCGGGTTTCAGCGTCAGCAGACTCAGCGTGTGCGGCTGGGGATGGGCGCTGGCCGCCTTTGGCGCGGCCCACACCCCGCTGTCGGCTTGCAGTCCGCTGGGCACATCGATGGCCAACAGCGTGGCCGGGCTGGCGTGCAAGCGCGCCAGCAGCTCGGCCATGCGGCCGTGCGGCGCGCGCGTGGCGCCAATGCCGAGCAGGGCGTCGATGCACAGATCACCGGCGCTGAGCTCGGGTGGTTGGTCAGAGAACGCGACCTGCGCCGCGCGGGCGCGCTGCAGCGAGGCGCGGGCGTCGTCGGGCAGCCGGGCTTCATCGCCCAGCCAGGTGATCACCGGATTCAGGCCCCACTGGTGCAGGTGCGTGGCCGCCTCCAGGCCGTCGCCGCCGTTGTTGCCGGGGCCGCAGGCAATCCAGACGGTGCGCGCGTGCGGCGCCAGCGCCAGCGCCAGCCGCGCCGTGGCGAGGCCCGCGCGCCGCATCAGCGTGTGCGGCGGCAAGGCGGCCGCGGCGGCCTGCTCGATGCGGCGCGTGGCGGCGACGTCGAACAGCGGGGCCGGGCGGCCGGACGGCAGCGGGCGAGGCATGTCGCGGATTATGGGTCGAGCCCTTGGAAAGGTCAGGCGTTCAGCGTTCAGCGTTCAGCGTGCAGCGTGAAATGTCGGGATCCGCTCAACGCTCAACGCTCAACGCTCAACGCCGAACGCTCAACCGCTGGATTCCCAGTCCTTCGACGTCGATCTCGGGCGCCCGGCCCGCGACCTGATCGGCCAGCACACGCGCCGAGCCGCAGGCCAGCGCCCAGCCACTGGAGCCGTGGCCCAGGTTGAGCCACAGCCCGGGCAGGCCGCTGGGGCCGATGATGGGCGGCCCGTCGGGCAGCATCGGGCGCGCGCCTTTCCACACCTGCACGCCGTTGGACAGGCGGGCGGCGGCCGGGAACCAGTCGTGCAGCACCTGGTACAAGGTGTTGACGGCGTCCTGGTTGACCACGTCGGGTCGCCCGCCGATTTCGGCCGAGCCGGCCACGCGCACGCGCTGGCCCATGCGGGTGATGGCGACCTTGTAGCGCTCGTCCATCACGCCGCTGCGCGGCGCGTGCACGGCCTCGGCGATGGCGGCGCTGATCGAATAGCCGTACACCGGGCGCAGCGGCAGGCGGATGCCCAAAGGCCGCAGCAGCTCGACCGATTGCACGCCAGCGCACAGCACCAGGGCGTCGAAGCGTTGCGGCGCCGCGTGGCCGGGCAGTTGCAGTGTGGCCGGTTGTGTCGCATCGAGGCGCGCGACCGCGCTGTTGAAGCAGAAACGCGCGCCCAACTGCTCGGCCGCGTCGCGCAGGATGATGGCGAACTGGCGGCAGTTGCCGACCTGATCCTGCGGCAGGTGGATGGCGCCAGCCAGCGGCGTGTGCGGTGCCAGCGCCGGCTCGATCTGGCGCGCCTCGTCGGCGCTGATTTCGTGGAAGGGTACGCCGAGTTCGCGCAGCAGCCGCAACCCGGGTTGCGCCAGGCGGTGGTCCTTCGGCTCGCGCAGCAGCACCATGTAGCCGTCGCTGTGCTCGAAATCGTAGGCCATGCGCGCCGCCACCTGCTGCAGGCGCTGGCGGCTGTAGAAGGCCAGGCGTTGCAGGCGCGTGCGGTTGGCGGCGTAGCTGGCCGGGCTGCAGGCACGCAGCCAGCGGCGCATCCAGGCCAGGTCGGCGGCGGCCAGCGGGCGCGTGACGCGCACCGGCGCATGCCGCGCCGTCAGGTGGCGCAACACCTTGCCCGGCATGCCGGGCGCGGCCCAGGGCGTGACGTAGCCGGGCGCCACCACCCCAGCGTTGGCGAAGCTGGCCCCCTCGGCCACGGTGGCGTGGCGCTCGAACACCGTCACCTGGTGGCCGTCGGCGGCCAGCTCGTAGGCGGTGGCCACGCCGATGATGCCGGCGCCGAGGATGGCGATGTTCATGGAATTGGAATGGAAGGGGAGCGCGGCGGATTCTACGGGCGCGTCCTTCGGCGCAGGCGCGGTCGTCGACGTGCCCGGGGGCTCACATCGCTATCCATGGCGCACTGCTATAATTCCATGGTTTTGCGTCACGGACCCGCTTTGGTGAGAGTCTGGCCAGGCGCGAGACAAATCGCAAACCAGCCCCGACGAGGTGTCGCCGCCCGCCCTGTTTCACAGGCGCCCGGATGGCGATGAGGGGGCTGGATTTCAGACCCAACCTTGAGAAGGTATATCCCATGTCCGTGACCATGCGTCAAATGCTGGAAGCCGGTGTCCACTTTGGCCACCAGACGCGCTTCTGGAACCCCAAGATGGCCCCCTTCATCTTCGGCCATCGCAACAAGATCCACATCATCAACCTGGAGAAATCGCTGCCGATGCTCCAGGAGGCGCAGAAGTTCGCCAAGCAACTGGCGGCCAACCGCGGCACCATCCTGTTCGTCGGCACCAAGCGCCAGGCGCGCGACATCGTGGCCGAGGAAGCGCGCCGCTGCGGCATGCCCTACGTCGAGCAGCGCTGGCTCGGCGGCATGCTGACCAACTTCAAGACCGTGAAGATCTCGCTCAAGCGCCTGAAGGACATGCGCGCCCAGCAAGAGGCGGGCCTGGAGAGCATGAGCAAGAAAGAGCAGCTGATGTTCAACCGCGAGCTCGACAAGCTGCTGAAGGACATTGGCGGCATCGAGGACATGGGTGCGCTGCCCGACGCCATCTTCATGATCGACGTCGGCTACCACAAGATCGCCGTCGCCGAAGCCAAGAAGCTGGGCATTCCGCTGATCGGCGTGGTGGATTCCAACCACAACCCGGACGGCATCGACTACGTGATTCCCGGCAACGACGACTCGGCCAAGGCGGTGACGCTGTACGCCCGCAGCATTGCCGACGCCGTGCTGGAAGGCAAGGCCAACGCCGTCGACGACATCGTCAAGGCGGTGCAGGCTGAGAGCGGCGACGAGTTCGTCGAGGTCGAGGACGAAAGCGCCGCCTGAACGCGCCGCCGGCCGTGCGTGGCCGCGAGCAAAGGGGCGTCATAGCCCCTTTTTTTTAATGTCCCGTTTTTGTCGACCGGGCCCGCTAAGGGCTCGGTGCATGAATAACCGAATGGAGTAAACACATGGCAGCAATCACCGCAAGCATGGTCGCCGAACTGCGCGCCAAGACCGACGCCCCGATGATGGAGTGCAAGAAGGCGCTGACCGAGGCCGACGGCGACATGGCCAAGGCCGAGGAGATCCTGCGCGTCAAGCTGGGCACCAAGGCCGGCAAGGCGGCCAGCCGCGTCGCCGCCGAGGGCGTGGTGGCCGCGCACATCGCTGGCGACACCGGCGCCATGATCGAGGTCAACTGCGAGACCGACTTCGTCACCAAGAACGAGATGTTCCTGACCATGGCCAAGGCCGCGGCGCAGTTGGTGGCCGAGCAGAATCCGGCCGACGTGGCCGCGCTGGGCGCGCTGGCCTACAGCCAGGACGGCTACGGCCCGACGCTGGAGGACGTGCGCGTCGGCCTGGTCGGCAAGATCGGCGAGAACATGAGCTTCCGGCGCTTCGTGCGCAAGTCGGGCGCGCCGCTGGCCAGCTACGTGCACGGCACCCGCATCGGCGTGCTGGTGGAATACCAGGGCGACGAGATGGCGGCCAAGGACGTGGCGATGCATGTGGCCGCCATGAAGCCGGTGGCACTGGCCAGCAGCGACGTGCCGGCCGAGTTGATTGAAAAAGAGCGCTCGGTGGCCGCTGCCAAGGCGCAGGAGTCGGGCAAGCCGGCCGACATCGCCGCCACGATGGTCGAGGGCTCGGTGCAGAAGTACCTGAAGGAAGTCTCGCTGTTCAACCAGCCCTTCGTGAAGAACGACAAGCAGTCGGTCGAGCAGATGCTGAAAGAGAAAGCCACCACGGTCAAAGGCTTCACCCTGTACGTGGTCGGCGAAGGCATCGAGAAGAAGGCCGACGACTTCGCCGCCGAGGTGGCGGCGCAGGTGGCGGCCGCGCAGAAGGGGTGACATCCCCCTGAGCGGCTGACGCCGCTTCCCCCTTCTCTCTGACGGGAAGGGGGACAACGCCAGTGCCCGGCGCAGGTCCGGGCACGGCGTTCGCTGAAAGGGCCTGTTTCGCAGCCTTTCGACGTACATCACCCTGTAGACTTCAGCCCGCCGCCACACCCGGAGCCCTGCCGATGACCAAAGCCAAACCCGCCCACCAGCGCATCCTGCTCAAGCTCTCCGGTGAGGCCCTGATGGGCGACGACGCCTTCGGCATCAACCGGGCGACGATCGAGCGCATCGTGGGCGAGATCGCCGAGGTGACGCGCATGGGCGTCGAGGTGGCGGTGGTGATCGGCGGCGGCAACATCTTTCGCGGCGTGGCCGGCGGCTCCGAAGGCATGGACCGCGCCACCGCCGACTACATGGGCATGCTGGCCACGGTGATGAACGCGCTGGCGCTGGCCGATGCCATGAACCACCAGGGGTTGACGGCGCGCGTGATGAGCGCCATCGGCATCGAGCAGGTGGTCGAGCCCTACGTCCGCCCGAAGGCGCTGCAATACCTGGAAGAAGGCAAGGTGGTGGTGTTCGCCGCCGGCACCGGCAACCCCTTCTTCACCACCGACACCGCGGCCGCGCTGCGCGGGGCCGAAATCGGCGCCGAGCTGGTGCTGAAAGCCACCAAGGTCGACGGCGTGTACACCGCCGACCCGAACAAGGACGCCAAGGCCACGCGCTACTCACACCTGAGCTTCGACGAGGCCATGACCAAGAACCTGGGCATCATGGACGCCACCGCGTTCGCGCTGTGCCGTGACCAGAAGCTGCCGATCCGGGTGTTCTCGATCTTCAAGCCGGGCGCGCTGAAGGCCGTGGTCAGCGGCGCCGACGAGGGCACTTTGGTGCACGTCTGATTAGAGGAGTTCCGACATGACCATCGCCGACATCAAGACCCACGCGGAAGGCAGGATGGACCAGTCCATCACGGCCTTCAAGCACAACCTGACCAAGATCCGCACCGGCCGCGCCAACCCGGCGCTGCTGGACACCATCCACGTCGAGTACTACGGCAACCACGTGCCGCTGTCGCAGGTGGCCAACGTGTCGCTGCTGGACGCACGCACCATCAGCGTGCAGCCCTGGGAAAAGGGCATGGGCGCGAAGATCGAAAAGGCCATCCGCGAGAGCGACTTAGGGCTTAACCCGGCCAACATGGGTGACCTGATCCGTGTGCCCATGCCCCCCATGAGTGAAGAGCGCCGCCGGGACATGACCAAGCTCGTGCGCACCGAGGGCGAGAACGCCAAGATCGCCATCCGCAACCTGCGCCGCGACGCCAACGACGCCATCAAGAAGCTGGTGAAGGACAAGGAAGCCAGCGAGGACGAGCAGAAGCGCTCCGAGGCCGAGATCCAGAAGGTGACCGACAAGCATGTCGCCGAGATCGACGCGCTGGTGGTGTCGAAGGAAAAGGACATCATGGAGGTTTGACCCCCCCTGAGTCGCCTGCGGCGCCTTCCCCCAGGGGGACAACGCTGGTGGCCGGCGCAGGTCCGACCACGGCGTTCTGGCATGGCCTGCTCCGCGGCCATTTGGCGGGCTTGCTTCGCAGCCCGTCTGTCTCCCTCCCCCGCTGGGGGAGGGTTGGGGTGGGGGCCAGCGGCGCGGGATGATTTCGTCTTTGCTTCTAAAAGAATAGCTGACTGCGCTGGATACACAACGATTCCTGAGCTTTACCCGCCCCATATGGCCAAGGCCGCTCCCTCCATACCTCACCACATCGCCATCGTGATGGACGGCAATGGCCGCTGGGCCAAGCGCCGGCTGATGCCGCGCATCGCTGGCCACCGCCAGGGCGTGGAATCGCTGCGGCGTTGCATTCGCGCCTGCGTCGAGCGCGGCGTGGCGGTGCTGACGGTGTTCGCCTTCTCGTCGGAGAACTGGAACCGGCCGGAGGACGAGGTCAGCGGCCTGATGGAGTTGCTGGGCAAGGCGCTCGCGCGCGAGGTGCCGGAACTGCAAAAAGGCGGCATCCGCCTGCACTTCGTCGGCGATCGCCAGGGCTTGTCCGAGGGCATGCGGCAAGGCCTCGCGCAGGCTGAAGCCCAGACCGCCGACAATCGCCGCATGGTGCTGAACGTGTGCTTCAACTACGGCGGCCGTTGGGACATCGCGCAGGCGGCGGCGCGCGTGGCCGCGCGCGGCGAGCCGATCACCGAGGCCGCGCTGGACCGCGCCATGGCGCTGGCCCATGTGCCCGATCCCGACCTGCTGATCCGCACCGGCGGCGAGCAGCGCATCAGCAACTTTCTGCTGTGGCAGTGCGCCTACAGCGAGCTGTACTTCAGCCATCGGCTATGGCCGGACTTCGACGCCGCCGCGCTGGATGAGGCCATCGCCGCCTTTGACGCGCGCGAGCGGCGCTTCGGCCAGACGTCCGAACAGCTGGCGCGCCAGGCGGCG
This sequence comes from Burkholderiales bacterium, assembly GCA_016702555.1. Classification (GTDB taxonomy): domain Bacteria; phylum Pseudomonadota; class Gammaproteobacteria; order Burkholderiales; family Burkholderiaceae_C; genus Ottowia. Next base: position 731,248 of record JADJDV010000007.1, read on the forward strand.
GGCTGAGTCTCATGCTGCTGCAACGTGTGATCACCGCGCTGGTGCTGCTGGCGATCCTGCTGCCGGCGCTGCTCGCGGCCTCGCCCGCGCCCTTCATCGCCCTGACGCTGCTGTTCATTGCCGCCGCGGCCTGGGAATGGGCGCGCCTGAACGGCATCGATGGTGCCGGCGCCGTTGCCACCGGCCTGCTGTGCGCGGCGGTGTGCGCGCTGCTGTGGTGGTCGGGTGTGGTCGGGCGCCCTCTGCCCGGCGTCTGGCTGGCGGCGGCCCTGCTGTGGGTGCTGGGCGGCGCCTGGCTGCTGCGCGGCGGGGTCGCGCGCTGGCCGCTGTTGCCGCGCGCGCTGCGCTGGCTGCTTGGCCTGGGCGCGCTGTGCGTGGCCTGGCTGGCGATCGCGCAGGCGCGCCGCATCGGTGTCAACTTTCTGCTCTCGGCCCTGGTGCTGGTGTGGGCGGCCGACATCTTTGCCTACTTCGCCGGCCGCGCGTTCGGCGGCAAGCTGACCGGCGGGCGAAAGCTGGCGCCGGCCATCAGCCCGGGCAAGAGCTGGGAAGGCGTGTGGGGTGGCATGCTGGGCGTGCTGGCGGTGGCCGCCGTGTGGATTGGCGTCGATCGCGCCTACGCCACCGACAGCGCCAGCCTGTACACGCAGTTGCGTGCCGGCGGCGTGCCGCTGCTGGTGCTGGGCCTGGTGTTCCTGGCGGCGATGAGCGTGGTGGGCGACCTGATCGAGTCGCTGGTCAAGCGCAGCGCCGGCATGAAGGATTCCAGCCAGTTGCTGCCCGGCCATGGCGGCGTGCTCGACCGCATCGACGCACTGCTGCCAACGCTGCCGCTGGCGCTGATGCTGGTGTCCCTGCTGCAGGGGGCGGCATGACGCGTCGGCAGCGTCTGGCGGTGCTGGGCTCGACCGGCTCGATCGGCGTCAGTACGCTGGATGTGGTGGCGCGCCACCCGGATCGCTTTGAGGTTGTCGCGCTGACGGCGGCCACGCAAGTCGACGCGATGCTGGCGCAGTGCGTGCAATTCGAGCCGCGCGTGGTGGTGATGGCGAGCGCGCCGCACGCGGCCGAGCTGGCGGGCAAGCTCAAGGCGCGCGGCCTGTCGACGCAGGTGGCGCAGGGCGCCGCGGCGCTGGCGGACATCGCCGCCGATGCGGCGGTGGACACCGTCATGGCCGCCATCGTCGGCGCCGCCGGCCTGGCGCCTTGCCTGGCCGCTGCGCGCGCCGGCAAGCGCCTGCTGCTGGCCAACAAGGAGGCGCTGGTGGTGGGCGGTGCCGTGTTCATGCGGGCGGTGCGCGAGGGCGGCGCGACACTGCTGCCGATCGACAGCGAGCACTCGGCCATCTTCCAGTCGCTGCCCGAGGACCCCGCCACCTGGGGCCAACGCATCGACAAGATCATCCTCACCGCCTCGGGCGGCCCGTTTCGCACTCACGCGCCCGACGCCTTGCGCGAGGTCACGCCCGAGCAGGCCTGCGCGCATCCCAACTGGGTGATGGGCCGCAAGATCTCGGTCGATTCGGCGACCATGATGAACAAGGCGCTGGAGGTGATCGAGGCCTGCTACCTGTTCGGCGTCTCGCCCGATCAGCTCGAGGTGGTGATCCACCCGCAGAGCGTGATCCATTCGATGGTGCAGTACAAGGACAGCTCGGTGGTCGCCCAGCTCGGCACGCCCGACATGCGTGTGCCGATCGCCTACGGCCTGGCCTGGCCCGAGCGCATTGCCTCGGGCGCGGGCGCGCTGGACTTCCGCGCCCTGCAGGACCTGAGCTTCGAGGCCATCGACGCCAACGGCCATGGCGAGCGCTTCCCCGGCCTGGCGCTGGCGTGGGAATCGCTGCGCGCCGCACCCGGCAGCTGCGCCGTGCTGAACGCCGCCAACGAGGTGGCGGTGGCGGCCTTCCTGGAGCGGCAGATCCGCTTCGACCAGATCCACGCCGTCAACCGCGCCGCGCTGGACACCGTGGCGCCGAACGCGCCCGATGGGCTGGAGGCCTTGCTGGATCTGGACGCGCGCGCGCGCGCAGCGGCCCAGGAGGTGGTGCGCCGGTGGACGGTGTAAATCCCGTTGCCGTTGAACTTCCGCCTCCCGAGCGGGGGACAATACGCCCATGCTGATGACCCTGATCGCCTTCGTCGTCGCGCTCGGCCTGCTGATCGCCGTGCACGAGTGGGGCCACTACCGCATGGCGGTGGCGCGCGGCGTCAAGGTGTTGCGCTTCTCGGTCGGCTTCGGCGGCGCCCTGCTGCGCTGGAAGCCCAGGCAACAGCGCCCCGGCCAGGACACCGAGTTCGTCATCGGCGCCTTCCCCTTCGGCGGCTACGTCAAGATGCTGGACGAGCGCGAGGCGCCGGTGGCGGGGGAGGAGCGGCACCTGGCCTTCAACACCCAGTCGCTCGCCACGCGCACGCTGATCGTCGTCGCCGGGCCGCTGGCCAACCTGCTGCTGGCGGTGCTGCTGTACGCCACCGTGAACTGGATCGGGGTGGAGGAGCCGCGCGCCATCCTGTCGCCGCCGGCGGCCGGTTCGCTGGCCGAGCGCGCCGGCCTGCAGGGCGGCGAGATCGTGCGGCGGGCGGCGCTGGACGGCGACGAGTTGGCGCCCGTGGCCTCGTTCGAAAGCCTGCGCTGGCTGCTGACGCGCGGCGCGCTGGACGGCACCGATCTGCTGCTCGAGGTGGCGCGCAGCGACGACGGCCGCGCGCGCGAACTGCGCCTGCCGCTGTCGGAGTTGGGCTCGCGCGAGCCCGATGCGCGCCTGTTCCGCGCCATCGGCATCGTCGCCCCCTTGAGTCGGCCGGTGCTGGGCGAACTGGTCGCCGGCGCCGCCGCCGAACGCGCCGGCCTGCGCGAGGGCGATCTGGTGCGGCGCGTCGGTGACACGCCGGTGCGCGATGGCCAGCAGTTGCGCGAGCTGATCCGCGCCTCCGGCGCGCACGGCCAGCCGCTGGCCAGCGCCTGGCAGATCGAGCGCGCGGGCCGCGCGCTGACGCTGCAGGTCACGCCCGATTTGCAGCAGGACAAGGGCCAGCCGATCGGCCGCATCGGCGCCTATGTCGGCAGCCTGCCGGAGACGGTGCTGGTGCGCCAGGGGCCGCTGGACGGCCTGGGGTCGGGCGCGCTGCGGGTGTGGGAGGTGTCGGCGCTGTCGGTCCAGCTGCTCGGCCGCATGCTGCTGGGCGAGGTCTCGGTCAAGAGCCTGAGCGGGCCGATCGCCATCGCCGACTACGCCGGCAAGTCGGCGGCGCTGGGACTGACCTATTACCTGGGCTTTCTGGCCTTCATCAGCGTCAGCCTGGGGGTGCTGAATCTGCTGCCGATCCCGGTCCTGGATGGCGGGCACCTGATGTATTATCTTTGGGAGGCGGTGACGGGCAAGCCCGTCACTGGCGTTTGGCTGGAACGGCTGCAGTACGTCGGCATGTCGCTGCTGCTGACCGTGATGGCCATCGCGGTGATCAACGACATCACCACCCGGCTGGGCTGATCTCCATCGACTCTTCCTGACGGCTTTCGCGCCGGGTTTCCAGAGCATTCATGACATCCATCGCACAACGATTCCGCCTGCGGGCCGTGTTCAGCGCCGTGTCGCTGGCGCTCGCGGCACAAATGGCCTGGGCGGTCGATCCCTTCAACGTGCGCGACATCCGCGTCGAGGGCCTGCAGCGGGTCGAGCCCGGCACCGTGTTCGCCTCGCTGCCGGTGCGCGTCGGCGAGACCTACACCGACGAGAAGGGCGCCGCCGCCATCCGCGCGCTGTTCGGCCTGGGCCTGTTCACCGACGTGCGCCTGGAAGTGGCCGGCGACGTGCTGGTGGTGATCGTGCAGGAGCGCCCCACGGTCGCCGCGGTCGACTTCGCCGGCAACAAGGAGTTCGGCAACGAAGTGCTGCAGGGTGTGCTGCGCGATGCCGGGCTGGCCGCTGGCCGGCCCTACGACCGTGCGCTGATCGACCGCGCCGAGCAGGAGCTGAAGCGCCAGTACATCAACCGCAGCCTGTACGGCGCCGAGGTGCAGACCACGGTGACGCCGTCCGAACGCAACCAGGTGCGCCTGACCTTCAACATCACCGAAGGCATGCCGGCGCGCATCAAGGACATCGACATCGTCGGCAACCGGGCCTTCAGCGACAGCCGCCTGAAGGACTTGTTCGACCTCGACACCGGCAACTGGATGTCCTGGTACACCAAGAGCGACCAGTATTCGCGCGCCAAGCTCAACGCCGACCTGGAGGCGCTGCGCTCGTTCTACCTGGCGCGTGGCTACCTCGACTTCAAGATCGACTCGACGCAGGTGGCGATGTCGCCTGACAAGGAGGCCATCACGCTCACCGTCAACGTCACCGAGGGCGAGCGCTTCGTGGTCTCGGGCGTGGCGCTGGAGGGCGAGTACCTGGACCGCGAGGACGAGTTCAAGTCATTGGTGACCATCAAGCCCGGCGAGGCCTACAACGCCGACCAGGTGGCCGAGACCGTCAAGGCCTTCGGCGACCATTTCGGCAACTACGGCTATGCGTTTGCCGCCGTCGATGCCGTACCCGAGGTCGATCGCGTCAACAACCGGGTGGCGATCACGCTGCGCGCGGCGCCCTCGCGGCGCGCCTACGTGCGCCGCATCAACATCCAGGGCAACACGCGCACGCGCGACGAGGTGATTCGGCGCGAGTTCCGCCAGTTCGAGTCGAGCTGGTACGACGCCGAGAAGATCCGCCTGTCGCGCGACCGCGTGGACCGGCTGGGCTACTTCACCGAGCTGTCGATCACCAGCGCCGAGGTGCCGGGCGCACCGGACCAGGTCGACCTCAACGTCGAGGTGAAGGAAAAGCCCACCGGCAACATCTCGATCGGCGCCGGCTACTCTTCGGCCGAGAAGCTCTCGTTCACGTTCGGCCTGGCGCAGGAGAACGTGTTCGGCTCCGGCAACCGGCTCGATCTGCAGCTGAACACCGGCAAGTTCAACCGCACCGTGGTGGTCAGCACCACCGACCCGTACTTCACTGCCAACGGCATCTCGCGCACCGTGGATCTGTACTACCGCACGCAGAAGCCTTACCAGGACCAGGGCGGCAACTACACCCTGGTCACCATGGGCGCGGGCCTGAAGTTCGGCGTGCCGGTGACGGAGCTCGACACCGTGTACCTGGGCATGAACGCCGAGCGCACCCGCATCAAGCCGGGCACCAACATCCCGGCCGCGTACCTGGCCTACGCCAACGAGTACGGCTACACCAGCACCTCGTTCCCGTTCACGCTGGGCTGGTCGCGCGACTCGCGCGACAGCGCGCTGGCGCCCAACTCGGGGCGCTACCAGCGCCTGATCGGCGAGTTGGGCCTGTTCGGCGACGCGCGCTACGTCAAGGGCAACTACCAATACCAGCAGTACGTGCCGCTGTCCAAGCAGTACACCCTGGCCTTCAACGGCGAGGTCGGCTGGGGCAAGGGCCTGGGCGGGCGCTCGTACCCGGTGTTCAAAAACTTCTACTCGGGCGGCCTGGGCTCGGTGCGCGGCTACGAGCAATCCACGCTGGGCCCGCGCGACGTCACCGGCGCCTTCATCGGCGGCACGCGCAAGTTCACGCTCAACACCGAGTTCATCATGCCGTTCCCGGGCGCCGGTAACGACCGCACGCTGCGCCTGTTCGGCTTCGTCGACGTCGGCGCGCTGTACGGCGAGGGCGAGAAGATCAGCGGCGACCGGCTGCGCTACTCGACCGGCATCGGCTTCAGCTGGATTTCGCCGCTGGGGCCGCTGCGCTTTGCCTTCGCGGTGCCGCTGCGCAAGAGGCCGGGCGATAGAATCGAACGTTTCCAATTCCAGATCGGGACCTCGTTTTGAAGCAGTACATCTCTCGCGTCCTGACGCTGGCGGCGGTCGCCGGCGCCATGCTGTGGGCGCCCGCCGCCTTGGCCGCCGATCCGGTGCGCATCGGCTTCGTCAACACCGACCGCCTGCTGCGCGACGCGGTGCCGGCCAAGGCCGCGCAGACCAAGCTTGAAGCCGAGTTCTCGCGCCGCGAGAAGGAAATCGACGACGCCGGCCTGACGCTGAAGACCGCGTCCGAGCGTTTCGAGCGCGAAGCACCGACCATGAGCGAGAGCCAGCGCGCCACGCGCCAGCGCCAGCTGATGGATCAGGACCGCGAGTTTCAGCGCAAGCGGCGCGAGTTCCAGGAAGACCTGAATGCGCGCAAGCAGGAAGAGCTGCAGCAAATCCTGGACCGTGCCAACCGCGTGGTCAAGCAGGTGGCCGAGGCCGAGAAGTACGACGTCATCCTGCAAGAGGCGGTGTACGTCAACCCGCGGCTCGACATCACCGAGAAGGTGATCAAGGCGCTCAACGACGGCAAGTGAGCGCGCGGGCCCACCCCGCGGCCGTGGCCGCATTCACACGGTACCGGCCATGGGTCTGAGCGTGGCGGCCATCATCGAGGCGCTCGGCGGCGAGTTGCACGGTGATCCCGACCGGCTGATTACCCGCCTGGCGCCGCTGGAACACGCCGGGTCCAGCGAACTCAGCTTTCTGGTCAACCCGCGGCTGGCGCCGCTGCTGGCGAGCACGCAGGCCGGCTGTGTCATCGTGGCGCCGGCGCTGGCCGAGGCCGCGCGCCAACGTGGCCAAGGCAGCAAGAGCGGCGGCGACTGCATCGTCACCAACGACCCGCACCTGTATTTCGCGCGCCTGACTCAGCTGTGGCGGCGCGCGCACGGTGGCGCCGCGGTGCCGGGCGTTCATCCCAGCGCGGTGGTCGAGCCGGGCGCGCTGATCGATCCCAGCGCCAGCGTCGGTGCGCTGTGCTTCATCGGCCGCGGCGCGCGCATCGGCGCCGGCACCGTGCTGAAACCGCGCGCGACGGTGGGCGAGGATTGCGTCGTCGGTGCGCGCTGCATCATCCAGAGCGGTGCGGTGATCGGTGGCGACGGCTTCGGTTTCGCCCCCCACGACGGCGCCTGGGAGAAGATCGAGCAGCTCGGCGCCGTGCGCATCGGCGACGATGTCGAGATCGGCGCCAACACCTGCATCGACCGCGGCGCGCTCGACGACACCGTGATCGAGGACGGCGTCAAGCTCGACAACCTGATCCAGATCGGCCACAACTGCCACATCGGCAAGCACACGGCCATGGCCGGCTGCGTCGGCGTGGCCGGCAGCGCGCGCATCGGCGCCTATTGCACCATCGGCGGCGCCGGCATGATCCTGGGCCACCTGACGATCGCCGACCACGTGCACATCAGCTCGGCCTCGATCGTCACCCGCTCGATTCTCAAGCCCGGCCACTACACCGGCTTCTTCCCGCTGGACGAGAACGCGAACTGGGAAAAGAACGCCGCCACGCTCAAGCGCATCCACGAACTGCGCGAGCGCGTGAGGCGCCTGGAGGCCGGTTCGCATGACGCAGGTCAAGCTTAGAATAGGCCGTGGGCGCGCTTTCGGCGGGCCGTAACTGCTATCAGAATAAAAGCATCCCACCATGATGGACATTCACCGCATCCTGACCAAGCTGCCTCATCGCTACCCGCTGCTGCTGGTGGACCGGGTGCTGGAGATCGACCTGGAAGCCAAGACGCTGCGCGCGATCAAGAACGTCACCATCAACGAGCCTTTCTTCACCGGCCACTTCCCGAATCGTCCGGTGATGCCGGGCGTGCTGATGCTGGAGGCGATGGCGCAGACCTGCGCGCTGCTGTCCTTCGAGACCGAGGGCATCTCGCTTGGCGACGACCAGGTGTTCTACTTCGTCGGCATCGACGGCGCGCGCTTCAAGCGCCCCGTCGAGCCGGGCGACCAGCTCATCCTGCACGCCGCGCTGGACCGCGCGCGCGCCGGCATCTACCGCTTCAACTGCAAGGCCATGGTGGGTGACGAGATGGCCTGCGAAGCCGCCATCATGTGCACCATGCGTAACGTCGGCTGACGTGCCCATCGGGTCTGGACATGCCGTCGCAGCTTCGCGCCATTCATCCGACGGCACTGGTTGACCCGAAAGCCGAACTCGATTCGAGCGTCAGCGTCGGCCCCTACGCCGTCATCGGCCGGCACGTGCGCATCGGTCGGGGCACGCAGATCGGCGCGCACTGCGTGGTCGAAGGCCACACGAGCCTCGGCGCCGACAACCGCATCTTCCAGTTCGCCAGCATCGGCGCCGCGCCGCAGGACAAGAAATACGCCGGCGAGCCGACGCGGCTGGAAATCGGCGACGGCAACACCATTCGCGAGTTCGTCACCATCAACACCGGCACGGTGCAGGATGCCGGCGTCACGCGGCTGGGCGACGACAACTGGATCATGGCCTACGTGCACATCGCGCACGACTGCCAGCTGGGCAGCCACATCATCCTGGCCAACGCGGCCACGCTGGGAGGCCACGTGCATCTGGGCGACTGGGTGTTCGTCGGCGGCCTGACCGGCATTCACCAGTTCGTGCGCGTGGGCGCCCACGCCATGACCGGCTTTCAGACCCGGCTGGCGCAGGACGTGCCGCCCTTCGTCACGGCCGGCGGCAACCCGGCCGAGGCGCAGAGCATCAACGCCGAGGGCCTCAGGCGCCGCGGCTTTGCGCCCGAACGCATCGCGCTCGTCAAGCAGATGTACCGCCTGCTCTACCGCAAGGGCCTGACGCTGGAGGCGGCGCGCCAGCAGATCGATGCGCTGTGCGGCGAAGTCGCCGAGGCCGATGCCGACATCGCGCTGATGCAGGACTTCCTGTCCACGGCCACGCGCGGCATCGTGCGCTAGGCGGCGCGCATGGGGGCGGCTCCGCGCTTGGCTCTGGTCGCCGGCGAAGCCTCGGGCGATCTGCTGGCTGGCCTGCTGCTCGATGGCCTGCGCGCGCGCTGGCCCGACCTGAAGGCCGTGGGCATCGGCGGCGCGCAGATGGCAACGCGCGGCTTCGAGGCCTGGTGGCCGGTTGAAAAACTGTCGGTCCGCGGCTACCTGGAAGTGCTGCCGCGTCTGCCGGAACTGCTGCGCATCCGCAAGCAACTGGGCGATCGCCTGCTGACCGAGCGACCTGAGCTGTTCATCGGTGTCGATGCGCCCGACTTCAACTTCGACCTGGAGGCACGCTTGAGAAGCGCGGGCCTGAAGACGCTGCATTTCGTCAGCCCTTCGTTCTGGGCCTGGCGCCCCGAAAAGCTGCTCAAGCTGAAAGCCGCTGCGGATCATGTGCTGTGCCTGTTTCCGTTCGAACCGGAACTGCTGGCCGGGCACGGCATCGGTGCCACCTACGTCGGCCATCCGCTGGCCAGCGTGATCCCGCGGCGACCCGACCGCGCGGCCGCGCGCCGTGCGCTGGGACGGGATGAGCAAGGCACGGTGGTCGCTCTGCTGCCCGGCAGTCGCGCGGCCGAACTCAAGCACCTGGGCCCCAGGTTTTTCGAGGCTGCGGCGCAAATCCGCCGCGCACGCCCGGCGACCCGCTTCGTGCTGCCCGCGGTGCCGCAGTTGCTGCCGCGCATCGAGGCGCTGGCGCGCGCCAGCGGCCTGGGGCAGGCGCTGACGGTATTGCGCGGCCAGTCGCACGCCGCGCTGGCCGCCTGCGACGTGACCCTGATCGCCAGCGGCACCGCCACGCTGGAGGCGGCGCTGTTCAAGCGCCCGATGGTCATCGCCTACGCCATGCCGGCCTTCAGCCACCGGCTGATGCGCCAGCGCCGCCAGTTGCCCTGGGTCGGCCTGCCCAATGTGCTGTGCGCGCCACGCGAGTGGCTGCACCGGCCGGCCGGTGTGCCGGCGCACGACTGGGCCGACCGGCCCGATGCGCCCTTCGTGGTGCCCGAGCTGATCCAGCAGGCCGCCACGCCCGAGGCGCTGGCGCATGCCGTGCTGGACTGGCTGGCCGCGCCTGAGAAAATTGCCGCCCTCGAGGCGCGCTTTGACGCGCTGCACGACGAATTGCGACGCGACACCGCCCGACTGGCCACCGATGCGATCGAAACGCTTTTTGCGCGCTGAGCAGGCGCCGCTCGACTGGGATGTGCCCGGCCTGATTGCCGGCGTGGACGAGGCCGGGCGCGGCCCGCTGGCCGGGCCGGTGGTGGCCGCGGCCGTGATCCTGGATCCGCGCCGGCCGATCGCCGGGCTGGTCGATTCCAAGCGGCTGACGCCGCTGCGGCGCGAGCGGCTGTTCGACACCATCCGCGCCCAGGCGCTGTGCTGCTCGATCGCGCACGCCACGGTGGAGGAGATCGATCGCCTGAACATCCTGCAGGCCACGCTGCTGGCGATGCAGCGTGCGGTCGCCGGACTGCGCCTGGCGCCGGCCAAGGTGCTGGTCGACGGCAACCGCCTGCCGGCGCTGGCGGTGCGCGCCGAGGCGGTGGTCGGCGGCGACGCCCGGGTGCCGGCGATCTCGGCCGCGTCGATCCTGGCCAAGGTGCAGCGCGACCGCTGGTGCGCCGAAGTGCATGAGCAGTGGCCGCAGTACGGCTTTGCCGCGCACAAGGGCTACGGCACCGCCGCGCACCTGGCGGCGCTGCGGGCGCACGGCGCCTGCGAGCACCACCGGCGCAGTTTCGCGCCGGTGGCGGCGACGCTGGCCGGTGGCGGAGGTGGCGCATGAGCGCGGCCGAGCCGGTGTTCATCAGCTCGCGCGACAACGCCCTGCTGAAGGACTTGCGCCGGCTGGCGCAGGACAGCGGCGCGCATCGCAGGCAGGGCCGCGTGTGGATCGAGGGCGAGCACCTGTGCACGGCGGCGCTGGCGCGCGGCTGGCGGCCGGCGCTGGGTGTGTTCTCGGCCTCCTGCTGGGCGCGGGCGCCCGCCGCCATGGCGCAAGCCGCCAGCCGGAACGTGGTCGTCGACGACGCACTGATGGCCGGCATCAGCGATCTGCCGTCGCCGGCGCCGCTGGCCTTCGTGCTCGATCTGCCCGCCGCGCCGGCACTGCAGGCCGACGCGCCCACCGTGGTGCTCGACCGCGTGCAGGACGCGGGCAACGTCGGCTCGATCCTGCGCAGCGCGGCCGCCTTCGGCATCACGCAGGTCGTGGCGCTCAAGGGCACGGCGCTGCTGTGGTCGCCCAAGGTGCTGCGCGCCGGCATGGGCGCGCATTTCGGGTTGCGGCTGGTCGAGGGCTTGACCACGGACGACCTGGCCGCCTTGCAAGTGCCCTTGCTGGTGACCAGTTCGCACGATGGCGAACCGCTGCACCGCGCGCGCCTGCCCTGGCCGTGTGCCTGGGTCATGGGCCACGAAGGGCAGGGCGTATCGCCGGAACTGGCGGCGCGCGCGGCAATGGCGCTGCGCATCGCCCAGCCGGGCGGCGAAGAATCGCTGAACGTCGCGGCGGCCGCTGCCATCTGCCTGTGCGCCAGCGCGACGGCGCGGGTTTGAGCGGATTCGGGGTTGGCTGCGGCCCCCGATAATTTCTCAGGCGCTGCCCTCGCGACGCCATCCAGGAGAACACTCATGCCTTCGACCATTTCACGCCGCGACGTTCTGCACGCCGGTACTGCCGCCAGCCTGGCCGCCTTGCCCCTGGGCGTGCTCGCGCAAGCCGCCTGGCCGAGCAAGCCGGTGCGCCTGGTGGTGCCCTTCGCGCCCGGCGGCAGTTCGGAGATCGTGGCCCGCGCCGTGGCCGCCGAGATGGCCAAAACGCTGGGTCAGAACGTGTTCGTCGAGAACAAGCCCGGCGCCGCCGGCAACATCGCCATGCAAGAGGTGGCCAGCAGTACCGATGAGCACACCATCATCCTGGGCCACATCGGCACGCTGGCCGTCAACCCCTACATCTTCCCCAAGCTGCCTTACGACGCCACGCGCGACTTCGCGCCGATCACCTTGTTGTCCAAGGTGCCCAGCCTGTACGTGGTGCACCCCGACCTGCCGATCAAGAACATCAAGGAATTCGTCGCCCATGCCAAGGCCAGGCCGGGCCAACTCAACTACGGCTCGGCCGGCAACGGCAGCGCCGGGCACCTGGCCATGGAATACCTCAAGATGGTGAGCAACACCTTCATGCTGCACGTGCCCTACCGCGGCACCGGGCCGATGCTGACCGACCTGATGGCCGGGCGCTTGCAGGCCGCATCCGTCGGTGCGCCGGCGCTGCTGTCCTTCATCAAGGCAGGCAAGCTGCGCTGCATCGCCACCGGCACGGCGCAGCGCCTGCCGCAGCTGCCGGATGTGCCCACGGTGGCCGAGCAGGGCTTTGCCGGCTTCGAGATGACGCAGTGGTACGGCTTGCTGGCGCCGCGCAAGTGGCCGGCCGCCAACCTCGCCAGGCTGGAAGCAGAAGCCGTCAAGGCCACACGCGGCGCGCTGGTCAAGGACAAGCTGGCGCAAGAGACGGCGCTGGCCGTCGGCAACTCCAGTGCCGAGTTCGCCCAGTTCATCGCCGCCGAGCAAAAGCGCTGGAGCCAGGTGATCGCGCGGGCGCAAATCAAGCCCGAAGGCCTGGGTTGATGGCCGGCGCGGAGGCGAGGCGCCGCCTATAATCAGAGGCTTTTCTCGAAACCGCGTCGCCCCACCGCGCCAAAAGCACCCCTTCGTTTTCTTGAGAACTGTCCGCGTGCCCGCCGGCGCGCGACACGCACGGGCGGCCGACACCAGACGGAGTACCCAGTGCTTGCTTCCCTAGAGGGGAAATTCCCGCCCGCCATCCTGGCGCTTGCCGACGGCAGCGTCTTTCTGGGTCAATCCATCGGCGCCGCCGGCATCACCGCAGGCGAGGTGGTGTTCAACACCTCCATGACCGGGTACCAGGAAATCCTGACCGACCCGAGCTACCGCCAGCAGATCGTCACGCTGACCTACCCCCACATCGGCAACTACGGCGTCAACGACGAGGACGTCGAGTCCGAGCGCATCCAGGCGGCTGGCCTGATCATCAAGGACTTGCCGCAGCGGGTGAGCAACTTCCGCAGCCAGCGCACGCTGTCCGACTACCTGAGCGCCGCCGGCACCGTGGCGCTGGCTGGCATCGACACCCGCAAGCTGACGCGCCATCTGCGCCGTGCCGGCGCGCAGAACGGCGCCATCCTGGGGCTGGCCGCCGGCGAGGCGGTGACGCCCGCGCGCATTGACGAGGCGCTGGCGGCGGCGCGGGCGGCGCCGTCGATGGTCGGCCTGGATCTGGCCAAGGTGGTCAGCACCGAACAGCCCTACGAGTGGACCCAGACCGAATGGACGCTGGGCGACGGCTTCGGCACCCAGGAAGCGCCCCAGTTCCACGTCGTCGCCTACGACTTCGGCATCAAGAAGAACATCCTGCGCATGCTGGCCACGCGCGGCTGCAAGGTCACGGTGGTGCCGGCGCAGACGCCGGCCGCCGAAGTGCTCAAGCACCGGCCCGACGGTGTGTTCTTCTCCAACGGCCCGGGCGACCCGGAGCCCTGCGACTACGCGGTGGCCGCCGCGCGCGAGATCATCGACAGCGGCACGCCGGTGTTCGGTATCTGCCTGGGCCACCAGATCATGGCGCTGGCGGCAGGCGCCAAGACCTTCAAGATGAAGTTCGGCCACCACGGTGCCAACCACCCGGTGCAGAACCGTGAGACCGGCTCGGTCTCCATCACCAGCCACAACCACGGCTTCGCGGTCGATGCCGCCAGCCTACCGGCCCATGTGCAGGCCACCCACCTGAGCCTGTTCGACGGCACGCTGCAAGGCATGAGCTACGTCGACAAGCCGGCGTTCTGCTTCCAGGGTCACCCCGAGGCGCTGCCGGGCCCGCGCGACATCGCCTACCTGTTCGACCGCTTCAACCAGGACATGCAGGCGCGCCAGGCCGCGGCCTGAACGCGGCTCCCCTTGGTTGCGAACCCGCGTCCCGCACGTCCCCGCCCATGAATCGGCCCCCGCCTGACTGCCCCTTCGCGCGCACGGGCCGCCGAGCGTGCCGCCCGGGGCGCTGGGTGCGCCGTGGTGCCACCGCTCTGGCGGTGCTCAGCAGCGGCTGCGCGCCGATCGGCCCCGGCCTGGCGCCAGCCCCGGGCGCCGATCTGGTGCAACGGTTTACCCAGGCCTACGTGCAGTTGCTGCCGATCGGCCGCCTGCTCGATGCCGCGGCGGCGCAGGACACGCGCTGGCCGCTGGCCGACAGGGCCGACTGGGTCAGCGCGGCGCAACTCGGGTGCATGCGCCGGGCGCTGTCATCGGCCGAACTGACGCCGCGCCAGCACCAGGCGGCGCGCCAGTACGCCGAGTCGCATGCCGATACGCTGGCGGCCGACCTGCAGGTGCTGGAAGCCGGCGCCGCGCGCCTGATCGGCGAGGCCATGCTGGCCGGTGCCGGCGCCATGGCGGCGCCCGCGCCCGCCAGCGCGCGCGAAACCCAAGCCCTGGCGGACTTTGTCGTCGAACCGCGCTTTGCCGCGCTGCGCCGCGCCACCGGACTGGATCCGCTGACAGACGCCGGCACCGGCGCCGATCCCGCCCAGCGCGGTCGCGCGCTCGGCCAGCGCCTGTTGACGCGCCACATGACCGACGCTTTCCTGCATTGCCACATTCCGGTCCAGCTGCTTTACTGACCCCGACTTATGCCCAAAAGAACCGACCTCAAGAGCATCCTCATCATTGGCGCCGGCCCCATCGTCATCGGCCAGGCCTGCGAATTCGACTACTCCGGCGTGCAGGCCTGCAAGGCGCTGCGCGAGGAGGGTTACCGCGTCATCCTGATCAACAGCAACCCGGCCACGATCATGACCGACCCGGCCACGGCCGACGTGACCTACATCGAGCCGATCACCTGGCCAACGGTCGAGAAGATCATCGCCAAGGAGCGCCCCGACGCCATCCTGCCCACCATGGGTGGCCAGACGGCGCTGAACTGCGCGCTCGATTTGTGGCGCCACGGCGTGCTCGCCAAGTACAACGTCGAGCTGATCGGCGCCAAGCCTGAGGCCATCGACAAGGCCGAGGACCGGCTGAAGTTCAAGGACGCGATGACGCGCATCGGCCTGGCCTCGGCGCGTTCCGGCATTGCCCACAGCATGGACGAAGCTTGGGCCGTGCAGAAGAAGGTGGGCTTTCCCACCGTGATCCGTCCCAGCTTCACGCTTGGCGGCACCGGCGGCGGCATTGCCTACAACCGCGAGGAATTCGAGACCATCTGCAAGCGCGGCCTGGAAGCCTCGCCCACCAACGAACTGCTGATCGAGGAGTCGCTGCTCGGCTGGAAAGAGTTCGAGATGGAGGTGGTGCGCGATCAGGCCGACAACTGCATCATCGTCTGTTCGATCGAGAACCTGGACCCGATGGGCGTGCACACCGGCGATTCGATCACGGTGGCGCCGGCGCAGACGCTGTCGGACAAGGAATACCAGCTGATGCGCGACGCCAGCATTGCCGTGCTGCGCGAGATCGGCGTCGACACCGGCGGCTCCAACGTGCAGTTCGCGGTCAATCCGGTGGACGGCCGCATGATCGTCATCGAGATGAACCCACGCGTGTCGCGCTCGTCGGCGCTGGCGTCCAAGGCGACGGGGTTCCCGATCGCCAAGGTGGCGGCCAAGCTGGCCGTGGGCTACACGCTGGACGAGCTGAAGAACGACATCACCGGCGGCGCCACGCCGGCCTCGTTCGAGCCGACCATCGACTATGTGGTCACCAAGGTGCCGCGCTTCGCGTTCGAGAAATTCCCCGCCGCCAACGACCGCCTGACCACGCAGATGAAGAGCGTGGGCGAGGTGATGGCGATTGGGCGCACCTTCCAGGAGTCGTTCCAGAAGGCATTGCGTGGGCTGGAGGTCGGCGTCGACGGCATGAACGAGAAGACGCAGGACCGCGAGTGGCTCGAAAAAGAGCTGGGCGACCCCGGCCCCGACCGCATCTGGTTCGTCGGCGACGCCTTCGCGGCCGGCTGGTCGCTGCAGGAAGTGCACGATCTGACCAAGATCGACCCGTGGTTCCTGGCGCAGATCGAGCAGATCGTGCAGATCGAGCTGGAACTGGACCAGCACACCGCCGCGAACGGCGAGCAGGCGCTGGATGCGCTTTCGAAACAGGAACTGCTGGCCTTGAAGCAGAAGGGCTTCTCCGACCGGCGTCTGGCCAAGCTGCTGAAGACCAGCGACAAGGCGGTGCGCCAACGCCGCCGCGCCCTGGGCGTGCGCCCGGTCTACAAGCGCGTGGACACCTGCGCCGCCGAATTCGCCACCGACACGGCCTACATGTATTCGACCTACGAGGACGAGTGCGAAGCCGAGCCTTCAAGCAAGAAGAAGATCATGGTGCTGGGCGGTGGCCCCAACCGCATCGGCCAGGGCATCGAATTCGACTACTGCTGCGTGCACGCCGCGCTGGCCATGCGCGAGGATGGTTACGAGACCATCATGGTCAACTGCAACCCCGAGACGGTCTCCACCGATTACGACACCAGCGACCGCCTGTACTTCGAGCCGCTGACGCTGGAAGATGTGCTGGAGATCGTCGACAAGGAAAAGCCGACTGGCGTGATCGTGCAGTACGGCGGCCAGACGCCGCTCAAGCTGGCGCTGGATCTGGAGGCGGAAGGCGTGCCCATCGTCGGCACCAGCCCCGACATGATCGACGCCGCCGAAGACCGCGAGCGCTTCCAGCAACTGCTGCACCGGCTGAAGCTGCTGCAGCCGCCCAACGCCACCGCGCGCACGGAAGGCCAGGCGCTGGAAAAGGCGGCCGCGCTGGGCTACCCGCTGGTGGTGCGCCCGTCCTACGTGCTGGGCGGCCGCGCCATGGAGATCGTGCACGAGCAGCGCGATCTGGAGCGCTACATGCGCGAGGCGGTCAAGGTCAGCAACGACTCGCCGGTGCTGCTGGACCGCTTCCTTTCCGACGCCATCGAGTGCGACGTCGATGCCGTGCGCGACAGCGCTGGCCGCGTGTTCATCGGCGGCGTGATGGAGCACATCGAGCAGGCCGGCGTGCACTCGGGCGATTCGGCCTGCTCGCTGCCGCCGTACTACCTGAAGGCGGCCACCGTCCATGAACTCAAGCGCCAGACCGCGGCGATGGCCGAGGCGCTGAATGTGGTCGGCCTGATGAACGTGCAGTTCGCCATCCAGGAAGTGCCGCAGGACGATGGCAGCAGCCAGGACGTGATCTACGTGCTGGAAGTCAACCCACGCGCCAGCCGCACCGTGCCGTTCGTCAGCAAGGCCACCGGCATCCAGCTGGCCAAGGTGGCGGCGCGCTGCATGGTTGGCCAGACGCTGGACGCGCAGGGCGTGGGTGCCGAGGTCACGCCGCCCTACTTCAGCGTCAAGGAGGCGGTGTTCCCCTTCGTCAAGTTCCCGGGCGTCGACACCATCCTGGGCCCCGAGATGAAATCCACCGGCGAGGTGATGGGCGTCGGCAAGACTTTCGGCGAAGCCTTCGTCAAGGCCCAGATCGGTGCTGGTGAGCGCCTGCCCAAGCCCTTGCGGGCCGATGGCACGCCGGCCGGCAAGGTGTTCCTGACGGTGAAGAACCACGACAAGCCGGCCGCGGTGCAGATCGCGCGCGAACTGGTGGCGATGGGCTTCCGCCTGGTCGCCACGCGCGGCACGGCCGCTGCCATCACAGCCGCCGGGGTGGACTGCGAGACCGTCAACAAGGTGACCGAGGGCCGGCCGCACATCGTCGACATGATCAAGAACAGTGAGGTGTCGCTGGTCATCAACACGGTCGAGGAGCGCCGCAACGCCATCGCCGACAGCCGCGCCATCCGCACCAGCGCGCTGCAGGCGCGGGTGCCCACCATCACCACCATCGGCGGCGCCGAGGCCGCAGTCGAGGGCATGCGGTTCATGGACCGCCTGGACGTGGTGTCGGTGCAGGAGTTGCACGCGCAACTGGGCTGACGCCAGCCGACCCGCGCGGCATAATCCGGTCCATTCCATACACCGCCGAGGGGCAAGACTCGGCGGTTTGCTTTTTCTGCATCGAAAGACCCCACCATGGCCACCATCCCCTTGACCAAGCGCGGCGCCGAGAAGTTGAAGGAAGAACTGCAGCGCCTGAAGACCCAGGACCGCCCGGCGGTGATCGCGGCGATCGCCGAGGCGCGCTCGCACGGCGACCTGAGCGAGAACGCCGAGTACGACGCCGCCAAGGACCGGCAAGGCTTCATCGAGGGCCGCATCAAGGAGGTCGAGGGCAAGCTGGCGGCCGCGCAGATCATCGACCCGGCCACGCTGGACGCGGGTGGCAAGGTGGTGTTCGGCGCCACGGTGGAACTGGAAGACGAGGATTCCGGCGACAAGGTCACCTACCAGATCGTCGGCGAGGACGAGGCCGACCTGAAACAGGGCCTGATCAACATCAGCAGCCCGATCGCGCGCGCGCTGATAGGCAAGGAGGAGGGCGACACCGCCGAAGTGCAGGCGCCGGGCGGCGTGAAGCACTATGAGGTGATCGGGGTGAAATACCTCTGACGGCCGCGTCCATGCCCGCTCGCATCGCCCTGTTCGCCGCCGCCCTGTGGTGGGGCAGCCTGAGCGTGATCGGCTTCGTGGTGGTGCCGATGCTGTTCGCCCACCTGCCGACGCCGGCCGTGGCCGGCCAGATGGCCGCCCGCCTGTTCAGCATGCAGAGCTGGGTGTCGCTGCTGTGCGGGCTGTCGCTGCTGATGCTGCTCAAGCGCGGTGGCGCCGAGCGCACGGGCGCCACCTTGTTCGTGGTGATGGTCGGCCTACTGCTGGCGCTGCTGCTCGAGTACGCGGTGGCGCCACGTATCCTCACGCGTGAGAATCTGCGCCTGTGGCATGGCGCCGGTACGGCGATCTACAGCCTGCAATGGCTGTGCGCCACGGTGGTTTTATGGCGCCAGGCCGGCGCAACGAGAGCGCAATCATGAACTCGCCCATCATCGAGGTCGACATCGCCGACTGGCGGCTGGTGGCCAGTCGTGCGGAATGGACCGCCGCCGTCGAGGCGGGCCGCGTGCTGTATTTCCCGCGCCTGGGCTTCGCGCTGCAGCCCGATGAGCAACCGCTGCTGCGCGCCGACATGCTGCATCCGAAGTCGCGCAACGTCAGCCTGGGCAGCGATGGCGTGCTCAAGGGCGCTGGCGGCAGCGCCGACGAGCAGCGGCGCCTGACGGCCATGGTCGGGCGCTTTCGCCAGCAGGCGCTGCAACTGGTGGATGCGCTGCTGCCCGAATACCGTGGCCAGCTGCGCATCGCGCCGACCAGCTTTCGCCCGCGCCAGGTGGAGACCCGCGTGCAGTCGGTGCGCGCCGACGATCAGCGCCTGCACGTGGACGCGTTTCCGTCGCGCCCCAATTACGGCGAGCGCATCCTGCGCGTGTTCGCCAACGTCAACCCGCAGGGCGTGCCGCGCGTGTGGCGCGTGGGCGAAGACTTCGAGACCGTGGCGCGGCAGTTCCTGCCCAAGGCCAGGCCCTACCGCCTGTGGCAGGCCCGGGTGCTGAATGCGCTGCAGGTCACCAAGTCGCTGCGCAGCGAGTACGACCACCTGATGCTGCAACTGCACGACCGGATGAAGTTCGACGCCGACTACCAGAAGCACGGTGGCCAGATGACGATGCCGTTTGCCGCTGGCAGCGTGTGGGTCTGCTATTCCGACCAGGCCACGCACGCGGTGATGAGCGGGCAGCACATGATGGAGCAGACCCTGTACCTGCCGCCGGGCCGCGAGGTCGACCCGGCCAGCAGCCCGCTGGCCATTCTCACGCGACTGATGGGGCGGCCGCTGGTGGGTGTGGGGGCGGGCGTGGCCCGATGACGAATGACTTCGCTTCGCTTCAATGACAAATGACGAATGACCGAGCCCCGGTCATGACAGCGCAGTCGCCTCATTGAGGCCGCGCAGCGGCGAAGTCATTCGTCATTCGTCATGAACCCTTCCACGCCTCCGCCACCCAGGTCGCCGGCTGGATGTGGTGAAAGCGCTTGTTGCGCCGGCCGGCCAGCGCATCGGGCGGGTTCACCTCGCCGTGGAAGATGACGATGCGCGCATTCTTCGGCACGAAGGGCGGCCGCCAGTAGTTGCTTGGCCAGGTCGGGATGCAGTGGTATTTGAAGCTTGGGCACCATTCGGCCGGCCAGTAGCTCAGCTTGCGCTGTGCGTGCAGGTAGTGAGAGAGAAAGTCCTGCTCGTTGCGGTACTGTTTCGGCACTTCGTCCATGTGCGCACGAAAGGGCGCCAGCACGTCGGCGTGCGCGCCCAGGGTGAAGCGGTACACCGATGAGTTGCCCACGATGCGCTCGCCAAAGCGCCAGAAGCGTGGGTAGTCGTGGATGATGAGGAACTCACCCGGCTGGGTGAAGAAGTCGTCCAGGCTGCCGACGATGACCACGTCCAGATCCAGGAACAGCGCGGTGCCGGTGAGCCCGTGCAGATCGCCCTCGAAGGTGGTGAGCTTCTTCCAAGCGCCGTCGCGCTGACCGGGCTTGAGCTGCAGGTTCAGCGGCGGGATCGGCAGGCACTGCACTTCGTCCCGGATGCCGCTGGCGTCGTCGGTCAGGCAGACGAAATTGAAGTGGCCCGACAGATGCCGGCGCACCATGCCGTACAGGCGGTTGACGTATTCGGGGCCGTACTTGGTGCCCCATTTCATGCACAGAATGTGGCGGGATGACCCACCCCCGTTGCTCCACTCGCTGCGCGATGTTGCGGCATCCCCCCTCAAGGGGGCGCACCCGGTGGCCAGGGAAACCCCGGCCACGGGTGCGCTGGCATGGCCTGCTCCGCGGCCTTCGGGCTCTTTCGGTTTCATGCGCGGTGGGTGATGGGCTTTAGTCGGCGCGGCTCTTTTTTACCGACTTCTGCTTGGGCGCCGATTTCTTCAGCTTGCCGCCCGGCGTCAGGCGCTGGTTGCCGAGCACGCGCACCACGCGCACCTCAGGCCGCTGGCCGCCGCGCTTGCTGAACTTCAGCACCTTCACGTCCTTGGGGCCGGCCCGGCGCTCTTCGTCGACGATCTTTTCCTTCGCCGGCTTGGGCCGCCACAGCACCAGCAGCTTGCCGATGTGCTGAATGGGCGCGGCGTTCAGTTCGTGCGCCAGCTCCTGGTAGATCGCCTCGCGCGCGGCGCGGTCATCGCCCAGCACGCGGATCTTGATCAGGCCGTGGGCCTTGAGTGCCGCGTCGGTTTCCTTGCGGACCGCGGGCGTCAGGCCGTCGCCGCCGATCATGACCACGGGGTCGAGGTGGTGCGCCTCGGCGCGGTGCGCCTTGCGTTCGGCGGGGGTCAGTTCGATTTGCGGCATGGCACGTATTATCCGGCCAGCATGAAAGTCAAGACCAAGAGCAAGAAGGTCAACAAGGCCTGGCTCAGCGACCACCTGAACGATCCCTACGTCAAGCTGGCGCAGCGCGAGGGTTACCGCGCACGCGCGGCCTACAAGCTGAAGGAGATCGACGAGGCGCTGGGCCTGGT
Organism: Burkholderiales bacterium; assembly: GCA_016702555.1. Taxonomy (GTDB): domain Bacteria; phylum Pseudomonadota; class Gammaproteobacteria; order Burkholderiales; family Burkholderiaceae_C; genus Ottowia. The sequence goes on from JADJDV010000007.1 coordinate 752,556, forward strand.
CAGGCCCGGCATGCGCGTGGTCGATCTGGGCTCGGCGCCCGGCGCCTGGAGCCAGTACCTGCGCCGGCGCCTGGCGCCGGGCGGCGCCGCGCTGGGTGAACTGAAGGGCACCATCGTGGCGATCGACATCCTGCCGATGGAGCCGGTGGAGGGCGTGGCTTTTCTGCAGGGCGACTTCCGCGAGGACGCCATGCTGCAGCGGCTGAACGAGGCGGTGGGCGAGCAGCCGCTGGACCTGGTGGTGTCCGACATGGCGCCCAATCTGTCGGGCATCGCGGCGAGCGACGCCGTGCGCATCGCGCATCTGGTGGAGTTGGCGGTGGATTTTGCTGTCCGCCGGCTGAAGCCCGAGGGCGCGCTGGTGGTCAAGCTGTTCCATGGCAGTGGCTACAGCCAGCTGGTGAAGCTGTTCAAGCAGACCTTTCGCGTGGTCAAGCCGGTCAAGCCCAAGGCCTCGCGCGACAAGTCGGCGGAAACCTTTCTGGTCGGCATTGGTCTGAAGCCTGCGGACGGCGCGGATTGATGCCCGTCAAGCCGGGGCGGCGACGGTATCCGCCGCGGAGCGAATGCCGCCCCTGATTGAAGGGTCGGCGTCGCCGTCCGACAGATTTCACCGGTTGAAAAGCCTAAAATGTGCCTCATCTACCCGGGGTTACCGGATTTTGTTGACTGGAGCGTAAGTCCTTGAACAATCAATGGTTCTCTAAGATCGCCGTCTGGATGGTGATCGCCATGGTGCTGTTCACTGTGTTCAAGCAGTTTGACGGCGGTCGCATGGCCAGCGCCAGTCACGTCGCCTATTCGGATTTCCTGGATGAGGTGCGCAACAACCGCGTGAAGAGCGCCACCATTCAGGAAGGTCAGGGCGGCACCGACATCGTGGCGGTGATGAACGACGACCGGCGCGTGCGCACCCAGGCGACCTATCTGGACCGTGGCCTGGTCGGTGACCTGATCAACCACGGCGTCAAGTTCGACGTCAAGCCGCGCGAAGAGGGCTCGCTGCTGATGACGCTGCTGGTCAGTTGGGGCCCGATGCTGCTGCTGATCGGCGTGTGGGTGTACTTCATGCGCCAGATGCAGGGTGGCGGCAAGGGCGGCGCCTTCAGCTTCGGCAAGTCCAAGGCGCGCATGCTGGACGAGAACAACAACACCGTCACCTTTGCCGACGTCGCGGGTTGCGACGAGGCCAAGGAGGAGGTGAAGGAAGTCGTCGACTTCCTGAAAGATCCGCAGAAATTCCAGAAGCTCGGCGGCCGCATTCCGCGTGGCCTGCTGCTGGTTGGCCCACCCGGCACCGGCAAGACATTGCTGGCCAAATCCATCGCCGGTGAAGCCAAGGTGCCGTTCTTCAGCATCTCGGGCTCCGACTTCGTCGAGATGTTCGTCGGCGTCGGCGCGGCGCGCGTGCGCGACATGTTCGAGAACGCCAAGAAGAACGCGCCCTGCATCATCTTCATCGACGAGATCGACGCCGTGGGTCGCCAGCGTGGCGCGGGCTTAGGGGGCGGCAACGACGAGCGCGAGCAGACGCTGAACCAGATGCTGGTCGAGATGGACGGCTTCGAGACCAACCTGGGCGTGATCGTGGTCGCGGCCACCAACCGGCCCGACATTCTGGACGCGGCCCTGCTGCGCCCCGGCCGCTTCGACCGTCAGGTGTACGTCACGCTGCCCGACATCCGTGGCCGCGAGCAAATCCTGAACGTGCACATGCGCAAGATCCCGATCGGCCAGGATGTGAGTCCGAGCGTGATCGCGCGCGGCACGCCCGGCATGAGTGGCGCCGACCTGGCCAACCTGTGCAACGAAGCCGCGCTGATGGCCGCGCGCCGCAATGCGCGCGTGGTCGAGATGCAGGACTTCGAGAAGGCCAAGGACAAGATCCTGATGGGCCCCGAGCGCAAGAGCATGGTCATGCCCGAGGAAGAGCGCCGCAACACGGCCTACCACGAGAGCGGCCACGCCCTGATCGGCAAGCTGTTGCCCAAGTGCGACCCCGTGCACAAGGTCACCATCATCCCGCGCGGGCGCGCCCTGGGCGTGACCATGAGCCTGCCCGAGCAGGACCGCTACAGCTACGACAAGGAATACATGCTGAACCAGATCAGCATGCTGTTCGGTGGCCGCATCGCCGAAGAAGTGTTCATGAACCAGATGACGACGGGCGCCAGCAACGACTTCGAGCGCGCCACCAACCTGGCGCGCGACATGGTGATGAAGTACGGCATGAGCGAGGCCATGGGCCCCATGGTCTATGCCGAGAACGAGGGCGAGGTGTTCCTGGGCCGCAGCGTGACCAAGACCACCAACATCTCGGAAGAGACCATGCAAAAGGTCGACAACGAGGTGCGCCGCATCATCGACGAGCAGTACGCGCTGGCGCGCCGCCTGATCGAAGAGAACCAGGACAAGATGCACGCCATGGCCAAGGCGCTGCTCGACTGGGAAACCATCGACAGCGAGCAGCTCGACGACATCATGGCTGGCCGCGCACCGCGTCCGCCCAAGGACTTCACGCCGCGCCAGCCGTTCTCGGGCGGCAGCGGCACCGGCGGCACGCCGGCCGCCAAGCCGGCCGATCCGGCGCCCACGGTGGCCTGAGCGCCCCGCTCTCGATACTCAACAGCCAAACAGCCGGACGCAGAGGACGCAAAGATTACGCAGAGGGCGCGAAAGAACAGCCAAAGATTTGGTTTTTTTTTGCGTCTTTCGCGAATCCTGTGCGTTCTTCGCGTCTGGCTGTTTCATTTCAGTTTCCCGGCCCATGAGTTTCTGGAAGACCACGCGCTTTGACATCGACCTGAGTCGGCCGCGCATCATGGGCATCGTCAACGTCACGCCCGACTCGTTCTCCGACGGCGGGCAGCACGCCGACACCGCGTCCGCGCTGCGCCATGCCGAGCAGTTGCTGCGCGAGGGCGCCGACCTGCTCGACATCGGCGGCGAATCGACCCGCCCCGGCAGTCCGGCGCTGCCGCTGCACGAGGAGTTGGCGCGCGTGCTGCCGCTGCTGCGCGAGGCGGTCAAGCTGGGCGTGCCGATCTCGGTTGACACCTACAAACCCGAGGTGATGGCCGCCGCGCTGGACGCAGGCGCCGACATCATCAACGACATCTGGGCGCTGCGCCGCGCCAGCGAAAGCGGGGGCGCCAGCGCGCTCGACGTGGTGGGCGCCCACCCATCCTGCGGCGTGTGCCTGATGCACATGCACCGCGACCCGCAGAGCATGCAGACCGCGCCGATGGAAGGCGATGCGGTGCCGCAGGTGCGTGGGTTCCTGCGGCAAGCCGCGACGGCGCTGCAGGCCCGGGGCGTGTCGGCCAGTCGCATCGTGCTTGATCCCGGCATCGGCTTCGGCAAGACCGTGGCGCAGAACTTCGCGCTGCTGGCGCGCCAGGCGGAGTTGTTGGCGGATGGCTATCCGCTGCTGGTCGGCTGGTCGCGCAAGTCGTCCCTCGGCAAGGCGCTGCAGGGCGAGGCGCCCGCGCCACTGCCGCCTGCGCAGCGCATGATCGGCAGCGTGGCGGCGGCGCTGATGGCCGTCGAGCGCGGCGCCCGCATCGTGCGCGTGCACGACGTACGCGAGACCGCCGAGGCGCTGGCCGTGTGGCGGCAGCTGCAGCCGGTGCCGCCCCACTGACGGCCTGCAGGTCCAGCGTCCCGGCAACTCTTAAAATCATAGCTTCAGGTGTCCGGCCCAGCGGCGCGGATGGAGCATCAGCCAGTCATACACAAAACAGGAGGGCGCATGAGCCGCCAATACTTCGGCACCGATGGCATCCGCGGTACCGTGGGCCAGGCGCCCATCACGCCCGACTTCGTGCTGCGCCTGGGCCATGCGGTGGGGCGCGTGCTCAAGCGGCAGCAGGACAACCCGGTGGTGCTGATCGGCAAGGACACGCGCATCTCGGGCTACATGCTGGAGAGCGCGCTGGAGTCGGGCCTGAACTCCGCCGGTGCCAGCGTGCTGCTGCTGGGGCCGGTGCCGACGCCGGCCGTGGCCTACCTGACCCGCGCGCAGCGCGCCTCGCTCGGCGTGGTGATCAGCGCCAGCCACAACGCCTACCCCGACAACGGCATCAAGTTCTTCAGCGCCCAGGGCACCAAGCTGCCCGACGACTGGGAGCTGGCCGTCGAGGCCATGCTGGCCGAGCCGCCGCAATGGTCCGACTCGGCGGCGCTCGGCCGCGCCTGGCGCATGGACGACGCCGCCGGCCGCTACATCGAGTTCTGCAAGAGCACCTTCAGCAGCCACCTCGAACTGCGCGGGCTGAAGATCGTGGTCGATGCGGCCCACGGTGCGGCTTACCAGATCGCGCCGAAGGTGTTTCACGAGCTGGGCGCCGAGGTGGTCGCCATCGGTTGCGCGCCCGATGGCCTGAACATCAACGCCGGCGTCGGCGCCACCCACCCCGAGGCGCTGGTGCGTGCGGTGCTCGAACACGGTGCCGACTACGGCATCGCGCTCGACGGCGACGCCGACCGCCTGCAACTGGTCGACGCCGGCGGCCGCCTGTTCAACGGCGACGAGTTGCTCTACCTGCTGGCCGCCGACCGGCTGGCGCACCGGCAGGCCAAGGGCCAGGCGCGCGGGCCGGAACTGGCTGGCGTGGTTGGCACGCTGATGACCAACCTGGCGGTCGAGCAGGGCGTGCGGCGGCTCGGCTACGAATTCGTGCGCGCCAAGGTGGGCGACCGCTACGTGCTGGAAGAGCTGCACCGGCGCGGCTGGATTCTGGGCGGCGAAGGCTCCGGCCACCTGCTGATGCTGGACCGCCACAGCACCGGCGACGGCCTGGTCTCGGCACTGCAGGTGCTGCGCGCCTGCGCCGCCAGCGGCCGCACGGTGGCCGAGCAATTGCAGAGCGTACAGCTGTTTCCGCAGACCCTGATCAACGTGCGCCTGCCGCCGGGGCAGGACTGGCAGAAAAACCCGCGCCTGGCGGACGAGACGCGCGCCGTCGAAGCCGAGCTGGCCGACGGCGGCCGCGTGCTGATCCGCGCCAGCGGCACCGAGCCCCTGCTGCGCGTGATGGTCGAAGCGCAGGATGGGGCGCAGGCACAGGCCTGCGCCGAGCGGCTGGCGGCCGTGGTGCAGGCCACGTGACGCGCCGCTCCGCCGTGAACCGCGATCCGCTGGCTTCGCTGGAGGTCAATCTCTCCGAAGCCGACGGCGTGCGCTACCTGCACCTGGGCACCGAGTGGGTGCAGGGCTCGATGCGTCTGGAGGCACCATTCGACATCGACCTCGAATACGTGCAGCGCATGATGGCCTGGCTGCTGTTCGTGCCACCCGAGTCGGTGGCCGGCCGCCACGCCATGCAGCTCGGCCTGGGCGCTGGCGCCCTCACCAAGTTCTGCTACAAGAAACTGCGCATGCCCTGCACCGCGGTGGAGATCAACCCGCGCGTGGCCGACGTCTGCCGCGCCTGGCTCAAGCTGCCGCCCGAGGACGAGCGCCTGCGCGTGGTGATCGCCGACGCGGCGCGCGAAATCCGCCGGCCCGAATGGCTGGGCACCGTCGATGCGCTGCAGGTCGACCTGTACGACGACGAGGCCGCCGCGCCGGTGCTCGACAGCCCCGACTTCTACGCCGACTGCCGTCATCTGCTGACCGAGGAGGGTTGCATGACGGTGAATCTGTTCGGGCGCTCGGCCAGCTTCGAGCACAGCCTGGAGAGCATCGCCAGCGCTTTTGGTGTGCGTGCCGTGTGGCAGTTCAAGCCGACGCGCGAGGGCAACGCCGTGGTGCTGGCGCAGCGCACGCCGAGCCGGCCCAAGCGCGCTGCGCTGCAGGCGCAGGCGGAATCGATCGAGGCGCGCTGGGGTTTGCCGGCGCGCAAGTGGCTGAAGGTGTTCAAGCCTTGCGTCCGGTGAAGACGCACACGACCGGTTCTTTGGCGTAAATCCGCATCACGAAAAATAGGCTGCGCGTGCTTTTCTTCGTGCAAATTTTGAGTTGCGCGGGTGACACAAAACAGCAGGAAATCTAGGGTTAACCCCCGATTTTTCGGCCGTCAAGCGTCGGTCGAATCGGCCTGACGTGCCAGAATACGCCCGACCCGAAAACGGTTGAATGTTGTCGAGACGACATTCGCGCTGCCAGGGTTTGCGATAGATATGTGAGGGGACAGCAAGTGCGCATCAAGAGTCAGAAGGACTTCTTCGCCGGGCTGCTTTACGCGGCGATCGGCATCGGCTTCGCATGGGGAGCCACCAACTACAACATCGGTGACGGCGCCCGCATGGGGCCAGGCTACTTTCCGCTGGTACTGGGCATCGTGCTGGCGGGCATTGGCGCCATCGTGATGTTTCGCTCGCTCGTCGTGGAAACGCCCAATGGCGACCCGATCGGCCGATGGGCGGTGAAGCCGCTGGTCTTCATCATCGCGGCCAACTTCCTGTTCGGCATCCTGCTGGGCGGCTGGCCGCTGCTGGGCATTCCGGCGATGGGGCTGATCATCGCCATCATCGTGCTGACTTTCGTGGCGGCACTGGCGGGTGATCAGTTCCGATTGATCGAAGTGCTGATCCTGGCCATTCTGCTGGCCGCGCTCAGCTGGTTCGCGTTCGTCTGGGGCCTGAATCTTCAGTTCCAGGTCTGGCCCACCTTCCTGGGCCACTGAGCAGGAGACTCCCATCATGGAACTGATCGAACATCTCTCGCTGGGGTTTGGCGTCGCCTTCACGATGCAGAACCTGCTCTACGCCTTCATCGGCTGCCTGCTGGGTACGCTGATCGGCGTGCTGCCGGGCGTCGGTCCGGTGGCCACCATCGCCATGCTGCTGCCGGCCACCTACGCGCTGCCGCCGGTGGCGGCGCTCATCATGCTGGCCGGCATCTACTACGGCGCCCAGTACGGCGGCTCCACCACCGCCATCCTGGTCAACCTGCCGGGCGAATCGTCCTCGGTGGTGACGGTGATCGACGGCTACCAGATGGCGCGGCGCGGTCGTGCCGGCCCGGCGCTGGCGGCCGCCGGCATCGGCTCCTTCATCGCCGGCTGCTTCGGCACCCTGGTGCTGGCGGCCTTCGCCATCCCGCTGACCGAGGTGGCCTTCAAATTCGGACCTGCCGAGTACTTCTCGCTGATGATCCTGGGTCTGATCGGTGCCGTGGTGCTGGCCTCGGGCTCGCTCATCAAGGCCATCGGCATGATCGTGCTGGGGCTGCTGCTGGGGCTGGTCGGCACCGACGTCAACTCGGGCGTGGCGCGCTACAGCTTCGACATTCCGGAGCTCACCGACGGCATCGGCTTCATCGTCATCGCCATGGGCGTGTTCGGCTACGGTGAGATCATCGCCAACCTCTCCAGCCCCGAGGAGAAGCGCGAGGTCTTTACCGGCAAGGTCGAGCACATCTACCCGACCAAGGAAGACTGGAAGCTGATGACGCCCGCCATCCTGCGCGGCACGCTGCTGGGTTCGGCGCTCGGCATCCTGCCCGGCGGCGGTGCCATGTTGTCGGCCTTCGCCGCCTACACCATCGAGAAGAAGACCAAGCTGCGCCCCGGCGAAGTGCCCTTCGGCAAGGGCAACATCCGCGGCGTGGCCTCGCCCGAATCGGCCAACAACGCGGGTTCGCAGACCTCCTTCATCCCGCTGCTCACGCTGGGCATTCCGCCCAACGCCGTGATGGCGCTGATGGTGGGTGCCATGACCATCCACAACATCCAGCCCGGCCCGCAGGTCATGACCAGCAACCCCGAGCTGTTCTGGGGCCTGATCGCCTCGATGTGGATCGGCAACCTGATGCTGATCATCCTGAACCTGCCGCTGATCGGCCTGTGGATCAAGCTGCTGACGGTGCCCTACCGCTGGCTGTTCCCGGCCATCGTGCTGTTCTGCGCCATCGGCGTGTACTCCACCAACAACAACACCTGGGACGTGTGGATGGTGGGCTGGTTCGGTATCATCGGCTACATCTTCATCAAGCTCGGCATGGAGCCGGCGCCCCTGCTGCTGGGCTTCATCCTGGGGCCGATGATGGAGGAGAACCTGCGCCGCGCGCTGCTGCTGTCGCGCGGCGACTGGAGCGTGCTGGTGACGCGGCCGCTGTCGGCCACGCTGCTGGCCTTGTCGGTGCTGCTGCTGGTGATCGTGCTGCTGCCGGCGGTCAAGAAGAGCCGCGAGGTGGCGTTCGAAGAGGACTAGCGCCCAGCCCAGCCCCAATATGCAAAACGGCGCCACCCGGCGCCGTTTTGCATCGGCCCGCCGAAAAACCATGAGTACGCCCGCATCCGACCTATCCGCCGCACCCGCACCCGTGGCACCGCCGGTCGCCTGGGTCGAGGGCCTGACACCGGCGCAGCGCCAGGTGCTGCACGACGAGGTGCACGCCCGCCCGCCCGAGGCCTTGCGCGCGCCGCTGGCGGTGACGCATTGGGTGCTGCTGGCCGACGCCGCCGAGCGGGCCGCCAGCCGCGCCCACCTGGCTGCGCTGCTGGCGGGCAGCGGCCAGGCTGCGCCGCCCGAGGACGCGGCGTATTGGCGTGCCGATCTGGGTGAGTTCAGCCTGCGCTGGGAACTGCACACCGAGTTCGTCGCCTGGACCTTCATGCGTGCGCTGCCGCCGCAGGAGTGGCGCGCGCTCGAGCACGGCGAGCCGCCGAGCGCCGCCGAACTGGCGCCGGCCGCCTGGCGCCAGACGCTGCCGGGGCGGCCGCTGGCCGGCGTCCAGTTGTGGGCGCTGCCGCGTCAGGATGCCGACCGCGCCGCACTGCTGCGCCATCTGCTGGACGAGCGCAGCCTGACCGGCTCCACCGTGATCAGCCACGGCTCCGAGCTGTACACCGATCTGCAGCTGCGCGCCGACGGCTGCGTGCGCATGCTGGTGCTGGCCGGCGAGCCGGCGTCGCCACGCCGGTTGGGGCGGCTGGCGCAGCGTCTGCTGGAGATCGAAACTTACCGCATGGCCGCGCTGCTGGCGCTGCCGACCGCGCGCTCGGCCTTCGCCTGGCTGGCCGACGGCGAGGCCGAACTGGCGGCGCTGGCGCAGGCGGTGCGCCAGGCCGCGCGCGCCGACGAGCCGGCCCTGCTCGACCGGCTGACGCGCCTGGCGGCCGATCTGGAAGGCCGGTACGCCGCCACCCACATGCGCTTTGCCGCCAGTGCCGCTTATCACGAGCTGGTGGTCAAGCGCCTGCACGACATCGCCGAGGCGCGCATCGAAGGCATGCAGTCGCTGCGCGACTTCCTGGAGCGCCGCCTGACCCCGGCCATGAGCACCTGCCGCGCCGCCGACCGCCGCCAGGCCGCGCTGTCCGAGCGCATCGCGCGCATGAGCCAGTTGCTGCGCACGCGCGTCGAGTTCGAGCAGCAGCAAAGCAGCCGCGCGCTGCTGGCGGCCATGGACCGGCGCGGCGCCATGCAGCTGCGGCTGCAGTCCACCGTCGAGGGCTTGTCGGTGGCGGCCATCACCTACTACCTGGTCGGCCTGATCGGCTACCTGGTCAAGGGTGCGCAGCGCTTCGGCTGGCCACTGTCGGCCGAACTCAGCATGGCCGCCGCCGTGCCAGTGGTGGCACTGGCCGTGTGGTGGTCGCTGCGGCGCCTGCACCGGCGCATCGTCGGTGTCGCGCACGAGCACTGAAACTTCGCCTTTTGTCATGAATTTCGACTACGCTCCTCGCTACCCCGCGCCGCGCCTGCCGGTGTTCGGCCGCAATCTGGTCGCCACTTCGCACGCGCTGGCGGCGCAGGCCGGGCTGCGCGTGCTGCAGCAGGGCGGCAACGCGGTCGATGCCGCCGTGGCCACCGCCGCCGCCATGACGGTGTGCGAGCCGGTCAGCAACGGCCTCGGCGGCGATGCCTTCTGCATCCTGTGGGACGGCCAGCGCCTGCACGGGCTGAACGCCGCCGGCCGTGCGCCGGCCGCCTGGACCCCCGACTACTTTCGGCGTCGGCACGGTGACGCCATGGCGCCGCCGCGGCGCGGCATCGATTCGGTGACGGTGCCGGGCGGCGTCAGCGCCTGGGTGCAGCTGAGCCAGCGCTTCGGCCGCCTGTCGCTGGCCGACACGCTGGCGCCCGCGATCGAGATCGCCGAGCGGGGTTTTGCTGTGCCGGTGGTGGTGCAGCGCAAGTGGGCCTTGGCGGCGCCCGAGCTGGCGGCGCAGCCCGGCTTTGCCGACACCTTTCTGCCTTGGGGCCGGGCGCCGCACGTGGGCGAGTTGTTCCGCTTTCCGGCCGCGGCGCGCGCGCTGCGCCGCATTGGCGCCACCGACGGCGCGGCCTTCTACCAAGGCGAGATCGCGCAGGCCATCGAACGCTTCGTCATCGCCCAGGGGGGTGCGCTGCGCGCCAGCGACCTGGCGCGCCACCAGCCCGAGTGGGTCGAGCCGATCGAGATCGGCTATCGCGGCCACACCGTGCACGAAATCGGCCCCAGCGGCCAGGGCATTGCCGCGCTGATGGCGCTCGGCATGCTGCGCGGGTTCGACCTGCGCGCCGAGGGCGCCGACGGCGTCAACGCCCAGCACCTGCAGATCGAGGCCATGAAACTGGCCTTTGCCGACGTCTACCGCCACGTGGCTGAAGCCTCTTCGATGGCGGTGACCGCCGCGCAAATGCTCGATGCCGGCTACCTGCAAAGCCGTGCCAGACTGATCCGCATGAACCAGGCACAGGCATTCGGTCCCGGATTGCAGCCCAAGGGCGGCACCATTTATCTGAGCACTGCGGATGAAAGCGGCATGATGGTCAGCTTCATCCAGAGCAATTACCTGGGCTTCGGCTCCGGCTGCGTCGAGCCCGAATTCGGCATCGCGCTGCAGAACCGCGGCCACGGCTTCAGCCTCGATCCGGCCAGCCCCAATCGGGTGGCGCCTGGCAAGCGGCCGTTCCACACCATCATCCCGGCCTTTCTCACGCGCGAGGGCGCACCGCTGATGAGCTTTGGCGTGATGGGCGCCAACATGCAGCCACAAGGCCACGTGCAGACCCTGGTGCGCATGCTCGACCACGGCCAGAACCCGCAGGCCGCCTGCGATGCGCCGCGCTGGCGCCTCACGCCCACCGGCGCGCTCGAAGTCGAGGCCGGCATGGATGCCGACCTGGTCGACGGCCTGCGCGCGCTCGGGCACCGCGTCGAGGTCATCGACGACAGCTACCGCGACTTCGGCGCCGGTCAGTTCATCTGGCGCCTGGGCGATCCGGCGCAGGACGGCTACGTCGCCGCCAGCGATCCGCGGCGTGACGGCCTGGTGGCCGGCTGGTGAGCGCCGCCGCCGGACACGGCGCCGCGCCACCCGACAGCGTGCTGCCCGGCATCACGCTGGCGGTGCTGGGTGCGATCGCCTTCAGCGCCAAGGCCATCATCGTCAAGCTGGCCTACCGCTACGACGTCGACGCGGTCACGCTGATCATGTACCGCATGCTGTTCGCGCTGCCCTTCTTCCTGCTCATGGCCTGGCGGGCCGGGCGCGGCAAGCCGCCGCTGGCGCGGCGCGACTGGGTTGGCGTGCTGGGGTTGGGCTTCACCGGCTACTACCTGTCCAGCATGCTCGACTTCGTCGGCCTGCAGTACATCACCGCCAGCCTGGAGCGGCTGATCCTCTACCTGGGGCCGACCATCGTGCTGCTGCTGGGCTGGCTGTTGCGCGGGCGCCGCATCACGCGTGCGCAGTGGCTGGCCACCAGCGTCAGCTACCTCGGCGCGCTGCTGGTGTTCGGTGTCGAGCTGCGCTTTGCGCCCAGCGGCGCCACCGCCTGGGGCGCGCTGATGGTGTTTCTTTCCACCATCAGCTACGCGCTGTATCTGTTCTACAGCGGTGAGTTCGTGCAGCGCCTGGGCTCGCTGCGGCTGGTCGGCCTGGCCACCACCGTGGCCTGTCTGTGCTGCATCGCGCAGTTCCTGCTGGTGCATCCGCTGGCGGCGGCGCAGGTGGCGCCCGAGGTGATCTGGCTGTCGCTGCTCAACGCCACCGCCTGCACCGCGGCGCCGGTGCTGATGGTGATGATGGCGGTCGAGCGCATCGGCCCCAGCCTGGCCGCGCAGGCCGGCATGATCGGACCGCTGTCGACCATCGCCATGGGCACCGTCATCCTCGACGAACCCTTCACCCTGTGGCTGGCCGCCGGCACCGTGCTGGTGGTGGCCGGCATCTGGCTGTTCAGCCGGGCCGGGCGCCGGGCGGGGTAGCCTGCGGCGTCAGCTGCGCCGTCAGCAGCGTGCAGCCCGGGCGCGAGTCGATGGCGAGCCAGCCGCCGGCGCGCAGCAGGCGCGCCTGCATGCTGCGCATGCCGACGCTCAGACCCGCGCTCAGCACCGCCGGCACGTCGAAGCCGACGCCATCGTCCTCCACGCGCAGCAGCAGCACGTCGGCATCCTGCGGCTGTGCCAGCGTCACCCGCACGTGCCGGGCGCGGCTGTGCTTGAGCACGTTGACCAGGGCTTCTTCCAGCACCCGCGTCAGCGTCAGGCATTGCAGTGCGTCGGGCGTGCTGCGCCAGGTCGACGGGCACTGCCAGTCGGCGTCGAGGTCCAGTTCATCGAACAGCTGCGTGAAGCGATGACGCAGCGGCGCCAGCCACTGGCGCGGTGTCGCCGGCACGCTGGCGCCAGCGCTGGAGCCGCTGTCGATCACCTGGCGCAGGTCGTCGCGCAGCAGCTTCAGGATCGACAGCGTCTGGCCCTTGGGCAGTTGCGCGTCGGCCTGCTCGACCAGCGCGATGGCGCGCACCAGCGAGCCGCCCAGGCCATCGTGCAGATCGTGCGCCAGCCGCAGGCGCTCTTGCAGCCGCGTGTTGTCCAGCGCCAGCGCGTGCTCGCGCGCCAGCGTGCCGCCCAGCTCGGCGCGCGCCTCGGCAATGCCGCCTTGCAGTTCGTCGTTGAAGCGCTCGATGCGTCGCGTGTTCTGCGCAATGCGCCAGCCCAGCACCGCCGACATGGCCACCATCGTCACCACGCTGGAAAACGGCGTCCACGCCGGCTGGTCGGGCAGCAGATGCAGCACCACCAGCACGTCGTGCACCGCCACCACCACGTACACCGCCAGACAGGCCGCCAGCATCAGGTGGTCGGTCTGGCGCGTGCGCAGCGCGTGGGCGATGAACTGCATACAGGCGCCCAGGAAGACCACCGCGCTGGCCAGCAGGGCCAACAAAGTCATGCCGGGCAGCGCCGCGGCCGGGGTCGCCCATAAGGCCGCCACCAGCAGCGCCACCAGCGCCCACAGGCTGCGCTCCAGTGCTCGCCAGTGCTGCTCGCCAAAGCGCCAGATGAAGACGCCAAAGCAGGCCACGTACAGCACCATCATGCTGGCGTTGGCGCGCGCTGCCGTCAGCGTGTCGGGAAACGGCCAGGTCTCGGTGACCAGCACGTTGGCGATGAACAGCACCCAGCACAGCGTCATCAGCGCATACCAGCCAAAGGCGCGCTGCTTGCGCCGCAGCAGCCAGATGAAGAAGAACAGCACGCCCAGCGCCACCGACAGGGTCAGGTTCAACGTGAACAGCGTGCGCTGGCGCCACCAGCGCGCCTCGTGCGCGACCTGCAGAACCTGCGGCGCGCCCAGCCGCAGCGCGCCCAGCCCCGGCGACTGCGCCGCCACCCCCACCACGCGCACCCACAGCGTGTTGGCGCCTGGGCGCAGCAGCGCATCGGGCAGCAGCCACAGGCGCGGCACGTTCCAGCTGCGCGACAGCGGCTCGGCCAGGTGCCGGTCGCGCCACAGCAGCGCATCGCCCACCCACAACTCGCCCGCCATGTTGATCGAATCCAGCGCCAGCGCCAGCTCGCCTGCGCCGGCAGGGCAATCGCGCTGCCAGTCGATGCGGTACCACACGCTGCCGCTGTAGCCTGGCCAGCGCGCGTCGGTCCAGCGGTCGGGCAGGGTCACGTTGGTCCAATCCTCGGTCGGCCGCTGGGCGCCATCGCCTGGCGCCCGCGCCGCCTGCATCTGCGTGATGCGCGCGGCGCAGTCGGCCTGGGCCCAGGCCGCGGGCCCGAACAGCCACGCGAGTACCCAGACCAGCGCCAGCCGCCACAGCCGAGGATTCATGCAGGGTTCAGGCCAGCAGGCCGCGCGTGCGCGCCGCGCTCACCGCACGCACGCGCGAACTGACGGCGAGCTTGCGGTAGACGTGCTTGATGTGGCATTCGACGGTGTGGCGCGACAGGCTCAATTGTTCCGCGATTTCGCGGTTGCCCAGGCCATCGGCCACCATGCGCAGGATCTGGTGCTCGCGCGGGCTGAGTGTGTCGGCCCGCTCGGGCGCGCGCGGCGCGGCATCGGGCTGCAGCGCCGGGTACAGCTCGGCCATGATGCGCCGCGCCATGAAGGGATCGATCGGCGCGCCGCCGCGCAGCACGCTGCGGATCGACAGCGTCACCTCCAGGTCATCGCGCTCCTTCAGCACGTAGCCGGTGGCCCCCGCGCGCAGCGCCGCCAGGATTGCGTCCTCGGTGCTCCAGGCCGAGATCACCAGAATGCCCAGCGTCGGGTCGGCGGCGCGCAGTTCGGTGATCAGATCGATGCCGCTGCCGTCCGGCAGGCCCAGGTCGACCAGCGCCAGCGCCACCGGGTCGCTCGCCAGGCAGGCGCGCGCCTCGGCCAGCGTGCCCGCCATCACCAGCGTGTCCGGCGTGTAGCCCAGTTGCGCCAGCACGCCCTGCAGCCGCTGGCGGATCAGCGGCTCGTCTTCCACCACCAGCACCGGGGCGGGCAGGGTCGATTCGGCGGGCAGGGCGGGAGGTGTCATCCAAAAACAGCGGCAATAAAAAGGCCAGTCCCCCAATGTGCGCCACTCACGCGCGTTTGGCCATCCCTGAACTCAGGTATTTGCAGGGGCTCAGTCCGAAATATCTGGTTTCATGAACCATCGAACGCCAGCCGCGAAACGATTGTGCTTGACCCCCGCATCCCCGCCCGATGGCGGGCGAGAATGCGGTGTTCTCAACATCGACGAAGGACGGGCGAGATGGATCTGGGCATTGCGGGCAAATGGGCGCTGGTGTGCGGCGCCAGCAAGGGGCTGGGGCGCGGCTGCGCCGAGGCGCTGGCGGCCGAAGGGGTGAATGTGCTGCTGGTGGCGCGCGGCGCCGAGGCGCTGGCGGCGACGGCGGGCGAGATCCAGGCCGCCAACGCGGGCGTGGAAGTGCAATCGGTGGCGGCCGACGTCACCACGCCCGAGGGCCGGGCGGCGGTGTTTGCCGTGCGGCGCGACTTCGATATCGTGGTGACCAACGCCGGCGGGCCGCCCACGGGCAGCTTCCGCGACTGGGACCGCGAGGCCTGGATCAGGGCGGTGGACGCCAACATGCTGACGCCGATCGAGCTGATCAAGGCCACGCTCGACGGCATGCTGGCGCGTGGCTTCGGGCGCATCGTCAACATCACCTCCAGCGCGGTGAAGGCGCCGATCGACATCCTGGGGCTGTCGAACGGGGCGCGCTCGGGGCTGACGGGCTTCATCGCCGGGCTGGCGCGCAACCCGGAGATCGCGGCCCAGGGTGTGACCATCAACAACCTGCTGCCGGGCAAGTTCGACACCGACCGGCTGGCCACCACCTTTCAGGGCGCGGCGCAAAAGAGCGGCAAGTCGCTGGATGAGGTGCGCGCGGCGCAGGCGGCGCAGATTCCGGCGCGGCGCTTTGGCACGCCGGCCGAGTTCGGCGCCATCTGCGCTTTTCTGTGCAGCCGGCAGGCGGCTTATCTGACGGGGCAGAACATCCTGCCGGATGGCGGGGCGTATCCGGGAACCTATTGATTCCAGCAGACAGGGGCATGGCATGACGCGGCGCCGTGGCCTTGCTTCATCACGCTGCCACATGCCCTCGGCACGATGCGGCCCCAGCCGATTCCTTCACCGACCGCACCGATGTCCCCCCACCCCGCCACCGAGCACCTGAACGAATCCGACGTGATCGAGAACCTCACCTTCGATGAACTGCAGATCGGCCAGAGCGCGCGTCTGGTGCGCACGCTGAGCCAGGCCGATATCCAGGCCTTTGCCGCCGTATCGGGCGACACCAACCCGGCGCACCTGGACCCGGTGTACGCCGATGCGACCCTGTTCCAGGGCGTCATCGCGCATGGCATGTGGGGCGGGGCGCTGATTTCGGCGGTGCTGGGTACCACACTGCCGGGGCCGGGCACGATCTATCTGGAGCAGTCGCTGCGCTTCTCGCGCCCGGTGCGCGTGGGCGACACGCTCACCGTCACCGTGACGGTGCTTGGCAAGGACGCCGACAAGCCGCGCGTCGAACTCGATTGCCTGGTCACCAACCAGCGGCAGGAGAAGGTGTTGTCGGGCGTGGCGCGCGTGCTGGCGCCGACCAGCAAGCTGCGCCTGCCGCGCATCCAGCTGCCGCAGATCCAGTTGTTCGACCCCGACGCGCGCCTGAAGGCGCTGCTGGCGCAGGCGCAGGACACGCCGGCGGTGCGCTGCGGCGTGGCGCACCCATGCCACGCCGGTGTGCTGGAGGGCGCACTGCGCGCCGCGCGTGAGGGCCTGATCGAGCCGGTGCTGATCGGCCCGCCCGAGCGCATCCGCGAGACCGCGGCGGCGGCCGGCATCGATCTGCAGGGGCTGGAATTGGTGGCCACGCCGCACAGCGTGGCCTCGGCCGCCACCGCCGCCGCGCTGGCGGCCGAGGGCCGCGTCGAGGCGCTGATGGCCGGCAGCCTGCGCAAGGACGAACTGCTGGCCGCCGTGCTGGCGGCGCCGGCGCTGCACACCAAGCGCCGCCTGTCGCACGTGTTCCGCTTCGAGGTGCCAAGCTACGCCAAGCCGCTCTGGCTGACCGATGCCGTGCTGCATGCCCGGCCGACACTGGCCGAGAAGGCCGACATCGCCAGCAACGCGATTGAGCTGGCGCGCATCATGGGTGTGCCGACGCCGCGCGTGGCGGTGCTGTCGGCGGCCGAAGAAATCGATGCCGGCGTGCCGTCCACCATCGACGCCGCCGCGCTGTGCAAGATGGCGGACTGCGGTCAGATCGAGGGTGGCCTGGTCGACGGCCCGCTGGCCTTTGACAGCGCGGTGTCGATGCCCTCGGCACACGCCAAGCATCCGAACTCACCCGTCGCCGGCCAGGCCGACGTGCTGCTGGCGCCGGACCTGGAAGCCGCCTCGATGCTGGCGCGCCAGCTGCAATACTTGGCGGGCGCCACCGCCTCGGGGCTGATCATGGGCGCGCGCGTGCCGATCACGCTGGTGACGCATCGGCAGGACACCGCGACGGCCTATCTGGCGTCGGCGGTGCTGGCCAAGCGGGTGGCGCATCGGTATCGGCTGACCCCGCCATGAGGCGGCTTTTGTGGGAGCGAGCTTGCCAACTCCCACGTCCATACCCGAATCTCGCCCGCCCCGAGGATGCGAGGCTTGGAACCGAAGCCGATGCTCGCGCCTCGCGCCGTCAGCCCCTCACCTCACGCCCGCAGCGCCCCCTTGATCTGCTCGATCAGCGCCTTCTCGGCATCGCTCAGCCGGGTGCCGCCAAAACCCAGGAAGCCGCCTTCGGTCGACGCCATGGCCACCTTCTCGGCCACGGCCAGCGCCCATTCGCGGTACTGCGCCGCCTGCGCCGGATCGACCTTGCTGTCGAGCAACTGGTTTGCCTCGCGCGCATCTTCCAGCATTTGCGCGGTGAGCTTCTCGGCCGAGGTGATGCCCTTGGCCTTCAGGCGCGCCATGGCCCAGTCGCGCGTCTTGCGCGCCTGCGCCAGTTCGGCACTTTTGTCTGCCGCGTTGGGATCGGGCACGATGGCCTGGATCAGCTCGTTGCCGGGGTAATCCTTCACGCCCGCCATCAGCGCCTGGCCACTGGCGAACATTTCCTTGCCGGTGCCGAACAGGCCGCTGCGCCCGGCAAAGGCGACGGCCGAGCCGATGGATTGCGGCAGCGCCGCCAGCAGTTGCAGTTCGTCTTCGTTCAGATTCAGGGCCATGCGGCATGCTCCTTGGATTGAAATGAAAGTTCCAGTGTAGGCGCCGGTCGGTGGCGCCGCTGTCGGCCGACGCCGCGACTGGACCCTAGCGCTCGTCCCAGTCCTTCCAGTTCACCGAATGGCGCCGGCGGTACACGTTGACGGCGTTGCCAACGGTGGGCGGGAAGTGATCGGCGTCGAAGCGCCGGCTCAGGCCGTAGCGCATGATCAGGTCGCGCACGTAGCCAGGCAGACCCGCGAACTGCAGATCGATGCCGCGCGCCTGAAGCTCGCGGTCCAACTCGGCCAGCATGTCGGCCGCGGTGACGTCGATGTCGTTCACGCCCTCCGCCGCCACGATCACCTGCTGCGTCGGTGTCGACGCGCTGTCCACGGCCTGCAGCAAGGCCTCGCGGAACAGGTCGGCGTTGGCGAAAAACAGCTGCGCATCCCAGCGGAACAGCACCAGGCCGGGTACGAAGCGGCCCGCTGGGTTGCGCCTGGCATCGTGGTAGCCCTTGCGGCCGTCCACCCGCACCAGCACCGTGTGGTACGGGTGCCATGCGTTCCACACCATCACCAGCAGGGACAGCGCGATGGCGCCGGCCATGCCTTCCATGACGCCGAAAAACACCACGCCCAGAAAGCTGGCCACGGCCAGCAGGAATTCCACCTGGCGCTGGCGCAGCAAGGCCATCATGCCCGGCCAGTCGGTGAACGAGATGCAGGCGGTGATGACGACCGCGCCCAGCGCCGCCTGCGGCATGTCCTTGAGCAGCTCCGGGGCCAGTACCAGCAGCAGCGCGATGACGACTGCGCCCACCAGGTTGGCCAGCTGGGTCTGCGCGCCCGCGCTGGCGGCCACCGGCGTGCGTGAATTGCTGCTGCTGACCGGAAAACCCTGCATCAGCCCGGTCGCCAGGTTGGCGCTGCCCAGCGCCAGCATTTCCTGGTCGGGGTTCACGCGCTGGCCGCTGCGCTTGGCCAGCGCGCGCGACAGCACGCTGGAGTCGGCGAACACCAGCAGCGCGATGATGGCCGCGCCCGGTGCCAGCTTGCGCAGGTCGGCCAGCGTCACGGCGCCGAAGGGCAGCGTGGGCACCGGCAGGCCGCGCGGCACCGGGCCGATCACGTCCAGCCCGACCCGCGCCGACAGATCGAACAGCGCCGACAGCGTGGTGGCTGTCACCACCGCGATCAGCACCGCCGGCCAGCGCGGGCGTGCCTGGCGAATGCCCAGGATCAGCCCCAGCGTGCCCATGCCGATGGCCAGCGCCATCGGATTGCCGCGCCCGTCGGTGAAGGCTTGCACCATCTCGGCCAGGCGCTCCAGCGAACCGCTGACCGAGGACGAAAAACCCATCAGCTTGGGCAACTGGCTGATGATCACCGTGAGTGCGA
Source organism: Burkholderiales bacterium (assembly GCA_016702555.1). GTDB lineage: Bacteria > Pseudomonadota > Gammaproteobacteria > Burkholderiales > Burkholderiaceae_C > Ottowia. Next base: position 771,833 of record JADJDV010000007.1, read on the forward strand.
TGGCGTTGAAAAAGCCCAGCCGGATCGGCTTGGAGAACAAATCCGCCATCACGCCCAGCCGGGCGAAGCCGATCAGCAGCAGACAGCCGCCCGACATCAGCGCCAGCACCCCGGCCAGGGCCACCGCACGCTCCACGCTGCCGCCGGCCAGCGGCAGGATCAGGCTGGCGATGACGGCGGCCAGCGTCGAGTCCGGCCCCAGCACCATGATGCGGCTCGGCCCCAGCAAGGCGTAGACCAGCAGCGGCACGATGGTGGCATACAGCCCGTAGATCGCCGGCACGCCCGCCGCCTCGGCATAGCCCATGCCGACCGGCACCAGGATGGCCGACAGCACCAGGCCGGCCATGATGTCGCGCGGCAGCCAGTCGGTGCGATAGTGCAGCAGCACATGCAGGCCGGGTGCCCAGCGCAGCCAGCCGGTGGCCGGCGGCACGGCGTCAAGCGCGCCCGGCGGCGCGGTGGATGGCGTGGTGGGCGGTGGCGTGCTCATGCCGTCAGCGCCGCGAAGACGCCAGGATGCCGGCCACGATCAGCGCGAACGCGGCCGCGTGGTAGGGGCGCGGTGTCTCGCCCAGGAACAGCGCCGAGAGCAGCGCCGCGAACACCGGTGTCAGATTGCCAAAAAAACCGGCCACCGTCGGCCCGGCACGCTGCACGCCCAGACCCCAGCAGCGGTAGGCCAGCAGCGCCGGCCCAAGGGCGACGAACAGCAGCGCGGCGGCCAGCGGCCCGCCCCACACGATGCGGGCATCGGTCAGCGTCCATTCACCGGCCGCGAGCAGGCCCGACCAGCCCAGCCCGAACACGATCTGCGCCAGCAGAAACGCCGCCCAGTCGGCGCGGATCGGCGTCGGCTCGGCGTGCCGCGACAGCAGCCACGAATACCAGGCCCAGCCAATGGTGGCGGCCACCATGTACAGATCGCCCGGCACCAGCTTCAGCCGCGCCAGCTGCGCCCAGTCGCCGCGCGCCAGCACCACCGCCACGCCGATCATCGACAGCAGCGCGCCCAGCAATTGCGGCCGCGTGATGCGGGCGCCGAAGAACAGCCGGCCCAGCGCCATCATCCACAGCGGCATGCTGGAGGCCACCAGGGTCACGTTGAGCGGCGTCGAGGTGTGCAGCGCCAGGTATTGCAGCGCGTTGTACAGGCCGACGCCAAGCAGGCCCAGCAGCGCGAAGCGGCGCCAGTGCGGCCACAACCCGCTGCCTGGGCGCAGCACCCAGGTGGCCAGCGGCAGCAGCAGCGCGAAGGCCAGCAGCCAGCGCAGGAAGTTCAGCGTCAGCGGCGGCACCAGCTCGGTCACCACACGGCCGACCACCGCATTGCCGGCCCACATCAATGGCGCCAGGGCGAGCAGCAGGGCGGTCGAAGGCGTCAGCGGCAGGTTCATGGGCAAGCCGCCAATGGTAGCCACGCCGGCGCAGGGCTCGGCCGCTCATGGCACCATCAGGGTTTTGTTGCCATGATCGAGAGGAGACACCCATGGCCTTGACCGTGCAGATCGCCCGCCACGGGGGACCCGAGGAGATGAAGCTGATCGACCTGCCCGTGGGCGAGCCGGGGCCGGGCCAGATCCGCATCCGCCACCAGGCCATCGGCCTGAACTTCATCGACGTGTACCAGCGCAGCGGCCTGTACCAGTTGCCCATGCCGCTGACCCTGGGCATGGAAGGCGCGGGCATCGTCGAAGCCGTGGGCGAGGGCGTCACGCACCTGAAGGTGGGCGACCGCGCCGCCTACGCCAGCAACCCCCCCGGCAGCTACAGCGAGGCGCGCGTGCTGCCCGCGCTGGCGGTGTGCAAGCTGCCCGACGACATCCCCTTCGAGACCGGCGCCGCCATGATGCTCAAGGGCCTGACGGCGCAATACCTGCTGCGCAAGACATTGCCGGCGGAGGGCCTGCAAGCGGGTGACCACATCCTGTGGCACGCGGCCGCCGGCGGCGTTGGCCTGATCGCCTGCCAGTGGGCCAAGGCGCTGGGCTACCAGTTGATCGCCACCGCCGGCTCCGACGAGAAATGCCAGCTGGCGCTCGCCAACGGTGCGGCGTACGCCATCAACTACCGCACCGAAGACTTCGCCGCCCGCGTGAAGGAGATCACCGGTGGCAAGGGCGTGAAGGTCGTCTACGACTCGGTCGGCAAGGACACCTGGGAGAAGTCGCTCGAGTGCCTGCGCACGCTGGGCCTGATGGCCAGCTTTGGCAACGCCAGCGGCCCCGTGCCGCCGTTCGCGCCCGCCATCCTGGCACCCAAGTGCCTGTACGTTACCCGCGCCACCCTGTTCGTGCACATCGCCACGCGCGAGAGCTGCCAGAAGATGGCAGCCGATTTGTTCGATGTAGTGCGTTCAGGCAAGGTGAAGATCCACATCGACCAGCGCTTTCCTTTGGCTGAAGTGCAAGAGGCGCACCGGGTGCTGGAGGCGCGGCAGACGACGGGGTCGACGGTGTTGCTGCCTTGACGTTGGGACGGTGGCCAACCCAGTTGCACATATGAGCCAGTCAATTCAAACCGTTATGCGTTTCACATCGTTCGCCGATATCGATTTTGATCAATGGGAGTCGATGTGGCTGGACTGTGCGGGTGACCGGCGTGCGGAACTGGACGAGGCGCACAACCGTTCGGTCTTCACCCGCCTCAAAAACCAGGAAAACTGTTTACAAGGGCTGGTCGCAGTCGCTGAACAACCCGTGGGGTTTGCACACTTCTTCCTGCACCCATCGACGTGGTCGCGCACTCAAGAGTGCTATCTGCAAGATTTCTACGTCGCGCCTGAACAACGGGGTCACGGCCTGGGTCGGCGCCTGTTGTTGGAGGTGGCGCAGGTCGCCCGGCAGCAGCACTGTACGGTGCTTCACTGGCGCACGCGCAGTACCAACCTGAGCGCGCAAGCCCTGTACGCGAAGCTGGCACGCCGTCTCGACTACGTCGAATATCAGATCGATCTGGGGTGACGCGTCGGTCTGAACCACCAATGGCTTCCATCGGGCGACGATCAGGCTTGGTAACTACTTTCCGCCAACCTGTAGGCGCCGGAAAACCGCCAAACCGAACATGCTCGCCGTGCCCGCAGAACTGTTGCGCCAACCCGTGCGCCGCTTGACCGAGGGCGAGCAGGCTGTCGTCGAAGCCTGCATCGATTCATGCTGCGCGGCTATTGAGCGTCAACGCCCGCGCCGCACGCGCAGAATCTCATCCAGGATCAACCCGATCGCCCCCGCCGTGATGGCCGCATCCGCCACGTTGAAGGCCGGGAAGTGACCACGGTAGAACATGGGGCTCAAGAACGCCCAGTGAAAATCCAGGAAGTCCACCACGTAGCCGTGCAGCAGCCGGTCGATGACGTTGCCGACGGCGCCGCCCAGGATCATGCTGAGCGAGAAGGCGAACAGCCGCTGCTGCGGATGCGAGCGCAGCAGCCACAGGATGAACAGCGAGGCCGCCGTGGCCAGCACGACGAAGAACCAGCGCTGCCAGCCGCTGGCGCCGGCCAGAAACGAGAACGCCGCGCCCGTGTTGTGGGCGCGCACGATGTTGAAGAAGCTGGTGACGTAGGTGGCGTCGCCAAGCTGGTAGTTGGCCAGGATCAGCTGCTTGAAGAACTGGTCCAGCATCACCACCAGCGCCGCCAGCGCCAGCCACAGGGTCAGGCTGGCGCCCCTCGATTTGCTGCGTGCCACGTCAGGCGATCGTGCGGGTTTCGCCCGCGCCGTACAGGTTGCCGATGCAGCGGCCGCACAGCGTGGGGTGCTCGGCGTGCTGGCCGACGTCGGGCTCGTAGTGCCAGCAGCGCTCGCACTTGAGGTCCGTCGAGGCGCTGGCGCTGACCGACAGGGCGTCGCCCGCTTTCAGCTCGATGACGGAGGTGATGAAGACGAACTTCAGGTCGCTGCCCAGGCCGGCCAGCAGTGCATGGTCGGCTGGCGGCGCGGTGAGCACCACCTTGGCCTGCAGTGACGAACCGACCTCGCCTTTCTCGCGCAACACCTCGATGTCCTTGTTGACCAGTTCACGGATCTCGCGGATGCGTTCCCACTTCTGCAGCAGCTTGGCATCGGGTGCCTCGAAGGGCCAGAACTCCTCGAAGAAGATCGAATCCTGGCCGCCGAACACCTTCCACGCCTCTTCGGCGGTGAAGCTGAGAAAGGGTGCCATCCAGCGCAGCATGGCGTTCGTCAGCTGCCACAGCGCCGTCTGTGCGCTGCGCCGCGCGAGCGACTTGGGCGCCGTGGTGTACAGGCGGTCCTTCAGCACGTCGAGGTAGAAGCCGCCCAGGTCTTCCGAGCAGAACAGCTGCAGCTTGGCGACCACGGGGTGGAATTCGTACACCTTGTAATGCGCCAGCACCTCGTTCTGGAATTCGGCCGCGCGCGCCAGCATCCAGCGGTCAATCTCTAGCAAATCGTCCTGCGCCACCGCATCCTTGGCCGGGTCGAAATCGCTGGTGTTGGCCAGCAGAAAGCGCAGCGTGTTGCGGATGCGGCGGTAGGCGTCGATGACGCGCGCCATGATCTTGTCGTCGCCCGCGATGTCGCCTGAGTAGTCGCTGGCGGCCACCCACAGGCGCAGGATTTCGGCGCCCCACTTCTTGTTGGCCTCTTGCAGGTCGATGCCGTTGCCGAGCGACTTGCTCATCTTGCGGCCCTGCGCATCCACCGTGAAGCCGTGCGTGAGCAGGCTGCGGTAAGGCGCGCGGCCACGGATGGCGCTGGCCAGCAGCAGCGAGGAGTGGAACCAGCCGCGGTGCTGGTCGTGGCCTTCCAAATACATGTCCGCCTCAGGCCCCGGAGCGCCCGTGCGCGGATCAATGTCCGTGTGGTGCTCGTTCGGGTGCGTGCCGCACAGCACGTGGTCGAACGTGGAGCCGGAGTCGAACCACACCTCCAGAATGTCGTTGAACTTGCGGTAGTGCTGGCCGTCTTCGTCGCCCAGGATTTCTTCCGGCGTCACGCGGCTCCAAGCCTCGATGCCGCCCTGCTCGATGATGTCGGCCGCCTGGTCCAGGATTTCCATGGTGCGTGGGTGCAACTCGTCCGTCTCCTTGTGCAAGAAGAAGGCAATCGGCACGCCCCAGGCGCGCTGGCGGCTGATGACCCAGTCGGGGCGCCCGGCGATCATGTCGCGCAGGCGGGCCTTGCCGCTGGGGGGGTAGAAGGCGGTGTTTTCGATGGCGCGCAGCGCGGTGGTGCGCAGGGTCTCCGGCGCCTTGTCCTTGGTGAACACGCCTTCGCCTTCGTCCATGCGCACAAACCATTGCGATGCGGCGCGGTAGATCACCGGCGACTTGTGGCGCCAGCAATGCGGGTAGCTGTGCGAGATGCTGCTGGTGGCGAGCAGCCGGCCGGCCTCATCCAGCGTCTTGACGATGACGGGCACGGACTTCCAGATGTCCAGCCCGCCGAACAGCGGAAAGTCGGCTGCGTAGCTGCCTTTGCCTTGCACCGGGTTCAGGATGTCGGCGTGCGCCAGGCCGTGCGCCACGCACGAATTGAAGTCTTCAATACCGTAAGCGGGCGACGAATGCACGATACCCGTGCCGTCGGTGTCGGTGGCGTAGTCGGCCAGGTAGACGGGCGCCAGGCGTTGGTAGCCCCACGAACCATCCTCGTTTTTGACGTCGTACAGCGGGTGCTCGAAGTCCAGCCCGCCCAGCTTGTCGCCCATGGCCGTGGCGATGACCCGGCCTTCGAGGCCGTAGCGCTTCAGGCTGTCTTCCACCCGCGCACTCGCCAGCACCAGCAGGCCCTTGGGCGTGTCGACCAGCGCGTGCTCGATGTGCGGGCCCACGTTGAGCGCCTGGTTGGCGGGGATGGTCCAGGCGGTGGTGGTCCAGATGACGATGAAGGCCGGCTTGTCGAGCTTCGGTAACCCGAAGGCGGCGGCCAGCTTGCTTGGCTCGGCGGCTTCAAACGCCACATCGACGGTGTTGCTCTTCTTGTCCTGGTATTCGATCTCGGCCTCGGCCAGCGCCGATCCGCAGTCGAAGCACCAATAGACGGGCTTGAGGCCGCGATAGACAAAGCCGCGCTCGATCAGACGCTTGAACAGGCGCAGCTCGCCCGCCTCGTTCGGCTTGTTCATGGTCTTGTAGGGGTTGTCCCATTCGCCCAGCACGCCCAGGCGCTTGAAGTCGGCCATTTGCAAGCCGATCTGCTCGGTGGCGTAGGCGCGGCTCTTGGCCTGCATCTCGTCGCGGCTCAGGTTGCGGCCGTAGAGCTTTTCGATCTGGTTCTCGATCGGCAGACCGTGGCAGTCCCAGCCCGGCACGTAGCGCGCGTCCAGCCCTTTGAGCTGCTGCGTCTTGACGATCATGTCCTTCAGGATCTTGTTGACTGCGTGGCCGGCGTGCAGCTGGCCGTTGGCGTAGGGCGGGCCATCGTGCAGGATGAATTTTTCGCGCCCGGCGCGGGCCTGGCGCAGGCGCTTGTACAGGCCCGTCTCGTCCCATTCCTTGATCCAGCCCGGCTCGCGCTTGGGCAAATCGCCGCGCATGGGGAAGGGCGTGTCGGGCAGATTCAGGGTCTTGCGGTAGTCGGTCTTGTTCTCGGTGCTCATGGGAGGGATGCGCTTTTATTGAACGCAGAGGGCGCAAAGGTTTCGCAAAGAACGCGGAAAAATCAGTTTTTCTTTCGCGTCTTTTGCGCCATCTCCGCGCTCTTTGCGTTCGGCTGTTGAACAGCGGGTTCTTTGGGGAAACAGTCGCTTGTTCTTGTAGAGCAAGCGCGAGCTGCTATGAAAAAAGAGATGGGGCCTGTGGCGGGGGAGGGGCGCGCCCGCCGCCCCTTCAAATTCGCTTGTCGCGCGCGGCCAGCCAGGCGCGTGCGTCGTCACAGTCGCGCGCGATGCCTTCGGTCAGTGCCGCCAGGCTGTGATAGCGCAATTCGTCGTGCAGTTTATGCAGCAGATCCACGCGGATAATTTTACCGTAGGCGCCTTCGTCACCGAGCTGCGCCGGCCAGTCGAGGACGTGCGTTTCCAGCAGCACGCGCCCGCCGTTGACGTCGTGTGGGTCCAGCGAGGGGCGCACGCCCAGGTTGGCCACGCCGGGCAGCGGCTGGTCGGTCAGGCCGTGCACCTCGACCACGAAGATGCCGCTGGCGGCCGGCTTCCAGGCGTGCGCGCGGCGCGAAAAGCGCAGGTTCAGGGTGCGAAAGCCGTCGCCCTTGCCGGCCGCGCTTTCGGCCAGCGCGCGGCCCAGCTTGCGGCCGTGCACCACGCGGCCGCTGATGCTGTAAGGCCGCCCGAGCAGCGCGGCGGCCTCATCCATGCGGCCGGCGGCCAGCGCCTCGCGCACGGCGGTGGACGACACGCGCAGCCCGTGCACCTCGTACGACTGCATGCGCGCCACGTCAAAGCCCTGGGCCACGCCGGCCGCGTCCAGCATGGCGTAGTCGCCCGCGCGCTTGGCGCCAAAGCGGAAGTCGTCGCCCACCAGCACGTAGCGCACGCTTAAGGCCCGCACCAGCATGTCATTGATGAACTCCTCAGGCGGCTGGCTGGCCAGCGTGGCGTTGAAGGGCAGCACGACGGTCTGGTCGACCCCGCAGTTGGCCAACTCGGCCAGCTTGTCGCGGAAGGTGGTGATGCGCGGCGGTGCCAGGTCGGGCTTGTTCAACACGGCCGCGAAGTAGTCGCGCGGGTGCGGCTCAAAGGTCATCACGCAACTGGGTACGTTGCGGTGCGCGGCCTCGTTTCTCAACAGCGCCAGCATGGCCTGGTGGCCGCGGTGCACGCCGTCGAAGTTGCCAATCGTCAGGGCGCAGCCGGGCGCGATGCCGGGGTGGCGCAAGCCGCGGAAGATCTTCATGGGATGGTTGAATTATCTTTTTGATAGCGCGCCCCGCAGACCAGTCAAGCGCAGCGACGCGGAATTGTCACGAAAACGGAGTATATTGCGTGGTTGGCGTGACATCGGTTCATGCACAGGCGGCTGGCCCTGGCAACGCCAGCCACAGACGATGGTTTCTTCCACAAGAGGAGTCGTTTTGTGAAGGTGCTCAAGCTGTCGGCACAAGGCTTGCCGCAATCGTGGATCACGCTGGAGCAGGCGGTGATCCACTACGCGGCCGAAGAAGTGCGCTGGGAAGTCGGCCAGCAGGTGGCGACGTTTCGCGGCGGTCACAACGCGCGCACTGGCGAGCAGTCGATCATCACGGTCAACAGCATCATCGGCACGCGCGGCGTGCCGGGCATCAACCCGTTCGATCTGCGCCCGGGCCTGACCAACAGCAAGCTGTTCGCGCGCGACCGCAATCTCTGTGCCTACTGCGGCGACCACTTTCATGAGACCGAGCTGACGCGCGAACACATCATCCCGGTGGCGCAGAAAGGCCGCGACCACTGGATGAACGTGGTCACCGCCTGCCGCGGCTGCAACCACCGCAAGAGCGATCGCACGCCCGAGCAGGCGCGCATGCCACTGCTCTACACGCCCTACGTGCCCAGCCTGTGGGAAGACTTCATCCTGCGCAACCGCCGCATCCTGGCGGACCAGATGGAGTTCCTGATGGCGCACTTGCCCAAGACGTCGCGGCTGCACAGCTGATCTGAAGAGGTTCGGCGTTCAGAGTTGAGTGTTGAGCGTGAAAGAGGGCGGGCTGTTACGCTCAACGCCGAACGCTCAACCCCCAGATGCCCCGACTCATCTTCTTCTGCGGCCACGCCGGCACCGGCAAGACCACGCTGGCGCGACGCGCCATCGCCGCGCTGATGGCCGAGGCGCATGTGCAGTGCAGCGGTGAATCGTTCTGCCTGCTCGACAAGGACACGCTCTACGGCGACTACAGCTCGGCCGTGATGGGTGTGCTGACGGGCGACCCCAACGACCGCGACAGCCCGCCCTACCTGCAGCATCTGCGCGACCCCGAATACCACGGCCTGCTGCAGACCGCGCGCGAGAACCTGGGCCTGGGTGTCAGCACCATCGTCGTCGGCCCGCTGTCGCGTGAGGTGCGCGCGCACCAACTGGCCGATCGCGCCTGGCTGGGCGTGGGCGACGATGTGTCGGTGCACATCGTCTGGGTGCACCTGCAAGAGGACGAGGCGCGCCGCCGCATCGCCGCGCGCGGCAACCCCAACGACGCCTGGAAGCTGGCGCACTGGCATGACTACCGCACGCGCCTGTTTCTGCCCGCCGCAGCCGACTACCCCGAGCTGCTGATGTTCGACAACACGCGCGCCTCGGCGCAGGATTTCGATCAGTTGCTGGAATCCCTGGGCGCGTCGTCGGCTTGACGCGCCCGGTTCACGTCTTCACAAGCCTCAGGCGAACACGCCCGCCGATGCCTGCATGCGCTCGCTCACTTCGCCCAGGTGGTGCAGCGTGTCGCCGTAAGTCATCTCGAGTTGGGTGAGGAACTTGAAGTAGTGGCTGCCGACGTACTCGTCGGTCACGCCAATGCCGCCGTGCAGTTGCACCGATTCCTGACCAACGAAGCGCATGGATTTGCCGAGTTGCACCTTGGCGCGCGACAGCGCCTGGCGGCGTTCGGCCTCGTCTGCGTTCAGTTTCAGCGTGGCGTAGTAGCTCATCGAGCGCGCCAGCTCCAGCTGCATCTTCATGTCGGCCGCGCGGTGGCGCAGCGCCTGGAAGCTGGCGATGACCACGCCGAACTGCTTGCGCTGGTTCATGTATTCGGTGGTCAGCTTCAGCGTCTGGTCCATCGCGCCCACGCCTTCGGCACACACGCAGGCGATGCCCACGTCGACCGCGAAGCTCAGCGCGGCCAGGCCATCGGTGGTGATGAGCGTGGCGGGCGCGTTGTCCAGCTTGACGTCGGCGGCGCGCGCTTCGTCCTGGGTCAGGTAGCCGCGTGTGCTGACGCCCTTGGCTGAGCGCTCCACAATGAACAGCGCCAGCTTGCCGTCCAGCACGGCGGGCACGACGAAGGCGTCGGCTTGGTCGCCAGCGGGGACGATGTTCTTCAGCGCGGTGACGGCGTAACCGTCGTCGCCCGACTTGCCCGCCTTGGCGTCGCACACGTCGAGCCGGTAGCGCGCCTTGCGCTCCTGCTGCGCCAACACCACCAGCGCTTCGCCACTGGCGATTTTTGGCAGCCATGCGCTCTTGACGGCGTCGTCGCCGTACGCCTGAATGACGGCGCCGGTGACGAAGGCCTGCTTCAACGGCTCGGTGACGATGCCGCGGCCCAGCTCTTCCATCACCACCATGGCCTCTACGGGGCCTAGCCCCAAGCCGCCGTGGTCTTCGCTGACGTAGATGCCGGTCAGGCCCAGTTCGGCCAGTTCGTTGTACACGCCGCGGTCAAAGCCGCCGGCGGCCACGATCTGTTGGCGGCGCTCGAAGTCGTAGCTTTTTTCCACCCACTTAGCGACGGCGTCGCGCAGAGCTTGCTGGTCGTCTGAAAAATCGAAGTCCATGTTTGTCTTCCTTGTGCTTGTCTTGCTCCTTCCCCCGCTGGGGGAAGGTGGGGATGGGGGCTGACCGCTGATCTGCTGGAACCGGGGTGGCCCTCACCCCAACCCTCTCCCAGAGGGAGAGGGGAAATACCGTTCGTCAGCCCAGAACCGTCTGGGCCACGATGTTGCGTTGCACTTCGTTGCTGCCGCCGTAGATCGTCGTCTTGCGGTAGTTGAAGTAGTTGCTCGCCAGCGGTGCGTTGTTGACTTCGCCGCCCGGAAAGCCTTGCAGGCCGGCCGCCGCGGCCTGATCGCCCTGCCAGCCGGCTTCCATCGCCTCTTCGATGAAGGGCAGGCTGTAGGGGCCGGCGGCCAGCATCATCAGCTCGGTGTAGCGCTGCTGGATCTCGCTGCCCTTGATCTTCAGCAGACCAGCGATGTCGAGCGGGTTCTTGCCGCTCTTTTCCATCGACAGCACGCGCAGCACCATCATCTCCAGCGCCACGATGTCGACTTCAAGCAGCGCGATCTGATCGCGGAAACGCAGGTCGTCGTACACGCCCTCGGCCTTGGCGATGCGCTTCAAGCGCTCCAGCTCGCGCTTGGCGCGGTTGACGTCGGCGATGTTGGTGCGCTCGTGGCTGAGCAGGTGCTTGGCGTAGGTCCAGCCCTTGTTCTCTTCGCCGATCAGGTTCTCGACCGGTACCTCGACGTTGTCGAAGAACACGTCGTTGACCTCGACTTCGCCATCCAGCAGCTTGATCGGCCGCACGCTGACGCCGGGCGACTTCATGTCGATCAGCAGGAAGGAGATGCCGGTCTGCGGCTTGCCCTCGTTGCTGGTGCGCACCAGGTTGAACATCCAGTCGCCGTACTGGCCCAGCGTGGTCCAGGTCTTCTGGCCGTTGACGATGTACTTGTCACCCCGGCGCTCGGCCTTGGTGCGCACCGAGGCCAGGTCAGAGCCCGAACCCGGCTCGCTGTAGCCCTGGCTCCACCACACCTCGCCGCTGGCAATCCCGGGCAGAAAGCGCTCTTGCTGCGCCTTGTTGCCGTAGGCCATGATGACGGGCGCCACCATCACCGGGCCAAAGGGCACGATGCGCGGCGCGCCGGCCATGGCCAGTTCTTCCTCGAACAAGTGCTTTTGCACGGCGGTCCAGCCGGGGCCGCCAAACTGCGCTGGCCAGCCGTAGCCCAGCCAGCCCTTCGCGCCCAGGATCTTGGCCCAGGTCTGCATGTCGTCGCGCGTCAGGCGTTGCGCCTTGTGCACCTTGTCGGAAATGGCCGTAGGCAGCGCGCCTTTGACCCAGTCGCGAATCTCGTCGCGGAATTTCAGTTCTTCGGAAGTGAAAGCCAGATCCATTGGTCAAGTCTCCATTGAGTCCGCGTTTTTAGCATGGTCGGCGCCCATTTTTGGTTCCACAGGCGACATGCCCAGTTCGAGACACAGGCGCTCCACGGTGGCGCGCAGGGCAGCCACCTCGGCCTCCAGCGCGGTGATGCGCTCGTGTTGGCCGCCAGCGCCTGCCGCACCTGCGCCCGCCGCCATCAATTCGGGAAGCGTGGCGACCGACCCGCACAGCAGATGCACCCATCGGTCCTCGCGCGTGCCGGGCGGGCGTGGCAGCTTGACGACCAGCGGGCCGCCCTTGTCTTCGGGCCGCGCCGCCAGTTCATCCAGAAAACCCTCCACCGACGAGATGTCGGCAAAGCGATACCAGCGCTCGGTGTTGATGCGCAACTCGCCCGCGGTTTGCGGGCCGCGCAGCATCAGCAGGCCCAGCAGCACGGCCGATTGTTCGGGCACGCCCAGGCGGCGCTGAAGGTTGTGCTCATACCTGGTGACCCGGCTGCCGTGCGATTCGATCACCAGGTTCAAGCCGCGCAAGTCGTCCAGCGCCTCTTGCGCCTGGGCTTCGGTCACGTTCATCACCGGATCGCGGCTGGTCTTCTGGTTGCAGCCGGTGACGACCAGGTTCAGCGACAGCGGGTAGGTGTCGGGCACGGTGCGGGCTTTTTCCATCAGCGTGCCGAGCACGCGGGCTTCAATGGGGGTGATGTTGCGTGGCGTCATGCCGCCAAGAATAGCGACATCCGCGACGGCCAGAAGGCGTATGGCCAATGGGATAGCTGGCCTTGCCATGCGCCCTGGCAGCGCGTCGGCTATTCAATGAATTTAAACCAATCGTAGCCAGACTCCAGCAAGCACGAGTGCGAAAAGCGCATGAATCGATAGCAGATTGAATCTGGCGGCAGGCGTGGCAGGCCGCCTGGTCCAGCAGGTTGCGAGCGCCTCACCCTTCGGGGTGATGGTCAGACACGCGGCGGTATTGCACAATGCAGTATTATTGATCCGAAATCAAACCACTTGAACAAATAAATCAAGCCGCATATTTGACCGATTCCTTCTGGAAGAACTGCTTGACCTTGGCGGGCGATTTCTGCAGGTGCCGCAGGTGCCCGATGGCCGCTTGCTTGAGTTGACCCTTGCGCCGATTGGGCGCCTGGCTCGTGACGGCGGCCTTCAGGTTCGCGTTGAGCATCTCGTCGGGGTTCAGCTCCGGGCTGTAGCTGGGCAGGTAGAACACTTCGATGTGCCCTTGTTCTCCTGTAGCCACGCCTTGACCAGCTTGGCGTGATGAACCTTCAGGTTGTCCAGCACAAGGAATACTTTGCCGGTGTTTGCCTTCTTGGCTTCCTGCACCAGTCGCTTCATGAAGTCGATCAGGATGGCCGCGTTCATCGCCCCTCAAACACCTTGAAGCGAACCTTGCCCCGGTTGGTGACGCTGGAGATGATGGATAGGCCCTCACGGCGCTGGTTGACGCGAATCTCCGGTGTCTGGCCCATGGGGGCGTAAGAGCGCCCGCGCACATCGTCCGAGCGCAGACCCGTCTCATCGGCCCAGTGAATTTCTGCACCTTCAGCCTTGGCTCTGTGCTCGATGGCCGGGTACTGCTCATCGAGCCAGCGCTGTACGGCAGCAGGTTGTTGTTCGTAGGCACGCTGGATGGGCTTTTGCGGCGTGAAACCCCAGCGGCGCAGGTACAGGCCCACGCCTTGCGGAGTCAGACGCACGCCGCAGCGCTGCTCAATCAGCAGCAGCACCGCCTGGCGTGTCCACAACGCAAAGTCCATCTTGAGCTGATCGGGCGTGTGGTCGATGACCAGACGACGGATGTCGCGCTCTTGCTCTTCGCTCAGGGCACGCAGCACGCCCACGGGTCGCCCGCAGGGTTTGTCCACCAGCGCCTTGGCGCCGCCTTGGTCATAGCGCTTGCAGATGTCGAACACGCCGGTGCGCGACAGGCCCAGATCGGCGGCGATGGCTTCATACGTCCAGCCCGCGCGGCGCAGCTTGATGACCTGCCGGCGCCGCTCCTGGCGCGCTTCAGGGGTGAGTTTCCTCATGTCGATCATTTCCATGAGGATTATCTGCGGGCACATTCAACAACTTCAAGAGGTTTGATTTCTATTCAATATTGGTCGTGACCATACATCCAAGGCCATGATTTTGCGCTTTTTTAAGGCAAATGCAGTTGAAAGCCTTTTATTTCAAGCGTAAAAATGAATAGCTGATTTCAAAATCACCGCCACTGGTTCCACCGCTCGGCGCGTTTTGGCGCGTATCTTTAACCCACGGAGCATGACTATGTCCAATCCAAGATTTCACGGCAGCCGCACCTGGTGGCGCCACGCCGCGGCAAGCGCGGTGGGCGCGTTGCTGATGGCCACACAGGCGCACGCGGCGCTGGACTCCGCCGAACTGACGGCGCTGAAAGCCATCTACAACAGTACCGGCGGCGCCAACTGGAACAATAAAGATAACTGGATGAACAATGGCGATCCCTGCGCCAGCGCTGCCCCCTGGGCCGGGGTGACGTGCGACGACACCGGCACGCATGTCAGGGAGTTAACGCTCAGCAGCAAGAATCTGGTCGGGCAGATGCCGTCGGCGCATATCCAGGCGTTCACTCAGGCCAGATGGATAGACATCAGTGATAACGCGCTCACGGGTCCGTTGCCCGACGTATCCGGCATGGCCAAGTTGGAGATGTTCCGCGCGGGCTACAACCAGTTCTCGGGCAGCATCCCAGCCCTGACGGGGTTGCCGCTGCTGGATGAATACACCGTGAGCGGCAACCAACTGAACGGAACCCTGCCGACGCTGGACCCTGCGCAACTGCCAATGCTGGATGATTTTGACGCATCAAACAACCGGTTGACAGGCGCCATTCCGCCGATCGCGTCGATGACTTCGCTGGGCAATTTCGACGTTTCAAACAACGCGCTCACCGGATCGATCCCGCCGTTGGCCGGCATGACCAACCTGGGCGTTTTCTACGCCGACAACAACCAGTTGACCGGCAGCATCCCACCGCTCGCCGGGTTGAGCAGCTTGTATTTCTTTCACGTGAACGACAACCAATTGTCGGGCACGATCCCGCCGTTGGACGGCTTGTCACGCTTGTACGATTTCTGGGCCTACAACAACCGGTTGAGCGGGTCTTTGCCCACGTTGTCGGGTGTGGGGCTGACTGCGCTGGCGCGGTTCGACGTCCATAACAACCAATTGACCGGCGCGGTGCCATCGCTGGCCGGACTGTCGGCGCTGCAATTGCTTCGCATCCGCGACAACCAGTTGACCGGCGCGCTGCCGCCCGTGCCGAGCGCCGCCTTGACGGACGCTTGGCTGTGCCCCAACCCCCTGCAGCGCGCCGCCATTCCGCCCACCGCCGACGATAACGCCTGGAACACCGCTTCTCGCTATACCCCATGGTCGCAGTACTGCCCGGTGGTCTTCAGCGCGCCCAGCGCCACCAACACCGGCGCGGTGACGGCCGCCATGAACGACAGGAGTGCGGGCAACACCTGCGAGTTCGCGCCCACGCCACGCATGATTTCGGTGGCCGCGGCCGGTGCCAACCCGGTCACGCCGCCGGGGGTGAGCTTTCCGCACGGGCTGTTCGAGTTCACGGCGCAGCGATGCCAGGCGGGCGGCACCATTTCGATGAAGATGACCTACCCGGCGCCGCTGCCGCCCGGCACGCGGTACTGGAAGTGGGGCCCCGAGCCGGGCAACACCACGCCGCACTGGTATGTGATGCCGGCCACCATCAGCGGCAACACCATCACCTTCGCCATCAAAGACGGCGGACAGGGCGACGACGATTTGCTGGCCAACGGCACCATCGTGGATCAGGGCGGCCCCGGTGTGCCGACTGGCGCAACGGGCGGGGAAGGCGTCGCGGCCGTGCCCACGCTGGGCGAGTGGGGCCTGCTGCTGCTGGCCGCGCTGCTGGGCGTGTTGGGCGTGCGCGCGCGGCGTGCGGCATGAGTTCAAGCCAGTCCTTGGTTGCCATGATCGAGCAAGGACGCGCGCAGCACGCTCACTCATGCATAGCGTCTTGATGAGGATGCCGGCGCGCACCCGCTCGATGTGCGTGCTTGCGCAATGGTGCCGGCACAGGCGATCGGGCAGGTTGGGCCGACACCCACTCTGAATGGCAACTCCGTGCCGCCGCTACTGCTGCGCCAGCCGATGGTGGCATGTTCACCAGCTTCAATGGTGGGCGCGCGGCGCCGGAGATGGTATCCGTTTGGCGCGTCAGGGCAATTGGGGTGCCCGACCGCGATGCGCCGGGCGCTGATAATTGTCGCCCGCACCATGAAAAACATCGTCATCCTGATCTCCGGCACTGGCTCCAACATGGCCGCCATCGTGCGCGCGGCTGAAGCGCAGCGCTGGGGCGAGCGCCTGGGCGCGCGCGTGGCGGCGGTGATCAGCAATCGGCCAAACGCCGGGGGGCTGGAGTTCGCGCGCAAGGCGGGCATCGCCACCGCCGTGGTCGACCACCAGGCCTTCGATGGCCGCGAAGCCTTCGATGCCGCGCTGCGGGTCGAGATCGACCGCCACGCGCCATCCCTCGTGGTGCTGGCCGGCTTCATGCGCATCCTGACGCCGGGCTTTGTCGCGCATTACGCCGGGCGGCTGATCAACATCCACCCCAGCCTGCTGCCGGCGTTTCCGGGCCTGCACACGCACCAGCGCGCCATCGACGAGGGCTGCCGCTTTGCCGGCGCCTCGGTGCACCAGGTGACGGCCGAGCTGGACCACGGCCACATCCTGGCACAGGCCGTGGTGCCGGTGCTGCCCGGCGACACGGCCGACGCGCTGGCGGCCCGCGTACTGACGCAAGAGCACCTGATCTACCCGCGCGCCGTCGCCGATCTGCTCCGACAACTGTAGCTGCCAGCCATGTGGTGATCAGCGCTGGCGCCGCGCCAGACCGGTCAGCGTGGTGGCCAGGGTGAGACAATCGGCGCCATGCATCCCAAAGCCCTGCTCGACACCGCCACCGAACTGATGCGGCGCGTTCTTCTGCTGGATCATCCGGCCGACACCGTGGTGTCGCGCTTTTTTCGCGAGCAGCGCGCGCTGGGCCCGCGCGAGCGCGCCACCCTGGCCGAAACGGCCTACGCCGTGCTGCGGCGCAAGCGCCTGTACGAGCATCTGGCGCTGTCTGGCCGCGGCGCGCGCGAGCGGCGCCTGGCCATGCTGGCCTTTCATGCGCCGCGCGACTTTCTGAAAAGCGCGCTGACCGATGCAGAAAAAGCCTGGATCGACGCCTGCGACGCCGTGAAGCCCGAGGCACTGCGCCCCGAGCACCGCCACAACCTGCCCGACTGGCTGGCCACGCGGTTGCGCGATCAGCTGGGTGGCGAGTTCGATGCTCTGGCGGCGGCGCTGCTGGAAGGCGCGCCACTGGATCTGCGCGTGAATACGCTGCAGCAGAAAAGAGAGCAGGTGATGCAGGAACTGCAGGCGGCGGGCATTGGTGCGGCGCCGACCCCGTATTCGCCCTGGGGTCTGCGCCTGGCGTCCAAGCCGGCGCTGCAAAAGCTGGAGGCCTTCACGCGCGGCGCCATCGAGGTGCAGGACGAAGGCTCGCAACTGCTGGCCCTGCTGCTCGATGCGCGGCGCGGCGAGATGGTGGCGGATTTCTGCGCCGGCGCCGGCGGCAAGACGCTGGCGCTGGGCGCCAGCATGCGCAACACGGGGCGGCTGTACGCCTTCGACGTCTCGGCGCACCGCCTGGATGCGCTCAAGCCGCGACTGGCGCGCAGCGGCCTCAGCAACGTGCACCCGATTGCCATCGCGCATGAGCGCGACGAGCGCGTCAAGCGCCTGCGCGCCAAGTTCGACCGCGTGCTGATCGATGCGCCGTGCTCGGGCCTGGGCACGCTGCGCCGCAACCCCGACCTGAAATGGCGGCAGTCGCCGCAGGACGTGGCTGAGCTGGCGCTGAAGCAGCAGGCCATCCTGACCAGCGCCGCGCGCCTGCTCAAGCCCGGCGGCCGGCTGGTCTACGCCACCTGCAGCCTGCTGCCGGAGGAAAACGAGGCCATTGCCCAGGCGTTCGGCGCCGCGCATCCGGACTTCACGCCGCTGAACGTGGCCGAACTGCTGCAATCCTTGAAAGTGCCCGAGGCGGCGGCGCTGTGCACCGCGGAGGATGCCCAGCCCGGCCAATACCTGCGCCTGTGGCCGCATCGGCACGGCACCGACGGCTTCTTCGCCGCGGTGTGGCAGCGTGCCTGATGCAGGCGCGTGAAGACGCGCCAGCAGCGCGCCCGCGCCAGCCGGTGCCAAATAGTGGACAAAACGCCGGTTCGATGTGGGCGCGGGGCCGCACGCGGGCTTTTACCAAGCCTGCTGACCGGGTGCGACACCTAGAATCGAACTGCGTCTGAACCTGAGCCTCCAAACCGTTCCGACCGGCACTCTGCCGAACCTCCGAAAAGGCCGCTGCCACGCGCCGTGCCTTCGCCGCCCGAAAGACCCCACTGCTTCATGAACCTGCTTCTTGATCTTCCCGTGCCGACCGCCGTGCTCGATGTGCTGGCCCACGGCCTGCTGGGCCTGGCCTGGTGGCAGGTGCTGCTGATCGGTCTGGTGCTGACGCATATCACCATCGTCAGCGTCACGCTGTACCTGCACCGGCATTCGGCGCACCGCGCGCTCGACCTGCACCCGGCTGTGCGGCATTTCTTCCGCTTCTGGCTGTGGCTGACCACCGGCATGACCACCAAGGCCTGGACCGCCATCCACCGCAAGCACCACGCCAAGTGCGAGCAGGCCGAGGACCCGCACAGCCCGCAGATTCACGGCCTGCGCAAGGTGCTGTGGCAGGGCGCGGAGCTGTACCGCGCCGAGGCCGGCAACGCCGAGACGCTGTCGCGCTACGGCCATGGCACGCCCGACGACTGGATCGAGCGCCATCTGTACAGCCGCCATTCGGTGCTGGGCGTGGGCCTGATGCTGATCGTCGATGTGCTGCTGTTCGGCGCGCTGGGGCTGGCGCTGTGGGCCATGCAGATGGCCTGGATTCCGTTCTGGGCCGCCGGCGTGGTCAACGGCGTCGGCCACTACTGGGGTTATCGCAACTTCGAGGCGCAGGACGCCAGCACCAACCTCACGCCCTGGGGCATCGTCATCGGCGGCGAGGAGCTGCACAACAACCACCACACCTACCCGACCTCGGCCAAGTTCTCGGTCAAGCCGTATGAGTTCGACATCGGCTGGATGTACATCACGGTGCTGAGCAAACTGGGCTTGGCCGCGCCCAAGAAGACGCCGCCGCGCCTGGTCTATGGCGAGGTGCGCCCGGTGGCCGACGACAAGACGCTGGAGGCGCTGATCGCGCACCGCTACGAGATGATGGCCAGCTACGCGCGCCAGATGCGCACGGTGCTGCGGCAGCAGACCACCGCGGCCGGCGAGGGCAAGGGCATGCTGCGCGCGGCGCGCCGCTGGCTGCACCGCGATGCCGAGAAGGTGCCCGCCGCCGCCGCGCCGCAACTGGCCGAGGCGCGCGCCGCCTACCCGGTGCTCGACAAGATGGTGACCATGCGCGAGGAACTGCGCCAGCTGTGGCTGACCACTGGCCGCTCGCGCGAGCAGCTGGTGGCCGACCTGCAGACCTGGTGCCACCGCGCCGAGGAGAGCGGCATCGCCGCGCTGCGCGAGTTCTCGCTGAAGCTGCGTGCGGTGCGGGTGGCGGTGTGATGGCCTAGGGCCTGTTAAGGAAGGTCTGCACAAATCTGCAGATCTCATGCTATGCAAGATGTAGCGTCTTTGGGACAATTGAGCGCCATGAAGCAAGCAGACCTTGGCCTGAACCTGAGTGTCAAGCGCACGCGCAAGCGGCGCTTTCTCGATGAGATGAATGCCGTGGTGCCTTGGGCCGATCTGGTGGCCTTGATCGCGCCATATGCCCCTGAGGCTGGCCGACGCGGGCGTCAGCCCTTTGCGGTTGAAGCCATGCTGCGCATTCACTTCATGCAGCAGTGGTTCACCCTGAGCGATCCGGCCATGGAAGAAGCCTTGCACGACGTGCCGCTGTACCGCGAGTTTGCGGGCCTGGACAACTGGCATACGCGCCTGCCCGACGAGAGCACCATCTTGCGCTTTCGTCACCTGCTGGAGCAGCACAAGCTGGCCGAGCAGATGTTCAAGCTCATCAACGAGCTGCTCATCGCCAAGGGATTGCTGCTCAAGGCTGGCACCGCCGTGGACGCCACCTTGATTGCTGCGCCCAGCTCCACCAAGAACAAGGACAACGCGCGCGATGCCCAGATGCGCTCCAGCAAGAAGGGCAACAACTGGTACTTTGGGATGAAGACGCACATCGGTGTGGACGCCGACTCAGGCTTGACGCACAGCGTGCGTGGCACGGCAGGCAACGTGCATGACATCGTTGAGGCCAACGCCTTGCTGCACGGTGAAGAAAGCAATGCCTTTGGCGACTCGGCCTTCCAGGGTGCTGACAAGCGAGCCGATGCCAAGGAAAGTGTCACCTGGCATGTGGCCATGAAGCCGGGCCAGCGCAAAGCGCTGGACAAGGACGATCCGATCGAAGGCAAGCTTGATCAGATCGAACGCATCAAGGCCAGCATCCGCGCCAAGGTCGAGCATCCGTTTCGGGTCGTGAAGTGCCAGTTCGGCTATGTGAAGGTGCGCTACCGGGGTTTGAAGAAGAACACGGCGCAGATCGTGACCTTGTTGGGCCTGGCCAACCTGTGGATGGCGCGCAAGAAGTTGATGGCATAGGTGCGCCCGGCGCGGGCCAAAAGGGCCTGCGGGAGAGCAAAAAACCTCCGAGCAAGGCGAAAACGTCCGGCGAGGTCTCAGTTTCCAGCAAGAGCTAAAAAATGGACAGCCAAGCACATCCGCGTGTCAATTATTCAGACCGTCCTTAACGCTATTTTTAGCCATGCGTTGCGAGGCAAAAAGGCCACTCGCCAAGGCGCCAGCCGCAGCCAAGGTAGGTACCTTGGCAAGGATGGCAACGCCGGCGATGGCCTTTTTGATCGCAACCCGCCGGGAACATGCTCAGAAAAGCGCCACTCGTCGTTGCACTCCTAGCCCAGACACCCAGTCTGGGCGTCGTCGTGCGCCTAGATTGGCGCTTTTCTGAGCGTGTTCGCATGGCTAAAAATAGCGTTAACAGGCCCTAAGCCGCACGAAACAAGGCCTCGATGCGCCCGCGCAGCCAGCGCTGCGCCGGCTCGTGATCGAAGCGGCGGCTCCAGTACAGCGAGACGGTGAATTCGCGCAGCGGCAGCTCGGGCTCAAGCACGGCGTGCTCGCCCAGGGCGACGAAGCGCGTGGCGATCTGGCTTGGCATCAGCACCGCCAGATCGGTGGCCTTCACGGTGTCGGGCAGCGACAGGAAGTTGGCGGCCGTCAGGTGCACGCGGCGCTCCACGCCCAGCAGGTGCAGGATGCGCGAGGTGTCGGCGTGCGAGCGCACCGAGGCGTAGTGCAGGCGTGACAGCAGTTCGGCCTCCTGCCCCGGCTGGCGGCGCGTCCAATGCCACAGGATCGGGTGGTCGCGGCGCAGCACGATCACGTAGCGGTCCTTGAACAGCGGCAGCGACAGCGTGTCGCCCAGCATGGGCAGGTAGCCGATCGCCACGTCGAGCCGGCCGCTGTCGAGCGCGCCAGCGATTTCGCCGTGCGGCCAGGGCTGCGTTTCCAGGTGCGTGCCCGGCGCCTCGGCGCGCAGCGCGGTCAGCAGGCGCGGCAGAAAGCGCGCCTCGCCGATGTCCGACAGGTGCAGGCGAAACACGCGCGCCGAGCGCAGCGGCTCGAAGGCCGCCGCCGCCAGCGCCTGCTCCAGCGTGCCCAGCGCCGACTGCACCGCCACCGCCAGCGTCTCGGCGCGCGGCGTCGGCGCCACGCCGGCGCCGGCGCGCACGAACAGCGCGTCGTCCAGATGCCGGCGCAGCCGCGCCAGGCCCTGGCTGGCGGCCGGCTGCGACAAGCCCAGCTCTTCTGCCGCGCGGCTGACGCTGCGCGCACGCCAGATGGCGTCGAACAGGCGCAGCAGGTTGAGGTCGAGCGTCTTGATATCCATTCAACGCATGTTTCTTATTAGTTTCATTGTATTGATGGATAGAAAGGAATGGCGCAGACTCCCTCGGTTCACCGAGGAGAACCGCCGTGGAAGTTTCGTTCACCAAAGAGATCGAGTCCTTGCGCCTGGGCGCCGGGCAGCCGTTCCATGGCGAGGGCATCCTGGCCATCACCAAGGGCCTGCTGCAGTCGGGCGTGGCCTACGTCGGCGGCTACCAGGGCGCGCCGGTGTCGCACCTGATGGACGTGCTGGTGCAGGCGCGTGGCCTGATGGCCGAGCTGGGCGTGCACGTCGAGGCCTGCTCCAACGAGGCTTCGGCCGCCGCCATGCTGGGCGCCTCGATCCACTACCCGATCCGCGGCGCCGTGACCTGGAAGAGCATCGTCGGCACCAACGTCGCCGCCGATGCGTTGTCCAACCTGTCCTCGCCCGGCGTCACCGGCGGCGTGCTGATCGTGATCGGCGAGGACTACGGCGAGGGCGCCAGCGTGATCCAGGAGCGCACCCACGCCTATGCGCTCAAGTCCGGCATGGTCCTGCTCGATCCGCGGCCTGATCTGGCGCAGATGGTGGACATGGTGGAGCACGGCTTCGCCATCAGCGAGGCCAGCAACATGCCGGCCATGCTGGAATTGCGCATCCGCGCCTGCCATGTGCGCGGCAGCTTCATCGCGCGCGACAACCGCTCGCCCGGCATCTCCACCCGCGCGCTGATGGATGAGCCGGCGCACTTCGACTACACGCGGCTGGCGCACCCGCCGGTCACCTTCGGGCACGAGAAGCTGAAGTACGAGCAGCGCATCCCGGCTGCGCGCCGCTACATCGTGGAGCATGGCCTGAACGAGCTGCGCCCGGGCGCGCGCGGCGATCTGGGCCTGATCGTGCAAGGCGGCATCTACAACACGCTGGTGCGCGCGCTGCAGCAGTTCGGCCTGGCCGATGCCTTTGGCGAGCTGGAGATTCCGACGCTGGTGCTCAACGTCACCAGCCCGCTGGTGCCCGAGCAGATCACCGATTTCTGTAGCGCTAAGCGGGCCGTACTGCTGCTGGAGGAAGGTCAACCGGAATACCTGGAGCAGGAGATCGCCACCCTGCTGCGCCGGCAGGACATTCAGACGTCGTTGGCCGGCAAGGACGTGCTGCCGATGGGTGGCGAGTACACGGTCGAGGTGATGGCCGCCGGCCTGGCGGCCTGGCTGGCCAAGGTGGCGCCCGACATCGACACCCAGGCGGTGCAGGGCTGGCTGGCGGGCAACCGGCAGCGCCGCACCGAGGTGGCCGCGGCGTTGCCCGAGCCGCTGCCGGCGCGCCCGCCGGGCTTTTGCATCGGCTGCCCCGAGCGGCCGGTGTTCTCGGCCATCAAGCTGGCGCAGCAGCACGTGGGGCCGGTGCACATCTCGGCCGACATCGGTTGCCATTCGTTTGGCACCTTCGAGCCCTTCAACACCGGCCACACCATCCTCGGCTTCGGCATGAGCCTGGCCAGCCGCGCCGGCGTGTCGCCGCACATGAACCGGCGCGTGCTGGCGATCATGGGCGATGGTGGCTTCTGGCACAACGGCATCGTCACCGGCGTGCAGGCGGCGCTGTTCAACGGCGACGACGCGGTGCTGCTGATCTTCAAGAACGGCTACACCTCGGCCACCGGCACGCAGGACATCATCTCCACGCCCAGCGAAGACGCCAAGTTCAACGCCGAGGACAAGGGCCGCAGCCTGGTCGATACCAACCAGACCATCGAGAACGCGCTCAAGGGCCTGGGCGTGAAATGGATGCGGGTGGTGAACACCTACGAGGTGGCGAAGATGCGCGACACGCTGGAGGAGGCCTTCACGACCTCCTTCAACGGCCTCAAGGTGATCGTCGCCGAGGGCGAGTGCCAACTCGAGCGCCAGCGCCGCGTCAAGCCCTGGATCGCCGGCCTGCTGAAGCAGGGCGCGCGCGTGGTGCGCGTCAAGTACGGCGTCGACGAGGACGTGTGCACCGGCGACCACGCCTGCATCCGCCTGTCGGCCTGCCCGACGCTGACGCTGCGCGACAACCCCGATCCGCTGCGCGTCGACCCGATCGCCACCGTCATCGACGGCTGCGTCGGCTGTGGCCTGTGCGGCGAGAACGCGCACGCGGCCACGCTGTGTCCGTCGTTCTACCGCGCCGAGGTGATCCAGAACCCGCGCTGGCATGAGCGCCTGATCCACGGCCTGCGCGCTGCCCTGGTGCGCGCGCTGCAACCCGCTTGACACATGAAACACCCCCTGAGTCGCTTCGCGCCTTCCCCCTCAAGGGGGACAACGCCAGTGGCCGGCGCAGGTCCGGCCACGGCGTTCCTGGCAAGGGCCTGCTCCGCGGCCGTCGGGCTGCCCGCGTGGCGGCCGCCGCGGACCGCGCTTCGGACCATGGAAAACTGACATGATGACAAGCTCCCCAACACAACCGATTACCCTGCTGATCTGCGCACTGGGCGGCGAGGGCGGCGGCGTGCTGGCCGAATGGCTGGCGGCCATCGCCCGCCACGCCGGCTACCCGGCGCAGGCCACCTCGATTCCCGGTGTGGCGCAGCGCACCGGCGCCACCACCTACTACCTGGAGTTCTGGCCCGAGCACGAACGCACGCTGGGCGGCCGGCGCCCGGTGTTTGGCCTGACACCGCTGCCGGGCAAGCTCGACCTGCTGGTGTCGAGCGAACTGCTGGAGACGGTGCGCCAGATCGGCAACGGCATGGCCACGCGCGAGCGCGGCTGCGTCATCAGTTCGACCGCGCGCGCGCTGACCACCGCCGAGCGCATGCCACTGGGCGACGGCCGCTGGGACGAAGCGCAGCTGGCCGCCGTGGTGCAGGCGCACGCCGCGCGCCACCACGTGCTGGACATGGCGCGCCTGACGCGCGAGGCCGGCACCGTGGTCAGCAGCGTGATGCTGGGCTGCATTGCCGCCAGCGGCGTGCTGCCGTTCACGCGCGCCGACTACGAGGCGGTGGTGGGCGAGGGCGGCGGCGGCGCGGCGAAGGCCAGCCTGCGCGGGTTCGCGCTCGGCCTGGAGGCGGTGCAGCAGCAGCGCGAGCAGGCGCGCACCGTGCTGGAACTGCTGGGCCAGCAGGCGCCGGACGGCGCCGCCCAGGTGAATCATTCATCCGCCGCGGCGGCGATCGCACAGGCGTTTCCGCCCGCCTTGCGCGAGCGCATCGGCCTGGGGCACGCGCGCGCCGTCGACTATCAGGACGCAGCCTATGGCCAGCTCTACCTGCAGCGCCTGCAGCGCCTGTGGGATGCCGAGCGGGCGGCCGGCGCCACGGCCGGCGAGGCCACGCACGAGGCCGCGCGCTGGCTGGCGCTGTGGATGGCTTTCGACGACATCGTGCGCGTGGCGCACCTGAAGGCCGTCGGCTCGCGGCGCGAGCGCGTGCGGCGCGAGGTGAAGGCCGGCGAGGGCGATCTGCTCAAGGTTTACGACCACTTCAAGCCTGGCGTGCCCGAGTTCGCCGGCCTGCTGCCGGCCGGCCTGGCGCGGCGCCTGACGCGCTGGGACGCGACGCGCCTGGCGCGCGGCGACAAGCCCTGGGCGCGTCCGCTCAAGCTGGGCACGCACACTGTGTTCGGCATGCTGGCGCTGCGCACCCTGGCCTCGATGAAGTGGCTGCGCCGCCGCGGCGAGCGCTTCGCCACCGAGCAGCGGCTGATCGAGCAATGGCTGGACGGCATCGTGCAAGGCCTGGCCGCCAGCCCCGCGCTGGGCCTGGAGATCGCGCGCTGTGGCCGCCTGATCAAGGGCTACGGGTCGACCAACGAGCGCGGCAAGAACAACCTGCTGCACGTGCTCGAACACCTGGCCCAGGCGCCCGCGCTGCCCGATCCGGCCCAGCGCGCCGAGGCCATCGCCGCCGCACGCACGGCCGCGCTGCAGGACGAAGGCGGCAAGGCGCTGGATGCCGCGCTGCGCGCCCACGGCGCGCCGGCACGGCCGCTGCGCGAGCAGCCAATTCACTGGGTGCGCAAGCCGGGCACACGCCAATCGACGACAGCGTCCGCACGTTGAAGGGCCGCCGATGCGGCGCGAGGGAAAACACCGTTGGAACGGGGATTTGTCCCTGCGATCATCGGTGCGCTTGACGTGTTTTGCTACAGGAGACTAGGCATGAACTTGTTCGCAATCGGGGCGCGCTGCGCAGTCATCGGCTTGGCGGCGGTCACCTTTCAGGGTGTGGCGCAGGCGCAGGACAAGGCCGTGGAGTTGCGCTTCGCGCATTGGCTGCCGGCCACGCATCCGCTGGCCAAACTGGGTTTCGAGCCGTGGGCCAAATCGGTCGAGACGGCCTCCAACGGCAGCATCAAGGTGACGCTGTACCCGGCGCAGCAGCTGGGCAAGGCGGCCGACCATTACGACATGTCACGCGATGGCATTGCCGACCTCACCTGGGCCAACCCGGGCTACCAGGCCGGCCGCTTTCCCCTGTTCGGGGCCGGCGAACTGCCGTTCCTGATGGCCAAGCCGGGGCCGGCCTCGGCGGCGCTGGACCAGTGGTATCGCAAGTACGCCGCACAGGAGATGAAGGACGTCAAGTTCTGCCTTGCGCACCTGCACATCGGCACACTGCATTCCAAGAAGCCGATCAGCGAGCCGTCGCAACTCAAAGGCATGAAGATTCGCGCCTCCAACGGCACCGCGGCCACCTACATGACGGCACTGGGCGCCACCAACGTGCAGGTGTCCGCGCCCGAGTCACGCGATGCGCTGGAAAAAGGCGTCGCCGACGCGATCCTGTTCCCTTGGCATTCGATCATCACCTTTGGTATCGACAAGGTGGCCAAATACCATGCCGGCATGCGCATGTATTCATCCGACTTCGCGTGGACCATGAACCGCGCGTTCTACGACAAGCTGTCGACCGGCCAGAAGAAGGTGATCGACGACCACTGCAATAACGAGTGGGCCGCCAAGATCGGGACCGCCTGGGGCGACGACGAGGATTCTGGGCAGGACAAGCTGGCCAGGACTGCGGGGCACACCGTCACGCCGATCTCGCCCCAGCAGCTGGAGGCCTGGAAGAAGTCTGCCGAGCCGGTGTACGAGCGCTGGCTGGCCGATGTCGCCAAGTCCGGCGTTGATGGGAAACAGGCGCTGGCTGAGTTGCGCAAGGAACTGGAAGCGCGCAAGGGCGGCCAGTGATGTGGGCCAGAAGGCTGCTGGCGGCTGTCGAGGCTACAGCGGCTTTCTTCCTTCTGCTGATCGCCTTGCTGACTGCCGGCAACGTGCTGTTGCGGGATCTGCTGCAGATCACGATCCCGGACTGGTACGACGGCTCGCGCATGCTGCAGGGCATTGCGCTGTTCTGGGGCCTGGCGCTGGCCACCTATTACGGCAGCCACATCTGCGTCGACATCGTCTGGGAAAACCTGAAGCCGGCCGGCCGGCGCGTGCTGGACGTGATCGCGACGACATGCACGCTGGCCTTGATGGCGCCGATGGCCTGGATGATCTGGCAGAAGGTGTTCTCCACCGGGACCCAGGGCACCAACGATCTTCGATTGCCGCTGGTGTGGCCGTATGCGCTGGCGGCGCTGGGCGCGACGGTTGCGGCGGTGTTGTGTCTGGTGCGCCTGCTTCTGCTGGCCGGTGACCGCGCGCCAACGCCGCCGCTCGACACCAGCGCCGAGATCGAGGTGGGCGATGAGCCGTGATCTGGTCGCGCTGATCGGTTTCATCGCCATGTTCGCCCTGATGGCGATACGGGTTCCCATCGGCGTGTCGATGGGACTGGTCGGCATTGGCGGCTTCTGGGCCCTTACCAGCTGGCGGCCGGCCTTGAATCTGCTGGCCAACGTGCCGCTGTCGGTGCTGACCGATTACAACCTCAGCATCATCCCGATGTTCATCCTGATGGGTGCGTTCGCCACGCGGTCGGGCATGAGCAGCGAACTGTTCGCGGCCGGCCGCGCCTGGCTGGGGCATTTGCGGGGTGGTCTGGGCATGGCCTCGATCGCGGCTTGCGGCGGCTTCGCGGCGATCAATGGCTCATCGGTCGCCACGGCGGCCACGATGACGCAGGTTGCGTTGCCCGAGATGCGCCGATCCGGCTATCACCCCGGCCTGTCGGCGGGCCTGATCGCCGCGGGCGGCACGCTCGGCATCATGATTCCACCTTCGGTCATTTTCGTGCTGTACGGCATCATGACCGAGACCGATATCTCCAAGCTGTTCGCGGCTGGCGTGCTGCCGGGTCTGCTGGCCATCGGCCTGTATTTCCTGGTGGTTCAGTTCATCGCCTGGCGGCACCCGCAAATGCTGCCGCGGGGGGAGCCGTGCCCCTGGCGCGAGCGGCTGCTGTCGCTCAAGGGCTTGTGGGCAACGCTGCTGCTGTTTGCCTTCGTGCTTGGCGGCATTTATGTCGGGTTCTACACGGTCACCGAAGCCGCGGGCGTCGGCGCCGTCGGCACCCTGGTCATCGGTCTGCTGCGCAGGCGCCTCGGCCCGAAAGAGATCAAGGGCGCGCTGGTGGACACCTTGCGGGTGTCGTCGGCGATCATGATGATCGTGCTGGGCGCCTACCTGTTCGGCTACTTCCTGACCATCACCCAGTTCACCCAGAACGCGGTGCAGTTTCTGGTGGAACTGCCGGTCGGCAAGTACGGTGTGCTGAGCCTGGTGCTGGTGGGCTACTTCATCCTGGGCGCGGTGATGGACGAGCTGGCGATGATCCTGCTCACGGTGCCGATCGTCTTCCCCGCCATGATGCAGCTTGGCTTCGACCCGATCTGGTTCGGCGTCATCATCGTGATGGCGGTGACCTTCGGCATGATCTGCCCGCCGGTGGGCATCAACGTCTTCGTCATCAATTCGATCGTGCGCGACATCACGCTGGTGGACATCTACCGCGGGACGATGCCGTTCATCGGGATCGACGTGGTGCGGCTGATCATTCTGGTGATGTTCCCGGCCATTTCTCTGTGGCTGCCCAGCCTGATTCCCTAGCCATGCCGAAGTCGCCCGGGGTGCGGCGTGCGCGAGCGGCCTGCGGCGGGCAGGGTGGAGTCGCATGATCGTCGAGATCGTCCGCTTCGGTCACCCCGCCGGCACCACGCGCGAGCAGGTCGTCGAGGGTGCACTGGCCACGGTCGATCGCTGGCGCGCGAACCCGGAACTGTTGCGCAAGTTTTACCTGCTCAGCACCGACCAGTCGGAGGGCATCGGTATCTACGTCTGGTCCTCGATCGAAGCAGCACAGCGTGGCCACGACGCCGTCTGGATTGCCCAGGCCGAGCAGCGCAGCGGCGGGCCGGTGCGGATCGAGTACCACGAACTGCTGCTGGAACTGGACAACGTGGCAGGCCAACTGCTGCGCCATGACGCGCGCTGAAGGCGGGCGCCAGGTGGCCTGTGGAAGAATCCACCCGTGCACGATTGCGAAGTCCTCATCGTCGGCGCCGGCATCGCCGGCAGTTCGCTGGCCTGGCGGCTGGCGCGCGCCGGTGTGGGCGTGGTGCTGCTGGAGCGTGAGTCGCAGCCCGGCTACCACAGCAGCGGCCGCTCGGCCGCGATGTTCATGGAGAGCTACGGGCCGCCGGGGGTGCGTGCGCTGACGCGCGCCAGCCGGGCTTTCTATCTCGATCCGCCGGCCGGCTTCAGCGAACACCCGCTGATGCAGCGGCGCGATGCGCTGTTCGTCGCCACCGCCGCGCAGTGGCCGGCACTGGCGGCGCTACAGGATACGCTGGCCGGCAGTGGCACACCGACGTCCTGCCTGAGCGGGGCGCAGATTGAGCGCGCGGCGCCCGCGCTGCGGCCGGGTCGGTTCGAGCAGGCGCTGCTCGACGCCAGCGGCTACGACATCGATGCCCACGCGCTGCTGCAGGGTTTTCTGAGCGGCGCGCGGCAGGCCGGTGCGCGCCTGCTGACGGACACCGTGCCCACGCAGGCCGAGCGCAGCGGCAATGGCTGGTGCGTCGCGCTGTCGAACGGTGAGCGGCTGCCGGCGTGCACCGTGGTCAACGCCGCCGGCGCCTGGGTCGACGAGCTGGCGTCGCTGTTCGGTGCCGCGCCCATCGGCATCGAGCCGCGCCGGCGCAGCGCCTTCACCTTTCGCGCGCCCGAGGGCGTGGACGTGTCGGACTGGCCAGCGGTGATCGATGTCGACGAGCACTGGTACTTCAAGCCCGACGCCGGCCAGCTCCTGGGTTCGCCCGCCAACGCCGACCCGGTGCCACCGCAGGACGTGCAGCCGGAAGAGCTGGACATTGCGCTCGGCATCCACGCCTTGCAGGAGGCGACCACGCTGGAGATTCGTCGCCCCACCGCCACCTGGGCGGGGCTGCGCAGCTTCGTGCCGGATGGCGAGATCGTGATCGGCTTCGACAATGCCTGCCCGCGCTTCTTCTGGCTGGCGGCGCAGGGCGGCTACGGTATCCAGAGCGCCGCCGGCGCCAGCCTGCTGGCGGCCAGCCTGATCCAGGGCCAGGCCCTGCCCGATGAACTGGAGTCGCATGGTGTGGAGCCCGCCGCCGTGTCGCCGTCCCGCTTGCGCTGAAAGGCATCCACTCATGACGACCACTCTCGATCAAGCCCTGGCCGACGCCACCGAGCGCTACCGCCAGTCGCACCCCGCCAGCGAGCGCATCTACCACGACGCCACGCTGGCGCTGCCCGGCGGCAACACGCGCAGCGTGCTGTTCTTCGCGCCCTTTCCGCCGGCCATGCAGCGCGGCGAAGGCTGCCACCTGTGGGACGCCGACGGCCACCGCTACCTGGATGCGCTGGGCGAATTCACCGCCGGGCTGTACGGCCACTCCGAGCCGGCGATCCGCCACGCCATCACCGAGACCCTGGCCGATGGCTTGAGCCTGTCCTCGCACACCGCGCGTGAAGGCGCGCTGGCGCGCGAGCTGCAGCGGCGCTTTCCGGCGATGGAACTGCTGCGCTTCACCAACTCGGGCACCGAGGCCAACCTGATGGCGCTGGCCTCGGCCTGCGCCCACACGGGGCGGCGCAAGGTGCTGGTCTTCAAGGGCGGCTACCACGGCGGCGTGCTGGCGTTTGCCGGCGGCGGCTCGCCGGTCAACGTGCCGCACGACTGGATCGTGGCGCGCTACAACGACCTTCAGGATGTGCATCAGCGCGTGGCGCCGCACCGTGGCGAACTGGCGGCGATCCTGGTCGAGCCGATGCTGGGCTCGGGCGGCTGCATTCCGGGCGAGCCCGAATTCCTGCAAGGCCTGCGCGCGCTGGCCGATGAGTGCGGCGCGCTGCTGATCTTCGATGAGGTGATGACCTCGCGCCTGTCCTTCGGCGGCCGCCAGGCCCTGCTGGGCATCCGGCCCGACCTGACCACGCTGGGCAAGTACTTCGGCGGCGGCCTGTCGTTTGGCGCCTTTGGCGGGCGGGCCGACGTGATGCAGCGCTACGACCCGCGCGGCAGCGGCGCGCTGCAACACGCCGGCACCTTCAACAACAACGTGCTGACGATGGCGGCGGGCCTGGCCGGGCTGACGCAGGTGCTGAGCGCCGAGCGACTGGAGAGCTTGAACGCGCGCGGCGAGGCGCTGCGCCAGCGCCTCAACGCCCTGCTGGCCGGGCACGGCGTGGCGATGCAGTTCACCGGCCTGGGTTCGCTGATGCAGATGCAATCGCTGGCCGGTCCGGTCCGCAGCGCCGATGACCTGGCGGCGGGCGACGACCGTGTGAAGGCGCTGGTGTTTTTCGAGTTGCTGGCGCGCGGCGTGTTCATGGCGCGGCGCGGCTTCATGGCGCTGTCGCTGCCTTTCGGCGAGGCCGAGTGCGATCAGTTCACGCAGGCGCTGGACGAGGTCGTCACGGCGCGGCGGGCGGTGTTGCCGTCGCTGTAGAGGGCGCCCCGTTCGAGTGGGCGTATTCAGCGGCCGATGAACTTCGGCGCGCGCTTCTCGATGAACGCGAGCGGGCCCTCTCGCGCATCCTGGCTGCGCATGACCTCGCGCTTGGCCCCGTTCTCCAGCGCAAACGCGCTGTGCAACGCAAGCCCACTGCTCTGGATGGCGGTCCGCCGCACCGCCTGCACCGCGACAGGACCGTTGCCGGCGATCTGTTCCGCTAGTTCCAATGCGCGTGCAAGCAGTTGGTCGCTCGGCAAAAGTTCGGTGACCAAGCCCCACTGAAGCGCTTGTTGGGCACTGAACGGTCGGCCAGTGAGGAGCAGTTGCATGGCTGCCGCCGTCGGCACCTGCCGGGGCAGCCTGGCCATCGAGCCCGCGAACGGCAGCAGTGCACGCTGAACTTCTGGCAGGCCGAACTGAGCATGATCGGCCGCGATTCGAATGTCGGTGCCCAGCATCAATTCGAAACCAGCGGCGAAGCAGACGCCGTTGATGGCGCAAATGGTTGGTTTGACGATGTCGAAATCCCGCAGCGAGGAGATTTCCAGGGTACGCTCGTCCTCCAGCAATCGCCGATCGAACTCATCTTGCGGCACTCTGGCGCCCGTCATCAGCGGCAGGGTCAAGCCCAAGTCTCCGCCCGAGCAAAAGGCGGCATTGCCGGTGCCCGTGAGCACCACCACTCGCGTTCGCGCATCGGCCTTTACCGTGAGAAAGGCATCCGCCAAGGCGCACAGCATCTTGGGCGATAGGGCGTTTCTTGCTTCCGGCCGGTCGATCCGGACCATCGCGATGTGCTCGCCATGCGTGTCGACGTGAATCGTGCCGCTCATGCGCTGTCCTCTGGTGAACCACTGTGGTCGGTCAGCCGCCAGCGCAAGGCGAACGGCATCATCATTTCCTTGATGATGGCCGCGGCTTCGGCATCGCCTCCGTGGTTGAAGACCACCTGAAACCCCTGATTGTCGGCAAGCAGCTCGGCCATGACCCTTGCCTGCAGCGACCGCTGCATCAACCGGTTTTCGATGACCTGCAGCGTGGCCATTTCCCTCAGCCGCGGCTTGAAGAACTTGCCAATGGCCGTCACGGGAAGTGAGTCCACGATGAATATCTGCTTTGGAACCGCCGGGCGTTCCGGCATGTGGTGCTCAGCGAACGCCAGCAGAGCCGGTGCATCGGCCGTCGAGCCGGGCTTCAGCGTGACATACGCCACCGGCAGCTCGCCCGCATACTCGTCAGGCGCGCCGACGGCAGCGACCATGAGCACCTCCGGATGCTTCTGAAGTGTCTCTTCGATCATCAAGGGATCAATGTTGTGGCTGCTGCGAATGATCATGTCTTTCGCGCGACCGGTCACGTACAGACGCCCTTGCGGATCGAAATGTCCGATATCACCGCTGCTCAACCATCCGTCGTCGAGAAAGATTCCCGCGTTCCTGCTCCTGTCGGTGTAGCCGGGGCTGACGTTGGGCCCACGGATCTGCAGCTCTCCATCCTGTCCGGTGGCCACCGGCGTTCCCTCCGCATTCACTGCCTGGACAGTGACGAACGGTATCGGCAAGCCCACCGAGCCCGCCGTGCGCGGCAGGGCGCAGGGTTCGATGGCGATGACTCCGCCGCATTCGGTCATCCCCAGGATGTTTCGCACCGGGATCCGGAAGCGCTGCTCGAATGCGTCTGCCAGATCCGGCGGCAAGGGCGATCCCCCGGTCAGCAGGCATCGGATGCGGGAGATGTCCGCGCCGCTGGCTGGCAAGGCCAGCAGTGAAGACATGATTGTGGGAACCGCCGCCAGCAGGGTCGCCCCCTCCCGTTCCGCGAATTCCCAGTAGCGCTGGACGAACGCGGGGTTTCTCATGCCGAGCAGCGTGGGCAGTACGACCGTCGCGCCTGCCAGGAACATGGACAGGCCGTACACGAACGAACCCGCGACATGAAACAGCGGAAAGCCATTGATGATCACGTCTTGGCTGGAGGCGCCGTACATGGACGCCGCGCCGCCCGCCGCGCAAAGCTGATTGCGATGCCGATGCTGCGCGAGCTTGGGGCTTCCGGTGGTGCCCCCCGTGTGGAAAAGGGCGGCGATGTCGTCTGGTGCCGCGCGTGCCGCCAGCGGCGCATCGCTTTGCGCGGCGACGGCCTGATCGAAATCCAGGGCATGGTCGGTTTCGGCCGTTGCCCCCACCACCAGAACGTTTTTCAGGCGCGGGCAGCGTTGACGAATGCCGGACACGCGCGACCAGATGTCCAGCTCGGGGTGCGGCCCCAGCGCGACAAGGATGTTCACTTCCGCCGCCTGCAGCAGTTCCGCGATGTGTTCCTCGCCGAGGAGATAGTTGATGGGACACGCAATGCCCACCGCCTCCGCGCCCCACAGCGCGAAGTGTGCTTGTGGAATGGCCGGCAGCAGGAATGCAACTCGCGGCGGCGCATGGCCGCATAAGGATTGAAACAAGCGGGCGGTGCGCCGTACCTGGGCGACGAACTGCGGATAAGACCACCGCTCGGACGGTTCGGCCAGGTCCGCGCTCTTGATGTAGCTGAGGGCGGTAGCGCTGGGGTGTCTTGCCGCCTGAACCTCCAGGGCATCCATCACGCTCGCATACGGCAGAGACTCCTCGAACGGGCGCGACTCGATCGCGCGAACATCGTCAAGGGAGAAGATGGTGCGAAGGCTCACTGCTGCTCCAGAGGTCGGTCGATCGAACTGGGTGCCGTGCCACTCGGTCCCGTAGCACCGAGCCAGAATTTCGATGAGGGATCGGCGCTTGTCTGTCCTCAGCGAGGAGGCAAGCATGGGATTATCCAGGGGAACGCATCGCATCTGCTGCGACCGCCTGTCATGAGCACGGCGACTACCCAGCGAACCGCGTGGCCGCTTACGCTGGTGAAACAGCAGAGACTGATGAACAACGCCCTGAAGGCTCAGAAACAGCAGAGACTGATGAACAGCGCCCTGAAGGCTCAGAAATTCAGCTCATGCGCCCGCCAGCGCGCGCAGCCCGTTCAGATCGAGCAGGTTCAGCACCCGGCCGGTGCCGCTGATCAGGCTGCGCTCGCGCAGCTGGCGCAGCACGCGCGACAGGGTTTCGGGCGCGATGCCCAGTTGCGCGGCGATCATGCGCTTGCGCTGGCGCAGCAGCACGGCTTGCGCACCGGGCGCGCCTAGCGCCGGCTCGGCATGGCGCAGCAGCCATTCGGCGCAGCGCGCCTCGGCGTCCTTGGCCAGCCGGCTCACCGCCAGTTCAGTCTGCTGGCGATGCGCGCGCGCCAGGTCGTGCAGCACCGACAGCGCCGCCTGCGGCAGCGTCTTGAGCCCGGCGGCAAAGGCCGTGAGCGGCACGCGCCGCGCCTGTACCGTGGTGTCGGCGGTGGCGTCGACGATCGGGCTCAGGCCCAGCACCGCGCAACTGGCGTTGAGCCAGAACGGCCCCTCGACCATGCCCATCAGATGCACCAGGCCGTCGCTGCCGAGCAGGCCAAGCGCGACCCGGCCCTCGTCCACGTGGTAGACGTGCGTCATGTCGCTGCCGCGCTGCAACAGCACGGCACCGGGGGCGACGGTACAGACATCGCCCGGCCAGTCGAACGCGTTCGGTGACAGCATGAGGGGCACTGTGCCGTGTGGCGCCGGTGCCGGCCTTGATACACATCAACCGGGCGGGCTTTGACTTAAGAAGGTGTGAACGAACCCGTCGCACCCGCTCTGGCCGCCAAAACGACGCCACTCTTCGTTGCAAATACTCGCCGTAGCTCAAGCTACGTCTGCGCTTTGCGCCTCGATTGGCGCCGCTTTGACGACCCGCTCGGACGCGCCGGGCTCATTCACACCTTCCGAGCAACAGCGCGCGGAAATCGTTGACGTTGGTGTGCGTGGGCCCGGTGACGACCAGGTCGTCGAGTGCGCCGAAGAAGCCCACGGCGTCGTGGCGCGCCAGGTGATCGGGCAGATCGAGGCCGAGCGCGGCGGCGCGCGCCAGCGTGTCGGGCGCGACCAGGGCGCCGGCGTTGTCTTCCACGCCGTCGATGCCGTCGGTGTCGGCGGCCAGGCCCCAGACGCCGGGCTGGCCTTGCAGCGCCTGCGCCAACGCCAGGCTGAACTCGCCCGCGCGCCCGCCGCGCCCCGGCTTGGCGCCAGGCACCAGCGCGCCGAGCGTGACCGTGGTCTCGCCGCCGCTCAGGATCACGCAGGGCGTCTCGAACGCGCCCTTGCCGGCGACGGCGGCGCGCGCCAGCGCGGCGTGCACGCGGCCGATCTCGCGCGACTCGCCCTCGATCTCGTCGCTCAGGATGTGGGCGGCGATGCCGGCGGCGCGCGCCGCCTCGGCCGCCGCCTGCAGCGACTGCTGCGGCGTGGCGATCAGCCGCACCTGGTGGCGCGCGAACAGTGGGTCATCCGGCTTCGGGGTTTCCAGCGCGCCGCTTTCCAGCCCGGCGACGATGGCCGGCGGCAGCGCGATGCCGTGGCGCCGCGCGATCGCCAGCGCCTCGGCGCAGGTGCTCTCGTCGCCCACCGTGGGGCCGCTGGCGATCACCGACAAGTCGTCGCCCGGCACGTCGCTGATGGCCAGCGTCAGCACCTGCGCCGGTCCGCAGGCGGCGGCCAGGCGGCCGCCCTTGATGCGCGAGAGGTGCTTGCGCAGCGCGTTCATCTCGTGGATGCCGGCGCCGCTGGCCAGCAGCTCGCGGTTGATGCGCTGCTTGTCGGCCAGCGTCAGGCCGTCGGCCGGCAGCGTCAGCAGGGCCGAGCCGCCGCCAGAGATCAGGCACAGCACCAGGTCGTTGGCGCTCAGGTTTTCGGTCAGTGCCAGCAGGCGCCGCGCCGCGCGCTCGCCGGCTTCGTCGGGCACCGGGTGGGCGGCCTCGACGATCTCCAGCCGCGCCGGCACGCCGGCCAGGCGCGGCGGCGTGTGGCCGTAGCGCGTGACGACCAGGCCCGACAGCGGCGCCTCGGCCGGCCAGGCCGCCTCCAGCGCGTGCGCCATGGCGCCAGCCGCCTTGCCGGCGCCCAGCACCACGGTGCGCCCCTTGGGCGGAGGCGGCAGAAAGCCGGCCAGCGTGCGCGCCGGTTGGGCGCGGGCGATGGCGACGTGCAGCAAGTGCAGCAGGAAGGCGCGCGGGTCGGATAGGGCGGCGGTCACGGGATCGATGGATGTGGACGGGGGAGATGGGGCGCTGGGCGCCGGGAGCGCGTGCCAGTGTAGAGCAGCGCCGGCTCGCCGCTTGGCTCATGCCCCGGCGTCATCCAGCAGGCGGTGTCCATGCGCCTGCACCAGCGTCAGCACCGCTTGCTGGGTGCGGGTGGCCGGGCGCAGCGCGCTCACCGCCGTGTGCAGCGGAATGCGCAGCGGCTCGCCGCGCGCGTTGTCGATGCGCTGCACGCGGAAGGCGTCGGGGCGGGCCACGCCGGTGAGCGCGTGGCGCGACAGGATGGCGCAGCCGGCGCCGCCTTCGACCAGATCCAGGATGGCGGTCACGCCGTCGATCTCCAGCGCCACCTCGGGCTGGCAACCGGCGGCGGCCAGCTGGGCCTCGACGTGCATGCGGATGGCGTTGGGCCGGCTCGGGATCACCAGCGGCAGGCCACTGAGTTCGCGCAGGCGCACCGAGGGGCTGGCCGGGCCGGCAAAGTCGGCGGCGCGCCGCACCAGCAGCAGCTGCTCGCTCGCCAGGGGCGCCAGTTCCAGCCCCGGGGTCGGCTGGGCGTTGTAGAGCACGGCGATGTCGAGCCGGCCGCTGGCCAGCTGCTCCTGCATGCTGGCGGTGAGCGCCTCGGTGATGGCCAGGCGTGCCTGCGGCAGTTGTTCGCGCAGCGCATGCAGTAGCGGCACCGCCAGCACGCGCGCCACGCTGGGCGGCAGGCCGAGCGTCACGCGTCCGGCCAGGCCGCCGCGCAGGCGCGACAAGTCCTCGCGCGCGCGCTCGACCTGGTGCAGGATGCCGCGCGCGTGCTCCAGCAGCAATTGGCCGGCCTCGGTTGGCACCGCGCCACGGCCGTTGCGGGCCAGCAGGTTCTGGCGCAACTCCACCTCAAGCAGACGCACCTGGCGGCTCAGCGCCGGTTGCGCCACGTCCAACGCCATGGCGGCGCGCGTGAAGCTGCCCAGCTCGGCCACGCGAACGAAATACGCCAGCTGGCGAAGATCCATAGAGATATCTGAGTCAAGGAATAACCAGATTTCGGAAATGCCGAATTGATATATCTGATAGTACCCTGACCCGGTGGTGGGCTTGCCTTGCACCGCGCACAATGGCCGTGTTCCGCAACCCTATAAAGAGAGGAGACCATGAGCCAGGCCAAACCGCTCATCATCGACTGCCACGGCCACTACACCACGGCCCCCAAGGCGCTGGAAAACTGGCGCAACCAGCAGATTGCCGGCATCCAGGACCCGGCGGCCAAGCCCAAGGTCAGCGATCTGAAGATTTCCGACGACGAACTGCGCGAGTCGATCGAGACCAACCAGCTCAGGCTGATGAAAGAGCGCGGCAGCGACCTGACCATCTTCAGCCCGCGTGCGAGCTTCATGGCGCACCACATCGGCGACTTCGAGGTGTCGAGCACCTGGGCGGCGATCTGCAACGAGCTGTGCCATCGCGTCAGCCAGCTGTTCCCCGACCACTTCATTGGCGCTGCCATGCTGCCGCAGTCGCCGGGCGTCGATCCGGTCACCTGCATTCCGGAGCTGGAAAAGTGCGTCAAGGACTACGGCTTCGTCGGCATCAACCTCAACCCCGATCCGTCTGGCGGCCACTGGACCAGCCCGCCGCTGACCGACCGCCACTGGTACCCCATCTACGAAAAGATGGTGGAGTACGACATCCCCGCGATGATCCACGTCAGTACCAGCTGCAACGCCTGCTTTCACACCACCGGCGCGCACTACCTGAACGCCGACACCACCGCCTTCATGCAGTGCCTGCAGGGCGATTTGTTCAAGGACTTCCCCAGCTTGAAGTTCGTCATCCCGCACGGCGGCGGCGCGGTGCCCTACCACTGGGGGCGCTTCCGCGGCCTGGCGCAGGAGATGAAAAAGCCCCTGCTGCAAGACCACCTGCTGAACAACATCTTCTTCGACACCTGCGTCTACCACCAGCCGGGCATCGACCTGCTGACCAAGGTGATCCCGGTCGACAACATCCTGTTCGCCAGCGAGATGATCGGCGCCGTGCGCGGCATCGACCCCGAGTCGGGTCACTATTACGACGACACCAAGCGCTACGTGCAGGCCACCGCCAACCTGACGGACGAGCAGCGCTACCAGGTCTATGAAGGCAACGCGCGCCGGGTGTTTCCGCGCCTGGATGCGGCACTGAAAGCGAAAGGGAAATAAGCATGTTCGAGTTGGGCGTGGTTTATCGCAACATCCAGCGCACCGATGCGGCCACCGCCGACGCGCTGGCGCACTTCGGTTCGGCCACCGTACACGAGGCCATGGGCCGCGTCGGTCTGCTCAAGCCGTACATGCGGCCGATCTATTCGAGCGCGCCGGTCAGCGGCACGGCCGTCACCGTGCTGCTGCAACCGGGCGACAACTGGATGATGCATGTGGTGGCCGAGCAGATTCGGCCTGGCGACATCGTGGTGGCCGGCGTCACGTCAGAGTGCACCGACGGCTACTTTGGCGACCTGCTGGCCACCAGCTTCAAGGCGCGTGGCGCGCGGGCGCTGGTGATCGACGCCGGCGTGCGCGACGTGCGCATGCTGCAGGATGAGATCCAGTTCCCGGTCTGGAGCAAGGCCATCAGCAGCAAGGGCACGATCAAGGCGACGCTGGGCAGCGTCAACATCCCCGTGGTGTGTGCGGGCCAGATCGTGCACCCTGGCGACGTGATCGTGGCCGACGACGATGGCGTGGTCTGCGTGCCGCGCGCCATGGCCGCCAAGACGC
This sequence comes from Burkholderiales bacterium, assembly GCA_016702555.1. GTDB lineage: Bacteria > Pseudomonadota > Gammaproteobacteria > Burkholderiales > Burkholderiaceae_C > Ottowia. The sequence continues at coordinate 811,358 of JADJDV010000007.1, forward strand.
TGGAGACCGCCGCCGCGCGCGAAGCCAACGAAGGCGCCAAGCGCGCCGAGTTCGCGTCGGGCACGCTGGGATTGGACTATTACAAGATGCGCGAGCCGCTGGCCAAGGCGGGGCTGCGCTACATCGACTGATTGAACCGCCGGACGCAGAGGACGCAGAAGAAAACGAAAGTTTATTGGCTGTTCCTTTTGCGTCCTCTGCGAATCCTTTGCGTCCTCTGCGTCCGGTATTCGGTATTCGGTATTTGAATTCAAGCACCATGACCAAACCTACCACAGGCGATTTCACCAAGACGGCGGGCTGGCTCGACTGGTACGAAGGGCCATCGAAGCCGCGCTTCCAACTGCCGCCCGGCAGCGTCGATGCGCACTGCCACGTGTTCGGCCCCGGCGCCGAGTTCCCCTACGCACCCGAGCGCAAGTACACGCCGTGCGATGCGTCCAAGGCGCAGCTGTTCGCCCTGCGCGATCACCTCGGTTTTGCCCGCAACGTGATCGTGCAGGCCACCTGCCACGGCGCCGATAACCGCGCCATGGTCGATGCCTGCATTGCCAGCAATGGCAAGGCGCGCGGCGTGGCCACCATCAAGCGCGATGTGAGCGACGAAGAACTGCAGCGCCTGCACGCCGCCGGCGTGCGTGGCGTGCGCTTCAACTTCGTCAAGCGGCTGGTGGACTTCACGCCCAAGGACGAGTTGATGGAGATCGCCACGCGCATCCACCCACTCGGCTGGCACGTGGTGATCTATTTCGAGGCGGTTGATTTGCCCGAACTGTGGGACTTCTTCACCGCCTTGCCCAACACCGTGGTGGTCGATCACATGGGGCGGCCGGATGTCAGCCAGCCGGTCGATGGCCCTGAGTTCGAGCTGTTCATCAAGTTCATGCGCGAGCACCCCAATGTGTGGAGCAAGGTGAGCTGCCCCGAGCGGCTGTCGGTCACTGGCCCCCAGGCGCTGAACGGCGAGCAGAACGCCTACGCCGATGTCGTGCCTTTTGCGCGCAAGATCGTCGAGACCTTCCCCGACCGCGTGCTGTGGGGCACCGACTGGCCGCACCCCAACCTGAAGGACCACATGCCCGACGACGGCCTGCTGGTCGACTTCATCCCGCACATCGCGCCCACCGCCGAGCTGCAGCGCAAGCTGCTGGTCGACAACCCGATGCGCCTGTACTGGCCCGAAGAGAGCAAGTAATCCAAGGAGACAAGACCATGGCACTCGACAAACCCTATCTCGACGTTCCCGGCACGACGATTTTTGACGCCGACCAAAGCCGCAAGGGCTACTGGCTCAACCAGTTCTGCATGAGCCTGATGAAGGCCGAGAACCGCGCGCGATTCAAGGCCGACGAAGACGCCTACCTGGCCGAATGGCCCATGACCGACGAGCAGAAGGCGGCGGTGCGCGCGCGCGACCTGAACTGGGCGATGCGCACCGGCGGCAACATCTACTTCCTGGCCAAGCTCGGCGCCACCGACGGCCTGAGCTTTCAGCAGATGGCCGGCAGCATGACCGGCATGACCGAGCAGCAGTACCGCGACATGATGATCGCCGGCGGCCGCAGCCCCGAGGGCAACCGCGTGGTGGGCGAGCAGGGCGATGCGCAAGGCCCGGTGAGCCAGTCGGCGGCGTGGAAAGCCTGGCAGGAAGCCGAGGCGCAGCAGGCGCTGGCCGACGCGGTCGAAAGCGCCGACGCGGCGGCCAAGGGCAAGGCCAGCGGCCATGCCCGCATCACGGCCTCGGTGTTCAGCTCGCACGTGCCGGCCATCGGTGCCGCCGTCGACCACGGCAAGACGGGCGAGCCCTACTGGGCGCCGATGTTCAAGGGTTACGACTTCAGCAAGCAGTGGATGAAGGAGAACACGCCCGACGTCATCTTCCTCGTCTACAACGACCACGCGACCAACTTTGACCTGGGTGTGATCCCCACGTTCGCCATCGGCACGGCGGCCGAGTTCGAGCCGGCCGACGAAGGCTACGGCCCGCGCCCGGTGCCGGTGGTCAAGGGCCATCCCAGGTTGGCCTCGCACATCGCGCAATCGGTGATCCAGCAGGACTTCGACCTCACCATCGTCAACGACCTCAAGGTCGACCACGGCCTGACGGTGCCAATGAACCTGATGTTCGGCAGCCCCGCCGAATGGCCGTGCCAGGTGATCCCGTTCCACGTCAACGTGGTGCAGTATCCCGTGCCCTCGGGCGCACGCTGCTTTGCGCTGGGCCAGGCGATCCGCCGCGCCATCGAAAGCTACGACGAGCCGCTCAAGGTGCAGATCTGGGGCACCGGCGGCATGAGCCACCAGTTGCAGGGCCCGCGCGCCGGCCTGATCAATGCCGAGTGGGACAACCGCTTCCTCGACCGCCTGATCGCCGACCCGAAGGACTTGTCCACCATGCCGCACATCGACTACGTGCGCGAAGCCGGCAGCGAGGGCATCGAGCTGGTGATGTGGCTGATCGCCCGTGGCGCCATGGCCGACGTGGCCGACGTGGCCGGCGGGAAGGCGCCCAAGCTGGTGCACCGCTTCTTCCACGTGCCGGCGTCGAACACGGCGGTGGGGCACGTGATTCTGGAAAATCAGAGTTAAGAGAAATACCGGACGCGAAGAACGCGAAGGATTCGCGAAGGACGCGAAAAGAACAGCCAAAAATTTTCGGTTTTCTTTCGCGTCCTTCGCGTCACTTTTGCGTCCTTCGCGTCCGGCTGTTCATTGCAGCCCATCGGAGCCAAGGAAAAGGAACACCATGACCCAACCCATCAAAGTCGCGCTGGCCGGTGCCGGCGCCTTCGGCATCAAGCACCTGGACGGCATCAAGAACATCGACGGCGTCGAGGTCGTCTCGCTCGTCGGCCGCCGCAAGGAGCCGACGCAGGAAGTGGCCGACAAGTACGGCATCCAGCACGTCGCGACCGACCTGGCCGAGAGCCTGGCGCTGCCCGAAGTCGACGCCGTCATCCTGTGCACGCCCACGCAGATGCATGCCGAGCAATCCATCCAGTGCCTGCAGGCCGGCAAACACGTGCAGGTGGAGATTCCGCTGTGCGACAACCTGGCCGATGGCCTGCGGGTGGCCGAGGTACAGAAGAAGACCGGCCTGGTGGCGATGTGCGGCCACACGCGTCGCTTCAACCCCAGCCACCAGTACGTGCACAAGAAGATCACGGCGGGTGAATTCAGCATCCAGCAGATGGATGTGCAGACCTACTTCTTCCGCCGCACCAACATGAACGCGCTGGGGCAGCCGCGCAGCTGGACCGACCATCTGCTGTGGCACCACGCCGCGCACACCGTCGATCTGTTCGCCTACCAGGCCGGCTCGCCCATCGTGAAGGCCAACGCGGTGCAGGGGCCGATCCACCCCGAGCTGGGCATTGCGATGGACATGAGCATCCAGCTGAAGGCCGCCAACGGCGCCATCTGCACGCTGTCGCTCAGCTTCAACAACGACGGCCCGCTGGGCACCTTCTTCCGTTACATCGGCGACACCGCCACCTACATCGCGCGCTACGACGACCTGTTCACCGGCCAGGAAGAAAAGATCGACGTGTCGAAGGTCGATGTGTCAATGAACGGCATCGAGCTGCAGGACCGCGAGTTCTTCGCCGCCATCCGCGAAGGGCGTGAGCCCAACAGCAGCGTGGCCCAGGTGCTGCCGTGCTATCAGGTGCTGCACGATCTGGAGCAGCAGTTGAATGCTTCCTGATTGATAGCTTCCGACGCTTGCCAGGCAAGCGTCGGCGGCCGATTTGACTCGTATTTTCATGTCACAACGCGCACTCGGACCCTTCAACGTCAGCGCCATCGGCCTGGGCTGCATGAACCTCAGCCACGGCTATGGTGCGCCGACCTCGGCCGAGCAGGCCGAGCGCGTGCTGCTGGCGGCGCTGGATGCCGGCGTCACCCACTTCGACACGGCCGCGCTCTACGGCTTTGGCGCCAACGAGACGCTGGTCGGCCGCGTGCTGGCCAGGCACCGCGATCGCTTCACGCTGGCCAGCAAATGCGGCATGACGGGCGTCGACGTGGCCGGCGACGGCAAGCTGGTGCGCGTGATCGATGGCCGCCCCGCCACCCTGCGCGCCACCTGCGAGGCGGCGCTGAAGCGCTTGCAGACCGAGGTCATCGACCTGTACTACCTGCACCGCTGGGACAAGCAGGTGCCCATCGAGGAAAGCGTGGGCGCGCTGGGCGATCTGGTGCGCGCCGGCAAGATCCGCGCCGTCGGCCTGTCTGAAGTCTCGGCCGCCACGCTGCGCCGCGCGCATGCCGAATACCCCATCGCCGCCTTGCAGACCGAGTACTCGCTGTGGACGCGCAACCCCGAGATCGCCGTGGCACAAGCCTGCCGCGAACTGGGCGTGGCCTTCGTCGCCTTCAGCCCCGTGGCGCGCGGCTTTCTGGCCGATGCCGTGCACGACGTGGGCAGCCTGCACGAGAAGGACATCCGCCGCGCCATGCCGCGCTTTGCGCCCGAGCATCACGCGCGCAACCTGCAACTGCTGCCTGCTTACAGAAAGATAGCTGCCAACGCCGGCTGCACGCCGGCCCAGCTGTCTTTGGCGTGGCTGCTGCACCAGGGGGACAACATCCTGCCGATTCCTGGTACGACCAGCATCGATCACCTGCGCGAGAACATGGCGGCGGCCGATGTGCGGCTGCCGCCCGAGCTGCTGGCGCAGCTCGACGCGCTGATCAACCAACGCACCGTCTCCGGTGACCGCTACAACGCGCAGAGCAGCCGCGAAGTCGATACCGAAGTGTTCGACACCGCGCCGACTGAAAAATAACGAAACAAAACGACACCGCGGCGAGAAGACGCCGCACCGGTCGCCCGGCACCATGACGGTCATGTTCAACACGCCTATCGAGAGGGCACCGTCATGAAAACCTGGATCAAACGCAGTCTCATCGCCCTGGCCGGCGCCGGCATCGTGCTGGGCAGCCTCACCGCCTGCGGCCACCGCATGCACCACGGCGGCTGGCGCGGCGACGCCACGCCCGAGCAGCAGGCCGAATGGCGCGGCAAGATGGTCGATCGTGTCGCCAGCAAACTGGACTTGAACGCCGAGCAAAAGGCCAAGCTCACCGTGCTGTCGGAAAAAACGCAGGCGCAGCGCCAAGCGGTGCGCGGCGCCACCGACCCGCGCGCCGAGGTGCAGTCGCTGGTGGCCAGCGCCACCTTCGACCGCGCCAAGGCGCAGGCCCTGGTGCAGCAAAAGACCGACGCCGTGCGCGCCGGTAGCCCCGATGTCATCACCGCGCTGGGCGACTTCTACGACAGCCTGAACCCCGCGCAACAACAGCAGGTGCGCGACTTCATGCAAAAGCGTCGCGGCGGGCGGCGCGGTTGAGTGACACCAGGCGCCGTCCAAACTGCCGGACGCGAAGGACGCAAAAGTCACGCGAAGAACGCGAAAGAAAACCACAAGAGGTTTGGGTGTTCCTTTTGCGTCCTTCGCGAATCCTTCGCGTTCTTCGCGTCCGGAAGTTCTTCGGCCTGACCGTGCGCTCATCCGGTTTCCGTAAGCGCCTTGGCCACACGACAATCCCCGCATGGCAAGCATTCTGCTGATCGATGACGACCAGCACCTGGGTCCGCCGCTGGCGCAGTATTTCCAGCGCTTCGGGTTGCGTCTGGTGCAGTCGCTGACGCCCAGCGACGGGCTGGCGCAGTTGCGCGGTGGCAGCTTTGACGCCGCCATCCTCGACGTCATGCTGCCCGAAATGGATGGCTTTGCGCTGTGCCGCACCATCCGCAAGGAGAGCGATCTGCCCATCCTGATGCTGACCGCGCGCGGCGAGCTGATGGACCGCGTGGTGGGGCTGGAGCTGGGCGCCGACGACTACCTGCCCAAGCCCTTCGAGCCGCGCGAGCTGGTGGCGCGCGTGCAGACCATCTTGCGGCGGCGCACGGCCGCGCCGGAGCCCGCGGTCGATGCGCCCCTGCGCTTCGAAGGCCTCAAGCTCGATGCGGCCACGCGCACGGTGTGGCGACACGACCAGCTGGTGGAGCTGACCAGCACCGAGTTCGACCTGCTGCACCTGCTGGCGCGCGCGCCTGGCAAGGTGCTGAGCCGCGACGACATCCTGGCCGCGCTGCGCGGGCACGAGGCCGACCTCTACACCCGCGCCGTGGACATCGTCGTCAGCCGCCTGCGCAAGAAGCTGGAGCCGCTGGACGCCATCAAGACGCTGCGCAACGCGGGCTACACGCTGGCGCTGGTGCGCCTTTTGCCATGAGCGACGCGGCGCGCTCCTCCTGGTGGCGCCGCGCCCGCCACTCGCTGCGCGTGCGGCTGGTGCTGCTGTTTTTGCTGCTGGCGGTGGCGATGAGCGCGGCGTTTCTGGGCGGCGTAGGCAAGGCGTTTTCCACTGGCTGGCGCGGCGCGGTTGATCCGCTGATCGGCGACTACGCCGACCGGCTGGTGGCCGAGATCGGCACGCCGCCCAGCGCCGAGCGCGCGCAGGCCATCGCCGCCCGCCTGCCGTTGACGGTGCGCATCGCCGGACCGCAGCTCAACTGGGCGTCCGGTGCGTGGCCACGCCGCGGCCCGCCCTGGGCGCGCGAGGCGGCGGGTGCAGGCGGAGGCGTAGCGCACGACCGCGCCGTCGTCAGCCGCACCACGACGGATGGTCACCGCATCGATTTCGCGCTGAACGCCCGGCCAGCGGCTGAGGATCCGGCGCGCTTCGTCTGGCTCACGCTCGCCGGCTTGCTGGCGCTGACGGCGCTGGCCTATGGCGTGGTGCACCGCATGTTGCGGCCGATCCGCGACATCGGCGCGGGCGCCCGGCGTTTTGGCGCCGGGCAGTTCGCGCCGCCGATCCCGGTGCGCCACGCGCGCCACCCGGACGAGCTGAGCGAGCTGGCCCTGACCGTGAACCAGATGGCCGCCGACATCCAGCAGATGCTGGACGCCAAGCGCGCGCTGCTGCTGGCCATCAGCCACGAGCTGCGCAGCCCGCTGACGCGCGCGCGCCTGAACGCCGAGCTGCTGCCCGAGGACGCCGCCACGCAGCCCGCGCGCGCCGCGCTGCTGCGCGACCTGGCGCAGATGCGCGAGCTGATCACCGACCTGCTGGAGAGCGAGCGCCTGGCCAGCCCGCACGCTGCGCTGCAGCGCGAACCAACCGCGCTGCCGGCGCTGGCGCGCACGCTGATCGATGACATGGCGGCCACGCAGCCGGCCGCCGCCACGCTGCGCCTGCACGCCGACGCGGCGCTGGACGCACCGCTGCCGCTGGATGCCGGCCGCCTGCGCCTGCTGTTGCGCAACCTGATAGACAACGCCTTGCGCCACAGCCCGCTCGCCGGCCCGCCGCCCGAGTTGCACCTGCGGCGCGGTGCCGAGGGCGTGGAGATCGAAGTGCGAGATCACGGCCCTGGCGTGCCGCCCGCGCAGCTGGCGCAATTGGCCGAGCCCTTCTACCGGCCCGACGGCGCGCGCCAGCGCGGCACCGGCGGGGTCGGCCTGGGCCTGTACCTGGCGCGCATGGTGGCGCAGGCCCACGGTGGCCGCTTCACGGTGCGCAACGCCGAGCCGGGTCTGGTGGTGCGGGTGGAGTTGCCGGACCACAAGGGCTGACGTGCGATAACGGCTGGCGCGATGATCTATCGCGCCAGCGCCGGTGACCCGTCGGCCAAGCTGCCATCGCGCGCGCCCGTCTGCGCGCGCACGCTGCGCATCACCTCGTCGGCCATGTTCTCCAGCAGCATGATGTCGCGCGTCGACAGCTGGTGCGGCTCGGTGTCCCGCAGGCACAGCGTGCCCAGCACGAAGCTGTCGTGGCTGCGCAGTGGCGCACCGGCGTAAAAGCGGAGGCCGTGCGCGGTCAGCGCCGGATGGGCGGCAAAGCGCGCGTCGCGCCGCAGATCGGGCAGCACCAGCGTCTGCCCGGTGGCGACCACATGGCCGCACAGCGAATCGGCGCGCGGCGCGCCGTGCTCCGGCGCGCCGCTGTCGGGCCGACCGGCGGCGCTGGCGTCGCCATGCACCAGTTGCCAGTCGCCATCGACCAGCGTGATCTGGGCGTTGCGGCACTCGAAGGCATCGGCGGCGCGCCGGGCGATGACGTCGAAGCGCCCGCGCAGCGTCGGCGCCAGCAGGCCGCTGGCGTGCAGCGCCTGCAGGCGCGCGCGCTCGTTCTCGGGCAGCGGCGCCGGTGCGTAGGGCGCGGCGTCGGCGCTGAGCAGGCGGCTGCGCACCTGGGCCACCAGTTCCTGCAGCGAGCCGACCAGCGCGTCGGCGCCGATGTCCTCCAGCACGGTGGCTTCGGTGGCGTCGGCCTGCGGGCTCCAGGCGGCGACGATCACCCGCACGTCCGGCCAGCGGCGCCTGAGCCGGCGCACGAAGAACTTGGCCAGGGTGCGCGGGTCGGCGGCAAAAAAGCCCAGGCAGACCAGCTCGACGCCCTCCAGATCGAGCTGGGCGAAATAGTCCGATCGCATCTCGCCCATGGGCACCACGCGGCTGCCGATGCCCTGCAGCGCCAGCGCGTGCGCGGCCATTTCGGCCGCCAGCGCGTCGACCGCCCAGCGTCCGCCGATGCAGGCCACGCGCACCGGCAGGCCGGCATCGGGCGGGTGCTGCTCGCGCAAGTCCTCCAGCACGCGTTCCATGCCCGACAGCACGCGGTGGTGGTGTTCGGCGGTGGCCTCGCCGCCATGGGCGTCTGAGGCCAGCCGCAGCGCGCCCAGCGCGACCTGGTCGTAGAAGTCCTGCGGCGAGGCGGCGTCGGCGTACTGCGCCGCCACCTCGATGGCTTCCTCGACGTCGCCGGCCAGCAGGCGCTGGTGCAGGTGCGTGGGCTCGTCGAGCGCGGGCTCGCTGCCCAGCAGCACCGCCAGAAACTGCAGCTGCGGCAGGTGCTGGCCGAGGGTCAGCAGCACCACGGTGATGGGCGTGGACAAGATCAGCCCGATCGGGCCCCACAGCGTGGTCCAGAACATCGCCGCCAGGATCAGCGACAGCGTGGCCAGGCCGGTGCTGGTGCCGTACAGCCAGGGTTCGATGATGTTGTTGCTGATGACTTCCAGCGTCACGATCAGCCCCAGCGTCCACAGCACCATGTCCCAGCCCGGGTCGACGGCAAAGGCCAGCGTCAGCGGAAAGATGGCGCCGATGATTGGGCCCAGATAGGGCACGAAGCGCAGCACCGCCGCCAGCAGCCCCCACACCAGCGCACCGGGCACGCCGATCAGCAGCAGGCCCAGCGCCATCGGGATGCCGTAGGTGGCGTTCACGATCAGCTGCATGCTCAGGTACTTGCTGACGCGCCGGCCGGCGTCGGATAAGGCGTCGGTGGTGCGATGCAGGTTGCTGCCCAGCAGGCGCAGCGCGCGGTCGCGCAGGTCGCCGCGGTCGAGCAGGATCAGGAACACCAGCACGATGACGATGCCGGCCTGCGCCAGCGGCGTGGCGACGTTGTCGACCCAGCGGCCTGCGCGGTCCCAGGGCGACACCGCCTGGCGCACGACCTCGACCCGCGTCGGGCGCTCGGCGGCCGGCTTGCGGCTGTCGGCGGCGCGTTGCGCCTTGTCCAGTTCCTGCTCGACCTTGTCGACCACGCGTGAGTAGCGGTCGAGTATGCCGGGTTGGCGCAGCGTGTCGCCGAAGCTGCGCAGCTTGCGCGTGATGGTCTGCTCGTAGACCGGCAGCTCGCCCGCCATCTGGCGCAGCTGGCTGTAGACGAAGAAGCCGCCCGCGGCCAGCAGCGTCAGCGTCGCGGCCATCACCAGCGACACCGCCAGCGCGCGCGGCACACTGCGCCGCTTGAGCCAGGACACCAGCGGATCGAGCACGAAGCCGACCAGCACCGCCAGCGCCAGCGGCATCAGCACGTCGCGCCCGAAGTAGAGCGCCGTCACGATCACCGCCAGGCTGACCAGCCAGTGCATCAACGGGCGGTGCGCGGTCGGCTCCACGTCCGGCCACTCGGGCGTGGCGGGCACGCGCTCGGGCGGCGGCGCGGGCGGCGCCGGGCTGGGGGACGGGCTGGGTGGATTCACGAACCGCGCAGGTGGTGGGTGGTCGGGGCGGCGGCCGGGGGCGGCGCACGGTGTGGGAGGGATCCGGACTTGGAGCGATTCTTGTGCAGACACCATCGCCGCGCCTGTAGGACGACGGCGCGCCCGCCTGTGCGTGCTTCCGTGGCGCCGGTGGATGGCCGACAATCACCGGTTGATCCCCATGAGCAAGAACCCCACACCCGATCTTCCCGGCGAGCCGCCGCGCTCGCTGCCTCTGGCCGGTGCCAGCAACTTTCGCGACCTGGGCGGCTACGTCGGTATCGACGGGCGCAGCGTGCGCTGGCGGCGTCTGTTCCGCTCGGACCATCTGGCGGCGCTGACGCCGGGCGACGCCCAGGCGCTGCAGTCGCTCGGTGTCTCGCGCGCCTTCGACTTCCGCGGCGTCGACGAGCGCGCCGCCGTGCCCTATGCGCTGTCCGGCGTCATCCAGCATCCGCTGCCGATCGAGCCGACCGTGGTGCAGCGTCTGAAGGAGCTGGCCGAGGCCGGCCGCACGATCACGCCCGAGCACACGGAGGCGCTGATGGTGGAGACCTACCGCGCCTTCGTGCACGACAACGCGGACCGCTTCGCCAGCTTGTTCGCGCACCTGCTGGACAGCGACGCGCCGCTGGTGTTTCACTGCACCGCCGGCAAGGACCGCACCGGCTTCGCGGCGGCGCTGATCCTGCTGGCCCTGGGCGTGCCGCGCGAGGTGGTGATGCAGGACTACCTGCTCACCAACCAGCTCTACCGCATGCCGGAGCTGCCCCATGCGCGCGCGCCGCAGGAGGTGCTGAACGTGCTGTGGCGCGTGCAGCAGGAGTTTCTGGAGGCGGCGCTGCAGGCCGTGGACCACGACCACGGTGGCGTCGACCACTACCTGGCGCGCCAGCTCGGCGTGCGCGCGACCGAGCGCCAGCGCCTGAGCGAGCTGTACCTGCATCCGCCGGCCTGAAGCTGCCGGCTTTCGATGACTTCGCGCTGACCTTGCGATCACCCCAGTGATCGCAGCAAAGCAGGCCTGAAGTGCGGCCGACCCGTCGATGCTTGACACCCGTTGGATATTGAATGATCATTCAGTCAACGGAATGAGTGCGGTGGCGCGCGGGGAAGGCGGGGAGCGGTCGGACCGCCTGACCGCCACCGGCGCCACACGGCAACAAGGGGCCGGCGCGGTCGTCGTGACCACTGGCCGGGGCGCGATTCGAGTTCTTCCAAGGAGACGTCCATGAAATTCGTCAAGACCCTGATCGGCGTGGCGCTGCTGGCCGGTGCGCTGAGCAGCGGCGCCCAGGCGCCCGCCAAGGACCTCACCATCGGCCTGGTGCTGTCGATGTCGGGGCCGTTCGCCGACTACGGCAAGCAGATCAAGCACGGCGTCGACCTGTACGTCGCCGAGCACGGCGACACGGTGGCGGGCCGCAAGATCAAGCTGCTGGTCAAGGACGACACCGGCATTGCCCCCGCGGTCGCCAGGCGCCTGGCGCAGGAGTTCCTGGTCAACGACAAGGTCGACATCCTGGCCGGCTTCGACCTGACGCCGAATGCCTTTTCGGCCGCGCCGGTCGCCACGCAGGGCAAGGTGCCGATGGTGGTGATGAACGCCGCCACCTCCTCGGTCACCGAGAAGTCGCCCAACATCGTGCGCACCTCGATGACGCTGCCGCAGAACACCGCGCCCATGGCGCGCTGGGCCTGGGACAACGGCATCAAGTCGGTCTACACGCTGGTGGCCGATTACGGGCCGGGGCACGACTCGGAAACGCAGTTCCAGAAGAGCTTCAAGGCGCTGGGCGGCAAGATCGCCGGCGAGGTGCGCACGCCGGTCGACACGGCCGACTACGCCGCCTACCTGGCGCGCATCCGCGACGCCAAGCCCGACGCCGTGTTCTTCTTCGTGCCGCCGGGCAGCTCCAGCGTGGCCTTGTTGAAGGGCTTCAAGGAGCGCGGCCTGGACAAGGCCGGCATCAGGGAACTGGCGACCGGTGACCTGACCGACGAGAACGAACTGGAGGCGCTGGGCGATGCGGCGGTGGGCGTGATCTCGTCCTTCCATTACTCCGATGCGCACGACTCGCCGGAGAACAAGCGCTTTGTCGCCGCCTACCGCAAGGCGTTTCCGAAGGATCGCCCCAACTTCATGGCCGTGGGCGGCTACGACGGCATGCACCTGATCTACCAGGCGCTGGAAAAGACCAAGGGCGACGCCAGCGCCGACGCCTTCATCGCCGCCGCCAAGGGCCTGAAATGGATCAGTCCGCGCGGTCCGGTGGAAATCGACCCGCAGACGCGCGACATCGTCCAGAACATCTACATCCGCAAGACCGAGCGGGTGAACGGGGTGCTGCAGAACACCGAGTTCGACACCCACAAGGCGGTCAAGGATCCGGGCAAGGCCGGCGGCTGAAGGGCGCTCCGCGCGTGTCGCTGGCTGGCCGAGGATGAGCCATGACGATCGTCTTTGACGGCATCGCCTTCGGCATGCTGCTGTTCCTGATCAGCGTCGGCCTGTCGGTGACGCTGGGCCTGATGAACTTCGTCAACCTGGCGCATGGCGTGTTCGCGATGGTGGGCGGCTACGTCTGCGTCATCCTGCTCAACGATCAGGGCGTGCCGTTTCTGGCCACGATTCCGTTCGCGGTGCTGGTTCCCGCGCTGCTCGGGGTGGTGCTCGAGCGCCTGCTGTATCGGCGCCTGTACGAGGCCTCCGCGCTCGACCAGGTGCTGTTTTCGCTGGGCCTGGTGTTCATGGCGGTGGCCACGGCCCATTATTTCTTTGGCGCCCGGCAGCAGCCCTTGCAGTTGCCGGCCTTCCTGTCGGGGCAGTTTCATCTGCCGGGGCTGGATGTCGGCGTCTATCGACTGTTCCTGGTGGTGTCCGGCCTGGTGGTGGCGCTGCTGCTGCAATGGGCGGTGGTCCGCACTGCGTTCGGCGCCCGCCTGCGCGCGGCGGTGGACAACCAGCGCACGGCGCGCGGCCTCGGGATCGACGTCAATCGCGTTTTCATGCTGACCTTCGCGCTCGGCTCGGGGCTGGCCGGCCTGGGCGGGGCGCTCGGGGTCGAGATCCTGGGGATGGACCCGGAATTTCCGGTGAAGTATCTGGTGTACTTCCTGATCGTCGTCACCGTCGGCGGCACCGGCAACATCCTGGGCTCGCTCTATGCCGCCCTGTTGCTCGGCGTCGCCGACGTCGCCGGGAAATACTACGTGCCGCAGATCGGCGCGTTCATCATCTACGCGATCATGGTGGTGATCCTGATCTACCGGCCGCAGGGCCTGTTTGGCCGTGCCCACCACTAGGCGCCCGCGATGACGACGCCATCCGCCATCGATGCCGCGCCGCACCGTTGCGCGCCGCTCAGTGCCGCCACGCAGCGTTTTGGCGGCGGGGCCCGCTGGCGGCCGCTCGAATACCTGTTCTGGTGCCTGCCAGTGGTGGCGTACTTTCTGTTTCCCGGCAACTACCTGTTGCTCAGCCAGATCGCGATCACCAGCCTGTTCGCGCTCTCGCTCGATCTGATCTTCGGCTACGCCGGCATCATCTCGCTGGGCCACGCCGCCTTCTTCGGCGTCGGCGCCTACACCGTCGGGCTGCTCGGCGTGCGCGGCGTCGGCGATCCGCTGCTGGGCCTGGCGCTGGCGGCGCTGCTGGCGGCCGTGCTCGGGTTTCTCAGCAGTTTTCTGCTGCTGCGCGGCTCCGAGCTGGCGCGTTTGATGGTGACGCTGGGCGTGGCGCTGATGCTGTACGAACTGGCCAACAAGTTCAGCGACGTCACGGGGGGCGTCGATGGCATCCCGGGCATCGAGGTCAAGCCGGTGCTGGGCCTGTTCGAGTTCGACCTGTTCGGCCGCGTCGGCTACCTGTATCCGGGGCTGGTGCTGTACGCGCTGTTCTGGCTGGCGCGCCGCCTGGTGCATTCGCCGTTCGGCCAGAGCCTGCGCGGCATCCGAATGAATGCCGAGCGCATGCCGGCGCTGGGCGTGCCGATCAACCGCCGGCTGGTGGCCATCTACACGGTGGGCGCGGCCTACGCCGGCGTGGCGGGAGCGCTGCTGGCGCAGACCAACCAGTTCGTGTCGCTGGCGGTGCTCAGCTTCGAGAACTCGGCCGACCTGCTGCTGATCCTGATCCTGGGCGGCACCGGCCGGCTGTACGGTGGGCTGATCGGCGCCATCGTGTTCATCGTCGCCAAGCATGTGCTGTCCGACATCAATCCGCAGTACTGGCACTTCTGGCTGGGCCTGGCGCTGGTGCTGCTGGTGATGTTCGCGCGCGGCGGCATTCTGGGCACGGCGGCGCAGTGGCTCGAATCCAGGCGGCAGCGGGCGCAACAAGCCGCGCGGGCGCCATGAGCATCGCCCTGCAGACCCACGGACTGGTGCGCCGCTTTGGTGGCTTCGCGGCCACCGACCACGTCAACCTGTCGATCGCGGCGGGCGCGCGCCATGCGCTGATCGGTCCCAACGGCGCCGGCAAGACGACCCTGATCAACCTGCTGACCGGCTACCTGGCGCCGACCGAGGGCCGCATCAGCCTGCTGGGCGAAGACGTCACCCGCATGCCGCAGCACCAGCGCTGCCGCCGCGGCCTGGTGCGCACCTTCCAGATCAACCAGCTGTTCGGCGACATGACGGTGCTGGAGTCGGTGGCGCTGGCCGTCGGCGAGCGCCACGGCCTCGGCGCCCGCTGGTGGAAGCCGCTGGCCGCGCAGGCTGAGGCGGTGGATGAGGCGGCGCTGATTCTGGAGCGGCTGCGGCTGCTGTCCGACGCCTACGAGCTGACGCGCAACCTGGCCTATGGCCGCCAGCGCCTGATCGAGATCGCGCTGGCGCTGGCGCTGCGCCCCAAGGTGCTGCTGCTGGACGAGCCGGCCGCCGGCGTGCCCACCAGCGAGAGCCGGGAGCTGTTCGAGGTGATCGCGCAACTGCCGCGCGAGGTCACGATCGTGCTGATCGAGCACGACATGGACCTGGTGTTCCGCTTCGCCGATCGGATCTCGGTGCTGGTCTCGGGCACGCTGCTGCTGGAGGACACGCCGGAGGTGATTGCCCAGCACCCGCGCGTGCGCGAGGTCTATCTGGGGCAGGCCCATGGCTGAGCTGCTGCGCGTGGAAAGCGTTCGCGCCGGCTATGGCGACGCCATCGTGCTGGAGGAGGTGTCGTTCGCGCTCGACGCCGGCAGCAGCCTGGCGCTGCTGGGGCGCAACGGCATGGGCAAGACGACCCTGCTTACCACCCTGATGGGGGCGACCCGCCTGCGGCACGGCCGCATCTTCTTCGACGGGCAGGACATCACCCGGGAGCCCAGCCACCGCCGCGCCCGGCTTGGCCTGGGCTGGGTGCCGCAGCAGCGCGACGTGTTCGCGTCGCTGACCGTGGAAGAAAACCTGACGGTGGTCGCCCGGCCCGGCGACTGGACGCTGGAGCGCATCTACGCGACCTTCCCGCGCCTGCGCGAGCGCCGCGCCAACATGGGCACCCAGCTGTCCGGCGGCGAGCGCCAGATGCTGGCCATCGGCCGCACGCTGATGCTGAACCCGCGTGTCCTGCTGCTGGACGAACCGCTCGAAGGCCTGGCGCCGCTGATCGTGCAGGAGCTGCTCCACATCATTCGCCAGATGGTGGCGGAGGGCCGCATGGCGGTCATCCTGGTGGAGCAGCACGCGCGCCAGATCCTGCCCATCACCCGCCACGCGCTGGTGCTCGAACGCGGCCGCATCGTGTATGCGGGAGACAGCGCGGAACTGCTGCGCGATGGCGAGAAGCTGGACGGCTGGCTGGGCGCGGGATCGAGCGCGCGCGAGCCGCTCGCCTGACGCGGTCAGCGGCCGTCAGCGGCCGTCGCCGCCGAGCCGCAAGCCCCAGGGCGTCTTCTGCCAGGCCACCACTTCCTCGCGCAGCAGGTGCGCCGACTGCGGCCAGGCCGCGGCCCAGCCGGGGGGCAGCCCCAGGGTGAAACCGCGCCCCGGCGCCGGGTCGGCGGTGATGCCGATCTGTTCCAGCTCGGGCTCCTGCCGGGCATGGCACAGGATCACTGCCAGCCGCAGCGCCATCAGCTGGCGCATGAAGGCGGCGTCGCCAAAGCGCGACTCGAGCTTGCGCAGCTTGCCGCGGTGGCCCAGCACCAGGTGGCTGAGCCGGTTCAGTTCGTGCATCGAGAAGCCGGCGACGTCGGCGTTGTCGAGGATGTAGGCGCCGTGCTTGTGGTAGTCGGCGTGCGAGATGCGTGAGCCGATCTCGTGCAGGCGCGCGGCCCAGTCGATCTGGCGCTCCAACTCCTGGCGCTGCTTGCGCTTGGCCGGCGGCGCCAGCTGGTCGAACAGCCGCAGCGCGGCGCGCGAGATGCGCGCGCCCTGTTCGACGTCGCTGCGGAAGCGGGCCGCCAGCGCGTCGATGGCGGCGGCGCGCACGTCGCTGTCCTGATGCTGGCGGTCCAGCATGTCGTAGAGCGCGCCGTGGCGCAGCGCGCCGTAGGCGTACTGCAGCCGCTCGACGCCGAGCAGGTCGAACAGCGCGCGCAGCACCGCCAGGCCGCCGCCGATCACCGCCTTGCGCTCTTCCTTGATGCCCTCGAGCTTGATGGCCTCGGCGCGCTGCGTCTTGATCAGCTTGTCGCGCAGCCAGTCCAGGCCCTCGCGCGTGACCAGGTAGCGCTCGGGCGTGCGGTGCGCCAGCAGCAGGGTGTCGGCGATGGCGCCGACGCTGCCGGAGCAGCCGTAGGCCACGTCCCAGTGCCGCCGCCCGTGCGTGATGGCGGCGTCGTCGAGCAGCGCCTTGGCGGCGATCTCGGCGCGCTCGAAGTTGCGCAGGCTCAGCACGCCCTCCTGAAAGTAGCGCATCGACCAGGCCACGCTGCCGACGCGGTACGACTCCATGGTCTGCGCCTGGTAGCCGCTGCCGATGATCAGCTCGGTTGAGCGCCCGCCGATGTCCAGCACCAGCCGGCGCTCGTCCGATTGCGGCAGCATGTGGGCCACGCCCTGGTAGATCAGGCGCGCTTCTTCGCGGCCAGAGATGACGTCGATCGGAAAGCCCAGGATCTGCTGCGCCACGGTGAGGAATTCCTCGCGGTTGCGCGCCTCGCGCAGGGTCTGGGTGGCCACCGCGCGCACCTGGCTCGGCTTGAAGCCGGCCAGGCGCTCGGCAAAGCGCGCCAGACAGTTCCAGCCGCGCTGCATGGCCTCTGGCGACAGACGCCGCTCGGCGTCCAGGCCGCCGCCCTGGCGCACGGTTTCCTTGTAGTACTCCATGCGCTGCAACTGGCCCAGCTCGAGCCGGGCGATTTCAAGACGGAAGCTGTTGGAGCCCAGGTCCAGAGCGGCGAGGCGGTTGCCGTTGTGCATGAATCGGTGCGGGAGGAGGAAAAGGCGTGGCGGCGCGCGGCCGGGCTCGATTGTGGCGCATTCGGCGCCGCGTCGAGGTGAGTCGCGGCCGTGCCGTGCGCCGCCAGGCAGCGCTTGGCACGGCCGGCTGACGGCACGCTGATATGTGACGTCACACAGTTGTCACATTGGCTAAATACATTCGCGCTGTCTGCTTCAACCTCTTCCAAGGATTTCCCCATATGAAACGCACCTTCCTGAAGGCGCTGGCTGTCACGGCGCTGGGCTCGTTCATCGGCACCGCCGCCTACGCCGCCGACATCACCGGCGCCGGCGCCAGCTTCCCGTACCCGGTCTACGCCAAGTGGGCCGAGGGCTACAAGGCGGCCACCGGCACGGGCCTGAACTACCAGTCGATCGGTTCGTCGGGCGGCATCCGCCAGATCCGTGCCAAGACCGTGGCCTTCGGCGCCACCGACTCGCCGCTGAAGGGCGAAGAGCTCGACAAGGACGGCATGGTGCAGTTCCCCGCCATCATCGGCGGCACCGTGCCGGTGCTGAACGTCGAGGGCTTCACGCCGGGCGAGCTGCGCGTCACCGGCCCGGTGCTGGCCGAGATGTTCATGGGCACCATCGCCAAGTGGAACGACCCCAAGTTTGCCGCCCTGAACCCCGGCAAGACCCTGCCGGACCAGGCCATCACCGTGGTGCATCGCGCCGACGGCTCGGGCACCACCTTCAACTGGACCGACTACCTGACCACCGTCAGCAAGGAGTGGGCCGACAAGGTCGGCAAGGGCAATGCCGTCAAGTGGCCGGCCGCGACCTCGGTCGGCGGCAAGGGCAACGAAGGCGTGGCCGCCAACGTGGGCCGCATCAAGGGCGCCATCGGCTACGTCGAGTACGCTTACGCCAAGCGCAACAAGCTGACTTACATGCAGGTGCAGAACCAGGCCGGCAAGTACGTCAACCCCGACGAGACCACCTTTGCCGCCGCCGCCGCCGGCGTCGACTGGTTCAGCGTGCCGGGCATGGGCGTGTCGATGGTCAACGCCAAGGGCGACAGCAGCTGGCCGATTTCCACCGCCTCGTTCATCCTGATGTACAAGGAGCCCGCCGACAAGGCGCAAAGCGCCGAAGTGCTCAAGTTCTTCGACTGGGCGTTCAAGAACGGCAAGAAGCCGGCGGCTGAACTTGACTACGTCGCGCTGCCCGACAGCCTGACCAACGAAATCCGCGCCAAAGTCTGGTCGCAGATCGCCAAGTAAGGACCGCGCCGCTTCGAGCACGGCCCGGCCGCCCCTGAAAGGGGGCTGGTGGGGTCGGTTTCTGCCGCCCGAGGCGGCGCCCTCAAGTCCACCCCGATAATGACCACGACGAGGACTGCATGAGCGTGGGAATGACAACCCTCAACCAGCTGCCACCGCCGCAGCAAGAAAGCACCGGCATCGTCTCACCCAGCATGGTGGCGATCGCGCGCCGCCAGCACTGGCAGGATGTGCTGTTTCACCGTGGCACGCAAGCCTTCTCGCTGCTGGTGCTGGCCGCGTTGATCGGCATCATGGTGTCCTTGTTCATCAGCGCCTGGCCGACCTTCCAGGCCTTTGGCCTGAAGTTTCTGTGGACGGTGGAGTGGGACGTCGTCAACGAGCAGTTCGGCGCCGCCATTGCCATCGTCGGTACCCTGTTGTCGGCCGGCATTGCGCTCGTGATCGCGGTGCCGCTGGCCTTCGGCATCGCGCTGTTCCTGACCGAGAACTGCCCCACCTGGCTGCGCCGCCCGCTCGGCACCGCCATCGAGTTGCTGGCCGCCGTGCCCTCCATCATCTACGGCATGTTCGGCCTGTTCGTGTTTGCGCCGATCTTTGCCGACTATCTGCAGACGCCGCTGCAAAACGTGCTGGGCGGCATGCCGCTGGTCGGCTGGATGTTCGGTGGCGCCGTCAACGGCATGGGCATTCTGGCTGCCGGCATCGTGCTGGCCTTCATGATCCTGCCCTACATCGCCGCCGTGATGCGCGACGTGTTCGAGATCGTGCCACCCATCCTGCGCGAATCGGCCTATGGCCTGGGCTGCACCACCTGGGAAGTGGTGCGCAAGGTGGTGCTGCCCTACACGCAGAAGGGCGTGATCGGCGGTGTCATGCTGGGTCTGGGCCGCGCGCTGGGCGAGACGATGGCGGTCACCTTCGTGATCGGCAACGCCAACCGCATGCCGACCTCGCTGTTCTCGCCCGGCACCTCGATCGCCTCGGTGCTGGCCAACGAGTTCGGCGAAGCCGCCGATTTGCACCTGACCACGCTGTTCGCGCTGGGCTTCCTGCTGTTCATCATCACCTTCGTGGTCTTGTCGCTGGCCAAGATCATGATCATTCGCGCCGAGCGCGCCAAGGGCACCTGACATGGATGGTTTGCAAGCCGCAAGCGCGCTCTACAAGCGGCGCCGCAGCGCCAATGCGGTCGGCCTGGCGTTGTCGATGGCGGCCATGGCCCTGGGCCTGGTGGTGCTGCTGTGGATCCTGGCCGTGCTGTTCGGCAAGGGCCTGGCAGCGGTCGACCTGAACATGTTCACGCGCGACACGCCGGCGCCCGGGTCGGAAGGCGGCGGCCTGCGCAACGCCATTGTCGGCAGCCTGATGATGCTGGGCCTGACGGTGCTGGTGTCCACGCCGGTCGGCATCCTGGCCGGCATCTACCTGGCGGAATACGGCGACGAGAGCAAGACGGCCGAACTGACGCGCTTCGTCACCGACATCATGCTGTCGGCGCCGTCCATCGTGCTGGGCCTGTTCGTCTACGCCATCCTGGTGGCGCCGATGGGCAACTTCTCGGGTTTTGCCGGCTCGCTGGCGCTGTCGCTGATCGCCATTCCCGTGGTGGTGCGCACCACCGAGAACATGCTGCGCCTGGTGCCCGGCAGCCTGCGCGAGGCCGCTGCCGCGCTGGGTGCGCCGCGCTGGAAGGTGTCGCTGATGATCAGCCTGCGCGCGGCCCGGAGCGGCGTCATCACCGGCCTGCTGCTGGCGATCGCCCGCGTCAGCGGCGAAACCGCGCCGCTGCTGTTCACCGCGCTCAACAACCAGTTCTTCAGCACCAACATGGGCCAGCCCATGGCCAACCTGCCGGTGGTGATCTTCCAGTTCGCCATGAGCCCGTACGACAACTGGATTCGCCTGGCCTGGGGCGGCGCATTGTTGATCACGCTCACGGTGCTGGCCATCAACATCGTCGCCCGCGTGTTCTTCCGCGACAAGGCCGCCGGCCGCTGAGCCGCACCGAATTCAAAGGACCTCCATGGACATCGCCACCCCCGTCCCGCAGGCCGCCCACCGCGGCGGCCCCCACGACATCAACCAGGAGCGCGTGGCGCTGCAGCTGCGCGAACTCGACTTCTTCTACGCCAACGGCTTCCAGGGTCTGAAGAAGATCAACCTGTCGATCCCCGAGCGCAAGGTGACGGCGTTCATCGGCCCGTCGGGCTGCGGCAAGTCGACGCTGCTGCGCACGCTCAACCGCATGTACAGCCTGTACCCGGGCCAGCGCGCCGTGGGCGAGATCCTGTTCAACGGCCAGAACATCCTCGACGGCGGGATCGACCTCAACCTGCTGCGCGCCAAGGTGGGCATGGTGTTCCAGAAGCCCACGCCGTTCCCGATGACGATCTACGAGAACATCGCCTTCGGCGTGCGCCTCTATGAAAACCTGAACAAGGCCGACATGGACGAGCGCGTGGAATGGGCGCTGTCCAAGGCGGCGCTGTGGGGCGAGGTCAAGGACAAGCTGGGCCAGAACGGCCTGTCGCTGTCGGGTGGCCAGCAGCAGCGCCTGTGCATCGCGCGCAGCGTGGCCGTGAAGCCCTCGGTGCTGCTGCTGGACGAGCCGACCTCGGCGCTCGATCCGCTCTCCACCGGCCAGGTTGAAGAGTTGGTGCACGAGCTCAAGCGCGACTACACCATCGCCATCGTCACCCACAACATGCAGCAGGCCGCGCGCGTGAGCGACTACACGGCCTACATGTACCTGGGCGAGCTGATCGAGTTCGGCGCCACCGAGGAGTTGTTCTTCAAGCCCAAGCGCAGGGAAACCGAGGACTACATCACCGGCCGATTCGGTTAAGACGGAGACCTTCCATGTATGAAAAGCATTTGTCGACCCAGTTCGACAACGAGCTCAACAGCATCTCCTCCAAGGTGCTCGAACTCGGCGGGCTGGTGGAGAGCCAGATCCGCCAGGCCATGTACGCGCTGGCCGAGTTCAGCGCCGAGGTGGCTGACCAGGTGGAGCAGGATGAGGCGCGTGTGAACTCGCTGGAGCTGGAGATCGACCGCGAACTGTCGAACATCATCGCGCGCCGGCAGCCGACCGCGATCGACCTGCGCCTGCTGCTGGCGATCTCCAAGACCACCGCCAACCTGGAACGCGTCGGCGACGAGGCCGCCAAGATCGCGCGCATGGTCAAGCGCCTCATCGATTCCGGCAAGGGCAGCCGGCTGCCGACCGGCGATCTGCGCCGTGCCGCCGATCTGGCCGCCGAGCAGCTGCGGCGCGCGCTGGACGCGTTCGCGCGCCTGTCGGCCGAGGACGCGGTGGCGATCATCAAGGACGACGACGAAGTCGACCGCGAGTTCGAGGGCTTCGTGCGCAAGCTGATCACCTACATGGTGGAAGACCCGCGCACCATCACCGCCAGCCTGGATCTGCTGACCCTGGCCAAGGCGATCGAGCGCATCGGCGACCACGCCAAGAACATCGCCGAATTCATCATCTACATCGTCATGGGCGCCGACGTGCGCCATGGCACGCTGGAAGAAATGGAGGCAGCCACGCGATGAGAACCCTACCCCGTGTGCTGATCGTCGAGGACGAAGCGCCGATTGCCGAACTGATCGCGGTGAACCTGCGGCACAACGGCTTCCAGCCGACCTGGGCCATGGACAGCGAGACCGCGCAGCGCGAACTCGACGCCGTGCTGCCCGACGTGATCCTGCTGGACTGGATGCTGCCCGGCGAGAGCGGCCTGTCGCTGGCCAAGAAGTGGCGCAAGGACCCGCGCACCAAGGGCGTGCCGATCCTGATGCTGACCGCGCGCGGCGACGAGGCCGACCGGGTCGCCGGGCTCGATGCCGGCGCCGACGACTACATCACCAAGCCCTTCTCCACCAAGGAGCTGCTGGCCCGTATCCGCGCCGTGCTGCGCCGGCGCGCGCCCGAGCAGCTGGGCGGTTCGGTGGCCATTGGCGCGCTGCTGCTGGACGCGTCCACGCACCGCGTGTCCTACGACGGCCAGCCGCTGAAGCTGGGCCCGACCGAATTCAAGCTGCTGCACTACTTCATGAAGCACGCCGAGCGCGTGCACAGCCGCGGCCAGCTGCTCGACAAGGTGTGGGGCGACCATGTGTTCATCGAGGAGCGCACCGTCGACGTGCACGTCAAGCGCCTGCGCGAGGCGCTGGGGGCCGCCGGCGTGCTGATCGAGACCGTGCGCGGCGCCGGCTATCGGCTGACGGCGCAGCCCCTCGCGCAGCGGCAGCCTGCCGCGGTCGCCACCCCGTCCTGACCACGTTGGGGCCGGTCCACCACGCGGCCCAGGCATGTTTCTTCGCATTCTTGTTTTTGCACTGGTGCAGGCCCTGGCGGGCCTGCTCGGCTGGTTCTGGCTTGGCTGGCCGGGTGCGCTGCTGGGTACGGTGATTGGCGCCAGCGCGACGCTGGCGCTGGATTCGTGGCGTGGCCTGCGCCTGCTGCGCTGGCTGCGCGAGCCCGGGCTGTCATCACCGCCGGTGCTGCGCGGCCTGTGGGGCGAGGCCGGCTACCGCGTGATGCGCCTGCTGCGCGCCGAGCGCCGGCGCGCCGACGACAGCGCCCAGCGACTGGAGGACTTTCTCTCCGCCATCCAGGCCTCGCCCAACGGCGTCATTCTGCTTGACCCCGAAGGGCGTATCGAGTGGTGCAACGACATCGCCGGGCAGCACTTCGGCATCGATCCGCGGCGCGACCTGCTGCAGCACATCGGCAATCTGGTGCGTGAGCCGGCCTTCACCGCGTACTACGCCGGCGGCAATTTTGAGCGTGAGGTCAAGCTTATTGGTCGCGCCGACGCGCCCGGGCACCCCGTCAAGCTGTCGGTGCAGCTGTATCCCTACGGCGACGACCACAAGCTGCTGCTGTCGCGCGACGTCACGGCACTGGCCCAGGCCGACGCCATGCGGCGCGATTTCGTCGCCAACGTGTCGCACGAGATCCGCACGCCGCTCACGGTGCTGGCCGGCTTCGTCGAGACCATGCAGACGCTGCCGCTGTCGGAAGCCGAGCGCGCCAGCTACCTGAGCCTGATGGCGGCGCAGTCGGAGCGCATGCAGACCCTGGTCAACGATCTGCTGATGCTGTCGCGGCTGGAAGGCAGCCCCCTGCCGAGCGCCAGCGACACCATCGATCTGCCGGCGCTGATGGCCCAGTGCGAGGTCGAGGCGCGCGGGCTGTCGAACCTGCTGCACCCGGCCGACGAGCGCCCGCAGCGGCTGGTGTTCGGCCCGCCGCCCCGCTTCACGCTGGCGGGCGCGGGCAGCGAGTTGCGCAGCGCCTTCTCCAACATCATCAACAACGCGGTCCGCTACACGCCCGGCGGCGGCACCATCGAGGTGGCGTGTGAACGCCTGCCGGACGGACGCGCGCGCCTGTCGGTGAGCGACAGCGGCCCGGGCATCTCACCCGAGCACCTGCCGCGTCTGGGCGAACGCTTCTACCGCGTCGACCGCAGCCGTTCGCGCGAATCTGGCGGCACGGGCCTGGGTCTGGCCATCACCAAGCACGTGCTGCAGCGCCACGGGGGCGAGTTGCAGGTCAGCAGCCAGCCGGGCAAGGGTTCCTGCTTTGCGCTGCTGCTGCCGGCGCACCGGGTGCGCTCGCTGAACGCGCCCGCTGGCGCGCGCCCATGACGCCGCCCGGTCAGCGCAGCCGCTGGTAGATCAGCAGGGTCTCGTTGCGGTCGGTCGGCCGCGGCACCTGGCCGGCGGCGCGCCAGTCGCTCAGGTGAACGGTCGCCGGCAGGCTGGGCTGGGCGTCGATGTCCACCAGCAGCCAGGGGCAACGGGCCGGCCCGCGCGCCGGCAGCGGGCGCCAGCCGCCATGAAAGCGCACGGCGGCGATCTGGTGCTGGCTCAGGCCGTGCACCTGCACGCAGGGCGCGGCGCCGATCCGCTGGCGCACTTCGCGCATCTGCGGCGCCAGGCTGCGACCGTAGTCGAGCGCCGGCAGCCACAGGGTCATCAGCAGCAGCCAGCACAGGGTGGAGCCGGCGGCCGGCAGCACCAGGCTCTTCCACAGCGCGGTGCGGTGGCGTCCGGTGCGCCAGCGCGCCAGCGCCAGCCAGGCCAGCGTGGCCGCCAGCGCGGCCAGGAAGGCCGGCCACTGGAATATCGGCTCGAAGCCCGGCGCCAGGCGCGCCACGTTGGCCGCCGGTTTGGCCGGCACACCGGTTTCCATGGCGATCCACACGATCCAGATCACGATCGCCCAACCGCTGAAGAACAGCACCGTGAACCAGTCGATCAGCGAGGCGATGCCGCGCTTGAAGGTCGGCAGAGCGAAGGCCGCCAGCGCCGCCAGCGCCGGCAGCGCCAGCAGCAGGGCGCGGTCGCCGGCCGGGGTGGCGATGGTGTTGACCAGGGGCAGGCTGGCGATCATCAGGGGCAGGCCCAGGTGGCGGTGCTGGCGCGGCGCCGGTAATTGGCGCCGCCAGTGCCACAGCGTCCACAGCGCCAGCGGCCAGACCGGCCAGCAGAACCAGAGGAACAACTGCGCCAGCGAGCGCCCGCCGTCCCAGCCGCCGCGCCAGGGCGCGAACTGCCAGCGCACCAGGTCGGTGCCCCAGGCCAGCGCCGCGCAGGCCGACGTCGCCGCCAGCAGCACCCACAGCCCGCGCCGCCGCGCCGCCGCCTCGACCTGCATCAGGCCGGGCGCCAGCAAGGCCAACAGGCTCAAGCCGCCGTAGACCAGCGCGGTGACCGGCGCCCCCGACAAGGCCAGGCCGGGCAGGCCGGCCAGCAGCGCCAGGGTCGAGCCGAGCGGCTGGAATGGCAGCGCCGCCAGTCCGTAGAAGACCAGCGCGCCAAAGCACAGCTGCGCCAGCGCCGGCGTGGTCTCGTGCGAGAACTGCGCCAGGCCGAGCGTGGCCACCAGCGCCAGCAGCGCGCCGTCGGCGAGCGCACGCGCGTAATCCTTGGGCCGCGCCTCGCCGCCGAAGGCAAAGGCCACCGGCTGCGCGCTCGGGTGCCAGGCCAGGTGGTAGACCGCATACCAGGTGGCAGCCAGCGTGCCGACCAGCATCAGCGCGAAGGGGATGCGCGCGGCGAGGTCCGGCGCCAGCCAGGCCGGCGCCAGCTGCATGGCCCAGGCGCCCAGCCAGTAGGGCAGCAGGGCGCTGGTGTCGGCTGGCATGCCCATCAGCGTGGGCTGCAGCCAGTCCTGCCAGCGCGGCGCGTCCAGCAGCTCCAGCATGTGGCCGAAGGCGGCGATGTCGGCGTTCTTCCAGGGTTCGCGGCCCACGTAGCCTGGGATCACGTAGGCCACGCACAGCAGCAGCAGCGCCCAGCGCGGCAAGCGGCGCACGGCGTCCTGGGTCACGATGGCGGGGCTGGGCTTGCTGTTCAAATCACTCGGATGGGCGAAGCCAGTGGCGCGGAAGGGCGCAAAGCAAAAGGGCAGCGCGGTGACCCACGCTGCCCTCGGCGAAACGGTGACTGGCGCCGCGCGATTTTAGCGGGCGACCTTGCCGTAGCGGTTGCGGAACTTCTCTACCCGGCCGCCCATGTTGTCGACCGACTTCTGCGTGCCGGTGTAGAAGGGGTGCGACTCGCTGGAGGTATCCAGCTTGTACAGCGGATATTCCTTGCCTTCAAAGGTCTCGGTTTCTTTGGTGTTGACGCACGAGCGCGTCACGAACTTGAAGCCGTTGGACAGGTCCACGAACAGCACTTCGCGGTAGTTGGGGTGAATGCCTTCACGCATGATGAATTCCTAAGGAAATGGTCGTTACGGCAGCCGCGCCAGCCCTTCTGGCGTACTTTCCGAGAAACCGCGCATTATACCGAATCGATCAATCGGAAGACAATCCGATGGCCGCGGAGCAGGCCATGCCAGCAATCGCCATGGACGGGCGTGCACCGGCCATCGGCGACGTGCATGTGGCCGGCTCGTCAAAGGTGGAGGCAATGACCTCGCCCTTGACCGAGCGCTGCATGTCGGTCACTTCTTCCGGCCGCTCGTCCACCAGCGGTAGGGGGGGCATTTGTGCCCGTGTCAGCGCATCCGGCGCCCCAACGCGGGCATGAATGCCCGCGCTGCCAGCTGGGCCTGGCTGCGGCTGGCTTAGGTTCTCGGCGCCTGCGTCGGCCGTTGTAGACGCGGCGCCAGCGACGAAGTGGCGCTGGCGTGCGCCGCCGGCTGTGTTGGCGTCTTCCGGCGTCCTACGGCGATGGTGGCGGTTCAGCCATGGCCAGAAATTGCGCTGCCGTGACGATCGGCACGCCATGAAAGGGATGCAGGGCGAGCAGATCCTTGTCGCCGGTGACGATGGTGTGAGCCTGGCCGTGGATCGCCACGTCAAGGAATTTGTCGTCCTTGGGGTCGCGGCAGGCTTGCAACTGGTGGCTGATATGCACCAGGCGCGCCACGCCGCCGAGCAGGCGCAAAAAGTCCTGGCGCTCGGCCGGAGAGACGTAGGGGTCGAAGCGTGGGCGCGCCAGCACTTCGGCCAACTCTTGCAGGGTGGCTTGCGACACCAGCAGCACGCCTGCGCCAAGCGCACGATCCACCACCTGCGCCGCCGTGCCGGTGGGCGCCAGCAAGCGGCTGATGACCAAGTTGGTGTCGAATACCCAGCGCTGCTGCTCAGTCATCGGCCAGCAATTGCGCCAGCTTCTGCTCGGTCAGGCCCGCGTCGCGCGCCGACGCGCCCACCGCGTCGCAGAAGCGTTGGAATTCGGCCACGTTCAGGCGCGTCAGCCGTTCGTATTCCTGCATCGACATCACCACCGCCACGTCGCGCTCATGGCGCCGGATCACCACCGGCTCACGCGCGCAATTGTCCAAGACGGCCGCCAGCCCTTGTTTGGCCTGACTTGCTGATACATAAAGCATGGCATCCCCGCAGTCTAATTTGTACAAATTGTGCTTATTGTACAAATAAACTTGGTGGATGGCGCGAATCGTATTTGTGCTGCAAAAGAAAAGCGCATGCAGGGCATGCGCTTGAAACGGTTTTCTTGGTGGCTCAGCCGCCGCGCCGCATCATGTCGAAGAACTCGACGTTGGTCTTGGTCGCCTTCATGCTCTTGATGACCATTTCCATCGCCTCAATCTCGTCCATGTTGTACATGAACTGGCGCAGGATGCGGGTCTTTTGCAGCACCTCGGGCGCCAGCAGCAGTTCTTCGCGGCGCGTGCCCGAGCGGTTGAGCTGGATCGAGGGGAACACGCGTTTTTCGTACAGGCGGCGGTCCAGGTGGATTTCTGAGTTGCCGGTGCCCTTGAATTCTTCGAAGATCACCTCGTCCATGCGGCTGCCGGTGTCGATCAGCGCGGTGGCGATGATGGTCAGGCTGCCGCCTTCTTCCACATTGCGCGCGGCGCCCAGAAAGCGCTTGGGGCGGTGCAGGGCGTTGGCATCGACGCCACCCGTCAGCACCTTGCCGCTGGAGGGTACGACGTTGTTGTAGGCGCGTGCCAGGCGGGTGATGGAGTCCAGCAGGATCACCACGTCTTTCTTCAACTCGACCAGGCGCTTGGCGCGCTCGATCACCATCTCGGCCACGTGGACGTGGCGCGCGGCGGGCTCGTCGAAGGTGGAGGCAATCACCTCACCCTTGACCGAGCGCTGCATGTCGGTCACTTCTTCCGGGCGCTCGTCGACCAGCAGCACCATCATGTGCGCTTCGGGGTAGTTGGCGCTGATGGCGTGGGCGATGGTCTGCATCATCACCGTCTTGCCGCTCTTGGGCGGCGCCACGATCAGCGCGCGCTGGCCTTTGCCGATGGGCGCGATGACGTCGATGATGCGGCCGGTGATGTTCTCCTCGCCCTTGAAGCCGTCGCGCTCCAGTTTCATCTGCTCGCGTGGGAACAGCGGGGTGAGGTTCTCGAACATCACCTTGTGCTTGTTCTGCTCGGCGGGCCCGCCGTTGACCATGTCGAGCTTCGTTAAAGCAAAGTAGCGCTCGCCATCCTTGGGAATGCGCACCTCGCCCTCGATCATGTCGCCGGTGTGCAGGTTGAAGCGGCGCACCTGGCTGGGGCTGATGTAGATGTCGTCGGTGCTGGCGGTGTAGCTGGTGTCGGGGCTGCGCAGAAAGCCGAAGCCGTCGGGCAGTATTTCGAGCACGCCGTCGGCGAACACCTGCTCGCCGGCCTTGGCGCGCTTCTTGATGATGGCGAACATCAGCTCCTGCTTGCGCAGGCGGCCGGCGTTGTCGATTTCAAGCGCTTCGGCCTGCTTGAGCAGTTCGGAGACGTGCAGGACTTTGAGTTCGTTGAGATGCATGGGTCAGCGATGGGCGGGAAACCTGCGATCCTTCGGCGGATCGACCGGTCGGGGTGGACAGGGAGGCTGAGCGAAAAGGATCGGGGGAGGTGGGCGAGACCGAGAAGAAGGGCCTCGCTGCGGGCGCGCTGCGGATCAGGCGCCGGCTGGCGCTTACCTGAGCGCCAGCTTTCGAAGGGATTATGACAGGAAAAAATCCCGGCCCGTGACGGGCGGCGCCGGGAGGCCGCGCGATCAGGCCAGTTGCTGGTCGATGAACTGCGACAGCTGCGCCTTGGTCATGGCGCCGACCTTGGTGGCGGCCAGCTGCCCACCCTTGAACACCATCAGCGTCGGGATGCCGCGGATGCCGAACTTGGCCGGGATGGCGCGGTTCTCGTCGACGTTGATCTTGGCGATCTGCAGCTTGCCGTCGTAGGTGGTCGCCAGTTCGTCCAGCGTCGGCGCGATGGCCTTGCAGGGGCCGCACCATTCGGCCCAGAAATCCACCAGCACCGGCTTGTCGGATTGCAGGACATCGGCGTCGAAAGAGCTGTCGCTTACATGCTTGATCAGATCATTGGCCATGGGGGCTGAGTCCTCGGGAAATCGGTTGAATCGAACAGATACAGTGCTGTCCATTTTGACAGAAACCCCAAAACCCCGCCGTGCCGGCGGCCCTATGCGATGCTATGACCGTGATAGCTGAAACCGATTCCGCCGCCTTCCGGCAGGCCGCGCCGACGGCCTGGGACGCGGCGCTGACGCAGGTGCGCGCGCACATCGAGCACACCGGCGCCCACCCGGCGCGCACGGTGGTGCTGGTGCCGTTCGCGCAGCTGATGGGCGAGGCCGCGCGCCAGTGGGCGCGGCGTTATCCCGATGGCTTTGCGCCGCGCTTCGAGACCACGCGCAACTGGGCCGCGCAACTGGCCGAGTTCACGCCCAGCCCGCACGATCTGGCGCAGGCGCGCGGGCGCGACCTGCTCGGCGCGCGCGACCTGCTCGAAGCGGCGGGCCTGGGCGCGCGGCAGGCGCTGCTGGCCGGCCCGCTGGTCGATTGCGCGAACCAGCTGGCGGCGGTGGCCGCCAGCGTGCCGCAGGCGCTGCGCGCCGACTGGGCCGAGCAGGCGCGCCGCGCCGTGCCGACCGAGGGCGACGGCTGGCTGGCCTGGGAGGCGGCGCTGGCACGCACCGCCATCGCCTGGGCCGCGCACAGCGACTTCGCCACCGACGTGCTGTTCGCCGAGCGCGTGCGCCAGGCGACCGACGCGCTGGTGGTGCTGCGCGGATTGCAGGCCGATCCGCTGGCCGAGCATCTGCTGGAACACTTTGGCGCCGAGAAGGCGCTGGCGCTCGACCTGCGCGCGGCCGCCGCGCCCGGCCAGGCGGCCTGGCACCAGGCCGAGGGCGCCGAGGACGAGGCTGCGCGCGCCGCCGCCTGCGTGCTGCGCCACCTCGCGGCCGGGCGCGCGCCGGTGGCGCTGGTGGCGGGCGACCGCCTGCTGACGCGTCGCATCCGCGCGTTGCTGGGCGCCGGCGCGCGCGTGCGCGACGAAACCGGCTGGAAGCTCTCCACCACGCACGCCGCCGCGCAGGTGATGGCGCTGCTGCGCGCCTGCGCGCCGCGCGCCGGCAGCGACGCGGTGCTGGAGGCGCTCAAGCAGTGCCCCGACGCCAGCGCCTGGCCGGCCGCCGAGCTGCCGCTGCTGGAGCGCGAGCTGCGCCGCCAGGCGCTGCGCCGCTGGGCCGACGCACCGCGCCTGGCCGCCGACGCACCGCGCCTGGCCGCCGGCGCCCGTGCGTTCGACGCCGATCGGCTGGCCGCGCTGGTGGCCGCCGTTGACGCGCAGCGCGCCGCGCTGCAGGCGCCGCGCCCGATCGCCGCCTGGCTGCGCGCGCTGGCCGAGCTGTTGCGCGCCAGCGGCCTGTGGCAGCGCCTGCGCGCCGACGTCGCGGGGCAGAACGTGCTGCAGGCGCTGGAGCTGGCACGACCCGAAGCGATCGAATTCGAGGCGCCCGCCAGCGTGCGCCGGCCGCTGCGCCTGCCTGAATTCACCGCCTGGGTGGATGAGGTGCTGGAGGCCGCCAGCTTCGTGCCGCCGCACCCGGCCGAGGCGCAGGTGGTCATCACGCCGCTGCACCAGTTGCTTGGCCGCGCCTTTGCCGCCGTCGTGCTGCCGGGCGCCGACGCCGCGCGCCTGCCGGCCGCGCCCGAGCCGCCGGGGCCGTTCTCCCACCGCCAGCGCGCGGCGCTTGGCCTGCCCACGCGCGAGGAACTGAGCCACGCCCAGGGCGCGGCGCTGGCCCACGCCTTGCAGGCGCCCCACATCGATGTGCTGTGGCGCGCGCAGGACGGCGGCGAGGACGTGCAGGCCAGTCCCATGCTGCAGCTGCACTGGCTCGACTTGCATCAACAGAGTGGCGACTTCCTGCAGCCGGTGCCGGGTGATGTGCAGCGCCGCCAGCCGCCGCTGGCGCCCGATCCGCGCGCGCCGCGCCGCCTGTCCGCCGCGCCCACCGAGCGGCCGATGCCGATGGGGCGCGACCTGCCCTTCGGCGAGCTGTCGGCCAGCGCGTATGAGGCGTTGCGCACCTGCCCCTACCAGTTCTTCGCGCTGCGCCAGCTGGGGCTGGACGACGCGCCCGAGATCGACGTCGACGTCGACAAGCGCGACTTCGGCACCTGGCTGCACCGCCTGCTGTACGCCTTCCACACCGGTCTGCTCGAGGCGCCGACGCCCGATGCGGCCGAACGGCGCGCGCGCCTGAACGCCTGCGCCGAACAGGCGGCGCGCGCGCTGGCGCTGCCGGACGACGAGTTCCTGCCCTTCATGACCCTGTGGCCCGCGCTGCGCGACGGCTATCTCGACTGGCTGGCCCGGCATGAGCGCACCGGTGCGCGCTTCGTCGAGGGTGAGGTGGCGCGCGCCGTGCCGCTGGGCGCGGTCACGCTGAAGGGGCGGCTGGACCGCATCGACCGCCTGCCCGACGGCCGCGCGCTGGTGCTCGACTACAAGACCGAGCGGCAGGACAAGACGAAAAAGCGCGTCGCCCTCGGCACCGAGGACACGCAGCTGCCCTTCTACGCCGCGCTGCTCGAAGACGACGAGCTCGCCGCCGCCTACCTGAGCCTGGCCGAGCGCGAGGCGCCGAAGGACTTCGCGCCGGCCGATCTGGTCGCCCTGCGCGACGCCCTGGTTGAAGGCATCCTGCACGACGTGCAGGCCATCGCCGACGGCGCGCCGCTGCCCGCGCTGGGCGAGGGCGCGGCCTGCGACTGGTGCGCGGCGCGCGGCCTGTGCCGCAAGGACTTCTGGCACCCATGACCCCGGCCTACGAACACAACGGCCAGCCCTGCACGCGCGAGGCCTTCTACGCCATCGCCTGCGACCCGCGCCGCAGCGTGGCGGTGGAGGCCTGCGCCGGCGCCGGCAAGACCTGGATGCTGGTGTCGCGCATCGTGCGCGCGCTGATCGAACCCGGTGCCGATGGCCAGGTGGCGGCGCCGCAGGAGATCCTGGCCATCACCTTCACCAAGAAGGCGGCGGGCGAGATGCGCCGCCGCCTGTCGGACGAGTTGCAGCGCCTGGCGCTGATCGAAAGCGATGAGCAACTGGATGCCGAGTTGCGCGCGCGTGGCGTGGCACCGGCGCAGCAGGCCGCGCTGCGTGCGCCGCTGCGGCAGGCCTATCGGCGCCTGCTGGCATCGGGCCGGGCGGTGCAGGTGCGCACCTTTCACAGCTGGTTTGGCGCGCTGCTGGCCGAGGCGCCGCTGAAGGTGCTGCACGAGCTGGGCCTGCCCGCCGCCTACGAGCTGCTGCTGGAGGACGCGCAGGCGCGGGCCGAGGTCTGGCGCCCCTTTTTGACCCGCGTGGCGCAGGACAGCACGCTGCGCGCCGACTACCAGGCGCTGGTCACCGCGCACGGCCGCCACCAGACCGACAAGGCGCTGCAGTCGGCGCTGCAAAAGCGCGCCGAGTTCGAGCTGGCCGATGCGGCGGGGGTGGTGGATGGCGCGGTGCCGCCGTTTGGGGCGCTGTTTCCCGAACTCGCCGGTTTCGACACGCCGGGCGATGCGCTGTTTGACCACGCGCCGACTGCCGGCCTGCTGGCCGAGGCCGCGGCGGGCTTGGCGCAGGCCGCCGCGCCCACCTTCAAGGAGAAGGGCGACGAATTGCGTATGGCGCTCGACGCGCGCGATGCGGTGGGCGTGCGCGCCGCCTTGCTCACGAAGGAAGATGCGCCGCGCAAGTTCAGCGACAAGGTGCCCGGCATCGACAGCGTGCGTGCCGCGCAGGACGCGCTGGCGCACATCCTCGCCGCCGACGCCCAGCACGCCGCCAGGCAGCATCAGCAGCGGCTGGCGCGGCTGGCGCGCGCGCTGCTGGCCGAGTTCGCCGCGCTCAAGCGCCAGCGCGGCTGGGTCGACATGGCCGACCTGGAGCGCGCCGCGCAGCTGCTGCTGACCGACGAGGTGCTGTCCGGCTGGATACAGCAGCGCCTGGACGCGCGCGTGCGCCATCTGCTGATCGACGAGTTCCAGGACACCAGCCCGGTGCAATGGCAGGCGCTGCGCGAATGGCTGTCGGGCTACGCCGGCGCGGGCGCGGGCGCGGCGATGGCGGTGTTCCTGGTGGGCGATCCCAAGCAAAGCATCTACCGCTTCCGGCGCGCCGAGCCGCAGGTGTTTCTGGCCGCGCAGCGCTTCGTGCGCGAGGCGCTGGGCGGCGAGCGCCTGGCCTGCGACCACACGCGGCGCAACGCGCCCGGCGTCATCGAGGTCGTCAACGCCGCGCTGGCGGCCGCGCAGGACGCGGGCGAGTACAGCGGCTTTCGCGCCCACAGCACCGAATCGACCGATGCCGGCGGCGCGCTGCTGGCGCTGCCGCCGATTCCCCGGCCCGAGCGCGGCGACGAAGCGGCCGATCCGCTGGACTGGCGCGACAGCTTGAGCACGCCGCGCGTGCAGCCCGAGGACAGCTTGCGCGCGCGCGAGGCCGGGCAGGCCGCGCGCTGGGTGAAAAGCCGGCTCGATGCCGGCGTGCCGGCGCGCGAAGTGATGGTGCTGGCGCGCAAGAACGAGCCGCTGCTGCACATGCAGGCGGCGCTGCGCGCGCTGGGCGTGGCCACCGAGATGCCCGAGAAGACGGCGTTGCCCGAGGCGCCCGCCGTGCAGGACGTGATTGCGCTGCTCGACGCGCTGGTCTCGCCCGCGCACGATTTGTCGCTGGCGCGCGCGCTGAAGTCGCCGATCTTTGGCGCCAGCGACGCCGAGCTGACGCGCATCGCGCTGGCCGCGCGCGCGCGGCCCGGCGTGCCGTGGTTCGAGTTGCTGCAGCAGCCGGCGCCCGACGTCGGACCGGCGCAGCGTTTCGCGGCCGATCTGCGGCGCTATCAAGCCTGGGTGAACACGCTGCCGCCGCACGACGCGCTGCAGGCCATCTACCGCCACGCCGACCTGCACGCGCGCTTCGCCGCCGCCGTGCCGGCGCCGGAACGCGCGCGCACGCTGGCGCAGCTGGATGCGCTGCTCGGCGCCGCGCTCGATTTGCAGGGCGGGCGTTACCTCACGCCCTACGCGCTGGTGCGCGCGTTTCGCTCGGCGGTGGCGGGTCAGGCCATCCGCGCGCCGCAGGCCGGCGGCGGCCAGGCCGTGCGCCTGCTCACCGTGCATGGCGCCAAGGGGCTGGAAGCCGACGAGCTGCTGCTGCTCGACACCCAGGCGGCACCGTCGCGCCCCGCCACCATGGGGGCGCTGATCGACTGGCCGGGCGAGGCGCGCGCGCCGCGCCAGTTCGTCTTCCTCACCCACGAATCGGCGCCGCCGCCTTCGGCGCGCGACTTGATGGCGCAGGAGTTGCAGGAGCGCGCGCGCGAGGAGCTGAACGCGCTCTACGTGGCGCTGACGCGCGCGCGGCGCACGCTGGTGCTGTCCAGCATCACGCCCGCTCATGCATCCAAGGTGCGGACCTGGTGGGATCGCCTGCACGCGGCGGCCACGCCGATTGAACTGGAGGAAGCCGACACGCCCGGCGCGGACGCCGGCGTGCCGACGCTTGAACTGCTGGAGTTGCCGGCGGCGTCAGCGTTTGATGATGTGGCAGCGTCGGCGGGTGTCACTGAGTTTGCCGAGGTGGCCGAGGATTCCGACGCCTCGCGCATCGGCCAGGCCATGCACTGGCTGCTGGAGCGCGCCGGGCCGGTGGGTGAAGGCGACTGGCCCGCAGCGCAATGCGCCGCCGCCGCGCGCCGCTTCGCTTTGGACGACGCACAGTTCGATCATGCGCGCGCCGCCGCGCGCCGCATCCTGGCAGGCGCGGGCGCCTGGGCCTGGCACGATGGCGAGCTGCGGCAGGCCTTCGACGAGGTGGAACTGGTGCACCAGGGCGAGCGCCTGCGCATCGACCGCCTGGTGCTGCGCGGCGCGTCGGGCGGCGAGCCGGACGCGTGGTGGGTGCTGGACTACAAGAGCGCGGTGCGGCCGGAGCAGAGTCCGCTGCTGCGCGAGCAGCTGACGCGCTACCGTGACGCGGTGGCCGTGCTGCACGCGGGAGTCAGGGTGCGCGCCGCTTTTCTGAGCGCCGACGGGCGCCTGGTTGAAATCGATTGACGCGCGTCGGGCGCGGCCCGGCGCTTCACCAGCTGCGCACGCGCCCGGTGTCGATGTGGACGAAGTTGTCGTGCTCGTAGAAGCCGACGCCGCCGGCCTGGAGCGCGATGGCGGCATCGCGCAGATCGCTCAGGGCCACGCCGGGCAGGCGCACGTCGATGGCCTTGCCGTCCATGTGCAGGCTGCGCTTGGCGACGCCGCCGCCGCGCGTGGTGCGCAGGGTTTCGTTGGTGTGCGGGCTGCGGTAGCCGGAAATGACGTGGAAGGGGAGTTCGGTGCCCAGTTCGCGCCGCACGCGGTGCAGCAGGTGGTACAGCTCGGGGTCCATCTGGCCGACCTCGCCGCTGTAGTGGTCGCGCAGGAAATGGTTCAGGTGGTCCAGCGCGCTCGGCACGAAGGCCGGGCCCATGGCGTAGACCAGGGCGGTGCGCTCGTGGGTGTGCAGGTGGTTGAAGGACAGGCGGCGCGCCTCGGCGGCCGAGCCGGGCGCGAAAGCCAGCGCGCGGCCGGCGGCGCCCGACAGCAGGGCGCCGGCCACGGCGGCCTGCGCCACGCGCGCGCCACGGCCCAGGAGCAAGCGGCGGTGGGGGTTTTGCATGGGAGGTCGGTGCGGTGCAAGAGCGAAGCTGGCGCCGATTGTGCCGCCATCGCGCCCGCGGCGCCAGTGCTCCGGCTCAACTGCCCGGATGGAAGGGCTTGCCCAGCGAGGCCGGCATGTTGACGCGGATCCAGGTCGGGTTGCGCGAGATCAGCGCCAGCACCACGATGGTGGCCAGGTAGGGCAGCATGGTCAGGAACTGGCTGGGCACCTGCACGCCCTGGCCTTGCAGGTGGAACTGCAGCATGGTCACGCCGCCGAACAGGTAGGCGCCCAGCAGCACGCGCGCCGGCCGCCAGGTGGCAAAGGTGGTCAGCGCCAGCGCGATCCAGCCGCGGCCGGTGACCATGC
Organism: Burkholderiales bacterium; assembly: GCA_016702555.1. Lineage (GTDB taxonomy): Bacteria > Pseudomonadota > Gammaproteobacteria > Burkholderiales > Burkholderiaceae_C > Ottowia. Next base: position 847,776 of record JADJDV010000007.1, read on the forward strand.
CCTCGACCCACAGCGGCGTGTAGATCACCGACAGGTAGGCGCCCGCCAGCCCGCACAGCGCGCCGCCGACCACCACCGCCAGCAGGCGGATGCGGCGCACCGGATAGCCCAGCGCATGCGCCGACTGCGGCGACTCGCCGACCGAGCGCAACACCAGCCCGCCGCGCGTGCGGTACAGAAACCAGATCAGCCCGCCGGCCAGCAGCATCGTGCCGTACACCAGCGGGTGGTGCTTGAACAGCGCCGGGCCGAGCAGCGGCATGTCGCCCAGACCGAGCCAGTTGAATTGCGGCCGCGGCGGCAGCTTGGCCTGCACGTAGCCGATGCCGGCAAAGGCCGAGAAGCCGACGCCAAAGATGGACAGCGCCAGGCCGGTGGCGTACTGGTTGGTGCCCAGCCAGATCACCAGCCAGCCGAACACGGCCGCCAGCAGCGCGCCGGCGGCCAGGCCGGCAACAAAGCCGAGCCAGTCGTTGCCGCTGTGCACCACCGCGGCGAAGCCGGCGATGGCCGCGCACAGCATGATGCCCTCGGCGCCCAGGTTGACGATGCCGGCCTTCTCGTTGATCAACAGGCCCAGCGCGGCGATCGCCAGCACGGTGCCGGCGTTCAGCGTGGCGGCGAGGAGCAGGGCGTAGGCGTCCATCAGTCGCTCCTCCCGACGCGCAGTCGATAGTTGACCAGCGTATCGCAGGCCAGCAGCGCGAACAGCAGCAGGCCCTGGAACACGCCCGAGAGCGATTTGGGCAGGCCCAGGCGCGACTGCGCCAGCTCGCCGCCGATGTAGAACATGCTCAGCAGAATGGCGGCCAGCACCATGCCGAAGGGGTGCAGGCGGCCGACGAAGGCGACGATGATGGCGGCAAAGCCGTAGCCGGCCGGGATGTAGGGCGTGAGCTGCCCGATCGGGCCGGCCACTTCCAGCGCGCCGGCCAGGCCCGCCGTGCCGCCCGAGACCAGCAGCGCCACCCACAGCGCCTTGCGCGATGAAAAGCCGGCGTAGCGCGCCGCCGCCGGCGCCAGGCCGCCGACCTGCTGCGCGAAGCCGCCCTTGGTGCGGAACAGGTACACCCACAGCAGCGCGGCGCTGGCCAGCGCCAGCAGGGCGCCGAAGTTGACGCGCGAACCCCGCATCAGCTTGGGCACCAGCGTGACCGCCTCGAAGGTGCGCGTCTGCGGAAAGTTGTAGCCGGCCGGGTCCTTCCACGGCCCGTACACCAGGTAGCCGAGCAGCTGGATGGCGACGTAGACCAGCATCAGGCTGACCAGAATCTCGCCAGCGTTGAAGCGGTCGCGCAAATAGGCGGTGATGCCGGCCCACAGCATGCCGCCCAGCGTGCCGGCCAGCAGCACCGCGACGACGATCCAGCGCCCGGTCTCCTTGCCGGCCAGCAGCGCCACGCCACCAGCGGCGATCGCGCCGATGACGAACTGGCCCTCGGCCCCGATGTTCCAGATGTTGGAGCGGAAACACACCGCCAACCCGAGCGCGATCAGCAGCAGCGGCGTCGCCTTGACGCCGACCTCGCCCAGGGCGTAGGTGGACTTGATCGGCTCCCAGAAGAACACCTGCAGCCCGCGCACCGGATCCTTGCCGAGCAGCCAGAACATGATCACGCCGATCAGCACCGTGATCGCCAGTGCCAGCAGTGGCGAGGCCCAGGTCCAGGCGCGCGACGGGGCGGGGCGCGGCTCAAGGCGCAGCATGCGCCGCCTCCATCGCGTGCAGATGCTGCTGCACGTCCGCATGCCACAGCCCGCTCATCCACTCGCCGATCTGCTCCACCGTGGCGTGCTGGCGCGCCACCGAGGGCGACAGCTGGCCCTTGGCGATCACGTGCAGGCGGTCGCAAATCTCGAACAACTCGTCCAGCTCCTCGCTCACCACCAGCACCGCGCAACCGGCGTCGCGCAGCGCCAGGATCTCGGCGCGAATCTGCGCGGCGGCGCCGACGTCGACGCCCCAGGTGGGCTGCGAGACGATCAGCAGCGTCGGCCGGGCGTCGATCTCGCGCCCCATGATGAACTTCTGCAGGTTGCCGCCCGAGAGCGAGCGCGCCGGCGCGCCCGGGCCGGCCGCCTTGACGCGAAAGCGCTCGATGATGCCGGCGGCCTGCTCGCGCAGCTGGCCGGTGCGCAGCCAGCCGAAGGCGCCCACGGCCTCGCGCCGCGTCAGCAGCAGGTTGTGCGCCAGGCCCATCTCGGGCACGGCGCCGCGGCCCAGCCGCTCCTCCGGCACGAAGTGCAGGCCGAGCGCGCGCCGGCGGTCCGGCGCCAGCCGGCCCACCGGGCGGCCGCCGATGGCGATGGCCTCGTGCGGGGCGCGGCGGTCCTCGCCCGACAGCGCGAACAGCAGCTCGCGCTGGCCGTTGCCCGAGACGCCGGCGATGCCGACCACCTCGCCGGCGTGCACGCGCAGCGAGACATCGACCAGGTCGACGCCGAAGGGCGATTCGCGCTTCAGGCTCAGCTCCTTCACCGTCAGTACCAGATTGCCCGGGCTGCGCTCCTGGTGGCGCAGCGCCGGCGGCTCGGCGCCGATCATCAGGCGGCTCAAGGACGCGTTGCTTTCCTCGCGCGGGTCGCACACGCCGGTCACCTTGCCGCCGCGCATCACCGTGCAGGCGCTGCACAGGGCGCGGATTTCATGCAGCTTGTGGCTGATGTAGAGGATGCTGCAGCCTTCCGCCGCCAGCTGGCGCAGCGTGACGAACAGCTTGTCCACCGCCTGCGGCGTCAGCACCGAGGTCGGCTCGTCCAGGATCAGCAGCTTCGGGTGGGTCAGCAGCGCGCGGATGATCTCCACCCGCTGCATCTCGCCCACGCTCAAGGAATGCACCGGCCGCTCGGGGTCGATGTCGAGGCCGTAGGCGGCGGCGGTGGCGGTGATGCGGCGCGTCACTTCGGCCAGCGCAAGCGACTTGTCCAGCCCCAGCCACACGTTCTCGGCCACGCTGAGGGTCTCGAACAGGCTGAAGTGCTGGAACACCATGGCGATGCCCAGCTGGCGCGCTTCCTGCGGGCTGCGAATGTGGACCGGCTGGCCGTCGAAGCGCATCGCGCCGGCGTCGGGCTTGACGGCGCCGTAGATGATCTTCATCAGCGTGCTCTTGCCGGCGCCGTTCTCACCCAGCACGGCGTGGATCTCGCCCGGCCGCACCGTCAGCGACACGTCGTCGTTGGCGACCACGCCGGGGTAGCGCTTGGTGATGCCGGTGAGCTGCAGGCGGTCGGACATGGGCGGTGTCGGGCGGCGGGTCACGCAATGTAACACCGCCGCAGCGGTGTCATGCGGCGGCTTGGCGCAGCAGTGCCAGCGCTTCCTCGGCCAGCACGCCGCCGGTCACCGGCAGTGGTGGCTCGGCCGCCGCCAGCAGTTCGGCGCAGCGCGCCGGCAGCAGCGGACCGCCCAGCAGCGCCGCCATCTCGGGCTGCGCGGCGGCGTAGACCACGTGCCCGACGCCGGCCCAGTACATCGCCCCCGCGCACATGGCGCAGGGCTCGCCGCTGGCGTACACGGTGGCGCCGCGCAGCGCGTCGGCGCCCAGTTGCTCGGTGGCGCGGCGCACCAGCACCATCTCGGCGTGGGCGCTGCAGTCGCCGCGGCTGTGCTGGCGGTTGCGCTCGGTCAGCAGCACCTGACCGTCGGGCGCGACCAGGGTGGCGCCGTAGGGCATGTCGCCGGCGGCCAGGGCGTCGCGCGCGGCGGCGATGGCCAGGCGCATGGCGTGGTGGTCGGGCTCGGGTGTCGGCATGGTGCCCTCCTGTGGTCAGCGCCGAGCGTAGCGCACATCCCTGGCGCTGCAGCGGGCTTCGCCCGCGCCTCGGATTCGCGCGATACTGGCGCGCATGAGCCCACCGATCCTGCGTTTCGTCCAGCGCGGCCAGTTGCAGGCCTGCGCGGAGGTGCCACCCGACCGCACGCTGCTGGAACTGCTGCGCGAAGACCTGCATTGCACGGCGGTGAAGGAGGGCTGCGCCAGCGGCGACTGCGGCGCCTGCACCGTCACGCTCGCCGAGCGCGACGCGCACGGGCGCCTGCGCTACCAGGCCATCAACAGCTGCATCCGGCTGGCCCACAGCGTGGACGGCATGGCGTTGTGGACTGCCGAGGACATCGGCGCTGCCGACGGCGCCCTGCACCCGGCGCAGCGCGCCATGCTGGAGTGCCACGGCTCGCAGTGCGGCTTCTGCACGCCGGGCTTCGTGATGAGCCTGTTCGCGCTGCACCGGCAGCACCGGGGCGATCCGGTCACGCGCGACGAGGCGCTGCACGCGCTGTCGGGCAACCTGTGCCGCTGCACCGGCTACCGCCCGATCCTGGACGCGGCGCAGACCATGCACCACTGGCCTGAGTCCACGCAGGACGAGGCCGCGACGCGGGCGCAACTGGAGGTGCTGTCGCACAGCGATGCGGCGCAGGCGCCAGACACCGACCCGGCCGCCGCCTTCTACGCGCGGCCACGCACGCTGGCCGAACTGCTGACCTGGCGCGCCGCGCATCCGCAGGCGCTGCTGGTGGCCGGCACCACCGACGTCGGCCTGTGGATCACCAAGCTGCAGCGGCGCTATGCGCAGATCATCGACGTCACGCGCGTGGCCGAGCTGCGCCGCATCGAGCGCGGCGATGCCGTGGTGACGATTGGCGCCGCCGCCACGCTGACCGAGGCCTTCGACGCGCTGGCCGAGGACCGGCCGCAGCTGATGCCCTTCTTCGAGCGTTTTGCCGGCCGGCCGGTGCGCAACGCCGGCACGCTCGGCGGCAACGTGGTCAACGGCTCGCCGATCGGCGACTCGATGCCGCTGCTGATCGCGCTGGGCGCCACCCTGGTGCTGGCCGGCGCCCAGGGCGAGCGCCGCCTGCCGATCGAGGACTTCTACCTGGCCTACCGAAAGACCGCGCTGGCGCCCGACGAGGTGCTGCGCGCCATCGAGGTGCCGCGCCCGCAGCCGGGCGAGTACGTGCAGGCCTGGAAGATCAGCAAGCGCCTGGAGGACGACATCTCCGCCGTCTGCTTGGCGCTGGCGCTGCAACTCGACGGCGATCGCGTGCTGAGTGCGCGGGTCGGCGCCGGGGGCGTCGCCGCGGTGCCGGCGCGCGCCGTCAAGACCGAGGCCGCGCTGCTCGGCCAGACGCTCGATGCCGCCACGCTCGACGCCGCGGCCGAGGTGCTGCGCGGCGAATTCACCCCCATCAGCGACATGCGCGCCAGCGGCGACTACCGGCGCCAGGTGCTGGGCAACTTGCTGCAGCGCGTGCTGGACGAGCTGCAGCGGGGCGCCGAGCCGGCGCTGGCGGCGCTGCAGCCGGAGTTGGTGCGATGACGGCTGGCACCGTGCACCATCCGATGCCGCTGCCGGGCGAAGTGCCGCCGGTGCAGGACCCCGATCCGTTCCCGCTGCCGCCGGTGCAGGACCCGGGCACGCCGGCGCCGCCGTTGCACGATCCGGCCGATCCGCCGCCGGTGCAGGATCCGGAGACCCCATGAACGACCGCCCCGACCCCGCTCAGCTCGGCACGCACGACCTGCCGATCAGTCGCGACGCCGGCAGCGACGGCGGCCCGCGCCACGCGCACGACCGCTCCGGCCTGGCCGCCGCCACGCCGGATGCGCACGATGCGGCGGCCGCCGCCTGCGGCGTGCCGCACCCGCACGAGAGCGCACGCGCCCAGATGCTCGGCCTGGCGCCCTACGTGGACGACCTGCCCGAGCCGCGCGGCACCCTGCACGCGGCGCCGATCCTGTCGCCGGTGGCGCATGGTGAGTTGCGCGGCGTCGACGCCAGCGCCGCGCTGGCCTGGCCGGGCGTGCGCGCCGTGGTGCTGGCGGCCGACATTCCGGGCGACCCGGTGCTGGCGACCTTTGTGCACGACGAACCGGTGCTGGCGCAGGGGCGCGTGCACCACGTCGGCCAGGTGGTCGGCCTGGTGGTGGCCGACAACGTGCAGGCGGCGCGCCACGCGGCGCGGCGCGTCAAGCTGGACATCGAGCCGATGCCGCCGATCCTGAGCGTCGAGCAGGCGATGGCGGCGCAGAGCTTCGTGCTGCCGCCGGTCACGGTGGCGCGCGGCGACGCGGCTGCGGCGCTGGCGCGCGCGCCGCATCGGCTGCGGCGGCACTTTGCGGTCGGCGGGCAGGAGCATTTCTACCTGGAGGGCCAGGTCGCGCTGGCGCTGCCGGGCGAGCAGGACCAGTGGCACATCCTGAGCAGCACCCAGCATCCCGGCGAGGTGCAGCACTGGGTGGCGCATGCGCTGGGCATCGCCAGCCACCGCGTCACCGTCGAGTGCCGGCGCATGGGCGGCGGCTTTGGCGGCAAGGAAACGCAGGCCGGCCACATCGCCGTGTGGGCGGCGCTGGCGGCGCGCAAGACCGGCGCGCCGGTGAAGCTGCGGCTGGACCGCGACGACGACTTCCTGATCACCGGCAAGCGCCACCCCTTCGCCTACGACTACGAGGTCGGCTTCGACGACGCGGGCCGCGTGCTCGGCCTGAAACTGGACATGATGGTCAACTGCGGCTTCAGCGCCGACCTGAGCGGCCCGGTGGCCGACCGCGCGGTGTTTCACGCCGACAACGCCTACTTCCTGGAGCACGTCGAGATCCACAGCTACCGCTGCCGCACCAATCTGCAAAGCCACACCGCGTTTCGCGGCTTTGGCGGACCGCAGGGCGTGATCGCCATCGAGACGGTGCTGAGCGACATCGCCCGGCACCTGGGGCGCGATGCGCTGGATGTGCGGCGCCTCAACCTGTACGGCGAGGCCGGCCGCGACGTCACGCACTACCAGATGCGGGTCGAGGACAACATCCTGCACGAACTGCTGCCGCAGCTGGAGCGGCAGTCGGCGTATCGCCAGCGCCAGCAGGCGGTGGCCGACTGGAACGCCACGCACCGCGTGATCAAGCGCGGCATCGCCGTCACGCCGGTCAAGTTCGGCATCAGCTTCACCGCCACGCTGTTCAACCAGGCCGGCGCGCTGGTGCACGTCTACACCGACGGCAGCGTGCAGGTGAACCACGGCGGCACCGAGATGGGGCAGGGCCTGCACACCAAGGTGGCGCAGATCGTGGCCGACGAGCTGGGCGTGCCGCTGGCGCGCGTGCTGGTCACCGGCAGCAGCACCGACAAGGTGCCCAATGCCAGCGCCACCGCCGCCTCCAGCGGCACCGACATGAACGGCAAGGCGGCGCAGGCGGCGGCGCGCACGGTGCGCGACAACCTGGCGGCCTTCGTGTGCGGGCTGGACGGCTGCGGCGCCGGCGCGGTCGAGTTCCGCGGCGGCCAGGTCATCACACCCAAGGGCGAGCGCGCCTTCGCCGACGTGGTGAAGGCCGCCTACGCCAACCGCATCCAGTTGTGGAGCGATGGCTTCTACCGCACGCCCAAGATCCACTACGACAAGACCACGCTGACCGGCCGGCCGTTCTTCTACTTTGCCTACGGCGCCGCCTGCAGCGAGGTCGCCATCGACACCCGCACCGGCGAATCGCGCGTGCTGGCGGTGGACATCCTGCACGACGTCGGCCGCAGCATCAACCCCGCCATCGACATCGGCCAGATCGAGGGCGGCTTCGTCCAGGGCGTGGGCTGGCTGACCACCGAAGAGCTGGTCTGGAACGACAAGGGCGAGCTGACCACCAGGGCGCCGAGCACCTACAAGATCCCCACCGCGGCCGACGTGCCGCGCCACTTCGCGATCCGGCTGTGGCCCGAGGCGAACGCCGAGGACACGGTGTTCCGCAGCAAGGCGGTGGGCGAGCCGCCCTTCATGCTGGCGGTCAGCGTGTTCGAGGCGCTGCGCAACGCCGTCGGTGCCGCGCGCGTCGATCGCGGCGCCGATGTGCGCGCGCTGGTCGAGATGGACGCGCCGGCCACGCCCGAGCGGGTGCTGCGGGCGATCGGTTAGGGCCTGTTAACGCTATTTCGGCATGGCCAAAAATAGCGTTAAGGACGGTCTGAATAATTGACACGCGGATGTGCTTGGCTGTCCATTTTTTAGCTCTTGCTGGAAACTGAGACCTCGCCGGACGTTTTCGCCTTGCTCGGAGGTTTTTTGCTCTCCCGCAGGCCCTTTTGGCCCGCGCCGGGCGCACCTATGCCATCAACTTCTTGCGCGCCATCCACAGGTTGGCCAGGCCCAACAAGGTCACGATCTGCGCCGTGTTCTTCTTCAAACCCCGGTAGCGCACCTTCACATAGCCGAACTGGCACTTCACGACCCGAAACGGATGCTCGACCTTGGCGCGGATGCTGGCCTTGATGCGTTCGATCTGATCAAGCTTGCCTTCGATCGGATCGTCCTTGTCCAGCGCTTTGCGCTGGCCCGGCTTCATGGCCACATGCCAGGTGACACTTTCCTTGGCATCGGCTCGCTTGTCAGCACCCTGGAAGGCCGAGTCGCCAAAGGCATTGCTTTCTTCACCGTGCAGCAAGGCGTTGGCCTCAACGATGTCATGCACGTTGCCTGCCGTGCCACGCACGCTGTGCGTCAAGCCTGAGTCGGCGTCCACACCGATGTGCGTCTTCATCCCAAAGTACCAGTTGTTGCCCTTCTTGCTGGAGCGCATCTGGGCATCGCGCGCGTTGTCCTTGTTCTTGGTGGAGCTGGGCGCAGCAATCAAGGTGGCGTCCACGGCGGTGCCAGCCTTGAGCAGCAATCCCTTGGCGATGAGCAGCTCGTTGATGAGCTTGAACATCTGCTCGGCCAGCTTGTGCTGCTCCAGCAGGTGACGAAAGCGCAAGATGGTGCTCTCGTCGGGCAGGCGCGTATGCCAGTTGTCCAGGCCCGCAAACTCGCGGTACAGCGGCACGTCGTGCAAGGCTTCTTCCATGGCCGGATCGCTCAGGGTGAACCACTGCTGCATGAAGTGAATGCGCAGCATGGCTTCAACCGCAAAGGGCTGACGCCCGCGTCGGCCAGCCTCAGGGGCATATGGCGCGATCAAGGCCACCAGATCGGCCCAAGGCACCACGGCATTCATCTCATCGAGAAAGCGCCGCTTGCGCGTGCGCTTGACACTCAGGTTCAGGCCAAGGTCTGATTGCTTCATGGCGCTCAATTGTCCCAAAGACGCTACATCTTGCATAGCATGAGATCTGCAGATTTGTGCAGACCTTCCTTAACAGGCCCTAATCAGGGCAGCTCGGCGCCGAGCCGGCGGCACAGCGCATCGAGGTCGGCCACCGCCAGGTGCGGCGCGGCGCCGATTGCGTCCGGCCAGACCGCTTGCGCGCGATTGACCCAGGCCACCTGCATGCCCACGGCCAGCGCGCCGGCGCCGTCCAGGTGCGCGTCGTCGCCGATGTGCAGCACCTGCGACGGCGCCACGCCGGCCGCCTGCGCGCCGGCCTCGAACATGCGCGGATCGGGCTTGCCGACGCCCGCCGACACCGGGTTGACGGCGTCGTGGAAGAAATGCCCGATGCCGACCCGGTGCACGTCGGCGTTGCCGTTGGTCAGCGCGACGATGCGAAAGCGCGCACTGAGCCAGGTCAGCGCCGGCAGCGCATCGTCGTACAGCACGACGCGCTGGCGCTCCTGGTAGAACACCTCGAAGGCCGGCTCGGCCAGGCGCGTGTCCTCGCCGGCCCGTGCCAGCAGTTGCCGGATCGCCTCGCGCCGCAGGCCGCCGAGGTCGTGCGGGTTGTCGGACCGGACGGCCAGGGCGGCGCGGCGGGCGGCCTTGGCCGCCTCGGCATCGCGCGCCAGCGCGCCGCTTCTGGGCGCGTGCTGGTCGAGCCAGTCGCGCAGCCGCCTTTCAGCGCGCTCGATGGTCGGCCACACCGGCCACAAGGTGTCGTCGAGGTCGAGCGTGATGGCGCGGATGCGTGTCACGTCGAGGCTGGGTTTGAGTTGATTCATGTCCAATGTTGCAACCAGAACACAGTGGTCAGGCGGCCGCGGAGCAGGCCAGTCGGGGATGCCGTGGCCTCAACTCGCGCCGGCTGCTGGCATCGTCCCCCTTGGGGGAAGGCGGCCGCCGGCCGACTCAGGGGCTAATCTGCTCCAGAATAGCGCATGCGTTTTCGACCCGAACCCGCCCACCGGCACGGGCAGCCGGCGCGCACCGGCGTGCTGCTGTGCAACCTGGGCACGCCCGATGCGCCGACGCCGGCCGCGACACGCCGCTACCTGGCGGAATTCCTGAGTGACCCGCGCGTGGTGGAGATTCCCGCCGCGGCCTGGAAGCCGATCCTGCACGGCATCATCCTGCGCACGCGACCCAAGCGGTCGGCCGCCAAGTACCGCGCCATCTGGACTGAAGAGGGCTCGCCGCTGCTGGTGTGGAGCCGCAAGCAGGCGGCGCTGCTGCGCGGCTACCTGGGTGAGCGCGGGCACCAGGTCAGCGTGCGGCTGGGCATGCGCTACGGCCAGCCCTCGATCGCCGCGCAGCTCGATGAGCTGAAGGCCGAGGGCTGCACGCGCGTGCTGGTGCTGCCGCTGTACCCGCAGTATTCGGGCACCACCACCGCCAGCGTGATCGATGCCGTCGGCGCCTGGGCACGCCAGCAGCGCCAGGTGCCCGAGCTGCGCTTCGTCAACCGCTTCCACGACGATCCCGGCTACATCCGCGCGCTGGCGCAGACGGTGCAGCAGCACTGGCAGCGCCATGGCCGCGGTGGCCTGCTGCTGATGAGCTTTCACGGCGTGCCCGAGCGCACGCTGCAACTGGGCGACCCCTACCACTGCGAATGCCTGAAGACCGCGCGCCTGCTGGCCGAGCGGCTGGCGCTGAAGGAGGGCGAGTGGCGCGTCAGCTTCCAGTCGCGCTTTGGCCGCGCCAAGTGGCTGGAGCCGGCCACCCAGCATGTGCTGACCGAACTTGGCGCCGCCGGCACCGCGCGCGTCGACGTCATCTGCCCCGGCTTCGTCAGCGACTGCCTGGAGACGCTGGAGGAGATCGCCATCGAAGGGCGCCAGGACTTCCAGGCCGCCGGCGGGCAGGAACTGCACTACATCGCCTGCCTCAACGACCACCCGGCCTGGATCGCGGCGCTGACCGAACTGGCGCAGGACCACCTGCAGGGCTGGCGCACGCAGGGCGCGGTCGATGCCGAAGCGTTGGCGCAATCGCAGGCGCGCGCGCTGGCGCTGGGCGCGCAGCAGTAAAACCAACTCGTCGGCGCGTCGCCCGCGCGCCGAAGCCAACACCGCAGCCGGGGTCAATCAGTCATTGCGCAACAATGGCAGTATTAAAGACCGCAGAACAAGCAACAACCACCGAGGAGAACAAGCATGCGATCTGCTTTGCGCGCGGGAGATGCGGATGTTTGAAAAGCTGGCGCGGGGCACCAAGCGCGGCTTCGAGGCGCTGATCGTCATCTGCCTGGCGGTGATGGGCATCCTGGTGTTTGGCAATGTGGTGCTGCGCTACGCCTTCAACTCGGGCATTGCCATTTCTGAAGAGCTTTCGCGCCTGCTGTTCGTGTGGCTGATCTTCATGGGCGCGGTGCTGGCCTCGGCCGAGCGCATCCACATCGGTTTCGACACCCTGCAGCGCGCCGCCGGCCCGCGCTGGCGGCGCGTGCTGGTGGTGTTCTCGGGCCTGCTGATCCTGGCCGGTTGCGGCATCTTCATCGTCGGCGGCTGGAAGCAGACGCTGATCAACCTCGGCAACAGCTACCCGGTGCTGGGCATTTCCTACGCCTGGCTGTATGGCGTCGGCCTGGTGTTCGGCGTGGCGCTGATCTTTCCGGTGGTCCACAACATCGGGCGCGCCCTGCGCGGGGACGATGAGGACCTGACCCAGGATCTGGGCGATCGCATCCAGCACGCCGCCGAGCAGATGGAAGCCGATGCCACGCCCGGCCGGGCGCGCGACGCCTCATGACGGCGCTGGTCTTTCTCGGTTCGCTGCTGGGCCTGATCGGCCTGGGCGTGCCGATCGCCTTCGCGCTGATGTTCGCCGGCATCGCGCTGATGCTGGTGACCGGGCAGTTCGACGCCCAGATCGTGGTGCAGAACGCCATCGCCGGCGCCGACAACTTCGTGCTGATGGCGGTGCCCTTCTTCATCCTGGCGGGCGAGTTCATGAACGCCGGCGGGCTGTCCAAGCGCATCGTCGACATGGCCGGTGCCTTCGTCGGCCACCTGCGCGGCGGCCTAGGCTACGTGGCGATCTTCGCCGGCATCCTGCTGGCCAGCCTGTCGGGCTCGGCGGTGGCCGACACCGCGGCGCTGGCGGCGATCCTGGTGCCGATGATGCGTCAGGCCGGCTACGACCCGGCGCGCGCCTGCGGCTTGATGGCGGCCAGCGGCATCATCGCGCCGGTGATCCCGCCCTCGATCGGCTTCCTGATCTTCGGCGTGGTTGCCAACGTCTCGATCACGCGCCTGTTCCTGGCCGGCATCGTGCCTGGCCTGATGATGGGCCTGGTGCTGGTGGTCAGCTGGTGGGTGGTGGCGCGGCGCCAGCAGGTGGCGATCTCGCCGCGCGTCGCCTGGGGCCGCCGCCTGGTGCTGCTGGGGCAGGGCGGCTGGGCGCTGATGCTGCCGGTGATCATCATCGGCGGCCTGCGCTTCGGCATCTTCACGCCGACCGAATCGGCGGTGGTGGCGGCCGCCTACGCGCTGTTCGTCGGCCTGGTGGTGTACCGCGAGCTGAATGCGCGCAGCATCTACGAATGCCTGCTGTCGACCGCGCGCACCACCGCGGTGGTGCTGCTGCTGGCGGCGCTGGCCATGGTGGCGTCCTACATGATCACCATCACCGACATCTCGGGCCAGATCGGCGGCTGGCTGCAAACCCTGTCGGAGCACCCGGTGGTGCTGATGGCGGCGATGATGGTGGTGGTGTTCTTCGCCGGCATGGTGCTGGACTTCATCCCCATCGTGCTGATCTTCACGCCGGTGTTCCTGCCCATCGTCACGGCGGCGGGGATCGATCCGGTGTACTTTGGCGTGGTGTTCATCATGAACTGCTCCATCGGCATGATCACGCCGCCGGTGGGTGTGGTGCTCAACGTCGTCAGCTCAGTCGGCAAGGTGAGCATCGCCGAGGCCACGCGCGGCATCGGGCCCTTCCTGCTGGCGCTGGTGGCCCTGCTGCTGCTGCTGATCCTGTTTCCGGCGCTGGTGACGGTGCCGGCCGAGTGGTGGCGCTGAAAAGCGCTGCCGGTTAGCCTATTTTTCCAAGGAGACTGCCATGAAATTCCGCAACACCCTCATGCTCGGCCTGCTGACGGCCGCCCTGTCGGGCCCGGCCTGGGCCGCGGTGAACGCCAAGTTCGCCGTCACCCTGCCCGAGAAATCGCACCAGGGTCAGGGCGTGGCCAAGTTCGTCGAACTGGTCAAGGCCAAGAGCAAGGGCGAGATCGACATCAAGCCCTATTACGCTGGCGCCCTGGGCGACGACGTCAAGGTCACCTCGGCGCTGCAGGGCGGCACGATCGAGTTCACGGTGCCGCAGACCACCACGCTGACCGGCATGGTCAAGGCCTACGAAATCCTGGACTTCCCGTTCCTGTTCAAGGACTCGTCCGAGGCTGAAAAAGTGCTTGACGGCCCGATCGGCCAGAAGCTGATGGAGACGCTGCCGGCGCACGGCCTGGTCGGCCTGGCCTACTGGGAGAACGGCTTCTTCAACGCCACCAACAGCAAGCACCCGATCGCCAGGGTGGAGGATTTCAACGGCCTGAAATTCCGTTCGATTCAGGCCAAGATCACGCAGGAGACCATCAAGGCGCTGGGCGCCAACCCGGTGCCGCTGGCGGTGCCCGAGCTGTACACGGCGCTGGAGACGCGCACCATCGACGGCCAGGGCACGCCCAACGCGGTGATCGCGGCGCTGAAGCTCTACGAGGTGCAGAAGTTCCTGTCGATCACCCAGCACACCTATGGTGCCTTCATCCCGCTGGTGTCCAAGAAGTTCTGGGACACGCTCAAGCCCGAGCAGCAGCAGATCCTGAAGGACGCCGCGGTCGAGGCGCGCAGCCACCAGCGCCAGGTGGCGCGGGCGCAGTCCGATGGGGCGCAGAAGACCATGATCGAGCGCGGCATCAAGGTGAACGAGGTCAGCGACGCCGAGCGCGCCCGCATGCGTGAGCGCGTGCAGCCGGTGTGGAAGATGTTCTCGTCCAGCGTCGGCCAGGATCTGGTCGATCAGGTCGAGGCGGCGCTGAAGAAGTAAGCGCTTTTCGCCATCAAGAAGGGGCCGTCATTGCGACGGCCCCTTTTTCATTCCTGCCTCACTCTTGCCAGGAATCCAGGTAGTCCGGCACCTTGACGGCCTGGGTGGCGTCGTCGAGTTCCAGCGGATAGCGCGAATCGATCATCACCGCTACCTCATCGGTGTACTTGCGCTCGCCCTGGTTGTTGGCCGCCGCGGCCGCGAAGGCCTTGGGGTGCGGGCCGTGGTGGAAGCCCGAGGGGTGCAGCGTGAACATGCCGGGCTTGATGTTGTCGCGGCTGAAGAACTCGCCCTGGTGATAGAAGATCGACTCGTCGAACTCGTCGTTGTTGTGGAAGAAGGGCACCTTCAGGGCGCCGGGGTCGCTCTCGATCGGGCGCGGCGCGAAGGTGCAGACGATGATGGTGTTCGACAGGAAGGTGGCGTGCACCGTGGGCGGCAGGTGGTAGCGGTCGGACAGCAGCTCGCGGATGTCGCGCCAGTTCAGCTTGACCGGCACGCAGTCGCCGTGCCAGCCGGCCGTGTCGAGGTAGTTGTAGGGGAAGGTCACGGTGGTGATCTGCTGGCGCCGCTTGGCGTGCACCCGGGTTTCCTTCTCGCTGTACTGGGCCTTGTAGGCGTCGTCGATCTTGGGCGTGTCGAGCACCGCCAGGTCGAACTGCGCGTGGTGGCCCAGGATGCCGCGCTCGGGCAGCACGAACAGGTCTTCGGTGGCCTCGATGGTCAGCACTTCGTTGCGCACCTGGGTTTCCAGCCGCCAGATGGTGCCGCGCGGGATGTTGATGTAGTCGCCCTCGCGATACGTCATGTGGCCATAGTCGCAATAGAAGCTGCCCTCGCCCTGGTGGAAGAACAGGATCATGTCGCCGTCGCCGTTGCGCGCCAGATCGGGCATCGAGCGGTCGAACTTCCAGAAATGCACCTGGGTCTGCGCGTTGTGCATGAAGCGCTGCGCCTTCCACGGGCAGGGTTCGCTGTCACCCAGTTTGTTGAGGTCGAGCAGGGTCAGCTCCAGCGGGCCTTCCCACTGGGTCCAGCCGGTCGGCTTGTGCGTGTGCAGCACGTGGCTGGCCGGGCCGAAGAAGCCGTTGCGGCCGTGCTCGCGCTCGTACAGCCCGTGGGGGATGTCGCAATGCGCCTGGCGTGTGTGAATGCCTTCGCGCAGTGGAAAGCTGATGTACTTCTTCATGGCTCCGTCTCCTGTGGATTGGGTGGAACCATGTATATAAACAACTACTTAATCATTGCTTTGCGTAGGGGTACAAGACCCTGCTGGCAGTCGGGCGCCGCATGTCGAATGACTGCACCTGTAACGCCCTCAGCGTGCAGTTTGTAGGCTGGTGTTGAGCGCAGCGAAACCCAGCATGGAGCGTTTGCAAGAAGCTGGGTTTCGCTGCGCTCTACCCAGCCTACGCAGACTGGCGTCAATCCCGCGCCGTCAGGCGCGTCTTCAGCGGTCATCGAGCACGGCAAAGTCATCAGGCCGGCTGCATCGCGTGCTCGATGAAGTCGCTCACCCATTGCAGCTGCTCGGGCACGTTCAGTGCGGGGGCGTGGCCGCAGCCGGACACCTCGATCCGCTGCAGCAGCCCGCGCGCGCCGGGGCCGCGGGTGGCCATCTGGTCGGCGGTCTCGCGCAGCACCAGGTCGGACTCGACGCCGCGCAGCAGCAGCACCGGGATCTGCAGCGCGTCGTAGTGGTGCCACAGCAGGTAGTCGTCGGGGTAGTGCACGAACTGACCAACGATGGCCGGGTCGTAGTGCGGCGTGACGTCGCCGTTGGGCAGGCGGCGCGTGCTGGTTTCGGTCAGGCGCCGCCACTGCGCGTCGGTGAGCTGGCCGTAGGGTTTGTAGGCGGCGCGCAGAAAGCTCTCCAGCTCGGTCACGCGGGCGAAGGCCGGCGGCTGGCCGGCGTAGGCCTTGATGCGCTCGATGGCGGGCGCGGCCAGTTGCGGCGCGTTGTCGTTCAGCACCAGGCTCTGGATGCGCCGGCGCAGCTCGGGCTCGAAGTAGCCCGAGGCGCCGACCATGCCGACGGCCCCGCCCATCGAGGTGCCGACCCAGTGGCATTGCTCGATGCCCAGCTGCACCAGGAACTCGCGTGCCAGCCGCGCGTAGAAGGCCAGGCAGTACTCGTCCTTCGGGTTCAGCGCCCACTGGCTGAGGCCGCGCCCGACGGTGTCGGGGCACAGCACGCGCCAGCCGCGCGCCGACAGGTGCGCGGCCAGCTCGTCCATGTCGCGCCCGGTGCGCGCCAGGCCGTGCCAGGCGATCACGGTGCCGCGCGCCGGGCCGGCCGGCTGCCAGTCGGTGTAGTGGATCTCGCGGCCGGCGCAGCCGAGGTAGTTGGAAGTGAAGCTCATGATGTCTGTGCCGGGTGGAATCGGCGTGAGGTGACGGCGGACCGCGCGGCGGTGCGCGCGCGCAGCCGGCCCACCACGCCGGTGGGGAAGTAGTAGACCGACAGCACGAACAGCACGCCCAGCCACAGCAGCCAGCGGTCGGGCGACAGCAGCGCCGACAGCACCGGGATGGCGCTGGTGGCCTCGCTGCCCAGCCGCAGCAGGTCCTGCAGGTAGCTCTGCGCGATCAGGAACAGCACCGAGCCGATCGCCGCGCCGTAGATGGTGCCCATGCCGCCGATGACGACGATGAGCAGCACGTCGATCATGATTTCGAAGCTGAGCGAGGTGTCGGGCCCGTTGTAGCGCAGCCAGATCGCCAGCATGCAGCCGGCCAGCGTGGCGAACAGTGCCGACAGCACCGAGGACAGGGTGCGGTACACCACCACGCGGTAGCCGATCGCCTCGGCGCGGAATTCGTTTTCGCGGATGGCCTGCAGCACGCGCCCGAACGGCGAGTTGACGATGCGCAGCATCATCAGCACCAGCGCCACCGCCGCCACGAACAGCAGGTAGTAGGCGATGATCTTGCCGTCGATCAGCACGCCGAGGAACTCGCTCTCGAACGGCTCGAAGCTGGGGCTGAGCAGCTCGGGCAGCTTGAAGGTCAGGCCGTCCTCGCCTCCGGTGAAGTCCGACAGCTGCGAGGCCAGGGTCTGGAACGCCGCCGCCACCGCCAGCGTGATCATGGCGAAGAAGATGGCGCGCACCCGCAGCGAGAACAGCCCCATCGCCAGCGACAGCAGCAGCGACAGCAGCAGCGCGCCACCGATGCCCACGGCCAGCGCGCCCCAGGTCGGCCCCATGCGGGAGCACGCGATGGCGACGCCGTAGGCGCCGATGCCGAAGAACATGGTGTGGGCGAAGCTGACGATGCCGGTGTAGCCCAGCAGCAGGTCGAAGGCCGCCACCAGCACGATGAAGATCAGCACCTTGGCCGCCACGTTGAGCGCCTTCACGCCCGGAAACAGGAAGGGCGCGAAGGCCAGCCCGATCAGAATGGCCAGCAGGATGATGGCCAGCAGCCGGTTGCGCGGCAGGTCGTGGGAGAGCAGGCGACTCAGCATGACATTTCAATGCATTCAAAACCAGGGCAGGCAGGAGTTGCGCTGGGTGGGTTTTTCTTGTCCATCACCGATTCGCCACCGGATACACACCCTGCGGCCGCCACAGCAGGATGGCGACCATCAGCGCGATGTTGGAGAACAGCGCCACCTTGGGCGCCAGGAAGCCGGTGTAGTTGGCCATCAGGCCGACCAGCACCGAGCCGATCAGCGCGCCGGTGGTGCTGCCGAGGCCGCCGATGATGATGACGATGAAAATCAGGATGTTGACCTGCGCGCCCATCTGCGGGATCACGTTCTGCTGGTACAGGCCCCACATCACGCCGCCCAGGCCGGCCAGCGCGCTGCCCACCACGAACACGCCGATGAACAGCCGCCGGATGCGGTAACCGAGCGACTCGACCATCTCGCGGTCCTGCACGCCGGCGCGGATCAGCAGGCCCACCTTGGTGCGCGTGAGCGTCCAGGCCAGCAGCGCGAACACCAGCACGCCGACCACCACCGCCACCACGCGGTACTTCTCCACCGCGGCGTCGCCGATCAGCCACGAGCCGCGCATGCCCTCGGGCAGCGGCAGCGGAATCTGCGCCGGGCCCCAGATCACCTTGATCAGCTCCTCGCCGATGATCATGCCGCCCATGGTGATCAGGATCTGCTTCAGGTGCTGGCCGTACACCGGGCGCACGATGAAGCGCTCGAAGGCCAGGCCGACGGCGCCGGCCACCAGCATGGCGATCACCATTGCCGGCACCACCGCCATCAGGTTGCGCCAGATGTCAGCCGACTGCGTCCAGTCGCTCATCGCGCCCAGCACGCTGGTGGCGACGAAGGCGCCCAGCGCGATGAACACGCCGTGGCCGAAGTTCAGCACATCCATCAGGCCGAACACCAGCGTCAGGCCGGAGGCGATGATGAAGATGATCATGCCCATGGCCAGCCCGGCCACGGTGAGGGTGAGCCAGGTCGAGCCGGAGCCGATCAAGGGCAGCGCCACCGCCGCCAGCACGGGCACCAGCAGCAGGGGTTGGTAGTCGATGTCGCGGATGGTCATGGATTGAAGTCAAAAAACCGGACGCAGAGGACGCAGAGATTCCGCAGAGGACGCGGAAAAAACCTTTTGCTTTGGCTGTTTCTTTTGCGTCCTCTGCGAATCCTTTGCGTGCTCTGCGTCCGGTATTGGTCTTGGTTTCACAGCGACAACCCCAGCAGCCGCTGCTGCAGCGCCTCGTCCTGCGCCAGCGCGGCCATGGTGCCGGCGTGCACCACGCGGCCGTTGTCCATCACCGCCACGGTGTCGCCCAGGCGCTTGGCGAAGTTGATGTTCTGCTCGACCAGCAGGATGGTCACGCCGCCGGCCTTCAGCTGCTGGAAGGCGTCGATCATGTTGTTGATGATGGCGGGCGCCAGGCCCTTCGACGGCTCATCCACGATCAGCAGCTCGCGCGGCTCGACGATGGCGCGGCTGACGGCCAGCATCTGCTTCTGGCCGCCGGAGAGCTTGCCGGCTGGGTGGTTCCAGAATTTCTCGACTGCGGGAAACAGCTTGAAGATCCACTGCAGGCGCGCTTCGTCCATCTGCGCCGCGGTGCGGGCGCTGCGCGCGGCCAGCACCATGTTCTCCTTCACCGTCAGGTCGGCGAAGATGCCCATGTTCTCGGGCACGTAGGCGATGTTCAGGCCGGCGATCTGCGGCGTGTGCTTCCTGGTGATGTCCTGGCCGTTGAAGCTGATGCGACCCTGGCTGGCCTGCCACAGGCCCATGATGGTGCGCAGCGTGGTCGTCTTGCCGGCGCCGTTGCGGCCCAGCAGCATGGTGAGTTGCCCGCGCGGCACGGTGCAGATCGACACCGTGCAGGATGTGGTAAGCGCCGATGTGGGTGTGGACACCGTGCAGTTCGAGGAGGTTGGTGCTCATGGGCGACCTCTTGAAATATCGGACGCAGAGGACGCAGAGATTCCGCAGAGGACGCGGAAAAAACCTTTTGCTTTGGCTGTTTCTTTTGCGTCCTCTGCGAATCCTTTGCGTGCTCTGCGTCCGGTTGTTTTGGGGTGGTTCATGCCACCACCTCGTCTTCCTTCGTCACGCCCAGGTACACCTCCTGCACCACCGGTGACGCGATGACTTCGGCCGGGTCGCCATCGGCCACCAGCGAGCCGTTGGTCAGCACGATGATGCGGTCGGCCAGCTCGCCCACCACGTCCATCTTGTGCTCGACCAGCAGGATGATCTTGGTCTTGTCCTGCTTGAGCTGGCGGATCAGGTTCAGGATGACGGGCGCCTCGTCGTGGCTCATGCCGGCGGTGGGTTCGTCGAACATGTAGACCTTTGGGTCCAGCGCCATCAACAGCGCCACCTCCAGCTTGCGCTGGTCGCCGTGCGGCAGGCTGGCCACCGGCATGTCCTGCTTGTCGGCCATGGCGACCGACTCCAGGATCTCCTGCGCGCGTTGCGTCAGCCCGCGGTGGTCGCTCCAGATGCTGGTCAGATTCAGGCCGCGCTTGTGTTTGCCATCGAGCGTGGCCTGCACCGCCAGGCGCACGTTCTCCAGCACCGACAGGTTGGGAAACAGGTTGGTCAGCTGGAAGGCGCGGCCCAGACCGGCCTTGGTGCGCGCCGAGACCGACAGGTCCGACAGCTCCTGCCCGTCCAGGTGCACCGTGCCCTCGCTGGCCTTGAGCTGGCCCGAGATCAGGTTGAAGTAGGTCGTCTTGCCGGCGCCGTTGGGGCCCACGATGGCCGTCAGCGTGCCCGGCTCGAACACGCAGCTGACCGCGTTCACGGCTACGTGGCCGCCGAAGCGGATGGTGAGGTCTCGAGTTTGCAGCATAAGAAAACAGCCGGACGCAGAGGACGCAGAGATTGCGCAGAGAACGCAGAAAAAAAGCTTTTTCTTGGCTGTTCTTTTGCGTCCTCTGCGGATCCTTCGCGTCCTCTGCGTCCGGTCAAGTTCAGGTATTCGATCAGCGCTTGTTGCGGATCGGCACCTGCATCTCTTCCGGCTTGATCTCGCGCACCAGCTCCGGCACGCCCCAGGCGAAGGCCGGGTCGTTCTTGATCTTGAAGTGGTACATGCTCTGCATGGCCTGGTGGTCTTCCTTGCGGAAGGTCATCTTGCCCTTGGGCGTGTCGAAGCTCATGCCTTCCATCGTGTTGATGAGCTTGGAGGTAGCGGTGTCGCCATTGGTCTTCTTCAGCGCCGTGACGATCGCCATGGCGGCCGAGAAGCCACCGGCGGTGAAGAAGTCGGGCGGCGACTTGAACTCCTTGTAGTGCGCGGCCACCAGGGCTTCGTTCACCGGGTTCTTGGGGATGCCGAAGTAGTAGTAGGTGGCGCCTTCCATGCCGGGCAGGTTCTTGTAGGCGGCCATGGCCGGCAGGATGTTGCCGCCGGTGGCGATCTCGATACCGTGGCGCTTCAGGTCCAGATCGGCGATCTTGAACGGGTTGCCGGCGCCCGCCCAGATGATGAAGATGACCTTGCGGCCGGGCTTGTCCTTCAGCGCGTCGAACAGGCGCTGGGCGCCGGCGGTGAAGTCGGTGGTGGTGGTCGGCGCGTATTCCTCGTGGACGATCTTGGCCTTCTTGAGCGCGTCCTTGAACGCCTTCACGCCGTCGCGGCCAAAGGCGTAGTCCTGTGCCAGCGTGGCGACCGAGACGCCTTCCTTGTCCACCGCCACGGCGTTGCTGATCGCGTCCTGGCTGGAGTTGCGGCCGGTGCGGAAGATGTACTTGTTCCACTTGTCGCCGGTGATCGAATCGGCCACGGCCGGCTCGACCAGCAGGATCTTCTTGTATTCCTCGGCCACCGGCAGCATGGCCAGGGCCACGCCCGAGGAGGTGGGGCCGACGGCCAGGTCGGCCTTGTCGTCGGAATAGGCGGCGGCCAGCAGGCTCTTGCCCAGGTCGGGCTTGCCCTGATCGTCTTTCTCGATCACGGTGATCTTGCGGCCGTTCACCGTCATGGTGCCGCCGGTGGCGTAGTTCAGGCCCATCATCAGGCCGACCTGGGTCTGCTTGCCATAGGCTTCGAGCGGGCCGGTCTTGCTGTAGACGTGGGCGATCTTGATGTCGCCCGACTGGGCCAGGGCCGGCGCACTGACGGTGGCGGCCAGTGCGGCGAGGGCGATGAGGGTACGGCGTTGCATGCGGAGGTCTCCTGAAGCGGCTGTTGAACGGTTCATAAAAAGCAGGATGCGTGCCAGCTTGCAAGTGCTTGATTTCATTGAGCACCTGCCGAGCAGTCGTCCAAGACTGTCTTAATTAACGACAAATGATATGCCTGAAAACAAGACATTTGCCTGAATATCGATCAGGGTTAATCCGTAGCAGGCGCGGGTGGCGCGGCATCCATGCGCGCGTACAGGGTGGCGCGCGAGATGCCCAGCAGCCGCGCGGTCGCCAGCTTGTTGCCGTCGGTGGCGCGCAGCGCGGCGGCGATGGCGCGCTGCTCCAGCTCGGCCACCTGCACGCCCAGGGGCCGCAGCAGCGCCGCCGCATCCGGCGGCGCGGGTTCGGGCGGCAGGGCGGGCTGCACCTGGGCCAGGCCGGACTGGCGCAGCAGCGCCTCGATCTGTGCGGTGTCGAGCCGGTCGGAGTCGGCGCGCAGCGCGGCCTGCTCCAGCACGTTGCGCAGCTCGCGGATGTTGCCGCGCCAGTGCTGCGCCGCCAGCAGCGCCAGCGCGCCGGCGCTCAGCTCGGGCGGCGGACTGCCGCGGTGCGCCATGTCCTCGCCCAGGGTCTCGATCAGCGCGGGGATGTCGCCGCGCCGCTCGCGCAGCGGCGGCACCCGCACCGGCAGCACGTTCAGGCGGTAGTACAGGTCCTCGCGGAACTGGCCGCTGCGCACCAGCCCGGCCAGGTCGCGGCTGGTGGCGGCGATCACGCGCACGTCGAAAGGCACCAGCTGGTTGCTGCCCAGCGGCTCGATCTCGCCTTCCTGCAGCGCGCGCAGCAGCTTGGCCTGCAGGCCGGGCGGCATGTCGCCGATCTCGTCCAGGAACAGCGTGCCGCCATCGGCCAGCTTGAACTTGCCGATGCGCCCCTTGCGGTCGGCGCCGGTGTAGGCGCCGGGGGCGACGCCGAAGAACTCGGCCTCCAGCAAGGTGTCGGGCACGGCGGCGATGTTGACGCTGACAAACGGCCCGCCGGCGCGCGCCGAGGCGGCGTGGATGCCGTGCGCCAGCAGCTCCTTGCCGGTGCCGGTCTCGCCCAGCAGCAGCACCGGGCTGTGCGACTGTGCGGCGCGCCGCGCCTGCCGCTTGACCTCGCTGGCCGCCGGGCTGCTGCCGACGAAGCTGGCCAGCGTGTACTTCGAGCGCCGCTGGCCGCCGTGCTGGCTGCGCTGCGCCGCCAGTTCGCGCTGCGCCTCTTCCAGCTCCTGCTGCAGGCGCGCGAACTTGGCCAGCAGCGGCTGCAGATTGCTCGAGGTCTGGTCGAACAGCACGATGCCAAGCGCGCCGATCACCTCGCCGGCCTCGTCGCGCAGCGGGATGCGGCTGACCGCGAAGGTGCCGGCGCGGTTGGTGAGCAGGTCGATCAGGATCGGCTTGCCGCTCTGGATCACCTGGTGCATCAAGGTGTTGTGCACCACGTCCGAGACCGGATGGCCGACGAAGTCTTGCTCGCGCGCGAAACCCAGCGCCGGTAGAAAGCGCCGGTACTGGTCGTTGATCCAGACCACGCGCGCCTCGCGGTCGACCAGCATCATGCCCTCGCTGGCGCTGGCGAACAGGTCGAACATCGAGCGCGCCGCCAGCTCCAGGATCGGCGCCACGTCGCGCGGCAACGAAGGTGCGATGGGCAGGGGTGGCGGCATGCGGGCGATGGTAGCGCGCCGTACGGGCACGAAAAACCGCGCAGCCCGGGGGCCGCGCGGTGGTCAGGGGGCGCTGGTCTGTCGCTGGGACAGACGCGGTGCCAAGTGTGGTCGTGCGGGCCGGTCTCGTCCGATCAGCGCACGCTGCCGCGCTTGATCAGGTTGACGATGGCCAGCAGAATCACGGCGCCGAGGAAGGACACGATGAGCGAGTTGACAGAGAAGTCGTTCACATTGATGGTACCGCCACCGAGCAAGGGGCTCAGCAGGAAGCCGCCCAGGAACGCGCCCACGATGCCGACCACGATGTTCAGAAGAATGCCTTGCTGGCCGTCCCTCTTCATCACGATGCTGGCCAGCCATCCCAGCACGCCGCCCACGATCAGCCAAATGATCAATCCCATGATGAACTCCTTGATGGTTGCAAGTTGATGGTTTTCGGTGCACGGCTTTGTTGCGCCGTGTGCAGGTATTTTTCGCGGGCACGCGGTCCGTCGGCGTCAGCGCGCGCGGCGCGCGCATGTAGGACGCGGAGAATCAAGATTGCGGGATCGGCGCCCACGCCCTCTGCGCCATTTTTCGCCACTGCGGCCGCTGTGCCACGCGACGGCCGCCGCAGCGGCAGGGCAGAATCGGTCCAGCAGCGGCGGGCACCGCCCGCGCCATCGTCAGTCCGTTCCATTCCATTCAAGCCATGAACTCGACCGCCGCCATCGTCCAGGCATTCGCGCCCAGCGGCACGCTGCGCGCCTCCATCAACCTCGGCAACCCGATCCTGGCCAACCGCCATGCGGACACCGGCCAGCCCTTCGGCGTCTCGATTGATCTGGCAAACGGCCTGGCCGAGTTGCTGGGCGTGCCGCTCGAGCTGCTGGTGTTCGACGCCGCCGGCAAGTCGGTCGAGGCCCTCGAGCAGGGCCGCGCCGACATCGGCTTCTTCGCCGTCGATCCCAAGCGTGGCGAGCACATCGCCTTCACCGCGCCCTACGTGCTGATCGAGGGCAGCTATCTCGTGCCCGACGCATCGCCCTTGCAATCCAACGACCAGGTCGACCGCGCCGGCACCCGCGTGGTGGTCGGCCAGGGCAGCGCCTACGACCTGTTCCTCACGCGCGAGCTGAAAGCCGCCGAGATCGTGCGCGCGCCCAACTCACAGGCCGTGGTGGGGGAGTTCGTGCGCCAGCGCCACGAGGTGGCGGCCGGCGTGCGCCAGCAGCTCGAATCGGACCAGGCGCAGTTTCCGGGTCACCGCCTGCTGCCGGGCCGCTTCATGGTGATCCAGCAGGCCATGGGCGTCGGGAAGGCGCGCGGCGCCGAGGCGGCGGCCTTTCTGGCCGCCTACGTCGAACGCCAGAAGGCGAGCGGCTTCGTCGCCGACGCCCTGGCGCGCCATGGCATCCAGGGTGCGTCGGTGGCGCCGGCGGCCACGGCCTGAGGCGGTTTTCACCCACACTGGCTCAACGCGTCACGCTCAAGCGCTGGTGGCGTCCAGCGGCAGCGTGACGATGGCATCCAGGCCGACCACGCGACCCTCGTGTGCGCGGTTGATCAATTCGATGCGGCCACCCAGCGCCTGCACGATCTGCTGACAGATCGCCAGTCCAAGCCCTGAACCGGAACCGCCCGCGCCAGCGCTGAAGGGCTGGAACAGGCGCGGTGCCAGCTCCGCATCGATGCCGGGGCCGCCGTCGCTCACCGTCAGCCGCGCCTCGGTCGCGGTGTGGTCCAACTGGATGCCGAGCGGCCCGCCCGGCGGCGAATGGCGGATGGCGTTGTGCAACAGGTTGCGCGTGAGCTCGCGCAGCATCCATTCGTGGGCGGGCAGCGTCACCGGCGCGGCCTGCAGGCTGAAGTCGAGCTCGCGCTTGGCGATCAGCGGCGACAGGTCGAGCGCCACTTCGCGCACCACGGCGTCGAAGGCCGCCGTGGTCACGTCCGCCTGCTGCCGCACCTGCGCTACCTTGGCCAGCGCCAGCATCTGGTTGGCGAGCCGGGTGGCGCGGTCCACCGTGTCCTCGATCTCGCCCAGCGCCTGCGGCGCGGGCACGTCGCCGCGCCGCGCCGACTGCACCTGCGCCTTCAGCACCGCCAGCGGCGTGCGCAGCTGATGCGAGGCGTCGCGCACGAAGCGCTTCTGGCTGGCCAGCATCTCGCCATGCCGGCGCATGTGCTGGTTGGTGGCGGCGATCAGGGGCTGCAACTCGCGCGGCGCCGTCGGCGCGGCGATTGGGCGCAGGTCGTCCTCGGGCCGGTCCTGCAGCTCGTGGCTGAGTTGGCGCACCGGCCGCGTGGCGCGCTGCACCACCCAGAACACGGTGCCGGCGATGAGCAGGATCAGCGCCGCCTGGCGCAGCAGCGTGTCCCACAGGATCTGGCGCGCCAGCGCGTGGCGGATCTCCAGCGTCTCGGCCACCTGCACCACGGCCATGGCGCGCCCGGTGGTGCTGGCCACGGGCTGCAGCAGCACGGCCATGCGCACCGGCTCGCCGCGGAACTGCCCGTCGTAGAAGTCGACCAGGGCCGCGTAGGGCGGCTGCACCGGGATCTCGCCGCGCCACATCGGCAGATCGTCGTAGCCCGACAGCAGCACGCCCTGGCGGGTGGAGATGCGAAACGCCATGCGGCTGCGCAGATCGGCCTCGAAGGCTTCCAGCGCCGCCGACGGCACCGTGGCCTGCAGACGCGCGGCGTCGCCCTCACCGTGCACCTGGACCCACTCGCCCAGGCTCTTGGCCGAAGCCAGCAGCGTGCGGTCGTAGGCGGTGTTGAGCGCGTCCAGCGCCTCGCGGTACAGGCTCCAGGTGTTGAAGCCGACGATCAGCACCAGCGGTATCAGGATGCCCGCCAGCAGCTGGCGCCGCAGCGAGTGTGTGCGGGCCGGCGCGCGCGCCGGCTTCATGGCGCGGCCCGCAGCAGGTAGCCCAGGCCGCGCAGCGTGACCAGCTCGAGCCCGGTGCCGGCCAGCTTGCGGCGCAGGCGATAGGCCACCACCTCAATGGCTTCGTAGCGCACCTCGGCCTCGCCAGGAAACACCTGCTCGAACAGGCGTTCCTTGGCGACCGCATGCCCCGGCCGCGCCAGCAGCGCATGCATCAGCGCCAGCTCGCGCGGCGTCAGCTCCATCGGCACGCCGTCCTGGTAGATGGCGCCGCCATCGCGCTCGTAGCGGATGCGGCCGATCTGCAGGTTGGCCTGGGGCACGGCCCCGGGCGCCGGCGCTGCGCTGCGGCGCGTGAGCGCGCGCAGGCGCGCCTCGAGTTCGTCCAGGTCGAAGGGTTTGGGCAGGTAGTCGTCGGCGCCCGCGTTCAGGCCCAGCACCCGGTCGCCCACGGTGCCGCGCGCGGTGAGGATCAGCACCGGCGTGCCCAGGCCTTGCGCGCGCGCCTGCGCCAGCACCTGCAGGCCGTCGAGCCCCGGCAGCGTGAGGTCGAGCACCACCGCGTCGGGCGGGTGGGCGGCCCAGCGCTGCAGCGCGCGGGCGCCGTCGCCGACGGCGGTCACGACAAAGCCGCGCCGCGCCAGCGTGCGCACCAGCGTGGCCTGCAGCGCGGGGTCGTCTTCCACCACCAGCAAGTTCATGGGGGGCACGATACCGCAGCGTCGCCTGAGCGGCGTCTACGGGTAAGTCCTAGGCTGGCGGACAGCCAATTGACAGCGGCCGGCTTCATCATCGACAGAGTCAAATCACACTAGGAGACTGTTCATGCGCCGCGATACCTTCCTCAAGTCCCTGGCCGCCCTGGCCGCCGCCGGTGCCCTGCCGGCCGCCCTGCCGGCCGCCTGGGCGCAGCCCGGCGCCAGCCTGAAGATGCTGATCCCCGCCAACCCCGGTGGTGGCTGGGACACCACCGGCCGCTCGCTCGGCAAGGCGATGCTGGACGCCAAGCAGGCCGCCACCGTCACCTACGACAACAAGGGCGGTGCCGCCGGTGCCCTGGGCCTGGCGCCCTTCCTGGCGGGTGCCAAGGGCGACGCCAACCAGCTGATGGTGATGGGCGCGGTGATGCTGGGCGGGCTGATCACCTCGCGCTCGCCGCTGAACCTGATGCAGGCCACGCCGCTGGCGCGCCTGACGACCGAATACAACGTCTTCGTGCTGCCGGCCAATTCGCCGCACAAGACCATGGCCGACGTGATCGCCCAGCTCAAGAAAGACCCCGGCAGCGTCAAGTGGGGCGGCGGCTCGCGCGGCGCGACCGAGCACATCGCCGCCGCCATGATCGCTCGCGAGGCCGGCGTCGATCCGAGCAAGATCAACTACGTCGCCTTCCGGGGCGGCGGCGAGGCCACGGCCGCCATCCTGGGCGGCAACGTCACGGTGGGTGGCAGCGGGTTGAGCGAGTTCGCCGAGTACATCAACACCGGCAAGATGAAGCCAATCGCCGTCACTTCGGGCCAGCGCCTGGCCAGCGCCAAGGATGTGCCGACGCTCAAGGAGCAGGGCCTCAACGTCGAGATCGGCAACTGGCGCGGCGTGTTCGGTGGCCCCGGCATCACGCCGGCGCAGCGCAAGGGCTTGATCGACGCCATCGTGGCCACCACCAAGTCGGCCTCGTGGCAGGAGGCGCTGCAGAAGAACGACTGGACGCCCGCCGTGCTCACCGGTGACGCCTTCACCAAGTTCGTCGATGACGAATTTGCCAGCCTGCGCGCCATCATGGCCAAGTCGGGAATGATCAGCTGAGTTGGTTTCGGCATCCGGGGTTCACCGTCGAGCGCGGACCCCGGGTGCCTGCCGTTTGCCCCACGCTCGACGCCCAAAGCCACACCCCGCCATGAGCAGTCCGCAACCCAACCTGCCGCTCGAGATGCGGCCGGACCACCCCGAGCCGGCCCGGCCCTCGCGCCAGACCCTGATGTGGGAAACCCTGGTCAGTGTCGGCCTGATCGTCGTTGGCCTGGGCATGGCCATCGGCGCCGTCGACATTCCGTCCGAGGCCGGCTACGGCGGCGTCGGCGCCAACTTCCTGCCCTGGGTGGTGTCCATCATGCTGGTCATTTGCGGCGCCGTGCTGCTGTGGCACGCGCGCACCGGGGGCTACCGCAGCATGGAAGAAGTCGCCGGCGACGAGCAGCCCGACTGGATGGGCTTCGTCTGGGTCAGCGCCGGCCTGCTGCTCAACGCGGCGCTGATCGAGCACATCGGCTTCATCCTCAGCTGCGCGTTGACCTACCTGCTGGCGGTGCAGGGGCTGAAGCGCGCCTACGGCAAGCCGCACGACACCTGGATCAGCGACGCCCTCACCGGCATGGTGATCGCGGCGCCGGTGTACTGGCTGTTCACCAAGTTCCTGGCCATCAACCTGCCGGGCCTCACCAGCACCGGCTGGATCTGAAGCGAGGCACACCATGGATACCGTCAACCTTCTGATGCAGGGCTTTGGCACCGCCCTGTCGGTCACCAACCTGCTGTGGGCGCTGTTCGGCTGCGCCCTGGGCACGGCCGTCGGCGTGCTGCCCGGCATCGGCCCGGCCACCACGGTGGCGATGCTGCTGCCGATCACCGCCAAGGTCGACATCACCGCCTCGATGATCTTCTTTGCCGGCATCTACTACGGCGCCATGTACGGCGGCTCGACCACCTCGATCCTGCTCAACACGCCGGGCGAGACGGCCAGCCTGGTCACCGCCATGGAAGGCAACAAGATGGCCAAGAGCGGCCGTGCCGGCCAAGCCTTGGCCACGGCGGCCATCGGCTCCTTCGTGGCCGGCAGCATCGCCACCGTGGTGGTGACGCTGTTCGCCCCGGTGGTGGCCGACTACGCCGTCAAGCTGGGGCCGCCCGAATACTTCCTGCTGATGGTGCTGGCCTTCACCACCGTCAGCGCGGTGCTGGGCAAGAGCACGGTGCGCGGCCTGGCGGCGCTGTTCATCGGCCTGGCGGTCGGCCTGATCGGCATGGACCAGATCAGCGGCCAGCCGCGCTACACCGGCGGTCAGCCGGAGTTTCTGGACGGCATCGAGATCGTGCTGGTGGCGGTCGGCCTGTTCGCCGTTGCCGAGGTACTGCACGCGGCGCTGTTCGAGGGCAAGATCGTCGAGACGCAGAACCGGCTCACCCGCGTGCACATGAGCGCGCGCGACTGGCGCCGCAGCGTGCCGGCCTGGCTGCGCGGCGCCGCCATCGGCTCGCCCTTCGGCTGCATCCCGGCCGGCGGCACCGAGATCCCCACGTTCCTGAGCTACGCCACCGAGAAGAAACTCGCCAAGGGCGAGGACGCGGCCGAGTTCGGCACCACCGGCGCCATCGAGGGCGTGGCCGGCCCCGAGGCCGCCAACAACGCCACCGTGACGGCGGCACTGATCCCGCTGCTGACGCTGGGCATCCCGACCAGCAACACCACCGCCATCCTGCTCGGCGCGTTCCAGAACTACGGCATCCAGCCCGGCCCGCAACTGTTCACCGCCTCGGCGGCGCTGGTGTGGGCGCTGATCGCCTCACTCTACATTGGCAACCTGATGCTGCTGGTGCTGAACCTGCCCCTGGTCGGCATGTGGGTCAAGCTGCTGCGCATTCCGAAGCCGCAGCTGTACGCCGGCATCCTGATCTTCGCCACCGTCGGCGCCTACGGCATGCGCCAGAGCGCGTTCGACCTGTTCCTGCTGTACGCCATCGGCGCCGTCGGCGTGGTGATGCGGCGCTTCGACTTCCCCACCGCGCCCGTGGTGATCGGCATGATCCTGGGGCCGCTGGCCGAGGCGCAGATGCGCAACGCACTGTCGATCGGCGAGGGCAAGTGGACGGTGTTCCTGGAGCGGCCGGTGTCGGTGTTCCTGCTGCTGGTGGTGCTGGCCGTGCTGCTGCTGCCGCGCGTGCTGCGCTGGCGCGCGCAGCGGCGCGCCGCCTGAACGGACGGCAAGGCCGCGACCGCGCCACCCACCGTCCATGGCCGAGCCGCTGACACGCCAGCGCATCGACAAGTGGCTGTGGGCGGCGCGCTTCTACAAGACGCGCGCCCTCGCCGTTGACGAGATCGAGCGTGGCCGCGTGCAGCTGGGCGGCAGCAACGTCAAGCCCGCGCGTGAGATCAAGCCCGGCGACGTGGTCACCCTGCGCCAGGGCGCCGTCGCGCGCACCGTTGTCGTCCGGGGTCTGAGCCCCATGCGCGGCCCTGCGCCGGTGGCGCAGCAGCTGTACGAAGAAACCCCCGACAGCATCGCCGCGCGTGAGCAGGCCGCCGCCACCCGCCGCCTCGCGCCCGAACCCGCCCACGCCATCGCCCAGGGCCGCCCCACCAAGCGCGACCGCCGCGCCATCGACGGGCAACGCCGAGACGGCTGGGGCGATCGCTGGTCGGCGGGTTTGGATGAGTGAAGCTGAAAGGATGAGGCGTGCGTTTTCTTGAGCTGCCTGTGCGGGGCGAAAGTTGCTCGATGCTTGATCACCAGGCCACCATGTTTTCTTGAGCTGCCTCTGCCTGTGCGGCAGGACACCACGATGGCGGACGCAATCCGGTGCGCTGGTGTTTCTGAGCTGCCTGTGCGGCAGGGAACGCACCAGGACACCAGACAACCCCGCGTCACCATTTCTGAACTGCCTATGCGGCAGGGAACACCTTCGGCGGTCAAGAAACCTACGACAACCATTTCTGAGCTGCCTATGCGGCAGGGAACACGACGCCTCCCGCGAAGCCGCAGTCGAGCAATTTCTGAGCTGCCTATGCGGCAGGGAACGCGGAGTTATCCGCACAATAGTTATCAGGCATTTTCTGAGCTGCCTATGCGGCAGGGAACATTGGGCCGTCAATCATCATGGCGAGCTGCTGTTTCTGAGCTGCCTATGCGGCAGGGAACCCCAGCAGGCTGGCGGCGGCGCGCTCGCTCAGTTTCTGAGCTGCCTATGCGGCAGGGAACACCACGAAACCCTTGTCACGCAGCGCACTGGCTTTCTGAGCTGCCTATGCGGCAGGGAACCTCATGCGGGCACCGCCTCTCGCGGGGGTGGGTTTTCTGAGCTGCCTATGCGGCAGGGAACGTAATGGATCGGTCAAACGGCTTCCAGCGATTTTTCTGAGCTGCCTATGCGGCAGGGAACCGTCGATAGCGACGGCTGCTTCATGCTCGGATTTTCTGAGCTGCCTATGCGGCAGGGAACACGGCAGCCGAGGCGGCGACGAAGTTTTACGATTTCTGAGCTGCCTATGCGGCAGGGAACGGTGCCGGTGGCCGGGAACAACCAGCCCTGTTTTTCTGAGCTGCCTATGCGGCAGGGAACGAGTTCGCGGACGTGCTGGAAGTGATCGGTGCTTTCTGAGCTGCCTATGCGGCAGGGAACGTAATGGATCGGTCAAACGGCTTCCAGCGACTTTTCTGAGCTGCCTATGCGGCAGGGAACATGGTCACCTGGTCGATGGTCTGCATCGACTCTTTCTGAGCTGCCTATGCGGCAGGGAACGGCTGGTGGCGAAATGCGAAGGGGCGCAATTTTTTCTGAGCTGCCTATGCGGCAGGGAACGTCCTGGTTCACGCGCCGCTGCTGGCCGGGCATTTCTGAGCTGCCTATGCGGCAGGGAACTGCAGCTGCGCGACGGTGTTCTGGCCGCTGTTTTTCTGAGCTGCCTATGCGGCAGGGAACTCGAGCACGCCGGCGGCGATTTGCGGCAGGTATTTCTGAGCTGCCTATGCGGCAGGGAACCTTGGACTACGGCCGGGCTCGCTCTACAACAATTTCTGAGCTGCCTATGCGGCAGGGAACCTGACCCCGCCATCGATCGGTCAGAGCGTAGATTTCTGAGCTGCCTATGCGGCAGGGAACTTGGTCTCAGACGTGGCGGCGGCGTTTTTGCTTTTCTGAGCTGCCTATGCGGCAGGGAACGCCACGGCGCTGGAACAACGAGAGAGCGAATCTTTCTGAGCTGCCTATGCGGCAGGGAACGTTTGCAGGCCGTCAGGCACAACAAAGTCGTATTTCTGAGCTGCCTATGCGGCAGGGAACCGCAGCGCGGCCTTAGCACTCGGTGGCACGTCTTTCTGAGCTGCCTATGCGGCAGGGAACCGATTGATTTTGCGGCTGCTGACGGTGCTCATTTTCTGAGCTGCCTATGCGGCAGGGAACGCATCCGACGCCGCCAGCACCGCTGCCAGCACTTTCTGAGCTGCCTATGCGGCAGGGAACGACAACAACGTCGCACTGCAAGCGCAGATTGATTTCTGAGCTGCCTATGCGGCAGGGAACCGGTTGATTTTGCGGCTGCTGATGGTGCTCATTTTCTGAGCTGCCTATGCGGCAGGGAACGTCACCGACGGCGACCTGACCGACTTCGATGTTTTCTGAGCTGCCTATGCGGCAGGGAACCTTGCCTAACTGGTTAGTCAAGCGCTAAATGTTGTATTTCTGAGCTGCCTATGCGGCAGGGAACCCCACGGCGTTGTAGGCCGCGCGCAGCAGATCTTTCTGAGCTGCCTATGCGGCAGGGAACGCCACGCTGGCGATGGGCGACGCCCCGTTGATTTTCTGAGCTGCCTATGCGGCAGGGAACCATGGGCGGTGCCCTGATGGCTGGTGCCGGATTTTCTGAGCTGCCTATGCGGCAGGGAACCACGGCGGGGATTGAACAGCAGATCCGCGACTTTTCTGAGCTGCCTATGCGGCAGGGAACCCGTGCATTACTGGTGCGGCAACGGCGTGACTTTTCTGAGCTGCCTATGCGGCAGGGAACCCGGCTTCATCTCGATCCGAAGCCCGTGGAACTTTCTGAGCTGCCTATGCGGCAGGGAACGCCTTGGTTGCCGGTGCTGCTGGCCGCGCCTTTTTCTGAGCTGCCTATGCGGCAGGGAACATTTGTCGCCGTGGTGTCTTGTCCTACTCATATTTCTGAGCTGCCTATGCGGCAGGGAACGGTGATCGAGTTCCGCCAGACCGATGCCGAGCTTTCTGAGCTGCCTATGCGGCAGGGAACTCGCCGGTGCTGCTGGCCGCGCCATAGTCGCCTTTCTGAGCTGCCTATGCGGCAGGGAACATGGATGAACTGGCGCGCCGGCTGGGCGTGGTTTTCTGAGCTGCCTATGCGGCAGGGAACGGCGACCTTGGTGTCGCCACCTTCGCGGCTCATTTCTGAGCTGCCTATGCGGCAGGGAACTGCTCAACGACGGCGAAGCGACTGCCCGCTTTTCTGAGCTGCCTATGCGGCAGGGAACAACCGTATTGAGCGCCAGATCAGCAACCTGTTTTTCTGAGCTGCCTATGCGGCAGGGAACACCAAGACGCGATGGACGCTGCCAACGCATATTTTCTGAGCTGCCTATGCGGCAGGGAACCCCGTGGTCGCAGCGTTGGCCCAGTCGCCCGTTTCTGAGCTGCCTATGCGGCAGGGAACTCGCGCTTGTCGTTCCAGTGCTTGCGCGAGTATTTCTGAGCTGCCTATGCGGCAGGGAACAGCTTGCGACCGAAGGCGCGGTTCACGAGCCCTTTCTGAGCTGCCTATGCGGCAGGGAACCGGCCACGCGGCGGATCAGCGCCACGGTGTCGTTTCTGAGCTGCCTATGCGGCAGGGAACACCAAGCAGATCCTTGACGATGCACCGCAGCTTTTCTGAGCTGCCTATGCGGCAGGGAACATCGACCTGCCCATGGACCCGGTGGCCGTCGAATTTCTGAGCTGCCTATGCGGCAGGGAACACGGTGACGCTCACCTGATGGATGCATCCGTGTTTTCTGAGCTGCCTATGCGGCAGGGAACGCCGGTTTTGTCGGCGGCGTCTTGCACGGACATTTCTGAGCTGCCTATGCGGCAGGGAACATCGACTACGCCAGCCAGTGCGCGGCGCTGGCTTTCTGAGCTGCCTATGCGGCAGGGAACCCGCAGTTTTTGCTGCCCATTCACGGCGAGTTTTTCTGAGCTGCCTATGCGGCAGGGAACGCTTCACCTTCGCCGCGCCCGGCGTGCCCGATTTTCTGAGCTGCCTATGCGGCAGGGAACACGATCATAATTCAGTCAGGGTTGAGCAATAATTTCTGAGCTGCCTATGCGGCAGGGAACTCGCGCCATGTCTTGTCACCCCGGCGGTATTGTTTCTGAGCTGCCTATGCGGCAGGGAACCTGGAAGAAGCCGACGGCTACCAGCACCTGATTTTCTGAGCTGCCTATGCGGCAGGGAACAGATCGCCCGACAGGCAGGGGGTGAGCAGAGCTTTCTGAGCTGCCTATGCGGCAGGGAACGGCCTGATGTCGCGCCGGCGCGGATCGGGCAATTTTCTGAGCTGCCTATGCGGCAGGGAACGTGGTGATGGGCATTACCTGGGCGGCCTGGGTTTTCTGAGCTGCCTATGCGGCAGGGAACTCGACCTTCAGGAGGCTAAATGCTTGTTGGCCGAGCAAAAAACCTTGGTTGTGGTGGCCAAGGCTTTTTTCTTCACTGAACCTATCTCCTTGATTGACAAGGCTAATCACGGGACTTCAAAAAAAGGGTCAGAACCATGGGATGGTGGCACCGCTGCTCAATCCATAGGTATTAAAGGTGCCGTCGGTCGGTTCAGACTGAAGTGGACCGTGCACAACAAACAAGCAGAAAGTCTGCTTGCTGCTTGCGCTGCGCAGTTGAACGTAGGGCAACGCCGGGTGACGCTTAACGCTGTCAGGGATGGCTGCGGCGGCCTCTTCGGCGGTTTCGTCCTTGCGGCGCATGCGGCGGCGGCGCATGCGTTCTGCGTTGGTCTTGAACTGACGGCGTTGCACGGTACGGTGTTGTGCGCTTGCGGGCACAGCAGCAGGGGGAGTGACGTGAAGGTGGTCGCGCATGCCGCGCAGCCAATCTTGTGCCATCAGGTTCGTCAGACCGACTTCACTGCCGTGCAGGCGCAACACCTTGCCTAAGGTGCGAGGGTGCAGTGAGTGACGAGGAAAGCTGATGCCGATGTCGTCCACGCGCAGTTGTGCCAGAGCTCGATGCAGCTTGCTCATCAGCGCGCTCAGCAAGTGTGCATCGCTGAATTCGGGGTCGGGCAGTAGGTTGAGGTCGATGTAATGCGTGGTCATGGCAAGATCGCAATCAACTGGCATCACCAAACACGCCGCCGCGGATGAGCACGGCCATGACAAAGTGCTGCTGCTCCACCGGCGGCACCTGGTCTTTCAGCAGCCAGTTGTCCAGCAGGGTGTAGAAGTCGAGCTTTTGTTTGGGCTGGCGGTAAGCCTTGCCCTGGGTGGTGACCGAGCCATAGGGCTCCACCGCAATCGGGCCCAACTCGTCCGCACCTTCGTACCAGGTGTCGATGGTTCGGATGGCGTTGCCGATTTTTTGCGAATGGATTGCGGCCACGCCTCCAACGTCGTACAGCGTTTTGCTTTTTCCTGCGCTGCCTTTATCGAGAACCAACTCTTGCGAGGGGAACACCTCTTGGCCCGCGCCCTGGCGCACAAAGGCCGTCACTTGCAGCAAAACGTGCGCATCGCCTGCCAAACCTGAGGCAATGACCTGGCCCAACTCCTGCAAGTTAATCGCTTCAGAATCAGCAGCACCTACCGCCCGTGTATTAAGCGCAAGGGCATCAAAAGACCAAGTTTCATGGGCCTTGCCATCTTGCATCTGCTCGACGATGACGTCCACGCTCTCTGCACCGATGCGGTTGCGCCACAAGAAGCGGCCATTGGCCAGGTTGGCAGCGTAGCGCCGGGCCAATTCGCCAAAACCATGCTGCGACACATAGCCCTGCACGGTGGCCAGCAACTTGGTTTGGTACGCCGCGCTGTTGCAGGCCGATGGCGTGCCAGCACCGCCCAGCACGCGCAGGGTGAACTGCACCTTGAGCGTGTCGGCCTGCGGTGGCAGGGTGGCAACGTCCACGGTTTGCGGGTTAGGTGACTCAAATTTCATGTCTTGCTTGGCTTGATCGGCGCTGCCTTTAGCTTTGCTGCGATGCGATGCAGTCCCACGGACCGATTTTTCCCGCACGGGTACAGGCACCCAATCAGTACTCACTTGCCGGACGTTCCAGTTGCCTGAGAAGAACACGGCGTCGGATGGATCCAGTTTGCGCTCGAAGGCCAGGACGGTAGGGGTGGTGAGCTTTTTGGTCATGGTGGTAGTTCTTGAAAAATGTGATGTGAATTAGGGAAGGTCTGCACAAATCTGCAGATCTCATGCTATGCAAGATGTAGCGTCTTTGGGACAATTGAGCGCCATGAAGCAATCAGACCTTGGCCTGAACCTGAGTGTCAAGCGCACGCGCAAGCGGCGCTTTCTCGATGAGATGAATGCCGTGGTGCCTTGGGCCGATCTGGTGGCCTTGATCGCGCCATATGCCCCTGAGGCTGGCCGACGCGGGCGTCAGCCCTTTGCGGTTGAAGCCATGCTGCGCATTCACTTCATGCAGCAGTGGTTCACCCCTGAGCGATCCGGCCATGGAAGAAGCCTTGCACGACGTGCCGCTGTACCGCGAGTTTGCGGGCCTGGACAACTGGCATACGCGCCTGCCCGACGAGAGCACCATCTTGCGCTTTCGTCACCTGCTGGAGCAGCACAAGCTGGCCGAGCAGATGTTCAAGCTCATCAACGAGCTGCTCATCGCCAAGGGATTGCTGCTCAAGGCTGGCACCGCCGTGGACGCCACCTTGATTGCTGCGCCCAGCTCCACCAAGAACAAGGACAACGCGCGCGATGCCCAGATGCGCTCCAGCAAGAAGGGCAACAACTGGTACTTTGGGATGAAGACGCACATCGGTGTGGACGCCGACTCAGGCTTGACGCACAGCGTGCGTGGCACGGCAGGCAACGTGCATGACATCGTTGAGGCCAACGCCTTGCTGCACGGTGAAGAAAGCAATGCCTTTGGCGACTCGGCCTTCCAGGGTGCTGACAAGCGAGCCGATGCCAAGGAAAGTGTCACCTGGCATGTGGCCATGAAGCCGGGCCAGCGCAAAGCGCTGGACAGGACGATCCGATCGAAGGCAAGCTTGATCAGATCGAACGCATCAAGGCCAGCATCCGCGCCAAGGTCGAGCATCCGTTTCGGGTCGTGAAGTGCCAGTTCGGCTATGTGAAGGTGCGCTACCGGGGTTTGAAGAAGAACACGGCGCAGATCGTGACCTTGTTGGGCCTGGCCAACCTGTGGATGGCGCGCAAAGTTGATGGCATAGGTGCGCCCGGCGCGGGCCAAAAGGGCCTGCGGAGAGCAAAAAACCTCCGAGCAAGGCGAAAACGTCCGGCGAGGTCTCAGTTTCCAGCAAGAGCTAAAAAATGGACAGCCAAGCACATCCGCGTGTCAATTATTCAGACCGTCCTTAGGACAAATGGCGTAAGGCTTGGTCGGCTCAGGTGTAGGCGTAGGCCTCCGCGTCATCCCAGTCATCGGGGGTGTCGTCCAGGCTCTCGGCAGGACTGACGGTGTTGTCACCGCCGCCCACCGGCGGCCCGGGGCGGTAGTCATTGCGGCAGCGGTACAGGCCTTGGGCGTCGTCCGTCTCGGCGTACCACAGCAGTTGCTCCAGGCTGTGCAGCCGATGAGGGCTGATCCACTCGCCCAGCGAATAGACCGACTCCACGAATTGCAGTGGTACTGCGGGGTCGCGCGCGTTGCGCACGCTGCCTGCTGGGTGGGGCGCCGCCAATGCTGCATAGCCCACGGGTATGGGCACTGTCCAGCCGCTGCCGCTGGGGCGCAGCGGGTCGCCCCAGCGCACCTTGCCGTCGGGTGCGGGCGTGCCGTCTGCGTTGGGCAGCGGCTGGTGGTTGAAGCGGGCGGCGTGCAGCCAGGCGTCCAGCAAGGTGGCATCGGGCTGGGTGGCGCGCAGGTGCTGCAGGCGCTGGGCCAGCAAATCGTCGCGCCCTACCAGGGCGAAACCGGGCAGCCACTGGCGGCGCCACCGCCGGAACTCGGTGGCCGCTGCGTCCGGGTCTTCCGGCACGACGGCCATCCACGGCCGCACCCGCTTGCCCGGCGCCGGGCGTGATGGCAGCACACTGCCGCCGGCCACGCGCATGCCTTCAACAATGCGGCCTGCCGTCTTTGCCCAGTCTGCAAGTTGCGCATCGTTGCCTTGCACCAGCGCGGAGGAGGCGCCGGGCGCGGCTTTTTCCGACACGGCCAGCACCAGCGTGATCTGTAAGTGCATGCGGCCTTCTTCGACGATGGCGGCGGTGCTGCCATCTTTGCCCACCGGGTTGCGCGTCAGGTTGAAGCTGCGTACATAGCCCTGGGTGATTTGCTCTTGGTGGTGGTGGCACACCACGCCTACCGCATTCAAGCGCAGCGGCACACCAGCTTGGGTCAGCTTGCGCTCCAGCGCCCACATCAGTCCGGTGAAGGCGGTGATGGACGGGAAGCCATGCGTGAGCGGGCTGCTAATGGCATTGGCGTTTTGAATGCGCAGGTGGGGCAGGGCGAGGATGGCTTGGAACTTGGTCATGGCTTGCCCCCCTTGCGTGCAGCGCGTATGCGGTTTCGCTGCTCGCGCAGTTGCTGGACAAAGCCATCTTCATCAGTCAGTAGTTCCTTTTTCCATTCGCGAAACTCGACCTCGCTGTATTGCAGCTTGCCTTCCAGCCGGGCGTTGAGCCAGTTACCAAAACGACTACCGATCTCGTCTGGCCACTCCATGGCCAACCAGGTTTCGGCAAAGTCGTCTTCGTCTGGGAGCTCGGCCCGCAGGGGGTCGAGCCAATGCTGTTCGTCACGGTTCAACTGCGCAAAGCGCGGGTCATTCAAAGTCCAACCAGGCGCGAGTCTTTGCTCCAACTCGACCGCCATCGCCACCATTTCATCGACCAGCACATCGACCAGCGCCTTGCGGTGCTGTCGTGTCTCCATGCTGGGAGGAGGGTTGGAATTAAGAAACTGTCGCAGCGCATTCACGGCTTGTTGCACCAGCGGACGGCTGCTGAAATAGCCTTCAAACACCGATTTGGTTTGGGTGGGTAGGCGCTTTTCGTTGATCTTCCATTCCGGGGGCAGCGATGAGAGCAAGTAGTTGATGCCCCGCCGCTCGCTGTTGAGCTGGCTGATGTTCTGCGGCTTGGTGCCGCCCATGTTCTGTATCGCCAAATCGGGGTAATGGCGATGCACGCCGATATGTGCTTTCTGATCATGCTTTGCTTGGCCGGCAGCAATATTGCCTTTGTCAAAGCGATTTCTATGAATCTCCAAGTAGACCTGATGCATCAGCGAGGCCGGAGAGAGAGGCGCCAAGAGCATGTACGCACGGTCGTCGCAAGCCTGGCCGGGTGTGCTCAGCCAATACACCTGTTTGCTGCGTGTATTTACTGCCGGAACTGGACATTTGGTTTGCAGTAAACCTAGCCACGGTAGCTCTCTGGTGTTGGTGCCAACCGTGAAAGCACTCAGCACATCTTCGTCTCCCGCCAAGAGCCAAGCTGCCAAGGTTTGCCCTTCATACCGCGTATCAAGCAGCAAATACAGCTCGTAGGCCGCACTGTTGTAGGCGCCATCACCGGTGGCATCCCACAGGCTTTGGTCAGCGGCCAGGACATGGGAGCCTAGCTCTTGCCGTTGAGGCAGCTTGGAGAAGTCGACAGCCAGATTGGTGACGCCCTTCACCTTCAAGTCAGGGTGTGTTGCTTTTGCGATATGGCTAGCAATAGCAATGGCTCCCGAAGCCTTGGCTCCTTTGGCAAGCATGGATTCCAGCGTGTACTTCTCTTGAGCTGCCTTCACTGCGTTGCGCGCGTCGGTGTCGGTTCGACCTTGGTATCGTGCTACCAAGGCTTGCAGGCGCCTAGCAACGTGCTGACGCATGTGTTGCCGTACTTTCTGAGCGCGTTGCGTCAGGCTCTGTTCGTTCTTCACCCAATCGCCTCCTTTACAGCG
This sequence comes from Burkholderiales bacterium, assembly GCA_016702555.1. GTDB lineage: Bacteria > Pseudomonadota > Gammaproteobacteria > Burkholderiales > Burkholderiaceae_C > Ottowia. The sequence continues at coordinate 887,954 of JADJDV010000007.1, forward strand.
TAATTGTGAACCATCATACTTGAAGGTCTGCCGTAAACGCAGCTTAGAAAATCATCCTTGAAGGTCTTCTTTTCTGCCGCGCAGGCAGCTTACCTAGTACCGGTAAACGGTATAAAATTCTTTCTTGTCTGTACATGGCAATCGTCTCCTTCAAATGTCAGGACACACAGCGTCTGTTTACCAGCGGCAAATCCCGTCGATTTGCCAGTATCCAGAGCGTGGCGGAGCGCAAGCTGGCGCAACTGGACGCTGCGCAAACATTGGATTTCTTGCGCAGTCCACCGGGCAACCACTTGGAGATGTTGGTGGGAGACCGCCGGGGTCAGCACAGCATCCGCATCAATGACCAGTGGCGCGTGTGTTTTGTCTGGACGGGGAAGGGTGTGGCGGACGTGGAAATCGTCGATTACCACTGACGTGCAACAACCTGGTTGCTGCCACGCGGGTAGCGCTAAAGCAAGGAGAAAGTGATGTTCAAGAACGGCATGCGGCCCGTCCATCCGGGCGAGGTACTGCGTGAGGACTACCTCAAGCCGATGGGGTTGAGCGCCAGCGCCTTGGCTAGGCAACTGCATGTGCCCGCTTCGCGTATCAATGACATCGTGCTTGAGCGGCGTGGTGTCACGGCGGACACCGCGCTGCGGTTGAGCCGCTTTTTTGGTGGCGATGCGCAGTCGTGGTTGAACATGCAGACGGCTTATGACTTGCGCGTGGCGGAACTGGATGCATCGCTGCAAGCGGCCGTGATGGCAGTGCGCCCCATGCAACTGCAGCCCGCCTGAGCAAATTACTTCTTGACCGTGAAACCCAGGGTTTCGTGAAAGTACCAGCCGTTTTCGTTGCGCGGCAGGCTAACGGTGGCATAGCGCTCGGCGCATGCACGCAGCGACAAATCTTGCGCTCGCGCCAGCGCGGTCAATTCGTCCATCAAATTCACCTGTAGCCACGGCGATACGCTGGGCGAATCCAGTTGCGCCTTCGGCACTGAGTGGCACAGGTTTTTTTGCACCGGCACGCTCAGCTTGTCGCCGCATTGCGTGACGTCGTGTACGCGGTGCAGCAGCAGCGCCTCTTCATCCTCGTCCGGCAGAAAAACCACGTCTTCACGTGGCAGCGAGTCATCGCGAAAGCGCTGGTATTGCGGCAACAGGCCGGTAAGCCACAGGGAGCGGGGTTGCACTGGCTGCGGCTCATGCCAGTGCAGGGTGGCGTTGCGTTTGACGACATGGGCGCCCTCCACGCGCGGCAACATGCTGTCGTGCATGCGGGCGTGCTCCAGATCCGCGAGGTAGCGACCGGGGAACAGTTTGTCAGGCGTCAGGGTGATTCGGGGGCGCGCATCCACGGCCCAGAACTCCGTGCGCTGCATCTCCCGCGCCATCAAGTGATGCAGGTGATGCGACTTCAGTCGAAACGGTGGATGTGCCATCTCAAAGCCTGGCCTGTGAAAGGCAGCGTCGCCACGATCTTCGTAATGCCGCAAATTGCTGTCCAGCAGCACCATGTTGACCCCTTCCACCTTGCCCGGTCGGTGCCGCCGCAGGCGCCCGGCCAATTGAATGAATGAGCGCATGGACGAAGGCTCGACCACAGCCCAGTCGTAGTCGTGGTCGCGGCCCACTTCGGTGACGGGGCTGCCCAGCACGATGAACAGGTGGTGGCGCTCAGGGTGAGCATCGATGAGGGCGCGCAAGGCAGGGTGTTGCAGCACAGGGTCGCTATCGCCCCGACGGTTGAGCAAAGTGTCGAGCTGCTGCTCGATCGCCGAGCGCAGCAGCAACGGAAACTGGGAGTGGTACACGCACAGATGCACACGCACGTCAGGCGCGGGTGCGCCCAGCGCGTACATGGCCAGCGCGACATCGAACAAGGGGGCGATGTTGGCCATGCGGATCAGCCCTAGGCTCACGCACTTGCCGCTGGCAGGGTCGATGCTGTGGTTATAGGGACGCTGGTGCAGCTGCCACGCCTGCTCCAGCACCAGGCGGGCAAAGTCCTCACGGAGCTCGGACTCTTGCATGCCGTACCACGTGTCGGGCAAGCGGGCGATCTGGGCCAGGCGCCGCACCTCTGCCTGAGCCAGTTTGGCCACGCGCTTTTGCACGTATTGGGTGTGTGCTTCGCGGAAAGCGGCGCCACCCGCGCAGTCGTACGCAACCTGATGAAACTCGTCGAGCCACAGGCAGCAAATGTTCACCGGCTCGCTGGGCCGCTCGCTGCGGTGCTGCTGGTACACAGCGCGCCCGGCGTGGTAGGCCAAAAACAGCCCTTCCACCAGCGCTGGCGGCAAGGTGGCAGACGACAGCAGCACGCGGCTGCCCAACAAACCTGCCCAGTGCACCAGCCGCGTGAGTGCAGGCAGGTCGGCCATGTCGAAGTCATCGGGCTCGTCCAGCACCAGATCGCCGGTCAGCAGGCGCAGCATGGGCGCGATCTGGCGGCCGCCGCGCAGGCTTTCGGTGGCAGGCGTGAGATGGTCAACGGTGCACACCAACAGCGGCGCGGCAATGAGGCGGCGCACCTGTGCGTCGTCGGTCAAGCGTTGGAGCAAGGGGTGCTGGTCGTTGCCCTCAAACAGCAAGCTCCCCACTTCCGTATGTTGCGCAAATGTCCGTGTCACTTCATCCGCGACGGGTAGTGGGGGGTCGTACAAAAGGGCTTGCGTCGAAGCAGAGCCTGTGGCTTCAGCGCGAGACTCCCAGTATTCAAATAACGCGCGGTTGGCGGCGCCACCCACCTGGATGGCGAGTTGGTCCTCGCCCAGGCTGAGATCGTTTTGAAAGCTGCGGCCGGTTTGCAGCGTGAGCGTGCGCAGCCCAATGGCAAAGGCGCACCGCAGCCCCGTGGCGGGATCGGCCAGCGCGTTCATGACGCGGGCGTTGCCCAGCGTCTTGCCGCAGCCGGTGGAGGCTATGTTGACGATAAAGGCGCCCTGCGCCGCCGCGCGGGGGCGCACGCTGGCCGCCAGATCGGCGGCTTTGTCTTGCCAGGCAAAGCGCGCATCGGCGCTGCGCTTTTTGAGGGGCTTGTGGTTCTTGAGCGCGGGCAGACTGTGCGCCAGGCTGGGCAGCGAGCGCGCCACCAGCGTAGCATGGGCTTGCACGCCCAGCAGGTGTTCATCCAGGGTTTGATTGAAAATCGGGCTCCAGCGCTTGTCTGGAAATCGCTGGCAGCTATCTTTTTTGATTTCCCCCGGGCGTGTATTGGCATACAGCGGATATGCCGCGTTGCGGTAGGGCCGGCGCCGGGGTTCGTCGCTGATGCTGGAGTAGTGGTGGTCGGCCAGCATCAGGCTCAGGCGCGCGACGTGCATCGCGAAGGGGTCGTGCAGCACCGCTCCACTGGCGGGTGCTTGTGACAGTTCCAGCAACTTGCCGGCGTATCGGGCGGCCTGCTTGCGCCAGGCGGGGGTGGCCACGGGCAGGCCATGGGGAAAGTGCCAGTGGGCCTTTACGGTCGCGTTGTCCGCCTGCTCTCGTGGCTCATTCCCGTCGGCGCTGACGCGTACCAGCACGCTGTTGAGTTCGTCGCTATTCACGAAGCCGGGACGGGCGCCAAAACGCCGCCATTGAGCGCGGAGCGACTCAATGTCTTGATCGTCACCGCCCTCGGCCTGCTTCACTGGCAGGCACGGCAGCCGATGGTGGGTGAACACCAGCCATGCAATGGCTTGGGCCATCGGCGGCAATTGTGCGAACGGCGGGCGCTGCGTGGCTTGCGGTTCATCCACGCCATCGCGCAACAATCGCCCGCCAGCATGATCCAGCCACAGCGCTTCAAACGCCTTGGCGTCCGTGTTAGCCCCGGCACATGCAGCCAAGCGCTGCAACCAGCCTGTGTCATCGTCACCGCCCACGAACGCCTGAAACAGCCGCACCGACACCCATTCATGCCGATAGTGGTTGCGCTCGCGCATGCCGGGGTTCTTCAGTCGATCCTGAAACGCTTGCGTGGCTTTGCCCAGGTCGTGCAGCAGCGCGGCCAGGGCGGCCAGCGCCGTCATCAGCGGCAAGTGGTGCCAGGTGCTTTCGTCACTCGCGCGCAGCACGTTGCTGGTGGTGGTGTTGGTGGGCACGGCGCCCTGGTCGTTGAATTGGCGGGCGTCGCCCACCACCCACAGCAGTTCGCTGTGATCCCGCCCGCGAATCCAGTGGCAGGCCACGGCGGTGTTCTTGCGCGCGGTCTGGCGCAGCAGCTTGCGCACCGTGTCCAGCCCGGCCTGCGTGATGGGGGTTTGCCACGTGCGCTCGCCACGGCGTTCGGCGAACTGGTCGAGGATGCGCCGCGTTTCAGTCAGCGCGCGCTTGGTGCACTGCGAGACGAACAGCACATTCATGTGTTTGGCGCCGGCTCTTTGGCTTTCATGTCCGCGAGCCGCGCGGTCTCGGTGGTGATGCGCTTCAGCGTGTCGATGATGAAGTCCAGCGACTCGCCGCGCGTGAGCGCCTCAATGCACTGCCTGCGAAATTGCTGCTCCTCGTCGCCCCGCATGGCAGACAGAAAGGCCTGCGGCAGGATCACGGCGTCCTTGATCAGATCGGCGGCGTCAAACACCAGGCCGCCGCGCCGCGTTTTGCCGTGGAGCACCGCCAGACCGTGCGGCAGGCCCAGCACCCAGGTGGCGGTGGCGCCCAAGCCGTAGGCCAGGTAGTTGCCGTGGTCGAGAAAGCGGTTGGCGGCATCGGTGCCAGTACCGCGCTTGGCGCGGGTGAACTCGCCATGGCCCACGGTGTCCACGGCCAGCTTGAACAAGGCTTTGGCCAGCCGTGCTTCGTCGGTGAGCAAGGCGGTCACGTCGGGCGCGCGGGCAATGAGGGGCTCGAACTGCCGCACCAGTGCCGTCAGGCGGTCCATGTCCACGGCAAAGCCTGCTTCGCGCAACGCGCGGGTGTTCCAGTCGGCCAGCAGTCGCTTCAAGCGCGAAGTTTGAAGTTGCTGGGCCGCGTGCAACCGCAGACTGTCGTCGAACCAGAACTTCACCCAGGCTTGCAGGTACTCGGTGGGCCGGTATTCGCTTTGCGGCGTGAGCCAGGCCACTTCCACGTCCACCTCGTTGGCAGCGAACAGCGGTGTGCCGCCGCCCCCGCAAAAACCGACCAGCACGCCGGCCTTGGCCAGTTCGCGCATCGCCGCCTGGGTGATCGAGGTGCCCGTGCCCAGCAGGATGCTGGTGGTGTTGGCAATGGGGATGTTCCAGTACAGGCTGCGCTTGCCTGCGTCGGTCACGTATTCGACCCGCCCGCCGTTGACGAGCACGCGACAGTGTTCCAGGTAGTAGATGCTGGCCCGCTGTGAATGGAGAATGGTTTTGAGGTCGGAGGCGCGAATTTCTTCCATGGCTCTACGGCGTTGATGCGGCCCAAGACGTGTCTGGCAGTCTAGACCAGCCACCAGACGGGCGCGTATGCCATCCTGTTTGCCCGCAACCCTCGAAGCGTCTGCATATGGCCGCACAATCGCCAACACGAAACCGTCCCGGCTGCAATCGACCCCCTGACGAGTGCACGGTCACAAACATGAATTCCATTCAGATACCCAGCTTCCTGCCGCTCACTGAACGCCAGCGCCTGGCGCAGGCGCGGTGCCTCACCACGCCCTGTGGCGATGGCGATCTGGTCTGGCGCGCCTGGGGTGAGCGGCGCGATGGCGTGGCGCCGCTGGTGCTGTTTCATGGTGGCAGCGGCTCGTGGACGCACTGGGTCAAGAACATCCTGCCGCTGGTCGATGCCGGCCGCTGGGTGCTGGCGGTCGATCTGCCGGGCTTTGGCGATTCGGCCGCGCCACCGGGCGGCAGCGATGCCGACGCCATGGTGGCGCCGCTGGCCGCCGGCCTGCGCGCGCTGTTGCCGGGCGAGGCGGTGGACCTGGTGGGCTTTTCCTTCGGCGGCATGACGGCCGGCCTGCTGCTGGCGGCGCACGCCGATCTGGCGCGGCGGCTGGTGCTGGTGGGCGCACCCGCCATGGGCGTGGTGCCGGGGCGGCAGTTCGAGTTGCGCGCCTGGCGCCACCTGAAGACGCCGCAGGAACAGGCGGATATCCACCGCCACAACCTGGGCGTGCTGATGCTGCACGACCACGACTTGATCGATGCCCTGGCGCTGGAGGTGCACATCGCCAACGTGCAGCGCGACCGCCTGCCGCGCCGCCGCCTGGCGCACACCGACATCCTGGCGCGCAGCCTGCCGCAAGTGGGCTGCCCGGTGCACACCATCTACGGCGCGCACGATGCGATCTACCGCCAGTACATCCATCAGCTCGAAGGCGCGTACGCCGCCGCCGCGCCCGACTTTCGCGGCATGCAGCTGATCGAGGGCGCGGGCCACTGGGTGCAGTTCGAGGCGCCCGAGGCGTTCGACGCGGCGCTGCGGCGCGCGCTGTGTGGCTGACCGATATTCGTGGCTGCAGATCAGGAGTTCTCCATGCCGACCCCCATCAAGATCGATTTCGTTTCCGACATCGCCTGCCCCTGGTGCGCGGTGAGCCTGGCCTCGCTGCAACAGGCCTTGAGCAACAGCGCCGACGCGGTGCAGGCCACGCTGCACTTTCAGCCCTTCGAGCTGAACCCCGACATGCCGGCCGGCGGCGAGGACATCGACGAACACCTGGCGCGCAAGTACGGTGGCTCGCCGGCGCAGTTGGAGGCCAACCGCGCCGCCATCCGCGAACGCGGTGCGGCGGTGGGCTTCACCTTCAATCCCGCCGGGCGCGGCCGCATCTACAACACCTTCAACGCGCATCGGCTGCTGCACTGGGCCGGGCAGCAGGGCGCGGCGCCGCAACTGGCGCTGAAGCGCGCGCTGCTGGAGGCCTACCACGGCCGCGCCGAGGCGGTGGAGCAGGACGCCGTGCTGCTGGCCGCGGTCGACAGCGTGGGCCTGGATATGGCGCGCGCCCGTGAGATTCTGGCCAGCGACGAATTCGCGGCCGAGGTGCGTGCCGCCGAAGGCTTCTGGCAGCGCGCGGGCATCCATTCGGTGCCGGCGGTGGTCATCAATGACCGCCACCTGATCAGCGGCGGCCAGCCGCCCGAGGTGTTCGAGCAGGCGTTGCGACAGATCGCCGCGGGGGCTTGACCCGGCGCCGTGCCCGCCCGATGGGGGCGTGGTGTTTGACGGATCAGGGTGCAGGATCAGCGCGGCCAGCGCGGGTTTCCCGCGTCGTCGGTGGATTCGCTTAAGCGCGACTTCAGGTGCGCCTTTCAAGATGCCAGGGTCGGGCGTGCGCCGATGCTGGCGCGAATCGATGACCGGTTCCACGCCCAAGCGAATGCCCAGTTTTGAGGTGAATCATTCATGACCGCTGCTGACTCCCAACCGCTGGCGCGCACGTCGCACAATCGGCCCATGACGCCGACGACGATTGAGGGTGGCCATGCGCATCCTGCTGGTTGAAGACGATGAACTGCTGGGCTCGGGCCTGAAGGCGGGTCTGGGCCAGCATGGCTTTGCGGTGGACTGGGTGCGCGACGGTGTGGCGGCCGAGCGTGAGTTGATGGCACGCCAGCATCAGGCGGCCGTGCTCGACCTCGGCCTGCCGCGTCAGGACGGGCTGGAGGTGCTGGCCGCCGTGCGCGCCAAGGGCGTGCGCACGCCGATCCTGATCCTGACCGCGCGCGACGCCATCGACACGCGCATCCAGGGGCTGGACGGCGGCGCCGACGACTACCTGGTCAAGCCGGTCGACCTGGGCGAACTGGCCGCCCGCCTGCGCGCGCTGGTGCGCCGCGCGCATGGTCTGCCCACCACGCGCCTCACGCTGGGCGCGGTGTCGCTGGATGCGGCCGCACGCCAGGTCTGGCGTGACGACGAGCTGGTGGAGCTGTCGGTGCGCGAGTTCGACCTGCTGCACGTCTTCATGCTGAACGCCGACCGCGTGCTGTCGCGCGAGCAGATCGAGCAGCACCTGTACAAGTGGGGCACCGAGGTCAGCAGCAACGCGGTCGAGGTGCACATCCACAACCTGCGGCGCAAGCTGGGCACGGAGTTGATCGAGACCATCCGCGGTGTCGGTTACGTCGCCAGAAAATGACGGCGCGCCGCCTGCCGCGCTGCGCCGCGAGACGCTGAAATGAGCCTGACCCGCCCGAACTGGTCACTGGCCCAGCGCCTGACGGCGATGGTGCTCGGTTTCGTGCTGGTCACCTGGGCCGCCACGGTGGTGGTGGCCTGGTTCGTCACCCAGCACGAGTTGAACGAACTGCTGGACGCGCACCTGGCGCAGACGGCGGCCTTGCTGGCCACCGGCGAGGTCGATCACGACGAGGAAGACGCGGTGATCCAGGCGCCGACGCTGCTGCACAAGTACCAGTCGCGCGTGGCGTTCCAGATCTGGCACAAGGACAAGCTGCGCGCGCGTTCGGCCGATGCGCCCGAGGTGTCGCTGGCGCCCGCCGACGCGCGTGGCCTGTCCGATCAGCGCATCGACGGCATCGCCTGGCGCGTGTACTCGACCACGCGCTCGAAAGACGGGCGGGTGAAGGATGTGATCCACGTCGGCGAGCACGGCTCGGCGCGCCGCCACGTGCTGCTGGCCAGCCTGCGCGGCACGCTGATCCCGCTGCTGCTGGCGCTGCCGCTGCTGGCCGCGGGCATCTGGTGGAGCGTGCGGCGCGCTGTGCGGCCGCTGCAGCGCCTGAGTGCTAGCGTGGCTGCGCGCCGCCCGCAGGTGCTGGAGCCGCTGCCCGAGCAGGACGTGCTGCCCGAGGTGCGCCCCTTGGTGCATGCGCTCAACGGCTTGTTCGAGCGCGTGCACGAGCAACTGGCGAGCGAGCGCCGCTTCACCGCCGACGCCGCGCATGAGTTGCGCACGCCGATCGCTGCCATCCGCATGCAGGCGCAGGTTGCGCAGGGCGCCACGCAGGACGAGGAGCGCGCGCAGGCGCTGGCCGCCACCATCGTCGGCTGCGACCGCGCCACGCGGCTGGTGGAGCAGCTGCTGCAGCTTGCGCGCCTGGAAGCCGAGGCGAGCGACGTCGCCGCGCGCGAGCGCGGCCAGGGCCAGGCCGATCTGGCGGCGGTGGCACAGCAGCTGGTGCAGGACCTGCACAAGTCGGCGCGCCTGCGCCGGCAGCACATCGACCTGCAATGCCCGGCGCAGCCGGCGACGGTGCCGATGAGCGGCACGCTGGCCGCCGTGCTGATGCGCAACCTGATCGACAACGCCTTGCGCTACAGCCCCGACGGCGCGCGCGTGGCGGTTCAGGTGCTGGCGCCCACGGCCGGCGAAGGCGCGCAGCTGGTGGTGGAAGACGCCGGGCCGGGGCTGTCGGCGCAAGATCAGCAGCGTCTGGGCGAACGCTTCTTCCGCGTGCTCGGCAGCGGCCAGAGCGGCAGCGGCCTGGGCTGGTCAATCGTGCGGCGGCTGGCGCGGCTGCACGACCTGGCGATTGATCTGGATCGCAGTCCGGTGCTGGGTGGGCTGCGGGTGAGGGTGCGCTGGCCCTGAGGGAGGTTTGGCGTTGGGTGTTGAGCGTTCAGCGCGAATACCGGAACTCTCCGGCGCCTCGCGCCCAAACCGCTCAACGCTCAACGCTCAACGCTCAACGCTCAACGCTCAACGCTCAACGCTCAACGCTCAACGCTCAACGCTCAACGCTCAACGCTCAACGCTCAACGCTCAACGCTCAACGCCCGATTGCCTGAAAAACGCACGCAGCGCCCGCGCCAGGTCGGGAAACTCCTCGGCAAAGCGCTCCGGCTGCACGAAGTGCGCCTCGCAGGCGACGGCAAAGAACTCGGCCGGCGCGCTGGCCCCGTAGGGGTCGAGCCAGGGCGCCGGTGCGCCAAAGCGCTCGGCCAGCACCAGCTGCTCGCGGAAGTGCTGGTAGGCCGGCGCCCAGGTGTCGGCCCAGTGGCGCGCCGCCTCGCGCGCGCTTGCCGTGCCCATGAAGCCGCGCGGCAGCGGCGGCGCGCCGTCGGCCCCGCCGCCCTGCATGTCCATCTTGTGCACGAACTCGTGGATCACCACGCTGTAGCCCGCGTCGGCGTGCGCGCCGGCGCTTTGCACCGCGGGCCAGCTCAGCATCACCGGGCCGTGCTGCATGGCCTCGCCCGTCAGCACCTCGTCGTAGTGGTGCAGCACGCCGGCGTCGTCCATGAACTTGCGGCGCGCCACCGCGGCGTCGGGGTGCATGACGATGCCGACGAAGTCGTCGTACCAGTGCAGCGCGTCTTCAGGCGTGTCGGCCGGGCCCAGGTGCAGCAGCGGCAGGCAGGCCTGGGCGGCAACCGCGACCGCCATGGCGTCGGTGACCTCCAGGCCGTGCGCGCCGGTGAATTGCTTGCGCGCCAGAAAGTGCGTGGCCAGCCGATGCAGGCGCGTGCGCTCAGCTTTCTTCAGGCGCGCCAGGAAGGGGTAGTGCGCCAGCGTGGCCCGCCACAGCGCGTCGGGGATGGGTGTCGGCGCACCGGCGGCGCGGCGCAGCCAGTTCCTGAGGGTTCTCAGCACCGCCGTCCCTCAGGCGGCCTCGGGCGCGAGCCGCGTCAGCCGGTCCTGGCTCAGGCGCAGCACCTGCGCGCGGCGCTCGCCGTCGGCGACATGCCAGTCGCTCAACACCACCTGCGTCAAGGTGCGGCCCCGCGCGTCGCGGCCCAGCGCCTGATCGCCGGGCCGGTGCGTGTGGCCGTGGATCAGGGTGGTGGCCTCGGCTTCGCCCAGCCAGCGGCGCGCCAGCTCGGCGTCGACGTCGGCGTACACGGTTTGCGCGGCCTGGTGCTGCTCGCTTTGCGCGCGCATCTGGCGCGCCAGCGCCTGCCGCTCGGGCAGCGGGCGCGCCAGGAAGGCGCGCTGCCAGGCGTCGGTGCGCACCTGGCGGCGGAACTGCTGGTAGGCGAGGTCGTCGGTGCACAGCAGGTCGCCGTGCGTCAGCAGGTAGCGCTGGCCGTGGAAGCTGAGCAGGGTTGGGTCGTCCAGGTCGCGCACGCCGCAGCGCGCCAGGAACTCGGCGCCGACCAGGAAGTCGCGGTTGCCGCGCATGAAGAACAGCTCGGCGCGCGCGCCGGCCGCGTGCAGCAAGTCGCCGCAGCGCTGCTCGAAGCTGCCGGGCACGGCGCTGTCGTCGCCGACCCAGGCCTCGAACAGATCGCCCAGGATGAACAGCGCGTCGGCCGGCGTGTGGCCCAGGTAGTCGGCCCAGGCGTCGAAGGTGCCGGGCTCCTCCGGCTTGAGGTGCAGGTCGGACATGAAATCGACCGTGCGCCAATGCGCCGGCGCGGACAGCGCGGCGAACCGGGGCACGGTCGTCATGCGAGCGCGGGCGGCAGCGCCGTCAGCCGACGACCACCGCCTTCTCGATCAGCACATCCTCGCGCGGCACGTCGTCGTGGTAGCCGCTGCGCGTGGTCGGCACGGCCTTGATGGCGTCGACCACGTCCTGGCCCTGCACCACCTTGCCGAACACGGCGTAGCCCCAGCCCTGCGCGGTCGGCGACTTGAAGTTGAGGAAGTCGTTGTTCACGGTGTTGATGAAGAACTGCGCCGTGGCCGAGTGCGGATCGCTGGTGCGCGCCATGGCCACGGTGTAGGGCTCGTTCTTCAGGCCGTTGTCGGCCTCGTTGGTGATCGGCGCCTGCGTGCCCTTCTGCTTCATGCCGGGCTCGAAGCCACCGCCCTGGATCATGAAGTTCTTGATGACGCGGTGGAACACCGTGTTGTCGTAATGGCCGGCCTTGGCGTAGGCAAGAAAGTTGGCGACCGACTTCGGCGCCTTGGCTTCATCCAGCTCCAGCGTGATGACGCCGTGGTTCTTGATGTGCAGCTCGACTTGGGGATTGGGCATGGGATGCTTTCGACGTGGTGAGGCGCTAGTGTCCTGGGTTGCAAGTTCGTTGAAGAATTGAATCTGTCGAAATTGGCGCCAGGCAAGGCGCAAAATGCAGCGATACCGGTGGTATCGCGAGGCTTTGCAACGCCGCATGGCGGCGATTGTCGGCAGATTCATTCAACGAATTTGTAATTCAGGACACTAGGCCAAGATTCAAGACTGTAACCGCGGGGCTCCAGCCCACCGGGTCTTTCAAGTGCGGGCGTGGCCGGGGTCCCCCCAGCCACTGCGCGCGTCCCCCTCGGGGGGAAGGCGGCCGTCAGGGCGACTCAGGGGGGATCAAAGAATTTTCGCGGACTCGATGACGATCATCTTCTGCGGCACGTCGGTTGGGAACGGGCCGCCGCGGCCGGTGGCGGCATCGCGGATCTTCTCCACCGTGTCCATGCCGCTGACGACCTTGCCGAACACGGTGTAGCCGAACAGCTGCGGGTGGTTCTCGACGTTCTTGCGCGGGATGTCCTTGTGCACCTGACCCTGGAATTCGAAGGTGACCGGGTCGCCCGGCGGGATGATGACCGGGTCGAGCCGGCTGTTGTCGACCACGTTGATGAAGAACTGCGCCCGGGCCGAGTGCGGGTCGCCGGTGCGCGCCATGGCGATGGTGCCCGGTTCGTTCTTCAGGCCCTTGGCCAGCGCCTCGCGGCCCTCATGCTTGATGGCGGGGCGCGTGGCCTTTTCCTTGTACTCCTTGTCGTAACCGCCGCCCTGCACCATGAAGCTCTTGATGACGCGGTGGAAGATGGTGCCGTCGTACTGCTTGTCCTTGACGTACTGGAGGAAGTTCTCCACCGTCTTGGGCGCCTTGTCGGGGTAGAGCTCGACCACGAACTCGCCCTCGCTGGTGACGAATTTCACCCGCGGGGCGGCGGCAAAGGCGGGCAGGGCGGTACCCAGCGCGGCGGTGGCGGTCAGCGTGGCGGCCAGACGCGCGAGCGTTCTTCTGGAAACAGTCATGAAACAGGGCTCCTGAAACAAGCGATGGGGAAAGGGATTTGGTGCTCGCGGCGCGGCCGCAAGTTCCCGCGCGGCCGTCAGCCGCCGGGCTTGGGCGCCGGCTCCAGCGTGCGGCGCAGGGATTCGATCCGGGGCGCCAGGCGCGGGTTGGCGGCGTCGAGCTGGCGTGCGCGCTCGTAGGCGCGCAGCGCCTGGCGCAGCCGCACGTCGCCCAGGTTTTCCAGCGCGGTGGCGTAGTCGGGCTGGATGCGCAGTGCGGCCTGCAAGTCCTGCTCGGCCTGGTCGAGCCGGCCCTGGCCGGCGTGCAGCACGGCCAGGTTGTTCCAGGGCTCGGCCAGTTCGGGGTAGTCGCGCGTCAGCTGCAGCAGCACCTGCTCGGCCTCGGGCGCGCGGCCGTCGGCGCTGAGCAGATTGGCCTTGATGAAGCGCATCTGCGGATCGCGTGGCTTGGCGGCGATGTGCTGGTCGGCGCGCGCCAGCGCCGCGCTGGTCTGGCCGGCGGCGTGCAGGCGCTGCACTTCCGCGTATTCGTCGGCCTGGGCGGCGCCGGCCAGGCCGAGCCCGCAGGCCAGCAGCGCGGCGCCGAGCCAGGCGCGGGCGGCGCGGGAAAGAAGAGCCGGCGGGGGGAAAATCATCGAGGCTTGCGTCAAACGAATCGGCGCACGCGCTGGGTCGAACCCAGTGCGTTCCCGGTGCCCGGGTGGCCGCATATACTGAGGTTCATTGTAGCCAAGCGGGGTCGCCAGAACGGCCTTGAGCCGGCACATCGCGGTGGGACAACGCAGGCGACACGGCCAGGGCGCCACCGCCCGACCACCGCCCCCTTGAGTCACACGCCGCCGCCCGCCACCGACGTTTTTCCATGAGTTTGCGCATCTACAACACGCTGACGCGTGCCCTGGAGGATTTTTCACCCATCGAGCCCGGTCACGTGCGCATGTACGTGTGCGGCATCACGGTGTACGACCTGTGCCACATCGGCCACGCGCGCTCGGCCGTGGCCTTTGACGTGGCGCAGCGCTGGCTCAAGGCCCGCGGCTTGCGCGTCACCTTCGTGCGCAACATCACCGACATCGAGGACAAGATAATCCGCCGCGCGATCGAGAACGGCGAGACCATCCGGCAACTGACCGACCGCATGATCGCCGAGATGTACCGCGACTTCGACGCCCTGGGCATCGAACGCCCGACCCACGACCCGCGCGCCACCGACTACGTGCCGCAGATGCTGGACATCGTCGGCAAGCTGAAGGACAAGGGCCTGGCCTACGCGGCGGACAACGGCGACGTCAACTACGCGGTGCGCAAGTTTCCCGGCTACGGCAAGCTGTCGGGCAAGTCGCTCGACGAGCTGCGCGCCGGCGAGCGCGTGGCGGTGGACGGCGGCAAGCAGGATCCGCTCGACTTCGTGCTGTGGAAGTCGGCCAAGCCGAGCGAGCCCGAGGGCGCCCGCTGGGACAGCCCCTACGGCCTGGGCCGCCCCGGCTGGCACATCGAATGCTCGGCCATGAGTTGCGCGCTGCTGGGCGACACCTTCGACATCCACGGCGGTGGCGCCGACCTCACCTTTCCGCACCACGAGAACGAGATCGCCCAGAGCGAGGGCGCCAACGGCCAGCCGCTGGCGCATGTCTGGATGCACAACGGCTTTGTCAACATCGACAACGAGAAGATGTCGAAGTCGCTCGGCAACTTCTTCACCATCCGCGAGGTGCTGCAGGCGTTCGACGCCGAGACCATCCGCTTCTTCATCGTGCGTGCGCACTACCGCAGCCCGCTGAACTACAGCGACGTGCACCTGGCCGATGCGCGCGCCGCGCTCAGGCGCCTGTACACCGCGCTGGACGCGGTGCCACCGGCGGGCGATGCGGCGATCGACTGGTCGAACCCGTTTGCCGCGCGCTTCCAGGCCGCGATGGACGAGGACTTCGGCACGCCCGAGGCGGTGGCCGTGCTGTTCGAGCTGGCCAGCGAGGTGAACCGCACGCGCAACGCGCAGGACGCCGGTCTGTTGAAAGCGCTGGGTGGCGTGCTGGGTTTGCTGCAAGGCGATCCCAGGGCCTTCCTGCGCGCCGGCAGCCGGCTGGACGAGGCGGCGATCCAGGTGCAGATCGATGCCCGCGCTGCGGCAAAGAAAGCCCGGGACTTCGCCGAGGCCGACCGCATCCGCGCCGAACTGCTGGCCGCCGGCATCGTGCTGAAGGATTCGCCCGCCGGCACCACCTGGGAGGCCGCGCAATGAGCGCGCCGGTGGAGCGCGCGCCATGGTAGCGCCGCGCAAGACCGCGCGCGCCGCGGCCGCCGCGGTGTGCATCACGCCCGACTACTGGGCCGAGGCCTGCGCGCACCTGGCCCGGCGCGACCGGGTGATGAAGCGCCTGATCCCGCGTTTTGGCAACGCCTGCCTGGAATCGCGCGGCGACGCCTTCGTCACGCTGGCGCGCTCCATCGTCGGGCAGCAGATCTCGGTCAAGGCGGCGCAATCGGTGTGGAACCGCTTCGAGGCGCTGACGCGCCGCCTGACGCCGGCCAGCCTGCTCAAGCTGAAGGTGGACGACATGCGCGCCGCCGGCCTGTCGGCGCGCAAGGTCGAGTACCTGGTCGACCTGGCGCAGCATTTCGCCGACGGCCGCCTGCACGCCGATCAGTGGCAGAGCATGGACGACGAGGCCATCATCGCCGAGCTGGTGGCGATCCGCGGCATTGGCCGCTGGACGGCAGAGATGTTCCTGATGTTCCACCTGCTGCGCCCGGATGTGCTGCCGCTCGACGACGTCGGCCTGATCAAGGGCATCAGCACCAATTATTTTTCCGGCGAGCCGGTCAGCCGCAGCGAGGCGCGCGAGCTCGGCGAGGCCTGGGCGCCCTGGCGCAGCGTGGCGACCTGGTACATGTGGCGCTCGCTGGAGCCGATCCCGGTCGCATATTGATCCACGGACATCCGGTAACATCGCCGGGTGTTTCGATTCCAAGGAGCCCAAGTTGGCGAAACGGACATTTCTTGATTTTGAGCAACCCATCGGGGAGCTGGAAAACAAGATCGAAGAGCTGCGCTACGTGCAGAACGAGAGCGCGGTCGATATCAGCGAGGAAATCGACCAGCTCGACAAGAAGAGCCTGCAGCTCACCAAGGACATTTATTCGAGCCTGACGCCGTGGCAGATCACCAAGATCGCGCGGCATCCGGAGCGCCCGTACACGCTGGACTACGTGCGCGAGTGCTTTACCGACTTCATCGAGATGCACGGCGACCGCCACTTCGCCGACGACCAGAGCATCGTCGGCGGCCTGGCGCGCTTCAACGGCAACGCCTGCCTGGTGATCGGCCACCAGAAGGGCCGCGACACCAAAGAGCGCACCGCGCGCAACTTCGGCATGGTGCGGCCCGAGGGCTACCGCAAGGCGTTGCGGCTGATGAAGACGGCCGAGAAGTTCAAGCTGCCGGTGTTCACCTTCGTCGACACGCCGGGCGCGTTTCCCGGCATCGACGCCGAGGAGCGCGGGCAGTCCGAGGCCATCGGCCGCAACATCTACGAGATGGCGCAGCTGGAAGTGCCCATCATCAGCACCATCATCGGCGAGGGCGGCTCCGGCGGCGCGCTGGCGATCGCCGTGGCCGACCAGGTGCTGATGCTGCAGTACTCGATCTACTCGGTGATCAGCCCCGAGGGCTGCGCCTCGATCCTGTGGAAGACCAGCGACAAGGCGCAGGACGCCGCCGAGGCGCTGGGCATCACCGCGCATCGGCTGAAGGCGCTGGGCCTGGTCGACAAGATCGTCAGCGAGCCGGTCGGCGGTGCCCACCGCGACCCGCGCCACACCGCGTCCTTTCTCAAGCGCGCGCTGGGCGACGCCTGGCGGCAGGTGAGCGACATGAAGGTGAAGGAACTGCTGGATCGCCGCTACGAGCGCCTGATGAGCTACGGGCGCTTCAACGACACCAAGGCCGAGCGTTGATGCCTCGACTCGACCAAATCGGAGGCTGGGTTAGCCGAAGGCGTTACCCAGCTTTGGCGGGTGTGGTTTGCTGGGTTACGCTTCGCTAACCCAGCCTACAAGTTCAACCCGTCACCGGTCTGGTGCGTGATTCGACTTTCGAGCGCAGCGCCGAATACAGCTCCGCCGGCAGGAACTTGAACGCCGCCTGCAGCAGCAGGTAGGCGATCAGGCCGTCGTCCAGCCAACCCAGGATGGGGATGAAATCCGACACCAGGTCGATTGGGCTGATTACGTACAGCATCGCCAGCACCACCGCCAGCTTGGCCGCCTTGGGCGTGCGCACGTCGCGCAGCACGGCCCACGCCAGCAGCAGTTCCTTGCGAAACACGGTGATGATCCGGCCCAGTTTCCCCATGTGACGATCTCCAGTGATGCCCGCGCGGCCCCACGTGCCGCGCTGACCCATAACGTGGGGACAGCGCAGTGGATGACAAGAGATCGCCCCCGACTGCCGTTCTACCGTCACTCGCGCGGCCGCGCGAATCGGGCGCGCCTTACCATGCCGGTGACGCCATGACGAAGCCCACCGAGCAAACGCCCGCCGCCAACCGACCCGACGATCCGGCCCAGGTTGACCGTGCGCTCGACGCCTTCGCCGCGCAGTCGCCGGCGCCGCCGCTGGCGGTGGCCTTCAGCGGCGGTGCCGATTCCACCGCGCTGCTGCTGGCCTGCGCCGAGCGCTGGCCGGGCCAGGTGCAGGCCTGGCATGTGCACCATGGCCTGCAGGCGGCGGCCGACGAGTTCGAGCGCCATTGCGTGCGCTTGTGCGCGCGCCTGGGCGTGCCCCTGCAGCTGCGGCGCGTCGATGCGCGCCATGCGCGCGGCGAAAGCCCGGAAGACGCCGCGCGCCGCCACCGCTACGCCGCCTTCGACGCGCTGGCGCGCGAGAGCGCGGTGCCGGTGGGCTGCGTGCTGATCGCCCAGCACGCCGACGACCAGGTTGAAACCCTGCTGCTGGCCTTGTCGCGCGGCGCCGGCCTGCCGGGCCTGGCGGCGATGCCGGCGCGCTGGCAGCGCGCGGGCGTGGCCTACTGGCGCCCGCTGCTGGCGGTGCCCGGCGCCGCCATTCGCGCCTGGCTGCGCGCGCGCGGCGAGCGCTGGATCGAAGACCCCAGCAACGCCAGCCCGCGCTACCTGCGCAACCGCATCCGCACCGAATTGCTGCCGGCGCTGGAGGCGGTGTTTCCGCAGTTCCGCACCACCTTCGCGCGCAGCGCGGCACACGCGGCGCAGGCGCAGCACATCCTGCACGAACAGGCGGCCACCGACCTCGCCGCCTGCGGCACGCCGCCCGCCATCGCCGCGCTGCGTGCGCTGTCCGCGGCGCGCCAGGCCAACCTGCTGCGCCACTGGCTGCACAGCGCGCATGGCGCTACGCCGAGCACCGCGCAACTGGCCGCCTTGCAGGTGCAGATCGCCGCTTGCAGCACGCGCGGCCACCGCATCCGGCTCAAGGTGGGGCACGGCTTCGTGCGGCGCCAGGGCGATGCGCTGGTCTGGGCCGCGGCGCCGCCGAGGCCCACGTCAAACGGCTAAAATACCAAGTTTGCCGGCGGTGCGACGAGGCTTTCGTGCACTGGGCCGACGAGCAAAAAAAGACACGTCATGGGATTGATCGTTCAGAAATACGGTGGCACCTCAATGGGCTCCACCGAGCGCATCGCACAGGTCGCCAAGCGCGTGGCCAAGTGGGTCCGCGCCGGCCATCAGGTGGTCGTGGTGCCCAGCGCCATGAGCGGCGAGACCAACCGCCTGCTGGCGCTGGCCAAGGAGCTGGCGCCGGGCAAGCTCACGCAGGATTATTTCCGCGAGCAGGACATGCTGGCCGCCACTGGCGAGCAGGCCTCGTCGGCGCTGCTGGCCATCGCCCTGCAGGCCGAGGGGCTGCCGGCGGTCAGCTACGCCGGCTGGCAAGTGCCGATCCGCACCAGCAATGCCTACACCAAGGCGCGCATCGACAGCATCGACGACGCGCGGGTGCGCGCCGACCTGGATGCCGGCAAGGTGGTCATCATCACCGGCTTCCAGGGCGTGGACGAGGGCGGCAACATCACCACCCTGGGCCGCGGCGGCAGCGACACCTCGGCCGTGGCCGTGGCGGCCGCGCTCAAGGCCGACGAGGCGCTGATCTTCACCGACGTCGACGGTGTCTACACCACCGACCCGCGCATCGTGCCCGAGGCGCGGCGCCAGAACACCATCAGCTTCGAGGAAATGCTGGAGATGGCCAGCCTCGGCAGCAAGGTGCTGCAGATCCGCTCGGTCGAGTTCGCCGGCAAGTACAAGGTGCCCATGCGCGTGCTGTCCAGCTTCACGCCCTGGGACATCGACATCAACGAAGAAGCCAAATCCGGCACCCTGATCACTTTCGAGGAAGACGAACACATGGAAAAAGCCGTCGTTTCCGGCATCGCCTTCGCCCGCGACGAAGCCAAGATCTCCGTGCTCGGCGTGCCCGACAAGCCCGGCATCGCCTACCAGATCCTGGGCGCGGTGGCCGACGCCAACGTCGAGGTCGACGTCATCATCCAGAACGTCAGCAAGGACGGCAAGACCGACTTCAGCTTCACCGTCAACCGGGGCGACTATGCCAAGACCATCGACCTGCTGAAGGACAAGATCCTGCCGGCGCTGGGCGCCGCCGACGTCATCGGCGACCCGAAGATCTGCAAGGTCAGCATCGTCGGCATCGGCATGCGCAGCCACGTCGGCGTGGCCAGCAAGATGTTTCGCGTGCTGAGCGAGGAGGGCATCAACATCATGATGATCTCCACCAGCGAGATCAAGACCTCCGTCGTCATCGACGAGAAGTACATGGAACTGGCCGTGCGCGCCCTGCACCGCGCGTTCGATCTGGACCAGCCCGTCGCCGCCTGACGATGGCATAATTGCGGATTCGTGCTGGAGACGTGACCGAGTGGCCGAAGGTGCTCCCCTGCTAAGGGAGTATGGGGTGTAGAGCCTCATCGAGGGTTCGAATCCCTCCGTCTCCGCCACAGACTTGTCTGTGGCCAACCAGCAAGATCAAACCAGCCCCGTCGGCGTCAGCCTCCGGGGCTTTTTGCTGCCCTGACGCCTGCGGCGCGGCCAGCTCATCCCATCGGCACCGGCACGAAGATGCGCTCGCCATCGCGCTCGATCAGCAGGGCGACCGACTTGCCGGCTTGGGCCACCACGCCGCGCACTTGTTCGGCGCTGCTGGCGGGCACGCCGTTGATCGAGACCAGTACGTCGCCATCCCGCACGCCGGCGAGGGCGGCGGCGCCGCTGGCTTGCTGAATCAGCAGGCCGCCGTCGACGTGCGCGGCGCGCTTTTCCTGCGGTGCCAGCGGGCGCAGCGACAGGCCGAGCTTGCCCTTGGCCGCGTGACCGGCGTCGGCGACTTGCGCGGTCTTGTCCGTGGCGCCGCCCAGCGTGGCGCTGAGCTGCTCGGTGCGGCCCTGGCGCCAGACCTGCAGCGTCAGCGTGTCGCCCGGCCTGGCCATGCCGATCTGCGCCGGCAGGTCGCCCGAGGCGACGATGGGTTGACCATCGGCGCGCAGGATCACGTCGCCCGACTTCAGGCCGGCGCGCTCGGCCGGGCTGCCTTTCTCCACCTTGGCGACCAGCGCGCCTTCGGGGCGCGGCAGCTTGAAGGAGTCGGCGAAGGCCTGGTTGACGTCCTGCACCGTCACGCCCAGGCGCGCGTGCTCGACCTTGCCGGTGGCGACGATCTGCTGCTGGATGCGGCTGGCGAGTTCGATCGGAATCGCGAACGACAGGCCCTGGTAGCCGCCCGAGCGGCTGTAGATCTGCGAGTTGATGCCGACCACCTCGCCGCGCGCGTTGAACAGCGGACCGCCGGAGTTGCCGGGGTTCACCGCCACGTCGGTCTGGATGAAGGGCACGGCGCTGTCGTCGGGCAG
>JADJDV010000008.1 GCA_016702555.1 Burkholderiales bacterium
GCCGTCGCCTCCGACTTGTTGCAGAGCCCTCGCACAGCACGACGCGCAGGCCTTCGAGCGCCGCCACCAGCGGCGGGCCACCACGTTGCCCGCCCCGGCACCGAATTCACGACCAGGTCGATATCGGCTTGCCTTCATCCGTCGAGACGACCCTGTCACCGGCAGCGCCATCAGCAGCAGCGTACGCACGCGCGCCGCGAAGCCTGCGGGTGATGCTCGAACACGCCCTGAATCCGGCCTGATGCGTACCTGAGCAGCGATCGCCCAGTGGCCGCCCCAATTATGCGGACGCACCCGCGTAGTTCACCAGCGACGGCCAGGCACCGTGATCCTGAGGGCTGGATGCGCTGATGCCGATGCGCTCCAGCCGAAGTTGAACAGGCCGGATTTTGCGTTCCACCGACCCAGGCTGGGCCGAATTGCAGGTAGGCGGCAGATCCATCTGGTCTGAACCGCCAGGCCTGGCATAGTGCGCAGCGCTGCACGCGCAGCACGCCTTCGCGCAGGCCGCCAGTACGGCGTTGAGAGGTCATCCGGCTCGGGAACCGGAATAGGAAGGCCCGGCGGAAGGTAGGAAGAAGGCATGGTCATCGCGGTCTTCTCCCAGTGCATCGCGCGAGCCCAGGCAACAGGCCGCTCGCCGGCGCCGCCATGGGTCCCCCCGATCACCGCCGCCACGCCGCTGCGCGCCGCCTGCGCCGTGGAGGTGCCGCGACCTGCCGTACTCGCCTCCAGCACCAGCCTGAAGCCGCATGTGTGTTTCGGAGAGTTGCCGCCGCTGTGACAGCGTTGCCGCCCGCTCGGTGCGATGTGGTTCTCCAAGGTGAGGAAGTCGTTCGCCTCCCGCGGGCTGAAGAAGCGGTGTTCCGGCCAGGGCCAGCGACGAACGCCCCCGGTGAAGTTCTTCGTTGACCAGGCCACGCCGACGTCGGCGGGCCGAGGTCAGCCATCCGGTAGAGATCCTCGGTCACCGTTTCGAAGTTCGCCGAGGCATAGGACGGCGAATTGTGGGCGCGCGGCGAAGTCGATGGCTCGACCCCGAGGCGGCTCCGAGCAGGACACCGGCTTGTGCGAAATCGGCGGCGCGCCCGGCATCCACCATCACGATGGCGCATGGCGCCGTCCTTTCCATGCAGTGTCGAACAGGTGCAGCGGCTCCGCGATCCAGCGCGAGGCATCGTACTTTTCCGCGTCCAGCGGCTTCGCCATGCATCACGGCCCGCGGTCGCTCAGGCGGAGGTGAGGACGGCAGCGTGATGGCACGCAGCGCCCCTCGCCGGATGCCGTGGTCATGCATGTAGCGCCGATCCGCATGGCGATGGCGCTGCGGCGGCGAGATCACGCCGTGGGGCACCGACAGGTAGGCGCGCTCGCCCGAGATCGTGCCGCCGTTGGCGCTCTGGCCGAAGCGGCCGTACCGCCCTGGTTGAGCGAACGAAATGACCACCACGGCAGTCGGCTTGGCCGGTGGCGATGGCGCCGCCCCGCGATTGGCGACAGCGGCGCAGCAGCCGCCACCGCCGCCGCCCCGACCGCATGGGTGGCGGAGCGCAGCGCGGCAGCCCCAGCGCGGAGGTCCGGCGGGTGGCTTGCTGCGGTCGCCGCCCAAGCGGCGAAGCCGTCGATCGGCGTGGATCCAGGCCCGTGTCGGCGCAGGCGCGCAGCACGGCCTGCAGCGCCAGCTTGAACCCGGCATCGGGAGACGGGCCGTACTTGTAGTAGTGCGTCTCCCCGATGCCAACGATCGCGACACGACCCTTCAGTGCGCTGGGTCATCGTTGGGAACGCACCAGACAGTGATGCTGAACTTCTTCACGAGCGGCCCCACTGGGCGATCTCCGCCCTGCGATCGTGCGGCCCAGCTCTTCCTGCGTGCCGCCCCATGGCCCACGTTGCGGTCGGTTACGAACTTGCTGACCTTCGGGGCGGCGCACCGCGGCGGCGATGGTGCTGAAAGCTTCCGGTGCGACGGGGTCGGGCACGCGCCAGTCTGGGCCAGCACGCCGAACCACCCCACGGCCTGGAATCCGGGCACGGCCTCGGCGATGGCAGGCAGGTCCGGCAGCACTGGCGTCCGCTTGGGCGACGCCACCGCCAGGTAGCGGACCTTGCCGGCCTGCACCATGGCAGCGCCATCCAGCCCCGTCACGAACGCCATCCGCACCCGGCCCCCGGCGAAAGCGGTCAGCAGCGGCGGGCGCCGGCATAGGCGGGATGTGCTGGAAGCGGCACCGGCCAGCCCGTGGAAGGCGTACCGCCGAGGGTGGAACCGCCGACGCCGGTGGAGCCGTAATTCACCTTTGTCGCCCCGCGACCGCGCCCACGCGACGAATTCGGCCACGGACTTGTGGGGCGAATCGGCGGGCACGGCGAGGATCATCGGGACCCGCATCACGCCGGAGATCGGCCAAAGTCCTTCTGGGGTCGGTGGGCAGCTTGCGCATCAGGCCGGCGGTGGCGTCGGCCGCTGTTGCCGAACACCAGCGTGTAGCCGTCCGCGGGCCGCTTGGCGACGAAGTCGGTACCGATGGTGCCGCCGGCTCCAGGCTTGTTTTCGACGATCACGGTCCGGCCCAGCACCTCGCATCGGTTGGGCGATCGCCCGTGCGAGCTGGTCGGTGGTACGGCCGGCCGGGTACGGCACGACGATGCGGATCACCTGGGAGGGAAACGCCTCCCTGCTGGCTGAAGGCGGAAGCCCCACGGAAGCGGCGCGAGCCGCCGGCGGCCAGCATCCTGAGTGCGCTGCGACGGTGCAGGGTCATGGTTGTCTCCTGAGTCGTGAATGCGCGCCGCTGCTGCCGGTCGCGCGGGGTTGAAATCAAGATGCGGGCACCGGGTCGCGGCCATCGGCCCGGCACGGCTGCGGCTGCGGCTGCGTTTGCCGCAGGACCGAAGGCACCGGCGCGCGCCAGTTCTGGCGATCTGCCGTTCGTCCAGGCCAAGAGCGTCCCGCAGGACCTTCCTGCGTATGCTGCCCCGACTGCCGGGGCCGCCACCGGATCGGCTATGGGCGTGGCGGCGTAGCGGATCGGCAAGCGCACGTTCGGAACCCAGCCGAGCACCGGATGGGGATGCGGGTGACGAGTTCGTGGTCGCGCGCCCGGGCGAGCGGATCGCCTCGCCCACCGTGCGCACCAATCCGTAGGGCACGCCGGCGGCGCGCATGCGAGCCTGCCAGTGCGCCCAGTCGTGCCGCGCGAACGCTTCGTCGAGGAAGGCGAACAGGCGCTCCCTGATGCCGGATGCGCAGGGGACCCGTGGCGTAATCCGCATCGGCGGCCACGTCCGGACGTTCCAGCACCCGCCCCATGAGCCGCTGGAAGATTCTGTCGTTGCCGCTGTTGATGGAAGGTGCGGTCGCTGGCGCGGAAGGCGCCCGAGGGGCAGGTGTCGGGGGCGGGTTGCCGCTGCGTTGCGGCCCTTGCCGGTGAACAGCGATCGCATGGTCGCATAGCCCGTCATCAGGACGGCCGTGTCGAACAGGGACACCTCCACCCCCGCTGGCCGCGCCCAGGCGCTCCTGGCCAGCAACGCGCCGAGCACGGCGTTGCCCACCATCATGGCGGTGCTGATGTCCATCACCGGCGAGAGCGCCCGCACGCCTTCGCGGTCGGGATAACCGTTCATGGAAACGAAGCCGCTTTCGGCCTGCGCGCGATGGGATCGAAGCCGAAGCGGTCGGCGAAGGCGCGCCTTCGCGGCTGTAGGCGGCCACCGAGCAGTAGACCAGGCGCGGGTTCAGGCAAGCGCAGGTCCCGTGGTCCAGCCCCAGGCGACGCATCACGCCCGAGGAGAAGTTCTCGACCAGCACGTCGGCGCGGCAGACGAGGTCGCGCGCCAGCGCCAGCCCCGGGGGACTTCAGGTCCAGCGCGATGCTCTTCTTGTTGCGGTTGCTCCAGACGAAGGGGTGCGCCCTGGTCCAGTTGCGGTGCATGGGCGGATAGCGGCGCGTCGTCGTCGCCGCGGACCGGCGCTCGACCTTGATCACCTCGGCGCCCATGTCGGCCAGGATCATGGTCGCCAGCGGCCCCGCGATGAAGTGCGAGAAGTCCACCACCCGGATGCCGTCCAGCGCATAAAGGGGTGCGGAGGCCCGTCGCTTGTGCTCCGGAAAGTCGGCTTCGAGGTTCTCCAACATGTCCTGGCCGCCTGCCTGCATCGGAGAACCGCTCACGGCGTGTACCCGGAAGCCCTTGCCGAGCTCCTGCCTTCACGTAGTCGCGTCCTAGTTCCATCCAGTCGGAACCGGCGGGGATGGTGACGGAGATGGCCCGCATCATGAAGGAAGACGGCTTCGCGGCGGAGACCGGCTCGGCGCCCTCCGCCAGCTTCTTCGCGCTCTCCAGGAGCAGCCGGCGCACGCGCACGATGCCTGCATCGGTGGAGCCCAGGTGCTCCTGCGAACGGTCGCAGATGGTCGCCACGCCCGACTGGCACGCGGCATCCCTCCAGCCACAGGCCGGGCATGCCGGTCTGGTAGTCGTAGTTGTAGGCGTTGCCCCTGTTGAACCGGCTCCAGTACCGGTGATAAGGCACCGTCACCGGCCTGGCCTCATAGGCGCCATGCGAATGGTGGCCGGTCTCGCGGCCCCCTTTGTAGCCCGTCCTTGAACAGCTTGCGCGACTTCTCGTAGAAGGGCTGGTCCGGCGTGTACGAGAACGTGAATGCCAGGGTGTGGTGGTCGTCGATGGGCACCCAGGCATGGCCGCTCAGCTCGGGTACTGCATCTGCGGCGGCACCAAGGTCCAGAACGGCATCAGGAACTGGTTGACCCGCACGTAGGTTGTGCTCGGTGCCGTCCTTGCGCCGCGCCGCGATGCTGATGCCGGCATCGTGCGGCTGGACCTCGAACTTGGGCGACAGGTCCTGGCCCTGCCGCCACTGCGCGATCGTGCTGCCGTTGCGGCGGCCATGCAGGATGGCGGCATGCGCGGAGTCGATTTCACCTTCCAGTGCCTGCAGCCAGTTGCACTCCTGCACCCGGACGGTGACGACGGAGTGCGACTCGGGCACCATGTTCCATTCGAGCTCAGGCAGCGGCGGCGGCGTCTCGCGCTTCGGGCCCATGTGGTCCACAGCACGCCGTTGCGCTTCGCGCACGGGATAGGACTTGATGGTCATGCGGCTGGTCATGGCACTGCCCGGGGTTCCGCCGGGGTCTCCTGGCACTGCCCCGGCACGTCGAACTTCCAGCCGTGGTAGATGCAGCGGATGCCGCCCTCCTCGTTGCGGGCGAACACCATGGGCGCGCCGCGGTGCGGGCAGGCCTGGTCCACCAGGCCGACCTGGCCCTCGCTGTCGCGGAACGCGACCAGGTCCTCGCCCAGCAGGCGCACCCGATGCGGCTGGCCGTCGCGCTCGACATCGGCGGACGCGAGGAAGGGATCCAGTACAGCCGCATGAGCTGGCCCATCGCGGTACCGGGGCCGACGCGAACGAGCGTCTCGTTGTCTTGGGAATTCAGCATGGCCTTTTAGGGTGAGTGGTTGAACCGAACATCGATTCGCCCGATTCTAGGCAGTGCCGGCCGGCGCGTGATTCGAAAGGCCGCCGCGGTATTGAGAAACCGGAATTGAGCTGGCCCCACAGTGGTGGCAGCGGCCTTCAGGTCCAGTAGGGCTCGATGAGCGACTGCCGGCTCGCGTCGGCGCCAATGCCGGCGGAAGCCACCGTCAGCAGTTCGAGGAACCGCTGCTGGGCCCGCGTGAGGCGCCAGCTCTTGCGCATCGTGGCGCCGACCGTCGGCCTGCTTCCCGCCAGCGGTGCGCCGATGCAGCTGAGCAGGCCGGTGCGCACCTGCAGCGCCACCTGGTCCGGCATGGCGAGCGTCAGCAGGTCGCTGGCGGTCAGCAGGCGGCCGATGATCATGATCGAGCCGCACTCCACCGGCGCCTCGGGGCGGCGATCGGCGAAGAGGCGCTCCCATTCGGCACGCAGCGGCGAGTTCTCCGGCGCGATGATCCAGGGGTAGGAAGCCAGCATCTGCGGCGTGCAACTGCGCCGCGTCGCGAGCGGATGCCGCCGCCCCGCCACCACCACCGGGGCTTCCTCGTAAAGCGGGTGCGTGGCCAGGTCCGGCGCTGCGTCGTCGGGGGATCTCGCCGACGATGATGTCGATCACACCGTCCCTGAGCGCCTCCACCAGTTCGCCCCAGCTGCCTTCGTGCACGCGGAACCCGCGGGAAACCGTTCCGCCACCATCAGCGCCATGGCCTCGGGCACGAGGAAGCCACGTGCCAGGGGTCGTGCCGAGAGCGATGGTGGGGTTGTGCGGGTCGCGCCCGAGCTCGGAGAACGCCGCCTGGAGTTCGGCCAGCGCGAGCCTGCAACTGCGGGCAAAACGCCGACCGGCAAAGTTGACGTGCACTCCGCGGCCGCGGCGCTCCACCAGCTTGCGTCCCAGCGCCTCCTCGAGTTCGCGCACGGCCCGGTGCACTGCCGGCTGAGACAGCCCAAGGTCTGCGGCTGCAGCGGAGATGCTGCCGGCCCGCACCAGCGCCACGAAGGCGCGCAGTTGCGTCATGCTGAGCCGGCGATCCGGTTCGAACGCCGTGCCGCCCACCTGGCGGGTGCCCGTTGCCAGGTGGGCCAGGCAGGCCCGCGCCCGGTCCACCACCAGTTCCCCGGCCGCCGTGGGCACGATCCCGTCCGGGCGCCGCTCGAACAGCACCTCTCCCATCAGCTTCTCCAGCTTCAGGATGCCCTGCGTCAGCGCCGGCTGGCTGAGCCCCACCGCGCCAGCGGCCGCACTGATGCTGCCGTGCTCGTGCACGGCCGTCAGGCCGCGCAAGTGGCGCAGGTTCAGCTGGAAGGCCGCCTGTGCCGCGCCGGGCTGCGCGTCCGGCGGAGACTGCGCGTGGTTCATGGTCGCCAAGGAAGAGGAAGCTGGCCAGGCACCACTATAAAGCGCACCCTCGTCGGGGCTTCCGCTTGTTGAATTGACCGCCGGTGCCGCCACCCTTGGCGCTGAGGCGCCGGTACTTACTTTCCGCGGGTCAGCAGACGCATTTGCGCGTAATTTCCGGGCTGCGTTTCGAGGTGCCTAGAACGTGCTTGCGGGGACGCCGAGCAGCGCGAGCACTTTGCGCTGCAGGTCGGTGAGTGTGAGGTTGAATGCCTGAACGGTGCGGCCGTGTTGACGCAGTTGATGGCGCTCGGCCAGGCTGAACAGGCGCAGCACCTGCTCGGTGGTGGGATGCGCGCACTGGCGCTGCTCGGGGTAGATGGGCAGTTCCTCGATGGCTTCGTGCGCCATGGCCTGGCGCAGCTCGCGCTCGATGAGGGCCTGCACCAGCAGTGCGATCGCGTACAGGGTGAACAGTGCCTCGATGCGACCCTCGTCCTTGAGGAACACCGGGGCGATCTGGTGTACGGTCTTGATCTGCTCGAAGCGCTTCTCGATCATGGGCTGGCCTTTGTGGGCCTGCAGGACCTGTGCGGCGCTGAGCTTGCGGTCGTTCGTCATCAACGGGTACATGCCGTCGCTTCGCCGGTCGTAGGCGATGGCCTGCTCGTCGGTGCTCCATTGCACGTCGAAGCGTCGCTTGGTGATCTTGCGGTAGGCCGTGTCGGGGCCCGGGCGGCCACGGCGGGTTTGCTTGAAGACGTGCTCTTCGCGAACGACGCGGCGAACCTTGAGGTAGCGACCCACATGGTGCCTGTCCACGATGAGCTTGATCTGCAGGTCGATCTCGGGGGCGCCGCGCAGCCGGGTCTTGGCGGAGGCCAGGCGCTGGCGCAACCGCTCGAACTCTTCGATGGCAGCGGCGATGTTGCGTAGCCGCCGGGCATGCTGGCGCAGCGTCAGCAGCGTGCTCCAGACCCACACGATGGACCAGGCTTCCATGGAGGGTAGCGGCGCCCGATGGACGTACCAGCAGTCGCGCGGCCCGTCGCTGTAGCGCGGGTTGGGCCGATCCCACACCAGGGACCACTCGGGCGTGTGGGTTTGCAGCCATTCGCGAAACTGCGCATCCTCAAGCCGGCTGCGTGGCATCACGGTGACGAAGCGGCCCCCTGCGCGGTCGATGTGATCCATGTTCTCGCGCGAACACAGTTTGCTGTCGGCCACGTACAGGAAGTCGCTCCTGCCGGCCACCGCCCTGAGCGTCTC
Source organism: Burkholderiales bacterium (assembly GCA_016702555.1). Classification (GTDB taxonomy): domain Bacteria; phylum Pseudomonadota; class Gammaproteobacteria; order Burkholderiales; family Burkholderiaceae_C; genus Ottowia. Next base: position 8,119 of record JADJDV010000008.1, read on the forward strand.
CCAGGTCTGCACGTGGGTGACCGAGTCGCTGGTGTTGCCGTCGGTGCAGCGAAACGCCACCGGCACGTTGCCGTCGGCGCTCATGGTCAGAATGAACAGCAGTTGCTTGAGGTCCGGCCTGTGCGCCTTCGAATGCCCGAAGGTGATCGCGGGCGCGGTGCGAGCGCGAATCTGGCGGCCTCGGGCGCGGCGGTAGCCGCCGCAGAAGCTGATCGATGTGGAGTCGTTGTGGAACTCCTCGAAACGCACCCCGAAGCGCTGCCCAACGGCCAACACGAGCTCAGTCAGCAACGCCGTGCGATCGGCATCGAACAGCCGGTCCAAGGCGCGCCCGAGGCGGTCGTCGCTCAGGTGCTCCATCTCCTGGGCACTGATGCCGAACATGCCATCGGCGAAGCCGTGCACGGTCTCGTGCTGGCGGTAGATCGGTTCGCGCTCCACGATGATCGATCGCAGCAGCACGCCCAGCGCGCTGGCATGGGTGATGCTGCAGCGAGCGTCCGAGGGGATGTGGCGCGACAGGGGTGTCGTGCAGGCCGATGCGCTCGATGAAGTGGTTGATCAGGGGCAGCGGGCCCAGGCGCTCGGTGTGAAGAGTGAAGCCTGCCGCCTCCTTGGTGGAAGTCGGGGCTTGCGAGCTTGGCATTCTGGCGCTACTATTAACGACAGAATCGCAAAAGTCAAGCACTCATGCCGCGTTCACTCGCACAAAACATCAAGCAGGTCCGAGACAAGATCGGCGGCGTCCGGGCGGCCCTGGCCGACATCGAGTACCTGTGCTCGGGCACGTTGCACATGCGCATGAAGGTGTGCGGCAAGCCCGGGTGCCGTTGCGCCCAGGATCCGCAGGCCCGTCATGGCCCGTACTACGAATGGGGGCACATGATCGGCGGCAAGCTCGTGCATCGCATGGTCACGCCAGCGCAGGCCGAGCTTCTAGGGGGTCTCCTCGTTTTCAGTGCAATAAGTGACGGTACGCAAAGCTAGCACTGGCGCGGGGGTGGTCTGGGTAGACCGTTGATTTCATTGACTTTCCTGTTCGCTTTGTAAACGGGTATGGTGGCCTCCCACTTTTGAGGTTCACGATGCAGGGTTGGCACACAACGTTTTTGGGGATGCGTGGGCTCCCCGCGATATCAGCGACTTCGAGATGAAGGCATTTTTCACCTTCGATGGTGCCGAGCGCGACGCAATCAATGCACGCCGAGGTGATTCCCACAAGCTTGGTCTGGCGCTCCATATTGGTTTCCTGCGCATGAGTGGGCGTTTGCTCGGTGCCTTTCGGGTAATTCCAGTAGCCTTGTGGCGCCACCTTGGCAACGAGCTTGGCATTGCAGCACCAGAAGTCGCCTCGCTGAGAGCCATGTATGAACGCGGGCGCACGCTATTCGATCACCAACAAGTAGCCTGCACGGTCCTTGGATTCCAGTGGATGAGCGAGCACCAGCGCCGCTCACTGGTACGTGAACTGCGCGACGAAGTGGCGCGCTGCGCCGACCGCGATCAGCTACTCGTGCGGGCGCGTCAATGGCTGTACAAGAACAAGCTGGTGATCGTGCACGAGCGGGCAATTCGGACACTGATTGCGGCGGCACTTGCCCAGCTTGAAGTTGAAACAGGCACCGCCATCGCCGCCAGCGTTGATCCAGCAACACTTGATCGCTGGCGAGCCTCAGTTTCAGAGCTGCGCCCAGATGGACAAACCCAGCAGAGTTGGCTATGGGCTGCACCGGCGAAACACTCAACCCGCCAAATCAGCGAGGTACTGGAGCGCATCGACCTGCTTTACACGCTGGACGTTCATAAGCACCTGGCAGACATCCCTGATCTCATCTTGCGCCGCTACGCGCGCCGACTTGTCTCCAGGCCGCCCTCAGCCGGAGCCAAGATCAAAGAGCCAGCGCGCACCGTGGAGGTCGCATGCTTTCTTCGGTATTGCCTGTTCACCACCACAGACCAGTTGATCCTTATGGTGCAGCGCCGGATCGCCGATCTGTGGCGTCAGGCTGCCGCCGATGTCCCCGCTACCGTCAATTGGGCCGCAATGTACAAAACGCTGCTCGGCGAACTTGTTGCCTTGAGCGCGCAAGGTGCGGTGCCAGATGCTGAGTTGCGTGCCCGTCTTGAAGCCTTGATCACCGAAACCCAGAAACGCAAACCACCGAGCAGGGCCTCCCTGGTCCGCGAGGGATTGATTGATGGAATTCGCCCCGTGCGGTCGTTGCTCGTCGCCATTGCAAAGCTGCCCTGGCAGGCCACCGGCGAGCATCCTGCCATCGAGTACCTTGCCAAGCTGCAAGCTTTATATCTCAAAGGATCCAGAAAGCTGCCAGTTGAAGTGGTGGCACCAAGTCTGGGAATGATCTGGCAGGTTTCGATCTCCAGCCCAGACCGGGAACGGGCGTTTCAGGCGTTGGAGGTGGCCACCCTGTTTGCCCTGCGCCGCGCGGTGCGCAATGGCTCGGTCTGGATTGAGCACAGCCTGAGCTTTCGGGGTCGTGCGCGCTTGTTCTTCACGGACGAGCGTTGGCAGGCAGAGTCCAAGAAACACTATGCCCGTCTATCGTTACCCAGCAAGGCTGCCACTTTCTTGAAGCCTTTGCTGGCCAGAGTAACTGCCGGTGTCGATGCGGTGGCCGCTGCAGCCCGCAGTGGCGTACTGCGCGTGGATGATGAACTCCATTTGTCGCCATTGCCCGCAGAGGACGAAGACCCAGAAGTGACCAAGCTGCGCGCGGCTTTGGATCACCGCATCGGTGAGGTTCAATTGCCGGAAGTGATTCTGGCCGTTGACGCCCAGGTGCGCTTTAGCTGGATCATGCTCGGACGTGAGCCGCGCTCTACCGACGAGCTGCTGATGGTCTATGCCGGCATCATGGCCCACGGCACCAGTCTGACTGCGGTCGAATGCGCGCGCATGATTCCGCAATTGTCTGCCACCAGCATTCGCCAGGCCATGCGCTGGGCGCGGGACGAACGGCGTCTGAGCCAGGCCTGCCAGGCTGTGCTGGAATTCATGCAGCGACACCCGATTGCCGCCACCTGGGGGCGGTCCGATTTGGCATCTTCTGACATGATGAGCATGGAGACCACCAAACGGGTGTGGCAAGCCCGGCTTGATCCTCGGCGCAACACACCTTCCATTGGAATCTACTCCCATGTAAAAGACCGGTGGGGCATCTTCCATGCGCAGCCCTTTGTGCTCAATGAGCGCCAGGCGGGCGTGGCCATTGAAGGTGTCATCCGCCAAGAAAAGCTGGAGACCAGCCAGCTTGCTGTGGATACCCATGGCTACACCGACTTTGCCATGTCACATGCCCGTTTGCTTGGTTTTGATCTTTGCCCGCGGTTGAAGGAACTCAAACAGCGCCACCTCTTTGTGCCACGCGGCACCAAAGTGCCCGCAGAAATCGCTGCGGTGTGCGAAGCCAATGTCGACGTCGCTTTGATCGAAAAGCATTGGGATAGTCTGGTGCACCTGGCAGCCTCGGTCATGAGCGGACATGCCAGTGCGGTGGCAGCTCTTGCGCGGTTCGGTTCTGCCGCCCAGGGCGATCCAATCTATGAGGCTGGCGTGCAATTGGGGCGGTTGCTGCGTACGGCGTTTTTGGCTGACTACTTTGTCAAGGACGCTTTCAGGAACGAGTTGCGCCGGGTGCTCAATCGGGGCGAGGCTGTTAACGCCCTCAAGCGCGCCATTTATACCGGCCGGATCAGCCCGGCGCAGGCCAAACGTGTCGATGAAATGCAGGCTGTGGCCGATGCGTTGAGCCTGATGGCCAACATCGTGATGGCGTGGAATACCTCACAGATGCAGGCGGTCCTGGATCGCTGGTCGAACCGCCGCCAGGTCATTCCACCGGAACTGATCGGGAAGATTGCGCCCACCAGGCTGGAGAGCATCAACTTGCGGGGTGTGTTTCGCTTCCCGGTTGACCGCTATGCTGACCAAATCCTGCCTTCGCGGCCAAATGCATCGATAACTGGCACCAATGGATGAAACCGACCACGGTTTGACGCCACGAATCGCAGATTTGAAAGTGAACAGGAAAGTCAATGAAATCAACGATCTACCAACACCACCTCCGCGCCAGTGCTAGCTTTTCGTACCGTCACTTATTGCACTGAAAACGAGGAGACCCCGGATTTGCGCCGCGTTCGCGGGCAGCAGCTGCCACAGCCGCCCAGCCATCGGCCAGCATGGTCCGTCGCTCGGCGGGTATCTCCCGGGCGGCCTGCAGGGCCATGGTCGCATCGTCGCGGGGTTGACGCTGACTGTCGTAGAGCAGCTGGCCGCCGCGGTTGATGATGCGCAGCCGATCCAGCTGATGGGCCAGCTGGCTCACCGTAGCACTGAACCCTTGCATCGCCGCATCGTGGTAGTCCTCTGTGACGAAGCGCGGGTTCGGGTTGCCCACCTGGTGCTGGCGTTCGTGGCGTTGATAGATGCCGAGCAGGCTTTCTTCCCTGCTGGTGGCTACTACCACCATCTCCACCTTGTAGCCTTGCTCCTGCAGCCGGTCCACGAAGCGCTGGACCGACTGTGGGTTGCGGAAGGTGCCCTCCTCCACGATGTTGCGCCGCGCCTCGATCGCCATGAGCCGGAGGGCGTTCGCAAGCCGGCCGGCGTCCGCTTGGGTCTCGCTGGATGGCAGTCTGGCGGTGCCGAGGGGGATGCGCTCGCGCATGCGATCCGCATCCACGTGGACGAAGCCACCCTGCGCCTTGAGTTCGTCGCGCACAAGCTCGCCCCCTGCACTTTTGCCTGCGCCGGGCTGGCCACCCACCAGCACGACACGGGGTTGATCCTGTGCCGAGGACCGCGCCGCACGCTGCGCGAAGTAGCTGCTGGTGATGGCCGCCACCGATTCGTCGGTGAGCGGCTTGTACCCTTCCCCGGTCATGGGCGCGCGGATTCCTGCGGGGTGCGCATTCCGAAAACGCTGTCTTGAGGGTTCAGGATGCGCGCGATGGTCTCATGGTCGTTGACCCTCAGATCCTCTTGCAGATTGGAGATGGCGGCCATTTGGGCCTCGCAATAGGCGATCAGCGCGGCCGAGGGCTGGGCCTTCTCGCGCTCGTGCTGGAGGGCCATGATGAAGGGCTGCAGGCGCTGGCCCAGGTTTTCCAGGGCCACTTCGTAGTCGATGCTCTCGCTGTTGATGCCAAGGCTTTGCATGGTTGTTCTTTCACGTGCGGGGGACTCTCGATTTCTCGGCGAGAAATTCCCAGGGATTGATGAGCAGCACTCCCGAGTCCTCGAAGTGCTTGATGTTGCGCGTGACCAGCGCAGCGCCGTGAACCAGGCCGGTAGCGGCCATCAGCGCATCGCGGTAGTCCCGGCTGTCCGCCTGGGTCAGCTTTGCCGCGCGCCTGGCGATTGCGTGGTCCACAGGCAGGATGCGGCTGTTGAAGGCTGGCAGCACCATGGCATCGAGCCAGCGCGCCAGTACCGCCGCCTGTGACTCGTCCCCACGCTGTGCCAGGTGGCTGATGCCGCGCTGGATCTCCAGCACCGTGATGGAGGTGATGTACAGCTGGTCCATGGCCTGCGCTTCCATCCAGGCTTCCACGCTGGGATGGCAGGTACTCTTTCGGATCTCGGACAAGACATTGGTGTCCAGAATCAGCATGGTTTTTCCTGACCGTCGAAGGTGCCAATGTTGTTTGGACCGGCCGTGCGCGCGATCCGGGCGTTGCCCGACCCCGTGGTCGCCGTCATGCGTCCAGTTCCCTGGCGTCGATGCGGATCGGCTGGATGTCGAAATCGTCGGCCTCGTTCTGGCGCAGCAACTCCACCGGGTTCCTGTCGGTTTTGGTCAGGCGCCGGTACTCGGCGATCGGGATGAGCGCGAGTGCGGGTTCACCGCGATCGGTGATGATGACCGTGCCACCCTCGCTCGCCACGCGCTTTGACGCGCTGACGTTGTGCACGAACTCGCGGGCGGTGACGGTTGTGATCGGTTGTGCCATGGTCCTTCCTTCCAATGAAATGCGCAGCGTCGGCCGACAGCGGCTCATGTGGTGCCGCTGTTCTCGGCGGCGATGGCGGCGCGCGTTTGCCTGGCCAGCGCCCTGTAGGCATTGAAGATGGGCAGCGGCATGCCGTACTCGCCCACGTCCTGTGCCCTGCGGTCGCTGTTGTATTCGGCGTCCAGCAAAATCTGCTGCGCCAGATCCAGCGGCACGCGCCTGCGGCCCTCGTCCAGTTCTTCGGACAGCCATTCGGGACAGCGGTTGGCGTACTCGTTTGCGATGGTCGCACTGATGCGCAGGGTCACGAACCGGACGGGCGGCTGGCCTTCATGCATGGCGAACCCCTTTCTCATGCTCCCGGGCAGCCTGCTCGATCTCATCGGCCAGCTCGCGCAGCCGGCCGACCGTTACCACCCACTCGGGGGTCTGGAGGCCGGCAAAGAGTCGATCCTTGACGGCCTGGTAGACCGTTTCGGCGCGCTCGTCGCCGAGTGCGAAGGCGCATGCGGCGATGGCCAGCTGCGCCGGGCCCGAGCCCATGTACCCCCATTCCAGGCCGCTGGGCGAATGGTTGCGCAGGTCGATCCGCCAGGGCAGTTCGTCGGTGGCGTTCCAGGGTGCCGGCACCGCTCCGTGGTGGTCGAGGATGGCCGAGACCATCGGCGCCGTGGTCACGCGGGTGTGGTGCCCATCATCGGCGCGGCGTCCGAAAATGCCCACCCACGCCGGCGGTGCCGGCTGGCAGTACGACAACCGGGCCGCCGCGCTCTCGCTGCCGTCCGCCGGGTCGCCGCGGAGATCGCCCGGCACCAATCCGTGCAGCCGCAGCCAGGCGGCGGCCAGGGTATCGCCGAGGACGATCGCGTCGGCCTTGGTGTCCGCGTCCACCTCGAAGGTCTTGCGCACATCCAGCGGGCCGGTTGTGTAAGTCACGAACCAGGGGTGCATCGCTCTCTCCCCTGCTGGTGATGCTTTCGCGTCATCAGCTGCTCGTGGAATTTCGGGTTGGCTCCCTGCAGGTGCCAGCCGAACATGGAGCCGGTCAGCATGGCTTCGCGCTGCGCGGATGTGACGCCTTCGGCGGCATTGAGTTCGTCAGCTGTCAGCCGTGTGTGGATCGGGTAGTAGCCGGGCTCGCCGCGCTTGACGGCGATCACCGGCGACGTGCCGTAGACGCCCTTCGGGTTGTCGGCATAGGCGATGGGCGGAAGTCCGCGCTCGGAGAGTGCGTCATCGCGTGCGAGGTCGATGGGATTGAGGTGCATGGCCGTCGTCTCCTTGAACCCGATCCCCGGGCCTGGGCAGGTGGAATATCCATCTGCGCCAATGTTAGTAACGTTACTAACAATTGTCAAGCCCTCAAACTTGATCTCGCTTCCTGGAATTTCTCGGGGAGAAATTTTGGGCAGCTTTCGGCAGTTCGCTTTGACGTACCCTTTCAGGAATGCCTTCCGATGTGCTCGAAAATGCGCGCGGATGTCCTGGCAACCTCTTTGCGATAGGCCACGTAGGCTTCGTAGTCCGGCCAGCTGCCGATCACGGTCGGGCCGTACATGCCATTCCACATATTCGGTGATGGCCGGTCCATGCCCTGCTGAACGGTGAGGGCCGCCCGCTTTCGCGGTGTTTCCCCCTTCTTCAGTTGATCAACATGGCAGCTGATCTGATCAAGTTGGCAGTGCTTGTACTTGCCCGCCGAGTGGCACCAGCTGGCAAAGGCATGCTGCCCGTCCTTGGTTGCCAGCTCTCCGATCAGGTCAATCTCGAACTGTAGGGCTTGCTGGTCATCGCCCCAGCGCTCTTGTGCCAGTGCCTCCAGCCGGGCGTCCTCTTCCTTCTTCCACGCGGCAGCGCAAAACACTTGATAGTCCTTGGCCCACGCCGCTAGCAACGTCAGCTCCTCGGCCATGGCGCGCAGGGCGCTGGCGGCCGCATTGATCGCCAGTTCGTGCTCAGGCTTCAAGTTGCTGAACTGCTCCTTGATCTTCTGCATCTGCGTGGCCGAGCGCTTCGCATTCGACGCCTGGATCTTGATGTTCTTGTCGCCGTGATACCTGGCGTCCCACTCCCAGCGACGGATCAGGTCGGAATCGGCCTTGCGGCGTGTCTGCGCTTGAAAGCGTGCGAGCAGGTCACTCATGCCGTCCCTTCTTTCTCTTCAGTGCTTTTCCAGTGCCTGCCAGTTTTCGATGCGCAGGCCATCCACCCTTTGAAACTCGCCCACGTTTGCCGTGACGAGGACCAGCCCGCGCGACAGCGCATGCGCAGCGATCAGGGTGTCGTAGGCGCCGATCGGTCGGCCGATGCGCTCCAACTCGGCACGCACCGGGCCCAGCACCTCCGCGGCCTCGCGGTCCCACGTGAGCACGTTCGCCAGGTTGAGGAAGGCGTGAACCAGCTGGGCCAGCCGCACGGCTTGTGGCTTCTTGGCTAACCCGTAGACGTGCTCGGCCATCGTGATCGTCGAAATGCACCAGGCATCCGGCGGCAGCGCGAGCAGCTTTTCATTGATTGCCGCGTCACCGCGGATGGCAGCGCTGCTGGCATTGGTGTCCAGCATGTAGACCGCGCTCACGCGGCGCCCTCACCTGTTCTGTGCGGCTCGATCCAGTCCGCGTAGGGGTCGCGAGGGCCATCCATCGGCTGCTGGCGGTTCTTGAGATAGTCCTCCAGGCCTTCTGCAGCCAGCTCTTCGGCCAGCTGCTCGCGCAGCGCCGCGAATGCCGCCCAACTGACGGCCTTGACCGGGGACAGCACGACATCACCCGAGCGGGCATCGCGCCGGATCAGGACCTCGGTGCCCTCGAAGCGAAACTCGGCCGGCAGGCGCACAGCTTGGCTTCCGCCGCTGCTGAACAGACGGGCGGTCTTGATTGGATCAGCGTTCATGATGCGCTCCTTTGTTTTTCCGTGAACCGTGCCGTTTCCAGCAGGGCTGTGACTTCCGGGCCTTGCAGCGCCGCCTGCAGGCCCTTCTCCTTCGCGGCCCAATGTTCCGCAAGCTGCGCTGAGATGGCGTCGGCGGTCGCCTGGCCGTCGAGCATCACTCGCGCGGCCAGGTCCGCGACGAAGCCACCGACGTAGTGCAAGGTGGGAACGTCCTCGCCAATGCTGCGTTTCACGGCGGTGGACAGGCTTTGTGCCAGCACGGCTGTGCGGCCCAGCCGCGGCAACCAGGCGCGCAGCTGCTCGCACTGGTGCGGCTGCAGGACCAGCTTGAAGCCTTCCCAGTAGAGCGGCACGTGTTCGTTCTGCGCGAACCACTCCAGCGTCGTCGATCCGATCTGAGCATTGACGCCAAAGCGCAGGAGCGACGTACTCTCGCTTCCCAGCGTGCAACCCTCCTTGTATCCAGTGGCCGGCGGCTCCGCAACGACCCTGACGCCAAGCCAGCCGTCATCGCCGGGGAACACGCCCAGGGAGAACTCGAATCCCACGAATTCAAGGCCGCTATGCATGCGCAATGGCCGCTGGCCATACAGTTTCTCGGACAGGTCGCGCGCAGCCTTGAATTTCAGCCAGGCATCGGCCGCCGAGGCGGTGGTGCTGCCGACTTCTTTGAGCCAGTAGCTGCGCAACTGCTCCGACTGGGCATTCCACCAGTCCATGCCGCCTTGTTCGTCAGCTGTCGGCGCGCGCGTCACGTCTTGCATGGCAGTTCCTTGAGGCCTGATACCCCAGGCCACGGTGAGCGGACGGTTCAGCTCAGGGCAATAGTATATATATCGTGTAGCTACATTGCAAGAGCTAAAATAGTACAGTGATAACTGTACTTATCACTGCATGCTATTTCGTTGCCCTTTTCGGTGTCCGAAGATACGATGCGCCTAAGCCGTTGATGGGCAAAGAGTTTTTTGGAGTGCGAAGCGCTTGTCTTCGAGGAGCGACCGCCCTGCCCTTCATGCCGTGCGTGTTTTCTCGGAGAGAAATGGAGCCTATCCATGGACAACAGCTTGAGCTTTCGGGCCATCGACGCCGCCCTCACCCGATGCATGGAAGCCCACCCGCCCGAGGGCCTGGAGCGTCGCATGCATCCCGATGCCAACACCATGGCTGGCCTGTGGGCGCAGATGCTGGTGGACCGCGTTGACACGGTGCCTAGGGCCGGTATCAACCCGGATGTCATGGCCGCCTTGGAGCGCTGGCGTGCGAGCGAATGATTTCTCGGGGAGAAAAGATGCCTGATCCCAAGAAGCTGCCGGCTTCCCCGCTGCGCCTGACGCGCGACGTGCTGGCCCACCTGCGTTCCGTGGCCGAAGGATTTCCGGTGGCCAGCTCGGCTCGGCGCTATCTGGACTGCTCGGAGGATTCGGCCGTCGCCGTGCATCGCGCGGCCGTGGACATGGCCGCCGCCGTCGCGCGACGCGCGGGCCTCGGCCCGCGCTGGCGGCTGCTGCGCGTGCAACAGCTGCCGGTCCAAGCGCTGGCAAAGCCCGTTTCCCTCGAAGAATGGGCGGAATCCAATGGCTATGACGGGTTTTCCTTTGAAGAGTTGCGCGAGATCTACGAGGCCGAGAACGGCCCCCTCGGCACCGACCGCAAGACAAAGCAGATCGAACGGCTGCGACGTGCGAGGATGGAACTGCTGCAGCAGCTGGAGGCTCACGCTGTCGAGCCGCCCTCTCTCGGCGATTCCGTTGCGGCCTGGTTCCCCGAAGACCTGGCCGTGCGACTGAAGCGTGCCGGCTTCCACTTGATGGGCGAATTGCGCACCGCCATCGTTCTGGGTGGACGATGGTGGCGAGGCCTGCCGGGCTACGGTCCGGTCAAAGCCGGACAGCTTGCAGCTCAGGTCGGCGCATTGGTCGGCTGGCCGGCCGCACCGACCTGGGCCGCTTCGACGGAAGCGCGCGACCTGGCCGAGAACGCGCACCAGTTGATCGAGCAGTGGATCTCATCCCGTACCGAGTCGGCGCAGACCGTCCGAGCTTATCGGCGTGAAACGCAGCGCTTCCTTGTCTGGCTGGTGTCGGAGAGGCGCAAGTCCTTGGGCGATGCTGGCCCGGACGATTGCACGGCCTACATCGCATTCTTGCGGGCCGTGCCCGTGGAATGGATGAGCCGGCGCAGCGCCGCCCGCTTCCGCGAAGGATGGGCGCCTTTTGCATCGCAGCCGCGCATCACCAGCCAGCGGTATGCGCTGACCGTGATCAACTCCTTTTTCGCCTGGCTCGCGCGCGCCGGCGAACTGCCGCGCAATCCGTGGGATCTGGTGAATCTGCGACTGCCCGATGACCCGGACGAGTCGCTGGATGCGTCGCGGGCTTTCACGCCCACGGCCTGGGCCGTGCTGCATGCGCATGTACCGGAACTGCCGGATGCGGCGGCTGCACGCATGCGCTGGCTGCTGGAGTTCGGCCAGGGCACAGGCCTGCGCGCGACAGAATTGCTGTTCGGGCGCAAGGCGGACATTCGGCAGCGGGACGGAGGGTATTGGCTTCGGGTTCATGGCAAGGGCGCGCGCAACCGTTTCGTGGTTGTGCCAGCATCGGCCATGAGGGCGACAAGGGCCTACTTCGGCGCGCGTGGGTTGGATTACGACCTTGCGCATCCGAACACGCCGTTGCTTGCGCACCTGAAAGCGCCAGAGCTTCCAGGGATGGATGCGCCGGAAGCAGGGCAGCTGGTTAGGAGGCCAGACGAGCAGGAGCGGAAGCAACGTGGCTACCTCAGCTATTCAACACTCGCTCCGGCTTTCCAGCGGTTTGTACGGGCTGCGCTGCGGGCATCCTCACTGTCACATGAGGAACGGGAAGACGCACGTCACGCTTCGCTGCATTGGCTGAGGCACACGCATGCGACACGTGCGGCCGAAGCCGAAGTGCCGCCCGACGTGCTTCAGGCCAACCTGGGCCAAGCCGATCCACGCACAACTGCAGGCTACTACCGCGCCCAGGAGCAGCGCCGCCAGCGGCAGATGGAGCGTGCTTTCGGCTCGGCTGAAGGCGGTTGATGAAAGCAGTTCTGGAGCGTCCCTCATGAGTATTCGTACCTGTACGAATACTTTTCAACTTCCATTCGGGAGAGCCGGCCCTGACCCCTGGGCGCTGCCCGCTGCGCGGTCACCGGACGCCCGCGCGCCCTTCGGGCGCTTTCCGCAGCTCGCCTATTCGGCTCGATCCTTCGGATTGCCGCTGCGCGGCACTGCTCCAGGCCGCCTGCGCAACGCTCATTGGGGGAAGTGCCTGCGGCACATCCCCCAGCCGCTGGGCTGACCCCCTGGGGTGAAGGCTACTGGCCGTGGGCCAGCAGCCTGGAGCGTGCCACGCTGCGCGCGGAGTGCCTGGCCAGCGGCGCCGCAGGCGCCGAGATCCACCAAGGGGAGGGCGTTTCTCGGGGAGAAACGCCAGGAGGCGCTGCGCCCTGGACCTGCACCTGCAGGTGATCCAAGGCCGAATCTGTTCATCAGGGCGCGAGGCAGGTTGTGTGCCAGCCAAGGCCGCGCCACGCGCTCGGGCGGCGGTGGCGTGCGACGGCTTCGGGAGCCCTCAGCGACGACCAACGAGGCCGCGCCCTGGGCCAGCTTGGGGCGCGAATGGGCGCTGCGCCCTGGGCGCTGGGCACGTGCGCGATTGACCGGTGACATGGGCTTCGCCCATACCCAATACCGTTACACACTGGCACATTAAAAGGTGCATTATCAGGTGTATAACAGGTTAAAATACAGGTACGGTGCAGCAATCAAGCGGTGCCGGTCATAAGGAAAATCATCATGGCTTCTAAGAAACCCCTGGCTCCGCAATCCGTCGAGCTTACCCCCAACCAAGGCCCTGCCGATCTGGATGCGGTGAACGCCGCAGCAGCCGAAGCGGCAGGCCGCGATACGGCCGATTTCCAGCCGTCCGACTTCGACCATGCGCAAGCTGCGGCGGCACCGGCCCAGGTGCCTCCCGAGTTTGAAGTCACGGTGGTGAGCATGCTCACCGGCGCGCTGTTCACGTCGCGCCCATCGCCCGACCGTGCCGACAACGCGCCGGCGATGACGGGAACCATCCAGCTGGACGATGCAGCGCTGCGCGTGCCCCTGGCCGCATTCGTCAAGTCGGCCCGCGAAACCGGCGTGCTGTATTGCGCGCTGACGGTGGGCTTCAAGGATGGCCCGCGCTACTACGGCAAGCTCTTCTCGGCATCGCACAAGAACCACCGCAACGCGCCGGACTACCACGGCTACATCTGCCTGCTGCCGGTTACTCGCAAGGGCCAGTACACGGAGCAGGAGTGGGAGGAAGCGCCGACGCTGCCGATCCACGGCTACCGCCGCCGCAATGCGTCCGACAACCGGGCGCGCATCCAACTGCTGGGCGCCCCCGTCAAGGTCGCCGACCACGAACTGCCGTTCTGAGCATTGGAGGAAGCGATCATGGCTTACGAAGAATCCAATGTGTTGAATGGCGAGGACGCAGCGGTTGTTGAAATTGACGGCAAGCTGGTATCCATCCTGTCCGGCGAGGAACGCGACATTCCCCTGAATCGCCTGCACCTGTCGCCCAACAACGTGCGCAAGAAGCACGATCCCAGCACCATCCCGGAACTGGCGGCAGCGATCATGGCCGAAGGCGGCCTTCTCAATCCGCTTGCGGTGATCCCCGAGAAGATCAAGGGCAGCAAGGGCGACCACGGGGTGGTTGCCGGTGGGCGTCGGCTGGCAGCGCTGCACTACCTGGCAGAGCACGCCGCCGTGCCTGCTGATGTGCCGGTGCGCTGCCGCGTGTTCGATGCCGAGCGCGGCGTGAGCGTCAGCTTGGTCGAGAACGCCACTCAGGAGCCCATGCATCCAGCCGACCAGCTGGAAGCATTCAAGCGGCTGGTGGATGAAGGGAAGACGGCAGGCCAGATCGCGGCCGCCTACAACCTTTCGGCCCTGACCGTCGAGCGCCGGTTGAAGCTGGCACGCCTCGCGCCGGAATTCCTCGATATGTACCGGGCCGACCAGATCGAAATGGGACAGCTGCAGGCGCTTGCCCTGACCGATGACCATGAAGAACAGCGGCGTGTCTGGAATACGCTTTCGCCGTACCAGCGATCCGCGCACTACATCACGCAGATGCTGACGAACGACGAGGTGAGCAGTACATCGGCCATCGCGCGTTTCGTCGGCCTGGAGGCCTACCGGGAAGCCGGCGGCGCGGTGCGGGCAGACCTGTTCACGGGGGAGGAAGGCTCGTTCTACATCCAGGACGGCGCGCTGCTCAACAGGCTGGCCCTCGAAAAGCTGGAGGCCCAGGCCGAAGAAATCCGGGCCGCAGGCTGGAAGTGGGTCGAAGCGCGCATGAGCTTTCCCTACCATGAGCGCAGCGCCTTCGGGAAGCTGGAACCGAAGCGGCGCAAGCCCACCACCGAGGAAAAGGCAGAAATCGACCGCGTGAGCGCAGATGCCGATGCGCTGCGCAAGCGCATGGACGAACTGGAAGCCCTGACCGCCTACGACGAAGAAACCGACGAGGAAGGCGAGTGGACCGACGAGCAGGAGGCCGAATATCAGGCGCTTCAGGCGCAATGGGAAGCGTTCGACGACCTGGGCGACAACATGGAGGCGGCTTTGCGCGAGTGGGGGCCGAGGCAGCGAGCCACTTCCGGCGTGGTGCTGACCATCGACAACGCGGGCCAGCTTGTCCTGGCAGAGGGTCTGGTGCGGCGCGAGGATGTTCCGCAGGCCAAGCAGGCCGCAGGCGGCGAGGGCGTGGCGGGCGGGATGGCCGAGGCACCGAAGAAGGTTCGGGCCGAGTTCAGCGCAACCCTTTGCGCGAACCTGACCGCGCATCGCTCGGCGGCTGTCGGCGCCGCGCTGACCCAGCAGCCGAAAGTGGCCCTGGCCGCGCTGCTGATGACCCTGATCGTCAACGACAAGGAGCCGTGGCAATCGTCGCCGGTGAAGGTGCGCTTCAACGACAACATGCACCAGATCGGAAACCAAGCCAGCGAATTCGGCGGCAGCAAGGCAGCGGATGCATTCGAGCACGCGGCCGGCTGGATCGGCAAGCTTCCCGCGCACGGGCCAACCCTGTTCGCAGCGCTGATGGCGATGGAGCTTGGCGAACTGATGCAACTGCTGTCTGTGTTCATCGCTCACTCCTATGAGGTGTTCTCCGGCGAGCCGAACCGCAAGGTCGGGCACGGCTACGACATGGCCCAGCTGATCGAATCGACATTGGGCTTGAACATGGCCGACTGGTGGATGCCGACGAACGAGCGCTACCTGTGCCACGTTCCGAAGGCCAAGATGATCGAGGCCGTCACGGAGGCCTGCGGTGCCGACGCGGCCAAGCCCATCGAGAAGATGAAGAAGGGCGAGGCCATCGCCGCCACGGCCGCGCTGCTGGATGGCCGACGCTGGTTGCCATCCACGCTGCGCCCGTATCCGCAAAGCACGGAGGTAGTGGAGCAGGACGAGGCCCATGAGGAAGACGAAGACCAGCATGAGGCCGATGCCCTGCCGGAGGGCGTCGAGGGCTGATGGAGGTGGCCGCAGCATGACGCTGCGGCCCTTTCTCGGCTCCCGAGCGCGGCGAATGCCATGCCTTGTCTAATCAATACATGCCAGCGCGGCACCTTGCGTGCCGCGCTCCTGGGCAAGCTGATCGTGGTTTGCTTCGGTGCCGGGGTGGACTCCACGGCGATGCTGCTGGCCTTGCGTGCGGCAGGCCTGCGGCCCGATGCGATCACGTTCGCCGACACGGGCGGCGAGAAGCCTGAAACTCTGGTCCACATCGAGCGCATGCAGAAGATCCTGCATGCGTGGGACTGGCCGCCTATCGAACTGTGCCGCGTTCGCACCCAGCCGCAAACCCCGTACACCGACCTGTACGGCAACTGCTGGACGAACGAAACCTTGCCATCGCTCGCCTTCGGGATGAAGTCTTGCAGCATCCGCTGGAAGCACGTGCCGCAGGACCAGCACCTGATGGGCGTCACGCGCGGGCCGAACCGCCGCCCGCCGCATCCGCTCTGGCTGCGCTCGCGGGCGCAGGGCCAGCGGATCGTGAAGCTGATCGGCTACGACTGCGGCCGGGCCGACCGGCGCCGGGCGGGCGCATCTTTTGCCGCCGCCCGCGCCGATGGGCCATTCGATTTCGTCTACCCGCTGCAGCTCATCGGCTGGACGCGCGTCGATTGCGTGCGCGCTATCGCCGCCGACCTGGGGCCGGACATGGTGCCGATCAAGTCCGCGTGCTACTTCTGCCCGGCTTCCAGACCGTGGGAATTGTTCTGGCTGGCCGGACACCATCCCGGGCTCCTCGATGAATCCCTTGGACTGGAGCGGCGTGCGCTCACGGGCCGGCACAGCCGATTCGATGAAGTGGACTTCGGCAGCAGCTGGGAAGAGATGGTGCGCGATGCACCGAGCTTTCCGAGCACGAAGACGACCGTGGGCCTGGGCCGCAGCTTCGCCTGGAATCACTGGGCGCGGCTCAATGGCGTGGTCGGCGATGACTTCACCGTGATCCGTGGCCAGCGGCGCCGCTTCATCCGGCTCGCCCAGCAGCTGCAGGCCGACGACAACGCACTGGACGCGCGCGCCGGCCTCCCGGCCGGCGCGGTGGACGTGAGGTGAGGCCAGCATGAACCCACCTTCCACCAATCTGCTGATCGAGCAGCTGGCCCTGTTCGGCCAGCGCTGGCATCGACGCCGGGCGTCCTATCGGCCGGCCGGCGAACCCTTCGACCCCACGCGCTGCACCGTGGTGCCCATCGAGGAGGGCGACGCCAAGCACTTCGTCTTGATGCACCATTACTCGGGAACCTACCCGGCGGCCCGGTTTCGTGCTGGCGTGTTCGTGAAGGAGCCGTTCCAGCGTGAGCGATTGGCCGGTGTCGGCGTGTTTTCGGTGCCGATGAACCAGCGCGTGATCCCCAGCTACTTTCCGGCACTCGCGCCCAATGAGGGCGTCGAACTGGGCCGGTTCGTGCTGGACGACAGCCTGGCCGCGAACGCCGAGACCTGGGCGCTGGCCAGGATGCGACGGCTGCTGCGGCAGGCGCTGCCTGAAGTGCGGGGAATCGTGGCGTACTGCGATCCCATCGAACGGCGCGACGAGTGCGGCGAACTGGTCAAGCGTGGCCACGTGGGCACCATCTACAAGGCCGGGAACGCGCAGTACCGGGGCCGCTCCAGCGCGCGCATGCTGTGGCTGTCGCCCAGCGGCGCGAGCTTCGCCGACCGCACGCTCGCCAAGGTGCGGCTCGGAGAGACGGGCGAGCGCTATGCCCTGGAGCGCCTGGCCGCGATGGATGCGCCCAGGCGATGCACGGGGGAGGGCGGCGCCGAATACATCCGGCGCCTTCAGGATGAAGGCTGGCTGCGCCGCGTGAAGCACCCTGGGAATTTCGTTTTCACCTGGCCAGATGGTCGGGCAGGAGGTGGCCCTTAAACTTGTCCTGCGCTTCGGAGTTTTCGAAGCGCGTTTTTTTGAAGCCTTACCCCGTCCATAGTGGCGGGTTTTTTTTTGTTCTCATTCAGCAATCGTACCTGTACGATTACTGAATGAGCCCGAACCTCTTCCTTTCGTTGCGAGGTATTCAAGGGCTATGTGAATGCACGTGATCTAGAAATCCTGCACAATGGAACTAGATAATGTTTGCTAACACATAAGGAGCCGACCATGCAAAGCATGACCATCGAGCAGTTGCGCGCGGCCACCCATGCCGGCGGCGTCGCCGGCGTGACCCTCAAGGGCCTGGGCGGCGCGTTCCTTGTCGAGATCGCCACGCGCAGCGGCGCTGCCGCGCTGCTCGCCAAGGCTCGCAGCAACGAGCCGCGCCGCTTCGGAAACCCTCTGGCCGCGTTGAACGTGCTGCGCGACATTGGCATCACGGTCGGGCAGTTCGACGCCAGCGCGTGGAACCCGGACGAGAAAGACGAGACACCTGGCAACCGCGGCCGGGCCGAGGCGCTGCGCAAGGCGCACCAGGCCGCCGCCTACAACCAGTGGCTGGCCGCCGAGGTGCAGGACGCGATTGACGACCCGCGCCCGAATATCTCTCATGATGACGTGATGGCCGAGATGGATGCCGACATTGCCGAGATGACCGGAAGCGCCAAGCTGCCCAAGCGAAAGGGCCCTTGAGCGCTGCCCATGACTACTGTTCAGACACCGTACCGCATTGAATGGCGGCCGAAAGCGCGCGAGGACTTGCGTGCCATCGTGCGCTACATCGCCAAGGACAACCCACTGCGGGCGCGCACCTTCGGGCTGGAACTGCGCAACAAGACGCTGCCGCTGGCCGACCATCCTTCACTGGGCCGTCCTGGCCGGCCAGGATTGCCGGCCGGCGTGCGCGAACTCGTGGTGCATCGAAACTACATCGTGTTCTATCGCGCGCTGGATGCCGCGCGCACCGTTGAAATCCTGCGGCTGAAGCACGCAGCCCAGCAAACCCCCTGAACGCTGGGCGCTGCCCGCTGCGCGGTCACCGGACGCCCGCGCGCCCTTCGGGCGCTTTCCGCAGCTCGCCTATTCGGCTCGATCCTTCGGATTGCCGCTGCGCGGCACTGCTCCAGGCCGCCTGCGCAACGCTCATTGGGGGAAGTGCCTGCGGCACATCCCCAGCCGCTGGGCTGACCCCTGGGGTGAAGGCTACTGGCCGTGGGCCAGCAGCCTGAGCGTGCCACGCTGCGCGCGGAGTGCCTGGCCAGCGGCGCCGCAGGCGCCGAGATCCACCAAGGGGAGGGCGTTTCTCGGGGAGAAACGCCAGGAGGCGCTGCGCCCTGGACCTGCACCTGCAGGTGATCCAAGGCCGAATCTGTTCATCAGGGCGCGAGGCAGGTTGTGTGCCAGCCAAGGCCGCGCCACGCGCTCGGGCGGCGGTGGCGTGCGACGGCTTCGGGAGCCCTCAGCGACGACCAACGAGGCCGCGCCCTGGGCCAGCTTGGGGCGCGAATGGGCGCTGCGCCCTGGGCGCTGGGCACGTGCGCGATTGACCGGTGACATGGGCTTCGCCCATACCCAATACCGTTACACACTGGCACATTAAAAGGTGCATTATCAGGTGTATAACAGGTTAAAATACAGGTACGGTGCAGCAATCAAGCGGTGCCGGTCATAAGGAAAATCATCATGGCTTCACCTGAACAATGCGCGATCGATGCACCCGAGACGGACGCCCAGGCGCAGGCGCCGGATTACCTCGGGACGGCCACCTACAGCCCGGAAGACAACAAACTTCGGTTCTACCCGTTCGCGCGACTGTCCAAGGAGGATTATCAGCGCGCCAAGGACGCGGGGTTTTCGTGGGCACCCCGCCAGGAGCTTTTCGTGGCCCCGATGTGGACGCCGGCCCGCGAAAACCTGATGCTGAAATGGTGCGGCGAGGTGGACGACGAAGACCGCACGCTCATGGAGCGCGCCGAGGACCGGGCCGACCGCTTCGACGGCTACAGCGAGCGCCGCAGCCAGGAGGCCGACGCGGTGCGCGCCAAGGTCAAGAGCATTTCGGATGGCATCCCCTTTGGCCAGCCGATCCTCGTCGGGCACCACAGCGAGCGCAGGGCGCGCAAGGATGCGCAGCGCATCGGTGACGGCATCCGAAAGGCGGTGAAGCTGTGGGACACGAGCGAATACTGGGAGCGCCGGGCCGCAGCGGCGAAGCAGCACGCGCAGTACAAGGAGCGCCCGGACGTGCGGCATCGCCGCATCAAGGGCATCGAGGCCGACCTGCGCAAGGCCAGGAAGAACGAGGCCGAGGCGCAGGAACTGGGCCAGCTGTGGGCCGCCGAAGGTCTCGACCTTGAAAGAGCGAAGACGCTGGCCGACCGCGGTTATTTCTCGGTGAAGGAACGCGGGGAGCAATGGGGCACCTCAGCCTATACCCTGTTGACGCGCTCCGAAAACCCGTGGAACGTGGAGGACGTGGCCGCCGCGGCGATCCGGCTCTACGCCCGAGGCCTGGAGCATTCCCGGCGCTGGATCGCCCATTACGAAAACCGCCTCGCCTACGAGCGCGCCATGCTCGCCGAGGATGGCGGCATCGCGGCCGATCAGTTCGACATTCAGCCGGGCGGACAGGTGCAGGTGCGCGGCGAATGGCTGAACGTGGTCCGCGTCAACCGCAAGGAGGGCCGCATCGTCAGCGTGACGACGGATTGCCGCTTTGTCCGAGTGAAGGGCATCGAGGAGGTGCGCGACTACAAGGCGCCGAGCGCGGAGCGGGCCGCCGCCGTGCGGGCCATCACGAAGAAACCGCCATTGGCCAACTACCCGCATCCCGGCGCCGTGGAGATGACCCAGGCCGAATGGAAGCGCACCCATGCCGACTACAAGGGCACGCGCGAGGCCGGCCAGGGCGCGCGGCAGGCCGGATTCTTCAGGCCCGAACTGCAAGACCGGACCGAATCGAAGGAGCATGGACGCCATCGCGTGCGCACGGTGGTGCGCGGCGGCTCCCTGGTGTCCGTATTCCTCACAGATGCCAAGATCGTGCAGCCGCCCCAGGCCGCAGAGACCCAGGAGGCGGCAGGATGAACACGCTTCAGGCCTTGAAGCGCATCCACGCGGGCGAGCAGCAAGGCGAAAGCCTTGTGGATGCGCCCATGCTGGATGCCGCCGCGCAGGTCGCCACCGGTGCCGGCGCCCTGGTCGAACTGATCGACGCGGCAGGGGACGCGCACGCGATCCTGACCAACGTTCTTGCCCACCAGGGCGGGACGATGACGGCAGCAGATCGGCGCAGCCGGGGTGAACTGGCACAGCGGCTGCATTCCATTCTGGACGCCCTGCATGGCGTGCAGGGTTGCGGGGGTGGACGATGAACGGCACGGACCGCCCACGCATGGCGGCGACCTATGCACCCGGCACGGTGCGCGCTCGCCGGTGGCACGGCGAGGGCGATGTGCGCGGCTACCGTCCGCCCCCGGGCTGGTCGGCCTGCGCCGACCTCACCGACATCCACCCCATCACGGGCCGCGCCTTGCCGCGTTCCACGTGGTGGCTCATCGAGACGAAGGAATAGCCGCTACCGGCACCACACCCAGGCCGCCCAGGCCTGGGGAATGCGGCTGGCGTGCCGCGCTGCGCGCCGAGAACCTGGCCAGCGGCGCCACAGGCGCCGGACACCCACAAGACGAGCGCGTTTCTCGATGAGAAACGCGGGCGAATGCTGCGCCCAGGACATGCGCCTGCAGGTGATCCGGCGGGCATCTTGTTCATCAGGGCGCGAGGCAGGTTGTGTGCCAGCCAAGGCCGCGCCACGCGCTCGGGCGGCGGTGGCGTGCGACGGCTTCGGGAGCCCTCAGCGACGACCAACGAGGCCGCGCCCTGGGCCAGCTTGGGGCGCGAATGGGCGCTGCGCCCTGGGCGCTGGGCACGTGCGCGATTGACCGGTGACATGGGCTTCGCCCATACCCAATACCGTTACACACTGGCACATTAAAAGGTGCATTATCAGGTGTATAACAGGTTAAAATACAGGCATGTTAAGACAGCATGCAGAGGCAAGATTATGGCCAAACTGACGAAAGCCCAGCGCAAGGCGCATGCCGAGGCCTGCAAGATTCTGCAGAAGGATGCGCTGTCCATCGACGAGAAAATCTTCGTGCTGGAGAACTGGCACGAAGGCGCGGAGCACATGAACGGCGCGATCGGCGCGCACTTCACGCCGAGCGGACTGGCCCGCGACTTCGCCATCGATGCGGGCGGCGGGCGGCGCGTGATCGATCTGTGCGCGGGCATCGGCGGCCTGGGCTTCTGGCTGGACCTCGATGGCCGTGCGGGGGAGATGGTTTGCGTGGAGGTGAACCCGGCCTATGTCGAAGTCGGACGCAAGATCCTGCCGCAGGCGCAATGGATCTGCGGCGACGTGTTCGCGCTGCCTGATCTTGGATGGTTCGACCTCGCCATATCAAACCCGCCATTCGGGCGCAGTGCCGCGCGCTCGGCCCGGCAGGGCGCGCGCTACACCGGCGCGAGCTTTGAATATCACGTGATGGACATGGCCGCCGACATGGCCGGGCGGGGCGCTTTCATCGTTCCCCAGAGCAGCGCACCCTTTCGCCTCAGCGGCGCGCCGCACTACACCGTCACGCGAAGCGATGCCATCAGCGAGTTGTACGAGCAGACCGGCATTGAAATGGCCGCCGGCTGCGGGGTGGATACCAGTTTCTACCGCAACGACTGGCACGACGTGGCGCCACTGTGTGAAGTGGTGCTGTGCGAGTTTGAAGAAGCCCAGGCCTACCGCGAAGCGCATCCGCCGAAGTCCACGACCGCGCGGGCCGTGCGGAGCCAGCACGCGGCGGCACACGATGACGGGCGACAGGCGGCGCTCTTTGCGTGATCGCCAGGGAACGAGCCGCAAGCCATGAGGTTCCACCGTTTCGAGGCCTACCGGCCCTATGAAGTGACGCCGCGCAAGCTGTCGGCCCTGGCGCGCCGCCAGCGCGCCGAGCGCGAGGCGCTGCCCTTGTTCGCCGAGCAGATCGCGGCCGAACAGCCCAGCGCGGCAGAGGTGATGGCCCAGCGCAGCACGCAATGGACGCGCGCGTTCCGGCGCGACAGGGATCGCGCGGCCGAGCAGTGGCGGAGAGGGCGGCGCGAGCTTCGGGCACTGCCCGAAGCGCAGCGCGCATGGTTCCTGCAGTACTGGCAGCAGGAATGGCGCGGCCCTTTGACCGCGCACTATCTGCTGATGCTGCTGAACATGGCGCGCACCGGGCGGCTGCAGGACGAGCAGTAAGGCAGGCGCGCCCTGGCCGGCGGGCGGCCGGCGCGGTGGCGGCCGCTTGCGCTGGCCGTCACCGCGCGCCGCGTCCTGCGGCCGCGGCGACGAACTGACGGGCGCTTGCGCGGCCCGCCAGTCCGCTACTGCGAGCCAGCCGCCTGGATCGCGCGCTTGGCGCCTGCATCGAGCGCGGGCCACGCTTTCAGCGTGGCAGTGCCGACCTGCACGGCGGTGCGCTGCTGCACCAGGCGCGTAGTGGCGTAGGCTGCCCATCCCGAGACGCAGATCAACACCACGACGAGCAGCACGGCCAGGCCGCCGAAACGCCTGCCCGCCCTGGGCGGCGGGCCGCCCGGGCGCCGGGCGGCGCCGACAGCACCCGCCTCGATGCGGGCGGCGGCATTCTCCAGCCGCTGCGCGGCCGCCACCATGCCGCGGCCGGCTTCGCCGGCCTTGGCCAGGTCGGCGCGCACGCCCTGCACCAGGCCGCCCAGCTGCTCCAGATCCGCATCCAGCTCGGTGTGGCACAGGCGCTGCGTGTCCTGCAACTCGCCGTGTTCCCGCTGCGCCCGCTCCAGCCGCTCCAGCAGGTCGGCGAAGTCGGCCATCAAGACCTTGACGGCCGCGTCGCGGGCGGTGGTCGGCGCGTTCATTTCTTGCCGATGCCGATGATCTTCCAGACTTCGGCCAGATTCTCCTGCGCGGTTTGCGCCAGGTCCTTGTTCATCTGGCCGTCCACCGCCTCTTCCATGCCCGAAAGATCGCCCGCTGCGCGGGCCTCGGTGCGCTTCGCGCGCCAATCGGTCTTGTCCTCGGCCAGTTCGCGGATGGTCTTGCCCGAACCCTTCACGCGGTCGTACAGCTCGTTGCTGACGACCACGGCCTCGGGCTTGTAGGCGGCCCGGTTGCCGGTGGATTCGAGGTAGCCGTAGATCTGGCTGTAGGCGTCGACCAGGGACACGCCATCATTGGCGAACTGGTTGAAGACGACCCGAATGCGCTTGGGGTCAAACCCGCGCTCGGCGAGCCATTCCAGCGTGGAGATCGTGTCGCGCTGCTGCTTTTCCTGGGGCACCACGGGCACGACGATCAAATCGATCTCGTGAACGGCGCTTTTGAATTTCTTCATTTCCGCCATGAACCGGGTGACGTTGGACGCGCCCACATCGAGAATCACGTCGCCTTCGGCCATCATCAGCTCACGGAATATTTCTCGAAAGCTGGAGGCCTCGATTTCCTCGACTTCGATGCCTTGAATCGTATCGGCGTCGGAGGAATTGACCGACTCGACAGAAATGATTTTGGCGCCAGGCCGCATTGCTGCGAAAAGATGAACGGCCAGTGTGCTCTTGCCGACGTTACCGGACAGATTGATGAGTGCAATGTTCATGGTTTGTTCTTGCGTTTGATAAGTTTGCTGAAATCCTGGCGGCTGACAGCGCGTGCGCGGCGTAATTCATCAGACGCCGAGGTGAAACCGGGTTTTGCCGTTGCATCCGATTCGGACATTTTCAATTCGACGGGTCTTTTCTCCAGCTTTCCGAAAATCAGTGGCGACAGGCCCCCAGGCGCTGGTTGCGAAACTGGAGGTCTGGCCGCCAGGCGCGCGTGATGCTTGCGCATCTCGCGCGCGTACAGGTTCTCGTAGTAGGCGGGCGTCAGATCCAGACCACCGGAGGTGATCGCCACGTGGATCTGGGCATGGGAGAACCCATCCTGTCTAGCCGCATTGATCTGGTGCAGCGCCTTGGCCAGGATCGCGGCCTTCTTCTTCAGGCCCAGTTCGACGGCTCCGGCCACAGCTGCGCGGACACGGCCGAGGGCCGAGGTGGATTCGCCTGTATCGATCACTTTTGCTCTGGAAATGCTAAGAAAACGCTCTGATTGTAGTCCATGAGTTAGAGTCCAGTCCTGAAAAGTGCTCTGGAAATGCTCGGAATATGCTCTGGAAGACTGGGCGTGCCCCCCTTCGGGGGTCGTTCCCTTGCAGGTTTCGCTATCGCTCATCGCCTTCGGCGACCGCTGCGCGGCCTTCCAGGCAACTCACGCGGGGGAGGGCGAAGGGGGTGCTCCAAACGACCGGCAGTGAGGTGCTGGAGGCCGCTGCTGGGGCGTTCCAGGGCCACGCCCCAGACCCCTGGCCCACATGAGCGAGATCGACCGGCGCGCCTGAGCCGCCTGTGCACAAGCCAGGGCTCCGCATGGATATATATGCACAAGCCTGCCCAGCGACGCCCTACGGCGTCGCTGGGCCCCGGCTTGCGCACATACCCACGCTGCGCACCTGCCTTGCACACAGGGGGACGCCTACGGCCTGACGCGCTTCGCTTGCCACAGCCCGCACCAATGAAGGTGCGGGCTGGAACAGCCGGTGCCCCTGAACTGGCCTCGGTGCCTGATCTAAGCGTCGCAGAGGAAACCGAGCGCGCCAGACGAGCCTGGCACTCGACCTGGCCCGCACTTTTCGCGCCCTTGCTGCATTCCCCGGCGCTTCGCGCTGCCCTCAGACGCCCGCGACCCGGCGATGCCGGGTCGCAACCCTGGCGCGCCAGGGTTCTACACACCATACGCACCACAGGTGCCAGGTGTAAAGCGTTGTCGTGATTGGATATGTTGGGTATACTGGAGGCGTGGTTAGGTGTACTAACAGCGCATGAGTCTATATTTCATGCGGTTTTCCAGGTATACCGATAAAAAGGAAGGTGCATGTCCCGACTCGTTCAGTTCAAGCTCTCGGCGCAGGATTCAGAGAGGGCGTTCGAGGCCCTGGAGCGTTCCCCGGCGCGGAACCTCAACATGCTGGCCAAGGAGGTCTTCCTGCAGTTCCTGGCCAATCAGGATGGCCAAGCCGGGCACTTGTCTGGCATCGCCCAGCAGCTCGAAGAGATCAGGGCGCAGCAGCAGGAAATCGTCGACATGCAGCGCGCAGCCGATCCCGACACGCAGCTCAGCATGGTGGCCGCGCTCTTCCTTCTGATGTACCGATCGGTCAATGTGAATGCCCGTGCCGAACTGGATGAGATATTCAATTCCGATGCCGTCATCAACTACCTGAAACAGGAAGGTTGATATGGCACGGGCGAATAGAACTCCAGACGACGCCCTGCGAGGATGGCTGGTGGTTACCACCTTGCTTCTGGTTTTGGCAGGGTGGATAGCCGGTTTTCTGCTGTACTACCGGGTTCCCAAGTCCATGATCATCAAGGGCGTCTGGTTTGGAATCCTGGCCACGCCCTCCAATCCGGTTTTATGGGTCGGGCCGTTCATAGGACTAATGCTGGGGGTGGCCTTGTTCATCTACGGGGCCATTCGATGGACGACGAAATTCGGCGGCGCAGAATATATGCGCCATTTGCGCGGTCCGCGCATGGAAAACCAGTACGCGCTGCGCTCAAGGACCAAAAGCGGAAGCGGGCAATTGAGGTTCATGGACACGCCGGTGCCGCGGGACGTGGAGAGCACGCATTTTCTGGCGGGCGGCTCCACCGGAACGGGTAAAAGCCAGTGCATTGCCGAGTACATCGAAAGCGAGCAGGAGCGCGGCGAACGAACCATTTGCATCGACCCGGACGGCGGTTTCATGCGGCACTTCTTCCGGCCCGGCGACGTGATCCTCAACCCCTTCGACGCGCGCGGGCAGGGCTGGTCGGTGTTCAACGAGATCCGCTCATCTTTCGATTGCGAGCAGTACGCCATCAGCATGATCCCGCGCAGCCCATCGACGGAGCAGGAATCATGGAACTCCATGGCCCGGACCATCGTTTCCGAAACGCTGCATGTGCTCATCCGGAACAACGAGCTTTCCACCGACAGGCTGGTGCATTGGCTGACTTCTGCGAGCAACCGCGACCTGCAGACGCTGCTGGCCGGCACGCCGGCGGAGGGCTGCTTCCACGGCGCCGAGGAAACCCTGGCGTCCATCCGCGTGGTGCTGACGCAGTACGTGACACCCCACAAATACCTGGCCTCGGGCAGCTTCTCCTTCCGGGACTTCATCGAGAACAGCGAGGGCAACGTTTGGGTGACCTGGCGGCAGGACCAGCTGCAGGCACTCAAGCCGCTGATTTCCTGCTGGACGGACGTGATCTGCGCGGCCGTGCTGTCCATGAGCGACGACCGTGACCGCGGCCTGCACCTGATCCTGGACGAACTGGACTCGCTGGAGAAGCTGAACTACCTTGTGGACGCGGCCACGAAGGGGCGCAAGAAAGGGCTGCGCATCCTGGCCGGCATCCAGAGCCTGGCGCAGCTGCGGCGAACCTATGGCGACGACGACGCCCTCACGCTGCGCAATTCGCTGCGGTCGGTTGCCCTGTTCGGTGTCGCCGAGATGGACACCTACACGGCGGAGGAATTCAGCCGCGGCCTGGGCGAACAGACGGTGATTCGGCGCAACGACAGCGTTTCGGTCGGCGGCCGAGGCGGCTCGCGCGGCACCACCGGCACCAGGCAAGACACCGAGCGTGTCGTGTCGCCTGCAGAGATCCACCTTCTGCCCAACCTGACCGGCTATCTCAAGTTCGCCGGCAACTACCCCATCGCCCGCGTCAAGCTGCAGTACAAGGCCCGGCCCGACGTGATCGACCCCATGGTGATGGCCGAGCAGTACAGCAAGCCCATCCGCGGTTCCGCCGGCATCTTCGCCGGCGCATGAGGAGCGTCCCATGCTGAGCTTCCAAGCCGTCACTTCCAGCAAGCAGGCTGCGCACTATTTCGAGTCGGCAGACGACTACTACGAAAAAGAGGGCCACCGTGGCGAATGGCTCGGCAAGGGAGCCGAGGAGCTTGGGCTCACGCAGCAGCTGCAGGTGGATCGAGAGAGCTTCAAGGACATTCTGGACGGCAAGCTGCCCAACGGCGTGCGCGTGCGCTTCTCCGACCTGCGCTCGGATGACCGCAAGGGCATGGACTACACGTTTTCCGCGCCCAAGAGCGTCAGCCTACAGGCGCTGATCGCTGGCGATGCCGGCGTCACGGCTGCGCACGATCGGGCCGTCAAGCGCGCCGTGCAGCAACTGGAGAAGCTGGCCCACGCGCGCATCAAGGAGCAGGGGCAGAGCTACCGCGTGCGCACCGGCGTGATCGTCGCGGCTGCGTTCCGGCACGAGTTGTCGCGCGCCCAGGACCCGCAGCTGCACACCCACGTGATCGTCGCCAACCTCACCAAGCGCCCGGACGGCCAATGGCGCGCGATGAGCAACGAGGACATCCAGCACAGCATCAAGGCCCTGGGCGCCTACTACCGCACGGCGCTGGCCGAGGAACTGCGGGCGAGCGGCTATGGGCTGAGGGAGACGCAGAAAGGCTACTGGGAACTGGCCCACATTTCCGACGAGTTGATCCAGCACTACAGCACCCGGGCCCGGCAGATCGAGGAGGCCTTCGAGGCTCGCGGCGTGAACCGCGACACGGCCAACACCGCACTGGCACAGTCCGTGACCTTGATGACGCGCGACAAGAAGTCGGAAGTGGATCGCACCTTGCTGCGCGAGGAGTGGATCGAGAGCGCACGAGCAGCAGGCCTCAGCATGGATGCGCTGCTGGCCGCCAAGGAAAACAGCACGGCGCCGGACGTGGCCCGCCTGCGTGCCGACCCGGCGATGAAGGAGGGGGCGGCCGCGGCCCTGAACTTCGCAGTCGAGCACCTGAGCGAGCGTCAAGGGCTATTCACGCGCAAAGAACTGGTTGAACTGTCCATGTCCAAGGCTGCGACCACATCCACCATCAGCGCCGTCATGGCCGAGGTGGAAGCGGCCGAGAACGACGGCCGCCTGGTGCGCGAGTTGCCGCTGTACCAGACGGCACGCTCGCTCAACCAGGCCAAGAAGAACGAGGACGACAAGCAGGCCTCGCATTTCATGGACGTGCCCGAGACCGCCAAGCTCACGCGCACGACATGGATCGGGGCCACGATGCACGCGCGCGGGCTGAATGAGGAACAGGCCACCATCGAGGTGGACCGTGCCATCCAGAAAGGGGCGCTGGTGCTGGCCGAAGCGCGTTATACGACGCCGCAGGCCCAGGCCATCGAGCGCAGCATCCTTGCCATCGAGCGCGACGGGCGCGGCGCCCTGCAGCCGATCCTGAGCGACGAGGGCCTGGCGGCGCGGCTGGCCGCGAGCGACCTGAACCAGGGCCAGCGCGAGGCGGTGGAAATGATCCTCGGCACCACGAACCGCTTCGTGGCGGTGCAGGGCTATGCCGGCACCGGCAAAAGCCATATGCTGGAGCGCACCATCAACGAAATCACCCAAGACGCGACCCAGCAATCCCTGGCCGCCGGATTCGACGTGGTGGGCCTGGCGCCCTACGGCACCCAGGTGGCGGCCCTGCGCGAACTAGGCGTGGAGTCCAACACGCTGGCCAGCTTCCTGGCCAGCCGGAAGGCGCAGGCGGCCTTGAGCGAGAAATCGGTCGTGCTCTTGGACGAGGCCGGCGTCGTGCCCGCTCATCAGCTGGCCCAGGCGATGCGGATCGTGGAGAAGGCCGGCGCGCGCATGGTCATGCTGGGCGACCGCAAGCAGACGGGCGCGGTGGAGGCCGGCAAGCCCTTTGCGCAGCTGCAGGACGCCGGCATGCTGCAGGCTCAGCTGCGAGAAATCCAGCGGCAGCGCAATCCGGAAATCAAGGCCGCCGTGCTCAATGCCGCGAACGACCAGACCAACAAGGCCGTCACGCGGCTGCTGGGCAGCATCCGCGAGGTGCCGGAAGAGCAGGATCGCTATCAGGCCATTGCCTCCGACTTCACCGCGCTGTCCCCCCAGGAACGCGAGGCGACCCTGATCGTGGCCGGCACCAACGAGGCGCGCCACAGCATCAACGAGATGGTGCGCAAACGCATGCGCCTGGAGGGAGGCCTCAAGTACACCGTGCTGGAGAACGTGGACGCCACGCGCGCCCAACTCAAGCAGCCGGCCACCTACGCCCCGGATCTGGTGGTGAGCTATCACCGCGAGGGGCAGAACATCCAGCGCGGCGTGGACTACGCAGTGGTGGGCGTGGAAGGCGATCAAGTGGTGCTGCGCGGCAGCGACGGCCAGAACGTCACGGTCAAGCCCGCCCAGCACTTCTCGGCCACGCTGCACAAGAAGTACGACATCGAGATCGCGCCCGGCGATCTGCTCAAGATCACCAAGAGCGACAAGCAGCTCGGCCTGCTCAACGGCGACCGGGTGCGGGTGCAGGCTGTGAGCGCCGAGGCCGTTACCGTCAAGACGGAGCGCGGCACCATCGTGGCCATCCCGGCGCAGCGTCCCATGAACCTGCAGCACGGCTACGCCACCACGATCCATTCCTCTCAGGGCCTGACTTCCAACCGCGTGCTGATCGAGGCCAACACACGCTCGCTAACCACCAACCGGGCCGCGTTCTACGTGGCCATCTCGCGGCCACGCTACGAACTGAAGCTCTACACGGACCGGGCCGCCGAGTTGCGCGGCGCCGTGGCGCGGGTGCCGAAGAAGTTCGCGGCGCTGGAGTTGAGAACGGCGCACAGCGAGGCGCATATCGCCGAGCAGAAACATCGCCAGATCTCTATTAGTCGCTTGAGAAACTTGTCGAATGATTTGCAACGGCGTAACCCTAATCCACAGCCGGCGCAAGCAAATCGCAGCGTGGCTTTAGGAAGAACACTAAGATGAGGTAGCGGTGATCCAGCGCGGATTGCCCGATCGGGAGTCTCCAATGACAAGCTCGTGGCGCGAAATGACATTGGCAGCGGCTTTGGCAATAGGTTTCTCAGCGCACGCACACAACTGCGATCCGCTTGTATTTCTGTCTTTGAAGGTCGGCAGTAAAACTATAGCGGTCACAGAAGCGCAACTATCAGCGCTGCCGCAGCGGGTCATCGTTACGTCCACCAATTGGGCAAAAAAGGGCTCCTACAAGGGGCCGTATTTGAACGATGTCGTTGGCTTGGCCGGCAGAGGTAGCGTGCAAAAACTGACTGTATACACCTGGGATCATTTCAAAGTCGATATTCCATTTTCTGATTTAGCAAAGTATGGCGTTATCTTGGCGACAAGCCTTGATGACAAACGGCTGAAACTGGATGATTGGGGGCCAATGTTTGTCATGTACCCCTATGATGATTATAAAGAGTTGAGGAGGCCTGCAGGTCTCAACAAAATGGCTTGGCAGGTGTGTCGGATAGATATTTTATGAGACGTATATGGTTTTGGGTGTTGCGCTTCTCTTTACTCGTGGCATTCCTTCTCTTCTTCTACTACTTTATTACTAGTAAGCCGCCTGAAAAAATTATCGAAGAACCATATTGGTCGGTGAGTCAGTTCGAGACAAGTTTTTGGCGTTTAAAGGCTGACCTTGCGAGGATGGAGGACGGAGATGTCTTTGTTCAGGCGCAGTCAGAAAACAGCTTATCTGTTTTTCTTTCCAAAATACGTTTGCTAACTCGTGAATCACCATCGCGTACTACGCTGATGACAAATCACGATTTTGCCTTGCACTTTCCTGAGTTGAGTGCCTTGGAGCATGATGTTCGTGCTATCCATGACAGCTATGGTAGCGAAATGACTAAGGGCGAAGCGCTCCAATTACTGGAACGTTTGGATCGTATTGGTCACATGGTTTCCGATATATCAGCCAGCGTCTGGCAGATGCAACTAGCAAGTAGCGACGCTTCTTTCGAAGCTGCCGAAGCTCGTAACAAAACAATAAACCAGCTGATTGCAAGCTTGGCAATCATGGGCGGATTAGCAGTAATAATTTATACCTATTACAATTTGGGTTTGTATCGCAAGAACTGCGAACTTGCCCGGAGCCGCGACGAATTGGCCGAACGCAACCTTCAGCTGGCCCACCAGAAGAAGCTGCTCGAAGTCTCAGTGGCCGAGAAGAATGAGTTCATGGGGATGGTGTCGCATGAACTGAAGTCGCCCTTGCAGACCATTTCCTCATCCGCCGAATCTCTGCTCAGTCCGCTTGATCCGCACAGGCGCAACCGTCTACTGGCGCGCATCCAGCGGGCGACTCTGAGCATGAAATTTCAGATCAACGACCTGCTGACTCTGGCACGCTCCGAGGCTGGCGCGCTGGAGTTCCGCCCGGACGTGTTTTGCGTTCAGGACCTGCTAGAGGAAGTGCTGGATCTGGAATCACAAAACGCCTACGAGAAGGGGTTGCGGCTATCTATCCATGCGCCCATAGAACCCATCTTCGCTACAGCCGACAGCGGCCGCCTGACGCAGATCCTGGGCAATCTCACCAGCAACGCCATCAAGTACACCGAGCACGGGGCAGTGGAACTGTCGCTGGCCGATGTCAATGAACATCAGCTGGTGTTCACTGTGCGGGACACCGGACCCGGCATGCCTTCGGGGTTCGCGCCACTGGAGATCCAACCGTTCAAGCGCTATGGCGTCTTGCAGGGCGGCGATGGCGCCGGCATCGGCCTCAAGATCGCCTACTCGCTCGCTGAGTACCTGTCCGGGCAGCTGACCTACGACAGTAGTGAGGAGGGCACTTGCTTCAGGCTGACCATTCCGGCACTGCTGCAGACGGACGACCCGCGGCCTTCACCAGCCGAATCGAAGCAGCGCTGGCTCTTGGTGGATGACAACCTCGAACTGCTGGCTTCGCTGCACAGTGAATGCCAAGTGCTAGGCATCGAGGCCGACATCGCACCGTCGCCGGCGATCGCCGCGAACATGATGGCCGTCAATTACTACGATCTGGCCCTTATCGATGTGAACATGCCGGGCCGGCGCGGCGACGAACTCGCGCGTGACTTCAGGCGCGGCAGTTCCATGGCAAATCCCCGGTGCCTGCTGTACGGCATGAGCGCCCTGCATCATGGACCCTCGCCGATTCGCTCGCCCTTTGACAAGCTGCTCGACAAGCCCATCCGCATCAAGTCGCTGCTTGCCGGCCTCACACGCCCAGCGTCAGGTTCGCCATCAGAACGCCGGCTGTGATCGGTTTCTGGCAGACGAAGAAGTGGTAGCGCTTCTGCGCCTGCTCGACGGCGCTGCTGTCGGCCTTTCCCCCGGCGCCCATTTCCCCAGTCAGCAGCACGATGCGCGCTTGCCTGGAGATGCGGCGCAGTTCAGCAAGGACGGTTTCCGCCGTGTCCTTGCCAAGCCACCAGTCCAGAACAAAGGCGTCGTACTCGTGGCCAGACTCTAGGTCGGCCAGCAGCGCGCGCGGTGACGTATAGGCCTTGCTGGTGCATCCCTCGTCGGCCAGCATGTCGGCAAGGCTAGCGGCCGTGTCGGCAACGTCGTCCAACACGGCCACGCGAAGCGGTGTCTGCCCGTCCTGGCCGTGAACCAGTTCGATGACCTTGATCGCTTCGAAGGAGAAAGGCACCTTATCGACCGTCATCACGAGCAGGCCGCCATCGGTGTTGAACGCCGCCCACATATCGCCGCGATCGGGCGGGCCGTCACCCAGGCGAACCATCACAGGCGCCTTGTGCTTGTCGTTTACCAATTGCGCAGCGAAGGTCTTGCCCATCACGCCGCGGATCATGCTCAACATGGACTCGCCGTAGTGCTCGCCCATGCGAGCCAAGTCATCCCAGGTCCATGCTGACGTTCCGGTGACCCGGTGGTGGGCGGCTGCGCGCGATAAGCCCAGAACCTCGATTACCGCCGTCACGTAGTGGCGGCGGTCCACCTTGTGGCGCGCCAGAAGCGCGCGAACGATCTCGGCAGCCGATGGCGCCGATCCGGTCCCTTGTGTCTGGCTGTCCTCTTGAGCAGGCATGCGCTGTCCCTGTGTTGTGTCAAACAAAATTTATGATAAGCTTATGTATCGTTGAACAATACAATTAGTGCGATTTGTATTGTATTTCGTTACACGGTGCGCCCAATCTGTCGGATTGTGCATTCCTTCCATGACCGGAGATGTAAGTGATTGACTTGCCGCCTGATCTCGCGCAGTGCGCTCCCCAAGTATCCCCGGTGTTGATGCAGGCCCTGGTCCGCACCGAATCGGCGTGGAACCCGTATGCCATTGGGCCTGATGCCGGCCAGCGCGCAATTGCCCAGCCGCAAACACTGGATGAAGCGGTCAAGACTGTAAAGCAACTTCAGGCGGCGGGAGCCAAATTCAGCGTGGGTTTGGCGCAGATTCATATCAGCAATGTCACCGGCCGGGGAATGACCTGGGAACAGGCATTCGACCCCTGCAGCAATTTAAGGATGGGACAGACCATCCTTTTTGAATATTACGGCAAGGCAATTAAAGAGGGTTACAGCGGGGTCGATGCGGTTTGGGCCGCGCTTCGCGGCTACAACTCGGGCGGCGTGCATAGAAAGGTCAGCGATAAATACGCTGAAAAGATATTCACGTATATGCAGGCCCAGCAGGCGTGGGTACGGACTTCCAAAGCCGCCAGAAGCACGCCGGCAAGCACCGATCCGCGATTTAACCAACTTGCCCGGTCCGTTCAGATCGACATTTCTGGCGCAAACGCGCCGCCGGCGCTGCCCGCCGCCATTGCGTCCAATCCCAATTCGCTGCGCGATGGTGAATCCCCTGACATTTTCCAGGCGCAGGAGGTTACCCAGGGATTTTGATGCTTTGCCTTTTCATTGACTCAACAGGAACCAACATGAATTCCCATATCTTGCAAACGAGTGAAAACACGCTGACGAAAATTATGCTGCTCAAGGGCATTCTTCTGATCGGAATCCTGGCTGCCTTGCTGTTCCATCCGGCCGAGGCCCAAACGCTCAAGCAGACGGGCGTTTCCATCTTCAATGCCCTGTACGCCGTCATCGGCGTAGTCGGAGCCATCTGCGTGCTGGTCACAGGCATCAACTGGGCGGCGGGCAACTTCCTCGGCGCCCACGATCCCAAGCGGCTCTTCTTCCAAGTGCTCGCGGGCACGGCCATCGCCTTCGCCTCGGTGGCCATCGTGCAGTTCATCAAGGAAGCCGTGGGCGGCAACGGCAGCATCGGGAACCTGTGAACCATGGCCGGGGGAAGCAACAAGCACGTCGATGAACCCTTGGAAAGGGTCCTCGTGTACCAGGGGCCGCAAACCAAGGCGATGCAGTTCTATGTGCCCTTGACGGTGTTTGCCGTGGAGTGCGTCGCCCTGCTGGTCTTCTTCCGATTCTTTCAGTTTTGGGCGCTCTTGTTCGTGCTCCCCATTCACTTGCTGCTGATGCTGAAAACGGCCAGCGATCAATGGTGGGTGGAGAACCTTGTCTGCAATATCAAGTACAGGTATTTCGCCAGGAACAAGGGCTTGCGGGGAAAGAACGTGGTGACATTCACCCCGCATGCCACGCGACGGGAATTGAGGGCGGAGCTTGGCCCCCAGCTGAAAACCAAGAGGCGCAAGCATGCTCAATGACCGAGTGGATGCCAAGGAAGTCAGCGACGCTTCCCAGCTGCCCTACAGCCAGCAGATCAGCCAGACCATTGTCGTGACCGAAGCTGGCGATTACACGGCGACGCTGCAGGTGCATGGAATCTCGTTCGACACCATGACCAATGCGGAGATCGACGGGCTGAACCGCACCTGGCTCTCCGCCATCCATACCGCGCTGGCCAGCCCGAACCATGCCCTGTGGACGCATATCGTCCGCACGCGGCAAAAGGACGTACTCACCCACAACGAGTACGACAACGAATTCAGCGCAGATTTCGTCAAGGCGTACAACCAGTCCCTCGAAGGCAAGGACTTCT
This sequence comes from Burkholderiales bacterium, assembly GCA_016702555.1. Lineage (GTDB taxonomy): Bacteria > Pseudomonadota > Gammaproteobacteria > Burkholderiales > Burkholderiaceae_C > Ottowia. The sequence goes on from JADJDV010000008.1 coordinate 43,408, forward strand.
TCACCAACCGCCTCTACCTGTCTCCGGTGTACCGCCTGGCCGGCACCCAGGCCGACCGTTTCGGCCTGCGCTTCGCGTCCAAGAAAAGCGAGGACTACAGGGAACTGCACGAGCAGGCCAAGGAGGCGGCGCAGCGCAGTGTCGCCGTGCTGCAGGCCGCGCTCAAGCGCTACCACACGCGGCAGCTGCAGTCCTACTCCAGGGACGGCGGCCTGCATACCGAGATTGGCGAGTTCTATGCCTGGCTGCTGAACCACCGGCACAGCCAGGTGCAGCTGCGGCCCGCCAATCTATCGCGCAGCCTGCCGCTCGCCACGCTGGACTTCGGAGAGGAGACGGTCAGGATCGTCAACGGCGCCTCGACCACCTATGCGGCCGTGATGGCCATGACTGCGCCGTACACCTGCGAGTCCATCGACGCAAAGGTCCACGAGAAGCTGCTGACGGCCGATTTCGAGTTCGTGCTGAGCCAGTCCTTCACCGCCATTCCGCGAGACGCCGCGGAACGGATGCTCAAGGCGCAGCAGAACCGGATCGAGAGCACGGCCAGCAACGAGATCCAGATCGCCGACATCAAAGCGGCGCTGACGAATCTGCAGGCCAACAAGTTCAAGATGATGGAGCACGAATGGATTCTGGTGATCTACGGCTCCAGCCTGAAGGAGTTGAACCACCACGTCAACGACGCCATCACGTTGATGAACGAGAAAAGCATTCAGATCTCACGCCAGAACGGCGGGGCGCTGATTGCCACCTTCTGGTCGATTTTCCCGGGTGCATTCAAGCACGGCCGGGTGCGCGCCATGCCGATCAGTTCGCTGAACATGGCGAAGTTCTTCCCGCTGCACAACTATCCCACCGGAAACAGAAAAGGAAGCCAGTGGGGCAAGCCCATACTCGTTCTCTCGACCGAATCGCGCAACCCCTATTTCCTCAACCTGCACGTCAGCCGCGACCGGATGGCCGAGCAGGGCATCCAACTCAACATGGACGACGAGGACGATCCTGCCGTGCCCGCGCAGAAGCGGCAGAGAAAAGAGGTGGGCAACTACTACATCATCGGCGGCACGGGCGCGGGCAAGACAACCCTGAAGGTGGCAATGCGCGCGGCCTTGAAGCGGCGCGAGAGCCGGGACAACCGGCCGGTCAAGATTTTCACCCTGGACAAGGACTATGGGGAGGAAATCGTGATGCGGGCCATGGGCGCGCAGTACTTCATTCTGGAGCCGGGCGTTCCATCGGGCATCAACTTTTTCCAGTGGGACGACACCGAGGAAACCCGGGAAATGATCTACGACGTTGCCAAGTGGGCGGCGCAATACGACACGCGCTATGAACTGAAGCCCAGCGAGGCCATTGACCTCAAGAAGGCCATTTCATCGGTCTTCGACCTGCCGAAGGCGGATCGCCGGTTTGGCAGCATCATCCATTACCTGCCCTCGCACGAGACGGAATACAGCCTGCACCAGTTGCTCACGCGCTGGTGCCACAACGAGGACGATCCGCGTGCCAGTCCCTACGGCTGGGTGCTCGACAGCCCGGTGGATCGCCTCAACCTGAACGACAGCAGCGCCTACGGCTTCGATACGACGGCGGTGCTCAAGCTCGGGTACGCCAAGACCCCGCTGATGCGCCTGATCACCGAGAAGATTCTGCGCAGCGCGGCCGGCACGCCGCACGTGATCGACATGGCCGAGGCCTGGGCGCTGCTGGCCGATCCGCTGATGGGCCAGTTCATCGATGACAAATCCAGAACCATCCGCAAGCAGGATGGGATTCTCGGGCTGGATGCGCAAAACGCTGAGGACGTGGCCGAGAGCCACTTGGGCCAGGAGTTCCTGAATCAGTTTCCGACCTCGTTCATTCTGCCCAACAGCAAGGCCAGGGCGGAGGTCTATATCGACAAGCTCGGGTTGACGCCGCGCGAATTCGAACTGGTGCGCACCAGCAGCGCAAGCGACGGATCGGTGCTGGTGAAAAAAGGCAACGAATCCATCATGGCAAAGATGAACCTGACCGGGATGGACAACATGCTGTCGGTGCTTTCGGCCAGCACCGACAACGTGATGATCTGCCGCGAATGCATCCGGGAATTCGGACCCAATCCCCGCGATTGGTTGCCGCGCTTCTATGAAAGAAGGATCTAGATTTTTCAAAGGAGAAACAGCATGGTCAGGCTCAAGAAAATCAATTTGAGGATGTTCGGCATGGCCGCTGCGCTGGCTGTGTCCTCTTCCGTTTATGCCGGCGGTATTCCGGTGATCGACGGAGCGCATATCGCCACCGCCAAGATGAACAACATGGAGCAGATTGCGAAGTGGGTGGTTCAGCTGGAGCGGATGAAAACCGAGCTCGAACAGACCAAGGGGATTTGGGACTCCCTCAAGGACGGGCGCGGCATGGGCAACATCCTGCGCGATGACCTCATCCGCCAGTTCCTGCCCCAGGACTACTGGGCAGTCGCCGAGTCGATCCGCAGAGGAAACGGCAACTGGAACGGCATCAGCGGCCGGGTGGCCGACATCGTGAAGGCCTACCAGTACAAATCCTGCGCCGAACTCAACAAGGACCCAGTGTTGCGCCAGGAATGCGAGCGGCAGTGGCGCAATGCCGCCATGAACAAGGACTTCGGCGACCTGGCCTACAAAAAGGCGGCGGAGAACATCACCAATCTGCAGGAGTTCGTCCGCACCATCAACAGCTCGTCGGATCAGAAGGTCATCGCCGAGATCCAGGCACGCATCAACGTGGAGAACGCGCGGCTGCAGAACGAGCAGATCAAGCTCTCAACCATCGCCAAGATGGAGGAGTCCGAGCGGCAGCTGAAAACCGAGCGCGTCTACAACGGTTTCTCCGCGGGCATGGCGAACTTCAGCCGGCCCAATTTCTGAGGGAATGTGATGCGTCGCTTCCCTCGAATCGCCTGGATGCTGCTAGTGCTCGCGCTGTGCGGCTGCGAGTCCGCAGACGAGAAGGCCGAAAGACTTCGGCTTGAAAACCTCTACGCCCTGGACGACCTCAAGGTGGCCCAGGCCTACAAGAAGGCCGATTTCGCCGGCGCGGCCTATGCCAAGGAATATCTGGAAATCAAACGCGAGTGCGCCAAGGAGGAAATGAAGACGAAGGGCAAATGGTGCGAGAAATATTCGAAGATCGAGAAGCTGTACAACCAGCTTCAATCCGAATCGCTTCGCAGCATGCCACAGGCGCCAAAATTCTAAGGGGCCTGGACCATGGCAACTGGAGTTCTTGACAACGTCTACCTGAAGTTCGATGGCGCCATCACCGGGCTGTATGCCAGCGCTTCGTCGGGTATTTCGAGCTATGTGATTCCGATTGCCTGGATCGTGCTGGCCGTTCTGCTGCTGGTGTGGTGCTATCTCACCATGACGGGCAAAACGTCCATGCCGGTGCTGGACCTCTTTGTCCCGTTCATCGCCTTCATGCTGGTGCTGTACGCGATGGGCAGCGGCTACACGGCGTGGATCGCCGATCCTCTCTACAAGCTGCCCGAGGAACTGGTTTCCGCCGTGGGCCGGGGCAGCGCGACCACGCCGATTCAGGCGCTGGCGCTGTTCGAGGAGAAGTTCATCGGCCTGGCCACCGGCGGCTTCAACCTGCTGGTCGATTACGTCAAGTCCCTGGCCTGGGGCGCGGCCATCCTGCTGGCCATCGTGCTGCTGATCATGATCATCGCCGCCGTCATCATGATGGTGGTCATTTTCTGCGGCCTGGTCTACGCCAAGCTGGGCCTGACCCTGGTTCTGGCGGTCGGGCCGTTCTTCGTCTTCCTGCTCGTTCTCCAGCACACCCGCGACAAGTTTTTCTCGTGGCTGAACACGGCGCTCTTCTTCGTTTTCTATTACGTGCTGTGCTTCCTGTTCATGAATCTCTTCTTCAATTTTCTGGACGCCTACATCAATGCGCTGGCCGGCGTGGCGGCCAACAGCGGAGCGGGCGTCGCCGGAACCATCGCGGACGCCATCCGCAATCAGTTCATGGGCGGCGACATGGCCAAGGCCGGCAATGTGATCGTTCTTTTCATGCCCGTCGTTTTGCTCACGCTGATCATGGCCTTCATGTTCCTGCAGCTCAGCACGATCGCCTCGTCCATGACTTCCGGCGCCGGCGGTGCGGTCGGGCAGGGCGCATCCAGCCTGATCTATTACATGCGCGGTGCATTGCGCTCCAGGGGCGGGGCCAAGAGCGCGCCGGCCAAACCATGAAGGTGGATCTGATGCGTAGATGTTTGGTTCTGACACTGCTGGCCGCGCTTTCGGCCTGCAGCACCTACAAGCCGCCGCCTGGCTGGCCCGATGGACCGGAGCGGCCCATCAACGCGCAGCCGATTCAAAAGCCCGCGGTCGATTGAATGAGGAACGGGTATGAACGACTCGAATGAACAAGCGCAGGAGCGGTATTTCCAGGCGGCGGCCAGCTGGGATGCCGACAGCAGGAACGCCGAGCGCCTGTCCCTCAAGCGGTACAAGGCGCTGGGCATCGGCGCCGTGGTCTTCGCGGCCATCATGGGCGTGGCCGTCACCACGCTGCTGCCGCTCAAGGAGTTCGTGCCCATCATCATCCGTGTGGAGAACGCCACGGGCGCCTATGACGTCAAGCCCGCCGGCGAGAAGCTGGACGTGGGGGAGTCCCGCAACGAGAAGATCGTGATTTCCGACGTGGCCCGCTACATCAAGGCGCGCGAGGGCTTTACGCGCGGCGAGGCCGAGGAAAACTACAAGATGGTCTACCTCATGAGTTGCGGCACGCAGCGGGCCGAGTGGGACAACTACATCAACCCCCAACTCAACAAGAAGAGCCCGGTGCTGATGCTGACCAATCAGGACTCGGACCGCATCACCGTGCAGTCGGTTACCTTCTTGCAGTCGCTGGACGAGGACACTAAGACCGCCCAGGTGCAGTTTGAGAAAACCGTCTCGCGCGGCACGACTCCGCCGCTCAAGTACCGCTACGTCGCCACGCTGGGGGTGCGCTACGACCCCACCAACATCCCCAGCAACCAGCTGAACTTCTATCTCAACCCCTTCGGCTTCTGCACCGAGACCTACCGGCGCGACCAAGTGGGCAACCCGGTGGTGGTCAATGCGCCGGGGACGCCGAATCAGGAATTGAACCAGGTGATGGAGGACTTCCGCCGCGAAACCGATGCGGCGCTGGCCGCCGTGCGCGCCCAGCAGCAGCTGCAGGCCTCGCAGGCGGCCGCAGCTGCGGCTGCGGCCTCTGTCGCGGGTGCGGGCGCGCAGCCCGCGCCTGCGCCTGCGGGCGCCGCCGCTGGTGCGCCTTCCGCCTTGTCCAGCATCGGCACGAACGGGGCCGGCCAGGCGCCGCCGCCGGCGGCTTCCACCGCCCCGCCTGCCACCGCCAACCCGCGCCGACCATGACCATGAAACCGACAACCTTCCTTGTGGCCGCCGTCCTGTCGGCATGGATCGGCACGGTGGCGCACGCCGAAATGGGCGCCCGTTCCTCGAAGCTGGATGGCCGCGTGCAGATCGTGGACTACCACCCCGACGAAGTGATCCGCGTGAACATCGCCGAGGGGGTCCTGACCACTATCGAACTGCCGGCGCAGGACACCATCGATGACTTCGGCATGGGCGACCGGCAGGCCTGGCACGTCAAGTTCAAGAACAACCTCATCTCGATGAAGCCGGCCGGCATCAAGCCGGACACGAACCTCACGGTGTTCACGGCGCGGCGCAACTACCTGTTCACGTTGCAGAGCACCGGCCGCAAGAGCCGCACGGTGGCCTACTGGATGCGGGTGCGTGACTCCGAGGACGACGACAGCACGCCGGAGGGGCGTCGTGCTGCCCAGGCGCGCGCGGAGCAGAAGCGCATCGCCGACGACCTGCGCAACAGCCGCTACGAGGGCCGCCTGAATTCGGACTACTGGATCGCAGGGGCGCAGGAGTTGCAGCCCGCGTCCATGTTCGACAACGGCCGCCAGACCTACATGACCTTCAGCGCGGCCAACGCCATGCCTGCCGCCTTCGTCATCGAGTCGGACGGCACCGAGGCCATCGCCGACTTCCATGTGGAGGGCGACACGATGGTGATCCACCAAGTCGCCTCGCGCATCCTGCTGCGGCGCGGCAATCTGGTGTCGGGCATCACCAACAAGTCGCCCGCCGCCGCCGTGCAGCAGAGCCCGACCGGCACGGCCAGCGACAAGGTCAACCGCTCCGTCAACAGCGAGGAGTCCCGATGAACGCACGCTCCGACTACACCGATCCCGCAGCGCCGAAGCCAGAGCAGGAGCGCGGCGAATTCGTGGACCGGCGGCCGCCGAAGTCGCCGGGGCAGAAGATCGTGATTGCCGGCATCGCGCTGCTGGCCGTGTGCGTGCTCGCCTACGGCGCGCTCAAGCTGGCGGGCTTTTTCTCGGGCGAGAAAAAGCCCGTTGCCCAACTCGAAGAGCAGAAGCGCCCCGATTCCACGCCCGACTTCAACGTCTCCCTGGCCGAGCCGCCCAAGGCGGAACTGCGCTTCATCGAATGCGCCGGGGGCCTCAAGCTGCCCGAGGGCATGGCCTGTCCCGAGACCAAGCCCGAAGCGCAGGCACAGGCGGCGCCCGAGCCGCCCAAGGGGCCGACCGAGGAGGAGATCCTGCAAAAGCGCCGCTTCGAGTCGGAGATCGGCGTGGGCGGCGGCAAGCCGCCACCCGGCGGCGCGGCCAGCGCACGCGCCCGCGCGCCCAATCTCTCGGGCGACACCGGCTTGGGCGGCGCGCTGCTGTCCACCGCCACGGCCAGGACACTGGCCACGGTCAACCGCAACCCCTCGTTCACTCTGGCCAAGGGCACACTTCCGGACTGCACGCTGCTGACGGCCATCAGCACCGACCAGCCGGGCTTTCTCAAGTGCATCCTGTCGCGGCCGGTCTACTCGATGGACGGCAAGGTGGTGTTGATGGAGGCCGGCACGACGTTCGAAGGCGAGTACAGCGCGGGCATGGCGCGCGGCAAGAAGCGCATGTTCGCGGTCTGGAGCCGCGCCATCACGCCCAACTTCGTGGAGGTCACCCTGAACTCGCCCAGCACCGACGCGCTCGGCCGCAGTGGCATGAGTGGGCAGGTCGATCAGCATTTTTTCGAGCGCTTCGGCGGCGCGATGCTGTACTCGCTGTTCTCGGACGGCATGGACTACGTCATGCGGCGCGAGGAGTTGCGCAGCCAGGAGCGTGACGCGCGCAATGCCGCTGCCAACGGCGACAACAACACGGTCTACTACAACAACCAGGGCGGGGCGCTGCGGAACTTGGACCGCACGCGCTCGACCGCCGATCGTGTCGTGGAATCCATGCTGTCGCAAGGCGAGGACATCCAGCCCACGCTCTACAAGAACCAGGGCGAAATCATCAAGATCTACATCGCCCGCGACGTGGACTTTTCCCAAGTCTACGAACTTACGCGCAACCCAAGGAGTTGACGATGTTCCGCGATCCAGTTCACGACCTGGCGGAGCCACGCACGCCCTCGGTGCCGGCCGATCCCCGGCCTTCGGCCGCCGCCACGGCGGCACCGCCCGCAGCGGGCGCCGGCGCGCAGCGCGAGTCCCTTGCCGACCTCGACGGCGGCTGGGGCGGGCGCACCGGCCGCTCGCCTCTGGAGATCCACATCGAGCGATATTTCAGCCGCTGGCTGGAGCGTCCGGGCGTGCAGGAGGTGGCGATCAACCGCCCGGGCGAGGTGGCGCTGTGGGAGGGCGGCTACTGGCACGCACACCTCGATCCCGCGCTCACGCGCGACGTGATCGAGCAGCTGGGCCAGCTGGTGGCCAACCGTTCGCGCAAGCCCTTCAATGCGTCCAACGTCACCTTGTCCACGGCGCTGCCTGACGGCACGCGCCTGGAGATGACCGGGCCACCGGCCACGCTCAACAACCACATCTACGTCAACCTGCGCAAGCACAGCGTGGCCGCCTTCACGCTGGAGCAATTCATCGAGCAGGGGTATTTCGCCAACACGGTCCATATGTTCAACATGAACATGACCGACGAGCAGCGCGCCAGGGCGGGGCGGCAGCTGCTGCCCGAGCAACTGCGGCTGTGGGAACTGGCCCAGGCCGGGCGCTGGCCCGAATTCCTCAAGACGGCCGTGCTGGAGTACCAGAACATCCTCGTGTCGGGCGCGACAGGCAGCGGCAAGACCTCGTTCATTCGCGGGCTGGTCGAACTCATCCCCGCCGAGGAACGCATCCTGACCGTGGAAGACACGCCAGAGATGCCCCTGCCAAACCACCCGCACTGCCAGGCACTGTTCTACCGTCGGGAGGGCACCAGCACCACGGCGGGCGGCTCGGCCAAGGACATGCTGCAGGCGGCCATGCGCAAGACGCCCAAGCGCGTGCTGCTGGCCGAATTGCGCGGCGACGAGACCTACTACTACATCCAGAGCGTCCTGAACTCGGGGCACCCGGGCGGCATGACGACCACCCACGCGAACAGCCCGCGCGAGGCGTTCGTGCGTCTAGCCCTGCTCATCAAGGCTTCGCCGGAAGGCCGGGGGCTGGCGATGGACGAGACGCTGACGCTGCTGCACAGCCTGGTGAACGTGGTGGTGCAGATCGTTTTCAAGCCCGGCGCCGACCGCTACTGCTCGGCCATCTACTACGACCCGATGTACGCATCGACGCTGCTGGCATGACGAAGGCGCTGCTTCAGACAGTCGGCAGGGCGCGAGGGCCCGGCGCGCGCAGGCCCGGGCCGCGCCACGCGCTCGGGCGGCCGCGCCGTGCGAACGCCGCGAACCCGCTGCCGGGCGGCTACCGCAGCGCCCAGGGTGGGACGCCGGCGCGGATGGGCGCCGCGCCCCGTGCGCCGGGCACTCACGCGGCCGGACGCCGCCATGGGCTTCGCCCATACCCAACACCCCAAGGAGCATGAGCATGGCAACGAGACGGCCCGCGCCGAAGTCACCGGCGGAGGAGATGGTGGAGAGCAAGCGCCGCGCGATGCGCGCCGAACTGGCCGAGTCGCTGGGCCACGCGGCTCGGCGTCTGACGTTCGATGATCTGGTGCACCGCGCGCATTCCCCGGCGCAGGCCTCGGCGCGACGCAGTCAGGCCGGCAGCGGGCAGGGGGAGGCGTGGCAGACGCTCGGCCAAGTGCGCCGCGCGGACGCGGCCGGCCCGCAGCCGGCTACGGCCACACCCTATGCCCGGGGCAAGACGCAGCCGCCGCAGCAGGCGGCCGCCGACGCGGCCCGAAAGACCCGAGCGGGCGCGCTGCCCGCCCAGAACCAGACGCAGCCGGCAACCAGGCGCGGCGCGGGGCGTTGAGCCATGCCGCCAGGAATCGGCGAGCGCGGGCGGGAGCATTGACGCCGAGGCGGCCCGAGAGGGTCAAGCATCTAGATCAACCGCCAGAATAAAGCTCCTGGCGCGCGCGGCGCGATTCCGGCGATTCGTTGCGCATCTCATCCATCACCTGCTGACGTGTTTTCGGCGCCTCGGTACTCTTGATGGGCAGCGGGATGCCGCGTTGCAGCAACGCGAGCGAACCATCTTTGCGAGCTGCCTCGACCTCGGCCATCACTTGAGCACGGGTTTTGGTGCTCTTGAAGTGATCAGGGTGTTCGGTGTAGCCCTGCTCATTGGAAGCAGGATGGTACATCGAATCGGCCTGTGCCGCCATGGGCAGCGCCGTTGCCAGGACAACAGCATGCAGTGCGACAAGATGGGTGAATTTCATTGCGAGATCCTTTGCAGTGTGTGATCGAAAATACCTACATGCCCGAGGGCATGCACACAATGTAGAAATCCGCACCGAACGGGAGCAAAACGTGAAGATGACAATTTGGACAGGTAGCGAGAAGCCGGGTAAGGATCGGCACACCTCATGAAGCTTCTTATCGTGGAAGATGAAGCCAAGATCGCGGACTACCTTCGCAAAGGGCTTGCTGAAGAGGGCTACGTGATTGATGTGGCTGCGAATGGCATAGACGGTCTTCATATGGCTTCGCATGGCAACTATGACCTGATCGTCCTCGACACAATGCTTCCGGGGATTGATGGCTTCGGCCTGCTGGCTGCACTGAGGCAGAGCAAGCAAACACCAGTGATCATGTTGACAGCCCGCCATCGGATCGAAGATCGGGTACGAGGACTAAAAACTGGAGCAGACGACTACCTTGTCAAGCCTTTTGCCTTTTCCGAGCTGGTGGCTCGCATTGAAGTGCTTCTTCGTCGCGCGGCCGGAAACACGCCTGTTCCTGACGCACTTGTGCTCACACTTGCAGACCTGCAAGTTGACTTGGGAAGGCGACGTGCGACTCGGGCCGGGCAGCGTATCGACTTGTCGGCCAAAGAGTTTCAATTGCTGTCACTTCTATTGCGCCGCAAAGGAGAGGTGCTGTCTCGCACTGAAATTGCAGAACAAGTTTGGGACGTGAACTTTGATCATGGTACGAATGTCATTGATGTTGCAGTGCGTCGGCTGCGTAACAAACTTGATCTACCTTTTAAGCAACCACTATTGCACACAGTCCGTGGAATGGGCTATGTCTTAGAAGAGCGAGAATCGTGAAGAAAAAGCGTGCTGGATCATTGGGGCGTCGGCTTGCACGCTGGATGGCTCTTCTCACATTGGCAGGGCTGGCTCTGACTTGCCTGGGGGTATATACCGTTACAGCGCTTAGTTTCCAAGATCGGCAAAATGACACGCTGAGGCAGCAAAAAATCCAAGTAAGTCATTTAATTGCTGAGGTAGGAGGGCCTGATTTCACCACTCTTACACACAAGCTAGACGACGCTATGGTCGGACGGAGGGACGTAAGAATGACCCTGACCGGACCTAATGGGCGTGTGATTTACGCCAGCGGAAATATACCTAGTGATAAACGCACGATCGATGCGCGTTTCGAAATTTCGAACAGCAACGGCTCCATCCAAGCCCTGTTGAGTCTTGACGCCAGTGAAGATGATCGTGTCCTAAAACGCCTCGCTCAGACTTTGATTGCGGCTGCGCTAGCCGGTGCAGTGGTGATAGCGATTGGCGGATACACATTGGTTCAGATCGGCCTGGAACCAGTACGTGATCTCTCGTCGCAGATTCAAGCACTGGAAGCTGATAATCTCCATCATCAACTGGATGGCTCTGCACAACCTGATGAGTTGGTGCCTCTTGTATTTCATGTCAATGGAATGCTAGAGCGCCTACATACGGCCTATGAGCAACTGGAAGCGTTCAACGCCGACGTCGCGCACGAATTGTTCACGCCTCTGGCAACATTGATGGGAAGCACAGAAATCGCTTTGCGCAAAGCACGCGATGTCGAGACGCTACGGGACGTGCTTGGGGATCACCTCGAAGATCTGCAACGTATGTCGATGATCGTGCAGGACATGCTTTTCCTGTCGCAAGCTGACCGTGGGGCAGAGGCCCGCCGAGAGAGTGTAGACAGCCTGGCCAGACTAGTTAATGCGGTTGCGGACCTGCACGAGGCAGCGATAGAGGATGCTGGCCTTCAGTTGCAAGTTGACGGCGATGCGGCCTGCGCTGTCGATATACGCCTCTTGCAACGTGCACTGTCCAACCTCATCGGAAATGCAACTCGGCATGCGCTTCCGCAGAGCACGATTGTTGTGAAGATCAATAGGCACGATGCCGAAGTGGCTCTACGAGTGGTGAATCAGGGTAATACCATTCCGGACGAGCATCTGCCGTATCTATTCAATCGTTTTTATCGCGTTGACTCCGCGCGCACGGAGGCAGTCCGAAATCACGGGTTGGGCTTGGCGATTGTTTCCGCCATCGCCCGTATGCACAGAGGGCGAACCCTGGCTGAATCAAGGGATGGCGTCACGTCCATTGGGTTTGTGCTGCCTGATTGATTCATGTTTTTTGAACCGCATTCAGAAGTCGAAGCCCGTTGAGCACGACCAACATGCTTGCCCCCATGTCCGCGAAAACAGCCATCCACATCGTTGCACTGCCGAAAACGGCGAGCACAAGAAAAATGGCCTTGATGCCCAGCGCCAGAACGATGTTCTGCCACAGTACCGCGTGAGTTGATCGCGACAGCTTCACCGTCTCTGCGATTCGCCGTAGGTCGTCGTTCATCACGACCACGTCGGCAGCTTCCATTGCCGTATCGGTTCCAGCCGCACCCATGGCCACGCCAATGTCGGCCTGGGCTAGAGCAGGTGCGTCATTGATGCCGTCGCCGGTCATCGCTGTAGACCCAAGATCGCGCTGCAAAGTCTTGATCGCTTCGAGCTTGTCCTCGGGCAACAAGTTGCCGCGCGCTTGGGCGATGCCGGCTTCATGCGCCACGGCCGTGGCCGTAGCCTGGTTGTCGCCAGTCAGCATGACGGGAGTGATGCCCAGCGTTTGCAGCGACGCGATGGCCTCGCGCGACGAAGGCTTGATCGTGTCGGCGACAGCGAACAACGCAAGCACCCTCTCCGGCCTGGCCAGCAGCGTAACGGTGCGGCCCGCTTCCTCATGCCGCTTCAACTGCTCCTCGATTTCCGGTGAGCACTGGTCCCGCTCCTCTATCAGGCGGTGGTTGCCAAGCACATAGGTCACGCCGCCGACATTGGCCTGCACGCCCCTTCCAGCCAGCGCTGTGAAATCCCTTGCCTCGACGTCGCTGGGTTTCAGACCGGCGGCTATCGCACGCGAAACGGGGTGGTCGGAGTGGCTGGCCAAGACAACGGCAACGTGCTCCGCTTCCGCTGCTTCAGTCTGTGCATCGATGACGGACCAATCCACGAGCCGAGGCTTGCCCTCGGTGATCGTGCCGGTTTTGTCCAGCGCGATGGCCTTGAGCTTGCGTGCTTCTTCAAGGTAGATGCCGCCCTTGATCAGGATGCCGCGACGGGCTGCTGCAGCAAGGCCGCTGACGATGGTTACCGGTGTCGAGATGACCAGCGCGCACGGGCATGCGATGACCAACAGCACGAGGGCCTTATAGATTGCCTGCATCCAGGTCCAGCCGAGCAGCCATGGGCCGAGCAACGCGACTGCCAGCGCAATCACGAAAACTGCCGGGGTGTAGATCGCGGCAAAGCGGTCAACGAAGCCCTGTGTCGGCGCCCGTGTTGCCTGAGCTTCTTCGACGGCATGGATGATGCGCGCGAGCGTCGAATCCGATGCCAGTGCGGTCACCTCGAATTCGAAGGTGCCTGATTCGTTGATCGTGCCAGCAAAGACGGAGTCACCAGTGGTTTTATCGACCGGAATGCTCTCGCCGGTGACGGGTGCCTGATTGATGCTTGTTTGACCAGAACGAACTACGCCGTCCATAGGCACACGTTCGCCTGGCTTCACACGCAGCAACGCACCGACGACGACTTCGGCAACAGGCACGACCTTCCAACTGCCATCGACCTGCCTTACAGAGGCCTGGTCGGGCGCCATGTCCAGCAGCCCCTTGATGGCATTGCGCGCGCGATCGACCGCGCGTGCTTCGATCGCCTCGGCGATCGCATACAGGGCCATGACCATCGCGGCCTCGGGCCACTGGCCGATCGCGAATGCCCCCGTCACCGCGACTGTCATCAGCGCATTGATGTTCAGACGGCCATGCCGCAGGGCTGCAAACCCCTTCTTGTAGACGTCAAAACCTGCCAGCCATATCGCGACCCCTGCTACGGCGAGGCCAGCGGCGCGCCAGACTGCGGTTTCCGGAGCGAAGTACCCGATAACTTCGGCAGCGATAGCCAGGAGCAGCGCGGCAGCCAGCTTGGGCAACTGGCCTCGGACAGGATCGTGGTTGTGACCATCGCCTTCAGAGTGCGCATCACCTGAATCTGCTGCACGAACTTGCTGTGGATCAAACCCTGCCTTGCGGATGGCTTCCAGTGCGGGTGCCATCAACGGTTCATCGGCATCGATGGTCAAGGTTCGCTGACCAAGCTGAAATCGCAAACCGCGGATACCGGGCAAGCCGTCAAGGGCTCGGCGGATTTCAGCTTCCTCAGCGGCACAGTCCATCGTGGGGATTCGAAAGCTTCGACCTTGTACCTTTGCCGTGGTACCGGAAAGACGAACCTTTTCAGAGGGCCCGGTTCCGCAACAATCGTCGCTGATGGCGACTGCAGATCCTTGATCGGTGTGAGAGTGCTTCATGGATGATCCTTGCTTTTTCTATATTGAAAACCCTGTAGTCGGTGTAGAGTCAAGCCTTCTATACAGAAAGGTAGGATTTGCCCGTGAAGATTGGAGCACTGGCCGAAGCGACTGGAACGCCAGTTGAAACCATCCGCTTTTACGAGCGAGAGGGCTTGCTTCCGCCACCAGCGCGGGCTGAGAATAACTACCGCCTCTACCTGCCAATCCATGTTGAGCGGCTAGCATTCGTCCGCCAGTGCCGCGGGCTAGATATGACCCTGGACGAGATCCGCGCATTGATTGAGCTTCGCGATTCGCCTGCACAAGACTGTGGCGAGATCAATGCACTGCTTGACGAGCACATTGGCCATGTAGCGCAACGCATTCGCGAACTCCGCGTGCTGGAGAGGGACCTGAAGGCGTTGCGCGCGCGCTGCACGTCTCCGCATGCGGTCGCCGAATGCGGCATTCTCAGCGGCCTCGACCACGCGTCTGTATCAAAGCCTCTATCACCCAACTGGCCTCATTTGCACGGCACGCATTGATGCAGCTGTGGGGGCAGTCTCTTCATTGATTCACAGGATCAACCCAGCGGCCGCCGCGCTCGGGCTGGCCGACATAGATCGGGCGGACTGAACCCACGTCGAGGCCTGCGTTGTCGTAGTAGGCTTGGCAACTCGCCGGCATTGCATTGGAGATGTAGTACCCGTTGTCGCCACCGGCGGGCATCCAGCCGCGCCCATTGAGTGCGGCGGCGTCGCAGCGGCCGGAGCCGTCCACCAGTGCATTGACCAACTGGCGCGTGTAGCCGTCCTCTTTCGCCGTGGGGCACTGGTTCAGGAAGTCGCGCCGCGCGCCCAGTGTCTTGCCGAGGGTGCGCCTGACGATGGAGAAATAGCGCCGGATGGCGGGCTGGCACTCGCTGGGGCGCTCGCCGGTGGACAGGCACAGGATGGCTTCGCACGCCAGGCGGGTATCGCCCGTGAGCAGTTCCATGTCCGGGCTCTGGTCTGCCTGGGCCTGGGCGATGTTGCACAGAGCCAAGGCCAGGGCGGGCAGCAGATTCTTGGTGCGCGGTGTTGCCATGAGAAACCTCTTGCCTGTGTCGCCTTTGGGCTTTCATTGTATTGTCAAACGATAGTTAATATCCTTTTATGTTCTGATAAACGATACATATTCCCCTTTTTTAGGTTAATTATGTGGTGTAAAATGAGGTGTAGTTTTCAACATCTCCCATGAGGCCGACATGACCGACACCCCCCTGAAAAAACGTGTTCCGCAGCGCTGCACGCTGAAGGAGCTTGAAGAGGCGGTGTCGTATTTCAGGATCGCGCCGGCCACGATTGAGCGCGTGCAGCGCGTGCTGGTGGACGGCGAGGCGGTCTCAGTCGTGGCCCGCGGCGACAACCTCACCTACCAGCCGCTGGCCCGGACCTGCAACAAGGTGATGGACAAGGTGGAGGAACTGCGCAGCAATGCGCCCGTGCTGGTGCCGCCAGGCTGGGAAGAGGCCACGATCGTGGCGCCGGTGGAATTCATCGCCGAGACGCGCAAGCGCCTCGAACGCTACCTCTTGGACAAAGGATGGAAGAAATCGATCGCGTGATGCGGGACCCTGCCGCTTCCCGCTGGCTCAGGGACGCCCTGCGCGGCGCGCTGGTGCGCGACCCGGTAGATGCCGCCAACGATGCGCAGTTGCTGGCGCGACTGCTCGATGCGCGCTGCGCTGGCGTCCTGGCGCCCGGAAAGGACCCGCATGGATGCCCTTGAGCGGGAAAGCCGGCTGTGGCAGGCGCGCGCGGCGGTGGGCCAGGATCTGGACCGGCTTACCGCCGAGGCGGTGGCCCTGGCCCTGGACGCCGATCCTGGCCAGCGTGCGCGCGTGGCGGCGGCCAATGCCGCCAGCCGCCTGCTGCTGCGGCTGGTCGATCAGGTGGCCGATTCGGAGGCGAGGATCGAGGACGTGGCCGCGCTGTTCAGCTCGCGCCCGTTCACCTGGGATTTCACCGGCGGGGCAGGCGGCACGCGCATCGACGCGGCGCTGCAGCGCCTGTGCGTGTTGTCGGTTCTGACGCGGGCCGACGTCGAGCGCATGCGCGGCAAGCTGCACGGCGCTTCGCCGTGACGCCGGCCCACGCACGGAAAAGGTGGTGATGTATGGACCTGCTACTCGGCTGGCTTCGACTGCCCATCGTCCTGTGCGTGGCCGTGCTGCGGCTGTTGTCGTTTAGCGCCGGCATCGCCACCTTAGGCGGACTGCTAATGCAGCGCAGCGAATCGCGGTTCATCTGCTTCGTCGTGATGCCGCTCACGTCTTTCGCGTGCTACGTGCTGGCCTCGAAGCTGTCGGAGCAGTACCAGCGCGCGATGGCGCGGCGAGAGGCCGGTTCGGGTGCGCGGTGAGCGGGAGGCACTGGCGGCGCAGACGCGGCAGGTGGTCGGCATGCGCGCCGGCCGCGCGCACACCGGCGAGGAACTGAAGGAGTTGCAGGGACTGGAAAGCGTGGTTCGGCGGATCGCTTCGGCGCAGGGCTATGCGCTGGGCGAGTCCGCGCGGCCAACGCCCACGCCAGGGGCAAGGGTCTTTCCCCGGGCTACCCCCCCGATCTCGATTGGCGGCGGTCAAGCACGCCACCATGCCCGCTGAGGCGAAGCCTGCGGAGTCCAAAAGAGCCGCGCGCGATAGCAGATTCTTTAGTATTCGTACCTGTACGAATACTTCAATGCGAGCGCGCCAGCAAAGGTACAGGCCGGCGACGGCGCACGATGGCCGGCCTTTCTCGGCGAGAAACAGGTAGGCCTCGCAGCTGTTGCATTACACCTCTATAGGTGTATTAAATACACTCCTAGAGGTTGATTGCGGGCCCTCGCCGTCCTACAATGCAGACTTACAAAAAAGAGATCGTCAGTTAGTCCGAACATCCAAATCAACAGGAGTGAGAGCATGAAAATTCTGGTGACCGCTAACCAGAAAGGTGGCGTTGGCAAGAGCACGCTGACCGCGCACCTGGCCTATGCCGCGCACGAAGACGGCAAGCGCGTGCTGATGGTGGACATGGACCGGCAGGGAAGCCTGTCCATGACGTTCCCCAGCACGGGCGGCCACGGCATCGTGGCTTCGCAGCTGTACCTGCCTGCCCTGCCCGCCGATGCCGCGATCGAGATGGTGGACGAGGGCCTGGGCATCGTGCGCGCCGATGCCGCGCTGCTGGAGGTGGACCGTGCGGAAAACAGCGTGGTCAAGCGCCCGCGCGCGGCCCTGCAGCAATTCGCCGACCAGTTCGACCTGTGCCTGATCGACACGCCGCCGCTGCTGGGCATGCGACTGCTGGCGTCTCTGGCGGCCGCCGACTATGTGGTGACGCCGCTGTCCATCGGCGTGTACGAACTGGCCGGGCTGGGCGACCTCATGCAGACCATGCAGGCGCTGCGCCAGAAGGGCGTCAACCAGCACGCCAAGCACATCGGCTTTTTGCCGGTGAACACCAACACGCGCAGCACTGCCGAGCGCGACGGCCTGGCCATGCTGCGCCAGCGCTACGGCGATGCGGTGCTGATCGAGGCCACCCTGCCCTCGCGGGCGGCCGTGAAGAAGGCGGTGGCGGCGCGCAAGCCGGTGTGGCACTCCACTCAAGGCGGCGGGCACCTGGCGGCGGGCAAGGAATGGCGGGCGGCGTGCCGGCTGATCCTCAAGCGGGTGAAGTGAGGGGGAGACAGAGCATGAGCAAGAAATCCACCAAACCCGCCGGTGCGAACATCTTCGCCGGCGCCATCGAAGGGCTGGGCGATTCGGTCTCCGCCTTTTTCACGGACGACGAAGCCCAGCAGTTTCCGGTTGCGCTGGATTTGATCGACATGCGGCCGCAGATCCGCACCGAACTGGAGGACGAGGACAACCCCCTGCCGGAACTGGCGGCCAGCATCAAGGCAGTCGGCGTCATCAGTCCGATTTTTCTGCGAAGGAAGGGCGAGCGGTATGAGTTGATCGCCGGCGAGCGGCGCGTGCGGGCGGCGCAAATGGCCGGCCTGGATGCCATCCCGGCGATGGTGCGCGATCTGACCGACCAGCAGGCCGAGGACATCCAGGCGGCCGAGAACATCCAGCGCAAGAACCTGACCAACATGGAGCTTGCACGCCGCCTGCAGAAGGATCTGGAGCAGCTGGGCAGCATCGACGCCGTGATGGCCAAGCGCAACAAGAGCCGTTCCTGGGTGTCCAAGATTCTGTCGCTTAACAAGCTGCCCGAGCAGACCCAGCGGCTGGTGACCGAGGGCGTGACCGCCGACCTGGCCATCATCAGCGACGTGCGCCAGATCGAAGCACGCGATCCCTTCGTGGCCAAGGAACTGGTGGACGACCTGAAGAGGAACTTCGGCAAGGGCGACTCGCGGGAGAAGGTGCAGCGGGTGCGCGCCAGGATCAAGCCGGCCGCGAACAAGGCCAAGGCCGCCAGGCACGACTTGGGCGAACTCTATGCGCAGGCCAGGACGGGCGATGCCAAGGCCATCGCCGCCGCGCTCACCCCCGAGCAGAAGAAGGCGTGCGAGGAGTTGCGCGAATACTTCGAGCAGGGCTGCAATGCCGCCAAGGCCGGGCGGGCGGTCTTCGAAGGCTTCGACAGCCGCGTGTTCGGCACCGCCGGCGCCGGCGCGCTGCGGCTGGCCGCTTTCCTGCGCGGGGTGGACGCGGGCCAGTCGGGCCGCTTCCAGCTCGCCGAAATCCTGCGTCTGGTGCAGTCGGCATGAAGCTGGGACCGCTCGACCCCGGTGAGTTCGCGGCGCTGCACTTGATCGCAGTGCGCATCGGCCGCCTGAGCGAGGCGCGCATCGCGGCCGCGCGGCTGGTGATTCAGGAAGGCAAGACCTACAAGTATGCCGCCGAACTGCACCACGTCACGGCGCAGGCGGTGTGGAACACTGTCGCCAGAATGAACGCGCTGCTCTCGGCGTACCGCGAGGCCAAGACGCTGGAGGCGGCGGAGGCCGGGACAAGACCAAAGCGGGGCCAGCCACGGCCGCGCACAGCACAAAAAAAAACCGGCGCTCCATGAAGAGCGCCGGGCAAACAGTTAGTCCGCAACAGGAATGTTGCAAGGGGATTTTATGACGAAGAAGGATCTCCCGGGGAGCGCGCACGACGCCTCGAACACCCGGCCGCCGCGCGGCGCCGGGGCCAATCCGGCGCCCGAGCAGGACGGCAGGCCGCTGTCGCTCGACTACCGCGCCAGCACGCCGATGC
The DNA here is from genome assembly GCA_016702555.1 of Burkholderiales bacterium. GTDB lineage: Bacteria > Pseudomonadota > Gammaproteobacteria > Burkholderiales > Burkholderiaceae_C > Ottowia. The sequence goes on from JADJDV010000008.1 coordinate 62,727, forward strand.
CCAAGTGGGTTCACGACGTGATTGACGAGTCCTTTGCGATCGAGACCGAGGAAGCGAAGAAGGCCGGCGCGCTGGGCTTCATGGCGCGCGCGCTGGTGAACGCGACCCTGCCGTACAAGGACCCCAAGAGCCCGATCTTCGAGCGCCGCAACGGCCACTATGTGCTACGCATGATGGGCGGCAACGACAACGGTCTGCCCTACGGCGTCTACCCGCGCCTGCTGATGAGTTGGATCACCACCGAGGCGGTGCGCACCGGTTCGCCGGAGCTTGAATTGGGCGAGAGCCTGAGTTCGTTCCTGCGCAACGTGCTCGGCATCCAGCGGGGCGGCGGCAAGCGCGGCGCCAACGCGCGCGTTTCCGAGCAGATGGAGCGACTGTTCTCGACGCTCATCACGGCCACGTACACCGGCGACCGCGGGCGCTCGTTCAACCTGCGCAACGTGCTGATCGTGGACGAGGCGTCCATGGACAGGGAGACGGCCCAGCTGCTGGACGAAGCCGCCGGCGATGTGGCCATCGCGCCGGCCGCCGATGCCAGGGATGGGGATGGGGATGGGGATGGAGACGATCGGGACGATGAGGACGACAACCGCCTGTGGACGCCGCAGAGCCGCGAGATGGCCGGGCGCTGGCGCTCCCGTGTCGTGCTCAGCGCGCGCTTCTTCGCGGAAATCATCGAGCGGCCGGTGCCGATCGACCTGCGCGCTTACCGCGCGCTGCGCGGCTCACCGGTGGCCATGGACCTCTACACGTGGATGACGTACCGCATGAGCTACATCGAGCGCTCCACCCGGCCGGTGCCGTGGGAGGCGTTGATGCTGCAGTTCGGCTCCAACTACGCGGTGGACCCGAAGGACCCCAGCCGGGCGGTGCGCGAGTTCCGCAACAAGAGCTTCAAACCGGCGCTGAACGTTGTGCGCGAGATCTACCCCGAGGCCAGGTTCGACGTGACAGAACGCGGCCTGATCCTGCACCCGTCCAAGCCGCACGTGCCGCAGATCAAGGGCCAGGGCGACCTGTTCTGAACGCTCGTCGCTCGTCGTGCTCGGGCCTTTCGCATGGTGCGATCTACTCTCGGCGCCGGCCCGTGCGCGGTGCGATCTACTCTCGCCGTCAGGCCGTCAGGCCGTCCGAAGGCCACCCCATCCCCTGTAACCAACGGTGCGATCTACTCTCGCTGCTGTGGATAAGTCGGTGGAGAACATCAAGATGTGCGTGCGATCTACTCTCGGTAACATCTTCAATTGGATCAAGGGCTTAGCGGGTTATTCGTGCGATCTACTCTCGCAAGGTGTGCGATCTACTCTCGCTCGGGAGCCCTCGAAGCACGCATAAACCATTGATTTTCAACAGGAAAATGGGTTATCCACAGACGCCCCCTGTATTTCTTTTCCTTATATTTCTTTATTTAACCTGTAGTAGAAGGCCGCGTTTGTGTACAGGCCGCGCCACGTAGGGACACCGCCTCTTGGGGGCTACGCCCCCGCCGGCTCGCTCCGGCCGCAAGCGGCCTACGCCCCGGCCGCCTTCGGCGTCCTTCCCACCCGGCATCCCCCAGGGCTAACGCCCTCGCGCTGCGCGCTCACCCAATCCAGGCCCCCCCAAGGGGGCCGAACAAAGACAGCCCCCCGACAAGCCACGCCCTGATCAAGCCACAACTGTGAATTCAAACGCTGAACTGCTTATCAGGACGCGGGGCAAGTTGCGTGCCAGCCAGCGGCGTGCCCCGCGCTCAGACGTCTGTGGTGTGCGTAGGCTGCGGGAACCCTCAGTGACGACCAACAAGGCCGCGCCCCAAGGAGACTGCGGGCGCGGATAAGCGCTGCGCCCTATGGGCTGGGCACGTGCGCGTTCAGGCGGTGACATGGGCTTCGCCCATACCCAATACCGCCAGGTGCAAGCACCTGGCCAAGCGGGTGCGGTTTCTCGGGGAGAAAAGAAGGCCGCTCGATGGCGGCCGAATCGGCGCTCCGTTTGGGGAGGAGGGAGGGAGGAGAAGGAGCGCCGGATCGCATGATATCCACGCGGTTGCCTGGAATCGGCATTTCTGTATCGTTGAACAAAACATATAATCTGCCTATGTTTTGTTAAACATGAGGTTTGCCGTGAAAGCGCTTTTCCTTGCCGCCGCCGCGGGCTGGCTCGCCGCGTGTACCTCGCCCGGCCCGGCGCTGGAGGCCGCCCGGCCGACCGTTCGCCATCAGTATGTCATCGACGTGCAGCCCAATATCGCGTTGCACCGCGCCTACAACGACGACGGGCACACCTACCTCGAATTCCTTGATGCTAGGCGCATGAATCCGGTAGTCACCACCGTCGATGGCACGGCCCTACCCTACGCCTGGACCGACCGGCTACTGGTCTTGGAAGGGGTCTACGACAACCTCACCGTGACGACGCCGCATGGCGTGGCGCACGTCTACGCCAGGATGCCGGCGCCGCCGGCGCGCGTGGCCGCGCCGGTGCCGGCGCGTGCGCTGGAGTATGGCGCTCCGGTGCCTGCGGTGCGCCCGCCGGCGCCCGACAACTACGGCGACGCGGCCGAGTTGCCGGCCCGGGGCGACGCGACGACGCCAGATCGCATCAGCGTGGTCCTCAACGGCAGTTTCTCGGAGTCGCTGGGCGAAGGGCGAGCCAGCCAGCTGGTGGCCGCATCGCGCGAGGCCAGCCGCGTCACCATCGGCGCGGCCGTGGCCCGGGGCGGCCACCTGGCCGAGGCCCGGGCCTACTCACGCATCGCCGAGGCGCGCCAGTTCCTGATCGACAACGGCGTGCCAGCCGAGCGGATTCGCACCACCCGGGCGGTGGTCGGCGGCGCCCGGGACAGCCAAGTCGATTTCGTGATCGCGTACTGAGGGCGGGTGGCATGATCGGCGCGAGAAAAGTCGTCCGCCGGGCGTTTGGGCTGATGGTGCCGCGCACGTCGCAGAAGATGCGGCGCAACGAGGTGTACCGCTGGACGAACCGGCTGGTCTGGCTGGTCATCGTGCTGCTGGGCCTGGCGGCGGCCCTATTCGGCACGCTGGGCAGAAGCTGAGGCGCGGGCGCGGCCGCCGGGGCGGCGGTCGCTAGACTCTCGGCCATGACTGATGACCAATGGGCCGGGCTTTCCCTGGCAGAGCTTCTTGCGGCACGCGAGGCGCTGGACGCGAAGATCCAGGCCGTGCGCTCCGAGGCGCGCGACGCCGCCATCGCGCAGATCCGCGAACTGATGGCCACCTACGACCTGAGCCAGGCGGACGTGATGCCCGGTGCCGCTGCGGCGGCACGCACCCGGAAGATCGAGCCCAGGAAGAAGGCGCCGGCCAGGTACTACGACCCGAACAGCGGCAAGACATGGACCGGGCGCGGCAAGGCGCCGCGATGGATCGCCGGCCAGGACTACACGAACTTCCTCATCCCGGCCGAGGGGATATTGCGGAAGATGGCCCAGCAGGTGCCGGCGGGCGCTTGAGCGCATCCTTGTAGCGGCGAAAGAGCGCCGCGCACTCGTCGTTCAACGCCGGTGACAACCGGATCTCGTCTCCCCGGCCGCCGCCGGCGCGGGCTTCATCGGCGAACTGGCGAAGGTGGGCGCTGGTCTGCGACTGGCCGAAGCGGTCCAACTGCCACTTGCGCACATGCTCGCGGCCGGGCCGAATCGAGCCCAGCACCGCCAGGGTGATGCCCTGCTTGAGGTACTGGCGCCAAGACTTGACCACGCCGCCGAGCCGGGCGAATTCCGCCTTCGCCTGCACGGGGGTGGCTTCGCGCAGGCGCTGCAGCTGGGCGTCGTACCGATCGGCGTAGGTGGTCAGGCCGCCGACGCCGGGGAGCAGCTGGCGGCGGAATTCGCGTTCCAGGGCACGAAGGGGCGGCGAGGACATGCTCGCACTTTATTCAGTAATCGTACAGGTACGCAAACTTAATTTGGCGTCAAGGTAGTTTAAACGGGCAAGCCTGACCGACGATCCGACACCTCGCCATGCTAGACTGTGATGATGCGTCGCTGGATCGCCATTTTCATACTGATACTACCGCTCCAGTTCAGCTGGGCAGCGGTGGCTTCGTATTGCCAGCATGAAAGTGAGCCAGCGAAGACGGAGCACATCGGTCACCACGAGCATAAGCATGCTGACACCGATACAGTCGGCAAGACCAAGAAGAGTGAGCCAAGCCTCGACAAGTCCGATCGCGACTGCCGCCTTTGCGGTGGCTTGGGCTTGGGTGTAACTCAGCTCCATGTGGCCAAGCAATCCGTGGACCGTGGCAACACCATGGTTGCTCATATCTCCACGCCTTTCACTGGCGTGAACCCCTCTCCGCCCGATCGCCCTCAGTGGCCCGTCCTCGCCTGATCGGCGGGGCGCCTACTTCTCTTTTCAGCCAACTAGCCAGTCAGCCTGCACGTCTTCGTGACGTGCTTGGGCGTGCGCGGTAAGGCGAAACGAACCACAGGCCACCAAGCAGACCTGTGTCTGCCCTCCCGCCGATGTCTTCGTATTTCGAGGTCATTGGAGAATCGGATGTTAAAGGGTAATCACGGTAACAAGGGTCAGCGCGCCGCGCGCGGCCACAAGAAATTCGCGCTCGCAACGGTGGCTGCCACCATATTGCTGGGTACCACCGGAGCTTGGTCCCAAGTGATGGCTCCCAGCATGCAAAGCCCTCAATCGGTGCTGGGTACCACTTCTGTGTTGTCCGCCACGCCGTTGTCGCTCGCCAGGGCCATCGAGCTTGCGATGGAAAGCAACCCCGAGGTGGCTGCCGCCACACGCCAAGTCGAAGCCTCCGAAGGACAGGTGATCCAGGGCCGAGTTAGACCTAACCCGGAACTGGCCTACTCGCTTGAAGACACACGTTCGCAGACGCGCACGCAGAGTTGGCAGCTGAACCTGCCCATCGAACTGGGGGGAAAGCGCGCTGCACGCACAAAGGCCGCTGAAAAGGCCCGTGAGCAAGCCCTGGCACAGTTGGCAGACGTGCGCGCCACCGTTCGCGCCAACGTGGTGGCAGCTTTTTTCGATGTGCTGACCGCGCAGGAGCGGCTTGCTTTGGCAAAGGACAGTTCGGCGCTGGCCAAGTCGTCCACGGACGCTGTGGCCAAACGGGTTGCGGCAGGCAAGGTCTCTCCTGTCGAGGAAACCAAGGCCAGGGTGGCGGAGTCCGGTATCCGCGTTGAGTTGAGCCAGGCCGCCAGCGAAGAACGCAATGCCTTGACGCGCCTGAATGCGCTGCTCGGCAGAACCACTGCCGTCGCCGGTGCGCTGGAGGGTAAGGCTGACGACCTGCCCACATTGCCGACCCTGATGGATCTGCAGTCCCTGGTGGATTCTTCACCAGCCGTCGTGCTGGCCAAGGTCGAGGTGGAACGGCGCCGGGCCTTGACGGAAGTGGAACGGAGCAAGCGCGTGCCAGACGTCACGGTCAGTGCCGGTGTGCAACGGGCCAACGAGACCCAGCGCAATGTGCTACTTCTGGGCATCTCAATGCCCTTGCCCCTGTTTGACCGCAACCAAGGCAACCTGCTGGAGGCTCTGAAGCTCGAAGACAAGGCGCAAGACGAGCTTCAGGCCATTACGGTGCGCCTGCGCAGCGAGGTCGCCCAGGCGCACGACCGGTTGTCCACCATTGCTAACGAAGTGCAGGCTCTCCAGGCGGATGTACTTCCAGGCTCTAAGTCGGCCTACGACGCAGCGACCATCGGTTTCGAAAACGGCAAGTTCAGCTTCCTCGAAGTCCTTGACGCACAGCGCACGTACTTCACCGCCAAATCGCAGTACCTCAAGGCACTCGCTGAGGCCCACCGCGCAGCAGCCGAGATCGACCGTCTGCTTGGGGGGGCGTCTCCCGCGGATCAGACCATCACGCATAACTGAGATTGACCATGACCACCAGCAAACCAACCATCAGCAAAAGGCACCTGATTGCCATTGCCGTCGTACTCGCCTTAGGCGTCGGAGCCGGAGCATTTCTCCTTCAGGGCGGCAATACCAAGGCCGCGGAGGGCGATGGCCATGGCCACGGAACCCACACCGAAGCCAAGGGCCACGGTGACGGTGAACACCACGGCAAGGCAGATGGCAAGGGCCACGACGATGACAAGGGCCATGCCGACGAAGAGCACCATGAGGCGAGTGAAGCCAAGGGCCCCAATGGCGGCACTTTGTTCAAGGAAGGCGACTTCACACTGGAGGCCTTGCTGGCAGAAGGCGGTGGGGAGCCACGCCTGCGCATCTGGATGTCCGACAAGGACCAGGCGGTGCCGGCGAATGCGGCGTCCGTGACCGCGACCATCACTCGCCCCACCGGGGACAAACAGGCCCTGACCTTCAGCGCTGAAAAGGGAAGTTGGGTGAGTCGCGAAGCGGTGGAAGAACCCCATGCCTTCGAAGTCGAGATCATTGCCCAACACGCCAATGAGCCCTTCATGTTCGTGCTGAGCAAGGAAGAAGGCAAGGTGGAGTTGACTGACGCCCAGATCAAGGCGGCCGCCATCGGCGTTGACACGGCATCCGCTGCCAGCATCAAGAGTTCCTTGCTGCTACCCGGTGAAATCCGCCTGAACGAAGACCGCACCTCGCACGTGGTACCGCGCCTCGCAGGCGTCGTTGAAAGCGTCAGCGCAAACTTGGGCCAGGTCGTCAAGAAGGGCCAGGTTCTGGCAGCGATTGCCAGCCCTACGGCTTCGGAGCAACGCAGCGAGCTACAGACAGCACAAAAGCGCCTGGCATTAGCCAAAACCACCTACGAGCGTGAGAAAAAACTGTGGGAGCAGAAAGTCTCCGCGGAACAGGACTACTTGCAGGCTAGGCAGGCCCTGAATGAAGCCGAAGTGGCGGTCGCCAATGCCCACCAGAAGCTGGGTGCACTGGGACTCGGCGCGTCGTCTCCATCCGGCTTGAATCGGCTTGAACTACGAGCACCCTTTGACGGTATCGTGATTGAAAAGCACATCAGCCTGGGCGAAGCTGTCAAGGAAGATGCAGCCGTCTTCACCATCTCCGACCTCAGCAAGGTTTGGGCCGAGATCAATGTGCCGGCCAAGGATCTGCCCCAAGTGCGGGTGGGAGAAAAGGTCACAATCAAAGCGACGGCGTTCGACGCCTCAGCTACCGGAACTGTGGCTTTCGTCGGCTCGTTGATTGGTGAGCAGACCCGTACTGCGAAGGCTCGTGTGGTTTTGGACAACCCCAATGGCGCATGGCGACCCGGCCTCTTCGTCAACGTCGAAGTGGTTGCGGATGAGGCGACCGTTCCGGTAACGATCGCTACAGACGCCGTGCAGACCGTGGGCGAGAAGCCAGTGGTCTTTCTCAAGGTCAACGGCGGCTTCATCACACAACCCGTGCAACTCGGACGCAGTGACGGCAAGCGCGTGGAAGTGCTCCAGGGCCTCAAGCAAGGCGCTCCCTATGCGGCAACCGGCAGCTTCGTTGTGAAGTCCGAACTGGGCAAGGCCTCGGCCGAGCACACGCACTGACCTCGGAGTCGCTCCATGTTTGAAAAACTGATTCGATTTTCGATCGAGCAGCGCTGGCTGGTGCTGCTCGCGGCCCTCGCCATGGCGGCGCTCGGCGTATTCAACTACCAGAAGCTACCGATCGACGCGGTGCCCGACATCACCAACGTCCAGGTGCAGATCAACACGCAGGCGCCCGGTTACTCGCCGTTGGAGGCCGAGCAGCGCGTGACTTACCCCATCGAGACAGTCATGGCCGGCCTGCCCAACCTGGAGCAGACACGGTCCTTATCCCGCTACGGACTGTCTCAGGTAACGGTGATCTTCAAAGACGGCACCGATATCTACTTTGCTCGGCAATTGGTGAACGAGCGCATCCAGGAAGCACGCGACCGCCTGCCCATAGGCATCACTCCGGCCCTTGGGCCCATCTCCACGGGCCTGGGTGAAATCTACCTGTGGACCGTGGAAACCAAGGACGGTGCCAAGAAGCCGGACGGCAACCCCTACACCCCGACCGACCTGCGCGAGATCCAGGACTGGATCATCAAGCCGCAGCTGCGTAACGTTCCCGGCGTCACGGAAATCAACTCGATTGGCGGTTTCGCGAAGGAATACCAGATTGCCCCCATACCAGAGCGGCTGGCATCGCTGGGGATGACGCTGCAGGACATCGTGACCGCGCTGGACCGCAACAACGGCAACGTGGGCGCGGGCTACATCGAAAAGCGTGGGGAGCAGTACCTCATCCGTGCCCCTGGGCAGGTCCGGTCGCTGGAGGATATCGGCAACGTGATCCTGAGCAGCGCCAACGGCGTGCCGGTGCGCGTGCGCGACGTGGCCGACGTGGCCCTGGGTCGCGAACTGCGCACCGGTGCCGCCACGGACAACGGCCGTGAGGTGGTGCTGGGTACGGTGTTCATGTTGATCGGAGAGAACAGCCGTACCGTCTCCCAGGCCGTGGACAAGAAGATGGTGGAGATCAACCGCAACTTGCCCGAGGGCGTACATGCGGTGACGGTGTACGACCGCACCGTGCTGGTGGACAAAGCCATCAACACGGTGAAGAAGAACCTGCTCGAAGGCGCGATTTTGGTGATCGTGATCTTGTTCCTATTCCTGGGCAACATCCGTGCAGCAGTGATCACGGCGATGGTGATTCCGCTTTCCATGTTGTTCACCTTCACGGGTATGGTCAACTACAAAGTCAGCGCCAACCTCATGAGCCTGGGAGCGCTCGACTTCGGGATCATCATCGACGGCGCGGTGGTGATCGTCGAAAACTGCGTGCGGCGTTTGGCCCACGCTCAGGCCCATCATGGTCGGCCGTTGACGCGCGCCGAGCGCTTCCACGAAGTCTTCCTGGCCTCCAAGGAGTCGCGCCGGGCGCTGTTGTTCGGCCAACTCATCATCATGGTGGTGTACCTGCCTATCTTCGCGCTGACAGGCGTCGAGGGGAAGATGTTCCATCCCATGGCGTTTACCGTGGTGGCAGCACTCGTGGGCGCCATGATCCTGTCGGTGACGTTCATCCCTGCGGCCGTGGCCCTGTTCATCGGCAACCGCGTGAACGAGAAGGAAAACTTCCTGCTCGGCCACGCCAAGCGCATCTACGCACCGCTGCTGGATCGCGTGATGTCGGCCAAGGCCCTGGTGCTCACCATCGCTGCGGTAGCCGTGGTGCTGTGTGGGCTGATCGCCACCCGCATGGGCAGCGAATTCGTGCCCCAGCTCAATGAGGGCGACCTCGCTATCCAGGCGCTGCGCATCCCAGGTACCAGCCTGTCGCAATCCGTCGCCATGCAGCAGCAGATTGAAAGCACACTCAAGGCCAAGTTCCCGGAGATTGAACGAGTTTTCGCGCGCACTGGCACGGCAGAGATCGCCTCGGACCCTATGCCTCCGAACATCTCTGACGGGTACATCATGCTCAAGCCGATGGACGAGTGGCCTACACCTCGCAAGACGCGGGATGAGCTTCTCGCGGGCATCCAAGAGGTGGTCGGCAAGATCCCAGGCAACAACTACGAATTCTCGCAACCCATCCAACTGCGCTTCAATGAGCTGATTTCCGGAGTGCGAAGCGATGTGGCGGTGAAGATCTTCGGCGACGACATGGAAGTCCTGAACAAGACTGCGGAAGAGGTTTCCTCGATGCTGCAGAAGATTCAGGGCTCGTCCGAGGTCAAGGTCGAGCAGACCACCGGCCTGCCGATGCTTACCGTGAACATTGATCGCCAGAAGGCTGCGCGCTACGGCCTGAATGTGGCGGACATCCAGGACACCGTGGCAACGGCCATCGGCGGACGCGAGGCTGGCACTCTGTTTGAAGGCGACCGGCGCTTCGACATCCTGGTGCGTCTGCCGGAATCGATCCGCAATGACCTGGAAGGCATGAAGCGCCTGCCCATTCCGTTGCCCCGGGCATCCGGGGCGGCAGAGGCTCGAATCAACTTCATTCCGCTTGGAGAAGTGGCATCGTTTGAACTCGCGCCCGGCCCCAACCAGGTCAGCCGCGAAAACGGCAAGCGCCGCATCGTGGTCAGCGCCAACGTGCGCGGGCGTGACGTGGGTTCCTTCGTCGCCGAGGCGGAGCAAGGCCTGGCGCAGATCAAGATCCCCACAGGCTACTGGACGAGCTGGGGCGGCACCTTCGAGAACCTGCAGTCCGCGTCCAAGCGCCTGCAGATCGTGGTGCCCGTCTCCCTGCTGCTGGTGTTCGTGCTGCTGTTCGCCATGTTCGGCAACGCCAAGGATGGCCTGCTGGTGTTCACCGGCATTCCCTTCGCGTTGACGGGCGGCATCCTGGCCTTGTGGCTACGGGACATACCGATGTCGATATCGGCCGCCGTCGGGTTCATTGCGCTCTCAGGGGTGGCGGTGCTCAACGGGTTAGTGATGATCTCGTACATCCGCACGCTGCGGGAAGAAGGCGTGGCGCTGGACGCGGCGATACGGGACGGTGCGTTGACCCGCCTGCGCCCCGTGCTCATGACCGCGCTGGTCGCTTCGCTGGGCTTCATTCCGATGGCGATCGCCACCGGAACGGGTGCCGAGGTGCAGCGCCCGCTGGCCACTGTGGTCATCGGAGGGATCCTTTCTTCGACTCTGCTGACCCTGCTGGTGCTGCCCATCCTCTACCGCCTGGCGCACAAGCCTGACGAACAAGACGAGGACGTGTCCGCTGAGCCTGCGCACCCCGTCACCCCCTATTCCGCGTAGTTCCCCAAAGGGGCCCCCGCTCACACGGGGCCCTTTTTCCCTTCCCAACAAGGAGATTCCATGAAATTCAACCATGCACTGCTCGCCCTGGCCATCTCGGTCTCGGGAATCGCGTTCGCCTCCGAAAAAGACCATGACACCAAGCCTCTGCACGGCGGCGTTGTCGCTCAGTCGAAAGACATCGACTATGAACTGGTGGCCAGTGCAGACAAGCTACAACTGCATGTGCGTGACCACGGCAAACCGGTGGACGTGGCCGGCATGACGGCCAAGGTGACGCTGCTGGCCGGCACCGACAAACAGGAGGTCGAATTGAAGCCGTCAGGCGCCGCGCTCGAAGCTGCAGGCAGCTTCAAGGTGGGATCGGGCACCAAGGTGGTGGCAGCCGTTTCCAAGGCCGGTAAATCCGTTGCCTCGGTGCGGTACACGCTGAAGTGACCCCACGATGATCGAAACCGTTGCCGCTCACGCACATCCCGGCGACGATTTTCATCAATCCAGACCCGTGCGCGCTGCGCGCAATCACCTTGTTCATCTATGGTCCACGCAGTAGCGGTCAAGCTCGTCTGGATCTGGATCAGCTTCCTGATTACTGCGCTCGCCTTCTGGCGAGTGCGGTCGTTCTGGATACGACGCCACCCTGAGCGGAACAAGCGCATCAAGTACACAACACGTCTGGCCAAGCGTTTGAGAGACCGCCGGATGCAGATGGATTTTCGGCAAGGGAAGGCCGGACGCAACCGTCCGCGCCACTGACGGCTCGCAGGATTAAACGGAGATTCTCCGGGCACCTCAGCAAGGAACGCCATGACATCCTTCACGTGCTCGAAGCGGATGTTGGGTGCATTGGTCGCCGCAGTTCTTGCAACAGATCTCGCTACCCCCGTGCATGAAGGCTGGATGCCATGGTCGGATGGCTGGAGGGCTGGAAAGGTCTACCGCCTCGACATCTCATCGAAAGACCTGGTGTTTTTCAGAAATCAACACCGCAAAGCAAGATGAACCAAACAAGGCGGCGCCACTCTGCCCACCTTTCGTTCGTGCGCGAGAACTTGCTGCACTGGACAAATTGGCGACCGAGTATTGGAACCCATGGCTTGGTGCTGTGGGTATGCGCATACCTCGCATTGCTGGGCAACACCTCGTTCCTGTCGGCCAGCACAGCTGGCCGCCACTGGGCTGACCCGGGAACCTGGTTGTTCGCGGCTGCCCTGGTGCTGTCGTTGATTGCACTTCATGCCCTCATCTTTGGCCTGCTGGCAAATCGTTGGATCGTGCGACCGCTCTTGACCGCGCTTGTTCTGGCCACAGCATTCGCCACCTTCTTCATGCAACGCTACGGTGTCTACTACGACCCGAGCATGCTGCGCAACGTTTTGCGTACAGATACGACTGAGGCTAGCGAGTTGCTGTCGGCAAGCTTGCTGTTGCATGTGCTCGCCTATTCCCTGGTACCCGTCGCGTGCATATGGCGGGTGCGCGTGGTGGCACACCCCTTCGCTCGCGCCCTGTTGTGTCGATTGCTGTTCATTGTCGGGGCTGCTTTGGTCTTGGTGATTTCGCTGCTGCTTGTCTTCCAGGACTTTTCGGCGTTGATGAGGAACCAGAAGGAGCTGCGCTACCTCATCACACCTGCCAATCTGCTCTATTCCACGGCGCGGGTGCTGTCCACCGACGCTGAGATAGCGATCGTGCGCACGCCTGTAGGGATGGATGCGCGCATTGCCCCAGCAGTGCAGGGCCGCAAGCCAACGCTGATGTTCATCGTGGTGGGGGAGACGCTCCGGGCGGCGAGCTGGGGTCTCAACGGCTATCTGCGGCAGACCTCGCCACAGATGAAGGCATTGGACGTGCTCAACTTCAGCAACGTCACTGCTTGCGGCACCAATACCGAGACATCGCTTCCATGTATGTTCTCGGCCGTCGGCAGGAGAGACTATGACGAAAAGCGGATTCGTTCCAGCGAATCCCTGTTGCACGTGCTGTCGCGTGCAGGCGTGTCCGTGCGCTGGAAGGACAACCAATCAGGATGCAAGGGGGTGTGCGACGGCCTGGGTGAGACCATCGTCGATCCCAAGGCAGACGCCGCCTTGTGCGAAGACGGACGGTGCTTCGACGAAGTGCTGCTGCGCAACGTTGGCGCTCTTACCCAGGGCTCGACCGGAGACATCGTGGTCGTCCTTCATATGCTGGGGAATCACGGTCCTGCGTACTACAAACGGTATCCCACCGCCTTTCGCCGCTTCCAGCCCACCTGCGACACCGGCGAGTTGCGGCGCTGTGATCGCCAGAGCATCGTCAATGCCTATGACAATGCCGTTCTCTATACCGACCATGTGTTGAGCCAGGCTGTCGCCTATCTCAAGACGCAGCAGGAGCGTTTCGATACCGCGATGATATATGTCTCGGATCATGGCGAGTCCCTGGGTGAAAAAGGACTCTTCCTGCACGGGTTGCCGCAGGCCATTGCCCCCAACGAACAGACCCGTGTACCCATGGTGTGGTGGCTCTCCGAATCTTTCAAGGCAAGCCGTGGGCTCGATACAGCATGTCTCAACGGCAAGACCGCTCTGGCACTGTCCCATGACAACCTGTTCCATTCCGTCCTCGGTCTGATGGCAATCACGACCCAGGTCTACGATGCGCGCTTGGACATCGCTTCGGCCTGCACCCACTCGCCAGGCTCCACTCCAACGCGGTAGCTCCTACTGCGCGGATCGAAGGAACAGGTGGCGCTTCTGTGCGCATGGCAGGCAGGCGCGTACAGGTCTTCATTGACGCTCGCGACGGACCAAGCCTGCGGAGCAATCGGCGATGATGACATACACCGAGTCACAGGCAGCCAAGCTTTCTCGCCTGGGCACAGGCGTCATGATCCAATTAGTGCGGCTTAAGTTCCGCCGTTGCCCGATGGGGAACGGCTCTTGACCCGGTTCTTTGAAAGGAGCATTGCAGCGGTTTGCATAAATGTGTTTGGCAACAGAATCAATATTTGAGTTCTCTCTCAGCCTTGCGCAAATCTTGATCCTCGATCTGGATCGTGGTGTGGGTGATATCGAAGGTTGTTTCCATTGCTGACTTGGCGGCAACCAGTGTCTTAGGGGCATCGGCCATATTGGTCACAACCAAGTGGCAACTCATCGCATCAACACCTGATGTGATTGTCCAGACGTGGAGGTCATGCACGGCCGTGATGCCGGGAATTTCCTTGAGCTTGTCTTCCAACAAGGAGATGTCAATTTCAGGGGGCGTGCCTTCCATCAGGATATGAATCGCCTGCTTCAACAAGATCCATGTCCGTGGAACGATGAAAAGGCCAATGCCGGCGCCGACGATGGGATCAGCCAGCTTCCAGCCCGTGAACATGACGATCGCCGCCGCGACGAGAACACCGAGCGAACCTAGCATGTCGGCGAGCACCTCGAAGTAGGCGCCCTTCACGTTGAGGCTCTCTGACGACCCGGCAGAGAGGAGTTTCATGCTCACTAGGTTGACGGCGAGACCGACGACGGCGACGATCAGCATCGGGCCACTCAGAATCTCAGGAGGGTTCAGGAATCGCTGGTAAGCCTCGTAGAGGATGTAGAGGGTCAGCACAAGAAGGACGACGGCGTTCGCCAGTGCTGCCAACACTTCAGATCGGACATAGCCGTAGGTCTTCTGAGGAGTTGCAGGGCGCTCGGAAAAACGGATCGCAAGCAGCGCCAGGGCCAAGCCACCGGCATCGGTCAGCATATGCGCTGCATCGGCGAGTAGAGCGAGACTACCGGTCCACAGGCCACCGACGACTTCCACGGCCATGAATATGGTCGTGAGCGCCAAAGCTCCCATCAACCGCGTCTTGTGCCGTCCTGCGGCCGTGCCGGAAGGCGTCGTCGCTCCGTGTGAATGTCCTGCACCCATGTATACGTCCCGTTTTCGCTAAATGCTTAAGAAAAATGATACTGATATTAAGCAACAGCATAAGCATGCCGAGGATGCCACTTTCATAGCGATCCAGAATTTCGAGGCGCAGGCGCTCCATGCCCGCTGACATCGTCAGCCGCAAGAACAGTTGCACTTCCCCTTTATGGAGTTGGGTAAGGTGATTGAGGGCAACGCCGTCCGCTGGCTTTAGGCGCGCGCGACGGGAACCTGTCGCCAGTCGGTGGTGTACTGGGGTGTTCGTCGGGCCTGGCGCATTGCCCAGTCACGCCGCGCGGCCGCGGTGCCGACGCTGCCCTGCTTCACCGTGGCTTTTCCCCATCGGGCATTGAGCTTGTCCACCACGCTCATCAGCTGGCCGCGGTTGCGGCCAGATTCATCTTCAAGATCGAGTTCGCCTTGCAGGATGCTGCTGTCGCAGAGGTCCAGCAGCATCACGCCGGCTTTCGCCAAGTTGTAGCCGGGCTCGAAAATCAGTTCTAGACCCATCGTGGCCGCCTGGATGATCTTCGCCGTGTCGGCCGTGGGCCGGCGCAACGGCACCACGAGCGACTTGGCCCAGCGCGGGCCTGGCCGGAACGGCGAGGTGTGCGCGAAGACCAGCACGCGCCCGGCCAGGCTCCCCTGTCGCCGCAGCTTCTCGGCCGCGCGTGTCGCGAAGTCGCTCACGGCCTGCAGCAACTGCGGCAACTCGCGCACCGGCCGGCCGAAGGATCTCGTCACGGCGATCTCGCGCTTGGGCGTGGGAGCCTCTTCCAGATCGATGCAGGGCATGCCTTGCAACTCGCGAACGGTGCGTTCGAGCACCACCGACCAGCGGCGGCGCACCGAAGCCGGGTCGAGCCGCGCCAAATCCTGCGCGGTGGCCACGCCGGCGTCGCGCAGTTGTGCGCCGATACGCGGCCCAACTCCCCACACGTCGCCCACGTCAGTGATGGCGAGCAGCAGGTCCACGTCGGCCTGCGGCAGCGCACCCAGGTGGCATACCTGCGCGTGCTGCGCAGGGTAGCTGCCGGCTTTCCTTTCTGCGCACTTGGCGATGTGGTTGGCCAACTTGGCCAAGGTTTTCGTGGGCGCTATGCCGATGCACGTCGGAATACCGATCCAACGGTGGATGCGAGCGCGGATGGCATGCGCGCGCTCGGCCAGGTTGCCACGCACGCCGTGAAGATCCACGAAGCACTCATCGATGCTGTAGATCTCCTGGCCGGGCCCGAGGCCTGCGGCCAAGCTCATCATCCTGTCCGACATATCGCCGTACAGGGTGAAATTGGCGCTCAGGCTGACCAGGCCGGCGCGGTCTTCGAGATGGCGGAATTCATGGTGCGGCTGGGCCATCTTGATGCCCAGCGCCTTGGCTTCGTTGCTGCGGCTGATCGCGCAACCGTCATTGTTGCTGAGCACGACCACCGGCCGGCCCTGCAGGCTCGGCCGGAAAACGCGCTCGCAGCTCACGTAGAAATTGTTGCCATCGAGGAGTGCCAGCATGGTGCATCACTGGAACCGCTTGATGCAGCTGGTGGCCACGCCCCAAACCTCGATCGTCTGCCCTTCCGTAGGCACGATTTCCGGGTACGTCGGGTTGCCTGCCTTGAGCTTGAGCCGGCCGGCGCGAAGGTACAGTTGCTTGACGGCGTATTCACCGTCCACCACGGCCACCACGATGTTGCCGTGGCAGGGTTTGAGGGCTCGGTTCACCAGCAACAGATCGCCGTCGAAGATGCCCAGGTCCTGCATGGAGTCCCCGGCAACACGGAAAAGAAAGGTAGCCTGGGGATGGGTGACGAGGATTTCGTTGAGGTCGATCCGCTTGACCAAGTAATCGTCCGCCGGCGAGGGGAAGCCGGCATGCACGCTGGCATTGGCCAATGGCAGCACCAGGCCGCTGCTGGCCAGCGGCACTGGGACGTTAAAACATTGGATTGCACTGTGCATACGTACAGTATAAATCCGACGCTTCGGGCGCTATGCACCAGCCTCCCCTAGACTGCTGTCAAGATTTTCAGGGAAAGGATCGCTCCATGTGCTACTCGGCCGCCGTGCGCGCGGACTACGCCGCGTTCCGTCGCCTGTTCCCGAGGTCCCGCCTGGCGCTCAAGGCGTTCTTCGATCTGTACTGGCGGCGCAGGCAGCAGCCCAAGCCGCCCATGCGTACGCCCAGGGTGATGGATGCGCAGTTCACGCATCCCCACTCGCCCGAGGAGCGCGAGATCCATGCGCTGATTGCGGAATTCGACGCGAGCCAGGTGTCCGCGCTGGAGCAGGATCTGTTCGCGCAGCGCAAGCGCCTAGCCGACGCCGAGCGCGCCCTGCAGACCAAGGTGACGAAGAAGGCCCAGGAAGACCAGCGCATCGCCACCGCCAAGATCGACCAGGCGCTCGCGCGCCTGACGAGGCTGAAGCGACCCGAACTGAGCGAAAGCGATACGCGGATTTTCCCCGGCTGGTGGGCGCCGGTGCTGGTGATCGAGGGCGGCGAGCCGGTGATCTGGCCCATGCGCTACGGGTGCCGGCCGGCCGGCAAGCCGACCCTCTACGACAGGAAGTACCCCGGGACATACAACGCGCGCCGGGACAACCTGCGCGGGTTCTGGAAGCAGCAGTTCGGGCAGACGCACGCACTCATGCTCGTGACCACGTTCTTCGAGAACGTGGCCCGGCACGCGGCCGAAGGCCGGGCGCTGCGCGCTGGCGAGGCGCCAGAAAACATCGTGCTCCGGTTCGAGCCCAGTCCACCGCAGGAGATGTACATCGCCTGCCTGTTTTCGCACTGGACGCCGCCGGCGGGCTCCGACGAGCCCGACCTGTGGTCGTTCGCGGCCGTGACGGATGATCCGCCGCCCGAAGTGGCCGCGGCCGGGCATGACCGCTGCATCGTGCAGCTGCGGCCCGAGAACGTTGAAGCCTGGCTGACGCCGCAGGGGCGCACGCTGGACGCCTTGGATGCGCTGCTCGATGACAAGGCGCGGCCGTACTACGAACACCGCTTGGCCGCGTGATGTTTTCAGCGGCTGCGCGCAGGAGGCTTGCTCGCCTGCGGCGTGGCCGCTAGGCTGGTGAATGGCCCGGCAGGGCTGGCACCTCGGGAAAGGGCCTGCTCTTTTCCGCGTGTGTAGGGCGTGATCCTGGCGCCCCTGTCCCCTTGCAACTGCGCACTCGCAGCGACCCGCCTCGCGTGTCCGCCTATCGCATCAAGGTACTGGGGATTTGGGGTCTCCTCGTTTTCAGTGCAATAAGTGACGGTACGCAAAGCTAGCACTGGCGCGGGGGTGGTCTGGGTAGACCGTTGATTTCATTGACTTTCCTGTTCGCTTTGTAAACGGGTATGGTGGCCTCCCACTTTTGAGGTTCACGATGCAGGGTTGGCACACAACGTTTTTGGGGATGCGTGGGCTCCCCCGCGATATCAGCGACTTCGAGATGAAGGCATTTTTCACCTTCGATGGTGCCGAGCGCGACGCAATCAATGCACGCCGAGGTGATTCCCACAAGCTTGGTCTGGCGCTCCATATTGGTTTCCTGCGCATGAGTGGGCGTTTGCTCGGTGCCTTTCGGGTAATTCCAGTAGCCTTGTGGCGCCACCTTGGCAACGAGCTTGGCATTGCAGCACCAGAAGTCGCCTCGCTGAGAGCCATGTATGAACGCGGGCGCACGCTATTCGATCACCAACAAGTAGCCTGCACGGTCCTTGGATTCCAGTGGATGAGCGAGCACCAGCGCCGCTCACTGGTACGTGAACTGCGCGACGAAGTGGCGCGCTGCGCCGACCGCGATCAGCTACTCGTGCGGGCGCGTCAATGGCTGTACAAGAACAAGCTGGTGATCGTGCACGAGCGGGCAATTCGGACACTGATTGCGGCGGCACTTGCCCAGCTTGAAGTTGAAACAGGCACCGCCATCGCCGCCAGCGTTGATCCAGCAACACTTGATCGCTGGCGAGCCTCAGTTTCAGAGCTGCGCCCAGATGGACAAACCCAGCAGAGTTGGCTATGGGCTGCACCGGCGAAACACTCAACCCGCCAAATCAGCGAGGTACTGGAGCGCATCGACCTGCTTTACACGCTGGACGTTCATAAGCACCTGGCAGACATCCCCGATCTCATCTTGCGCCGCTACGCGCGCCGACTTGTCTCCAGGCCGCCCTCAGCCGGAGCCAAGATCAAAGAGCCAGCGCGCACCGTGGAGGTCGCATGCTTTCTTCGGTATTGCCTGTTCACCACCACAGACCAGTTGATCCTTATGGTGCAGCGCCGGATCGCCGATCTGTGGCGTCAGGCTGCCGCCGATGTCCCCGCTACCGTCAATTGGGCCGCAATGTACAAAACGCTGCTCGGCGAACTTGTTGCCTTGAGCGCGCAAGGTGCGGTGCCAGATGCTGAGTTGCGTGCCCGTCTTGAAGCCTTGATCACCGAAACCCAGAAACGCAAACCACCGAGCAGGGCCTCCCTGGTCCGCGAGGGATTGATTGATGGAATTCGCCCCGTGCGGTCGTTGCTCGTCGCCATTGCAAAGCTGCCCTGGCAGGCCACCGGCGAGCATCCTGCCATCGAGTACCTTGCCAAGCTGCAAGCTTTATATCTCAAAGGATCCAGAAAGCTGCCAGTTGAAGTGGTGGCACCAAGTCTGGGAATGATCTGGCAGGTTTCGATCTCCAGCCCAGACCGGGAACGGGCGTTTCAGGCGTTGGAGGTGGCCACCCTGTTTGCCCTGCGCCGCGCGGTGCGCAATGGCTCGGTCTGGATTGAGCACAGCCTGAGCTTTCGGGGTCGTGCGCGCTTGTTCTTCACGGACGAGCGTTGGCAGGCAGAGTCCAAGAAACACTATGCCCGTCTATCGTTACCCAGCAAGGCTGCCACTTTCTTGAAGCCTTTGCTGGCCAGAGTAACTGCCGGTGTCGATGCGGTGGCCGCTGCAGCCCGCAGTGGCGTACTGCGCGTGGATGATGAACTCCATTTGTCGCCATTGCCCGCAGAGGACGAAGACCCAGAAGTGACCAAGCTGCGCGCGGCTTTGGATCACCGCATCGGTGAGGTTCAATTGCCGGAAGTGATTCTGGCCGTTGACGCCCAGGTGCGCTTTAGCTGGATCATGCTCGGACGTGAGCCGCGCTCTACCGACGAGCTGCTGATGGTCTATGCCGGCATCATGGCCCACGGCACCAGTCTGACTGCGGTCGAATGCGCGCGCATGATTCCGCAATTGTCTGCCACCAGCATTCGCCAGGCCATGCGCTGGGCGCGGGACGAACGGCGTCTGAGCCAGGCCTGCCAGGCTGTGCTGGAATTCATGCAGCGACACCCGATTGCCGCCACCTGGGGGCGGTCCGATTTGGCATCTTCTGACATGATGACCATGGAGACCACCAAACGGGTGTGGCAAGCCCGGCTTGATCCTCGGCGCAACACACCTTCCATTGGAATCTACTCCCATGTAAAAGACCGGTGGGGCATCTTCCATGCGCAGCCCTTTGTGCTCAATGAGCGCCAGGCGGGCGTGGCCATTGAAGGTGTCATCCGCCAAGAAAAGCTGGAGACCAGCCAGCTTGCTGTGGATACCCATGGCTACACCGACTTTGCCATGTCACATGCCCGTTTGCTTGGTTTTGATCTTTGCCCGCGGTTGAAGGAACTCAAACAGCGCCACCTCTTTGTGCCACGCGGCACCAAAGTGCCCGCAGAAATCGCTGCGGTGTGCGAAGCCAATGTCGACGTCGCTTTGATCGAAAAGCATTGGGATAGTCTGGTGCACCTGGCAGCCTCGGTCATGAGCGGACATGCCAGTGCGGTGGCAGCTCTTGCGCGGTTCGGTTCTGCCGCCCAGGGCGATCCAATCTATGAGGCTGGCGTGCAATTGGGGCGGTTGCTGCGTACGGCGTTTTTGGCTGACTACTTTGTCAAGGACGCTTTCAGGAACGAGTTGCGCCGGGTGCTCAATCGGGGCGAGGCTGTTAACGCCCTCAAGCGCGCCATTTATACCGGCCGGATCAGCCCGGCGCAGGCCAAACGTGTCGATGAAATGCAGGCTGTGGCCGATGCGTTGAGCCTGATGGCCAACATCGTGATGGCGTGGAATACCTCACAGATGCAGGCGGTCCTGGATCGCTGGTCGAACCGCCGCCAGGTCATTCCACCGGAACTGATCGGGAAGATTGCGCCCACCAGGCTGGAGAGCATCAACTTGCGGGGTGTGTTTCGCTTCCCGGTTGACCGCTATGCTGACCAAATCCTGCCTTCGCGGCCAAATGCATCGATAACTGGCACCAATGGATGAAACCGACCACGGTTTGACGCCACGAATCGCAGATTTGAAAGTGAACAGGAAAGTCAATGAAATCAACGATCTACCAACACCACCTCCGCGCCAGTGCTAGCTTTTCGTACCGTCACTTATTGCACTGAAAACGAGGAGACCCCAAGGCAGTAAGTTCGAGAGCTTGCGAGGGGGCAAAGCCCCCTCACACTCCCCAACCAGGTCGCCGCGGTTCGACCGGCCGCGCGATCCTCAAGCATCGCAGCAGCTCCACCGCCGCAGGTTTTACGCCAAGGAAGGGGGTCGGCCAGCTCGGCCGGTGGCGCGGAAAGCGCCCTCAGTGTCAATGAAACGTGAGACGCGGGGCCAGGCCCGCGCCGATCACAAGCCGAGTTCGAGGGAGAGCCGAGGCGCACCAGGCGCAGCGTGTCGGCGTCGGGCTTCTGGTAGATCAGCACCAGGTCGGGCTTGACGTGGCAATCCCGGTGATCCTTCCAGTCCCCGGTCAGCGCGTGGTCGCGGTGCCGAGGTTCCAGCGGCTGGTCGTCGGCGAGCGCGACCAGGACGGGCACCAGGTCGGCGTCGAGCGTGGCCCGGTGCTGCCCTTTCGCCTCGCGCTTGTAGTCGCGCTTGAACTGGCCGGTGCGCTCAATCTGCCGCATGCAGATCGGCCATCAGATCGTTGACGGTGGCGAAGCGCGGCAGCTTGCCCTTGCGGGCTTCCTTCATCGCCTCGATGGTGGTGGCGTTCGGAATCAGCGGCTCGAAGGGCAGCGCCTTGTCCTGGGCCACCTTCGTGAGCAGCAGCCGCACCGCGTCGGACACGGTAGGCCATCGCGGCCAGGACGGCCGCCGCTTCTTCCTTGATCGCGCCGTCGATGCGCGTTTGTACGAGCTGGTTTGCAGCCATGATTGGTTCTCCGGTTGGGTTCGTGAATTACATTGTAATGCACGCCAAGGGAAAGGGCAAGGTTTAGCGGCTAAAACGTTTAGCTAAAGTGCTTGACGATTAGGACATTTTGCCCTAATATAGCACTTGAAGGCCGGGCATTTCGCCCAGGTCAACTACCGGAGAAAGTCCGATGAACACCCAAGAGCAACCCGTTACCGCTTCCCTGGTCGCCGAGGCCCAGCGCCTCGACTTCCTGCCCGCCTACTTCGGCCCGCGTCTGATGATGCGCGGCGAGGCCCTGGTGTATGCCTGGCTTCGCCGGCTCTGCGAACGCTACAGCGGCGCGTATTGGCACTACTACACCTTGTCGGACGGCGGTTTTTACATGGCCCCCGACCTGGCCGACCGCCTGGAGATCGAGGTGGACGGCAACGGCTTCCGAGGCGAGTTGTCGGCCGACGCCGCCGGCATTGTCGCAACCCTGTTCGCGCTGGGTCAGCTCGCGGCCGAGGCCGCCGACACGGACGCCGGCGATGCCCTGATCGACCGCTATCACTTCCTGCGCGGCTTCGCAGCCAGCCACGCCGAGGCGGCCGCGATCTACCGGGCTATTGACTGATGAGGGGCGGCCCGGCTTCGGCCGGGGCTTCCAGGAGGCGACCATGACCAGGAACAACGCTCCCCAGGCACCGACGAACAGCTACGCGACGGACGGCAAGTGCCACAACGCCGAGCCGGGCACCTACGGCCACGAATGCGGCAAGCCGGCCGCATGGATCGGCACGAACCACAAGGGGTTCAGCTCGGGATTCTGCGACGACTGCAAGCGCCACGGCTACGAAGCCCGCGACGTGATCGCGTGGCGGCGTGCTGACACTTGAGGGGCCGGCCGATGGCGAAGAAACGCAAGACGCCGGCCCAGCCGGGCCAGGGACTGGAACGCGCCGGCGGCCAAGCTGCTGGCCGAGCTGCCCACCGACCGCGACGAGCTGCTGGCCGCCGCCGTGGCGGCCGTGGTGGAGATCGACGCGGCGATCATGCGCGGTGACGGTGCGGCCGCCGAGGCGGCCAGCGACCGATACGAGGCCGTCATCTGGAAGATGAACGGCGGAACGCACGTGGGCAGCATGGCCGACCACGACGCGCCCGGCCAGGTCATCGAGCGCCATTGCGCGGCGGTGCCTGGCGACGTGCCTTGTGGGGCCAGCGCGGCCAGTTCCTGGTCGCGGATGGCGACATGCGCGCCCTGGTGGAGTACGAGGCCGGCTACGGCGGGCCGCTGGGTGCCCACTTCCAGTTCCACGTCATCGACCTGGACAGGCCGTTTATCTCCGAAACGGGCTACCGCTCGCACTTCGACACGGCGCAGGGCTGCATGACGGTGGACGAGGTTGCGCGCGGCATCCTGGCTGCGCAGCGAGCCGAGAAGAAGCGCCCGGTGATGGTCGAGGCCAGCTACCGCGACCGCCTGGCCGATGCTCCCCTGCCCGCTTGGCTGGCCGGCTTGGAGCCGCCGGCGCGGCGCGCACCGGCGACCGTCCTGGTGCCGCCGGGGTTCGTCCTGGTCGATGTGGTGCTGCCCTCGCATCGGGCCTTCATCGCCAGGCGCTGGGCGGCCGAGGCCGCGACCAGGATCAAGGCGGCCAGGGCCGCCGGGTTGGACGCCAAGGGAAAATCACCGGCGCAGGCCCGAGCGAGATCCCGCATCGCCAGAAACGACGATGACCTGCAGCATCGTCAAAGCCGACGATGCCGAGCCGGGCGAGGGCGGGCCTGTATCGCCGGAAACAACGATGCCGCGAGCGAGCGCGGCAACCTGCAGCATCGCCAGGAATGGCGATGGAGGCCCGGCCGACCTGGTGGAGTTCAAGCCCGGCCAGCGGTGCGAGATCGTGAGCGTCCATCACCCGGTTTTCGACCGCTACATCGGCAAGCGCATCATCATCGTGAAGGTGCATCCCGACACCCGCCAGGTGTGGGCGCACGACGACAGGCCGGTAACGTACAAGACCAATCGCGCAGGCCGGCGCGTGGTCGATTCAGACCCGAGCTGCATCCAGTCGATCTACGGCTTCGACCAGTTGCGGCTTATCACTTGACCAGGAGAACGAACGAATGACGAACGACGCCAATATCCGGCTGGAGTGCTTGAAGCCGGCCGAACGCTGGGCGCAGCCGACCGGGGAGGAAGTCCGCGAGGTGCTGCGCCTGGCCGGGTTCAGCGGCAGCAAGGCCGCGAAGGCGCTGGGCTGGGCGCGAAGGGCGACCGCACGATCCGCCGCTGGATCGGCGAGGACACCCCGATTCCCTATGCGGCATGGGCGATCCTGTGCGACCAGGCCGGGCTGGGCGTGATCTGGAAAGAGGATTGACGCCAAGGGAAAGGTTTTAGCGGCTAAAGTTTAGCCTTCGGATTCCGGTAAAGCGAAAAAAGTTTAGCTAAAGTGCTTGACAGGTTAGGGCATTTTGCCCTAATATAGCACCTGAAGGCCGGGCACATTGCCCAGGTCAACTACCGGAGAAAGTCCGATGAGCGACAACAAGATTATGCCCTGGATTGACGAGCTGGAGGGCGCGGCAGCGACCGACTTCCCGGCCCGCCGTGACGAGATCGCGGCCATGATGGCCGAGGCGGCCGAGCTGGTGTGCAAAGCCGAGGAACTGCGCGGCAAGGCGTACTTCGCCGGATGCTCCTGGAGGGGCAGGCCAAGGGCCATTGGTCGATGGAAGCCGTCGAGCAGGCCAAGCGCCGGGCCGGCTGGTAAGAGCACATGGCCCGGTCGGCAACGGCCGGGCCTATCGAGGACGCCAAGAAGGAGTATTGCGTGAGCCGAGGCAAGATCAAGGGCGGCCCCAGGTGGAGGAACGCCCCGGAGTGATCCGGGGCGCTTGGCCTGGTGCTGGCACACCGTAACCATGCTTCCGAGTGGGAGCACCCAGCATTCAACACGTAAGCGCGTGGAGGGTCAAGCTATGTCCAACATCATCAAGTTCCCCCAGGAGATCGAGCAGCCCGCCGCGCCCGCGCCGGTGGAGCCTGCCGCCGCGTCTGCTGCCCCCAACAAGGCCCCCGGTGCTGGCCTGCTGGCCGGCCTGGTCAAGTTCGTATGGGTGGCGACCGTGCTGGTCTGGCCGATCCTCAAGTGGGTGCTGTCGATTGCCACCTTCTTCCAGTTCGTGCGGATGCTCTACCACTGGAACACGCCTGGCGTGTATGCCGGTTGGTCGTTCCTGGCGTACTTCGCGGTGCTGACCGCGATCACCTACTTCGTTTCGATCTACAAGCCGAAGGGGCTTTGACATGAAAAAACAGACCCTACCCTACCCGCCGGGATTCGTGGAGCCGAACACCGGCCGGGTGGCCGTCCTGGTGCGCGAGTACGCGGCCAGCGACTTGAACGGCGATGCGCCGGCCTATTGGTACAGCGCGCAATCCGAGGAATGGGGCCTTGACCCCTGGCGACTGGTGGAAGGCGTCGATCCGCACACCGCCGGCGGTCAGTTCGACGTGTGCTTTGCCAACGGTTCGAGCCGCACGGTCGGCCCGCTGATGACGTTGTTCATGAGTGCCGCTGACGCGGCCAGGTTGAACGCCAAGAAAGAAGATCACGCGCCCATTTTTAGCCGCTAAAACGCTTGACGCGGGCGGCGAGTTTAGCTAAACTTCTGCACATGGTCGGCGGCTGGCACCGCCTTTTTGTTCAACAACCGGGTGTGGAGTTTATATGGGTGTTCTCCATGAAGAAACGGCTAACCGAAGCCCAATTCCAGGCGGCGATCAAGGGCCTGGAGATCGGGCAACAGACCATCGACATAGCGCGCGGCGTGCTGGTCGATGGAAGGCCCAGGCCGAGTTTGTGGCCCTCGCTGGGGCTGACCAAGGGGGCGGTATCGCAAGCGGTCAGCCGCGTGTGGGCAGTGGCGGGGGAAGTGCTCCCGCAGGGCTTCGAGCGGGTGACGGCGGTACTGCCGGAGCATCAACGTTCATCGTCAAGCGTTGGAAGCCGACGCCAAGGGAAAGAGGAAACAGGAACCCAACTCATGAAAACACTGGTCACGGCAATTCAGAAAGGCGGTCAAGGCAAGACGTTCGCAACCTGCCACCTGGCGTTCGACTTCCAGGAGCGCGGCCTTCCGGGTTGCGGTGATCGACCTGGACACCCAGGGCAATGCGAGCTGGACGCTGGCCGGCCACGACTCGGGCTATCCCGCCAGTCGCATGTTCACCGCCGGCGGCGACGAGCTGCGCGCCTGGTTCGCTGACCGGGAGGATGACGGCCTGGCGCTGATCGCGGCAGACGCCAACCCTGGCGAACCTGGACAAGATGGAGCTTTCCCAGGCGGCCGCCGCGCTGCG
>JADJDV010000009.1 GCA_016702555.1 Burkholderiales bacterium
AGAAGAGCGCCGCGCAGAGAAGGTGGCGCAAGCGCGGGAACGCAAGGGACACGGAAGGCGCGCAAGGAAGACTCAAGACGCCGCCAGAACTGCTGGAAAAGAAGCGCAGGCAGCGGTCAATAGCCTACGTTCGCGCGCGTGATGCCGATCTGCCTTGTATCTCATGCGGGAAGCCGCCGCCCGATCTTATCCGGGTTGCACGCCGGAGAGGATGCCAGGCATTACCGAAGCGTAGGGCTGCATCTCACCTCCGTTTCAACCTGGACAACATAAACGCCCCAATGCGTCTCTTGTAACCAGTTCAAGGCTGGCAATGCAGCTGATTACCGGCTGGGCTTGATTGAGCGCATCGGACTGCCGCGCGTGGAGGCGCTGGAGGCTGACTACTCCGTCAAGAAGTGGGACAAGGAAGAAGTGCGGGCTATCCGGGACGAATACCGGGCCAAGGCGCGGGAATTGAAGCGGGAGGCGGCCGGGAGTCCGAGCGCCTGACCATCCGCTTATTCAACGCCCAGCAAAGGCTACCAAGCCGTCAAGGACGCATGGCAGACGATCAAGGCGTGGCTGACCGCTGGGCATCGGCTGGTGCTGGAAGTCAAACCAGAGCGCCGATCAGCCCGGATCAGAACGCCAAGTTCCACGCTATCTGCTCCGACATTGCCCGCGCCGCATTGAATGGGCTGGGAAGGTGCGCAATGCCGACGAGTGGAAGGTGTTGCTTGTGAGCGGTCATTCCGTCGCCATGAGCATGGTAGCGAAATGGTGCCGGGCCTAGAGGGTGAGTTTGTGAACGTCCGCGAATCTACGGCTCGCATGAGCAAAGGCGCGATCAAGCAGCCTGATAGAGTACGCACTTGCCTTTGCAGCTTCGCATGACGTGGACTTGCGAGAAACGCAGCAATGGATTGATCCTGAGACTGGAGAAATAGCTTGACCGACATTCGCACCGTTGACGAGGCATACATCAGCGCAGGCAACTCCGATGACCTGACGGTCGCGGCAGACCACCGCAGCGATGCCGTGTGCTGATCGCCAGCGGCTGGACACCGGGCCTGCTGGGCGGCGTGCTGATGCGACTGCACAGTGAATGGGACGGCGCGGCAAAGAAGCGGCACATGGATGAAACCGAGGCATTCTTGCTGTTCAGCCAACTCAAAACCCTGCGCCGCGCGGTTGACGGTGTAGCCGCATGGGCCGAGCGCAAGGGCCACAAGGAGCCGCGCACGCTGGCCAATGCGGTGCTGATCTACTGGCTACATGACAACCGCCAGCCGTGCCTGGGGCGCGGGTACGAGGTGATCCACGGCTCCCCGGTACTGGGCCGTCAGTGCCGCAAGTGCGGTGGGAGCGGCAAACGCAACCCACCGGCAGGCGAGACGGGGAAGGCGGCGCTGAACATGATGGATGACTGCGTTGCGGTAGCGCGCAGCTCGGATGCGGTTGCGCCTGCGTAATTCGATTGGGTGATACATGCCGAGCGTGCGAGCAATCAGAAAGCGAGCCCAGCGGCACATGCGCGTCCAGGTATTCAGGAACAAGACCGACACTTTCTTTGGGTGGCAATACACAGGCGAGTTTGCAAAGAGCTTGGAGCAGATACGCGCTGGCATGGAGCGGGCAGCAACCGCGCTCGTTAAAGCCATGCTGAGAATAGAACTGCAACCGCACATTGACGCTTTCTTGCAAAAACAGGCTGGTGTGTTAGACTTGCCCCCGCCGATGGCACAAACAAAAAGCTGTTTGTCGCGCGGCGAATCTCGGACGAGCGGCCAGCCCTGACATGCACGTAGCGAGGGCGGCAGACTGCGATGGGTAAGCTCGCCCAAAATTCGGCAAACGCATGCATCCGGCCACAGCGCGAAGTGGCGACATAGAACAGGGTGCAGCCGTTTGGCGTGTGAAGCCGCCGTGCAAGTGCAGCACGAGTCTGCCTCCGGGGACGCACTGCCCCCGGCGCGGGACGATTGGTTGGGGATACCTGGCCTCCGCGTGACTAGCAGCGCCTGAGTAGCGTCAGGCCGCCAAAAATCTATCTAAGCCCAGCATGGAAACGTGCCTGGGCTTTTGTGTTTTGGTGCAGTAGCAGGCAGCCGAAACTTCCCGCGCTGCATCGAAAAGAGCCGATAGGTCCGCTGGGGAGAGTAGCCCAGCCTCGTTTCTGCCGGGTGCCGTCGAACCCCTCCGCTGTCTCCTCCTCCTAAGCGGCGCGCACCCGGCAATCCATCAGTCCAGCACTACGCCAGCAGTTGCAGCACTGGACGCCAGTCCAAGCACACATGCGCACCTGGGCCACGTTTCAGCCTGCCGTCACGGGCAAAGCAACGGCGGCAGCAAGCGACGCAGAACAGCGCGAACCTAACTCCCTGGGCACGCGGGCGGGCGCTTGCGACTATTGAGGTGAGCATGGCCTACGACAACTCAGACGGAAGGCTGAGAGGGGCAGGAAGCTGCAGGCCGCACGCCTTCGCATATGGTCGGCCAACCCGCACTGCGCACGCTGCGCGAGGAACACATGAAAACGCACCCCGTCATCGTCAGCCGCAAGGTGGACGATTTGCACAACGGTAACTAATACCTTATAATAACTCCAGTACGATAAGGAGTTATTAAATGGCTGAATTAGAGTGGCGCGATATTGCTTCATGCAGTGGTTACGCAGTGAATAGCGACGGCGAGGTGTGGTCTCTGGAGCGCCAGATAACCAAGCGAAGCGGGAGCGGCAAGGAATACGTGATGACGGTCTCAAAAAAGAGACTGAAACCATGGCGGGCGAATGCCTACCTGTATTGCCAGCTAGGAGCCAGTGGGCCGAAAACATCGGTTCACCGGCTGGTCTGCTTTGCTTTTCATGGGGAGCCGCCACCAGGGTTTGAGGTTTCCCATATTGACGGGAATGCCGAAAACAACCGGCCAGAGAATCTTGAGTGGGTAAGTCATTCCGGCAATGAACAGCAAAAGAAACAGCACGGCACATATGCGCGGCCAATAACATTCGGGGCGCCTGGGCAAAAGAAGCGCGGGACCAAGCCAAGCAGGCATCCAGACGCTGATCTGATTCTTGCACTTAGGGCTGGCGGGGCATCTATACAGGCGGTCGCAGATCATCTTGGGGTTTCCAAGAGCGGAGCGGCAAATATTATTTCTAATAGATTGGCGATTCAAGTTGAATCTACAAATTGAGTACCGGCAAGTAAAAGATTTATTGCCATACGCGAGAAATTCGAGAACCCACTCGGACGAGCAGGTTGCGCAGATCGCTGCCAGCGTGCGCGAGTTCGGCTGGACGAACCCGGTGCTGGTGGACGGCGAGAACGGAATTATTGCTGGCCATGGCCGCATCCTCGCCGCTCGTAAGCTGGGCATGGACGAGGTGCCGTGCATTGAACTGGCTGGACTGTCCGACACGCAGCGGCGGGCGTACATCATTGCCGACAACAAGCTGGCGCTGAATGCGGGATGGGATGAGGATGCGTTGCGCCTGGAGCTGGATGGGCTGCTTGAGCTTGGGTTTGATTTGGAGTTGACCGGCTTTAGTGCTGATGAGTTGGATTCCCTGGTGGACTGCGACAACGAACCCGACGCAATAGCGCAAGAGCCTGAGCCAGAAGATGCGCCGGCAATTGCAGGAAATGGCGACGTATGGAGGCTGGGGCGACACATATTGGTGTGCGGCGACAGCTCGGATTCCAGCGCGGTCGATGCAGCGCTACGTGGAGAGCATCCTGACCTGTTGATCTACGATCCGCCCTACGATATAGACGAAGCGTGGACGTGGCCCTATAGCGCGCCAAAAGCGCTAGTATTCAGCGACTTCAAGCACATGAAGCAGGCTATGTCAGTGTGCGCGATGTGGGATCATGTTTATCAGTTTGTGTGGGACTGTTGTACGTCTTGGTACACGCCAAACAGGCCGCTCGCCAGACATAAATCGGCGATGTTTTGCAGCAATGATCCTGCGTGGAAATTCGACGATGCCGTTTACCGTGACGGCAAAGAGCGAAAAGCCAAGACTGTCAGCAACACCCGCGGTGAAATGGATTACAGGCCATTGGCAGACGGGTATGTGCATTTACAGACTGTGTATCAGGAGCCGAACACCAAGCAGGACAGTTCGCATGCTCACGCAAAACCACTGAACTGGCTTGGCGCGCTCATGCGCGGTGCGGGAGGCTCAGTAGCGCTGGACATGTTTGGAGGATCCGGCGCAACCATTATTGCGGCCCCAGCATCGATGTCGGTTAGGTGCATCGAGCTGGATCCTCGCAGTTGCGACAGGATTATTGCCCGATGGGAGTCCGCTGCAGGAGATCGCGCTGAGCGATTGGCCACTGTTTGATATGTGCGCCATCAACGAGTGAGCCGCCTTTTCCGATGGGGTCTGCCACCTTGGCCTCTGCGTGCGATTTTCCGCGCTCAACAACTAGCGGGTTGTTTTGGTAGTGACCCCACTGCTTGTGAAACAATGGGACATCGTACAGCTCGCACCAGTCTGCAATATCACGAACCCACTGGGGATTGCAGGGCCTACAGCGAGGGCCACTCTCGCCGCCTGTGATTGCCCAGTGCATCCCGGTTAGATCTATATCACCTACGGATCCAATGAGAGGCTCGAACGATATGAATCGCACGGCTGCAGAGACGTTGCGCAGCGTATCAATTCTGTGTGCAGTTTTGTCATGCTCGACGGTAACGCCTACCCATGCGTTGTTCGGAAATGACTCTCCTGTGCGCAAAAGAAAAGGCCCGATGTTTTCGGGCCTTTTGGTGAGTATCTGGAATGTATGCTGCGGGCATCTCCGCATGATTGCGAGCGCCTCCAATCGCCAACTGTCGTCCGCGTTTTCGTGGAAGAAGTCACTCATTGAATTGACGAATATCATGGATGATCCATGGATGGTTAGCGGTTTATTCATTGCGCGGTCGCTGGAGCGGTTGAGTTTTCCAGTCCACACAGCATGGCCGTTGACGTGGCGAGTGACGCCTTGGTAGTGCGGGATAGTGCCAAACGCCTGAATTCGGTTCGCTTGCTTCATGGCGTAGCAATTAGTGCAGCCTGCCGTATGGATGGAGCATCCGACAAACGGATTCCACGTGTGCTCAGTCCACTCTATGTTGGTGGATCTGCGTTTGTTGTCTTGCATGGCACTCTCCGTATAGTGGTGGTTGATTGATGCTCTAACTGGAACCTTGTGGCACATGGAAAGCAAGGATGTAAATAAAGTGTTTCAAAGTCGCCAACCTAGCGGGATGCGCCGCTGGCAGGAGTACGCCGGCAAGCAGGCAACGCTTGAGGCTACCGGCGCGACGTTTGCCGAGGTTGAGGCCGATAGCGCCCTGGCGATTGCTGAGGACGTATGACAGTCGGCCGCAAGCCCACGCCCACCGCATTGAAGCTGGTAAAGGGCAACCCCGGCAAGCGCGCCACCAACAAGGCCGAGGCCGTGGTGGCCCTGGCCGAGCCCACGCCGCCCGCCTTCCTGTGCGACGACGCCAAGGTCGAGTGGGGCCGGGTGTGCAGCGCGCTATATGCAGCCGGTTTGATGACGGAGCTAGACCGCGCCGCGCTAGCCGCCTACGCAGCCGCATACGGGCGCTGGGCGCAAGCGGAGCGGGCCATCAATAGGATGGCCGCCAAGGATGAATTAAACGCCGCGCTGATGATTAAAACCACCAGCGGCAACGCCATACAAAACCCGCTCGTCGGGATCGCAAACAAGGCCAAGGCCGACATGGTGCGCTATGCCGCCGAGTTCGGCATGACCCCTTCGGCGCGCTCCCGCGTCACTGCGACCCCTGATGACAAGAAGCAAGAAGACAAAGCCGCCCGCTATTTCTGACGCGGCTACGCAGTACGCGCTGGAAGTCGTGGCGGGCGAGCGGATTGCTGGGCCTCATGTGCGCGGCCAGTGCGCGCGGCACCTGCGGGACATTGAAAGCGGGCACAAGCGCGGGCTGGTGTGGAAGGTAGAGGCGGCGGAAAAGGCGCAAGGTTTTTTCGAGGACGTGCTGAAACTCAACGGCGGCGACTTCGAAGGCAAGCCCTTCGAGCTGCTGCCCTGGCAGCGGTTTGTTGTCGGTTCGCTTTTCGGGTGGATGGGGCCGGACGGGCACCGCCGGTTCCGCAACGCTTACATCGAAACCGCGAAGGGTTCCGGCAAATCCCCCCTGGCCGCTGGCGTGGGCATGTTGGGGCTGGTTGCCGACAACGAGCCACGCGCGGAAATCTACAGCGCCGCCACGAAAAAGGATCAAGCCATGATCCTGTTCCGTGACGCCGTTGCGATGGTGGATCAATCGCCGGAGCTTTCAAAGCGTCTGACAAAGAGCGGCACCGGGGAAAGGTGCTGGAACCTTGCCCACACGGCCCGGGGCGCGTTCTTCCGGCCCATCAGTAGCGATGACGGGCAGTCCGGCCCGCGCCCGCACATCGGCCTGATTGACGAGCTGCACGAGCACAAGACGAACACTGTGGTCGAGATGATGCGGGCGGGTACCAAGAGCAGGCGCCAGGCGCTGATTTTCATGATTACCAATGCGGGGCACAACCGCATGGGGCCGTGCTGGTCGTATCACGAATACGGCGCGAAGGTGGCGGCGGGTGAAGTGGAAGACGATGCCTTCTTCACGTTTGTCTGCGGGCTTGATGAAACGGATGATCCGTTTGCCGACGAGTCATGCTGGCCGAAGGCGAACCCGTCCTTGCAGGACGCCGACTTGCCCGGAATGAAGTACATCCGGGAACAGGTGGTGGAGGCAAAGGGCATGCCCTCGAAAGAGGCCATTGTCCGAAGGCTCAACTTCTGCCAGTGGACAGATGCCGAAAGCCCGTGGATCAGCGGCGAAGTGTGGCGCGGGGCGCAGCGAGATTTTGATTGGCGCGATCTGCGCGGGCGGCGCGCGGTGGCGGGGCTGGATCTGTCCAGCACCACCGACCTGACAGGCATGGTTTTCCTTGTCGAACCCATCGAGGCGGGCGAACCGTGGCTGCTGGTGCCCTTCGCATGGTTGCCGGACGTGGAATTGCAGCGCAAGGCAGACACCGACCGCGTGCCGTACATCCAGTGGCGCGCCGAGGGGTATCTGGACACCACGCCAGGCCGGGCTATCAGCAAGCGGGTCATTCTGCAAAAGCTGTCCGCGATGTGCGACTTCTTCGACATCATCTGCGTGGGGTATGACCGCTGGCGCATTGAGGACTTGATGGCGCTGGCCGCAGATGATGGAATCAGCCTGCCGGAAATGAAGCCGGTAGGCCAGGGATACAAGGACTTCAGCCCCGCACTGGAAACCTTCGAGCGCATGTTGCTAAACGGCGAGATAGCCCACGCAGGCCACAAGGTGCTGGACTGGTGCATGAGCAACGCAGTGATCGAACAGGACGGTGCGGAGAACCGCAAACTGTCCAAAGAGAAAGCAACCGGCCGCATTGACTTGGCCGTGGCCGCAGTGATGGCAGCAGGGCTTGTCAATGGCGCGAGCGACGACACCGAAGCCTTCAACGACTTCATAACGAACCCGATTGGACGATAAATGGCTTTTTGGCAGAACATCTGGACCTGGCTGGGAGGCAGCGGGACGTCCCGTAACGCTGGCGACCAGACCAGCGGCCCGATGGGCTACGCCGCGCCGTCCCCGGTTGAGGTGAATGAAGACTCTGCCATGCAGTTGTCGGCAGTGTGGGCGTGTGTGCGCCTGCTCTCCGAGACGGTGGCGAGCTTGCCTGTCAACGTGTACCGCAAGACGGCGACGGGACGCGAGCTGGCGCCGGATCACTGGCTATCGCTGCTGATGGCGCGCAAGCCGAACCGCTACCAGACGAAAGTGGAGTTTTTCGAGACTCTGATGCTGAATCTGGCGCTGCATGGCAACGCCTACGCCAAGATCACGAAAGTAGGTGGGAAGATCCGCTCCCTGCTGCCATTGATGGCCGCGCAGATCGAAACCAAGCTGCTGCCGGATGGGTCCGTGGTGCACCTGTACCACGCAGACGGCAACATAGATGCGCTGTCGTCTGATTCTGTGTGGCATGTGAAGCTGTACGGCAACGGCATTGTGGGCAAATCCCCGCTCGCTTTTGGCCGGAATATGTTCGGTGTCGCCCAGGCGGCAGAGCAATCTGTGTCAAAAATCTACGCAAACGGCGGCAAGCCCTCTGGCGTTTTGTCGTTTGACCGGCTTTTGACGCCAGCACAGCGGGCATCCGTGCGCGAAAACTTCGCCACACTGACCACCGGCACCGACGACCGCCTGTTGGTGATTGAGCAAGGTATGAAATTCGACGCGGTAAGCATGTCGCCGCAGGATATTGAGCTGCTGGCCAGCCGAAAGCACCAGATTGACGAGATTGCGCGCTGGTTTGGCGTGCCGTCCATCCTTATCAACCAAAACGAGGGCTCCACCACCCTCGGAAGCAGCACCGCAGAAATCATTTCAGGCTTCTACAAGCTGAACCTGCGCCCGTACCTGGAACGCATCGAGGCCAGCGTGAAAACGTGGCTTTTCACGCCAGAAGAGGCAAATCAGTACGAATTTGAGTTCGATTTTGAAGGTTTGCTGCGCTCCGACCTGAAATCACGCCTGGAAGGCTACAGAACAGCCGTTGCAGGAACGATTTTGACCCCCAATGAGGTGCGCCGCATCGAAGGATGGCCTAGGGTTGAAGGCGGCGATGTGCTGCTCTCGCAAGTGAACATGACACCGATTGACAAGCTGGGCCTGCAAGCGCCCAAAGGAAATGCCAATGGACCGCAAGACACTCAGCCTTGACGCCGCCGAGGTCAAGTTCGCCAGCGACAGGCACGGATTCTTTTCCGGTTATGCGTCCAAGTTCGGTGGCGTCGACTCCTACGGAGACACCGTATTCCCGGGTGCCTTCGCGAACACGCTGAAAGACCGCAAGCGCCCTGTGCAGATGCGCTGGCGCCACTGGGGCGACATCATCGGCAAGTGGACCTCGATGAAAGAAGATGAACACGGCCTGTACGTCGAAGGCGAGCTAACCCCAGGCCACTCGCAGGCCGGCGACGTGTACGCCTCGCTCAAGCACGGCGCCATCTCCGGCCTGTCCATCGGCTTTCGGCCCGTCAAGTCCATCGAGAACAGCACCGGCGGCCGTGACCTACACGAGATCGACCTGGTAGAGATCAGCATCGTCGAATCCCCAGCCGACCTGGGTGCCCAGGTCGGTGCTGTGAAATCGGCCATCGAAGAGGCCGAATCACTGAAAGAAATCGAAGCCCTACTGCGCGACGCTGGCGGGTTTTCGCGGGCTGATGCGTGCGCCCTGGTGGCACGCATCAAGTCCCTGGGTCAGAGCGATTCTGCCCCTGAAAAGAAGGCGAGTTTTGCCCAATTGCTGGCCTTAAACGCCGCAGTAGCCACGCTCTCCTAAGCCAGCATCCATCCCCCCAACCAAACCGCCCTAGAGGCGGTTTTTGCGTTTCTGGACGCAGAAAGACCATAGCCATGACTACTGAATTTCAAGCCGTGCAAGACGGCATCAACGCCCTGCAATCGAAGCTGGGCGCAGAACTGAAGTCTGCCATCGAGAAGTTCGAGGGCCAGCTCAACGAAAAGGGCAACGTCGCCACCGAAGCCAAGGATGCCGTGCGCGTCCTGTCGGAGAAGTTCGACCAGCAAATGACCGAACTGGCGCAAAAGATGGAAACCGCCAAAGGCGGCGAAGTCTCGGCCCTGTCCGCTGGTGACGCTTTCGTGAAGTCGGACGAGTTCAAGGCGCTGATCGAGCGCAAGAGCCCCACGGCCCGCGTGGAAGTGAAGAACACCGTTCTGAACACCAGCACCACCACCAGCTACCCGCAGACGAACCCAGGCATTGTCCCTGGCGTGTTCAAGCCATTGACCATTCGTGACGTGCTGCCATCGGGCACCACGAACGCCATCATGGTGGTCGGCACCAAGGAAGCCACGCGCACGAACAGCGCTGCCGAAGTCGAACAGGGCGGCGCAAAGGCCGAATCTGCTCTGACTTTCAGCCAGTACAACGTGCCAATCGAGACGATTGCCCACTTCATCAAGGTATCGAACCAGCTTTTGGCAGATGCCCCTGCGGTGGTTTCGTACATCGACACGTTCCTGCGCTACGGCCTTGATGAGCGCATCGACCTGCAGCTGCTCAAGGGTGACGGCACCACGCCAAACCTCTCGGGCATTCTGGATGCGGGCAACTTCACCGCCTTCACCCCCACAGCTGGTGCAAACCTGGTTGAGTCCATCAACAAGGCGAAGTACGCGCTGTGGGCCAACGGCTACGCGCCTGACACGGTGATCGTGAACCCTGCCAATTGGGCGGCAATGGAAGTGCTGCGCGAAGGCGCTGGCACGGGCGCATATCTGTACGGTGCCCCAGGCACCAATGCAGGCATGAACCCATTCGGCGTGCGCGTGGTGCTCTCCAGCAACATGACCGCGGGCCAGTTCGCTATTGGCCAGTTCGCCCGCTCTTCCATGGTCTGGAACCGCCAGGGCATCACGGTTGAGATGGGTTACGTCAACGCCGACTTCACGAACAACCTCGTGACGATCCGCGCTGAGTGCCGCATGGGCCTCGAAACCCGTGTTCCCGGCGCTGTGCTGTCGGGCGCCATCACCGCCTAAGCGATTTGGGGCTGGCCTTCGGGCTGGCCCCATTCCAAAGGAACCCCATGAAATACAAAGCCACTGAGTCGTTTTTGCACGACGAGCTGGGCGCGGTTGCCAAAGGCCAGGACGTAGAAGCTACGCCCGCTCAGGCCGTCACGCCGCTGATGCTGGGCTATTTCGAACCATACGAAACCAAGGTTGTGCGCGAAGTGCCGCAAGAGCCCACCAAAACGCCCGCCAAGGCCAAGAAGTAAATGCTCCTAGACCTCGCCACCGTAAAGCTGCACCTGCGCGTTGATGACAGTGCAGAGGATGCACTGATCGGCCTGTACGCCACTGCTGCGGAAGAGTCTGCCATGCAGTTCCTCGGGCGCACGATCTATGCAACTGAGCTTGCGCAGGGCCTGGACACGGCTGGCATTGTCATCAACCCAGCGATTCAGGCCGCTCTGCTGCTGATCGTCGGGCACCTGTACGCCAATCGTGAAGATGTGCTGGCTGGTGTGTCCGTGGCCCAACTTCCGAACGGCTCGCAGTACCTGCTGCAGCCGTACCGCGCCGGATTGGGAGTCTGAGGCCATGCAAGGAGCCGGACCCATGCGACACCGCGTCGCCTTCCGCAAACAGGGCGAGGGCCGCGACATCTACGGCCAGCCCATCCCGGCGCCCGTCACCGTCGCCACTGTGTGGGCGCATGTACGCCCCATGGGCAGCAATGAAAGAGTCGCCGCCGCGCAGATGCAGAGTGGGCAGACCCATGTCGTCACCGTGCGCTACCAGGGCGCACTGGCAGCCGCCGATGGATCGTGGTGGATCGAGCACCGCGGCCGCACCCTGGCCATCATTGGACTACCGGAGAATCATGATGAACGAGACCGATGGCTTCGATTCCGATGCGCCGAAGGCTCCGGCGTCGGCGCCTGAACCCGAGCCGCCACGCTGGCCCTACTTCCGCCACTTCGTGTTCGCCAAAAACTGCACCAACAAGTACGGCCATTTCAGGATCGGCGACCGCTCGCGCGGCGCGTTCTCGCGCGAATTAGTGGATAGCTACTTGAAGGCCGGGATACTGGTGCGCCGTGCTTGAATTTGAGATTCAAGGGCTGGCGGAATTGAA
Organism: Burkholderiales bacterium; assembly: GCA_016702555.1. Taxonomy (GTDB): domain Bacteria; phylum Pseudomonadota; class Gammaproteobacteria; order Burkholderiales; family Burkholderiaceae_C; genus Ottowia. The sequence goes on from JADJDV010000009.1 coordinate 11,720, forward strand.
GCGCCAGCTTGACACATTGCCCGCAAAGATAGAGGGCAACGTCATGCGCGGTGCATTGCGGGCCGGTGTCAACGTGCTGAAAAAGGAAGCCGAGGCGCACGTCCCAGTCAAGACCGGTGCGCTGCGAAAGAGTATGCGGATCAGCTTCGCCAGAAAGAGTCAGCGATACGGCTGGCTGCGCGCTCACCTCAAGGCTGGAAACAAGGAAGCCTGGTACGCGCACCTGATAGAGTACGGCACCGCAAGCTACTACAGCGGCACCGGCAAGACCGTGGGCGGCCCATACGACATTCGCGCCAGCAAAGGAAAGAGCCTGTTCTTCGCCGGGATTTTCAGCCAGGTCATCACGCATCCCGGCATTCGCCCGCAGCCATTCATGCGGCCCGCGCTGGATAAAGCCGCCGCCCCGGCGCTGGATGCCGTGGCGCACTACATCCGCAACCGCCTGCCGAAAGAACTGGCGAAGCACGGAGCCGCCTGATGCACGCCGAGGATGTAGTCGCTGAAATTCTGGCTGGCTTCACCGGGGCCACCGTCGCACTGGAGCAAGCGCCGCAGTCGAGCACTTACCCGTTGCTGATCTACACCGTAGTTAGCGACTTCGCGCTGGATCGCCTGTGCGGAACGGCGACTACCTGGAAGGCCCGCATCCAGATCAACCCGGTGGCGGCAGGGCCGGGGGCAGTCAACGCCCTACACGACCAGGTGCGCGCATTGCTTGAAGTGCGCGGCCAGCGCAGCGTCGGCACCCGCACCGTGCTTGCCTGCATCCATCTCTCATTCGGCCCATGGGACAAGCAGCCCGTGAACGACACCAATTCGTCAGCCCTGTGGACTAAGCCCGCAGATTACATGCTGACGTACCGATAGCGCCGGCAACGGCGTGAACGCAAGCCACCTTCGGGTGGCTTTTTTTATGGCCCGCCGACGCGGGATTTTCAAAAGGAAAAGCCATGACTTTGCACGCAGCGGCGGAAACCTGCATCTCTGTGAGTGCAGCCAATCCAGCCACCAACGACGCCACCGGATTTTCGGCGCTCACGTTCACGCAAGTGGGCGAGCTCGAAACCATTGGCGATATCACGCGCCGTAAGGCCGCGATCACCTTCGGCAACTTGTGCACCGGCAAGACCACCACCCTGAAGGGCGGTGAAGAGGGCGTCACCGTCGAGATCGGCGTTGGCCTTGACCGTGACAATGCGGGTCAGACCCTGATGACCGCCGGTTACGACGATACCGATCCGTACAGCTTCAAGATCACCGAATCGAACGGCGATGCCGTGTACTTCCGAGCCTACGTGATGCAGGACAGCATCCGCTACGGCGGGATGAACGATGTGGTCAAAGGCAGCTATTCGCTCGGCCTGCTGACCGAAACCTTCGTGGTCGTCAACGCGACCTAAGCCAAACGGCCCCTTAACCGGGGCCGTTTTCTTTCATCCCGCAACTACATTGAGACCATGGGATTCAACCTCAAGAGCATCAAGACCGTCCAGACCTTTGACTACGAAGTCAAGGACGAACAGGGCAACCCGACCGGCGTGATCTTCACCCTGGCTGGCCCGAATCACCCGATTCGCAAAGCCGCGCAGATGGCGGCAAACCGCAAGCTCATTGCATCGGCCCGCAAGACCGGGCGCGTCGAGTTGCCCGACCCGGAAGACTCCGAAGCGCAGCGCGTCAAGGACTTGACCGCCTTCACTTTGGGCTGGCGCGGCTACGCCGACGAAAGCGGCGAAGTTGCCTTCACGCCCGAGGCCGCATCGGCGCTGTACGGCGACCCTGAGTTGCTGTGGCTGTCGAACCAGATCGACGCTGCGCTGGGTGAGCAAGACCGTTTTACCAAGCGCGTCGGGACGAACTAACCGCTGAAGTCGAGCTTTACGCCCGCCACCTCGCATGGCTCAGATCGCCAGTTGACCGCAAGTCGGACAACTGGCTGACGCACGGCCAGAAGCTAGAGCGTGACGGGCAAGAGCTTTCACTTCCGCCCGTTGCGGCGCGCTACCTGATCGACGCCCTTGACGAGCTGGGATGGGCCATGCCCACCGGCATGGGCAATGCGCCGCTGTCCTGCACCGAGATCGAAGCATGGCAGCGCTGCACACACACCCGGCTGGAGCCGTGGGAGTTTGCGCTGATCCGCAGTGCCTCAACCGCCTACGTCATCCAGTCCGTCGCTGATGACACTCACCCGCCGTACGCGGAGCAGCCCTACATGAAACCCGCCATCGCCGGAGCCTTCAAAGCACTGGCCGAACGCCTCCGCAAGAAATAAGTCATGGCATCTGTTGGATCACTGACTATCGAGATGGCGGCGAACGTCGCTCGCTTGCAGACCGACATGAAGCGCGCCGTGGATACGGTAGAGGGCGCCATGTCGCAGATGCGCAAAGCCGCCGGGCTGGCTGCGGGCGCAATGGCGGCCATCGGCGTCGGCATGTCCGTAAGCGCGTTCACCGGCTGGATTCGCTCGGCCATCGACGCGGCCGACGCCATGTCCAAGCTGAGCCAGAAAACAGGCGTCGCCGTGAAGGACGTGGCCGGACTGCAGCTCGCTTACCAGCAGTCGGGCCTCGGTGCCGACATGTTCGAGAAAACCATGGCGCGCATGTCCCGCACCATGGTTGAAGGCAACAAGGCGTTCGACGCCATGGGCGTGAAGGTGCGCGACACGTCTGGCCAGCTGCGCCCGATGAAGGACGTGCTGGGCGACGTGGCCGACAAGTTCGCCGGTTACGAGGACGGCGCCGCCAAGGCCGCGCTTGCGCAGGAGATTTTCGGCAAGGCCGGCGCCGACATGATCCCGCTGCTGAACAGCGGCAGCGAAGCCCTTGCAGAGATGGACGAATGGGCGCAGAAGCTGGGTCTGACGCTTGACGACGAAACCGCCACGAAGGCCGAGGAGTTCAACGACACGCTTGATTTGCTGGGCATGGGACTGTCCGGTGTCGGGAGGCAGATCGCCGCCGAGATGCTGCCCACGCTGACATCGCTGGCGGGCGAGCTGCTGCAAACCGCGACTGACTCGGGCGCGCTCACCACTGCGGCAAGCGCCCTGAGCACCATGCTCAAAGGCCTGTACACGGTGGCCGCTGGTGGTGTGCAAATCTTTGCCAACCTCGGGCGCTTCATTGGCGCCGCCGCTGCCGCCTTGGTTGCTGTCACGCAAGGCAACTTCGCGGGCGCAAAGGACATCATGAACCAGGTGCAGGCCGACAACACAGCGGCTGGACAGAAATACCTGGAAAGCATGAAGCGCCTGTGGAACGACACCGGCAATGCTGGTGTGCAGGCTATGGCCGCAGTGTCCAGCGCAGCTACCCGCGCCGCGCCCATCGTCGAGAAGCCGGGCGGCGCCGCGAAGAAATCCATGAAGGAGGCCAAGGACGCCGCCATGGAGCTGTACCAGCAGCTCACCATGAAGCAAGTCGGCCTAGACCCCAAGTTCTACGCCGACCTGAACAAGCTGCACAGCGCGTATCAGAAAGGTCAGATCAACATCGATCAGTACCGCGACGCTGTCGGCCTGCTGATCGAAAAACAGGAGTTCTACCGCGACCTGCAAAAGCAACTGATCTCCGCCGCGCAGCTGGCGAACAAGATCGCCGAAGACGCCATAGAAGCCGACGAAAAGCGCCGCGTGCAGGTCGAGGGCCAGATCAAGTCCGCGCGCGAAATGCTCGACAACATCAAATTCGAGACCGCCGCGCTGCGGATGACCAACGCCGAGCGCGAGGTCGCCATTGCCCTGCGCGACCTCGAGCGCCAGGGCATCGTCGAGGGCACCGAGGCCTACCGCGCCTATGCCGAGCAAATCCGCGAGGCGGTGCTTAACAAGGACGCCGTCGAAACCAGCATCGCCGCGCAAAAAGAGATCGAAGACGAGTGGCGCAAAACCACCGACCAGATGGGCCAGTCCCTCACTGACGCGCTCATGCAGGGCGGCAAGTCCGTCGCCGAATACCTGAAAGGCCTGTTCCGCACGCTGGTTCTGCGGCCCATCCTGCAGCCCATCGCCATGGGCATCAGCGGCGGCATCATGTCGCTGATGGGCGGCACCGCCATGGCAGGGCAGGGCGGCGGCGGCATTGGCGGCGTCGGCAACCTGCTCGGCATGGGCAGCAACCTGATCGGCGGCCAATTCGGCAGCCTGCTGGGTCTGGGCAACCTGGGCGCCGGCCTTCAGGCCGGCCTGGGTGCCATCGTCGGCGAGGCCGGCATGCTCGGCGGCATCAATGCCGGATGGACCTCGATGATGGCCGGCAACGTCGGCGGCGGCATCGGCACCATGCTTGGCGCTGCGGCTCCGGTCTTGCTGCCGCTGGCTGCGCTGTTCGCCTCGGGTGCGTTTTCACGCAAACACGCCCAGCACAACCTCGAAGGCACATTCGGCGGCGCCACCGGTTTCGAGGGCAACTGGCACGACTACTACAAGGGCGGCATGCTGCGGTCGAGCAAGACCGAAAACACCCCCCTCGACAGCACCACCCTCAACGCCCTGCGCGCCGCCTGAAAGCCCAGGAAGCGGCAATCACCGACTACGCGAAGGTGCTGGGCCTGTCCACCGAGAACATCGAGGGCTTCACCTACCGCATCAATCTGAAGCTGAAAGACCTGGGCGATCCCGAGGCCGCCGGCTACATGGACAAGGTGTGGCAGATGGTCAACGAAGCCATCTCCAAGGGCTCCAACGAAATGGCCGAGCGCATCCTCGGCACCTGGACCGAGACCACCGAGACCGTCAGCAAGACCATCCGTGACCTGAGCCAGTGGGACGAGGACAACATGGGCTACGTGCAAGTCACGGAGACCATCAAGCGCCAGACCTACACCGCGTCAGAGTACGCCCGCGAGGGCGAGAGGGCAATCGACACGCTGACCCGCCTAGCAACACCAGCCTGCAATCCGCGAATGCCGCATTCGATTTGCTGGGCCTGCAGATCATGGATGCATCCCTCGCCAGCGGCCACCTGGCCAGCCTGCTGGTGGACGCATTCGGCGGCACGGACGCCTTGGGCGCTGCGGTGGCGCGTACTGGCAGCACTACTACACCGAGCAGGGCAGATCGAGCGTCACGCGCCACATGACGGCGACATGTCCGAGGCGCTGGCGCTGCGGACTGCGCTGCCCAGCACCGTTGCCGAGTTCCGCGCGCTGGATCGAGCGCCCAGGAGGCGCTGACCACCAACGGTGGGCCGCGGCACGCCTGCCGGGCTGATTCAGCGTCAACGCCGCGTTTACCGAGGTCTACGGTAACGCTGACGCCGCCGCTGGCAGCATCGCCGATCTGGGCGAAGAGCTGGCCGCGATGGAGCCCATCGTGTTCGGCGCCGCGTCAGACCTCGCCAGCGTGATCGAGCAGGGCCTGCTGGGCACGCTCACCGGCGCCGCACTGGGCGACCAGCTGGGGCCCCAGTGGTGATGCAGGGGGACCGCCGCCATCGGGGCGGGTCAGCCAGCGACCCGCGCTGATGTTGGACGGTGTGGTCAACCCCATGATCGCTGCCGCCATGACCGGCGCCAGCATGTCGGCGGCCGTCAGTCAGGCCGCCATCGACCGCGTGATCCAGCATGCGCAGGCCGCCGCCGCCGCCATCAACGCCGTGCTGAGCGACCCAGGCTTTCAGGCCGCGATCCAGCAGGTGCAGGCCGCCGTCGGCTCGATCAGCGTTGGCATCCAGCGGCCCGAGCCTATCTACGACAGCTACGCCGCGCAGAACGCTCGCGCGCTCGCCGCCCAGCGCGAGGCAGAGCGCATGGCCGACGAGGCCCAGCGCATGGCCAATCAGCACGCGCAGGAAATGCAGCGCATCGCCCAGCAGCAGTACGCGAGGCCCAGCGCCTGGCCGAACAGCAGGCCAACGAGGCACAACGCGCCGCCGAGGAGCACGCCCGCGAAATGCAGCGCCTGGCGGACGAAGATATGCGCCGCCTGCAAGCCATTGCCGGCGAGCGCATGGGCCTGCAAAAACAAATCTGGCAGATCGAAGGCAACACCGCCGCCCTGCGCGCGCAAGAGCTGTCCGAGCTGGACCCGAGCAACCGCGCCCTGCAGATCCGCATCTGGCAGCTGCAAGACGAAAAAACCGCCGTCGAGAAGTACAACGCGGCGCTGAAGAACGCACAGGATTTCCTGAGCGGCTTCACCAAAAACATCACCGAATTTATCTTCAAGGTCAGCCACGCGCAGGCCGATGCTGCCGAGGGCTACCAACTCGCCGCCGCCAAATTCAGCGCGCAGATGGTCTTGGCGCGTGGCGGTGACCGCGATGCGTTGGGCTCGATCACCGGCTACGCCGATACGCTGATCGAATCCATCCGCCGCGAGTCCGCCAGCAGCGGCGAGGCCAGCCTGCGCGTCTCGCGCGTGCTCGGTCAGCTGGCTGAGCTGCCAAAGCAGGTCAGCGCCGAGCAGCTGATCGTTGACGCCATTGGCACCAGCACCGACAGCACCATCTATCAGCTGCAGTCGCTGCAAACCAGCCTGATCGATGAGTTGCTCGGTGGTTTCGACATGCTCGACACCACGATGGACAGCAAGCTGTCCGTCGCTGAGCTGCAGTCTGCATTGGCGGGCAAAGCGTCGGATGCGCAGATCGCCGCGCTGATCGCGCGCGTCGACACCAACAGCGATGGCCAGATCAGCAAGCTGGAGCTGATCCGCGCCCGCACCGCCGACACGGCCGACAACGTGGGCACCGTCAACACCACGGTGGGCACCTGGGGCAGCAACCAGTACACCCGCCTGGGCTCGGTCGACACCTCTGTCGGCTACTGGGGCAATCTGCAGTACTCCAAGCTTGAGGGCCTGCTGCAGTACCAGACGGTGCAGACCGCCGGCACCTACAACGATTTCCGCGCCGACTACCGGATGATCCGCGAGAGCGTGGATTTTGTGTACTCCGCCATCCGCGCGATGCACTTCACCGACGGCACAAACAGCATCATGCGCATGCGCGCGCAGTTTGACGAGGTGCGCAACAACTCCAACCCGCTCTACGTTAAATCCGAAAACCGCAGCCAGGGCAGCTGGCTCATGTTCGCGCAGGGCGGCTACACCGGCGACGGTGGCAAGTACGACCCGGCCGGCATCGTGCACAGGGGCGAGTACGTGTTCGACGCCGACGCCGTGCGCCGCCTCGGCGGGCCGATGGTGCTGGAGTCCATCCGCCGAGGTCAGCCCGGCTACGCCGACGGCGGTCTGGTCACTCCAGTGCCGTTCATCGCCGCCCGCCCGGGCAGTGACCCCGAAGTCAAGCGCCTGCTGCGCGAGCTGGTCGACGAAGCGCGCGCCAAAGAGAGCAACGACCGCGTGCGCCACAGCACGCTGCTGAATCAGGCCAGCCGCCAGACCGAAATCATGGAGCGGCAGGAAAACATCGGCATGCCGCGCGAGCGCAAAGAAAACGCCGTCGTCGTATGAACAGATCGCCACTCCAAATCATCGCCGGCACACGCGTGACCGACGCCATGCTTGTCGGCACCAACCTCGCCGAAAACGAGCACGCCGCGTACAACGGCAGCGCCACGTACAACAAGGGCGGCCGCGTCATCCATCAGCACCTAATCTACGAGAGCGTTCAAGATGGCAACACCGGCCACACGCCCGGCGCGCTCGACTCTGGCCAGTGGTGGGGCAAGGTCGGGCCAACCAACAAGTGGGCCGCGTTCGATTTGTCTAGCAGCACCAAGGCGTTGATGACCGGCGACAGCTATTTCGAGCTGCGCTCGGGGCAGTCCATCTCCAGCGTGATGCTGATCAACTGCGCGGGCATCCAGTCCGTGCGCCTGCGCCTGATCGAAGACGGTGTCACCCACTTCGACCAGCTGCACAGCATGGCCGCCGTGATGAGCGAGGCAACGTGGTACAGCTGGTTTTTTGATTCGCGCGTCAACAAAACGCGCCTGATCGTCAGCGATTTGCCCGCACGGCCGTTGGCCACGCTGCGCATCGACATCTACCCCATCGGCGGCGAGACAGCCAGCGTTGGCACTGTCCAGTTCGGGCGCTCTTACAAAGTCGGCATCGGCGTCAAGACCGGCGTCACGCTGGAGCGGCTGGATTTCAGCAGCGCCGAGGAAAACAAATACACCGGCGAGATCGATTACCTCATGCCGCGCCCGCCCGGCAAGCGCCAGCAGCTCACCGTGGTACTCGACCCGAGCGAATTCGACGCCACCGACGCATTGCTTGACCGCCTGGTGGGCGTGCCCTGCATGTTCATCGTGCCCGGCCCGTTCAAAGCCCTGTCCCTGTGGGGCTACCTGCCCGGCTCATCGCAAAGCGTGCCCTACGTCAACGCGCCCGAACTCAACATCACCATCCGAGGGTTCCCACAATGACCGCACCGCAGATTACTAAAGTCCTCAACCCGCCGCTTATCAGTGACTCGGTCGAGGACTTCAACGTCAAGGCGTTCCAGACCGTCTCAGACCTCAATCCGATGATGTCCGAGGCGAACGCCGTCGCGACATACATCAACACCAAAGCCGGCGAGGTCGCCGACAACGTGGCCACCGCCGCCGGCGCCGCCGCCGCCGCCAATACCGCCACCACCAAGGCTGCCGAGGCCGCCGCGTCCGCCCTGGCCGCCGACGCCAGCAAGACCGCCGCCGCCGCCTCGGCCACCTCGGCATCGGGCAGCGCCAGCACCGCTACAACGCAAGCCACGGCGGCCGGCAACAGCGCCACCGCAGCGGCGGGCAGCGCCACCACCGCCAGCACCGCCAAGACCGCTGCGGAGACGGCCGCAACCAACGCGGGCAACTCCGCCAGCACCGCCAGCACCAAGGCGACCGAGGCGGGCACGGCGGCCACTGCGGCCGGCAACAGCGCCACCGCAGCGGCGGGCAGCGCCACGTCAGCCAACACCGCAAAGACCGCAGCCGAGACGGCCCGCGACGACGCGCAGACCGCGCGCACGCAGGCGCAGACCGCCGCCACCAACGCGGGCACCAGCGCGACCAACGCCGCCAACTCGGCCGCCGCAGCCGCGCAGTCAGCCGCCGACGCCGAGGCCATCGCCACCGGCGATCTGCTGGCCAACACCGCGCCCGAGGCGCTGGGCACGTCAGCCGTCGGCACGTCCTCGCGCGCGGCCAGGGCGGATCACGTACACCTCATGCCCACGGCCGCGCAGGTGGGCGCCGTGCCCGCTGCACACGCAGGCGCGGGCGGCGCCGCGCACGCCAATGCAACGACCTCGGTAGACGGGTTCATGTCCAGTGCGGACAAGACCAAGCTCAACGGTGTCGCCAGCGGTGCAACAGCCAACGCCACCGATTCGCAACTGCGCGACCGCTCCACGCATACCGGCACGCAGACCATTTCCTCGGTGTCGGGTCTGCAAACTGCGCTGGACTCGAAAGCTGCAGTGGGGTCGACCGCCGGGGCTAATCTTGGGGTTGCGTCGGCTGGCACGGAGACCACCGCATCCCGCTCAGACCACGTTCACGAGCTGCCCACGGCTGCCGAGGTGGGGGCCGCACCATCAGCCCACGTGGGTGCAGGCGGCACTGCCCACGCTAATGCAACGACCTCGGTAGACGGATTCATGTCGTCCGCCGACAAGACCAAGCTCAACGGCATCGCCAGCAACGCAACGGCCAACGCCTCCAACGCTGAGCTGCGAGACCGCTCGACGCACACCGGCACGCAAGCGCAGAGCACCGTCACTAATCTGACGACCGATTTGGCGGCGCGGGTCAATCGCCAGGACAGCTATGCCACGGTCACCAGCGGCGTGATCAACCTGGGTCTGGAAACAGAGCTGTACCACATCACGGTCAGCGGCAACGTCACCGTGTCGGTTAGCAACGCGCCCACCACGTCGCGTGTCGTCAAGCGGCTGATCGTGCAGTACAGCAGTGGCGTGGTTACATGGCCCGCGTCGTTCAAGTTGCCCACGCCCATGCCCACGTTTGCAGCGGGCAAAGCCTACGTATTCAGCATTGAGCAATCGCCGAATAGCGGGGTGTATTTCCTCGTACCTGGACCGGAGTACACGTACCCATGACCCGAGTGTTTTTGACGCACAGAGCCGAGCGCCAGATGGCTGGCGCTACCTGGACCGCACGCACCGGCGCTGGGTCGAGGAATTGGTTCGGGATATCCTGCTCCGCAGACGGTCAGCACATAGCCGCCGCCGTTTACGGCGGCTACATCTACACCAGCACAAATGGCGGCGCTACCTGGACCGAGCGCACCGGCGCTGGGTCGAGGGATTGGCGAGGGATATCCTGCTCCGCAGACGGTCAGCACATAGCCGCCGCCGCCGACTCTGCCGACTACATCTGCACCAGCACGGATGGCGGCGCTACCTGGACCGCACGCACCGGCGCTGGGTCGAGGTATTGGCAAGGGATATCCTGCTCCGCTGACGGTCAGTACATCGCAGCCGCCGCCGGCTATGACGGCTACATCTACACAAGCGCTGATGGTGGCGCTACGTGGACAACGCGCACCAGCGCTGGGGACAGGGATTGGCGAGCGATAACCTGCTCCGCTGACGGACAGTACATCGCAGCCGCCGTCAGCGGAGGCTACATCTACACCAGCACAAATGGCGGCGCTACCTGGACCGAGCGCACCGGCGCTGGGTCGAGGGATTGGCGAGGGATATCCTGCTCCGCAGACGGTCAGCACATAGCCGCCGCCGCCGACTCTGCCGACTACATCTGCACCAGCACGGATGGCGGCGCTACCTGGACCGCACGCACCGGCGCTGGGTCGAGGGATTGGCAAGGGATAGCCTGCTCCGCTGACGGACAGTACATCGCAGCCGCCGGTAGCTCCACCAACATCTACACAAGCACGGATGGCGGCGCTACCTGGACCGCACGCACCGGCGCTGGGGCGCGGAATTGGTATGGCATCGCCGGAAGCGGTGACCTGTCGAGCATCGTGGCCGCCGCGAATGGCGGCTACATCTACACCAGTGAGGGCTAAACCATGTACTACAACACCCAAACCCATACTTTCAATCATTCGCACACCGAGGTCGCGCGAGAAACAAATTCCAGCTTCGCTGTCGGCGAACTGGTAGTCGGCGATTACCGGCTCTACGAGCACATGCCCGAGCCCGAATACGACGCCGCCACGCATCGCATCGAGGCGTCCGACACCATCAGCCAGCGCACAGGCCAGCCCTGGCTGCGCGGCTGGGACGTGATCGCGTTGACGCCAGCGGAAATCGAGGCCGCGCAAAAGGCCCGCGTGCCGCAGTCCGTCACCCGCCGCCAAGCCCGCCAGGCGCTGCTGCTGGCCGGCTTGCTGGACAACGTGCAGCCCGCCATCAACGCGATCACCGACCCCGTGCAGCGCGGCATGGCGCAGATTGAGTGGGACGACAGCCAGCAGTTCGAGCGCGAGCGCCCGCTGCTGATTTCGCTGGCCGCCGCGCTGGGCTTGGGCGCCGAGGCGCTGGACAACCTGTTCATCCAGGCGGCGCAGTTGTGAAACTCGCTCTGCGCCGCACCGCCGCCGAAAACGCCACCTGGGCGCAGCGCAGGTTTGCCGCGCTCACGCGCTGGCGGCTGTGCAGCGTGTACTGCCACGCCGGCATCGTGATCGGTGATCGGCTGTATCAGGTCAACGCCGCGCATGGGCTGCATGAGTCGGACTACACGCCCGAGCGCTGGGACCTGTTCGACGTGGGCGGTGACGATGCGGCGGCGCTGGAATTGTTCGACGCGCTGGCCGGCGCCCGCTACGACTACCTGGGCGTGCTGGGTTTCGGCTTGCCGGTGCGCGGCGACGCTGACCGTTTGTACTGCTTCGAGTGGTGCGCGCTGGCGATGGGGGTAGAGCACCAGCGCTGGATGACGCCCGAAAAATTGCTGCTTGCAGCCTGGGGACGCCCATGATCTGGCTGACCATTCCCGCCGCGCTCCTGGCGTTCCTGGCTGCCCTGGTGGCCCTGCGCCACTGGATGGCCTCGCCCGCCCGCGTGCTTGACGAGATTGAGGCGCTCACCGATGTGCCGGCCCACATCAAGGCCGACTTGCTCGACTGCATCGACGCCGCCCAAGACGCCGACCGCAAGACGTGGTTGTACGACCTGAGCGCACCGCTCGTGATGCTGCTGGTGCTGCCGTTCGTGCCGCGCAGCGCCGACCACTTGCCCAAGGCGTTCCGCAACTGGGACAACGACGTTTCGATGAACGGCGACGGTCATGGCTGGCAGGACGAGGGCGGCGCCTGGCACGACGCGCGCATCACGCCCGCGCCCGAGGGTGCCCTGCTGGTCAGTCACTCCGACCCGGCATACGGCGGCGACTGCTACTACGCCAAGGGCCACCACCCGCGCAGCTTCTGGGCCAGGTACATCTGGCTGGGCTGGCGCAACCGCGCGTCGCTCATGTCGCTGGAGCTGGGCGAGCCGGTCACTGCCACGCCAGTGCTGATCAGCGGCAGCATGGCGATCCACCGTGGTGGTCCCTACGGGCATTTCCTGCTCAAACACGGCGACTGCTATCACTACAAGAGCATCCAGAAGTGGCGCGGCCTGGCGCTGATCCGCAGCTACGGCTACAAGCTGGAGATTGCCTATCACATGGGCCGAGACACGGTGGCTGCTGTGGCTATCGGGCGATCACTCAAGCGAGCGAGGGCATGACCAATGCAACGCGAGCGCCTCGTCACCGCCGACCCTCGGGACATCGCTGAATACGTGGACCGGGACATCGCTGAATACGTGGACCGGGGCATGGATCAACTCGAAGAAAAGCTCATCAAGCACGTTGATCGCCGGTTCGATGAGCTGGCCGATCTGCTGCGCGGCGCGTTCCCCGGCGGTGACATGGTGAAGCATCGCCTGGAGCATGAGCGCAAGCTGGAGGCCGAGGCCGACCTCAAGAGCCTGCGTCGGTCACTGATCGAGAAGGGCGCATTCGGCCTGATTGCCGCGCTGCTGGCGATGAACTGGGAGGCCATCAAGATGGCCGTCCGGGAGTTTTTCAAATGAAGCGCCTGCTCGCCGATGCGGCGGCTTTCGTGGCGTTCCCGCTGCTGCTGTGGGGCGTGTACGCGGCCGACCAGTCGTACCCGGTGGTTGCCGATTTTCGCGTGGTCACCCAGGTTGTGACGCAGGATGGCGTGCTGATCGAGGGCGCGATGGACAAGCGCCGCAACTGCCGCATGCTGGAGGTGGTGTCGGTCGTTGACGACGAGGTGATGCCGGTGGCGTTCATGGGTGCCGGCGAGATGCCGCTCTACAAGCGCCCGCTGGGTCCGCAGAAGTGGGGGCCGTGGCTGGTCATCGCTGATCCGAAGCGGGGCGTCGTGCTGCACGCCCGGCATGTATGCCACGGCGCGTGGGACCACACCGCCGTGCTGACCTCGTTTGTTGTGGGGGTGCAGTGATGCAGCTCGGCGCGGACTGGAAAGCGGTGCTGACGAAGGCATGGAGCGTGCGCCTGTTCGCGCTGTCCGTCATGTGCGACGTGCTGGGCATCGTGTTCGCCGTGCGCGGCTCGTTCTCATCGGTTGAAGGCGCTTCGCTGTGGCTGCAGATCGTCGGCGCCCTGTTCGGTGCGGCCGGCTTCATCGCCCGCTTCATGTACCAGCGCGACCTGAGTCCCGAGGCCAAGCATGAGTAACTGGCGCCCGAACACCAATGCGCCGAAGGTGCCTGCCGCCGTGCTGCGCAAGGGCGCCATTCCCGCTGCGCTGCTGGCCGCACTGACCGGGCCGCTGGCGTGGACTACGCTGGAGCGCTGGGAGGGGAACATCCTGCGCGTGTACGCCGACAACCTGGCGGGCGGCATCCCAACCTACTGCGCCGGCCGCACGGACTGGAAAGCGCCGGTCGGCACACGCCTGACATCTGATGAATGCCGCGAGGTCAACAAGACGACGCTGCTGGAGTACGGCTACGCGGTGCTGGGCTGCACCGAATGGAGCCACTTGACGCCGTATCGACTGGTGGCGCTGACCATCTTCGCCATCAACGTCGGCAAGGCCGGCGCCTGCGGATCGCGCGCCTTCCGCCTCATCAACGATGGCCAGTACGCCGCCGGCTGCGATGCGCTGGCGCGCTCTCCCTCCGGCGCGCCGGTGTGGTCCTACGCGGGCGGGAAGTACCTGCAGGGCCTGCAGAACCGCCGTCAGGCCGAGCGTGCAATCTGCCTTGGGAAAGCCCAATGATCGCCGGCCTTTTTGTCATGCACTGCGCCGCCTGCTGGCTGGCGCTTGCGTCGTACTGGAGCGCGTGATGACCTTCTTGAATTGGTTCACTGGCACCGCCGGCTATACCACCATCCTGGCCGCGTTCGCCCTGGCCGTGGGCGAGGCGATTGCGGACGTAATGCACGAGGAACTAACATGATCTACCTGCTAACCGGATTTGTCGTCATGCCGCTGGCCGTGTGGACCCTCGCGCTATGCCTGCCCTAGCCGCCGCTATCGCCTGGCTCACTGGCGGCAACCTCATCCGCCTGGTCGCCACCCTGCTGACCGGCATCGCCCTCGGCGGCTGGGGCGCCTGGCAAACACAGTCCTGGCGCCAGGCCAGCGCCGACCTCGCCCGCGAGCGCGCCGCCCACGCGCAGTTCCGCGCCAACGAGCGCACCGCCCACACCGCCAGCGCCGGCTATCAACAGGAGGCCGCCCATGCCCGCATCGAATACCGCACCCGCTGGCGCACCATCGAGACGATTGTGGATCGCCCTGTCTATCGCAACGTGTGCCTTGACGATGACGGCCTGCGCGAGCTCAACGCCGCCATCGCGGGCGATCAGCCCGCCGCCCCGCTGACCTGGCCCAGCCCTGCGAGCCGCTGGCGCCCCTGGCCGATGGCATCGCCGCCACCGTCCTGCGCTGGGCCGTGGCCACCGTCGAGCAGTATCAGGACTGCCAGCGCAGGCACGGGGCGCTGGTGCGGGCTTGGCCGCAGTGACCGTTACGCGCGTACAATCCGCGCATGACCGACCCAAAGCCACTCACCCTGGCGCAGCGCGTGCGCGCCAGCGAGCAGCGCAGCATCGATGCCGGCGCCATCCGCATGCCCGGCGGATTGCTGCCCGCCGAGGCCGCCCAGGCGCTCGACGCCCTGGTGGCAGCCAACTGGGCACCCAGCCGCACCGCCGCCATCGCCCGCGCCCTGATCGAGGCGCGCAATAACCATGTGATTTAGTCGGGTTATTTTTATTGCTTGCGTTACGCGCGTAACTGCGCCATAATACAGGCATGGTGATCGAGATTGATTGCCACTGACACCGGCCAGTAGCCGAAATGACCACCGCACATGCGAGAGGTGAAAAATGAAAATCCAATACGCCAGCATCAACGGGTACAACAAGCACGCCGCCGGCCAGTTGTCCGATCTGATCACCAATGGCATTGCCCAATTCGACCGTGACACGCTGATCGTCACACTGCCAGACAGCACCGACTCGACCACGAAAATGCGTATCGACGTGCTGCTAGAAACTCTCGATGAGGCGAACGCCGCCTGGGGTGCGATCACCTCATCTGACCCTGCCGCCAGCGAGGCTCAAAAAGCGCTGCTCATCAAACTGGGCGCCCGGCCCGAGGCGCGCATCATGCGGGTCGAATGGCTCGATATGAGCGTCCTCACAAAGTCCCAGGCATCGCGCCTCATCGACTGCGCACGCGATCTGATCGAAAACGGCCACTGAGGAGCGCGCCATGCCAACGTTCACCATGAAATTCGGCCAGGCTCTGGCCGACGAAACCGGCCACATGAAAGCGCCGGTTTACTCCACGATCAGCGCGCTCCACTACGCACTCGATGTGCCCTACAGCGAGGCTGATCTGACCGATGAGGCGCGCCGGTTCATCGCGTGGCAGGCGGGGCGCGACCTGTACCCGCGCCGCAATCCTGCCCCCGTCAGCCAGCACCCAGACCCCATGGTGCGCCGCGCCTACGCCGGTGCAAATGACGATTGGGAGTTCGGGCCGCAGCCCCACGCCAACACCGCCGCCGACCTGGCCGACTGCACGGCATGGCTCAACACGGTCGCTGCTGCTAGCGGGTTTTTTGCGCAATGACTGACTGGAACAGCCATTTCCGACGCATCGCTGGCTCACACAAGATGAGCCGCGAGGAGGTTGTCGAATGTCTGCGTCTGGGCGGCATGGAAATTTCCCGCAGCCGCGCAGACGGCTGGCGCCGTGGCCTGCAGGGCGGCACGCTGGAGCGCGGTGCGCGCCGCTCTACCCTCATGAGCGAGGCGGAATTTGACGCATTCACCAGTGGCCTGATTCCGTGGGCGAGAGCCGCGTACCGGGATGAGAACAGAGAGCCTGCCACGCCCGAGGAATCATGACCCCCGCCCAATTCATCGCCTGGCAGGCCCACATGGGCCTGACCGTGCGCGCCGCCGCCGAACTGCTGGGCGTGTCCGCCGCCGCCGTGGGCGACTGGCGGCGCGGCACCAGCCGCACCACCGGTAGGCCCATCAAGCTGCCGCCGCTGCTGCCCCTGGCCTGCGCCGCCTTGGCCGCCGGGCTGCGGCCGTGGGGCGACAGCTGACGGCCTCGTGCTGCGCGCGGCCTACAACGCCGTGCAGCGTTTCGCACAGCCGGGCCAGTTCCTCGTGGGTGTATGGAAACCACTCCTCCAAACTGCTGTTTGCACGCCACCGTGCGCCAGTAGCGCGGTCGGCTGCATCATGTTCCCAGCCTTCGAGCAAAAGCCGCTCACATTCGGCCCATTGGTCTTCATCAAGCAACTCCGTGAGGCGCACGCCCAGCTTTCTAAGTGGGTGACCCATCGGCGGCAAACTTTTTTCAAACTCATCAACCAGGTATTGCATGTCGTTCTCCGGGCCAGCGGCCCAACAATTCATTCAATCCGCCCTGCGGGCGGTCGCCTAATCTGCGTTAGGCGTCACCCTGATCGTGTACTTTTTATCGCCCAGTGTTATTACCTTCTCACTACCTTTAGGGGCATCGTGCATCATGTGCGCCACTAATACCGACATCACATCTGCCTCTGCCTCTCGCTTGTCCAATGCCAGACCAACATCCTTCCCATGCCGGTACAAAAATATGGTGTCCGTCAACGGGGAGTGGCCCAGCTTTATCTTGCTCAAATCCATTTCCGTTCCTCTATAGTCTGTCGCCAGCCGCCTAACACTGCGTCCGAGCGGACAACGTACCGTTGCCGCTCAACTTAATCGTTAGACCTCAACAGCAGCCATGCTCGCGCTGCCACTCTTGGTACTTGTCCGTTGCCAAGGGCTTTAAGTCTGTCCACTCGATTGGCCACCCCATGAGCCACTCGACCCACGTCGGGTTCAGCCGGCCAGGCTGCGCCGTGTTCGCCGCTTCCCGCTCGATCGTGTAGTCCAGCCGGTCGTCCGTGTCCGCTCGGTTGTGGTTCGCTGACCAGCCCTTGTGCTGCGTCGCTGTCGGGGTCGGGAAGTGGTGAACCGCTGAGGGCAAGGTCAAATCCCCCTTGCTCCCCCGCTGGTTCGGCCCGCCTTTCTCGCCGTCGCTCGCTCGTGGTGTCGGCCACTTCAATACCTGCGCTGACAATTTTGGCTCGCCTCTGCTGTTCCACTTCCCTTTCTCCCGGTCAACCGCATCGTCCGCCACTGGCGTTTGCCACAATCCAGATTCGCTTGCGCTGGTGGGGGGCGCCGCAGTCGTCCGCTCCCAACACTCCCCATTCCGCATCGAACCCCATCTCGGCCAGGTCTCCGAGAACTCGGTGAAGCCCCCTAGAAGTGAGTGCTGGTGAGTTCTCCACAAACGCGAATCGCGGTCGTACTTCGCAAATGATCCTTGCCATTTCTCCCCACAAGCCGGATCGCTCGCCGTCGATTCCTGCGCCTTTTCCTGCGGTGGAAATGTCTTGGCAAGGGAATCCCCCGCTAACAACATCGACGTGCCCGCGCCATTGGGTTCCGTCGAAACTGCACACGTCATCCCATATCGGGAATGGCTCAAGCATTCCGTCGCGCTGTCGTGCAAGCAGGACGCTTCGGCAGTAGGGATTAAGCTCAACAGCGCAGACGGTGCGCCAGCCAAGCAGCTTCCCGCCCAGGATGCCTCCTCCTGCTCCTGCAAATAGTGCCAACTCACGCATCTCGCTCCTTGGGGTGAGGTCTAACAACGCGTTATGCCGCGTTCTGCCAGATTGCGCATCGTGGTGACCAGTTCATCGGGGGACTGCCCGATTTCACAGCTCACCCATGCGACAAGGCGGCGCAGGTGGTTCAGGTCACTGCGCTTCATCGCTCGACTCCTTCGCCCCTGCGCGGATGGCGTCGGCGCAGTCGTTGGCGGTCATTGGGTTGCTGTGGTTGTCCACGCTCTCAACGATGCGCAGGCAGCGATCCCTCTCCTTCGCCACCGCAGCGGCAAGCTGGGAGGCGGTGTAGAGCGGCACAGCCACGCCGTCGTTGTGGTGGTTGATCTTCACCATCATCAAGCGATGTCCCTCGCCGATCATGGTGTCAACCCAGCCCCACGCCACCGGCTCCCCCACCTCCGCAGCCACCATTTTGTTGACGCCGGCAGCGTGGCCGGCTTGGTACAGCTCCCACGCGTCTTGAATGCCTGGATAGGCGTAGTGGTTGCCTTTCCAATCAAGCTCCCCAGCGCTCCACCCGTCATCAAGCATGCGCTGCTCAAACTTCGCCCGCAGCGCCTCCACGTCGCCCCCATCGACATGAGCGCCGGACGTGTCGATGCTTTGCTGGTTTTTCGACAGGTCACTCATCTCCGTCGTCCTCCCAGTGGCTCATTTCGTCGTCCGCCGCCTCTTCGGGGCTGTCGTAGTCGCCTATGTACTCGTCGGGCACCGCTTCAGCGGCGGCGTCCGCGCTTGCTTGATCCCAGCCAGCCACAGCCGCGATTCGGGCGGCGTAACGGCGCCGCCATTCGTCGCGCGACATTGCGCTGGCGTCGTCGGCCATCGTGTCGCCCGCAGCGACATGAGCGCCTGACGTGTCGCTGATTTCGTGTTTTTGCGACAGGTTGGTGTCGGTGGTCATGATGGCTCTCCCTTCGCTGCGTCGATGGCGGCGTCGATGATTTCTTTCCCGGCTCGTGGGTTGCAATTCCAATGTAGATCATCACGAGAATACGTAGCCTTCGTAGTCAACCATCGGTAGCGGTCAGCGTCTGCCTGTGCTTCGGCCCACAGAAGGGTCAGTTTCAGATCGCGCTCGATCAGTTCGTTCCTGCTTTCACGCAACTCCGTGCATTCTTGGTTTGCCTCGGCAAGCCGTGCGCGCAGGGTGTCGATGGTGTCGGCGGCTCCGTCAAAGTGAGCGGCGTCATTAAGACGGCCCTCTGCTCGCCTCAAGATGGCCACTTTGCGCAGCGCATCCGTCACTGAGTTGATGTCAGTCATGTTTTGTTCCTTGGGCTGTCAGGGTCTTTTGAGCAGCAATAGCCTTTAGGGCCGTAGCAGTAGTAGGTTTCTCCAATGCCAACTGCACCGAGAAGCCAAAGAAGAGTGGCAGCTACGCCAAATAGTGCGAACACGTCTTTGGGACTTTTCACCTCATCGCCTCCCCCGTCAATGGGTTGCGTCCGTGTGCTACACGGTGGGCACGCTGCGCCGCTTTCTGGTGCAGTTCCGCCTGCTGCTTGTCGTCAGCCACGGCGGGGATCGAGTCACGCGTGGATGTCGAGCTTGTTAGGATGGGTGTTCGGTCAGCGCTTTCGCGGCACATACGGTCGGGCAGAGGTCGGCCACCTGGGCGAAGGTCATCGGATCCGGTTTGTCGCCGGCCGATTGATCCTGTTCGTCACCACCGCTGATTTCGCCGGTGTCGGCGTCGATGTTGACGGCGCGGGCGTGAATCGCCTCGCTGCTGATCGTGTAGGAGCCATCGTCACGAACGTCGATCACGTCCTGCATTTCCTCCTGCGTGGACAGTCCCATGGAAAGCTCTGGCGCGTAGGCGCGCTGCCAGAAGGTCGCGGCGCGGTACACGAACATTTGATCGGCCATGGTTTTCCACTTGCTGCCGTTCTTGTTCGACCAGCCCTCGGCCTTGACCATGGCCCACGTCACCCACACGCCATCCAGGCGCTGGCCGGTGGCCTTTTCCTCGGCCCAGGCGCGGCATCCGTAGTCGTCGGCGCCGGGCGTGCCCTTCCACTCGTAGCGCAGGCTGCTGTAGCGGCCGCAGGCGTTGATGGTGGCGATCAGGAACTTGCTTGACCAGGCCGGCGAGCCGTGCACCACGTACAGGTTCTGCAAGACCATCAGCGGGTTCGCGTTGAGCCGCTGCGCCATGTCGAGGGCGATCATGCAGTCGCCGATGTTGTTGCGGAACTGCTGCGGCACCAGCGCCGAGGCGGCGAGCGGTTTCGCCATGCGTTGCAGGTTCTCGAAAGCCTGCAAGTCGGAGAAGCCAACGGCGGCGCTGCGCGGCGCGATGGCCAGCGGCGTGGACGATGGCAGCGCGGCGGGCGCGCGCGCGGTTTGCAGTTCGGTGATGGTTGCGGTTGCGGTCATGGTGTGGCCCTCCTGGCCGTGGTTGAAAACTTGGGTGCTCATTTGCGGGCGTTGCAGGTGTGCCAGATCGGGCAGAACCGCTCGCCGCAAAGCATCGAGCGCGGGTTCGGGTAGAACATGCCGCTCTTGAGCATTGCGGCGGCGTGCTGTAGCGCGCCGGGCTGGTCTTGGTCGCCAATCAGCGCGTCGCGCGGAGAGTCAATCTCGCCCAGGGCGATGCGCTGGGCCTTGGCCGTCACGCCGGTTTGCATGCCGACCACGCGCGCGGGCGCCGTGATGGGCTGCTGAATTGCGGTTTCGGCCAGCAGCTCGTAGGTGGCCAGTTGCAGACCGTGGCCTTGCGTCTTGACTTCGCCGGCCGCGCTCACGGCGGTCTTTCCGGTCTTGATGTCCGCGATGCCCAGCGCGCCGGTGTCGTCGCGGTACACGCGGTCGATCGTGCCGGTGAGCGTGATTCCAAGGTCGCTGATGGTCAGCGCCTCGCACTTGGCTTCGACGGCCGCGTAATCCTGCGTGGGCGCAATCTCGGCGCAGTATTTGCCGTGCAGCGCCAGGGCGATACTCTCCGCCTTCTGTGGGCTGTCATCCTCCCAGTCCACATCCTCGTCTGGCCGGTGCAGCGCATCAACAGCGGCGCCGGCTGCGTCGTCGGCGGTGATGGGCGAACCCAGCACGCGTGCAGCATCGAAGGCGCCGGTGCTGGCGTGGATGGCCTTGCCGAGTGCGGCCTTGCCGCTCATGGGTGTGCGCAGGCCAAGGATTTGCTTGGCGTGCCACCTGGACGGGCAATCGAACATTTCCGGCAGGCTGCTGGCGCGGATGAAGGTGGTTCCGAGCGCGGCGACTTCTTGGCTGGTGACCGCGTTCATTTCGGCTCCTGAATGGTTGCGATGTAGAAAAACTCGTTGCGCGCCTGGCGATGCGCGGCGATGTGTGCGTTGGCGGCCTCAAGGCGCGCGGCCTCGATCGCGTCCTGGATGTTGTCGGCGGTCGCGGCTTCGGCATCCATGTCGCTAGGGCCGGTGCAACCACTGAACATGAAGAACGCAAGGACGCACAAGACAACCGCGGCCCAGTAGCAGATGGCATCCCACAGGGACACCGGCTCGGGCTCATGCGGCCACCACGCGGTCGCGTAGTCGGCGTCCTTGAACGCCTCGCCTGCGGTGCGCTTGAATCGGCTGACGGAGTAGGGGGCGGTGGTCATGGCGCCTCTGCCTCCACAAACTCCCCGGCTGCGTCCAGCGAGTACCAAACGTTGGGCTTGATGCCGTTCTCGCCGACCTTGCTGGCGCGGATATGGATCAGGCCGCCGTCATCATTTCGATAGCAGACGACGATTGCACCGCCTGCGCTGGCCTTCGCTTTACCTTCGATGCCAAGCGCGGCAGCTACAGCGTGTTTGCCCGTGGTCGCAGCGTTGGCCCTGTTGCCCGTGGTCGCAGCGTTGGCCCCTTCGCCCGTGGTCGCAGCGTTGGCCCTGTTGCCCGTGGTCGCAGCGTTGGCCCCTTCGCCCGTGGTTGCAGCGTTGGCCCCTTCGCCCGTGGTCGCAGCGTTGGCCCTGTTGCCCGTGGTCGCAGCGTTGGCCCAGTTGCCCGTGGTCGCAGCGTTGGCCCTGTTGCCCGTGGTCGCAGCGTTGGCCCAGTTGCCCGTGGTCGCAGCGTTGGCCCTGTTGCCCGTGGTCGCAGCGTTGGCCCTGTTGCCCGTGGTCGCAGCGTTGGCCCAGTTGCCCGTGGTCGCAGCGTTGGCCCTGTTGCCCGTGGTCGCAGCGTTGGCCCCTTCGCCCGTGGTCGCAGCGTTGGCCCCTTCGCCCGTGGTCGCAGCGTTGGCCCCTTCGCCCGTGGTCGCAGCGTTGGCCCTGTTGCCCGTGGTCGCAGCGTTGGCCCTGTTGCCCGTGGTCGCAGCGTTGGCCCCTTCGCCCGTGGTCGCAGCGTTGGCCCTGTCGCCCGTGGTCGCAGCGTTGGCCCCTTCGCCCGTGGTCGCAGCGTTGGCCCCTTCGCCCGTGGTCGCAGCGTTGGCCCCTTCGCCCGTGGTCGCAGCGTTGCCCCCGTTGCCCGTGGTCGCAGCGTTGGCCCTGTTGCCCGTGGTCGCAGCGTTGGCCCAGTTGCCCGTGGTCGCAGCGTTGGCCCTGTTGCCCGTGGTCGCGGCGTTGGCCCTGTTGCCCGTGGTCGCAGCGTTGGCCCTGTTGCCCGTGGTCGCAGCGTTGGCCCCTTCGCCCGTGGTCGCAGCGTTGGCCCCTTCGCCCGTGGTCGCAGCGTTGGCCCCTTCGCCCGTGGTCGCAGCGTTGGCCCCTTCGCCCGTGGTCGCAGCGTTGGCCCGGTTGCCCGTGGTCGCAGCGTTGGCCCCTTCGCCCGTGGTCGCAGCGTTGGCCCAGTTGCCCGTGGTCGCAGCGTTGGCCCAGTTGCCCGTGGACGCAGCGTTGGCCCACTTGCCCGCTGTCGCAGCCTTGGCCCAGTTGCCGGTGGTCGCAGCGTTGGCCCTGTTGCCCGTGGTCGCAGCGTTGGCCCAGTTGCCCGTGGTCGCAGCGTTGGCCCTGTTGCCCGTGGTCGCAGCGTTGGCCCTGTTGCCCGTGGTCGCAGCGTTGGCCCCTTCGCCCGTGGCCGCAGCCTTGGCCCCTTAGCCCGTGGTCGCAGCGTAGGCCCTGTTGCCCGTGGTCGCAGCGTTGGCCCTGTTGCCCGTGGTCGCAGTCGAGTCGGGTGAAGCCTTAACCAACGCCATCACAAACTTGACGGCATCAGCAATGATTTGAGGCAGGCCGATTTCAGCGCTGACGGTGATCTTTCCGCCTGCTACTTTGCTGTCTTCTCCCTGGCGTGACAGCTCGCCAGAAAGTTCGACACGACAAAACCTGTTGCCGTTCGTGGGGGCGTAGTACGTCCACATATCCAGCGGGTTTTCGCAGGCGTGGAAGCCAGATTCGCAAGCAATGACCTTGCCCTTGTGCGTGTAGGTCTTACCGATTTCGTACCGGAAGTCCCGGCACTTGAAGTCTTTGTCGAAGCCCTTGTAAGCCACGATCACCGGCTCAACGGCGGGCGCTTTCTTTGCTGCTGCGCTCATACCGCCTCCACCACGCCCAGCCGGCGCGCCAGTTCATCCATGGCCGCGATGCGGGCCTTCGGGTCAGAGGCCAGGCCGAGCGCCAGCGCCAGCAGGTCGGGCGTCGGCATGGCGCCGGCTGCCGCGTAGTCGAGGCGCAGCGCGCGCTCGTCGTGCAGGTACTTGGCGCCGTTGAGCGGGCCGGCGTAGGCCGTCTGGCCCATGCACTCGCCGTAGAGCGCGTCGGCCAGGGTGTCGGCGTCGCACAGTTGCTTGAAGCGCAGGTCGTTCTGGTCGGCTGCGGCTTCGCTGTCGAGCAGGCGCTCGTAGGCGAGCGGGTTGAGGGCGGCTAGGGCGGGGCGGGTGAAGGTGTGGGCTTGCATAGGTGGCTCCTGTTGGCCGCCCGGTGTGGGTGGCATGGGTTAAATGTAGCGAACCGCGAACACCAAGTCAATAGCGAAGCGCGAAATTAATGTAACAGTCGCCACCATCCCACAAAATCCGCCTCAAGCCTGCGCACTGCCGTGATGTAAGCATGGGAGTGCGAAAAACGCTTGACCGCGCGTTCGCAGTCCGCTAAACTGGTGGAATGAATCTCAAAGACTACTTGCTTGCCGAAGGTCGCGGGTCTGGCTCAGCCCTAAGCCGTGCGCTTGAGGTTCCACCCTCGCTTATTTCTGATTGGGCGAACGAAAACCGACCTATCCCAGTCGAGCGTTGCGCAGCAATCGAGCAGGCTACCAATAGCGCTGTCACCCGCCGCGATCTGCGTCCCGCCGACTGGCAAAAAATTTGGCCGGAAATCGCAGAGAAGGATGGTGCTTAGATGTCTTCCCAGCCCTGCGCAGAAGCGCTTCGTTCCGCCCTTGACTACGACCCACTGACCGGACTCTTCCGCTGGAAGACCAAGGCCGCCAGGAATACGCGCGTTGGTTCTATAGCTGGCCGCCGTGATATGCGCGGCTACGTCGAGATCGGATTCCAAAAACGCCTCCACTATGCACACCGCATTGCTTGGATTCTGTCCAACGGCCCAATCCCCGATGGGCTGGTGATCGACCATATCAACGGCATCAAAGACGATAACCGCGCTGAAAACCTTCGCGCCGTCCATGTCTCGATGAACAACAGAAATCGTCATCGCCCCGCAGGAAGCAACCCGGTGGTTGGCGTCAGCTTTGAAAAGGCTCGATGCAAGTGGCGCGCAGATATCAAGGTCGGCGACAAATGCAAAACCATTGGGCGTTTTGACACTGAACATGAAGCTCGCGCCGCATACGTTGCAGCCCGTGACCTGATCTGGCCCGAACTCGCCTCCAAGGAGTCGGCGTAAATGATTCTCCTCCGCCATGCCACCAGCGTTGCGAATCGGCGCGGCATGGTTTTGCCCGGCTTGTACAGCGGGCGTTTTCTATTCTGTTCGGTTTGAGAAATCAGCATGATCACATGGCCCGGCACATCCATTCCGAAGTCAACCGGCAACGCTTTTGACTTGCGTTCTACCGTGCGCCCGACAGTCGAAACCCGCGTCTGCATCAAGTGCGGCGAGGAAAAGCCTATATCCACGTTCAACAACAGCGGCAAGTGTGGTGCCTGTCGGTATCAGGAGCAGTTGATGCGCAAGCGGCACGGCGGGGTTTACAGCAGGGCATGAAAGGCGGCGCTGTCGCGCCTTTACGACGGCAAAGAAAAACCCGGCTGTCAACGGTGCAGTAACACCTAGGCCGGGCTAGCAAACAGGGAAATTATGCACCAAATTATTGTTGACCCCGAATTCAAGGCATTGATCCCGCCGCTGTCCGCCGAAGAGCGTGCGCAGCTTGAGGCCAATCTTCTGGCTGACGGCTGTCGCGATCCGCTGGTGGTGTGGGCGCTGCCCGCGCCGGCGCCGGGCGAACACAAGTGCTATGGACACGACGAAAGCAAGTGCGACCTTGAGCCGCTGGATGACGTGTGGCACTGCCGCCATTGCGAGCACAACCCGGCGCCGCAAGAGTACGTTCTGATTGACGGCCACAACCGTTATGAAATCTGTACGCGCAACGATATTGAGTACGGCATTGAAGAGATGCTGTTTGAGAGTCGTGAGGACGTCATTGTCTGGATGGTTGACAACCAGCGCGGGCGCCGAAACCTGAATGATTTTCAGCGCACCGAGCTTCAACTAAAAAAGAAGGCGGCGATTGCTGCGAAGGCGAAAGCGAATCAGGGCACGAGGACAGACATTTCACAGAATTCTGTGAAATGTATCGACACCCAGAAGGAAATCGCCACCGCCGCTGGCGTATCGCACGACACGGTTTCCAAGGTAGAGCGCATTCAGGAAACAGCCGCGCCTGAACTGATAACGGCTCTACGCGAGAGCAAGGTTTCAATCAATGCAGCATCTGACGTTGCGACATTGCCAAAAGAAGAGCAGGTGGTGCTTGTGGCGCGCGGCACCAAAGAAATCTTGCAAGCGGCCAAAGAGATCCGGGCGGCACGCACCGAAGAGCGCCGCAATGAACGCTTAGAGAAGATTGTCGCTATCAGCACTGGCAACGCGCCAGTAGGCGAAATCGCCGAACGCTACCCAGTCATTTACCTTGACCCGCCATGGCGCTACGAGCACGCGGAAAGCGAAGCGCGAGCCATTGAAAACCAATACCCCACCATGAGCCTGGATGAGATCAAGGCCATGGATATGACGCGGGTGGCGTTTGACGACTGCGTGATGTTTATGTGGGCCACCAGCCCGAAACTGGCCGAGGCGTTTGAAGTCCTGGACGCCTGGGGTTTCAGCTACCGAACCTGTGCGGTGTGGGACAAGCAAAAGATCGGCATGGGGTACTACTTCCGCCAGCAGCACGAGCTGCTACTAGTGGCGGTAAAAGGCCAGCCGCCTACGCCTGCACCTGCGGACCGGCCGTCATCTGTCCTGAGCTACCCGCGCGGTCAGCACAGCTCCAAGCCGCATGAAGTGTACGAAGTGATCGAGGCCATGTACCCGACGCTTCAGAAGCTCGAAATGTTTTGCCGCACGCCGCGCGCAGGTTGGGGCGTGTGGGGCAACCAATCGAAGGCGGCCTAGATGAGTGTTGTGCACGATTTTTCGGAATCGCTTGCAGCATCTCATCGCGCGAGCGACCTGCCCATCTGGCAGGAAATATATCGACAAGCGTTTCCCAATATGGTGGCTTGTATCGACCACCGTGATGACGGTGAACACCAGCGCGCAGGCATCGATCGATCTGTGATCCTGTCGAACTCAAAGCAGGTTCTTATCGACGAAAAGATCCGATACAAGGACTACGGCGACATCCTGCTTGAGTACTTGAGCAATGACCGCCGCAACACGCCAGGCTGGGTGTGTAAGCAGCAACGAGCCGATTACATCTGCTACGCCGTGGCCACCACTGGCAGGGCCTACATGTTGCCGGTTCCGCAGTTGCAACTGGCATGGGCGGAAAACGGCGAACTCTGGAAAGCCACATATCGCAGGGTGCCCGCCGCCAACGATGGCTATACCACCTATAGCTGCCCCGTGCCGGTTCACGTGTTGTTTCCGGCATTAGGCAAGGCGTTGCGCTTCGGCTTTACACCCATTCAGGAAGCTGCGTAATGGCACGCGCGAGAAACATTAAGCCCGGCTTTTTCACAAACGATGTGCTGGCCGACTGTGACCCGTTGGCACGCCTGTTGTTTGCAGGCCTGTGGACAGTCGCTGACCGAGCTGGCCGTCTTGAAGACCGGCCGAAGCGCATCAAGGCGGCCGTCCTGCCCTATGACAACTGCGACGTGGACACGCTGCTGAATCAGCTGCACAACCACGGCTTCATAGAGCGCTACGAGGTTGATGGCCTCAAGTTGATTCAGGTTCTGGCATTCGACAAGCACCAGAACCCACACAAGAACGAATCAGACAGCGAACTGCCTTCACCAGAGCAGCACAGTACTTGCACAGTACAAGCACCAGAGCAGCACAGTACTAATCCGGCTGATTCCCTTAACCCTATTACTGATTCCCTATCTACTGATTCCCTTCACACCGCGCCGGACGGCTCGGAAGCCGCTGACGCGGCGGCGGACGAGCCAGTTGCCGAGAAGTCGAAGCCTGCCAAACCTGCCAGGCAGGCGTATCAACCGCCCGAGTGGGTGCCGAACGAACAGTGGGCGGACTTCGTGCAGATGCGCAAAGCCATGCGCAGCGTGCCATTCACAGACGCTGCAGCGCGCGGGGTGGTCGCGGAGCTGGAAAAGTTGCAGCGACAGGGATACCCGCCCGACGAGCTTCTGCAATCCGCCGTGACGAACGGCTGGCGCACGGTGTATCCGCCTAAGGGCAATACCCGCTCACCGCCCGCTGCAAAGCACGCCGCCGCCGCGCGCGCCATCTACGGCGCCCCATCAAACCCGGAGTTCATCGATGTTGAAACCGTTGTCCGTCAGCACTGAATCGCTTGGCAAACCGCAGCCGACAACCGACCTGGCCGCGCGTGTTTTTCGTGCCATGCACGGCTACTACGGCGCCCTGTTCCTGTCGAAATGGGCCAATGGCGTCGTTGAAAACGGCGTCGATTGCGGCGTGTCGGACGCGATGAAGGTGTGGGCCTACGAGCTGCGCCGATACGACGCGAAAACGGTGCTTGATGCCATTGGCCGCTGCAAAACCGCGCACCCGGAATACCCGCCCAGTCTGCCGCAGTTCGTGGCCTTGTGCGAAGCGGTGAAGCCGCGCGAAGTGTTCAAAGCCCTGCCCATGTCGGCGGAGCTGTACGCGGAGCGCAGCAAGGAAGCGCGCGAAAAGTTGCGCCAGTTGCGCGAGCGCATTCAGCCGGTGGCTCGTGCGTCTGGGGGGTTGGCGCTGCTGTTCGAGGCCATTGCCGACGCCGTGAAGTGCGCTGGCGGTGACGAGATCGCAGCGCTGCGCCGGCTGGATGTGATGCTGGCCGCGCGGGGTGGTGCATGAGCCGACGGCGCGTAAACCCGACCCAGCAGGATGTGATGCGCGCGCTGCGACGCCAGCCGCAGCGATTGCGCGACCTGGCCGATGGCTCTGCCAACTGGCAAAAGCGACAGCCGATCCGCGCGCTACTGGACGAGATGGAGGCGGCGGGGCTGGTGCGGCGCGTGCGTCTGGTGGGCGCGCCGCACTACGTGCTGTCAACCTGGGTGGCCGGTGGGAAATGGCTGCGCGATCATTTGCTGGGAAACACGGTGGCGACTGATGGCGGGTGCATGCGCTGGGTGGGCGCCCTCGACGGCGGGCAAATCACGGCGCGCGTTGACGGCCGGAAGTTGAACGTGCGCACGGAGCTTTGGCGGCTGTACGGCAAAGTGCCGCTGCCGCCGGGGTATTGCCTGCGTGCGAGTTGCGGTGACCCGCGTTGCCTGGCGCCGGCGCACTTGGAGCCGCAGGCCAGTGCTGCGGCTACACGGGGGCGCCCGCGAGCGGTGCATGTGCGGGCAAAGATTGCCGCCGGCAAGCGCGCGAGGTCTGCAACGACGGTGCAGGTGGTTGAGCAGATTCGCGGCGCGACTGGCTCTGAACGTGAGATTGGTCGTCGGTTCGGCGTGCACCCGTCGATGGTGGGGCGCATCCGGCGCGGGGAGAACTGGCTGAGCTATGACGGCCCGCTGGGGCAGTTGGCGAGGGCGGCTTGACTTGCGACGAATGCCGAGTGCTGCGCGAGCACTACCCGCGCGACCCGGAGGTCAGGCTGGAGCGCGTGCGGCTGTTCTCGCCCGGCTGCATCTACTGCGGCGCGCGCTACATCCAGTGGATTCAGCGCATGTCCGGTCGGCCGGCCGACGCCCGCAAGCGCGAGTGCCGGCGCGTGCTGGATCGCTGGCTGGCGCACGGGCACGACGAGGCGGCGCTGCGCGCGTTGGCGAAGCAGTCGAAATGGGCGGTGGAGCCTGCGCTTGTGAAGGGGAAGCAATGACAGAAGACAGCATGAAACCGTTTGTGATCGTAGCCCACTTGGTGCCGGTGAACGACCGGCAATACGCCACCGAAGCCGATGCGATAGAGGACGCGATAGCCCTTGCCGAGAGCAGCGGGTACACGTACCACGTCGTCAAGGTGTGCGGGACTGCTGTTTGCCACAAGAAGGCGGAATGGATGGGTGCGGAGTGAAGCGCTGCAAAGTCTGCCGCCGGCCATTCGAGCCGCGTCCTCCGCGCGCCTTGGTGTGCAGCGAAGACTGTGCTGGGGCTTTTGCTGTCAGCAAGCGCCTGAAAGAAGAGCGCCGCGCAGAGAAGGTGGCGCAAGCGCGGGAACGCAAGGACACGAAGGCGCGCAAGGAAAGGCTCAAGACACTGCCGAAACTGCTGAAAGAAGCGCAGGCAGCGGTCAATAGCTACGTTCGCGCGCGTGATGCCGATCTGCCTTGTATCTCATGCGGGAAGCCGCCGCCCGATCTATCCGGGTTGCACGCCGGAAGGGATGCCGGGCATTACCGAAGCGTAGGGGCTGCATCACACCTCCGTTTCAACCTGGACAACATAAACGCCCAATGCGTCTCTTGTAACCAGTTCAAGGCTGGCAATGCAGCTGATTACCGGCTGGGCTTGATTGAGCGCATCGGACTGCCGCGCGTGGAGGCGCTGGAGGCTGACTACTCCGTCAAGAAGTGGGACAAGGAAGAAGTGCGGGCTATCCGGGACGAATACCGGGCCAAGGCGCGGGAATTGAAGCGGGAGGCGGCCCATGTCTGAGCGCCTGACCATCCGCTTATTCAACGCCCAGCAAGGCTACCAAGCCGTCAAGGACGCATGGCAGACGATCAAGGCGTGGCTGACCGCTGGGCATCGGCTGGTGCTGGAAGTCAAACCAGAGCGCCGATCCTTGGATCAGAACGCCAAGTTCCACGCTATCTGCTCCGACATTGCCCGCGCCCGCATTGAATGGGCTGGGAAGGTGCGCAATGCCGACGAGTGGAAGGTGTTGCTTGTGAGCGGTCATTCCGTCGCCACAAAGCATGGTAGCGAAATGGTGCCGGGCCTAGAGGGTGAGTTTGTGAACGTCCGCGAATCTACGGCTCGCATGAGCAAGGCGCGATCAAGCAGCCTGATAGAGTACGCACTTGCCTTTGCAGCTTCGCATGACGTGGACTTGCGAGAAACGCAGCAATGGATTGATCCTGAGACTGGAGAAATAGCTTGACCGACATTCGCACCGTTGACGAGGCATACATCAGCGCAGGCAACTCCGATGACCTGACGGTCGCGGCAGACCACCGCAGCGATGCCGATGTGCTGATCGCCAGCGGCTGGACACCGGGCCTGCTGGGCGGCGTGCTGATGCGACTGCACAGTGAATGGGACGGCGCGGCAAAGAAGCGGCACATGGATGAAACCGAGGCATTCTTGCTGTTCAGCCAACTCAAAACCCTGCGCCGCGCGGTTGACGGTGTAGCCGCATGGGCCGAGCGCAAGGGCCACAAGGAGCCGCGCACGCTGGCCAATGCGGTGCTGATCTACTGGCTACATGACAACTGCCAGCCGTGCCTGGGGCGTGGGCACGAGGTGATACACGGCTCCCCGGTACTGGGCCGTCAGTGCCGCAAGTGCGGTGGGAGCGGCAAGCGCAACCCACCGGCAGGCGAGACGGGGAAGGCGGCGCTGAACATGATGGATGACTGCGTTGCGGTAGCGCGCAGCTCGATGCGGTTGCGCCTGCGTAATTCGATTGGGTGATACATGCCGAGCGTGCGAGCAATCAGAAAGCGAGCCCAGCGGCACATGCGCGTCCAGGTATTCAGGAACAAGACCGACCGCACTTTCTTTGGGTGGCAATACACAGGCGAGTTTGCAAAGAGCTTGGAGCAGATACGCGCTGGCATGGAGCGGGCAGCAACCGCGCTCGTTAAAGCCATGCTGAGAATAGAACTGCAACCGCACATTGACGCTTTCTTGCAAAAACAGGCTGGTGTGTTAGACTTGCCCCCGCCGATGGCACAAACAAAAAGCTGTTTGTCGCGCGGCGAATCTCGGACGAGCGGCCAGCCCTGACATGCACGTAGCGAGGGCGGCAGACTGCGATGGGTAAGCTCGCCCAAAATTCGGCAAACGCATGCATCCGGCCACAGCGCGAAGTGGCGACATAGAACAGGGTGCAGCCGTTTGGCGTGTGAAGCCGCCGTGCAAGTGCAGCACGAGTCTGCCTCCGGGGACGCACTGCCCCCGGCGCGGGACGATTGGTTGGGGATACCTGGCCTCCGCGTGACTAGCAGCGCCTGAGTAGCGTCAGGCCGCCAAATCTATCTAAGCCCCAGCATGGAAACGTGCCTGGGCTTTTGTTTTTGGTGCAGTAGCAGGCAGCCGAAACTTCCCGCGCTGCATCGAAAAGAGCCGATAGGTCCGCTGGGAGAGTAGCCCAGCCTCGTTTCTGCCGGGTGCCGTCGAACCCCTCCGCTGTCTCCTCCTCCTAAGCGGCGCGCACCCGGCAATCCATCAGTCCAGCACTACGCCAGCAGTTGCAGCACTGGACGCCAGTCCAAGCACACATGCGCACCTGGGCCACGTTTCAGCCTGCCGTCACGGGCAAAGCAACGGCGGCAGCAAGCGACGTAGAACAGCGCGAACCTAACTCCTGGGCACGCGGGCGGGCGCTTGCGACTATTGAGGTGAGCATGGCCTACGACAACTCAGACGGAAGGCTGAGAGGCAGGAAGCTGCAGGCCGCACGCCTTCGCATATGGTCGGCCAACCCGCACTGCGCACGCTGCGGCAAGCTGGTGGCGTTCCCTGGTGGGTTCGAGCTGGATCACATCACGGCGCTGCACAAAGAGGGCAGCACGAACGACGACGACAACATGCAGGTGCTGTGTCCGCCGTGCCATGTTAAGAAAAGCGCAGTCGATATGGGCTACAAGGAGCGGGCGAAGTTCGATGCGGCGGGCCGCGTGGTGTGGTGAGGGGGTAGGGGCCATCCAAATTTTAAATAGGCAG